>DASXIB010000001.1:0-3030 GCA_036498245.1 Solirubrobacteraceae bacterium
ATGAGCCTGGTCGTGCTCGGGCTCGCCGGCGAATTGCGCGCGCAGGGGATCGCGGTCAACGCGCTGTGGCCGCGCACGACAATCGCCACCGCCGCGATCAAGAACCTGCTCGGCGGCGAGCGCGTGATGCGCATGTCGCGCAGCCCCGAGATCCTGGCGGAGGCGGCCTACCGCATCTTCCACAAGCCGGCCAAGAGCTTTACGGGCAATTTCCTCATCGACGACAGCTTCCTCTTCGGCGAGGGGTTCACCGATTTCGAGCGCTGGCGCATCGATCCGCGCGAGCCGCTCGCGCCCACCTTCTTCGTGCCCGACGAGCCCCCTCCCCCGCCCAGCGTCGAGGTCACCGGCGAGCGCTGGGAGGAGTAATCTCGGTTGCGCCTCGTACTCCACCTGCGTTTATCGTATGGCCCCTGGGTCCCGGATCTTCGCTCGCCCGACTCAAGCCGGGCTCGCTCGTCCGGGACACACGGTTCGTTGTCCCGGACGAGTGCAGCGAGGGCCTCTTGGCCCGAGCAAACGAGATCCGGGACCCAGGTGCGACTAGCACAGATCTCAGCATTCACGAGCAGGCCATGACCACGCTCCTCATCACCCATCCGGCCTGCCTCAACCATCTCACCCCGGCGGGACACCCGGAGCGGCCGGACCGGCTGCGCGCCATCGAGCGCGCGCTCGAGCAGGAGAAATTCCAGGACCTGGCGCGCGTCGAGGCGCCCGCGGCCGGGCTCGAGACCATCGCGCTCTGCCATCCCATGGAGTACGTCACCAGCATCCGCGACGCGACGCCGAAGGAGCGCCTCGTCCAGCTCGACGCCGACACCAGCCTGTCGCCCGGGAGTTTTGAAGCGGCGCGGCGCGCGGCCGGCGGCGCCGTGCTCGCCGTGGACGAGGTGTTCGCCGGGAAGGCGCGCAATGCCTTCGTCGCCACGCGCCCGCCCGGCCACCATACTGAGACCGCGCGGCCCATGGGCTTCTGCCTGTTCAACAACGCGGCCATCGCCGCCCGCCACGCGCAGAAGCGCCACGGCATCGATCGCGCGGCGATCGTCGATTTCGACGTGCACCACGGGAACGGCTCGCAGGACATCTTCTGGTCGGACCCTACGGTGATGTACGGCTCGACCCACCAGATGCCGCTCTATCCCGGCACTGGGGCCAAGAGCGAGCGCGGTGAGCACGACACCATCGTCAACGCGCCGCTGCGGCCGGGCGACGCCGGCGAGCGGTTCCGGGAGGCGTTCGAGAGCGTGATCCTGCCGCGCCTGCGCGACTTTGCCCCCGAGCTCCTCATCATCTCGGCGGGCTTCGACGCGCATATGCGCGACCCGCTGGCCAACCTGAATCTGCTCGAGGCGGATTTCGCCTGGGCGACGCGCAAGCTCATGGACGTGGCGGAGAAGAGCGCGGACAGCCGCGTCGTCTCCGTGCTCGAAGGCGGCTACGACCTCCAGGGCCTCGCCAACTCTGTCGCCGCCCACGTCGCGGCGCTGATGCAGGGGTAACCCTGCACCGGCCGTGCTTCGCAGGGGCGACGCATTGCGTCGCCCTCTTGCGACCACCGGACGTGTCGACACGGGGCGAGGCGATGCCTCGCCCCTACGGACCCCGAAAACCTGCTCCGCGCTCCAACGCTGTGGCCATTTTCGCGCGCCACACGATATAAGGCGTGACCGAGCGGGAAAATCACCATGGCCGACGAAAACCACGCCGACGTCACGCGGCTTCCTTTCGAGCGCGCGATCGAGGAGCTCGAGACGATCGTCAAGCGGCTGGAGGACGGCAAGGTGCCGCTTGAGGAGTCGGTGACGATCTACGAGCGCGGCGAGGCGCTCAAACGGCGCTGCGAGGAGCTGTTGCGGGCAGCCGAGGCGCGGGTCGAGAAGATCACGCTCGATGCCTCGGGCAAGCCGACCGGCACCGAGCCCTTGGACGTCCGCTGAGACGAATCGCCCAAAACCCCTTATTGTTGCGGTCCGCCGCCAACCTCACCACATAAATGCGGGGTTTGTCGTTCTCTGCTGCAATTGTTTGAGGCGCGCAGACCGGATTGGAGGACGTGAAGATGCGCGACCCCTATGACGTGCTCGGGGTGTCGAAGAACGCAAGCGCTGCCGAGATCAAGGGCGCATACCGGAAGCTCGCCAAAAAGCTGCATCCGGATGCCAACAAGCACGATACCCGCGCCGCTTCGCGTTTTTCCGAATTGAATTCGGCCTACGAGATCGTCGGCGACGAATCCAAGCGCAAGGCCTACGATCGCGGCGAGATCGATGCCGACGGCAAGCCGCGCTTTCACAGCTTCGAGGGCTTTGGCGGTCGCGGACGGGAGCGTGGCTCCGGCGCCGGCGGCTTCGAGACCTTCACCTGGGGGGCTGACGGATTTCAGCGTGGCGGCGGACGCGGCTTCGGCGGCTTTGAGGATATCCTGAAAGAGGCTTTCGGCGGCGCCATGGGCCGGGGCGGCCGAGGCCGGCCGGGAGCCGGGTTCGGCTTTGATCAGGAGGATCTCGGCGCCGCCCGCTCCGGCGCTCAAAGCGTCGACGTCACGGCGTCCCTCACCGTCACCCTGCCGGAGGCGGCGAAGGGCGTGACCAGGCGGGTACAGCTGCCGACTGGAAAAGAAGTCGAGGTCAGAATTCCGGCAGGTCTGGCCGACGGCCAGCAGATCAGGCTGAAAGGCCAGGGCACAACGGGCTCGTCCGGCCGGGCCGGCGATCTCCTGATCACCGTGTCGGTCGTCTCGCATCCCATCTTCAAGCGCTCCGGGGCCGATCTGCGGCTCGACCTGCCAATCACACTCTACGAGGCGGTGCTCGGGGCGAGGGTGCGGGTACCGACCTTGGACGGAGCGGTCGACCTCGCGATACCCCCCGCCACCAGCTCCGGGCGCACCTTCCGGCTGAAGGGCAGAGGCTTCCCCGCGCGCGAGGGCAAGGGCGACCTGCTCGCAACCGTGCGCATCGTGCTGCCGGAGCGCTCCGATGCCGAGCTGCATGAGCTGATGCGCAAATGGCACGACCGTAAGCC
>DASXIB010000002.1:0-1862 GCA_036498245.1 Solirubrobacteraceae bacterium
CGCCGACAACGCCACCTCGGTCGCACCCCAGGCGACGCAGTGGCGGGCCAATACCAGCGTCGACGGAAAGTGCGCCTGCACCAGGTCGAGATCATGCAGCACGGCGATCACGGTCCTTCCCTCCCGGTGCCACTCTATGACCTGATCGAGCAGCACCGACAGAGTCTGCGCATCGACCGAGGCGAATGGCTCGTCGAGCAGAATAACCGCGGCGTCCTGCAGAATGAGGCGCGCGAACAGCGCCCGCTGCAGTTCGCCCACCGAGATCTCGCCAATCCGCCGCGCCAGCCGTCCGGCCAGCCCCACCGTCTCCGCCACCTCCGCGACGCGCTCCCGAAGTGCGGTTCCCGGCGAGCGGAACGGGCCGAACTCCCGCCATCCGCCGAGCGTGATCAGTTCGGACACCGTAAGCGGGTAGCCAAGGTCCATTGCCGCAAGCTGAGGCAGATGGGCCAATCGCTGCCGCGCAGCGCGATTCACCACCCCACTCGCAAGGCGTACCACGCCCGCGATCGCTGCAAGGAGCGTGCTCTTGCCGGCCCCGTTCGCCCCCACGACGGCGGTAAGACTGCCCGCAGCAAACTCTCCGCTCACGGCGTCCAAGGCTATTCGTCGGCCATAGCGCACGGTCACGTCCCGCAACAGAACGCGCCCATCAGCAAAACCACCCCCCTGCCCTTCTGATCTGACGCCCAAGTCAAAGACGCCCGGCGTCGGCCTCGAACCGCTGGCGAGGCGAGGGTGGTAAAATCTCGCGAGGTAAGTCATCCTAGCGGGCAAGTTTACCATCGCAAACCGCGACCATGAACGGGAATGGGAGGAGCAACCATGGGAATCGCCGGATTAGCCGCGTTCATGGGTATGTCGGCCTTCTCGCTGTTGGTACTATCGACACCCGCCTCGGCCCAAGCCGACTGCAAGGCCGTCGTCCAGCCCTCGCCCTTCGGCCCGGACGATCAGACCGGCGCAACCAATCGCGTTACCCCGGCGGTCACCAAGGCCGCCGCCGCCGAGATCCAGACCGGCGTCGTCACCTCGATGGCCAACCCCCTCGTGGACGGCATACCGCTCTTCGGCACCCGCTTCAGCAAGACGATCCTGAGCAGCTTCGCCACGATGCCGGGCGCAGAATACGGCAACAACAAGCTCAGCTACATGGAAGACACCTACCTGAGCCAGAGCCATGTCGGCACGCATATCGACGGCCTCGGCCACATCGGCATCCAAGACTGCTACTACAACCAGACGCCGATGGGAAAATACGTCACCCAGAACTATCTCAAGCGGCTTGGTCTCGAGAACATCAAGACTTTCGCGACGCGCGGCGTCATCATCGACGCGGTGAAGGTGTTTCAGGCCGCCGGCAAGCTGAAGGCCAACCCCGCCTGCAAGACTCCCTGCCTCGACGCGGGCTCGCTGATCACCGAAGCCGATCTGCAGGCCGGGCTGAAGATGTATAACGTGACATTGCGCGAGGCCGACGCGGTGTTCATCAACACCGGCTGGGGTGACCTGTTCAAGCAGTGGCCAGCTCAGAACGCGGCCTACAACAAGGGCGAACCCGGCATCAGCGAGTCGGCGGCGCTGTGGCTCGCAGCGCAGAAAGTGGTTGCGGTGGGCGCCGATACCTGGGCGGTCGAGGTGATCCCGGGCGAGCGGGAGGACATAGCCTTCCCGGTGCACAAGACCTTGATCACCGACAATGGCATCCACATCATCGAGAACGTGCGCACCGACCTGATTTCTGATGTTGCCGCGAAAACGGGCCGAGCCACCTTTTTCCTGTCGATGACGGTGCCCAAAGCGGTCGGCACGACCGGCACCTTTGTCAACATCGAGGCGATTCAGTAGCGCATGTCACC
>DASXIB010000003.1:0-18910 GCA_036498245.1 Solirubrobacteraceae bacterium
ATGAGCGCCCTTGAGACGAGCGGTCGAGCGTCCTTAAACCCACCGAATAGCAGGGCCTTTGTGTCGATGCCCCCGCCAGGAGTCGAACCTGGATCTACCGCTTAGGAGGCGGTCGTCTTATCCATTGGACTACGAGGGCGCACCCACCGGAGGGTCTGGCGAGAAAGGCTACCGGCGCTGTCACCGCGGGCGAGTCACGACTCTTCGGCCATGTGGGCGAGTGCCTCGCCGTCGAGACGGTGGTTGATCCACTCGCTCGACGTGCGCGCACCAAGGCGACGATAGAAGCCGAGGGCCAGCTCGTTCCAGTCGAGCGCCGCCCACTCCAGTCGCTCGCCGCCTCGCTCGCGCACACGGGCGGCAACCGCTGCCAGCAGTGCGCGTCCGGCGCCCTGGCCACGGTGGGCGGGACGCACGAAGAGGTCCTCGAGCCAGATCCCCGAGGACCCCAAGAAGCTCGAGAAGGTCGGGAAGAACAGGGCGTAGCCGAGTGACTCCATGCGATCGTCGAGGGGCCGCTCGGCGATCAGCGCCGCGGCGGCGGGGCGTTCGCCGAACAGCGCTTGGGTCAATCGCTCCTCGGTGACGCGCAGCTCGTGCTCGAGGTGCTCGTACTCGGCCAGCTCGCGGAAGAGGGCGATCAGCAGCGCAGCGTCATCGGCGCGCGCGTCGCGCACCACCATGGGCTCTGAGCTATGCGTGGGCGTCATGTCTCGGCGCCCGTGAACCTCAGTGGTCCCGGCGATCGGGACGATCCGGATAGACGTCGTCGATTGTGGTAAGCGCGACGTACGGGACGCCCGCGGCTCGCTCGATCGCCTCACCGCCGCCGGCGAGGCGATCGAGGACGCTGATCACGCCGCAGATCTGCTGCCCGGCGTCCTGCAGCGCAGCGATCGCGGCAAGCGTGGAGCCGCCGGTGGTGACAACGTCCTCGACGACCACACAGCGATCCTCCGGCGCGAGCGGCGGCCCCTCGATGCGGCGCTGCAAACCGTGCGCCTTGGCGTCTTTGCGAACGAAGAACGCCTTCACGGAAGCGCCGCCGGCGAGGGCGGCGCAGGCGACCGGGTCGGCGCCCATCGTCATGCCGCCGACGGCCGTGCTCTCCCAGTCTGACACCTGGGCGGCGACGAGCCGCCCCAATACGGCGAAGCCGGATGGGCGCAGGATCGCGCGCTTGGCGTCCACGTAGTAGGCCGCCCGCGCGCCGCTCGTGAGCGTCACCTCGCCGATCACGAGTGCGTGCTCGCGCAGCTCCTCGACGAGCTGCTCGCGGTCAGACTTCTCCATGCCCGGCTACGGGCCCGCGTTGCCGCGGACGTGGCTGCTGCCGCCTCCGCTCTCGTTGTAGACGTCCACCTGGGTGCCCAGGCGCACCCAGGCGTAGATCGATGCGGCATTGGGGATCGGCACGCGCAGACAGCCGTGGCTGGCGGCATAGGGGGGCACTTCGGCATAGCCATGAATCGCATAGCCACGAATGAAGTAGTTGGAGTCGACCATGCCCTTGGCGTTGGTGCCGGGCGTCTTGGAATAGACCTGGAAGCGTCCGATCACGGTGGGGGTCGAGGGCTTGCCGGAGCTCATCATGTAGATCCTTTCCACATGGCCGGCCGGCTCGATCTCGGCGAGCACCTGTCTTGTCAGGTCGGCCTCGACGTGACGACCGTCGCCGGGGTAGTGCACGTGGAAGCCTCCAACGCCGCGCTGAAGCGCGGCGAAGACATGAGCGTCGGTATAGGGCACACGCGCCAGTCCGGCCAGCTTGCGGTAGGCGGTCACGGCGCGGCCGGTCGCTTCGTCGAAGACGCCGTTCAGCGGCACCGCGTAGTGGAGCACGTTCAGCTCTGACTGCAGCAGACGCACCGCCGGTCCCTGAGAGCCACCGTGGAGGTTGACCGGCATGAAGCGCACGCTCGCCGAACGGGCCGCGAACTGGCCCTGCTGGGGGGTCGCGTAGTGAACGGCCGTCGCTTGAACCAGCCCCTGCCCTGCGCTCGAATAGCTGAGGTGGAACTGGCCGGCACCATTGCCCACCGCCAGCACGGCGACCGTTTTCACGTCGAGCTTGCGACCGTCGCGGTAGAAGCTCACCTTCACCTTCTGTCCGGCGACGTAGGGGATGACGATCCCTCGCAGCACCATCCGAGCGCCTGCGACCACGAACTGAGGGTTGCCGAATGCGTGTTGAATCACCAGTTTGACGTGCCCCGGCACGACCTCCGGGAGCGGCGGTGAGGACGGCGGCGGGGGAGTGGAAGTGGGAGCCGCGGATGAGGCTGGGGCCGTTGTCAGACCTCCGCCCTGGCCCGTCGCGGAGCCCGGCAGAAGCAGTCCGAGGCCAATCAGCGCAGCTGTCGCGAGGACCGTGGGGAGAGAGCGCGGTGTGCTCATCGCACCGATCCTATCCTCCGGGGGCGATGACGAGCGAAGCATCTCCGCCGGTGGCGAAGGACTCGGGGGATGGCTCAGTGGAGATCACACCCAACCGCATAAACGTCAGAGCGAGCAGCGCGATGACGGCGAGCGAGGCGAGCATCAGCACGGGGATCTGCCACCCCCAGCCCTCGAGGCTGCCGAAGGCGAGCGAGTTGTTCAGCGAGTGGGCGGCAATGCACGGATAGAGCGAGCCGGTGTAGCGGTAGACCATGCACAGGCCAAATCCGAGCGCCGCGAGGGGCACGAGGTCGATGGCCGGTGCTGAGCCTACGTGCACCCCACCGAACAGCAGGCCGGTGATCGTGGCTGCGAGCCAGGGGCCTTTCCAGTTGCTCAAAGCGGCGAAGACGAAGCCGCGGAACAGGAGCTCCTCGCAGACCGGCGCCACGACGCAGGTGAGGCCCGCGCTGAGCAGGAGCAGGAGCGTGCTCTGGCCAACCCCCAGCTGTTCGAGGAGCTTCTCCTTTTCGGCATGGAAGAGGGCTCCCCAGATGACACTGAAGAGGAGGAACGCGCCCAGCGTGAGCGCCATCAGCTTGACCGCTCGCCGCAGCCGAGTGGGCCGTAGGCCGAACTGCCAGGCATACACCGCACGGCCGCCCATCTGGGCGAAGATGACCGCGGCGAGCACGAACGCGACGTCTTGAACGGTCGTGTCGGCGATCGTCAGACCCGGGGGGATGTGCGAGGAGGTGATGTTCACGCCAAAGGCCAGCGCGGGCAGATCCACGAGCAGGCCGCCGGCCGCCGCCAGCACGAGCCCGGCCACGAGCGCCACCGGCCCGGTCCACGGCGGCCAATCGGTCGTCGGGGCATGCCGGGAGGGCGGGGGCAGGGGGGCGCCTGCCGACACGAGCGGAGGCTGGATCATGGGCTTTAGGGAGGAGCCGAGCATTCTGCTGGATGATGGCTAGGCCACCCAGTGCCAGGTGGTGAACTGGCCGACAAAGAGCGCCATCAGCAGAGCAGAGAGGACGAGCGCGGGCGTGCGTGCGCGCGGGCGCTCCGACAGCCACGCCGCCAGCCAGATGCTCAGAGGAAACAGGACGACGAGGAAGCGCGGCAACGACATCAGCGGCTGGGGCTTGACGGGGTAGGAGAGCGGCAGCGCCAGCGCAGCGATCACGTAGATCCCGTAGGCCAACGGCAGGCGGCGCAGGACGCCCACGACCGCCGGCACCACCGCCAGCAGGAAGGCGAGCAGGATCAAATTGTGCCCGGCCTCTATGAACGGGCTGCCGCCGGCCGGAAAGTACACGTGGTGGCGTTGGAAGGAGAGCAGCTGGCGAGCGCCCTCGAAGGCCGCCTTGACCCCGTCCCACACACCGAGGTATGGGCCTGCGAAGTGCCTGTACCAGACGCTCTGCGCGTGGAAAGGCAGCAGGGCGTCGCCGCCCGAGAGGGCGAGGTAGGTCATGTAAAGACCGAGGCCGGCCGGCAGCAGCGCCAGCCACAGCAGATCCGGGCGCGGCCGGTAGCGAGGACGCAGGCCACGTACGAGCCCGCTCGGCGTGGGGAGCTCAGGGACGCGATCCTCGCGCGGGCCATACAGATAGAGAACCAGCACGGGGAGGGCGAGCACGATGCCGGCACTGCGAGTGGCGACCGCCAGCGCGCCCAGCATTCCGGCAAGCGCCCAGCGCCCCTGGCGGGCACACCAGAAGACCCCTACCGACAGGGCGAGGTAGAGCGACTCGGAGTAGACGGCGGAGAAGAAGAAGGCCATCGGCGCGAAGGCAGTGACCATCACAGCCACGCGAGCGACGTCCGTCCCTCCCGCGCTGCCCAGCGCACCGGCGCCCGTGTCGGCGTCGGCGTCGGCGTCGTCATGGCTCAGCTCGAGGGCGGAGAGACGGTGGATGCCGTACAGCGCCAGCGCCAGCGCCAGCAGCGAGAGCAGCACGCCTGCCGCCACCGGGGGCAGTCCGAGGCTTGAGAACGCGCGCAGACCCAGCGGGTAGAGCGGAAAGAAGGCGGTGCGAGAAGCGGTGAAGACGCCCAGGTCAGGGCGGTAGCCGTAATGAGCGATAACCAAGTACCAAGACGCGTCCCAGCGAGCCGCGGGGCCGGCGAGCAGATCGCCGAGCCAGCCGAAGCCCTTGGTCACGCCAGGGGGGTTGAAGGCATTTCGCACGGGCCCGTAGCCGAACGTGACCAGCGTTCCTACGCCGGCGGTCCACACGAGCGCCCGAGAGAGCCACAGCGCACGCCAGCTGTCGCGGATCGCCGCCATCCGCGCCGGATCGGTGCGCAGTCTGGTCCACCATGCGCGTACGGCACGCGGCGCGGCCGTGCGGCTTCCGTTCGCCGGGAGGTCGAAGGGCCCCACCAGTTCGCCGACGGGGTCGACGATGGCCGGGCACACAGCCCGGACGGCTGGGTCCGCGGTGTCAGAGCTCATAGCGCTGGCACCGAGGGTAGAGGTCGCTCGGTGCAATCCGCAGGAAACCACACCTAAGCACGGTAATCTCGACCGGTAAAGCGATGTCCAGGCAAGCACGACAGCGCCGCCGGCGGCACAACCGCAAGGGGCCAACCAGAATCCTGCTGATCATCGGCGGCGTGCTCGTGAGCGCGTCGATCGTGGGCACGATCGCTGCGGTCGGATATGTGATCTCGGTGACCCAGTCGGCTCCCGCGATCGCAACGCTTCATCCGCTGCTGAGCGGTGGCTCCTCGCAGGTGCTCGCGGCCGACGGGACTCGGCTCGGGTTCATCCAGGCGGACAGCCTGCGCAGTCCGATCTCCTGGAAAGACATGCCGGCGAACCTGAGAAATGCGACGGTGGCGATCGAGGACCAGCGCTTCTACAAACACGACGGCGTCGATCTCACCGGCATCTTCCGCTCGGCGGTCAAGGACGTCACTCATGGCTCAGCGCTGCAGGGAGGCTCGACGATCACGATGCAGCTCGTGCGCAACCTCTACCTGGGCGGCTACCAGCGCACGCTGAGGCAGAAGATCATCGAGGCGGAGTTGGCGATCGAATACGAGAAGCACCACACCAAGCGCTCGATCCTCTCGAGCTATCTCAACAGCGTTCCCTATGGCACCGTCGGCGGGCAGACCGCAATCGGAGTGCAGGCCGCGGCGCGGATCTTCTTCGACAAGCCCGCCACGCAGTTGAACCTGCAACAGGCAGCTCTGCTCGCCGGGCTGCCGCAGGCGCCCTCCCAGTACAACCCGTTCCGCGACGGCTCGGCCGCGAGAACGAGGCGCAACCAGGTGCTCGCGAAGATGGCTCAGCTGCACTACATCAGCGTCGCGCAGGCGACCGCTGCCGAGCATTCGGCTCTTGGCGTAAGACGCGGCACCTACTACTCGCAGCGGCGAGAGAACTTCTTCTTCGAATACGTAAGGCAGCAGCTGTCCAATCGCTATGGCCGCAGCACAGTCGCGAAAGGCGGGTTGAAGGTTTACACGACGATCGACCTGAATATGCAGCGACTCGCGCGCAAGGCGATCGCGGAAGTGCTCAACCAGCCGGGCGACCCGGCGTCGGCGATCGTCACGATCAACCCCGCCAACGGCGAGATCGAGGCGATGGCGGAGTCCCAGAGCTATGACAAGTCTCAGTACAACCTCGCATCTCAGGGACACCGTCAGCCAGGCTCGACGTTCAAGGCGATCGTGCTCGCCGACGCGCTGTCGCGGGGAATCGACCCGAGCAGCACTTACTATCTGTCACACACGCTCCAGCCGGGCTGGTTGCCGGGCTATCCGACCTATGAAGTGAAAACGTTCGAGAACACGTCGATCGACAAGTCGATCAACCTCGTCGACGCGACACTGAAATCGGACAACACCGTATATGCACAGCTCGCCGCCGATCTGGGCGAGAAGACCGTCACCGAAACCGCCCGCAAGATGGGGGTCGTGAGCCCTCTGCACAGCTATGCGGCCGAGGCGCTCGGTGGACTGACGTTGGGAGTTACGCCGCTGGAGATGGCCAACGTGTATGCGACGCTCGCCGACGGCGGCCTGCGGAACACCCCGATCGCGATCACGAAGGTCGTCTTTCCCAACGGCCACGTGGACACCAATTGGGGCAAGCCCCGCCGCGTGAGGGTGCTGAGCGAAGCGGTGGCGGCCGCGGAGACGAAGATCCTCGAGCAGAATGTTCAGAGCGGCACGGCGACCCGCTCGGCCGTTTCCTGCCCGACGGCGGCCAAGACAGGGACGACAAGCGAACTGGTCGACGCCTGGCTAGACGGCTACACGCCCAACTACTCGACTGCCGTGTGGATGGGCTATCCGAACAAACGGGTGTCGATGACCAGCGTTCACGGGCAACCTCAGCAGGGTGGTTATCTGCCGGCGGAAATCTGGCACGCGTACATGTCCTCGGTGCTGGAAGGCAAGACGTGTGAGCAGTTCCCCTCGCCGAGTCAGTCGCTGTCCTACCAATCTTTCTTCGGAAAATTCGCCACGACCGGACAGTCGGAATCAAACCAGGGCAGCTCGGGCAACGGCGAAAGCACGACCAAGGGCACGCCTCGCGGCACCGGGGGCTCCCGGGGGAGCAAAGGAGGCAATGGCAAGAAAGGCGGCGGCGAACATCACAACGGCGGCGGAGAAGCGCCAAGGGAAGCCGAAGCTCCCAGCCCCAGGGCGAAGGCACCGAGCAGTCCCGAACAGCCTGTGCCGGGTGCGGGGCACACGGTTAAAGGGACCGGCGGAGCCGGTCCCGGCTAGCGACGGCTTGAGACCCGGGCCCCGTGACACTCGAGTCAGGGGCCGCACTCGCCTTGGTGATCCATGGGGCAGCCCGTCCAGTGACCTTCACGAGCCATGCGCTGGTAGGTTAGGTTCGTGGCAAAGGAAGACAAGGTCGAATTCGAGGGCGAGGTGATCGAGGCCCTGCCGAACGCGATGTTCCGGGTGAAGCTGGATAACGACCACGTCGTGCTCGGGCACGTGGCCGGGAAGATGCGCCGCTTCCGGATCCGCATCCTGCCTGGCGATCGCGTTCGCTGCGAGCTCTCGCCGTACGATCTCGACCGCGCACGAATCGTCTACAGGCATCGCTGAGCTCACTCGGCGGCAGGGCGGAGCACCCGATCGCTGAGCGCTCTCTGATCGATTCGATCACCGCGGCGCTACCGGCGGGCGGCGGGCGGATCGTGCGCGGGGTGGGTGATGACGCCGCGGTGGTGCGCGCGGGGGGAAGGCTGTGTGTGACGTCCGTGGACGCGATGGTCGAGGACGTGCACTTTCGCCTGGACGACGGCTCGAGCAGTCCCTTCGATGTCGGTTGGCGCGCGCTGGCTGGGGCACTGTCCGATCTGGCGGCGATGGGCGCAAAGCCGGGTGAGGCATACATAGCGCTAGGCGTCTCTCCGCGCGCCGGTGAGGAGCGCGCGCTCGAGCTGATGCGCGGCGCCCTGGAGCTCGCCTCCCGCGCGGGGACCGAGCTGGTGGGTGGCGACGTCGTCGCGGCGCCGGTGCTGACGGCGTGCGTGACGGTCGTCGGCTGGGCGGACGCCGAGAGTGAGCTCGTCGGCCGCGATGGCGCGCGAGCAGGGGACCTGGTCGGAGTGACGGGCAAGCTGGGCGGGAGGCCGAGCCGTCCGATCCCGCGGCTGGAGGAGGGTCGCGTGCTCGCGCGAGGCGGCGCGCACGCGATGATCGACCTCTCCGATGGGCTCGCCGCCGACGCACGGCACATCGGCGAGAGCAGCGGCGTGTGCCTGGAGATAGAGCTCGAGAAGCTGCCGCTTGGGGAGGACGTGGTGGGATGGGAGCAGGCGGCTACGGCAGGCGAAGATTACGAGCTGTGCGTGTGCGTCGCGCCGCGCGACGCCGAGGCGGCGGCGGTGGTCGACGTGGGGCTCACGTGGATCGGACGCGTCACGGACGGACCGCCGGGGGCCTCGCTAAGACACCGCGGGCGGGAGCGGCGGCTTCAGGGGTTCGAGCACAGCTGGTAGGGGGGCGCGCCGGCGCGGATGGGCCCCGGGCGCTTCGATCGGCCTTGCGAGGGCGCCGGAGGGCAGACGCCGCGCAGCGCCCACAGGCACAGTGCGGGCCAAGTGGGCGAACACGAGCAGCCGTTGGGCCGCGCTGAACAAAGGAGTACAGGCGGACAGTACGAGCCTGTTATAGCCGACCTTGGCGAGCGCGGCGCTGACGTCCGTCGGAGCCACCACCCGCTGGCCGATCACGACGTAGGTGAAGTGCGCATAGGGCATCTCGAGCATGATCCGACTGCCGGCGCGGAGCGCGTCGATATGCCGGAAGGGCGCCAGATAGGTGGTCCGGTGTCCGGCGATCGCAGTCGTTTCGGCGCTACCGGGAAAGCCCGTTCCGGAGAAGATCCCGGGGCCGCCCTTCAATTCGGAGGCGCCAGTACCCTTGACCACGACGAAGCTCGCGCCGATGCGCGGTATGCGGATGCGTCCCACCGCGCTGCCCGCGGCGGCGCCATGCTGGAGCTCGCGGGCGAGGAAAGCGATGCGCGCGTGCTCGTCGGAGAGGCTTGCGAGCGCGCGTCGCTCGTGCGGTGTGAGGGCGGCTCGTTCAACCTTCACAAGGGCGCCGCTCAGGTGATCTTGCCTGAGCTTGGCGTAGATCGCGGAGATCGGCTCCTGCCATACGAGCGTGACCCCGGCGTCTATCAACACGAGTGCCCCCACGAGGATCAGGAGCACGGACAGGATGCGCCACGCGCGCCGAGAGCGTCCCGATCGGCAGCGTGGCGGTCGCTGCGGGAGAGTGGCTTGCCGGCTGGGCGATCTGAGCGGGAGGGGGATCTCCGACATGCGTCTCTTATCGTCGCATAGCCGACTCGGTCCCACCGAGCGATCCGGGTCCCGCGTAGGACAGTGGACCGCGGATCACGATCTCCTCGCGCTCCTGCGAGTCAGGGCCGGCCAGGGCCGCCGGCACGGTCAGCGCGACCGCGAGGATCGCGGCGACCACGCCGAGGGCGAGGCTCCACAGCGCAGCCGCAAGCACGCCGACGTGCCCGCCGGCGGCCAAAAGAACCGCCGTCCAGGCGACCTCGCCCGGTCCCATCCCGAACCGGTGGGCGTCGAAGACGATCAGCAGCCCCAGAGGAACGAGCGCCAGCACGACGATTGCGAGACCCGCGGGCGGGCGGGGGCGAAGCTCGGGGGAGACGATGAGCAGATACAGATGTACGGCAGGCAGGAGCAGCAGCGCGGCAAAGGGGTTGGCCACGCACACGACCGTGCAGACGGCGAGCAGGACGAACAGCGCGACGAGACCGGCGCCATCGGCGTTCGGGCGCACGTCCGCGCCGAGCCGGCGCACCAGCAAGGGCCATGCCAGCCAAGCAAGGATGAGCACCAGCGCGACCGCCATCACGGTCGTCGCGGCGGTGGCGTCGAACGGGAGGGCGCGCGGGAGAACCGGCACGGCGGGCGCCACCCCCAGCAGACCCGACCAAGCGAGCAGGCGCGCGAACATCACGGCAAGAAAGAACGGCAGCGAGCAGGCCAGCGTCCAGGGAAGCCAGCGCCCCACGCGCTCGCGGCGGCGGCGCAGGCGGGCAAGACCGTCGGCGAGAACGACCAGCGGCGGCAACAGCAGTGCGAGGACCAGTAGGCGCACTGCCCAGACGGGGACCGTCTTGTGCTGGATGACGAGACCCGTCTGCCTGGCGGGGTCGACGTCGGGGCTCACATCGAGGGCGTCGACCGCGCTCAGTACGGCACGACCGAAGCCTTCCAGCCGACTCGCGCTGATGCTTTGCCCTGGCGAGGGTCCGAGTTCGCCACTGGCTTGGACCAGCACCGCAGGCAGGCCGCCTGCGTCGAGCACACCCTGCTCGCCGGTCGCGAAAGGAAGGGTCAAGTGCGCCAGCTGGCCGGCCGTGCTCGGGGCGCCCGCGGCGACACCGGCCTCCTGGCCGAGCGCATCCGAGACCGTGCGCTGCAGTTGTGCGGGAGCGGAGCCGAAGCCGTCGGAGAAGGGCACGACGAGAGGCTCTCGCTTACGTGTGCCGGCCAGGTCGCCGAGGACGATCACAGCGTCGGCCGGCGACGCGTGGGCCGCGAAGTCGGCCGCACCCGCGTCGCCACCGCTGCCGCCGCTGGTCGAGACGAGGATGATCGCACGCTGGGTCTCCCGGGCAGCGAATACGCGGGCCAGCTCGAGCAGTGCAGCCGTGCCCGACAGCTCCGCCCGCGCGTCACGCCCGGCGGCGTCGCGATGGGCGAGGAGCACGATCGGCGGGGCGCCGGTGGAGCCCGGCCGCTGGGCGATCACCATCGTAAGCGATCGTCGTCCGTCAATCGTTTGGGCTTCGAACCGGCGTGAGCGCACCGAGAAGCCCCCGCCGGCGGCTCCGCCGAGCGCGTCGAGTTCGTGGGATATGCGGTTCGCCAGAGCCTCGTCGCCCGGACCGCCGGGGCGCCGGGTGGGAAATTCGGCCGCCCACCTGTTGAGATCCGCGAAGGCCCGCGAACCGTCGAACGCGTCGGGAGCGAGCGTCGAGGTGAATCCGCGAGGAGTACCTGTCAGGGAGAACGCCGCGATCGCCAGGGCGAATACGAAAGGCAGGAAAGCCGCGCGGTAGAGGCGCAGGTTGAGCATCCGGGTAGACGATAGTTCGGCCCCCGGTCCCCCGCGCCTTCGGCTATCGTGCGGGCGCGTGCTCCAGCCCGTCGCCGTCGCATCGAAGACGCTTGCCGACTACACGCATATCTGCGGACGGGAGCTGATCGAGGAGATCCGCGAGCTGGCCGAGCCGCTGAAGGGCCAGCGGGTCGTGCACATCTCGGCGACCGCGTTCGGGGGCGGCGTCTCGGAGATCCTGTACACGCTGGTGCCGCTGATGCGGGACGTGGGGCTCGAGTGCGAGTGGCAGGTGATCTACGGCCGCGAGGAGTTCTTCAACGCGACGAAGCTGATGCACAACGCGCTGCAGGGCGCGCCCCAGGACCTCGACGAGGAGCAGTGGGCGACCTGGCGGCAGTACAACGAGATGAACGCCCGCGAGCTCTCGGGTGGATGGGACGTGTGCCTGGTCCACGACCCCCAGCCGGCGGCGCTCTACGGGCTCGTCCCGGAGAAGGCGAAGGGGTGGGTATGGCGGTGTCACATCGACCTGTCGACCCCAAACCCGCAGACGATCACCAAGCTTTTGCCTTACATCGCCGACTATCCGGAGACTCTGTTCCACATGCGCGACTATGTCCCCCCCGGAATGAATGGCAGGGTCAACGTCGTGCCGCCGGCGATCGACCCGTTGACACCGAAGAACATGGCGCTCTCGCCCGAGGACGGGGCCTTTGTGTGCGGGCAATTCGGGATCGACGTCGACCGACCGCTGATGTGCCAGGTCTCGCGCTTCGATCCCTGGAAGGACCCGCTAGGCGTAATCGACGCCTATCGCATCGTCAAGGAGACGCTCCCGCAGGTGCAGTTGGCGCTCGTGGGGTCGATGGCCTCGGATGACCCGGAGGGGTGGGACTTCTTCAACGCGACGATCGCCCACGCGGACGGCGACAAAGACATACACATCCTCAACAACTTCAACAACGTCGGCGCGATCGAGGTCAACGCCTTCCAGTCACACTCCGACGTGCTGATCCAGAAGTCCACGCGCGAGGGCTTCGGACTGACCGTCTCGGAGGCGCTCTGGAAGGCGCGGCCGTTCATCGGAGGGAACGTCGGCGGCATACCGCTGCAGATCGAGGACGAAGTCACCGGCTATCTCGTGTCAAGCGTCGAACAGTGCGCCACGCGCACTGTGGAGATCCTGCGCGATCCCGGACTGGGCAAGGTGCTGGGCAGACGCGGCAAGGAGCATGTGCGTACGCACTTTCTGACGCCGCGCTACCTACGCGACTACCTGAAGATCTTCAACGAGCTGCGAGAGTCATGAGCGGCGAGCCGGCGCAGCGGACTCCGCTGGTGCTGGTCTCAAACCGCGGCCCTGTCACGTTCCACGCGGGCGGAGAGGTCCAGCGCGGCTCAGGAGGACTGGTGACGGCACTCACCGGGCTGGCGTCGCATCGGGACGCGATCTGGATCGCCTCGGCGATGTCAGAGTACGACGCCGAGGTCTCGCACAGCAACAGCGGCCGCGCGTTCGCCGTACGTTCGCCCGCCGGAGGCGAGTTCCGCGTGCGGCTGGTGGTAAGCGATGCGGACACCTACGACCGCTTCTACAACGTGTTCGCCAACCCGATGCTGTGGTTCATCCAGCACTACCTGTGGGATCTGTCGAACGCACCGGACATCAGGCGAGAGGAGATCGAGGCGTTCGAGTTCGGCTACAACGCCGTCAACGAAGATCTCGCTCGAGCCGTGGTGGAGGAGCTGGATGGCGTCGAGGAGCCGGTGGTGATGGTCCACGACTACCACCTGTACACGCTGCCAGACCTGGTCAGGCGCGCGCGGCCGGACGTCTTCCTGCACCACTTCGTGCACATACCGTGGACACAATCGGACGCGTGGCGCGTGCTGCCTACGCGCATCCGCGAGGAGATCTACACGGGCCTCTTGGCGAACGACATCATCGGCTTCCACACGCGCTCGTACAGGCGCAACTTCCTGCAGTGCTGCCGCGACCTGATGGATCTCGAGGTGGACTTCGAGCGCGGCGTGGTGCACTTCAGGGAGCGCGAGGTGTGGGTGAGGGCCTATCCGCTGCCGATCGACCACAGGGCCACGCGGCAGGTCGCACAGAGCGAGCGGGTGGGACAGTTCGAGGACGAGCTGCTGCGCAGGCGCCGGGACTTCCTGATCCTGCGCGTCGACAGGGCCGACCTGAGCAAGAACGTGCTGAGGGGCTTCTCGGCGTTCGACCTGTTCCTGGAGGAGCACCCGGAGTTCTCCGAGCGGGTGACGTTCATCGCCCAGATGATGCCCTCACGGACCGACGTGCCGCAGTATGCCGAGTACCTGGACCGGATCGAGGCGCTGGTGGCGTTGGTCAACCACCGGCACGGAACGCCGGATTGGATGCCGATACAGCTGAAGCTGCGCGACGACCTCGAGGAGGCGATGGCGGCGTACAAGCACTACGACGTGCTGCTGGTGAACGCGATGTTCGACGGCATGAACCTGGTGGCCAAGGAGGGGCCACTCGTGAACGAGCGCGAGGGAGTGTCGATCCTCTCGGAGAACACGGGCGCGCACGAGGAGTTGGGCGAGTACGCGCTGTCGGTGAACCCGTTCGACATCCAGGAGCTTGCGAACTCGATCTACGCGGCGCTGACGATGGACGGGGCAGAGCGCGAGCGGCGCGCGAACGGGCTGGTGGAGATCGTGACCTCGCGCGACCCGGGGGATTGGATCGACGAGCAGTTGGCGGATATCCGCGCGAAGGGTCGCAGCGGCTGATGCTCGAGGCGAGCCGCTATCATCGGCGCCCGCCCTTCTGAGGGCTCTGCCGATGACCCTGCCCGCACCGACATACGATCTCGTGCTGCTACTCGACCCACAGGTCGAGGAGGAGACGCGCACGAAGATCGTCGCGGACACGCGTACGGCGATCGAGGCGCAGGGAGAGCTGGTGCGCTACGACCGGTGGGGCGACCGGATATTGACCTACCCGATCGATCGCAAGACCACGGCCGAGTACCACCTGCTGCAGTTCCACGCGAGCACGCCGGAGCTGCTGAGGAGCCTTGACCGGACACTGAGGATCACTGACGGGATCATGCGTTTCCGGATCGTGAAGCTGGCACCGGGCACGCCGGAGCCGCCAGACACGGCCAGCGCTCGGCGCGTCGAGGCGGAGCCACCGACAGCGGAGGCGGCGCCTGCGGAGCCCGTCGCCGAGGTCGCGCTCGGCGAGCCCGCCTAGCCCGCCTACGGCGGTTGGGCGCGCGGCGAGAAGGGTAATAAAATCCCTCATATGGCTTGGGCCGAGGACATGACCGATCAGCGCTCGACCAGCAGGACCGAGGTTCTGCGCGCCTCACCGCCGATGTTCGACTCGAAGCTGTTGGACGCTCTTTCACGTGTGCATCCGGCGGTGCCGGTGATCATCTTCGTGCCGGGGATCGTCGTGCTGGGCGCATGGGGACTGTCGAGCGAGAGCGTGCCGGTCTCGCTCGGTCTCGCGCTCGGTGGATATGCGCTGTGGACGCTGTTCGAGTATTGGCTGCATCGGATCGTGTTCCACTTCGAGCCCGAGCAGGGTCTCGGCGCGCGGATGCACTGGATCATCCACGGCGTGCACCACGACCACCCGAACGATCCCCTGCGGCTGGTGATGCCACCGGCGGTGAGCGTGCCGTTGGGGGCAGCCGTGTTCGGACTGCTGTATCTGGCGTTTGGAAAGCACTATGCGCCAGGGCTCGGCGCGGGGTTCTTCGTGGGCTACCTGGCGTACGACATGATCCATTACTACCTGCATCATTTCCGCCCGCGAGGTCCATTGGGAAGGATGCTGCGCGAGCGGCACATGCGCCACCACTTCCAGGACGGCACACGCGGCTTCGGGATCAGCGCTCCGTATTGGGACGAGGTGTTCGGCACCTCCCCCCGCACGAGCAGAGTCGAGTCCTAGACGACGGGGACATATGCGGAAGGCCCGGCGTCGCTGTCGATCGCCAGGCGTTGACGGAGCGGAAACCCGCAACGAGCGTGGTCATGGGAGCTTGCGCCATCGTCGCGCCCGAAGGCGGGTCTAGACTCGAAGCGCCGATCGGAAGCCCGATCTGGCGAAGCACCCGACGAGCCCCGCCGGGGCGGGGAAACAAGCCGAAAGGAACTGGCCATGGCCGCCACCAACATCAACCGGATCGTGATGACCGGAAACCTGACCGCCGATCCCGAGCTGCGCTCGCTGCCGAGCGGCATGTCCGTGTGCAGCCTGCGCATCGCATGCAATACGCGGCGCAAGAACGGGAGCACCGGCGAGTGGGAGGACAAGCCCAACTACTTCAACGTCACCGTATGGGGCGCGCAGGGCGAGAATGCCGCCCGCTACCTGTCGAAGGGACGCCCGGTGGCGATCGACGGACGGCTCGAGTGGCGGGAGTGGGAGGCCCAGGACGGGACAAAGCGTCAGGCAACCGATATCATTGCCGACTCGGTGCAGTTCCTGGGCTCGCGCGATGACGGCGGTGGTGGTAACTCCGGCGGAGGATTCACGGGCAACGGAGCCGCGAAGGGCAGCGACGTCCCGGTCGACGAGCGGGACTTCCAGCCCGCACCTGTCGCCGGCGGATCCGGCGACGACGACATTCCGTTCTAGTCAGCCACGTCCCAAACCCAGCACAGCGAGGTCTTCGTGTCTTCTTCCGCAAACATGACGAATAGCGTCCGTCCCCACAGCGGAGGGCACTGATGGCCAAAGCGCGCGGTCGCGGCAAGCCGGTTCGCCGTCGGGACAAGAAGGGCGGTCCCGGGAGCGGCCGGCGCAAGCCGTGCCAGCACTGCCGCGACAAGATCGAGCAGGTCGACTACAAGGACGTGGCCTCGCTGAAGAAGTTCATCTCCGAGAAGGGCAAGATCCGCTCGCGCCGGATCACGGGCTCGTGCCGGCGCCACCAGGTGCAGATCGCGCGAGCGGTCAAGCGCGCGCGGGAGCTGGCACTGCTGCCATACGTGAACGAGGGCGGCCGTGAGGACAGTCCGCGTCGGGAACGCGGCGACCGCGACCGGTAGGCGCTTATGCCCGAAGCTATCCTCCTCCAGGACGTCGAGGCACTCGGCGAGCAGGGCAAGGTGATCGACGTCTCGAAGGGTTACCTACGCAACTTCCTGATCCCTCGCCGACTCGCCCAGCCGGCGACCAGAGGAGCGATCGAAGCGATCCGCCAGCGCCAGGAGGCCGCCGAGCGGGCGGCGCGAAATGCGGTGGAGAAAGCCCAGGAGAACGTGAACCTGCTGAACCGGACCGTGCTCACGATCCCCCAGCAGGCCGGCGCGGACGGGCGACTGTTCGGGTCGGTGACCGCCCAGGACATCGCCACGGCGATTCGGGAAGCACGCGGCTTGAAAGTGGACAAACGCAACGTGCACATGCCTGAGCCGATCAAGAACGTCGGCACCTACATGGTCGTGGTCGAGGTGGTCGAGAACGTGACCGCCACGATCAAGACGATGGTCGTCGCCAAGAAATGACCCTACCCCGGGGAGGGTCTACGGGGCGGGCCCGCCCTCCCCGTGCCGAGTGATGGTCGTCGCCAAGAAATAGCGGTCCCTGCCGCCGCTCCTGTTGCGAACATGTGTTCGTGCGGGATTTCCTCCCAGATAGCGGAGTGGCCACCCTGGCCGATGCAGGGACGGCCCTAGACTCGCGCAAGCTCATGGCCATAGCCGCAGTCAACGGTGCTCCGCGCGCCCAGGGCGGGGCGATCGCCCCGCCCCACAATCTCGACGCCGAGCAATCGGTGCTGGGAGCGATCCTGCTCTCGGATCGCTCGCTGTATGCCCTTGTGATCGAGGAGGGTCTGCGGCCAGAAGACTTCTATCGGGAGCGCCACGGGGCGATCTACGAGGCGATGCTGGCCCTCTACAACGAGTCAGAGCCGGTGGACGTGCTGACGGTCACCGATCGGCTGCGCCAGACGGGCAAGCTCGAGGAGATCGGCGGCAGCGCGACCGTGGACGGGCTGACTGGTGTCGTGCCAGCCGCCGGCCACGCGCGGAGATACGCGCAGATCGTGCGCGAGAACGCCCTGCTGAGGCGACTGTTGAAAGCCTCGTATGAGATCCAGGAGAGCGTGCTCGGCCATGACGCTGGGCCGCGCGAGCTGGTCGAGCAGGCGGAGAAGGCGATGCTGGAGGTAGCACGTGACGACCGTCAACAGGACTTCCAGGCGATCGGGGAGGTGCTGCACTCAGAGCTCGACAAGCTGCACAGACTGTCGATCGAAGGCACCTCGCTGACCGGCACTCCCTCGGGCTTCAAGGATCTTGACGAGATCACGGGCGGCTTTCAGCCGGGGAACCTGATCATCGTGGCCGCTCGCCCGGCGATGGGAAAGAGCGCGCTCGTGTGCAACATCGCCGAGAACGCCGCGGTCGAGCACAAAAAGCCGGTGGCGCTGTTCTCGCTGGAGATGGCGGAGGCCGAGCTGGCCCAGCGGTTCGTCGCCTCGCAAGCGCGGATCAAGGGCGAGGAGCTGCGCAAGGGGCGCGTCGCCGAGCAGCGCTGGCCAAAGATCCTCAGCGCCAGCCAGCGCCTGGCGAACGCGCCGCTGTGGGTAGACGATTCAAGCGACGTGGGGATGCTCGAGATCCGCGCGAAGGCCCGCCGCCTGCACAGTCAATGCGAGGGGGGGCTGGGGCTGATCATCATCGACTACCTGCAGCTGATGCGAACTGACAGCCGCTACGACAGTCGCGTGACAGCCGTGGGCGAGCTGAGCCGTGGCCTGAAGATCCTGGCGCGCGAGCTCGGAGTGCCGGTGATCGCACTGTCGCAGCTCAGCCGCGCCGTGGAGCAGCGTCCGGACAAGAAGCCCCAGCTCTCAGATCTGCGCGAGAGCGGGAACCTCGAGCAGGACTCCGACCTGGTGATGTTCATCTATCGCGACGAGTACTACAACGAGGACTCAGAGCGGCCGGGCGAGGCGGATCTGATCATCGCCAAGCATAGGAACGGAGCGGTGGGCAAAGTCACGCTGACCTTCCAGAAGGAGTACCCGAAGTTCATGAACTACGCCGGTGAGCGGTACACACCGTGAGCGCCGCGCCCTGCCCCCACGACTTGTGCGACGGAACCGGCTTCCTGATCGACGAGGCCACGAATACCGCGTCTGATTGCAGTTGCCGTCCGGGCCGCATCGCGGCGAGGAGAGCGGCCAGCCTCGAGGGGCGCATCCCGAACAAGTACAGCGGAGTCTCCTTCGATCGTCCCCCGGTCCCGGGCATGCCCGAGCCGGTGGTCTCCGAGGTCCGCCGCTATGTGCGCAGCCTCGACTCGCGCCTGGACGAGGGTCGTGGACTGTGGCTGGTGGGAGACGTGGGGACCGGCAAGACGACGCTCGCGATGATCGTCTCCAAGGCGGCGCGCGACGCCGGGCGCTCGGTGGCGATCTACTCGCTGCCCAGGCTGCTTAACCTGATTCACGACGAGATCGGCACGGACAACAGCCTCCTCGATCTCCTCGACCGCCTGTCGTCGGTCGACCTGCTCCACATCGACGATCTTGGCGCACAGCACACGACGCCGTGGAGGCTCGAGCAGCTCTACTCGATCGTGGATGCCCGCTATCAGGCGGGGCGGGCGATCATCGCCACGACCAACCTGATGCCAGACGACCTCAGCGAGCAGATGGGCAGGCGTGTATTGACCTCTGGAAATGGTCAGACCAGGGAGTTCGTAACCGACGAGGCGAGTGAGCAGGTGGGCAGGCGCATCGTTTCCCGCCTGGTTGAGATCTGTGGCGATCCCCTACCCCTCTACGGTGAGGACAAGCGGCGCGAGTTCCACGCCCACGCTCACTCGGCCTGACTCGGCGCTCCGTAGACTGAACCCGGTTATGCCAGGCATCGTGATAGTGGGCGCCCAGTGGGGCGACGAGGGCAAGGG
>DASXIB010000004.1:0-1501 GCA_036498245.1 Solirubrobacteraceae bacterium
ACGTACACCGGCTGGAAGCGCCGCTCCAGGGCGGCGTCCTTCTCGATGTGCTTGCGGTACTCGTCCAACGTCGTAGCGCCGACCGCGCGCAGCTCTCCTCGGGCGAGCATCGGCTTCAGCATGTTGCCGGCGTCTATTGCCCCTTCGGCGGCGCCCGCGCCAACGATCGTGTGCAGCTCATCGATGAAGACGACGACCTGCCCGTGCGCGTCGGCGATCTCCTTCAGGACGGCCTTCAGCCGGTCCTCGAATTCACCTCGGTACTTCGAGCCGGCGACCATCGCGCCGAGGTCGAGCGCCACCAGCCGGCGGTCCCGCAGGCTCTCCGGCACGTCACCGGAGACGATGCGCTGCGCGAGGCCCTCGACGATGGCCGTCTTGCCGACGCCGGGCTCGCCGATCAGTACCGGATTGTTCTTGGTTCGTCGCGAGAGAACTTGGATGACCCGCCGGATTTCGTCGTCGCGGCCGATCACGGGGTCGAGCTGCCCCTGGGCGGCTGCCTCCGTCAGGTCGCGGCCGAAGCGCTCCAGCGCCTGAAACTTGTCCTCCGGGTTCTGGTCGGTCACCCGGTGCGAACCGCGCACCTCCTCGAGTGCCTTGAGCAGCTCGTCGTGTGCGGCGCCGTTCGCGCGCAGGGCGTCGCCTGCCTTGCCCGGATGCTTCGAGAGCGCGAGCAGCAGGTGCTCGGTCGACAGGTACTCGTCCTTCAGGTCGCGCATCTCCTTCTCGGCGTCGCGAAGCACCTGAGAGAGCTCGCTGGACCCGCCCGCCGACTCGGACGCGCCCGTGCTTGCGTCGAGCGTCGGTAGGGCGTCGAGCGCCGGGGCAAGCGACTGGCGCACTGCCGCCGGGTCGACGCCGAGCTTGCGCAGCACCGGAACGACCACGCCTGCGTCCTGCTCGAGCAGAACGGCGAGCAGGTGCTCGGGCATCGTCTGCGGATTGCGGCGCTCGTCAGCGAGCCGCTGCGCGGCCGCGAGCGCCTCCTGGGACTTGATCGTAAAGCGGTCTGGTTGCATTGAAGTCGTGTTCCTTGGGTTCAGAAATCTAAGTCTTACTGACTTAGATTATGGCAGAAAAAGTGACTAGTGCCAAGCGATTCCGCCCCGCGGAGCCGCTGGCTCGAGGTTGCGCGATAGCGCCATCAGGCGCGGTCGGTACGGCGGCCTGTTCGATGCAGGCGCACCCTGAAGCTCTTCAGGTCGGCGCTTCGCACCAGCTCGCCGCCGCCGTCATAGGGCACGATCTCGGCCCGCAGCTCCCGGCGCAGCGCTTCGAGCCGCTCGACCTCTGCCTTCAGCTCCTGCGCCCTGCGCTCGAGCCCCGCCACCTTCCGGGCCATCGTCCCGAGTTGGTCCTCGAGCTCGAAGACGCGCTCGACCCCCGCGAGATTCATCCCCAGCTCTGCCGTCATTTCCTGGATCCGACGGAGGCGCTCGACGTCATCCTGGGAATAGAGGCGCGTCCCCTTGGGCGAGCGCTTTGGCTCGATCAGCCC
>DASXIB010000005.1:0-2488 GCA_036498245.1 Solirubrobacteraceae bacterium
CCGGCGCGATCCGGAGCGGGTTGCCCGAGTCGCCGAGTACCGGCGCGCGATGGAAGACGCCGTCAAGCTCGCCGAGCTGCGCAACCTGCGGGGCACCACCCAGGTGGAGCTCGCCGCGGCACTCGGAATCACCCAGGGCAATGTGTCCCGCCTGGAGGGCCGCAGCGAGATCTACCTCTCCACCCTGCGCGACTACATCGAAGCGCTCGGCGGTCACCTCGAGATCACTGCGGTCTTCGGCGACGAGCGCGTGCCCGTCTCCCCCGGCTCCGGCTAGTTCGGCGGTGGCCGGCAGCTGCCTCTTCATCTTTGCCTTAGAACAGCCCGTCACGCCCACCTGATCGCGATCACGCCACGTTTTGGGCGCTGCGCCCCGAGAACCCGGGCTTTGCGTACCGCGACCGAGAGTTTCGTCGCGGCGCCTGAGTAGCTTCGCCGGTCATGTCCACCACGAGCGCTGGTGAGCGAACCGTTGCCCGCGATTTGGCCGCGGGACCTTCTCGTATGATCAGACTGTGTTGCGAGTGATTCCTTTTCGGTCCAGTGGTTCTCTCGCAAGCGGCTCGTCTACGCGCGGGTGTCGGCCATGACGGTGCGGGTCCCCGTCCGTGCGGAGATGCTCACCTGGGCAAGAGAGCGTTCTGGACTGGCCCCGGCTGACCTCTTCGCGCGCTTTCCAGCGCTGTCGGCCTGGGAGGGCGGCGAAAGGCAGCCGACGCTCAAGCAGTTGGAGAAGTTCGCCTCGGCGACGCACACGCCGGTCGGCTACCTGTTCCTGCAAACGCCGCCAGAAGAGCCGCTGCCTATCCCGGACTTCCGCACGATTGGGGATGCCGAGATCGCCAGTGCGAGCCCAAACCTCTTGGACACGATCTATCAGTGCCAGCAGCGGCAGGACTGGTACCGCGACTACGCGCGTTTGACGCGGGCGGACCCCGTACCGTTCGTCGGGACGCTGACCGCGGGATCGGATGTCATCGAGGCGGCAAAGCAGATGCGGCCGGTGCTCCGGTTCGCGCCGAACGAGCGCGGGAGTAGCTGGAGCGAGGCATTCCGGCTCCTTGTCGAGGAGGCGGACCGCAATGGCGTGCTTGTGATGGTCAACGGGGTTGTCGGCAACAACACGCACCGCAAGCTCGACCCAAAGGAGTTCCGCGGGTTCGCGTTGACTGACGCTCATGCCCCCGTGATCTTCGTCAACGGTGCGGATACCAAGGCGGCGCAGATCTTCACGCTCGCGCACGAGCTGGTCCATATCTGGCTCGGCGAGTCGGCGATCTCCGACGCCGACATGGTGACGACCTCCACTAACACGATCGAGCGGTGGTGCAACGAGGTCGCGGCTGAGTTCCTCTTGCCCGCAGCCTGGCTTGAGAATTACACCCTGGACCCGAACGCGGTTACTGAAGCGCTCGAGCAGCTCGCCCGCGAGTTCAAGGTAAGCACGCTCGTGGCGCTGCGTCGCCTGCACGACGCCAGGTTCCTCACCGGCGCACAGTTCCGCGAAGCCTTCGCGTCTGAGCTCGCGCGCATCCTCGCGATCATGGACGAAGGACGCGCGAGTGGCGGCGGCAACTTCTACAACACGCAGCCCGTGCGGGTCAGCAAACGGTTCACGCGCGCGCTGATCGAGAGCACGCTCGAAGGGCAGACTCTTCGTCGCGATGCGTTTCAGATGCTCGGTTTCAAGAAGGTCTCGACCTTCAACGAGCTGGCCGCTCGCATGGGAGTCCGGTAGATGGCTTATCTCCTGGACGCCAACGTGTTCATCGAGGCTAAGAACGCTTACTACGGCTTCGATTTTGTCCCCGGTTTCTGGGATTGGATCGACCGAGAGCATGCAAACGGCAACGTCTACTCGATCGAGAAGGTCCGTGACGAGCTGATCGGCGGCGACGACGAGCTCGCTGACTGGGCCAAGAAGAAGGATCAGAACTTCTTCCTGTCGCCCGGCGAGAAGATCCTTGCAAGCCTCGCGACGATCGCCACCTGGGCCAGGAGCGGCCACTACGAGGGCGCCGCCGCGAACACCTTTCTCGACGCCGCGGATTACTACCTCGTCGCCCATGCCCACACGCACGGCTTCGA
This sequence comes from Solirubrobacteraceae bacterium, assembly GCA_036498245.1. Lineage (GTDB taxonomy): Bacteria > Actinomycetota > Thermoleophilia > Solirubrobacterales > Solirubrobacteraceae > Palsa-744. The sequence continues at coordinate 2,089 of DASXIB010000005.1, forward strand.
TGTCGTCACCCACGAGAAGGTCTCGACATCGACCAGGAAGATCAAGATCCCCGACGCTTGCATCGCGCACGGCGTCAAGACGATGAACACGTTCGCGCTGCTCCATCGCGAGAAGGCACGGCTCGTCCTCGGCGCCTAACGCAGCGGCCCTCACGGTCTCATACCATTCACGGCCCGTGCCGCGCGCGCGGCTACGCGACTGGGTGCTGAGCGGCCGAGCCGAACTCTGCATTCGACCCCAACCGCACCGCGATCGTCCTGATCGGCGGCGACAAGCGCAACGACTGGCAAGCCTTCTACGCCGGAATGATCCCGCTTGCCGACGACCTCTACGACGAGCACCTCAGAGAGATTCAAAGCAAAGGAGCGCCCTAGATGCCCAAAACCAAATTCAGCGAGC
>DASXIB010000006.1:0-3616 GCA_036498245.1 Solirubrobacteraceae bacterium
ACGGCACACTAAAGTCAGCCACAACAGAAGAAGTCATCGCAAGCGAAAAATTCTAGTCAACTAAAAACAAAACAATAACACCCACCTTGGGGCTCGCCACCACGGCGAGCCCCAAAGCATTTAAAGACTCAGACACTCCTACACCCAACCTAAAACAAAACCACTAGTGCGGAGGCCGCCGACAGATCTCAAGTCTCAGCGGCAAGACCCTCAGACAGGCCCTCCGAGACCCGCGCAACCTCCCCCTCCCGCATCCCTGGGAAGAACGGCAGCGCCAGCGAGCGTGCGGCAACATCCTCGCATACGGGAAACTCCCCCGCCCGATACCCAAAACGCTCGCGATAGAAGCTCATCAGATGAATCGCCGGTAGATACGGCTTGCTCTGGATGCCAGCCGCCGCGAGAGTCCGAATCACACTATCCCGAGCGACACCCGAAGGCAGCTGGACGACAAACACGAACCATCCGCGAACGTCCCCGCCTCGATCCACGCAGGGCAGCCGAAGACCCTCGACACCGGCCAGCGCTTCGCGATAGAGCTCCGCGGCCTTGGCACGCGCGACAAGCATTTCCTCGAGCCGCGCTAGCTGCGCGATTCCAAGCGCACAGGCGATATCGGACAGCCGGTAGTTGAATCCAAGCCGATCGTGATCCAACCAGCTCATGTCGGGAGCCCGACCCTGGTTGCGCTCAGAATCGATCCGTTCCTTGAGCTTATGGTCAGCAAGTGTGATCATTCCCCCCTCGCCGGTCGTAAGCTGCTTGTTGGCGTAGAAGCCAAACACCGTCGGATGCCCACGGCCGCCCACAGGGATCCCGTCGGCATGACGAGCCCCAAGAGCCTCACACGCGTCCTCAACGATCGCAAGATCATGCCGATCGGCGATCCGCTCGAAGGCGGGCATGTCGGCGGGATAGCCAAAGATATGCACAGGCAAGATCACCCGGGTGCGCTCAGTCACAGCAGCAGCCGCAGCAGCAGGATCGAGATTGAGCGTCACAGGATCGATGTCCGCAAACACAGGCCGCGCCCGCTCATACAAGGCAGCGTTGGCCGAAGCCACAAACGAAAAAGGGCTGGTGATGACCTCATCCCCCTCCCCCACCCCGACAGCCCGCAAAGCGAGGTGCAACCCAGCGGTTCCGCTTGACACAGCGCTCGCAAAAGGCGAATCGACGCGAGCGGCAAACAAACGCTCGAACTCCGGTACCCGGGGCCCAAGCGAAAGCTGACCCGAGCGCAACACCTCAAGCACGGCCAGCTCCTCGGCCTCCCCAAGCACAGGCCGAGCAAGAGGAATGAGATCGTCGGCAGCGGCACCCACAGAAGGCACTCGACGAGACGACATCCGATCGAGCGGCCCGACGTCCGGCACAGCGTCCGAACCCGGCACTACACCCCGCCGCTCGAGCGGATCGTCGGCTCCGGCGAGGGCCGCCTACCACCCTGCATCCCATACTCGAGCGAATCAACCAAGGCATCCCAAGAGGCAGCAATCAGATTCTCAGACACCCCGATAGACCCCCAAGCATCCTGCCCGTCAGACGCATCGATCAAAACCCGAGTGACCGCATCCGCGCCCTTCGTCTCGTCGAGGATCCGCACCTTGAAGTTCACCAGCTCGATGTCCCGCAGGTGCGGATAGAGCTCTCCGATCGCCGCCCGCAGAGCCTGGTCGAGCGCGTGCACGGGACCGTTGCCCTCGGCGCTTCGCACATAGCGCTCGCCGTCGACCCAGATCTTGACGACGGCTTCGGTCTCGACCTTGCCGTCGGCGCGCTTCTCGATCGAGACCCGCCAGGACTCGAGACGGAACAGCGGCTCGTACTCCCCGGCCTCCTTGCGCATCAAGAGCTCGAATGAGCCGTCGGCGGCCTCGAACTGGAAGCCACGGTGCTCGAGCTCCTTGACGCGCTCGAGCACCCGCTGGGTGATCTCCTCGTCAGCGGCGATACCCGCCTGCGCGGCCTTCTCGGCGATCGTGCCCTTGCCGGAGATCTCGGAGATCAGCATGTCGCGGCTGTTGCCCACCATGACGGGATCGACGTGCTCGAAGGTCTGGGCGTCAGCGCGCACGCCGGCGGCGTGCAGGCCGGCCTTGTGCGCGAAGGCGTGCTTGCCGACATAGGGCTGAGCTGGGTCGGGCGAGCGGTTCAGCAGCTCGTCGACGAAGTGCGCGGTCTCGGTCAGCCGCGCCAGGCGCTCGGCCGGAAGCAATTGCACCCCCATCTTCAACTGCAGGTCCGCGACGATCGTGACGAGGTTCGCGTTGCCTGTGCGCTCGCCGATCCCGTTGACCGTGCCCTGCACCTGCGTGGCGCCCACTTCGACGGCGGTGAGCGTGTTCGCCACGGCGCAGCCCGAGTCGTCATGCGTGTGAATCCCAAGCGCGACCTCCGGAAGCGCTTCGGTGACGACCGCGAACGCGGTGCGGACCTGCGGTGGCAGCGAGCCGCCGTTCGTATCGCACAGCACGACGCGCTCGGCGCCGGCGCCGGCGGCCGCGCGCAGGCAGTCGAGGGCATAGCCCGGGTCGAGGGCGAAACCGTCGAAGAAATGCTCGGCGTCGAACAGCACGCGCTTGCCCGCGGCCACGAGAAAGGCGACCGAATCGGCGATCATCGCGAGGTTCTCATCACGCGAGACGCGCACGACCTTCTCGACGTGCAGCACGGAAGCCTTCCCCACGAGCGTGCACACCGGCGCGAAGCAGTCGGCGAGCACTCGCAGCCCCTCGTCCTGATCAGCGGCCACGTCGCGGCGGCGGGTCATGCCGAACGCGACGATCTCGGCGACCTCGAGCCGCTCCTCCCCCAGGAGTTGGAAGAGCTCCCGCTCCTTGGGATTGGAGGCGGGAAATCCCGCCTCGATCATGTGCACGCCGAGGCCATCCAGGGCATGGACGACGCGCAGCTTCTCCTCGGCCGTGAGCGTCAGCCCTCCACCACCCATCCCGTCGCGCAGGGTGGCGTCGTATAGCTGTATGTCGGCCATCCCGGCCCTGATCCTAACCCGCGGTGGTCGTCTGGGCGCTCGGCGGCGAGGCGTCGCCCGCGGGCGTCTCCAGATCGACCGGCTGCACGACGTCGAGCCACTCGCGATAGCGCTCTGAGCGCCCGTGGATCGCATCGTCGAACGCGGCCTGCAATACGCGCGTGATCTCGCCGGGCTTGCCCGTGCCGACCGGATGGTCGTCGATCTCGCGCACGGGCACGAGCTCGGCGGCGGTGCCCGACAGGAACACCTCCTCAGCCAGCGACAGCTCGGCGCGCGCCACGTCGCGCTCGACGATCGTGTAGCCGAGATCACGCGCGATCTGGATCACCGAGCGGCGGGTGATCCCGTCGAGGATCGAGTTGCTCTGACCGGGCGTGGCGATCACGCCGTCGCGCACCACGTAGATGTTCTCACCGGTGCCCTCGCAGACGTAGCCGTGATCGTCGAGCAGGATCGCCTCGTCGTAGTCGGACTTGACTGCCTCGACCTTGGCGAGCACGCTGTTGAGGTACTGACCGGAGGCCTTCGCGTGCGGGATCAGCGAGTCGGGCCCGATCCGCCGCCACGAGGACACCTTCGCGCGCACGCCCTTGCTGGCACCCTCCTCGCCGAGGTAGA
>DASXIB010000007.1:0-22476 GCA_036498245.1 Solirubrobacteraceae bacterium
GGCGCGGTCGCCAGACCGGCCTCCTGCACGCCGCTCGCGGTCTCTCGGAGCCGGAGGTCTTGCTGGGATCGCCGCTCAGCCGGGGACCTCGCCCTGACCCGGGCTGGCGAGAGCCGCGTCGAGAGCCTGCTCGATCGACTGCTCGCCTGAGTTGACGTAGAGGACGCGGCGAACGGCGCGCGAATCCGACAGCAGGCGAGCGAGCATGCTCGCGGCGTCGTCTCGTGGCACCGATCCGCTGAACGGGTGGGCGTCGATCCGGACGCTCCCCGTGCCCGGATCGTCGGTCAAGCCGCCGGGCCTGACGATCGTCCACTCCCGATCGCTCGCCGCCAGCGCGGCATCGGCTTCGGCCTTTGCCCGCAGGTAGATTTCCCACACCTCGTCGCCGTCCGGAGGGTCCTCGGCGCCCGCGCCGCTGATCATCAGATACCGCCGAGCGCCGGTGGCTTTGGCCGCGCGCAGAAGCTTGACCGCTCCGTCGCGATCCATCGTCAGCTTGCGATCCGCTCCGCTGCCGGGTCCGGCGCCGGCGGCGAAGACGACCGCCTCCGCACCGTCGATCGCGGTCGCGATCTCCTCTACGGTCGCGTGCTCCAGGTCGCAGACGACCGGAGCTGCTCCCGCCTGGCTGACCTCGACAGAGTGGTCGGGATTGCGGATCAAACCGATGACGCCGTCGCCCTCCGCGGTGAGCAGACGCGTCAAGCGCGACGCGATCTTCCCGTGGGCGCCTGCAATCGCGACGTTCACGTCGCGATCCTATCTCCGCGGGGTCGGCGCGCGGCTTTAGCGACGCGGCGGGACAGCAACCGACGGCGACGACTTCGTAACGAGCTCGTGCGCCACACGCGTAGACAGCCCTCCGATGAGCGGGACACCCAGTCGACCCACGCCCCCCGCTCACCCGCCTGCGCGGCTGGCTGCCTACGGCGCGCATGACGTTCGGACGTCGCCATTGCGGGAGAGTCGGCCGGCGGTGGGCTCGCGGTCGCCACAATCGTCACTGCCCGCGATCACGGGCTGCCCCTGCCGGCCGCGGCCTTCGTCATGCGTGAGGTCGGGTTGAAAGCGGTTAAGGTCCGCGCGGCGCATACACTCGGTTCGACTGAGGAAGCGGCGCGACGATGGCCACGAGACAGAATCATAAGCCTGGACTCCCCGGCGAAGAGCTCATAGACGAAGGCCTTTCGGACCTATCGGTTGGGCGCGAGAGCGAAGCGGCGTTGCTGTTGCAGATCGCGGCACCACGGCTGCGCGCCCTCGGCATAGCTATTGAATCCCGGCCAAACCCGGGTGGACAATCCCCGGAGCATCGTCTCTACGCGCTACTCAGCCGCCGGCCCGACGCGCACAGCCGCTATAACGCGCTGCTCGCGAGGATCGCCAGCTACGCACGCGCCGCCGAGCATGCGACCCCCGGTTGACCGCGACCGCCTGCAGGCGCTCACGGAGAAACTCGGGCGGGCGATACAAATCCCGACCACCGTCTATCTGACCGGAGGAGCGACGGCTGTGCTCGAAGGCTGGCGCGCCTCAACCGTCGTCGTCGATGTCCGGTTCGAGCCCGACAGCGACTCGCTGCTCCGCAGGCTTCCGCAACTCAAGGAGGAGCTGCAGATCAATATCGAGCTCGCCTCGCCACCTGACTTCATCCCCGAGCTGCCCTGCTGGCAAGAGCGAAGCCCGCTCGTGCTCGAGTCCGGCACCATGCAGGTCCGCCACTTCGACCCTTACTCGCAGGCCCTGTCGAAGATCGAGCGTGGCTTCACCCAGGATCTCGAAGACGTCACGAGCATGCTCCGCGAGAGGCCGATCACCCCCGAGCGGCTGCTGGAGCTCTACGAGCAAATCGAGCCGCAGCTGTACCGATACCCCCGCGATCGATCCCACCGCATTCCGCTCAAAGGTCGACGCTGCTCTCGCCGAGTGGCCGCGGACGGATTCCATCGCAGGGGACACGTAGCCGCGAAAGGGAAGCCGATCTATCGTCGACGTCCGCTCAGCTCACCCGATCGTGCTCGACCTTCTCGGGATCACGGGGGGCCGGAGATCCCGCAGAACTCCGGCCTGAGAGATCGTCCAGCTGACAACACGCTGCGCCTAGCGACCAGTGCACCGTCCCTACATGTCGCCGTCGCCATCGCTGGGGCCGCCGTTGTTGTCGGCATCGCCGTCACCGCCGTTTCCTTGCGGAATGCCGTTGTTCGCTGAGGGCGATGGGCTCGAACCGGTCGAAGGAGCAGCCGGCCTCGGTTTGGGCGAAGCCTGCTTGCCAGTTGGCGATATCGCGACCCAGCGCCCGCCAAACGCCGTCAGACCCTCGCCGTTGGCCTCGCCGGGCCTCCTGTCCATCACAAAGTCGTAGAGCGGGTGGCCGTTGTAGGTGACCTGCGGCTTTCCGTCGGACCGCCTGATGGTTCCGATCAGCGAGCCGTGCGCCCCGAAGCCCACGGTCGGTTTCCCGCTCGCCCGCAGCGGCGGCCATGCGACAGCGCACTCACCGAAGCAGGCGCTCCGCGTGCGTGAGTCCTTACTGAACTCATAGAGCGTGTGGCCACGCGAGTCCACGAGGATCTGCCCAAAGCGACTGTTCGCCACGCGAACCGTCGCGGACCGTGCATTCGTTTTCGGCGCGGTCGCCGCCATAGCGGTGACACTGCCGATCGCCACTGCTGCTACCGATGCGACGCCGGACAGGAAAGTGACCAGTCTATTGCGAGTCATGCTCGCTCCTTGTCAGTTTGGGGAAGTTCGCCTCGTCTTCGTCGCGACCGACGAGGCTTGCGACGAAGCGTGGAAATGGTGCCTTGCGGCGTCGCGGTTGTCGTCGGCCCGAGGGTGACTCTTTGGGCTGCTCCATGCGCGGTGTGCGCTTCACGGAGCTACGCCCGCTGTGGCAGATCAAGCGTCCGCCGCACGTCCCTGTCCGGCGGCAGCCCACAGCTAGTTGTGCAACACCGAGCAAGGGGCACGGTGGTGGAAGCTATGTATCTCGTGCCGAGCAGACGCCGAAACCAGTTAACCGCCTGGGACGAGCTCGAGGTAGGCCCACACGCCGAGGGAGAGGTAGGACAGCGATTGCGCGTAGTCGTGAGCTGAACCGCCCGTTTCCCCAGCGACGATCCCGGCGATGAACGCGGTGATGAGCGGCGCGTTGGGGAACTGGATGATCGGAAAGCGCCTGGGAAAGCCGACCGTGGTCAGGCGCTCGAACAAACGCCACAGCCGGACAACAGCCTCGCGAATTTCCCAGTCATGCGTCGGCTCGCAGTCATGCGCCGGCTCGCGTACATCGGGCGCGCTCGTCGCGCCCGCTCTGCGCGCGTCATACGCCCTTGTTGACTCGCGAGCGACGGCACGCGAACACGGCGGGCTTACGGGTGCTCATATCGTCCTCACGGACGGCGCAGACGAACCGTCGCCCGAGCGATGGGGGCGCACGAAGCACTCGAGACGGGACTGTTCTACACAGCATCGAAGTTTCGGATCATCGACGGCTCACCAAAGCAGCGTGAGTGGCTCCAGATTTTCGAGACGGACCGGCAAGATCCGCTGACCGCGTGCGCCCGCTTGGTCGAGGCGCTCTCGCTGCCGGAGGCAGCCGACGGTCGTCAGAGGTACTCCGGTTCGTTCAAGCTCGTCTCGTCCACTCGCCCGGTCCGCGACGGGTGCTCGCCGTCGTCAGCCCGGAGCGCCCGACCGAGTAGCGAGCTGTTGACAGCCGGATTCAAAGCGGAACTCGACCTTCTCCAAGACGACCGACAGCGTGGGGCGACTTCAGCTGGGTGATGACCTGCGATCTGGCCTACCGCAGCGGGTGTACACGATGGCGCTTCGCACCGCTGAGGCGGCAGCGCAAAGTGTCGCCCGCAGGCCGACGACAGACGCGAAGTCCCCGTTCAACATCTGGCACTAGATCGTCAGCCTGCCGTCGGCTGTGTCGGGGGGCGGACGTCGGTTCCCCCTCAACCCAAAAGGAGCGAGCATGACTTCCAGCAAGCCCACGGCCGCTACCTCATCGGCGGAGAAGCTCCCCGGCGCAGAGCTTGACGCGGCAACCGACGCGCAACCAGGGGTGCGGAGTGGATCCGTCAGCCGCCGTTCTTTCATCGCGGCGGGCTTCGCAGCCGGAGCCGCCGTGACGATCGCCCCGCTCGAACACGCGGCCACCGCAGTCGCCGCAAACCGACGTGCGCAGCGGCATGGCAACCTGCACTCGGGCGATGCCGCGATCCTCAGGTTCCTCGCTGCCGCGGAGATCATCGAGGCGGACTTGTGGCAGCAATACAACGAGCTGGGAGGCATCCAGGACAAAGAGGTCCCCGGCGGAAGCGGCAGCCCGGTCTACGCGAAGGCTCTCGAAGAACTCGACAGCGACATGTCTCAATACATCCATGACAACACCGACGACGAGTTCAGCCACTCGTCGTTCATCAACGCGTTCCTGAAGTCGCGTGGCGCCGAGCCGGTCAACCTCGACAGGTTCCGGGTGCTGCCCAGCAGCAAAGCTACGGGTGCGCAGCAGATCGGGCGTCTGACGAACCTGATGGAGCTCACCGTCGACACGTCCTGGTGGACGCGCTATCGCAGCGACATCAAGAACCCGGACTTCGGCGACTCCTTCCCGCAGGCGATCCCCGGTCTGAGCAAAGGAATATTCCCGGCGATCCCGCGCAGCGACGCGGACCTCCAGCCTCACGACCACATCCAGGCGATCGCGAACACAGCCGGATTCCACTTCTGCTTCATCGAGCAGGGCGGAACGAGCCTGTATCCGTCGCTTGCCCAGCGGGTCAGCGATCCGGAGGTCCTCAGGGTGCTGCTGAGCATCGGCCCGACCGAGGCGATGCACTTTCAGACCTGGCATGACAAGGCCGGCAACGCCCCACCGCTGACCGACCCGACCAACGGCCTCGAATTCCCGAACCTGAACGGACCCCCGTTCGGCGGTGAGCAGTTTCAGACGAACCTGATCATGCCGGAGCCAACGATCTTCCTGAAGAAGTCGCTCCCGATCGTCTCGATCGTCCGCCCCACCGACACCAAGGGCGCCGCGACGGCCGCGGCCAAGGCGCTGACGGCCGACGGGCTGTTCAAGGGCCAGTCAAAGGCGTTCTTCGGATTGATCAAGGAGCTCGCAAGCGAGGCGGACGCCGCTAGGGAGAACTAGCTGCTCAACGCGCAGGTCACCCCAGCCTGCGCAACGTGCGGCGCTGACGGCCGTGGCCGACCTCTCCCCGGCCACGGCCCTCGGCGTCACCTCCAATGGCTGCCGCACCGGACCATCGGCCTCACCAATCAGACGATCGGAGCCACTGAAAATGCTTGGATTTGACAACCCAATTCACATCCTCTTCCTGCTGGTCGTGCTGCTGCTCGTATTCGGCGCCAAGCGCCTGCCCGAGATGGGGCGCTCGCTCGGCTCGGGTATGCGTGGCTTCAAGGAGTCATTGAGCGCCGACAGCGGCCCGGCGGAACTCGTACATGCGGCACAGGACGCACCGACTGCCGCTGAGCAGGTCCAAGCCGCCCCCTTCGGCGAGCGGCGCGCGTAACGCCGACGTTCAGCTCGACGTCGCCCGCGTGGCGAATCGGGGTGTTGTCCACCACGCCGCCGTCGACAAGCATCCTGTCGCCGATTGCCACCGGCGGGAAAATGTGTCTCGTGTATCTCACACCTGCATGTACGGTGGTCGGCAAGCATGCAGACGTAGTGGCAGCGTCCTCCTCTTGATCGTCTGCGCTCGTCCACCTACCCGAGCAGCGCCATCAACTCCTCGCGGCTGGGGCCCGGAAGCTGCACCCGCTCGTTCTCGCCGGCCACCTCGAGCGTCCGCTCGGCGACGCCGTCCTCGGAGAACGTCTGCCCGAGGGGCTTCAGGACGGCCCGGGAATCCAGGTAGGCCCTGAACAGATCGGGGTCGAAGATGGCAGCCGTGTTGAGCGCGTGCCTGAGGACGGCCGGGCGCTCGCTCGGCGGAGCCGGCTCGCGCCCCTCGCGCAGCGCGTCGATCTCGCGCAGACGGTCGCGGTCCTCTTCAACCGTCTCGCGATACCACGGAGTCACCCTCGCCTCGGTGACCGCATCCCACGCCTCGGCGAACTCCAGCGGATCGTCCAAGTGCGAGCCTGCGACCTCGCGCAGGGCGCGCGCGTGCAGCAGGCCGAGCGAGATCCCGCGACCGAGGGAGGGGTTCGTGCACGACGAGGCGTCACCCAGCAGCGCGATCCCGGTCACCAGCGGGCGGCCGTCGGTGAACGGCCTGCGGTAGCGGTCGAGCACGCCACCCATCGCTTCGAGCTCGCCGATCGGCTCGCCCTCCAGCCAGTGCGCGTGCAGCGGACAGGCCTTGACGACGGCCGTCCACAGATCAGGGTCGCGCATCCGCTTGAGCACGCGATCCCCGCTCGAGGTGACGAGCGTCACGGCCCACGTGCCGTTGTCTGACGGGAGGGTCAGAATCGAGAAGCTGCCGAGCGGCGCGAGCAGCGGGCCGAACGGCTGCGGCGTCGTACCGTCGGGCGATCGGAAGTAGCGGCCGTAGTAGATGAACCCGGAGTCCTCGGACTCCTCGTGCACGGGTCCGATGTCCGCGTCGCTCAGCCAGCCTGGCAGCTGCGAGCGCCGGCCCATTGCGTCAACGACGAGATCCCCGTGCAGCTCCTCGCCCGAGTCGAGCCGGACCCCGTTCACGTGCGGCGTGCCGTTGACACGGTCGATCGTCAGCTCCTTCACTGCCGCGCCCCTGCGGACGTCCAGGCGCGGGTCCTGTGCAGCGGCCTTGCTCAGGACCTGCTCGAAGATCGGGCGGCGGGCGGTGTAGGTGACGAACCGGTCATCCCCGGCCCGCGGTTGGTCCTCGGCGAGGTTGGGCGGCATCAGCGCGAGCAGATCCATGCGCGCAGCGCCGGCTGCCACGAGTTCTCCGAACACCTCGGGAAGATCCTCCTCGAGCACGGCGCGACCCGCAGGCGCCAGGAAGTGCGCGAGCCGGAACTGCCTCACGCCGTCGCGATCCCATGTCTCCCAGGCATCCTGCGCCGACTCCGGCGCTGGCGCCGCGTCGCGCTCGAGCACCGTCACGTCGTGCCCGTCGCGCGCCAACATCATTCCCCCCGCCAGCCCGCACACGCCGCCGCCCAAGAAGATGATCCTGGCCATCGCCCTTCACCCCCCAGCGCGCCGGGCGCGCTCTCGCCTGAGGAAATCGATCCTACTCGTCCTCAAGTCCTACGGCTTCGAGCGCTTCACTTTGGCTCTCGCAGGTCGTCCCAAGCGGCGCGAGCGACGACGGTGCGTCCGATGGACGATCGCACCTCGCGGGCGGGTACACGGCCGTGAGCGATCAAGCCGCTGGGCGCGCTGTTGCGATCCTTGAGCCTTGGCTCGCCCGGCCGATCTGTCAGCAGGACGTCATCGTCTATTCGTCGGAATAGGCCTACGACTGAGATAGGCGCGGGCATCCAGACTCGATTAGGCCAGCAGAGCGCGTGCGCGCGTCTTGTGTTGCCAGCAGACGAGACCGTCTTGTCAGATACCGACACCCCCAAACATGACTCCGAGCACGCCCCGGCTCCTGGCCGCGGCGTGGGAGGGAGCGTGAGCGAGTCGCCTCAGCACGGTGGAGCGAGCCCGGCTCCGCCCACCACGGCTGCGGTCGGTGAGCCGGACGGTCCAAACGCCCGCCACGCGCCCGCGATGCCGCCAAGCTCACGCGGCCCCCGGTTCGAGCGCCTCAAGCTGTTGGCCGAGGGTCGCAAGGGCATCTGGGCTGCGGCGGCAGCGCTCTGTGTGGCAGCTGGGGTGGTTGGCTCGGTGCTCGGAGCGCACGCCGTGGCACGCACGGATGCCACCAAAGACCAGCAGGCGTTTCATCTGAGCGTGACTTCAACCGGGATCGCCTCGACGGTGAAGCTCGCCATCCAGCAGGAGGAAGACCTCGTCGTCGGTGCGAGCACGTTCTTTGCCGCCAATCCGAAAGCGACGCCCGCGGAACTCTCTGCGTGGGCAAGATGGGCGCAGACGCTGCGTCGCTACCCCGAGCTCGACAAGCTCGGTTTCGTAGGGCTCGTTCGAGCAGCGGAACCGACCGCGCCGACGGCGCCAAGCACGTTCCACGCCGTGAGGCCGCTCAGCTCGCGGCGAGCGTCTCTCGCAACCGGGCCTGTTGCCGTCGTTCCCGCCAGCCAGCCCCGCTACTACTGCTCGCCCGCCGCCGAGCTCGCGAGGAGCTCTGCCCGCGGCTCGGGCGTCGTCGGCCACTGCGCGCTCACGTCCGCACTGATGTCGTTGCGAGACTCGGGACGGAGCAGCTACGCCCGGGTCTCGGTGGGGCGCACCTCCGCCCTGGGAGTCATAACACCCGTCTACAAAGGGGGCGTGCGGCCGTCCACGCTCGCGGGCCGCAGGGCGGCATTCGTGGGATGGCTGCACGAGGTACTGGCGCCCGGGGTTGTGTTGCAGCAGGCGCTGCGTGGTCACCCCAGCAGCGCGGTGCGCGCGCGCTATCGGATCGGCTCCTCGAGCGTCGTGTTCACGAGCGGAACCCCGCAATCCGGAGCGCAGAGCATCGCGACGAACCTCCACAACGGCTGGACCTTGAGGAGCTTCGGACCCGCGGTGGACGCGGGCCTACTCACAGACGGACACGCGCTCGCACTGTTGATCGGTGGATGTCTGATCAGCGTGCTGCTTGGCCTCCTGGTGTTCGTCCTGGGGGGCGGTCGCGAGAGTGGCCCGGCGCGAACGACCCGCGAGCTGCCCCATGCGGATCTCTACGACGTCCTAACCGGGCTTCCCAACCAGGCGCTCACGCTGGACCGTGCCGAGCAAATCGTCGCACGCGCGGGACGCCAGTCGGGGACGCTCGCCGGGGCACTGCTCATCGACATTGATTGGTTCAGGGACATCAACGACAGGCTCGGCCGTCCCGCGGGCGATCAGCTTCTGACGATCGTCGCGGAACGGCTCCAAAGCGTCGCGCGAGCCGGGGACACAGTGGGTCGTCTCGGAGGAGACGAGTTCGTCGTGCTCGTCGAGTCAGTGGCCCGCGGAGTGCGGCTGGACTCCCTGGCCGGGCGCGTGATCGAGGCTCTGCACAAGCCCGTCGAGCTCGACAACTTTGGGCCGAGCTTCTTCGCAACTGCGAGCATCGGCGTCGCCTTTGGCCGATACGAGTCTCCCGACGATCTCTTGCGCGACGCTCAGCTGGCCCTGTACGCGGCCAAGGCCGCAGGCAAGGACCGCTATACGCTCTTCAACGCGAACATGCGCTCGGTCATCGAGAGCCGCGGACTACTCGAGGCTGAGCTGAACACCGCGCTTCAGGACAACCAGTTCTTCCTCCTCTACCAGCCGATCTACGACCTGACAACCCGGAAGGTGGTCGGTCTCGAGGCGCTCATCCGCTGGCGGCACCCCAAGCGGGGCGTCCTTGCGCCCGACGAGTTCATTGCGCTGGCCGAGGAAACCGCGCTGATCGTGCCGATCGGCCGGTGGGCGCTCGAGGAGGCCTGCACCCGAGCAGCGGGATGGAACGTCGCCGGCCATCGGGTCGGCATCTCGGTGAAGGTGTCGGCCAATCAGCTGGGTCGGGACGGATTCGCCACGGACGTTCGGCGAGCGCTGCAGCAGTCCGGGATAGAGCCCGCGTTGCTCACGCTCGAGATCGCCGAGGCCACGGTGATGCGCGACGTCGCAGCGGCCGCCCAGCGCATCGCCGAGGTCAAGCAGCTGGGCGTTTCCATCGCGATCGAGGACTTCGGGGGAAGCGGCTACGCCCGCCACTCCGAGCTACAGCGGATGCCGCTCGACGTGCTGAAGGTGGATCGGAGCTCTCTTGCCGCGTCAGAAGACGAGGACTACCGCAGCTGGCTGCTCGAGGCGATCCTCATCTTCGGACGGGATCTCTCGCTGACGGTGATCGCCACGGGAATCGAGACGTACGAGCAGATGACGGCCCTGCAGGCGATCGGCTGCACGACGGCTCAGGGTTCGTTGTTCGGCGAACCTACCCCGCAGGATGGCGTGGAGCGCCTCTTCGACGCAGAGTTCCCGGCAGCGAGCGCGACGTCCACCGGCCAAGGCGCAGGCCAATCCGGCCAAGCTCCGTTGAGTCTTTCCGGCCCGCCCGCTCTGAATCTGCCCGGCCAGGCCACGTTGAATCCCCCGGGTCCGCGGTAGCGACGGCGCTCGGCCGCGAATAGGTCGTCGCAAGGGGGAGATCCGTTGTCGCTGCCTCACGTCCGCGGCGGACCGGCTCGTACGCGCCGGCGCATATCGTCCACCGAGCCGCGAAACCATCCGAGCTTCTCGATCCACCAGGTGAGTCCGACATCGACGTAATCGGTGATTCGGCGGGCCTCTGACGAGCTGCGCGCCGCGTCCGTTTGGCCCTCGATGACCACGTCGAACGGATCGGCCGAAGGACTGCGCTGCGAGAGCGTGTACGTCACGATCTCCTCAAGCTGAACGGGGCTCATCGTCTGCGCGTGTCCCACGTCAACATGAGTCGCGAATACGCCGTCCCAGCGCGCAGCGCGGGCGAATGGTCGTCGCGCCGGCCAGCGACCGGCGATCCATACGGGGATCCTGGGTTGCTGCACCGGGCGCGGCAAGAACTGGCCGTTGGTGACCGTGTAGTACTTGCCCTCGAACGTGAATGGCGCGCCTGACCAGAGACCGACGACGACCTCGAGTGCCTCATCGAGGCGCTCGGCCCTGTTCTTCAGATCGCCCTGCTCGCCAAAGGCCTCGTACTCCTCGAGGGCCTGGGATCCGAGCCCGGCGCCGAAGGTCGCGCGGCCTCCCGATAGGACATCCAGCGATACGAGCTCGCGGGCAACCTTCCACGGCCGCCGGCGCGGTAGCGCGACCACCAGCACACCAAGGCGAACGTGCTTCGTGATCGCAGCAAGCGCGGCCACGACCACCTGCGGGTCGGCGACGGGCCAACCCGGCTCACGGTAGGCGACATGGTCCCAGATGAACACGCCGTCCCAGCCCGACTGCTCGGCCATGCTGCCAAGCTCGACCAGCAGTCTGGGGTCGCCGTAGGCGCCGACGTTCGGCAGTCCGATGGCGAATGGCACAACGCGATCCCATCACAGCGTGGTGCAGCGCCGCGCCGTCCCTGGAAGCTCTTCCGTTCGTGGTCGAGGGACACAACCCTTGAGTACGATGACGTCGACGAGATCTGAGAGCCGCCGGCGATGATCGACTCCTCCTCCACGGTGCCACTCGCCTACACCCTGTCGGGTGGAGTCTGGATCGTCATCGGTGTCTTCGCGATCGGCTTCGTCGCGCTCATCTTCTCGTACTTCACCGAGAAGGGGACCGAAATTCGCTTCCATGCGTGGGGCGATCAGCGAGGCGACGCACCCGGCTCCTATGGAGCGGGAAACGTGGGCAAAGACCTGACCGTCGACGTGCGCAGCTGGTACCGCGGAACCTCCCCGGGCCGCCATCGCAACGTGCCGGCGTCGCCACCAGCGCACGCGCCCCGAAGGCTGGCGACCCAGAGTTGAGCGCGCGTCTCGAAGCCTGGCGATCGCGATTGAGCTGGGACCAGGTTGGCCTGTCCGCTCCTCCCGACGCCTCGCGCGACCACATGGTGGGCCCGCGTCAGGCGCCGCTCCAGCTGGTCGAGTACGCAGATTTTGAATGCCCGTCATGTCAGGCGGCGCTTCGGGTGCTCGATCGCATCCGAAAGCGCCTCGGCGATGAGCTCGTGATCGTCGTCCGTCACTTCCCAGTTGCCGACGCCCACCCGATGGCCCTGATCGCCGCCGAAGCGGTGGAGGCTGCGGGCGCGCAGGGTCAGTTTTGGGAGATGTACCGGCGGATCTACGCAAGTCGGGCCCCTCCAACGGAGGACAGCCTGCGCCGTCACGCCGCGCGACTGAAGCTCGACGTGCCGCGACTCGAGCGAGAGCTCCGGGAACACACCTACAAGCGACGCGTCCTCGAGGATTTCGAGTCCGGACTGCAAAGTGGCGTCAACGGGACACCCACGTTCTTCGTCAACGGCGTCCGCCGCGACGACGAGAACGCCTTCGACTCCTTGCTCGGGGCGCTGGAGGATGCGCGCTCTCAGGCTCTCAGCGAACCAGGAAGCTGACGAGCACGCGCGGACATCCGCTCAGCGCTCTGCTTCGCGCTTGAGGCCTTCAACCGGGCGAATCGTAAGCAGCTGTCGAACCTTCGCCTCAGACGGGCCACGCACACCCTTTCGCAGAAGTCCGAGGGTCCGGTTCAGTCCGATCTCGAGCGAATACGTCGCACGCGTTCGGCCGCCGCCACGGTCCTCGAGTTGCCACGCGCCGGACAGCGACTTGAGGTCACCCCGCTCGCGCGTCCAGCTCATGCCCGTGGGCTCGAGGTAGTCAAAGCGCAGCCAGACAGTGACGCGTGCCACGACGGCGTCTATCTGGGTCTCGACCAGGATCGGGCGCCCTCGAGCATCGTGTTCGAGCGCGTGTGCCGTTCGCATCGCGCCCTGCCACGAAGGCGCACGCTCGACGTCGCTGATTATCTCGAAGCAGCGCTCGACTGCCGCGTCGATTTCGATCGAGCTCGATCCTTCTAGATCGGCCATGGCTGTTGCTCCGCCGATCGGCTGCGGCCGATCGGCTTGCTGTAATCGGGCAGCGCTCGCTGGCTCCTGCTCGTCGTCAGAACGTGATCACGGTCTTGCCGCTGGTGGGTCGCGTCTGCGGCGAGCTGAGGACAGCGGGCGCTTCTTCGAGGGAGATACGAGTGATTGGCGGGGCGACTATGCGTCCCTCGGCGACGGCTTCTGCTACTCGCTCGAAGAGCTCACTCGACGGCTGCAACGCAAAGTTGACTCCGGTGATCCCGGTCGCACCGAGGGCGTCTTGATCAGCCACGTATCGAGTCGTCACGGCCGTGCCTCCTTTTCTCACCAGCGAGGCGAGGCTGGCAAATGCGGCGGCGTCGCTCACCACGTCGACAAGGGCATCGACGCCGTCGGGGTGTGCCTGTCGTACCGTGTCGATGATCGAGACCGTTGTGTGATCGATCGTCTCGGTAGCGCCATACGCGCGCATGCGCTCAACATCGGGCGCGCGCACGTTTGCGATCACATTTCCCCCGGCGATGACGGCGAACTGAGTA
Source organism: Solirubrobacteraceae bacterium (assembly GCA_036498245.1). Lineage (GTDB taxonomy): Bacteria > Actinomycetota > Thermoleophilia > Solirubrobacterales > Solirubrobacteraceae > Palsa-744. The sequence goes on from DASXIB010000007.1 coordinate 13,139, forward strand.
GCGAACGAACCAACGCCGCCGCCCGCACCGATGATCAGCACCGTCTTGTCCGTGAGCGGTTCGAGCAACTCCACCAAGGAAAGGGCGGCGCCACCCGCCGTGGGCAGTGACGCCGCGACGACGTCATCGAGTCCACTGGGAACTCTCGCTAGCGGCGCATCCTCGGCAACGGCCACATACTCGGCGTACGTTCCGGCCGAGCCAAGCGGGGGGATCAGCAACTGATAGACCAGATCGTCGCCGACGGAGAACATCGACGTCCCGTCGCCAAGCTTCTCGACCACCCCTGCGCCGTCTGCACCGAGCACCATCGGGAACGTCGCTGGCATTGGCTTCCAGTCGCCTGATGCGAGCGTGCGATCCATGGGGTTCATTCCCGCGGCCCGCATCCTGAGCAGGACCTGTCCCGGTCCCGGCTCCGGCGTCGGCATCTCCGCGATGGCAGGAGTAGCCCCGTATTCAGTGACCGTGATCGCACGCAAGTCGGCCTCCTTCAGTTGTGGCTTGGTCCGATGCTCGCACACTCCGAGCTGCGGCCACGTCCGGTGCAGGGTACGCCTTCGGATCGCAACGTGGCGACGGCTCGAGCAGCCTCGCCACGCACACTGGCGCGACCTCAACGGTGAACTGCCCGGTGCCCGCGCCAAACTCCACGACACTCGTCAAAGGAGCCAACCCGGCGTAGGGGTCGACGGAGGCTGCAAGTTCACCAGGCGGCATGATCGCATCGGGTCGCGCTGTGACAGGCAGCGGAGCCCGACGCTCTGCCTCACCTACTGGCTCGTCTCGACCGCGCGGCTCGGATCGTGACAGTGCGTGCTGAGTCCACTATCTGGATCTTCACAACCGACACTACGTTCCCAAAGCGCGCGCTAGCGGGTGCCGTGAGGAGCGCGCTGCGCGCCACAGCGATCATCGAGCGTGTGGGCACTGGGGCGCCGCACCGTGAGGGCTGCCGAGAGCATCCGTGCGATCGTCACTCGCCCAAGCGTCCGCGGTCGCGCACGACGCGGTTTGTCGACTCGGCTGATTCTGGCCCGCTCAGCCGCGCGCTGGAGCTCGTGCTCGCGCGCCTGTGCGAGGCCTATCGCAGGACTTGGATCGATCATGCAACCACTCTCACGCAAGGCCGCGGCTGTGATAAGACATTTAGTGTGATCTAAATGGTCGATATGCGCTTCGACATCGAGTCCATCAGCGGTGTGCGTTTCGGCGTCTCGCCGATGTTCGAGACGATGCTCAGCGTCGGGGCGCTGCGAGACCCCGCCGCGGCTCCCCTTCACCTCCCGTGGGTGGAGGATGCACGCCGCCTCACCGCCGATCTCGAGCTCGAGCCGCTGTTGTTGCTGCTGCGGCGCGGCGCGTACATGCCTGACTTCCTCAACCCTCCGCCCGCCGGCCCGACGGCCGAACTCGAGGACGAGCTCGAGGTGATGCTCGCGACCCCAGCCGCCCAGATCCGGGCAGAAGTGACTCGCTGCTACGAGGACACGGCGCTGCCCCCGGCGCTGGAGAGGTTCGTGAGCCGACCGCGCACGGCTGTGCGCGCGCTCGCCGAGCTGCTTCACACCTACTGGGAGCTCGTGCTCGTCGCGCACTGGCCGCGCATGAAGTCGCTGCTCGAGCACGACATCCTGTATCGCTCGCGGCAGCTCGCCGACGGCGGCACCAGGGAGCTGTTCGCGGACCTCGATCCTTCGATCAGCTGGCAGGACGATGGCGTCCTGCGGATCGAGAAGCACTGCGCCAATCCGGTCGTGCAGCTGGACGAGCGCGGCTTACTGCTGCTTCCCAGTGCGTTTGCATGGCCGAAAGTGGTGCTCGTCACCGCACCTCCGTGGCAACCGACCATCGCCTACCCGGCCCGCGGCGTGGGCATGCTATGGGAGCCCGAACGACCCGCCCCGCCGGACGCGCTATCGAGGTTAGTCGGCAGCGGTCGAGCGTCGGTCCTGTCCGCCCTGGATCGGCCGCGCTCAACCACCGACCTCGCTCGCGCGCTCGAGATCTCGCCCGGTGGCGTCTCCCAACACCTCTCCGTGCTCTATTCGGCGGGCCTCGTCAGCCGCCGCCGCGACCGCCGCGTGGTCCTCTACGTGCGCTCCCGCAGCGGCGAAGCGCTCGTGCAGGCAAGTGCTGCACCGGCTGCGTAGCGCGCCACGGCTCGGCGTCGGTCGCACCAGCAGCGATCTCTGCCCACACCGTGCGTAGCGACGCCGCGCCGCGGGCTGAATCTGATCCGCTCGCCGTCGAAGACGACCGAAACGAGGGTGGATCTCAATGTTTGATTGCGTAACGGATATGCGTCGCCAAGGGGGAGTCGATCACTTCGATCGGCTCCAGTCCCGGGTCCTGCACTTGGTCGAACAGGCGCTCGCCTGAGCCCAACAGGACGGGAGCGATGTCGAGCGTCAGCTCGTCGATCACGCGCGCTGCGAGCGCCTGGCGCACGGTCGAGGCTCCGCCGGCGATGTCGACGTCCATCTCGCCGGCCACCGCCGTGGCCTGCTCGTAGGCCGCGTCGAAACCGTCGGTGACGAACTGGAACGTGGTTCCGCCCTGCATCTCGATCGGATCGTGCGCGTGGTGCGTGAGCACAAACACCGGGGCGTGATAGGGCGGCTCGTCGCCCCACCATCCGCGCCAGTCCTCGGTCCACGGACCGCGGACGGGGCCGAACATGTTGCGTCCCATCACGTACGCGCCGCGAGGCTCCATCAACAGGTCGCGAGCGCGCACGTCTGCCGGATGCAGCGGCTCGTCGAGATGCCAGTGGTGGAGCTCTCGACCGGCGACCCCCAACGGGTTGTCGCGGCTCTGGTCCGGGCCGGCGACGAAGCCGTCAAGCGAGATGGACATGTGGCAGGTGGTACGGGTCATCGCTCGCCCCAGAAATGTGCTCGAGTCGACTCGAGCCACCGCCGGGAAAACTCCTTACAAGGCCCTCAACCCTAGCCGGCCCTCGTCGTTGGGTCCAGCAACGTCCAGATCCCATGGACTCGCGCGTCGAGCTGACGAATCGCGATCGCTCGCAACGAGGTTGCAACCCTGCGGGATACTTGGCGGGCGATGCCCGAGGAGTCCACGACGGCCGACCTGCGCGCCGTGCATCTTGAGGCCAGACGGTCGCTCGGCACAGGTCCGGGTCGATGACGGATGCCTGAGGGGCTGTCGCCCGGAGAGGTTGGCAAAGAGATCGGCGCGCACGCCAGGCACGAGGCCCATGCCGGCGCTGAGGACCGGCACACTCGCCTGCTGTCGATCGCTGAGGCGGTGCTGCTGTCGCTGGTCGCCCTGCTCGCAGCGTATTCGGGCTATGCGGCGGCCAAGTGGAGCACTCTGTCCTCGATCTCGCTGGCCAGAGCGTCGGCCGCACGCGCCAAGGCCAACCGCACGGACCTTGAGGGTCTTCAGCTTCGCACCCTCGACTCGGTCTCCTTCAACGCTTGGTTCAGCGCGTTCGTGACGGGCAACAGCAAGGCGGAGGGGCTTGCCGAAAAGCGCCTTCGCGCCGGATACCGGCCCGCGTTCTCCGCCTGGCTGGCCACCGATCCGGCACACAATCCCAACGCGCCGCCGGGGCCGTCCTACATGCCGCAGTACGTGATTCCTCAAGAAGCCGCCTCGACGAGATATGGCGCCCATGCCGACGCTGAGTTCTCGAAGGGCAACGCCGCCGGCGCGACCGGAGATAAGTATGTCCGCGACACCGTGTTCCTGGCGAGCGTGCTGTTCCTCGTGGGCATCAGTAGCCACTTTCCGGTTCGCGCGGGACGCTACGGCTTGATCTTAATCGGTGTCCTCATCCTCGCCTTCTCAGTGATCCAGCTCGCGGAGCTTCCTGGACTCCCCTCATAGTGATCAGTCGAGTGCGAAACCCCACTGAGACACCGAAGCCACCTCGAATGAAACGCCTCGCGCCGCTAGGCGCGCTGGGCCTCGCACTATTGACGCTCCAGGGGTGCGGCAGCGGGTCATTGGCGACACCGACTGGCGAGAACGCGGCGATTGCCGCGCAGGTCCCCGCCGCGATCAAAGCGAAGGGTACGTTGACGGTCGCAACCGACCCGACCTACGCCCCGAACGAGTTCATCGAACGTGAAGATCGCACCCTGGTTGGCATGGACCCGGAACTGATGCGTGCCATTGGGGCGTTGATGGGGTTGAAGGTCGACTTCGTCGATGTCGACTTCCACACGATTGTTCGCGGCGTCGCGGCGGGTAGGTACGACATTGGAGCCTCGTCGATCACTGACAACAAGCAGCGCGAGAGGACCGTCACCTTCGTGGACTACTACCTAGCCGGAACGTCGTTTTATCAGAAGTCATACATGTATACCAATGTGAGCACGCTCGACGATCTCTGCGGACACACGGTGGCGGTGAATAGAGGGACGACAGAGCAAGAAGATGCGCTTGCCCAGGGCGCGAGATGCACGAAGTCTGGAAAGACGCCGGTCGCTGTACTCGCATACGCCAACCAGAACGACGCTACCCAGGCTGCCCTAGACGGCCCCGCTCAGCTCGCGATGGCCGACTCGCCGGTCGCTTATTACCAGGCCGGGCAACAGTCAGAAGCGCCATTCGAAGTCGTCGGCACGTATGGCATCGCTCCGTACGGGCTTGCAGTTCCGAAGAGTAGCGGTATGACCACGCCCCTTCTGCTGGCCTTCAAGACGCTCATTGCGAACGGCAAGTACCACCAGATCCTCGAACAGTGGGGTATCCAGGTAGGGGCGATCGCAACCCCACAGGTCAACGGCGCAGCGAAATGAGCGAGCCGGCCAGTTCTTGGGTGAGCGGATTCAGCCCGAACCAAGCCGCCTTGGCCCCGACTCGTTTCGCTGGGGAGCGCGCGACGCCGCCTTGCCCGCTCAGGTTGCCCGCGAGATACTTCGTCCAGAATGCCCAAAGGCTCGATGACGCCTAACCGGCCGGGATCACATGGGGCGACGGAGCGTGAGCAGAGCCCTGCGATCACGACCCCGAAGGACGCCGCCTGGAAGCGATCGAGGGTGCAGGCCCTTCGCGACAGGTGCACGGAGGCAGGGGGGCGGATCAAAAGGGGGGCTGCAGGGAACTATTGGTCTCACCTTACGGCCGTCGATTTCATGAACAGCTCGTTTGCATTCGCCGCCCTCGCCGTAGTGAGCGCGTTTCCGTTTCTCGCGGTCGTTTCAGCCGCCACGGGATCAGGAGGCGTCAGACAAGCCATCATCACGCGGATGGGATTGAATGCCCATGCGTCAAGGGACGTTGAAGGACTGATCGTTTCAGGACGTGAGGTCTCGACCCTGACCGCATTCAGTGCCGTCCTGCTGCTGGGCGGAGCGATCGGATTGGCAGCCACTATGCAGGCGTGGTATCAGAAGATCTACGACCAGCCTCCTTCGAAGGGCGTGCTCAAGCACCTTGGGTATCAGGCCGCAGGGGTCGTGGCGTTCAGTGTGTATATCTCGGTCACCGTGTTCGTCCTCCACGAAGTACGCCACACCCCCCTTCTCGTCTTCGCTCTGACGTTCGTGTTTTCGGTGTTGTTTTGGTGGTGTTCGGCATATTTTCTTCTGTACCGCAGGCTGGGATGGCGGCAGGTGCTTCCTGCCGGTGTGGCGACCGGGGCCTTTATAACGGGGCTTGGAGTGTTCTCCTCGCTGTTCTTTTCAGATCTGATCACTGAAGGAGAGACGAGCTACGGCCCAGCGGGCGTGGTATTGGGCATCACCACCTACCTCATTGGTTTTGGTGTGTGCCTCCACCTAGGCGCCGTCTTTGGCCGAGTGTGGAACGAAGGGCACTCGAAAGGTGTCTCCGCTCACGCAGAAAGTGGCGGGGAGTGAGCTGGCCCGTTCAGAGACATGCGAAAAGAGGCGTTCCGCGCAGACGCTAGCTCCTCGCCGTGAAGCCACCTTGCAGTCTCGATGGCAGGCGGCGCCTTTCAGTCGTTGACGCTGCGCACTACCGGCGGCTCGCCATCTCGTCGATGCACGCCGTGACGGCGAGGATCAGCGCGTCGTCCTCGCCCGGGGCGATCTCGATCCCGTATGTGTCGCGGACGCGGAACCAGCGCTTGGAGACCTGGGCGACCTTGCTGCCATCGCGCTCGATCTCGTACTCGTGATCGACGACGTTTCCTTTCGCGTTCAGCTCACCGCCGCCCTCGACCTCGATCGTGAAACGCTCCCGCAGGGGCGTGATCATCGCTTTCTTGATCGTTGCCACCCTCTCGCCTTCGCGCTCGACCGCCATCGTGTCGCGGATGTGCAGCTTCTTCTCCCGAACCTTGAACAGCTCTTCTCCTGACGACCCCTCCAGGACGAACGTGTCCCTGATCCGCAGCGCCTTGCCGTCGACCTTGAAGGCGTGCTGACCATCCTCCGTGTCGATCCAGAAGTCATCGCCGATCGCGAACAGCTTCGCGCGCATGCGATAGCGGGTGCCATCCGGCCCGTTGTTCCGACGCAACAGTCCCATCGCGGTCACGATTCTAGACGCCTACGATCGTGGCCGCATCGCCAAGATCGGTGGTCGACCGCAAAGGAGCGGAGGCCGGTGAGGCCAACGGCGGCGACCAACCACAAGACTCTTGGACGCCAGAGCCAAAACCGCGAGCACCACCCCCGACCACTTTGTCAGTTTCCCGGAGCTGCGGATACCGTGCTGACCGCTCGCATCAGGGAGGAGTAGGGTCGGCGCCGACCTCTCGCGAGCCAAGGCGGTCGCGAAGTACCGAAAGGAGCTTCACAAGATGAGCACGCCTGAAAGCCCACCTCTGGCACCCATCGCGCTCAAGCGCGACGAGGGCGATGCGCTCTGGGCCTTTGGCGGCCTCGCCATTGTCAAGGCTTCGAGCGACGCCACGGATGGTCGCGTCTTCGTCGTTGAGCAGCTTGCCCCGCGAGGCGCTGGCTCACCGCTGCATGTCCACCACCGCGAGGACGAGTGGTTCTACGTGACCGAGGGCGAACTGACATTCTGGGTCGGCGGAGAGGTGATCGCCGCGCCGGCTGGATCGTTCGTTTACGGGCCGCGGGATGTTCCGCATACCTTCGACGTCACCTCGGACGAGGCCCGCTTCCTCCTGGTGACCGAGCCCGCCGGCTTCGAGAAGTTCATGCGTGCGGCCAGCGAGCCGGCGCTGAGCTTGACGATCCCTCCTGCACCAACCGAGCCACCCGACCTGGATGGATTGACGGCCCTTGCCGCCGAACACGGCATCGAGATACTGGGGCCACCCGGCATCCCGGCATAGCACGAGCTTCGCTTAGCCTGTGTCCCGAGGCGGTTTACGCCCCCGGCCGAGCCTGGGCGTAGCAGGCGTAGAACGGCAGCCCTGCGCGCGAGTATGGCGCGGTCGTCACACCTAAGGCCAGCGGTCGGAGTAGCCACTGGCCGGTTCCATCGCATGCGCCCGAGTGGACTCGACCACCACCGGGAAAACTCCCGACAAGGCCCTCAACCTCGTACAAGCGCGCAAGATACGTACACGAGCGTCCAGATCGTCCAAATAGAGGGCTTCCGCGGACACATCGGACGCATCTGGCGGGGCATCTTCTGTCAGAGGTTTGTCAGCGTGACCCCTCGATCGGGTGCCGAGGCGCGCACGGTCAGCCGAGACGCTCGCTTGTCGTCCAGAGCGGCACTGAAGCCGACGCCGGCAAAGACTCCCGCTTCCCGTTGGGGGAGCGGGAGCGTTTCGCCGCATCGCGTCATCACAGTGTCGACGCTGGGCCCGTTTGCTTTTGCCCCGGTCAGGGTGAGTTGGCCACGCGGAGCGCCAGATCCACTACCGCCGCCGCCAGCCGGTTGGCCTGGACGGCGGCGAGCGCTCCGGCGGGAAGCTCGACCACAAACGCGGTGGTTCCCGCAAGCGCGTGGTTCTGCCATCCCGCGGCGCTGCCGGGATATCTCGCAAGGCGCCGAAGCGGGAGCATCGCCCGCTGGGCGAAACGTCGCTCGATCTGCAGGCTTCCCCCGGATTCGTCCACCACGCCAAGCGGCTGGTGAAACCAGATCGTCACGCGAGGACGCAGCCGTGATATGAGCCGATACGCGATTCGCGACTCCGGCTCCGATAGGGCGTGCGGCCCTGAGTACTGCTGGTCTCCCCGCATGCCGATGGATTGCCAGCGAAACGGGAAGTTACGGTTCAGGTCGACGCCGTCGGCGTTCTGGCGAGTGCCCGCGTGCGTGCCATCGGGGTTGAGGTTCGGCACGCTGAACAGCTCAACGCCGGGCGGTGCGGGCAGTGCCTGCAGCCGGCGGACCACGGCGACGCCGGCGGACTCATTACCGTGGATGCAGCCGATAACCAGCACGACGGGGTCCGTGGGGGTGCCGCCGGCCTGGAGCCCGCGGATCGGTCTGCCTTCGACCGACCGACCGAGCAAGACTTGGGTACGACGGGGCGTGTCGAGAGCCGGGCGTTTAGAGCCGGTACTCGCCGTCGGTGACGGCCGGTGCGCGGCGGCGCTGCAGCCGAGGACCAAACCACAGGCAAGCCCGGCTCCAAGCTTCGACGCCAGCTGCAAGGTTCCCATGCCTAGCTCCTTGGTCGGTTCGACTTCAGGCCGATAAATCGGCCAGCGATGGTCCGGGGGGTCGCGAAGGCCAACCTGGTAGTGAAGTGGACCACCACTTCGAAGGCGAAGAATAAAGACGCTCGCTTGTCGTCCGCAGCGAGCGTCAGCGAGGGCTCAGTTCAGACGCTCGCTCGGCCGACGAGAGCGGGCGCGACGCGCTCCCTGCTCTTGGCGAACAGGAGGTGCGTCGCAAGCTAGGCGTGCTTGGGGGCCGTCTGGGCGAGCGCCTCCTCGAGTGCGCCCTTGCCGCCGGGCTTGCCGGTAATCGCCAGCTCCGGGGACCAAATGGGGACGCGGCCGACGAGCGCTTCGGCGCGCTTGCGGCCCGCGACCTCGATTGGTGCGCGCTGACGTAGCTGAGCGAGCAGCCGCGTGCTGTACTGCTGCGGTGACTCCTCGGGCGCGATCGCGGGTCGATCGAACTCGAGGAACTCAACCCGCACGTGCGGGCGTGCTCTGGGGAACCGCGGGATCGCGACCGTGCCGTTGCACGCAACCCCGACAATCGTCGCCTCCGGCACCGCCCGCGCGATGTAGCCGACGCCGCTACGGGCCCGCAGCGCTCGGCCGAGCGAGCGTGTGCCCTCGGGGTAGATCCCGATACATGCGCCCTTGCGAAGCTCCTCGATCGCGCGGTCGAGCGCTCCGCTGTCGCCGGACCCACGCTCGATCGGGATTTGGCCCATCCCGGTCAGGACCGCGCCGAGCAACTTGTTCTTCCACATCGAGGACTTCGCCAATGCCCTGATCTGCCGGCGG
>DASXIB010000008.1:0-1800 GCA_036498245.1 Solirubrobacteraceae bacterium
CCATGACGTCTAGGTGGAACTGCGCCGTCTCGTTGAGGCGCCTCTTCGCGTCCGTCTCGAGCCGAGCTGTCAATCCGAGAACTTGGACCCCCCGCCGGCAGGCGTATGCAGACGGCAGCGCCGCGGCGTAGAGAGCGGTGAACACGTGGGATCCCCACCGGGCAAAGCATTCCTGGCCGGCCGACACAAGCTCGGGCTTCACCCAGTCCGGCACCTCGGCTGTCTCGTCCAAAAACGCGGCAAACCTGGGATCGGTCACTTCGTGGTGCTGGACCACCAACGCACGGAAGGCAGACGTCGCATCGCCCGTGCCCGTGAACAGGTCACTCACGAGGGAATCGGCCGCGGGGTCACCGTGCCCTCGGAGGCTGTCGAGAAAGGCGTCGCTCCAGTCGATCATGCCCGTCGATGCTCGATGACCTGTCGTGCCTGGTCCACACTTCGGCTGGCACCGCCCGCAGACACGTCCTCCAGGCAGGCCACGAGATCGTCGCGAACGCGCACCGGGGTGGAAGCCTGGCGAGCCCAACTGGTCAATGCGCGCAGCTCCAGCATCTTGGCACCTTGTTGGCGCGCCAACTCGACAGCGGCGCGGTAATCCTCGGCGGCGACAACGGGGTCTGCATCCGCTCTCCGATCCCCGCGAACCCGGAGGATCTCTGGTTCGCAGAACCTCTCTCCCGTCGCTTTGGATGTCTCAAGCGCCGCGGTGAGCAGCGCGATCGCCCGCATGTCGTCGACACGAGGGTCATCGGCGGCCAACAACTGGAAGTACGGCCGCAAGAGCGGGCCTGGCAACTCCGGTTCTTCTACGCCCTCTCCAGCCCACCACTGGAGCGATCGGGCCCATTGCTTCCACTGCCGCGTGCTCACCTCGTCAGCACTGTGCAACGCTTCGCTCGACAACCTGAGCACGAGCGCGCGATCGCCGTCGAGCTGCGCCATGATCGAAGCGGTCACGGCGGCAAGGGCCAACGCCTGCGGAACCCGGCGTTCGGCGGTGCACTGCAGAACATCGTTTGCGATCCGCCACGCCTCGGTGGGGAGTCCGCGCAGCCAGCAACCAAGTGCTGTTGCGATGCGCGGCGCCGCCAACGCCATCAGCTCCACGGAACGCATGGGTGGCAGGTCCCGAAGGCTTCGCTCGAGGGGCAAGCCGCCGTCCGCATAGGACGTGCGCATCTGTTGGAGGCCCTCCCGAATCATCCCTTGCCAGATTCGCGTGGTCGCCTCGTACGTCGTGATCAGCTGCAACGTCCACCGGTCATCGAGCTGCACCGCCTCACTTCTCGCTGCGGCCAGGATCGCGTTGATCGTGCGGTACTCGGCGCTCGCCTGCCACCAGGGTATGAGTACGAGATAGTTGCGTAAAAGGGTTTGGCTGTCCCCGAGACGGCGGGCCAATTCCTCGACCCGTCGCGACTCTTCGAGCGCTTCCGGTGCGCTCTGGTCGACCGCGGTGAGGCACATGACGAGCCGGCTTCGGGACTTCAGCTCCGTCGGCTCCCTTTCCTCTTCCGGCAGTTGATCGACGAGCGCGAGGATGGCGCGCTCGTGTCCAGCGGCTTCCCTGAACCGAGCGTTCTGACGAGCCGCGTGAGATGCCCGCTTCCACAGCGGAACTGCTTCGGCGGCGCGGCCCGCTGCCCCCAGGTGATAGGCCGCAATCTCGGGCCGTTCTTCGGCGCGGCCCGATCTGACGAGCATCTCGCCTACGGCCCCATGGATGCGCACTCGATCCGATCGCAGCACCGAACGGTTGGACAATTCGTGGAAGAGGCCGTGGCGAAATTGAAATTC
>DASXIB010000009.1:0-63177 GCA_036498245.1 Solirubrobacteraceae bacterium
CCACCTGCACCGCGCCGGCTGAGAGCGGTCCGATTGGCGGCGCTGGCCGATCTTCGATCGGTCAGCGTCCTCCTCTATCGCAGCTAGCGATGAATGGGCTTTTTTCTGCAAGTTCCCCGCAAATCAACAGTTTGGCCGACAGAGTGAGCACAATGGGACGTATGGCTGTGATCAGGCCGCTGCGCCCGCTGCTGTCGGGCTCGGAGCGCAAGGGCGCTTCCAAGCCGGCGCAGCCGGTCGTCGAGACGCGCCTGCGCGACCTCGTCGTGATCACCGGCTTCTCCGGCGCCGGCAAGTCGACGGCGATGAACGTGTTCGAGGACGCCGGGTATTTCTGCGTCGACAACCTTCCTCCGGAGATGATCCGCTCGCTGGTGGAGCTGTTCGTGCATCAGGGATCGAAGGTCGAGCGGGCGGCCGTCGTCTCGGATGTGCGTGGAGGCGTCTACTTCGAGGCGCTGCGGGCCGTGGTCGACGATCTGGATGCGCTGGGAATCACCCACAACGTCTTGTTCCTCGACGCGGCCGAGCAGACATTGGTGACCCGCTACAAGGAGACGCGCAGGCGCCACCCGCTCGCGCCCGAGGGCAGCGTGGCGGCGGGTGTCGCCTCCGAGCGCGCATTGCTCGAGCCGTTGCGCGGACGGGCGGACATAGTGATCGACACGACGGGCATGTCGGCGACGATGCTGCGGGGGAAGATCGCCGACGAGTTCCTTCCCCGCAAGGTGGCCGGCCGGCTCGCGTTGACGTTCATGAGCTTTGGCTTCAAGCACGGTCCGCCGCGCGAGGAGGACCTCGCGTTCGACGTGCGGTTCTTGCCGAATCCCCACTACGAGCCCGACCTGCGCGAGCTGACTGGGCGCGACGAGCGCGTCGTGCGCTACATCGGTCGCGACGGTCGACTGGAGGAGTTGTACGTCAGGCTCCACGCGCTGCTCGACTTCCTGCTGCCGCAGTACGTCGCCGAGGGCAAGGCTCATCTGGTGATCGCGATCGGCTGCACCGGAGGACGTCATCGCTCGGTCGCGATCGCCGAGCATCTGGCCGAGCGCTACCGCGACGACGACGACCTCGACGTGGCCGTCGCCCACCGGGACGTCGACAATCCACCGCGAGGCTCCTGACGCGTTTGTTTGGGGACCCGTATTTTGGGACCTGTATTGCAATAGTCACACCGGTTTGGAAAAAGCACATTCGCTCGAGCCAAGTGGTCGAGAGGAGCAGTACTGCTTTTACCGAACGCGTATAGCGATGGTCATACGCCTTCGCGGAAAAATGGCCCCCAGATAGCCCCCAGATAGCCCGCTGATAGCCTCTCCAGCGCACGCCGGGTCAGAGGAGCAGCGCTCCCGAGGCCCGGCATCGTTCATTTTCGCCCTAGGAGGCCGTGAATGCCAGCAGTACGCGTGGGGATCAACGGATTCGGTCGGATCGGCCGAAACGTGTTCCGCGCCGCCAAGGCTCGAGGGGAGCTGGGAGCAGAGATCGAGTGGGTGGCGGTAAACGACCTGACCGACTCGGGCACGCTCGCCCATCTGCTCAAGTACGACTCGATCCTGGGGCCGTACCCGGGCACGGTTCAGGCGAGCGGAGACGGAGCGCTCGAGGTTGATGGCAAAGCGTTGCGGGTCCTCGCCGAGCGTGACCCGTCGGTGCTGCCGTGGGGGGAGCTCGGCGTGGACGTGGTGATCGAGTCGACAGGGCTGTTCACCGACCGTGAGAGCGCCGCCAAGCACCTCGCGCGGGGAGCCAAGAAGGTGGTCATCTCAGCTCCGGCGAGCGATCCGGACGTGACGGTGGTGTTGGGGGTGAACTTCGACGAGGCGTATGACCGCAACGAGCATGAGGTGATCTCGAACGCGTCGTGCACGACGAACTGTCTGGCGCCGGTGGCGAAGGTGGTGAACGACACCGTCGGGATCAAGCACGGCCTGATGACGACGATCCACGCCTACACCGCCGACCAGCGGTTGCAGGACCTGCCGCATAAGGACCTGCGCAGGGCACGGGCCGCGGCGATCAACCTGATCCCGGCCTCGACGGGTGCGGCAAAGGCGATCGGTCAGGTGATCCCCGCGCTCCAGGGGAAGCTCCACGGCTTCGCGGTGCGCGCGCCCGTGCCGACCGGATCGGTGGTCGACTTGACCGTCGAGTGCGAGCGCGCGACCAGCGTCGAGGAGGTGAACGCGGCGCTGCGGCAGGCCGCCGAGAGCGGGCCGTTGAAGGGGATCATGCAGTACACCGAGGATCCGATCGTCTCCAGCGACATCGTTTCCTCGCCGTTCTCCTCGATCGTCGATTCGCAGCTCACGGCGGTGATGGACGGCACGATGGTGAAGGTGGTCGCGTGGTACGACAACGAGTGGGGCTACTCGAACAGGCTGGTCGATCTGGTCCAGAGGGTGCTGTGAGAAGCCAGGCCCGGCTCGACGTGCATGGCAGGCGTGTGCTGCGCGCGCTGCCGAGCGTTCAATCACTCAGCGGAGCGGGCGTGGCGTCGTGAGCGGACGCAACCCGCTGGTGGCGGGAAACTGGAAGATGTACAAGACCGAGGCCGAGGCCGAGGAGTACATCCAGGAACTGCTGCCGCGCGTCTCGGCGGTCGAAGGAACGGATGTGGCGATCTGCGTGCCGTTCACCGATCTGAGGGCGATGGTGGACAGCGCGCGCGGCTCGCGGGTGGAGGTGTATGCGCAGAACATGCACCAGGAGCGGGAAGGGGCGTTCACGGGCGAGGTGTCGGCGCCGATGTTGACCGAGGTGGGAGTGCAGGGAGTCGTGCTCGGGCACTCCGAGCGGCGCGAGCTCTTCGGGGAGACCGACAAGGCGCTTGCGCTGAAGGTGCCGGCCGCGCTCGAGGCCGGCCTCGTGCCGATCCTCTGCGTGGGAGAGACGGAGGCGGAGCGCGAGAACGACGACACCGATCGCAAGCTGCGCCAGCAGGTGCGCGAGGATCTGGCCGGCGTCGCGAACGAGCGACTGCGGGAGGTCGTGATCGCGTATGAGCCGATCTGGGCGATCGGCACGGGCAAGGTCGCCACGCCCGAGCAGGTGCAGGAGGCGATCGCCTTCATCAGGGCCCTCGTGGGCGACCGCGACAGGCAGGCGGCGGAGAGCGTGCGGATTCTCTACGGCGGCTCGGTCAAGCCCGAGAACGCGGTCGAGCTGCTCGGACTGGAGGACGTGGACGGCGCGCTCGTCGGGGGCGCCTCGCTGCAGGCGGAGTCGTTCGCGCAGATCGTCACCGCCGCCCCGCGATGACCATACTCGCCGGTCCCGGCGCGTTGCCGGCGCCAAGCGTTTGTCTGGTGGTGCTCGACGGATGGGGTCTCGCGCCGCCTGGACCCGGGAACGCCGTCTCGCTGGCCAGGACGCCGGTATTCGACGAGCTGTGGAGCGCATATCCGCACACCACGCTCGAGGCGTGCGGGCGCGCGGTGGGCCTGCCAGACGGGCAGATGGGCAACAGCGAGGTTGGGCACCTGAACCTCGGCGCGGGGGCGGTGATCCGCCAGGATCTGACGCGGATCGACGATGCCGTGGCCGCTGGCGAGCTGGCGCGGAACGAGGTCTTGCGGGCGGCGTTCACAGACGCCCCGCGGGTGCATCTGCTGGGTCTCGTGTCAGACGGCGGGGTGCATTCCTCACTCGAGCATCTGCGGGCGCTGATTGCGATCGCCCACGGTCAGGACGTGACGGATCTGGTCGTGCACGCGTTCACCGACGGGCGCGACACGCTGCCGCACTCCGGCGAGAGCTTCCTGCGCGAGCTGGAGGAGACGGACGGGGCGAGGGTGGGCTCGGTCGTCGGCCGCTATTGGGCGATGGACCGCGACCGTCGTTGGGACCGGACGCAGAAGGCGTATGACCTGCTCGTGCACGGTCACGCCGAGCACCAGGTGAAGAGTGGCGTGGAGGCAGTGGAGAAGGCTTATGAGCGGGGGGAGACCGACGAGTTCATCGCGCCGACGCGCGTCGGCGAGGATGCCCGGCTCAGGCCGGGCGACAGTGTGGTGTGCTTCAACTTCCGCCCCGACCGAATGCGGCAGTTGACGCGGGCGCTGGCCGAGCCGGGGTTCGGCGCGACCGGGCCGTCGCCGAAGAGCGATGGTCGCCGCGAGGAGAAGCTTCCCGGCTGGGCTGGGCGCGACGGGGCCGAGCCGGTGAGCCGGTATGCGACGCTGACGGAGTACGAGGAGGGCTGGCCCTACCCGGTGGCGTTTCCGCCGGAGCGTCCGAAGATCACGCTGGGCGGCGTGCTGGCGAGGGCGGGCGCGCGACAACTGCATGTGGCGGAGACGGAGAAGTATCCGCATGTGACGTACTTCTTCAACGGCGGCGAGGAGGCTCTCCTGAGCGGTGAGCGCCGGGAGCTGGTGGACTCGCCGAGGGACGTGCCGACATACGATCGCAAGCCGCAGATGAGCGCGCGCGCGGCGGCGGCGGCGTTCGCGGCGGCATGGGCCGAGGACCGACCGACGTTCGGGATCGTGAACTTCGCCAACGCCGACATGGTTGGGCACACTGGCGTGATCCCGGCCGCGGTGAAGGCGATCGAGACGGTGGACGAGTGCCTGGGGCAGGTGGTGGCGGCGGTGCACGAGACGGGCGGCGCGTGCGTGGTGACCGCCGATCACGGGAACGCCGACCATATGCTCGAGCCGGACGGCAGTCCGAACACGGCTCACTCGCTGAACGAAGTGCCGCTGGTCGTGACCGCGCGAGGGGTGAACCTGCGCGGGCGAGGTGGGATCCTGGCGGATGTGGCGCCCACGGTGCTGGACCTGCTGGAGATCAAGCAGCCGCGGGAGATGACCGGCCGCTCGCTGATCGAGGAGCGGTGAACTTTTTGAGGGGGCGGCCTTCCGGCCGCCCGCGCGGCGTGCGAGTGGAGATGAGGAGGCGTAATGGTTCTGGAGGAGCAGAGGAGAGGGAAGAGGCGACGGTCGAGAGGCCTGCTGGGGCTGTTTTTTATTCAGGCCGGGGTTACGCACTTCGTCATTCCCGGCTCCTACGAACGGATCGTGCCGCCCGGATGGGGGGATCCGAAGACGCTGGTGAAGGTCAGCGGCGTCGCCGAGGTCGTGGGTGGGATGGGCGTGCTCGTGCCGAGGACGCGACCACTGGCCGGCCTCGGCCTCGTTGCGTTGCTGTTGGCGGTGTTTCCGGCCAACGTGTACATGGCGCTCCAGCCCGAGCGGTTCCGGCGGATTCCCCGTTGGGCGCTGTATGCGCGGTTGCCGCTGCAACCGCTGATGATGCGATGGGCGTGGCGGGCCACGCGAGGCTGAGGAATGTGTCGCTCGATACGGAGTTCGACGCTGCTATGTTCGAGTGAGAAGGGTGATCGGATCACGTCATGTCCACCGCGACCGCCGTCAAGATTCCCCCCGGGGAGCAACAGACCCTCAGCGAGGGAGAGGCACGTGCTTGGCGCGGACTGTTGCGGGTACACGCCTGTCTGGCAAAGCGGTTGGACGCCGAGCTCGAGAGCGCGCACCGGCTGCCGATGAGCTCATATGAGGTGCTGCAGCACCTCGAGGACGCGAACGAGGGGCGAATGCGCATGTGCGACCTGGCCGAGCAGGCCCAGCTGTCGCGGAGCGGCTTGACGCGGTTGGTCGATCGTCTGGAGCGGGAGGAGCTGTTGGTGCGCTGCTCGTGCGAACACGACGCGCGGGGCTCCTATGCCTGTCTCACCGACCAGGGACGCGAGCGGCTGAGGGAAGCCCGGGGCACGCACCTGGCTGTGGTCAGGGAGCATTTCTTCTCTCGCTTCTCCGAGGGCGAGCTGAGCGCGCTGGCGGACATGTGGGAGCGCGTGGCGCCCTGCAACGGCTACTGAAACGAGCGTTGCGGGGGTAGCGCTGATCGCCGCGTGTGCTCTCTGCGTTCGAGGCAGCCGCCTGACGAAGCAATGATTTCCTATCAGGTGAAGGTCTCTACTCTGGGGGGGCCTGTCCGGCGCCGGCGCGAGGAGTGGCTGGATTGTTGTCGACCGTGCTGGGACTGTCGCTTGTACTGTGGTCTTCCATCGTCTCGGAGTGTCGCCGATGGCGCCGGTGCGCGTAGAAGGCGCTCCCGGCGGCCAGCAGGACCGCCGCGAGGCCGTACAGGCCAAATGTCTGGATCGCGTTGCCGGCTGCGTGGCCGAGGAAGTAGGCGACGAGCCCGACCGCCGTCGCCCAGACGATGCCGCCGAGGGCGTTCCAGAGGAAGAACGAGCGCCAGTGCATATGCGTGGCGCCGGCCAGCCACGAGGCCCACACGCGCAGGCCGAGCAGGAAGCGACCGAAGAAGACCGCCTTGGGGCCGTGGCGCTCGAAGAAGGCCTCGCCGTTTTGGAGGGCTGAGAGGCGCTGGCGCTGAAAGCGGCCCGGTCGTTCGAGCAGCCAACGTCCACCCTTGCGGCCGATCAGGTAGCCGATGTTGTCACCGAGGATCGCCCCGGCGGCGGCGAGCGCGATCACCGGCTCGATCTGGAGCTTGTGTTGGCTGGCAAGGATGCCGGCCGTGATCAGGCCCGTCTCTCCGGGTACCGGCACGCCGCTTGACTCCGCCATCACGACGAGGAAGAGCAGCGGGTAGCCGGAGACTTCGACGAGGTGGGTTACGTTGACGATCGCGGCGAGCATAGGATGGCGCGGCGGATGAGCCTGACGATAGAAGCGCGTGACGGTGCCTCTCGTGCCCGTGCTGGACGACTGCGCACAGCCCACGGCGATGTTCGCACACCGGCATTTGTGCCGCTTGCAACGAAGGCGACCGTGAAGGGGCTGCTGCCGCAGGAGGTGGCGGCGCTGGGGTACGAGATGGTGCTGGGCAACACCTTCCACCTGATGCTCAACCCGGGCGCGGAGCTGATCGCGCGGTTCGGCGGCATGGGGCGGTTCATGGGCTGGACGGGACCGATCGTGACGGACTCGGGGGGCTTTCAGGTGTTCTCGATGGGGCACGGGACGGTGGCGGACGAGATCAAGGGGCGCCGGGGGAAGTCGACGGTGGCGTCGCGCGGCGCGGATGCGGGCGGCGGCAACTCGACGGAGGCGAGAGGAGCGGTGGACGGGCGCGACGGCGCGATCCTGTCGATCGAGGAGGAGGGGGTGAGGTTTCGCTCCTACGTGGACGGTGGCGAGCGGTTCCTGTCACCGGAGCGATCGATGCAGGTGCAGGCGGCGCTGGGCTCGGACATCGCGCTGGTGTTCGACGAGTGCACGCCGTTTCACGTCGATCGCGAGTACACGCGGCGGTCGACCGAGCGCACCCACCGCTGGCTCGAGCGATGTCTGAGCTGGCACGCCCGGGAGGGGCCGCCCGAGCAGCTCGTGTACGGGATCGTGCAGGGAGGTGTGTATGAGGACATGCGGCGCGAATCCGCCCAGACGATCGCCGCGAGCGGGTGCGAGGGCATCGCGATCGGCGGATCGTTGGGGGCGGAGAAGGCGCAGATGTACGAGGTCGTCGGCTACGCGACCGAGGAGCTGATGGGCGGCCATGAGGGAAAGCCCCGGCACCTGCTGGGGATCGGCGAGGTCGACGATCTGATCAGGGGGGTGGAGCTCGGCATCGATACGTTCGACTGCGCGATGCCGACGCGTCTGGGCAGGCACGGCACGGCGCTCGTGCCCGACCCGGAGAATCGCTGGCGACTGGATCTGAAGAAGGGCTCCTCGCGTGAGGCGCGGGAGCCGCTGATGGAGGGATGCGAGTGCCCGGCGTGCGAGCAGGGCCTCTCGCGCGCCTACCTCTCCTACCTGGCCCGCGCGCGAGAGCTGACCGGGATGCGGTTGGTGACGATGCACAACCTTGCGTTCCTCGCGCGGCTGATGAGAGACCTGCGCGAGGGGATCGTCGCAGGCACGCTGGCGGAGGTCGCGGGCGCATGGCGCGCCGGAGAGTTTCATCCCAAGCGCTGACTAGCTTGGCCGGTGGCTTTCCGGTGTGGTGTAAGGGCAGCACGGGCAACCGTCACTTGCCGGGTGTCGGTTCGAGTCCGGCCGCCGGAGCCATTGTTGAAGGCGACGGTGGAGGCTGCTAGCCTGCTGAAACGAGTGACGGTTGCCCAGCCCGAAAGGGCAGTAGTCCTGCCGAGGGGCCCGCGTAAGCGGGCCTTTCGCCTTTGGGGCCTGTCTCAAAGGCTCGTAACGGCTCGCCTTATTTGGTGTTTTCGGAGACGAGCTGCTTGAGTGCCGCCGAGGTCTGCTGGACGTCTTCGTAGATGACGTTTCGCAGCACGACCTTCGTCGGCGCCGGCGCGGTGGCTACGACCGCGGCGACGATCACGGCGGCCAGCACGAGCACCGCCAGCAACGCCATCAGCAGGCGGTTGCCGCGCCGGCGGGCGCGGGGGGTGGCGCCGACTGGTGCGACGACCGGCGCCTGACGCCTGGGCGGTCCCTGGCGAGGACGGCGCGGCGTGACGGCCGCTCTGGTCGCGGGACCGGTGTCCTCGCGCCGGCGCGCGCCTGCGGCCAGGACGCTCGTCGCCTCAGTGGCCGGCGCTCCGCGTGTGCCCGACGGATGCTCCTCGGGGGGGATGCCGTGGGCGCCGTTGCTGATCGCGCGGCCCATCTCGCGGGCGGTCTGGTAGCGGTCGCGGGGGTCGAGCGCGAGCGCGAGCGCGACCGCGTCGGCGAGCTCAGGGCCGACGGCGGCGACGAGCGTGTCGAGCGTGGGGGGCTCCTCGCGCTGCTGCTTCAGCGCCAGCTCGGTGAGCGAGGTCGCCTCGTAGGGCAGGCGCCCGGAGAGCAACTGATAGGTCACGACGCCCAGCGCGTACAGGTCGGCGCGCGGTCCGGCCTCCTCGCCGCGGGCCTGCTCGGGAGCGAGGTAGGCGGCGGTGCCGAGGACCGAGCCGACCTGGGTGATGCTCGACTGCTCGGTGGCCTTGGCGATGCCGAAGTCGGCCAGCTTGACCTCGCCCTCGCGCGCGCGCAGCAGGTTGCCCGGCTTGACGTCCCGGTGGACGACGCCGTGGCGATGAGCGTAGTGGAGCCCCTCGCACGCCTGGTCGATGATCGAGACGGCCTCGTCGACCTCCACCCAGCCGTCGTCGCGCAGGATCTCCGCGCAGGAGGACCCCTCGATGTACTCCATCACGATGAAGTGCCGTCCGGAGTGCTGGTCGAGGCCAGAGTCGAAGATCTGCACGATGTTGGGGTGGACGAGTCGCGCCGCGGCCTGAGCCTCGCGCTGGAAGCGGGAGACGAACGTGGGGTCGTCCGCGAGGTGCTCGGCAAGCAGCTTCACCGCCACTCGGCGCTCCAGGCGCAGGTCGAGGGCGAGGTGGACGGTCGACATCCCGCCGAAGCCGAGCCGTCCCTCCAGACGGTAGCGCCCGGCGATCTCGTCACTCATGGGAGATCTCCGTCATTTGCCGCCTTCCCCGCTGCCGGCGCCGGCGCTGCCCGAGCCTGCGCCACCGCTTGCGCCGTTGTTGCCGGCGCCTTCACCCGCGCCGGTTCCGCCCCCCTGACCGCCTGCCCCTGATGGCCCTTCGCCTCCGCCGGCTCCAGGCGCGGGTGTCCCGCCCCCCGGAGTGGTGGTGGTCGGAGTGGTGGCCGGCGTCGTCTGGGTGTCCGTCGTCTGGGTTTCCACCGGCGTCGTGACGGTGGTCGTCGGCTGAGTGGCGCTCGTAGACGGACTGGTCACGGTTGCCTGGGGCAGCGGTTGGGCGCACAGCACAAGCGCGCGGGTGCGCAGGTTTGAGATGCCTTGGCGCAGGGTGTTGCGCAGGCCGGCGTCGATCGACGCCGGCAGCGCGGCGAAGTCCTGCTCGGTCTTGCGAATCGCCGCGGCGGTGCTCGCGCAGCTTCCGTCGCCGCTTCGTGCCGCCTGGGCGACCGCTTCGAAGTCGCTCTGCAGCGGTCCGGCGTTGCCGGTGGGAATCAGGCCCTTGCCGCCGCTTCCACAGGAGACGAGCAGGGCGGCGGCCACGCCCAGCAGGACGGCTGAGAGGACGGCGAGCGGCCGGGCGGCGCGATCATGGCTCCCTCCGCTGTCTCGTGACGGTGCCTTGTGCATGGTCATTGACCGTACTCCAGCCGCTCGGCGAGCGAGTCGGGGAGGCGTGCGGCCCGGATCGCCGCGGCGGCGCCGGCGACGTCATAGTCGGTTCGTCGAAACGACACGGTGAGCTCGTCGAGATCCAGCAGGAACCACGACGCGCGTGGGTCGCCGTCCCGTGGCTGCCCGACGCTGCCGGGATTGAGCAGCCATTCCCCAGCCGCGATGTCCAGGCGAGCGCCGTCACGCTTGGGCTCGCCTGTGGCGAGCTCGCCCTCGTTGCGCACGAACGACAGGGCGACGTGGGAGTGGCCGATCAGACAGATCCGATGGGGCTGCTCGTCCAAGCACAGCTCGGCGAGCAGGGCCGAGAGCACGTACTCCCACACGGGATCGCGTGGGCTTGCGTGGTAGAGACCCACCGGCCCCTCCTTGGCTTGCGGACGCAGGCCGGCGAGGAAGGACAGGTTCTCCTCGGAAATCACCTCGCGCGTCCACTGCGCCGCGAGGCTTGCGCCGCGGGAGAACTCGTCGAGTGGTATCTCACCGGTGACGGCGAGGTCGTGGTTGCCCGCCAGGCAGACCGCGGCATGTTCGCGCGCGAGGACCACGCAGGCGTCGGGCTCGGCTCCGTAGCCGACGAGGTCACCCAGGCACCAGAGCTCCGCTGCCTCGCTCGAGGCGACTGCCTCCAGCGTCGCTTCGAAGGCGTGCCGGTTACCGTGGATGTCAGAGATGACTGCGACCTTCACGATCACGGACCGGTCGATCACGGACCGGTGCGCCCGCCGCGAGCCTACTCCTCCTCTGCCCCGGACTCCGCACCGCCGTACTCGGGTAGATTCTTGATGCCCTCGCGGGTGCGCCACTTCGAGTAGTTGTCCTCCATCGCGTCGATCAACTCGCGCATGAACCGCGGAGAGATGTTCACCCGGGAGACGACCACGCCGGGAACCTCCTCGGACTCGACCTCGTGGTCGACACGCGCGAAGGTGACGGTGAACTCGTAGTCGGAGTGGCTGACGTTGGCGAAGTTCGCATATACCCCCCCCATGATCTCGGGGGAGAGATGAATGTTTATGTGGCGCTCGGCGCCTGAGTCTTGGTCGTTCACGTAGCTAGTATCGCAATCGCCGAGACGGACCGATGACCGAACCTCTTTTCAACATCTCGTGACGGGAGCCTCGACGCCGCTGGACGGGCTGCGGGAAGCGGTGCTCGCGGCGGCGGAAGATTTGGCGGGGGGTCTTTCCGAGGCCGCGCGTGGCGCCTCCGGCGCCCGCTCGACGATCACGCTCGAGCGTCCCCCGCGCGAGGATCTCGGCGACTACTCGACGAACGCCGCGCTACTGCTGGCCTCCGGGCTCGGCGCCTCGCCGCGAGAGATCGCCCAGCGTCTCGGAGACGAGCTCGCGGGGCGGCTCGGCTCGAGCCTCGAGCGCTTCGAGGTTGCCGGACCGGGCTTCTTGAACCTGTTTCTGGCGGATAAGTGGCTTCGTGACGCGCTTGACAGCGTGCTGGGAGCAGGCGACGCGTTCGGTGCGGGAGGCGTCATGACGCCTGCACGGATCATGGTCGAGTTCGTCTCGGCCAATCCCACCGGGCCAATGCACGTCGGCCATGCCCGCAACGCTGCTTACGGCGATGCGCTGGCGCGCGTCCTCTCGTTTCAAGGTCACGAGGTCGCGCGCGAGTTCTACGTCAACGACGCCGGCTCGCAGGTTCGCAAGCTAGGCGAGTCGATCCACGCACTGGCCCACGGTGAGCCGGTGCCCGAGGGCGGCTATCGCGGCGCCTACGTGGAGGAGCTCGTGGACCGCCTGGCGCAGAACGGTCCCACCGACCCCGACGCGCTGGGGCGGGCCGCGGTGGAGGCGATGGTGGGGGAGATGCGCAAGGCGCTGGCCGCGTTCGGCGTGAGGGACTTCGACGTGTGGGCGTATGAGAGTGAGCTGCACGAGGGAGAGCCGAGCCCGGTGGCCCATACGCTTGCGATTCTCGAGCAGCAGGGACGGACGTATCGGAGCGACGGGGCGTTGTGGCTGCGCACGACCGACTACGGCGACGATAAGGACCGCGTGCTCGTGCGCTCGACCGGCGAGCACACATACTTCGCCTCGGATATCGCCTACCACCAGGACAAGCGCGAGCGCGGCTTCGATCGCCAGATCGACGTGTGGGGCGCCGACCACCACGGCTACGTGCAGCGGATGAGGGCCGCCTACGAGGCGCTCGGCGGCGACCCAGAGGAGCTCGAGTTGCTGATCATGCAACTCGTCCACCTGATGCGGAGCGGCACGCGGGCACAGATGTCGAAGCGAGCGGGAGAGTTCGTCACGCTCGAGGATCTGCTGGCGGAGATCGGTGTGGACGCCGCGCGCTGGTACCTGCTGGCGCGTTCGCACGACACGACCGTCGACCTCGACCTGGACCTCGCACGGGAGCAGTCGAGCGAGAACCCCGTCTACTACGTGCAATACGCCCATGCGCGGATCGTCTCCGTGCTCGCGAAGGCCGGCGAGGCGCGCGTGCGTGAGGCCTTGAGCGATGTCTCGGAAGCCTCCCGAGCGGGGGATAGGCAGGAGCAAGCAATAGGAGTAGTGCACCCTGCCGAGCGTGCGCTCGTCAAGCTGCTGCTGGCCTTTCCGGCGGAGGTGGAGGAGGCCGCCGAGCGACGCGCCCCGCACCGGATCGCCACTTACGCGCTGGAGCTTGCCCAGGGCTTCACGACGTTCTACCGCGACTGCCGCGTGGTCGGCGTCGAGCCGGCGAACGTGGAGTCGCTGCGTATCGCTTTGTGTGTGGCCACGCTGCGCACGATCGCTCGCTGCCTGGACCTGCTCGGCGTGAGCGCTCCACAGGAGATGTAGGTCGCCGGCCGCGTAGTGCTTACCTGCCGATCCGCTGCCACCGGCCCCGTATGCCTAGTGGCCGAACCGCGCGAGGTCGGTGTCGAGGCGAGTCGTGTCGGCGTCGTCGAGCGTCGGCGGCATCGCGGAGGGGGAGCTCGCGGCAGCCCGCGCCCGGCGGCGCCAGCGGGGCAGCAGCAGAGCGAGCGCCGCCAGCAGGGCGAGCACTACGGCGAGCGGGACGAGATAGGCGGCGAGGTCGAACCCGCTGGCGCTCGGCAGGGCGAGTACGGCGGGACCGTATTGTCCGACCAGGGCGTTCTTGATCTGTGTTTCGGTCTGCCCGTGGGCGATCAACGTCTGGATGAACGCCCGCTCGCGGTCGGCCTGGGGAGACTCGGCGACGTTGAGGGGGATCTTGCAGGTGACGCACATCACCTGGCGCTCGATCGCCGGCAGGGACGTGCGCGGCGGGGTGGCCGGTGTGACAGGGGACCGCACCGCGTCGGGTGGGGTGGGGGGCGAAACGCCGCCGGATACAGCGCCCGCGGCCGGACAGATAACGGCGATCGACAGAAGCGCGGCGAGCAACGCCACACGGCGCACGCGACATGTGGTTAGGGGGCTCACGAGTGCCGCGCGAGCGCGATCGCGCGGTCCAAGAAGGCTTGGCGGATCTCTCCCCGAGAGATCGCCTCGATACGCCCGCGGCGGTCGATAATAAAGCTCTCCGGGAGCTGATCGGTTCCATATGAGTGGGCGAAGACGCCGCTGTTGTCGCGCAGATTGGGATAGCTGATGTGATAGCGCCGCACGAATCCTTCGGAGTCGGGCGAGGCGTCCAGATATGTGACACCGAGCACGGTGCTGTTACTACGCGACAGACTGCTCTGGGCTCGCTCGAGCAGGGGAGCCTCCGCCTGGCACGGTTCGCACCAGGACGCCCAGAAGTTCAGCACCACGACTTGGCCCTTGAATGAGGCCAGCGACGCGCTGGCCGGGACATACCCGGAGAGTCGCGGTAGCAGGCGCGAGGCCTCAGGCGCCGAGGGATGCTGTCGCTGTGCGACCTGCTGGTCGAGCGTGCGGCTCGCCGACTGCGCCGAGACACCGTAGATCAGCAATCCGATCAGACCCGCGCCGGCGAGCGAAGCGAGAATCGGCATGGCTCTGCGAGGCATAGGTCTTTCAGAGTAGACAGAAGCCACGTAATATCTGCGCCAGCGCGGCGGTAGCTCAGTTGGTAGAGCGCGAGCTTCCCAAGCTCGAGGTCGCGGGTTCGACCCCCGTCCGCCGCTTGGCGCGGCAGCTCGTTTCAATGGGTACGTTCAGGAACGGTTCAGGCGAGCTGGTCGAAGATGCGGCGAGATGTCTGCTCCCGCTCGCCCTCGCACCCTCTCGGCGGGCGCGGGCTTCCTGGTGGGCATGGGCCTGCTGGCGTTTGCCGGGTGCGGAGGCACGCGGGCATCGAGCGCCTCGACCGCGGCGAGCGCCGGCGGCGGCACGCACGCATCGCCGCACGGCGCCGTGCATCGCCAGCCGGTGGCGCTTCGCGTGAGTGCCGTCACGAGGCTGCCCGCGGCCGTTCAGCTGCCAGCTGTCGCTCCTGCCGGCGCCGGGGCTCTCGCCATCGGAGGACTGGACGCGGCCGACTCCTCGGTTGCCGCCATCGTCCGCATCGAAGGCTCGGGCGCGCGTGAAGTCGGCCGTCTTCCACTTGCGCTGCACGACGCCGCGGCCGCGACGATCGCCGGGCAGGTGTACTTCTTTGGCGGGGGCAACGCGAGCACGGCGAGCTCTGCGATCCAGCGCGTGCAGGGAGGGGGCACGAGCGTGGTCGGACATCTGCCAGCGCCCGCGTCCGACGTGGCGGCGACCACGATTGGGGACACCGCTTACGTGGTGGGCGGCTACACGGAGACCGTCCCGCTGCGGACGATCGTCGCCTTCACGCCTGGAGGGGCCACACGAGTGGCGGGCACGTTGCCACTGCCTTTGCGATATGCGGCGATCGCGGCCATAGGCGGCCGGTTGCTGATCGCGGGAGGTACCTCGGGGACGATTGCGCAGCGGGCGATCTACTCCTTCGATCCGGCAACGGGCGTCGTCCGCCGGCTCGGCACCCTCCCCTCTGCCACCACGCATGCCGCGGGCGCTTCGCTGGACGGGCGCTTCTACGTGCTCGGCGGTCGCGGCGAAAACCTCGCCGAACAGCATCGGTCGATTCTTGCGATCGACCCGACCAGCGGCGCCGTCCTGCCCGCGGGGCGACTGCCGCGAGCGCTGTCGGATGTCGGCGTCGCGTCGCTGCCCGGGCGCATCCTGCTGGTGGGGGGGCGCGATTCGACTGGAACGGTCCACGATCAGGCGCTGACGCTGGTTCCCGGATGAGTGGACACGCAGCCAATGCCGCTGCGGGTAGAGTCGCCGCTGCGCTCGATCATCACCGGGATGGCCTCCGTCGTTTTGCGATCCTCGTTGTCCTCACCACCGGAGCCGCTGCGGCGCTCGCGGGATGCGGCGGCGCCTCTGGTGGCTCGAAGCCCGGCGCTCCCGGCTCCTCGTCGACCGGTGCTCACGCCAACCGAGTCGGCGTTCCGCGGGCAGGAGGAATTCCCGCGCCGCTCGACCGGAGCAACGTCTATGCCGCGGAGCGCCCAGGCCTCTTGAGCCCCACGGTGAAGGGAGATCCCGCGCTCGTCTATGTGCCGAACAGCAAGTCGAACACCGTCGATGTGATCTCGCAGCGGACCTTCAAAGTGATCGAGCACTTCGCGGTCGGCTTGTTGCCCCAGCACGTCACGCCGTCGTGGGACTTGCGCACCCTCTACGTGACCAACGACGCGGGCAACTCGCTCACACCGATCGATCCACGCACCGCCCGGCCCGGTAAGCCGATCCCCGTCCTCGACCCCTACAACATGTACTTCACCGCCGACGGGCGTTGGGCGATCGTCGTGGCTGAGGCCCACCACGAGCTCGACTTCCGCGACGCCCACACGATGGCGCTGCACAATGCGCTGTCGATCCCGCAATGCGCCGGCATCGACCACATGGACTACACAGCGGACGGGCGCTATGCGCTGGCCTCGTGTGAGTTCTCCGGGCGCATGGTCGTCGTCGACCTGATTTCGGAGTCGGTTGTGAAGACGATCGAACTGGCACCCGGCGCGATGCCCCAGGACGTGAAGCTTTCACCGGACGGGCGCACCTTCTACGTCGCCGATATGGCCGAGAACGGCGTGTGGCTGATCGATGCCGCCACGATGAGCAAGCTGGAGCTCGTGCACACCGGCATGGGCGCTCACGGCCTGTATCCGAGCCGTGACGCGAAGGTGCTCTACGTGTCCAATCGCATGGAGGGATCGATCAGCGTGGTGTCGTTTGCCACACGTCGCCCGATCGCCAAGTGGCGTCTACCCGGCGGCGGCTCGCCGGACATGGGCGGAGTGTCGGCGGACGGGAGGGTGCTGTGGCTGTCCGGTCGCTACAACAGGGAGGTCTATGCGATCTCCACGGCCTCCGGCCGCCTGCTGCACCGCATCCCTGTCGGTGAAGGCCCTCACGGGCTGTGCGTCTGGCCTCAGCCAGGGCGCTACTCGATCGGACACACCGGCATCCTGCGGTGAGCGAAGGCGTAATGCCGACCCCGAGGACCGGAGGCCAGCGGTGTCAGCCCACGCGAGGGCGCGTACGCCGACCCCGAGGACGGGAGGCTCGGCAAGGCGTCAGCCGGACGGCATGCGAATGGCGAACGTCGCTCCCTGGGCTGAGGACACTTGCTCGATGTCCCCGCCCGCGGCACGGGCCAGCCTGCGGGCCAGCGGTAGGCCGAGCCCGGCCCCCGAGCCGACCGGCGAGGACCCGTTCGCGCTCGCGCTGACCCCCGGCTCGAAGATCCGATCGCGGATACTCGGCTCGACTCCCGGTCCGTCGTCGCGGACCTCGAATATGACCTGGCCGGCGTCGGCTCTGATGAAGATCTCGACGCGGTTTCGCGCGAAGCGTGCGGCGTTCTCGATCACGGGCGTGAGCGCCCGCTCGACCAGGTCGGACTCGGCCGCGACTCGCGCGGGCGGAGCCGACCCGTCGATCCGGATCGTGACCGGATGCGCGGGAATGGCGCTCGTGACGTTCCCGATGGCAAGCTCGGCGACCGCATGTGCGTCGGCCGAGCGCGACCCTGACGTCAGCTCCGATCGAGCTGTGGCAAGCAGCGTGTCGAGTGTGCGGTTGAGGCTCTCGGCATAGGCGCGAATCGAGGCGAGCGCCTCGCGGTAACGCTCGGGTGGGCTCTCGACCGCCGCCAGCTCGGCTTCGGCGACGATCTTCGCCAGTGGTGTGCGCAGCTCGTGGGAGATCTCCGCGGTAACCCGCTGCTCACGCCTGAAGCTCTGCGAAAGTCGCTCGAGTAGCCCGTCGAATGTGGCCGCAAGCTTGGTCAGCTCGTCGTGCGGCTCGCCGGCGAAGAACCTGCGCGAGAGGTCGTGCTCGCCCCAGTCGGCGGCGTCTGCGGTCATCCGCGCGACCGGTGCAAGCGCCCTGTGGATCACCCACGCTGAGGCTGCCGCGACGCCGAGCACGGTGAGCAGTCCGAGGATCAACGAGCCGATCAGCGTGGTGTTGGCGCTGCGCTCGTAAGGACCCAGAGAGGCGCTCACGACCAGCGTGCCGAGCCGGCGGGAGCCCTGGACGATCGGTACCGCGTAGAAGCGCGTGTCGGTGGCGTCGAGCGTGAGGAAGCGTCGCTTCCCGCCGGCCAGCGCGAACGCCGCCCGCTGGATCGCGGGCGGGCTCGCGGGCTGCTCCAGTGCTCGCCGGCCGGCGAAGATCCACGTCTGGGTGTCTGGTGCGGCTCCGTCCGGGGTCTCGGGCGCGCTGAGCCGGCCGTCGACGATCTCGACCGTCTGCAGATGAGCGACCGCGCGAGCGCGCAGCAGATTGTCGACGTCTCCGCGCAGCCTTCCGTCAAGGACCAGGTTGAACGCCCCGATCAGCACACATGCCACCAGCAACGAGCCGAGGATCGTGCTCAGCAAGAGGCGCGCGCGCAAGCCGGTGAAACGCGGCGTCCTCATGCCAGGCGGTAGCCGACTCCGTGGACCGTGACGATCTCCGGAGCGTCCTCGCCGAGGTCGCGAAGCTTCCTGCGCAAACGTGCCAGGTAGACGTCGAGCGTGTTGTCATGCACGATTGCCCCCTCCGGCCATCCCGCGCGGGTCAGCTCGCGCCGGCTGAGCGTGGCGCCGGAACCGCCACTGCTCGACGATCGCCTGGCGGATCCGCCGGCGAGGGAGGCGAGCAGACGAAACTCGGTCGGGGTCAGCGACATCGTTCGCTCGCCCAGGCTGATCTGGTGGCCGGTGGGGTCCAGCTGCAGGCCGCCCACTTCGAATGCCTGGCTGGCACCCACCCGCTTCAGTAGCGCGCGCATGCGCGCGGCCACCTCGACGATATGGAAAGGCTTCGTGACGTAATCGTCACCGCCCGCGGAGAAGCCGGACAGGCGGTCGCTCATCGCGTCGCGAGCGGTGAGGAACAGCACGGGCGCGAGCATGCCGCGCGCGCGCAGGGCCTGGCAGAGGTCGCGCCCGTCGGCGTCGGGAAGTCCGATGTCGACGATCAACGCATCCGGCGGGGCATCGGCGGCCACCAGGCGCATCGCCTCCGCTCCGCTCCCGGCCGTCGTCACGAGGAACCCCTCCTCCTCGAGGCCGCGAACGAGCATTCGGCGAAGCTCCAGGTCGTCCTCGACTAGGAGGATGCTCAGACCGGACACTGATGAAGTATGCGCCACGGCTTCTCCCCTGCGAAGGAAGCGGAAGGATGCCTACGTCTACCGTGGCCGCTCACTGTGCCAGGAAGACTCGGCACGTCACGCCTACTGTTCGCGCAAGATCGCTCCGAGCGCCAGCCGGCGCAATCCCCTTGCGGCGAGCGCGACCGCGAGGACCGCGGCGCCCACCGCTGCGCCGGCGAGTCCAGCAAGGTAGCCCCACGGGACCGCCAAATGATCGGGCGGCGGGTCGAAGACGTGCTGGAGCATTGCCACGAGCATCACCGACAGTAGCCACCCCAGTCCCGCGGCCAGCACAATTCCCAGCGCCAGCACGAGCGCCGCCTCCGACCACAGGAAGGCGCCGATCCTGCTCAACGGAGCGCCGACGGCGGCCATCGTCGCGAACTCCTGTCTGCGCTCGGACAGCGACAGGGCGACGAACAGCGCCATCGCGGCGGCGGCGAGCAGGACCGCGAAGACCTCCTCGATGTCGCGGATGCCGCTGAGGTCGACGGTCGTGATCGAGGTCGCTGTCTGCACGGACTGCTCGCGGATGTCCTTGACCACGGTGCCGTCGCTGCGTGTTGCGCCGGCAACGCCGCGGGCCACGCTCGCCGGATCGCCGGAGGCGCGAGCGAAGATCACGTTGGGACCGCCTCCGTGATCGGCCGCCTGCACGTAGGACAGGTTGGCCACCATGAACGAGTCGTGCGGCGCCGAGGGGAACTCCTGCACGATCCCCACGACGTGAAAGGGCACCACCCTGAAGCCGCCGCTCTGACGGTTCAGCACGCGCAGGTTGAGCAGGTCGCCGAGCCTCAGCGAGTAGTCGGCGATCGTCTCCTTGGACACGACCACGCCGTCGGCCCGCGCGTGCAGGCGAGCGAGGGTCCGCGACGCG
Organism: Solirubrobacteraceae bacterium; assembly: GCA_036498245.1. Classification (GTDB taxonomy): domain Bacteria; phylum Actinomycetota; class Thermoleophilia; order Solirubrobacterales; family Solirubrobacteraceae; genus Palsa-744. The sequence continues at coordinate 19,538 of DASXIB010000009.1, forward strand.
CCGGCGCCGAGGAAATAGGAATCACGCAGCGTGGTCGCCTTGGCGATCGTTCCCGGATCGACGCCGTAGATGTCCTGCAGGTCGGGGCCGACGTAGGCGTAGGAGTGATCGAGCGCCGAGGTGGCCTTGACACCGCCGACGTTCGCCACCTTGCGCTCGAGCCCACGTTGCGCCACGGTCGACGGTGGAGCGGTGACCGTCACATCACCGCCGATCATGAGCTGAGCGTCGACGTTCGCCTGCTGGTCGTAGGTGGCGGTGAACACGCCCAGACTGACACCAAACGCCAGCAGCAGTCCGACAAGGATCAGGCCGCGGTTGATCGCCGCGCCGCGCCGTCCGGCGCTCGCCAGCAGCATCCCGCGCCAGTCCTCGGCGCGGGGGCCGGCCAGGGGTCGTGTGAGCCAGGTGAACAGGCGCCCCCGCAGGCGCACGAGCAGCAGGGTCACACCGATCCACAGCAGCGCCGGCGCGAAGAACATGTAGACCGCGAGCGACAGGGTGGGGTTGGAGTCGGGGTTGACGACGGCCGAGAAGCCGGTTCGCGCCGTCAGCCAGTAGATCAGGCCGCTGATCGCCAGGGCGATGAAGTCGACTCCCAATCGCCGCCACAGCGGCGTGCGCTCGCGGCGGACCCCTCGGCGACCCTCGGCGACCGTGTCCTTGAGGGCCCGAACGCTTGTGCCCAGGCGCGCCGCCGCGGCGCCCAGAAAGGCGAGCAGCACGCACGCCGCGACCGTTATCAGCACGCGAGCGGTCGTGAGATGAACGCCTCCCGCGACCACCGAGTCGCTTACGAGCACGGCGGCTCCCGCTCCGGCCAGGCCCGCGAGCAATCCCAGCACGGCGCTGTCCGTGAGCGCCACCGCGAACACGTCGCGCCGCCGTCCGCCGCGTGCTCGCAGCAGGGCCAGGTCGCGCCGGTCGCGCTCCACAGTGCCGAGCGCTGCCAGGTAGGCGAGGCCGAGAGCGATCAGCGCCCCGGGAACCGCCAACATGATGTAGAGCGCCTCCGCATACAGCGCGTCGCCGGCGGCCGTCGTCAGCTTTTCGTGGAGGTTGTCGACGAACTGCACCTGCCCGGGCAGCGAGCGCTCGACGCGGTTGCGCGTCTGATCGGCGAGCGTCAGGGCGTTGGCGGGACTGCCGGTGAGCGCGCCGCCGAAGAGCTGTGCCTGCACCTGCCACTGGACACCGTCCTGCCCGCCCGGCACCGCGCTCGAGCCGACGCTCGACGGAGTGATCGTGCGCAGGTCAGGGGCATAGGAGGTGGCGAACGTGTCGAGCGTCATCACGGCGATGTTCGCGGGCGGTTGCGCTGCCGCCGGGCCGGTCAATGGGTTGAGCGGCTGGAAGAGCACGTCCGGAGCGGTTACGAGCACGATGCCGCTGACCCGCAGGCGGCGCGCGGGCGCCCCGTGGCGCGCGAGGAGCGAGACGTAGTCGCCGATCTGCGCCTGCAACGTGGCCGACATCTGCTGGTCGAGCAGCACCCCCCCGGGCTCGAGCGCCCCTTGCAGGATGCGAAACGTGGACAGGTGGGTTAGGTAGTCGCTCGGCACCGCGAGCACCGCTCCGGCGCCGGTCGTCGTGATTCCTTCCGGGCCGCGGTGGGTGGCATCGAGGAGCGGAGCTGTGGCGGTGGGTCTTGCCTCAAGGACGCCCGGCTGGCGCGCGACGCCCGCCGCCACCCGCTGGTCTGCCACATAGGAGGCGACCGGACCCTGCCAGTCCAGCGGCACGCTGCGAACCGCGCCGGCGGTCATCGTGCTCAGCGAGTTGCCGATGAACAGGATCATCGATCCGAGCAGAGCGGTGGCGGCGGCCAGCACGAGCACCCGCACCAGGGTGCGCCCAGGCGCCTGCCGCAGGCCGGACAGCGCGAGCCGGATCGGCACGCCCCCGCCGATGGTCATGGCCTCACGTCGGCCGCGATGCGGCCGTCGGAGAGCTCGACGACGCGTCCGTATCGCGCGGCCACGTCGGCGTCGTGGGTGGCGACGACGAGGGCGAACGAGAGCTCCTCGTGCAGCGCGTCGATCAGGTCAAGCACGCGCCGAGAGGTGTCTGAGTCCAGGTGACCGGTCGGCTCGTCGCACAGCATCAGCTCTGGGCGCTGCGCCAGCGCGCGGGCGATCGCCACCCGCTGGGCCTCCCCGCCGGAGAGCTCGGACGGAAGGGAGTCGAGCTTGTTCCCCAGTCCGACCAGCTCGAGCAGATCGTCGGGGCGTTGGACCTGCTCGCCGGTGGGCTCGGTGACGTCCTCCCGCGATCTCCGATCGCTTGCACGCAGCGCGAACGCCACGTTCTCATACGCGGTGAAGTAAGGAAGCAGGTTGGTCCCCTGAAAGATGTATGCGATCCCACGCGCACGCAGTGTCGTGCGCGCCGCGGTGTCGAGGTTCGACAGCGGCTCATCGCGCCAGCTGACCTCACCGGAGGACGGCGTCACCAGACCTCCGAGCACGTGCAGGAGGGTGGTCTTGCCAGACCCGGAACGGCCCCACAGCGCCAGCGTCTCCCCCGCGGAGAGCTCGAGGTCGATCCCGTCCAATGCGGTCACGCTCGCATCGCCGCGCCCGTGCACGACGCTCACGTCTCTGCACGAGGCCAGCGCGGTAGCCGTCTCTGTGATGGCGCTCACCGAAGCCTCCGAGCGCGAGAGCGGCGATCCGCCCCTAGACCCTCTCGGTGGTGCTCGTCGAAGCCTCCGAGCGCAGGGACGACGACCTTTCCGTCGCTCATCTGCACGACGCGGTCGGCGGCCGCGGCCACCTGCTCGGAGTGCGTGACGGCTACGACCGTGCTGCCGTGATCCTCGCGCAGGCGCTTCAACGCCTCCAGCACGGTCAGCTCGTTGGCCGCGTCCAGCTCGCCGGTCGGCTCGTCGGCCAAGACCAGCGCCGCGCGCCGCGCGGCGGCGGCGGCGATCGCCACGCGCTGTTGCTCGCCGCCGGACAGCGCCCCGCCGTGGTGCTCGGCGCGGTCGCGCAGGCCGAACTCGGCCAGCGCCTCGAGCGCCGCGCGAGGAGCGTCCGGGCGTCCCGCCAGCCTGAGTGAGACCGCGACGTTCTCGCGCGCCGACAGCGTCGGCCACAGGTTCTCGCTCTGCAGCACCAGTGCGATCTCGCTCGCGCGCAGGCGCGCGAGTTCGTCCTCGTCCATCCTCGCCAGCGAGCGGCCCTGGAATCGAACCTCGCCGGCGGAGGGCTCGTCCAAGCCGGCGGCGAGCCCCAGCAGGGTGCTCTTACCCGATCCGGACGGCCCGAGGATAGCCACGAACTGACCCCGCTCGACGCGCAGGTCAAGGCCCCGCAACGCGACCGTCTCGACCGGTCCGGAGCGGTATATGCGAAAGACATCGTGAAACTCGAGCGCCGGCCGGTCGACCTGCGCCTTGGGCCGCTCCGGCTCGACGTAGAGGCTTCTCACCGCCATTTGAAGCTCCGGCTCATCATCTTGTAGGCGTCGACGTTGTCGACGCCCTTGGCCGTACCCAGATCGACGGTTGCCAGCTTGCCGGCGTGGGCGTACACGTAGCGGTCGACCAGCAGCTGCACACGCTTGCCGGTCACCGGATTGGGCGCGCTGAGGGTCGAGTAGGACACCTTCGCGACCGGCGCGCCCCGGATCGTCACGAGCGACGGTGCACCGTAGGTCAGCGAAGGCAGGCTCCGACGCTCGTGTGCAAGTGTCGCGACCACCGCTGCGCCCGTCGGGACGGCCCCCCGCGACACCACGATGTGAACGATGTTGTTCTTGTCCTGAAACGTGACGTCGCCGCCCGATCCGCGCCGCGCCCAGCCCTCGGGGTAGCGCATCGAGTACCCGGCGGTTGGATTGGTGAAGCTCAGGAAGACCTGCGAGTCGGGGATGTCACCGGTCGCTTTCGAACGCGCCTCGGCGGAGAGCGGTGACGGACCCGCTTCGCTCGCGGTCGAGGCGACGCCGCTCGAGCCCGCGCTCGCGGGGCCGGAGCTCCCGGTGGTGGTCTTCGAGGACGACGCTCCTCCACACGCGCTCAGCAGTCCGCACACCAACACCGATCCGACGGTCGAGAGGCCCAGGTTCGAGATTCGCATGCGCTCATCGTGGCGCTCGATCCCTGACGGTCTCCTTAATGTCGGAGGGGCTCGCGATCGCTTCGCCGTCTTTTCCGGGAGACTCCATGCGATGCGAGTAACAGCGAAGGCCGATTATGCCGTGCGAGCCACGGTTGAGCTGGCGAGCAGCAGTCAGGAGTCGCCCCGCAAGGTCGATGAGATCGCTCAGGCTCAGGGCATCCCAGTCTCGTTCTTGGAGAACATCCTCACGCAGTTGCGCTCCTCGGGGGTCGTGCGCAGCCAGCGAGGCCCCGAAGGCGGCTACTGGCTGACTCACCCGGCCGCCGAGGTCACCCTGGCCGAGGTCATCCGGGCGGTCGAGGGTCCTTTGGTGGGGGTACGTGGGCAACGCCCGGAGGAGATCGACTACGGCGGCTCTGCGGAATCTCTGCAGCAAGTGTGGATCGCGCTGCGAGCCAACCTGCGCAAGGTGCTCGAGCAGGTCACGGTCGCAGACGTGGCCGCCGGCAAGCTTCCCCGAGCCGTGCTCGCGCTCACGCGCGAAGAGGACGCTTGGCAGACGCGCTGAGCGGTCGCCCGAGGCCCGTTAGGCGAATACGCGTGGGGGAGGGATCCTCACGGCCAGGATCTGGCCCTCCTCTAGCTCCATCTCCTGCGCGCGCTCACGTGTGACCTGGGCCCAGACGGCATCGCCGTCCTTGAGCGTCAACTCGACGCGAACCTCGAAGCCCAGGTGGACGATGCGGCCGATCAGCGCCTCCACGGCGCCGTCATCGGGGTAGGGCAGGATCTGGATGTCATGGGGGCGCAGGAGCGCCCCGTTGAAGTTGTTGACCGGTCCGATGAAAGACATGACGAACTCGTTGTGCGGGCTCTCGTACAGCTCGCGCGGGGAGCCGGTCTGCTCGATCCGCCCGGCGTTCATCACGACGATCTGTTGGGCGACCTCCATCGCCTCTTCCTGATCGTGGGTGACGAAGATGGTGGTCACGCTGATCTCCTCGTGCAGACGCCGCAGCCACTCGCGCAGCTCTCCGCGCACCTGCGCATCCAACGCACCGAATGGCTCGTCCAGCAGGAGCACCTGCGGCTGGGGAGCCAACGCGCGGGCGAGCGCCATCCGCTGCAACTGCCCACCGGAGAGTTGGGAGGGATAGCGCTCGGCGAGCCCGTCGAGGCGCACGAGGTGCAGGAGCTCCCGCACACGCGCTCGCGTCCTGTCCTTGGGCTGCTTGCGGACGGTCAGCCCGAAGGCGACGTTGTCGTGAACCGTCATGTGCTTGAACGGCGCATAGTGCTGGAAGACGAAGCCCACGCCGCGCGAGCGTGCGGGCGTGGCGGTGACGTCGCGGCCGTCGATCTCGACATGTCCCGTGTCGGGGGTCTCGAGGCCGGCGATGATTCGCAGCAGCGTCGACTTGCCACTGCCGCTCGGACCGAGCAGCGCCGTCAACGCGCCGTCGGCGACCCTTAGCGAGATGTCCTCCAGCGCGACGAACTCGCCGAAGCGCTTGCTCACGTTGTGCGACTCGATCGCCATCTCAGGGTGTCGCCTCCCCGGGAGCTACCGGCTGGCGCTCCGCATCGGAGGAGCGCTCAGGTGTCGTTCTGGACGAGCGGTCACGCGTCATCTGAGATTGCGCCGCGCGCGTCCGCCGCGTGAGCAGATTCATCGCCACCAGGGTTCCCAGTGCCAGCAGGGCCAGCACCACCGCGGCGGAGTAGGCGCCGGTGGTGTCGAAGTTCTCGAAGCGATCCTGCACGTACAGGGGCAGCGTCTGGGTCTGGCCCTCGAGGCGTCCCGAGACGATGCTGACCGCTCCGAACTCGCCGAGCGCGCGGGCGGTGGTGAGCACTACTCCGTACACCACACCCCAGCGAATGGCGGGCAGCGTCACCCGCCAGAACGTCTGCCACGCGGACGCCCCCAGCGTGGCCGCCGCCTGCTCGGCTTCGGCGCCGAGCTCGCGCAGCACGGGGATGGTCTCGCGCGCGACGAACGGCAGCGAAACGAAGGCGGTGGCGAGCACCATGCCCGGAACCGAGAAGATCACCTGGAAGCCCGCTTCCTGGAGGGGGCCGCCGAGCCAGCCGTTGTTCCCGTATACGAGCACGAGCGCGAGTCCGACGACCACGGGGGAGATCGCGAACGGCACGTCGATCAGCATTCCCAGCAGCCCGCGCCCGCGGAAGCGCCCACGCTCGAGCAGCAGGGCGGCGCCGATCCCGAAGACCGTGTTGAGCGGTACAGCGATCGCTACCAGCTCGATCGACAGCCAGAAGGCATGCACGGCGTTTGGACGGGTGATCGCGCTCCACACCGGTCCCAGCCCGTGCTCGAAGGTGCGGTAGAAGACCATCAGCACGGGCAAGAGCAGCAGGACGGCGAGATATCCGAGTGCGAGCACGCGCACGCCCAGTCGCCCGGCGCGCGCCCGCTGCTCGACCCGCCGGCTCTCGGCATAACCATCGCCGCGGCGGCTCGCAGGCGACGCCTGAGCGGGTCCGACCGACAGGACGCCGCTACTGGACATGCCTCGACATCCGGCGGGAGAAGAGCGTGAAGGCGCCGAGCACGAGCAGCGCGGCGATCAGCAGTAGGACCGACACGGCGGCGGCCGCCGGCAGGCTGTCGTTCTCGATCTGGTTGAACACGTACACGGAGCCCACCTCGGTCTTGAACGGTAGGTTGCCCGAGATCAACACGACCGAGCCGAACTCCCCGACGGCGCGCGCGAAGCTGAGCGCCGCGCCCGAGACGATCGCGGGCGCCAGGTTGGGCAGGACGATTCGCCGGAAGACCGTCCATCCCCTGGCTCCTAGGGAGCCCGCGGCTTCCTCCATCGAGCGGTCGAGCTCGAGCAGAACCGGCTGCACCGAGCGAACGACGAAGGGCAGCGTGACGAACAGCAGTGCCAGGGCGATCGAGGCGCGGGTGAAGCTGACATCGATGCCTGTGGGGCCGCCCTTGCCGTAGAGCGCGAGCAGCACCACGCCGGCGACCACTGTGGGCAGCGCGAAGGGGAGGTCGATCAGCGCGTTGACGACGCGCTTGCCGGGAAACTCGTCGCGGACGAGAGTCCAGGCGACGAGCGTGCCGAAGAATGCGTTGACGACGGTGACGAGCGCCGAGACGGCCAGCGTGAGCTCGATCGCCGCGCGCGCCTCCGGGCTCGTGACCTCTCGCCAGAAGGTGGAGGCGCCCCCACTGGTGGAGCGGGCCAGCACGGCGGCGATCGGCAGCAGCACGAGGACCGAGAGGTAGAGCATCAGCAGTCCTCCGGCGAGGACGCCTCCTGAGCGAACGCCCAGCGACGCGCGCTTGTCGTTTCTCGACTTCGGCCCTTCGCCGCTGGGAGTGCCCGCAAAGCGCGGGGAGAACAGGCGGCGCCACCGAGCCGGTCGTGAGCGACCGGCTCCCGCCGCGGCGGCTGCAGGGTTACTTGGCAGTGGAGACCCCCAGCCCTTGCTCGATCTTCGTGACAATGCCGCTTTCAGTTTCGAAGAACTGCTTGGTGACGGTCTTCCAGCCGCCGAGGCTGTCGATCGTGAACAGTCCGGTGGGCGTGGGGAACTTCTTCGGATCGACGAGCGCCGGGACCACGGGGCGGTAGCCCTGCTCAGCCCACAGCTTCTGTCCGGCCGGGGAGAGCAGGAAGTCGACGAACTTCTGGGCATTGGCTGTGTCGCTGCCGCCCTTGCTCACCACCGCGATCGGGTTCTGGATCAGGATCGTGTCGTTCGGGACCACATATTCGATCGGAGAGCCCTTCTTCTGGTCTGAGATCGCCTCGTTCTCGTAGTCAATTAGCGCATCGCCGCGACCGGCGAGGAAAGTCTGCAAGGCGTTGCGCGCGGAGCTGTCCTGGCTGACGACGTTGTGGAACAGGCGCTTCAGGTATTCCTGTGCCTGCGTGGGGGACTTGCCCTCCTTGAGCTCCGCGCCGTAGGCGGCCATCACGTTCCAACGGGCGCTGCCCGAGGTGAACGGGTTCGGCGTGAGCACCTGCACGCCGGGCTTGACCAGGTCGTCCCAGCCGGTGATGTGCTTGGGATTGCCCTTGCGCACGATGATCACGGCCACCGAGTCGGTGACGAAGCCGTGAGTCGCGTTCTTGTTCCAGCTCGCGGAGACCAGGCCGGCTTTGACGAGCCTCGTGACATCGGGCTCCAGCGAGAAGTTCACCACGTCGGCGCGCAGGCCCGCGGCGACCGCGCGGCTCTGATCTCCCGACGGCCCGTAGGACTGGCTGAAGCCGAAGCCTTTGCCTTCGCTGGTGGCCTCGAAGGCCGGGATCAGCGAGACGAAAGCGCTCTGCGGGGTTGAGTATGCGACAAGCGTCAGGTGCTTGGCGCTTCCCGAGGAGCCGCAGGCGGCGAATGTCAGGGGGAGGGCGAGCAGGGACAGGGTGACCACGAGCGTGCGTTTGCGCATAAAGCAACTTTCTGCATCGGGAACATGAGAATTGCGGCCGCAAACAAATAGCACAAACTACATCGGGATTACAAGGTTTAGGAAACGGGCATCGAGAAACGGCTCGACCTCCTACCGCGTGCGCCGACCACGACGGCCCTGATACGACGCCTGCTTGGCACTACGCCTGCTTGGCTCAAGTCAGGCGCGTAGCGCCGGCGAGTGGGACACCGGCTTGGCTTAAGTCGGGCGCGTCGCGCCCACGGAGGCGAGGGCACCCGCGACGCATGCCTCCTGAACCTGACGGGGTGAGATCTCGAACGGCTCCGGCACGCCGTTCGCGGTGGCGCGCACACCCACGCCGAGGCGCGCGAGGTGCATCGCGCCCAGCGTCTGCGTGTACAGATGGTTGGCCGTGAAGTCCGGATCCTCGACCGTGAATGCGCCTTGTACGGCTCCGATCGCGAGGATGCTCGAGAGCTTGCCCAGGCAGGCCGCCATGCTCTGCCCGAGACGGATCCACACGGCGTCCGAGATCGTCTGCCGCAGCTCGCTCGCCGGGCGGCGCATGAGCGACAGCCCGCATTCCGGGAAGGCGGGATGGGCAAGGCAGTAGTCGGTGTACCGCCGCCAGCCGTCCTCGAGCTGGGCCACAGGGTCGAGCGTCTCGGGAACCTCCTCCAGAAGTCCGGCCAGCTCGGAGATGTAGCTCGTCAGCGTGAGCACGAACAGCTCCTCCTTGGAGGCGAAGTGACGGTAGATGAGCGCCTTGTTGATTCCGACGGCTCGCGCGATGTCCTCGATCGGAGCGTCCATCAGGCTGCGCTCGTCGAACAGCACGCGGGTTGCGGCGACGATCTCGCGCTCGCGCTCGCGCCGATTCCAGGCCCGGCGAGACGAAGCGGTCGTCGGGGAGCCGTTGGGGGGCAGGGTCGCGCGCGCGGAAGCCATGTGCGGCCCACTATATCCCCGTCAAGAGCAAATGTAAACGCTATTCAATCTTGCATTTGACAAGCGTTTACGCGCTGATATCCTGTGAACCCAGGCCACCGGAGGGGTCGCCACCGGAGCGGTTCCGCGTTGCGATCAGATCTGCCTCCGACCACGGCTTCGCCCGGCGTTCGTCATCAAAAGGAGATTCCGCCCGATGTCAGCCACATCTGTCGTCAGCAGCGAGCCCGCCGAGAAGACCAGCGCGACCGACGCCGCGGAGGCGGCCGTCGAGGCGATCGCCGGCTCGGCGAACCAGGATGTGACCTTCTCGCTCGAGCTGACCCAGGACCAAAAGGACATCCGCGAGTGGGTCCACGGATTCGCGGCTGACGTGATCCGACCGGCGGCCCACGAATGGGACGAGCGCGAGGAGACTCCCTGGCCGATCATCCAGGAGGCGGCCAAGATCGGCCTATACGGCTTCGAGGGCCTGGCCCAGTTCTTCGCCGACCCTACCGGTCTGGGCCTGCCGATCGTCAACGAGGAGCTGTTCTGGGGCGACGCGGGCATCGGCATGGCGATCATGGGCACGGCACTCGGCGTGGCCGCGATCTTCGGTCAGGGCTCGGGTGAGCAGATCGGCGAGTGGATCCCCCGCTGCTTCGGCACCCCCGACGACATCAAGGTTGCGGCCTTCTGTGCGTCAGAGCCCAACGCCGGCTCGGACGTCTCGAACGTCCGCACGCGGGCCAAGTTCGACGAGGCCACCAACGAGTGGGTGATCAACGGACAGAAGGCGTGGGCGACAAACGGCGGCATCGCGGACGTGCACGTGGTGATCGCCACCGTCGATCCGGAGCTCGGCTCGCGTGGGCACGCGGCATTCGTCGTGCCGATGAGCGAAGCCAAGGGCATCTCGCAGGGCACGAAGGTCTCAAAGCACGGCCTGCGCGCGTCGCACACCGCCGACGTGTTCCTCGACGACTGTCGCGTTCCCGCGGGATATGTGCTCGGTGGCAAGGAGAAGCTCGACGAGCGCATCGCGCGCGTGCGTGAAGGCAAGAGCGCAAAGTCCCAAGCGGCGATGCAGACGTTCGAGGCATCTCGTCCGACGGTCGGCGCTCAGGCTTTGGGGATCGCCCGCGCGGCCTATGAGTACTCGCTCGAGTACGCCAAGGAGCGTGAACAGTTCGGCAAGAAGATCATCGAGAACCAATCGATCGCATTCACCCTGGCCCGCATGAAGATGGAGATCGACGCCGCCCGCCTGCTCGTCTGGCGCGCCTCCTGGATGGGTCGCAACAGCCACAAGTTCGAGAACGCTGAGGGTTCGATGAGCAAGCTGAAGGCCGGCGAGGTCGCCGTGTGGGCGACCGAGCGGGCGATCCAGATCCTCGGCGGCAACGGCTACACGCGCGAGTTCCCGGTCGAGCGCTGGCACCGCGACGCGAAGATCTACGACATCTTCGAGGGCACCGCAGAGATCCAGCAGCTCGTGATCTCGCGGGCTATCTCAGGGATGCACATCAAGTAGATCACCACGCTTGAGGGGTGCCGCAGTGCGGACACTCGACGGTCGTTGAAACCGCCGCGGCGAAGACGAAGCCGCAGGTGCACGCATAGGAGGCCCGATCGATCGGGCCTCCTGCGCTGCGTACCCGCTGGGCAGCGAGATCCGGTTGCCGGCCGGCCGTCACGGAATCAAACTGGACAGGGGGAAGGGGGGAGCGCCGGGTGGGGAGCGACGACGGCTTGTGGGGCCGCCGTCGCGAATGCTGTCGCTCGGCTGGACGAAGGGGGAGGTGAAGGAGTCGATATCTCATGACGGTCTACCCATAGAGACTCGGCTCACCTCGAAAGGTTTCGCTCCGCAACGACGATTTCCTGGCCGAACAGCCGAATAGGCCTTCGCCGCGGTCCCTGCGCGTTTGAGATACTTGTGGGGATGAACCCCGCCCGCAAGCGAACGGTGCGGCTGACGGTGGCCCTGAGTGCGGCCGTGGTGTTGGCGAGCGCACTGATCTACACCAGCTTCAGCGCCGCGAGTCCGGCGCTCAGCCCGAGTCAGCTCACGCACCAGGCACAGCCGGGCCGCAGCTACCAGGTGACCGGCAGCGTCGTCGCGGGCTCGGTCCACCACGACGGTTCGATCCTCGACTTCAGCGTGGAGGACCGAACGGGGGGGACGACAGTGCCGGTGGTCTACACCGGCACTGTCCCGGACCCGTTTCGCGAAGGGCGCGAGGTGATCGTCACGGTGCGCAAGCAGGGAGGGCGGTTCCTCGGCGAGCGCGATTCACTGATCACCAAGTGTCCCTCGAAGTACAAGACCGCCCCACCGGCCGCTTCCTCCGGCGGCTCTGGCGGCCCGAAGTCGGGCTACTGAGTGCCGGCCCACGGCGCACCGCACCCGCGGAGGCGGTAGGCGATGGCGCTCCTCGGACGAGCTTGCCTGCTGCTGGCGCTCGCGGTCTGCGTGTACGGCATCGGCGCTTCGCTGTACGGCGTGCGCACGGGACGGTCGGAGTGGTCTGAATCCGGACGCCGGGCGGTGTATGCGCTCGCGGGCATCCTGACGGTCGCGTTCGCGGTGCTCGAGATCGCTTTCCTGCGCGACGACTTCGGTTTCAACACGGTCGCCGGCACATCCAGCTCTACGACGCCGACCTTCTATAAGGCGGCGGCGGTGTGGTCCTCGCAGGAGGGCTCGTTGCTGCTGTGGGCATGGCTCCTGTCGCTGTGGTCGAGCCTCGTGCTGTTCCTCACGCGCCGGCGCCTGCGCGACGTGGCCGCCTATGCGACCGCCGTCCTGCTCGGCTTTGGTGGCTTCTTCGTCTCGCTGATGGTCTTCTACGCAACGCCTTTCGCCACCACCAGCCCGGCGCCAGCCGATGGCGTGGGTCTCGACCCGCTGCTGCGCCACCCGAGCATGATGATCCACCCCCCGATGCTGTACTCGGGCTACACGCTGTGCACGATCCCACTCGCCTTCGGCATCGGCGCGCTGCTCGCGCGCCGAGTGGACGCCGAGTGGATCAGGGCCACGCGCCGCTTCGCGTTCGCCGCCTGGTTCTTCCTCGGCATCGGCATCCTGCTGGGCGCCCGTTGGTCCTACGCTGAGCTCGGCTGGGGCGGCTATTGGGGCTGGGACCCGGTGGAGAACGCCTCGCTGATGCCGTGGCTGACCGCCACGGCGTTCCTGCACTCGCTGATGATCCAGGAGAAGCGGGGCATGCTGAAGATGTGGAACGTCTCGCTCGTGCTCGCCACGGGCACGCTCGCGATCATGGGCACGTTTCTCGTGCGCTCGGGAATCCTCAGCTCGATCCACGCCTTCGGCGGCGCGACGCTGGGGGTTCCGTTCGTCACGCTGATTGCGGTGCTCGTCGCAGCGTCGATCTATCTCGTCGTCTCGCGCCGGGACATGCTTCGCACCGAGCACCGGCTGGACTCGCTGCTCTCCCGCGAGTCGATCTTCCTGGCCAACAACATCGTGCTCGTGGCGCTGTGCTTCGTGATCTTCTGGGGCACCTACTTTCCCCTCATCTCCGAAGCCTTCACCGGCCAGGCCGCGTCGGTGGGACCGCCGTGGTTCGACCGCTACACGGTCCCGTTGGCGCTCGTGCTGGTGCTGCTGAGCGGTATCGGCCCGGTGATCGCCTGGCGCCGCGCGACACTTGCCAACGCGCGCAAGAACTTCGTGGCGCCGCTGCTCGTCGCCGCGGCCACGCTGATCGCCCTGATCGGCGCCGGGATCGGTGCGAAGCCGTTCGCGATCGCCATGTTCTGCTGTGCGGCCTTCGTCCTCGGCAGCGTCGGACAGGAGTTCTTCCGCGGCGTGCGCGCACGACGGGCGATGGCGCGGGAGCCGGCGCCCACCGCGCTGATGGCACTGATCCGTCGCAACCGCAGGCGCTACGGCGGCTATATCGTGCACATTGGCATGGCCACCCTGTTCGTGGGGGTCGCCGCGTCGTCCTCCTTCCAGCACGCCTCCGAGCTCGGCCTCTCGCGCGGCCAGTCGACGAAGGTCGGCGCATACACGATTCGCTATGTGCGTCCCACCGCGACGATCACACCGAAGGACGATCGCGCCCACACGGGAGCCACACTCAGCCTTGGCGCGGTGCTCGACGTGACCAAGCGCGGTCGTCACGTCGCGACGCTTCGCCCCAGCGAGGGCTTCTACGACTCCGGCGACCCCAGCCAGGGTTCGGTCGGGCACTTCATCGGTGGGCAGGCCGTAAGCCATGTGAGCATGAGCGCCGGGGTCACCCGCGACGTATGGACCGCGATCGCACCCGACATCTCGACGCCGCAGTTGAAGCGGGTGATCGACATCGGCAACAAAACGATCCCGCTGGTGCGACCGGACGAGGGACTCCTGGCAATTGCCTACATGGCCCGCGCCTACCTGCAGAATCCACCCCAGGCACAGTTCCACTTCATCGTCTCACCGCTCGTGATGTGGATCTGGATCGGTGGCTTCATCGGCTTCGCGGGAGGGTTGATCGCGATCTGGCCGGCACCCAGCACCGTGCGCCGCCGTGTGGCCGTACGCTCCTCCGCACGGGCGGCGCGTAGCCGCCTGCAGCGTGCCTGACCGGTGAGCGCCGAGGTCGGCCACTGCCGCCGGCGGAGATTCAGGTGAGTATCTCGATCGCGCTCGCCACGGTCGTGCTGCTCGCGGTCGTGGTCCTCGTCGTCAGCGCGCCCCTGCGTGCGGCTGGGCGCGCTCTCGATCCCGAGTCGCAAGAGGCTGGTGGCAGGCATGCCGCGCGCGAGTCCGCCGCCGATCGAGCCGAGCTTGAGACTGCCCGCGAGGCGAAGTACCGCGAGATCCGCGATGCCGAGCTCGACTACCGCACGGGAAAGCTCTCGCGCGAGGACTACGACGCGGTCGATCGGGCGCTGCGCGCCGAGGCGATCGAGATCCTCGACCGGCTCGAAGCACCGGAGGAGGACTGCCCTAAGCCCAGGGCCTCTTGAGCAGGATGACCGCGTTCAGGACGAACAAGACCGCGAAGAAGATCGTCCAGCGGTTGAGGTTGCGCTCGACCATCGATCCCCCGCCCAGCGGACCCGCGCCGCTGCCCACGCCGAACGCCCCGGAGAGTCCGGAGTCCTTGCCGGAGTGCATCAGCACGAGAAAGATGACGATCACCGAGATCGCGACCTGAATGACCGAAAAGATCGTTTCCACCAGCCCAGGTTACCATCTCGGCGACGCTTACGCGAGCGAATTGGCGCTACGGACAGCGTGCCTTGGCAGCAGCGCTCGCGGTGGAGCCATCTTCGAACGCGAAGTCCGCCGCGAATGGAAACCCACCGATGGGACAGCTGTGAGGCACGACGATCGCTCCAGCGACGTGCGCTCTCGGGTTGCCGCCGGCGCCGACAGTCAGCGAGAGCTCGGATATCGAGGCGTTCGGCTCGCCGCTCAGGGTGGGAATGGGCGGGATCGACAGGTCGATCTTCGCGCCGTAGGGAGGGCGATCTCCTCGCAGCACGCCGACGATGACGGCTCGCTGGTAGAGCGGCGTTTCGCCCTGCCCGAGGATCTCCAACGTCGGCTTGCCATCCTGCGTTGGCCCGCGAAAGGCCAACAAGATGGCCGCCTCTGGAATCGTCTGAGATCCGGCGTGCACCGCGAGGACCGCATGTCCGCGCCCGATCTGCAAGCGCGAAGCGCAACCGCTTGCGCCGCGTCTTTCCAGGCGGGCCTTCGAGCAGGAGCCCACGCCGCGCAGGTCGATGCCGAGGCCCGCGGGCAGGTGCAGGACGATGCGGTTCACCGGCGCGGGGACTTCGCCTTGGCGGTTCGCGAATCCCATCATCAGCGTGAAGGCAGTGCTCGCTCCCAGCCGATCGGGCAAGAACGAGGGGTGGATTGTGGCTGCCGTCGCCGCATGCGCCGTTCCCCCGAGCGTGGTGCAGATCGCGAGCACAGGGAGCGATGCTCGGAGATGTTGACTCGCTGCCCGCATAGCTCGGTTCACGCGTCCGCCTCCGCGTGTCCTCGCGGGATCGCCGGGTTCGGACAGCTCAGCTCCTCGGCACGGCATCTCAGCCTCTGGGGCAGGGAACCGTGCTCTTGCTCATGATCGTCGAGCCGTCCTCGAAGGTGAACTGCGAAGCGACGGGGAAGCCACCCTTGGGGCATCGCTTGGGAACCACGATTCCCTTCACGTGGAAAAGCGTGCGCTTGCCGCGAACCTTCTTGAAGTAGGCGACGTTTTTGGCGCCGAGGGTCAGGAAGGTGCTCAGGGCCGTGGCGTCGGACGCACCGGGAACGCTGTGGATGGGAGGCACGTTGACGCTGAAGCCGAGCCCGTAGGGCTTCGGCTCCTGGACCACCGGCGCTTCGAATACGAGCTGGACGGAGACCGGCGTGATGGCGTTGAGGTAGATCAGCAGGACCACATGGCCAGGCCGGTTGTTGCCGAGGAAGAAGTCGAGGGTGAAGTTCTCGTGGGTGATTTCTTTGGCCAGTTCGAAGGCGCCCAGTCCGCCTCCGAACCCGGCGCGAGAGTTGGCGGGGCAGGCGCTCGGCCCGATTGGGCCTTCGAGGATCGCGCGACTGCATGTGCCCGTGCCCGCGAGGTCCAGGCCGAGACCGGCGGGTCCCATCACGACGATCTTGCTGGGTGGGGAGGGCAGCGGTTCGCTGGTCGAGCCGATCGTCGCGCTGCCAAAGACGTTCGTCGGCACGCCGAGCTTGTCGGGTGTGAAGCTGGCTTTGATGCTCACCGTCTCCGCTGCTTGGGCGGTGGCGAGGGTGGACAGGGACGCACAGAGCAACGCTGCGATCGCGATCAGCGTTCTGGACATCGCTGGGCTCGCGCGCCGGACGGCGAAGTCACGCATGCGAGCGCCGCCGCGTGGACATTTCGTGTCTCGGACCCGAACGTTGGACATCTTTCGTCCTCCCTCTCCTCATGGTCGCCGGCCTCGTCGCCGATAACGACCTGTAAACCCTCCTCGCAGGAGGATAGAGCGGATCGGCCGGGAATATCCGACGATCGGCCAATATCGGCAGTTCCGCCTCGGGTGCCGGTACGGTCAGGCCGCTCTGCGTGTCGTGACCTCCGCCTCCAGCGACTTTTGCAAGGGAAATTACGAATCCTTTACGGGTTCTTGCTTGGCTGCCGATATGACTTCCGATGGGCGTGCCCCGCGATCGTGGGCCAGCTGCGCCGATCACGACCATGGGAACGCACGATGACCAAAACCGGTGTTGGACGCCGATGAGCACACCGCGCCGAAGGATGCGACGCAAAATGCTGTCCGCTCTCGCCGGCGGGGGGTTGACGGCGGCGAGTATCGGCGGCCCTCTCGCCAGCGCCGCGCTTGGCGGGGAAGGGCCATCTGCTGCCTCCACCTCCACCGACGGCACACCGCCGCCGGTGACAGCGTCGACGCCGGCCCCCGCTCCGACGACGGGTCCCGCCCAACCGACCACGACCTCGAGCACTCCCGCGCCCACCGCCACCACGCCATCGCCAAGCGCCACAGCGCCAAGCGCCCCCCCGCCCGCCGTCTCGGCGCCCGCTGTCGTGGTGCAGCGCAGGCAGAAGACCACGGCGAGCAAGCGTCGCAATCTCACCGTCACCCCCTCGAAGCCCCAGCCCGTCACGCCGACGCAGGGCGCGGCGGTGGCGCCGAAGAGCGGTGTGGCCGGCCCCAGCAACGTCGCGCCGGCCCCCCAGCTCATCGCGGGACAGGCCGGGGCCCTGGCCGCCGGACTGGCATCCTCGGCGGCTTCCGCACAAGCGCTCGCCTTCTACCGCATTCCCTTGTTTCTGCTTCCGATCTACCAGGCCGCCTCGCTTCAATACGGCGTGCCATGGCAAGTTCTCGCGGCGATCAACGAGATCGAGACGAACTACGGCACCGACCAGTCGGTGTCGACCGCGGGAGCGGTCGGTTGGATGCAGTTCATGCCCGCCACCTGGATGCAATACGGAGTCGACGCTCTGAACGCGGGCTATGCCGACCCGTACAACCCGGTCGACGCAATCTTCGCCGCCGCGCGATATCTGCGCGCCGCCGGCTCCGCGAGCGACCTGCGGACGGCGATTCTCGCCTACAACCACTCCGACGAATACGCGAACTCCGTGCTTCTGCGCGCCAAGTTGATCTCCACCTATCCACAGGACGTGATCGCCACGCTGACCGGACTCACCGACGGGCATCTGCCGGTCACCGGCAAACAGCTCGGCTGGGGGGCGGTCCTTTCCACCCTCCCCGTCTCCAGCGCGACCGCGAACGCACATGCGGTGGCAGGGTCCGCCGCAGCGGGCAAGAGCGGCTCGGCGTCGAACGCCGCCGCGCCTGCGCTCTCCCAGGGTCCTGTCCCGACCGCCTCCTCCACACCGCCGGCACCGGCTTCCACAGGGGCGCCTGCTCCCTCGACTGCCGCCGCCGCGGTCGCAAAGGCCACTCCTCCCCAGTTCGTGGATTTGAGGAGCGCGCCCAATGCCGTCGTCGTGGCCGTCCAGGCCGGACGTGTCATACGCCTTGGGAGCTCGCGCGCGCTGGGCAAGTACGTGATCTTGCGCGACATCTATGGCGACGTGTTCACCTACGCGGGGCTCGGCAGCATCGCCCCGACCTATCACCTGGCGAAGGCCTCGGGAGCGCGAGCTCCGGCGAAGGCCAAGATGTCGCTCACTGCGGTCGCGAAAGGCCACGATCCCGCGCCTCGGCTGCCGGCGAGCGCCGGACGCCAGCCGCCGGTGACCCTGCAAGTGAAGAAGAGCGCTCCGCAGACCGCCGCCTCGCAGACGTCTGTCCCGGACGCCGGGGGTGAATCGGCCCCCGCGGGAATGGGCAAGGTCCGCCTGTTCGCCCACCCCGGCAACCCGGACGCGCGCGCAGCCGCCGCGAGTGCTGCCGCCCATGTCTCACAAACCGCTGGGCGCACGCTGCCATTGCGACGCGGATCGGTGATCGAAAAGGGCACAGTGCTCGGTCATGTGCGCGTGCCCTCAGGTGCGCAGGCTGGCCACCTGCGGTTCGCGATCCGTCCAGCGGGCGACAACAGCACGATCGACCCCCGGCCGATCCTCGCCAACTGGGTTCAGCTCGACGCGGCGCTTCACCCCAAGGGCGCGGCCCCTGAAACGAATCTGCTCGGGGCCACGGCCAGCGACGTGTTCCTGCTCTCCCAGAGCCAGCTCGAGCGTGCCGTGCTCTCCGACCCGGGCATCACGATCTACGCCTGCGGGCGTCAGGACATCGCATCGGGAGCGATCGATAGACGAGTGCTGGCCGTACTGGCCTTCCTTTCGCGCAGCGGATTGAAGCCGACCGTGAGCGCACTGGAGTGCGGTCACAGCGAGTACACGACCTCGGGCAACGTGTCAGAGCATTACACCGGCGACGCGGTGGACATCTCCGCGATCAACGGCGTGCCGATCGCGGGCCACCAGGGCGCCGGAACGGTCACCGACGTCACGATCCGCGCGCTACTGACGCTGCAGGGGGAGTTCGTGCCGCACCAGATCATCAGCCTGATGCAGTATCCGGGTGTCACGAACACGCTCGCGCTGCCTGACCACTGGAACCACATCCATGTCGGCTTCCATCCAGTCGCCGTCGCCGGGCAGCCTACAGCGCGTGCGGCGGGCGCCGGCCAAGGCACACCGGCGCTCCCTGTGGTCGCCGGAAGTCTCAGCACCGACCAATGGAATCAGTTGATCGCACGCGCGGGGGCGCTGCCGGCGCCGACTGTGGCCACCAAGCCGAGCGCCTCGGCGATCCCCGACTCTCAGGCTGCGTCGAGCAGCCGCACGCCGGGCAAGGTCCGGCTTCCGTAGGCGGCAGAACGGCCGGCTCTCGGGGTGGGAGCGGTCGAACTGCCCTCTGCGATGATCCGCCCATGTCCAGCTACGGTGGAATAGATCTGGGCGGGACCAAGATCCAGGCGGCGGTCCTCGACAGCGAGAACCATGTGCTTGGCGCGGCTCGCCGGCCGACTCCCACGAGCGGCGGTCCCGCGGACGTGGCGAGCGCGATGGAGGCCGCCCTGCGAGATGCCGCCGGGGCGGCGAAGCTCGAGCCGGCGAAGCTCGTCGGGATCGGCGTCGGCTCGCCGGGTACGGTCGAGGACGGGACGGTGACCCGCGCACGCAACCTACCGGGCTGGGAAGGTACGTTTCCGTTGGCCGAGACGCTCGCCTCGAGCCTCGGCTGCGAGGTGCGGGTCGGCAACGACGTGATGGTGGCGACCGACGCCGAGTTTCGGCTCGGGGCCGGTCGGCCGTACCGGTCGCTGCTGGGAGTCTTCTGGGGCACGGGTGTCGGTGGGGGGCTGATCCTCGACGGGAAGCCCTGGCACGGACGCGGCGCGGCCGGCGAGATCGGGCACATGGTGGTGAAGGTGGGGGGCGCCCGCTGCACATGCGGACGACGTGGCTGCATGGAGGCTTATGCGGGGCGAGCGGCGATGGAACTGCGCGCGCGCAAGCTGGTCGACAAGGGTCGGCACAGCGATCTCTTCAAGCTGATGAAGCAGCACGGCCACGCGCGCGTGACGAGCGGCATCTGGGAGCGCGCGCTCGACCGGCAGGACAAGCTGGCCAACGACCTCCTCGACCGCGCCGTGAGGGCGCTCGGCGCGGGGATCGCCTCGGCCGTGAACTTGCTCGACGTCGAGTGCGTGATCATCGGCGGCGGCCTGGGGGTCAGGCTCGGTGCGCCATACGTCGATCGGATTGCCGAGGAGATGCGCCCGCATCTGTTCGTCGATGCCGATCCTCCTCCCGTTCAGGTCGCCGAGCTCGGGGATCTCGGCGGTGCGATCGGCGCGTCCCTGTTGTTCGAGCGCGAGCCGCCCACGAAAACCTAGAGGGTTGCGTCGAGGTGACCTACAGCCCGGCGACGGTGACCACGACGAGGATCACCGACAGCGTCGAGGTGAGTGCCACGGTGACGCCTGCCGCACCGTCGAGCAGTCCCCGGCTGCGCCGATCTCCCATCACCCGGCTCGAGCGCGACAGCCGCCAGATGAAGAAGAGGTTGATCGGGAGCAACAGGCCGTTGACGACCTGCACGGCGACCAGCAGCGAGATCACCGGCACGCCGGGGATGATCGCGACGATCGCGGCGACCAGGATCATGCCGGTGATGATGTTCACGAACACCGGGGCATCCTCGCGCCTTCGTCCGACGCCCTTCTCATACCCCAGGGACTCTGAGATCACGTAAGAAGTGGCGATCGGCAAGATCGCCGCGGCCAGCAGGCTCGCCCCCAGCAAGCCGACGCCGAAGAGCACTTCGGCGTATGGGCCCGCGAACGGGTTCAGCGCGCGGGCGGCATCCGCTGCAGAGCCGATCGTGTGGATGCCGTGTGTGTACAGCGTTGCGCCGGTGGCGATGATGATGAAGGCCGCAATTGCGTTGGCGAAGATCGCGCCGGAGACTGCCTCACGCTCCTCCCGGCGCAACTCGTCCTCGCGCACGCCGCGCTCGACCACCGCTGACTGGAGGTAGAGCTGCATGTAGGGGGTGATCGTGGTGCCTGCGGTCGCGATCAACAGCAGCACGTAGGTCGAGCTCGCGTGCAACTGTGGCACGGCGATCGCCTTGCCGACTGCGCCCCAGTGCGGATGCGCGAGGATCGCCGCGATCGGATAGGCGAAGAAGGGAATCGTGAACCAGATGAAGATCCTCTCCGCCGAGCGGTAGGAGCCACGCACGATGATCAGCCAGATGCCCAGCGCGGCCAGCGGCACGGAGATCTGCACCGGCACGCCCGCCAGGCCGAGCGCGGCACCGACGCCGACGAAATCCGAGATGCAGATGCCGAGGTTTGCGATCAGCACCGCGGCGGTGGCAAGAACCGACCAGCGGATGCCGTACTCCTCGCGCACAAGCTCGGCCAGTCCCTTGCCGGTGACCACTCCCATGCGCGCCGCCAGCCGCTGCACGATCGCCAAGGAGATCGTGATCAGGACCATCATCCACAGCAGGCCGTAGCCGTACTTGGCGCCGACAGAGGAGTACGTGGCAATTCCACCGGCGTCGTTGCCGGCGTTCGCCGCGATCAAGCCGGGACCGAGCAGGCCGAGGAATGCGAATATGCGCGCGCGGCGAGGGCTAAGCCGGGCAGGCAGGCGCGGTCGGCCACGGGTGGCCGACCGGATACGACGCATGACGGACGGTACTCGGCCCGCCATCGAACTGGCTGGGAGGCGTGCTCAAGCGGGGGAGTCTATGGAACCCGGTGCAAAAAGATCGGCACCTCAGGCGGTCCTTTGACGTACTGCGGCCAGGCCCGCGATCGGTCCTCGCCGGGTAGTCCGACGCTCCCTCCCGATGCTCGTTCAGTCCTCGCCGAGCAAGCCGAAGCGCCTTCGCCAGCCGCGCGGAATCATCGCCTCGAGCACGTCGTCGACCGTCACCACGCCGACCATTCGCTCCTGCTCGTCGACCACGGGTATCGAGGTGAGGTTGTAGTCGGCCATCAGTCGCGCCACCTCCTCGAAGGGCGCGTCAGGCCGCAGGCATGGCAGCTCGTGCTTGACCAGCACGCTCAGTCGACGGTCGGGCTCGGCGCGCAGCAGTGCGGTCACGGGCACGCTGCCCTCGAGCGACCCCTCGGGCGAGGTGACGAACACCGCGCTCAGCAGCTCCGGGGCGATCTTGCTGTGGCGTACCGCAGCGAGCGCCTCTCCCGCGGTCGCGACGCGGCGCAAGATGACGAAGTCGGGGCTCATCAGGCCGCCCGCCACGGCCGGGTCGTAGCCGAGGAGGGCGCGGACCTTGATGCGGTGGCTGACTGGAAGCAGCGCGAGCACAGTCTCGCGGCGATCCTCGTCGAGCTCACCGATCACATCGGCGGCATCGTCGGGCGCCATGCGCGAGAGGATCTCGGCGACCTCCGCGTCGGGCCGGTCCTCGAGGAACTCCCGCTGGTGATGGTCGTCGAGCTCCTCAAAGACGTCTGCCTCGAGCTCCCGGTCGTCCTCGCCGACCGCCTGGATGATCTCCTCGCCCTCCCGTCGCGAGGCGGCCTCGACGAGATCAGCGATCTGGGCGGGATGCAGCTTTGCGAGCTTGGGATGGGGAATGCGCAGTCGTACCGTCGGCACGTGGCCCACGAACGGCTCGACGCTCGCCCAGTCCAGAAACTGGCCCGGTGCGATGTGTTGACCGAGCGGCTTCGGCAGCAGGCGTCGCAGACCGCCGCGAGGACCCGTGTCCACCCCGACGACGCGCCAGGAGCCGCCGATCAGCGCCAGCTCGATCTCGTTGGCGCGCACGAGCCGGGCGCCCTCGACGTTGATCAACTGCCGGTCGAGCACGTCGCGCTTCAGCAGCACCTCCTCGGCGCGCCGCTCGAAATGGCGTAGGTCGAGCTTGGCCTTGCGCAACACCACGCCCGTCGCACTGATCTCCGATACGCGATCGACGCCGAGAAAGGACGTCCGTCCCGCAACCGTGACAAGGAAGCCCGTGATCGGCGGATAGCCCGCGCCGCCGAGTCGCACGATCACGTCCTCGACCTTGCCCAATCGCTCGCAGTCGGAATCGCGCAGCGGGCTGCCGACCACTGATGAGAGGTGGAGGATCGGCGGCGCCTGCTTGGCTGGCGCGTTCACTGCGCTCATCGTAGGGCCCTCGCGAGACTCGCGTCCGGCACGCGCTAACCGCCGGCGAGACCGGTGGGGATCTTCTGTCCCCGTGGGGGCGGGTCGTCGAGCATCAGGCGAGGGACGGTGACGGGGCGCAGGCCGCGTTTGCGCAGTCCCCGGACGATTGCGGGAAGCGCGGCGATCGTCTCCGAGCGATCTCCCCCGGCATCGTGCATAAGAATGATCGCGCCCGGGTGCGCGCCTTCAAGCGCGCGCTGCACGATCACTTCCGTGCCGGGTTTGGCGAAGTCGCCAGTGTCGGTGGACCACAGGATCATCAGCATGTGCTGCGCGTGCAGCTCCTTCAGCGTGGTGGCATTGAACGATCCGTAGGGCGGTCGAAATAGGCGCGGGATGGGGGCGCCCAGCAGCTCCAAGCGGTAGACCTGTTCGAGTAGCTGTTCGCGCTGGTCGTGCGGGGAGAGAGTGGCCATCATCGGATGTGTCTCGGTGTGGTCGCCGACGATGAATCCCCCTCGCAGCTGCTGGAGCGTGCCGGCTGAGAAGTACCGCTCCTCCTCTCCGACCACGAAGAACGTCGCCGGCACGTGCATCGCTTCAAGCACGCTCACCAGGCGCTGGGTGTATGGCCCGGGCCCGTCGTCGAACGTGAGCGCGACCTCGTTGCCCTTGCCGCCGCCGCTGACGACCGTGGGCGTGTAGGAGAGCACGGAGTCGATCGCCTTTTCCTCGGCTCGATGGACGAGCGCGCGATCCTCGGCGGGGGTCAGCCGCGGGACGGCTGCTTGACCGGTGTTGCGCGCAGAGGCCTTCGAGCGGGTCGAATGGGATCCCCCTGAGGAGCCGATCGCGGCGAACAGCAGCACGAGGATCGCCAGGAGCGCGAGCCCCGCTCCCGCCCGGCGGCGGCGGAAGCTCCTCACCGCCTGCGCCGATCCCGTGAGTGGTCCGGCGAGGACCTCGACGTCGGTGACCTTCGCGTCGGTGTCGCTGGGTACGCGCTTGGAGGAGCGGGGCTCCTCCCAGGTCCAGTCCCAGCGTTTCACCGGCTCAGCGTACCCACGCGCTCATGCTCCGGGACCGGCGAGCATCCGCTCGAGCGGCTTGGCGAACGATTCGCTGTCGAGCCCGGCGGGGGAGAAGCTGCGCGGAGGCGATCCGGCGGGGAACAGCGAGAACGCCGGAGTGCCCTTCACGCGGAGCCGGCGCGCGAGCCCCTGCGCCTGTGCGAGCTCTTCTCGCACGCCCGAGGAGTCGCGCTGGGCGAGCGCACGAGCGACGTCTACACCAGGAATCGCCGTCGCGAGCGCGCGCAGGTAGGTGTCGGTGACGTATGAGCTGTTCTCGAGTCCCTGGTTTCTGTACATCTCCTCGACGAACTGCCACAGATGGTTCTGCTCGCCCAACGCAGCCGCCATGCGGGCGGCGCGCAGCGAGTCTCCGCCGATCGACGTCAGGGCTCTGAAGATCATCAGCACCCGACCCGGGCGCACATAGCGGGTGATGAGAGCGGGCAGCGCGTCGCGAGCGAAGAGCGCACAGGAGGGGCATTGCAGATCGCCGAGCTCGACGAGCGTGACCGGGGCGTGCGGGTTGCCGAGAGCCGGTCCGCGTTGGGGGATGCCCGCGAGCAGCGTCTCGGTCTGCCTGCTCCCGGGCACCGGCTTGCCGGGGGCGAGCTGTGAGGTGCTGCCGCTCGTGAGCACCGCGATCGTTACGCCCGCGATAGCGAGTGTGCTGAGCAGCAGCGCGCTCAATTGGTAGATGCGTCTCAGATGCTGAGCGCGTGCATCCGCGACCGGCGTGAAGGGCATGGTTGTCTTCTATCGCACCTGCCGGGCGTCGCATGGGCTCCCGCCGGGTGTCGCATGCGACGGGCACGATTCCGCGGTGTGCCTGATGGTCCCTATCTTGAGCTGACGTGCTGCCGTTCTGGATATCGATCTCGCTGCTGTCCATCTTCCAGGGCGCCCTGGTGGCGCTGCCCGGGGTTCTTGCCGCTCCAGCACTCGAGCGGCTGGGCGGCCGTCGCTGGGCGGTGATTCCCCCAGCTTCGGTGATCGTCTTCGTGTTCGGCGCACGTGCGGCTGAACGGGCGAGCGCGGAATGGCTGACATACCTCGCCCTCCTCGCCGTTCCGCTGCTTGCCGCGTGGGCGCTCGGCTGGCTCTCGTGGGGCGCCCGTCCGGGCCGGGCGCTGCTGGTCGTGCCGGTCTTCCTGCTGGCATGGGTCGATCGCGGTGGCTTGGCCGGCGAGGGTGCCGCGCTGTTGCTGTCGGCGCTCAGCTGTGTGTCGCTCGGTGTGTTCCTTGCGACGGTCACGCCTGTGCGGTGGCTTGCGGCGGGCATTGTCGCGATGGCGCTCGCCGATACCGCGCTGGTCGTGTCCGACCTGTTGCAGCGGCCGAACGACGTGCTGAACGCGGCTCACCCGGCGGCCGGCCTGCCGCGCCTGCAGAGCGCTGTCTTCGGCTCCGCCGTGATGGGCTATGGCGACTTGTTCGTCGCGGCGGTGCTCGGTGGGCTGCTGGCTGCGAGCTCCACGCGCCCCCGGCAGCTGCGCGCCGCGCGCCTCGTGGCGCTGATCGCGCTCGGCTTAGACCTGCTGTTCCTGGCGATCGAAGAGTTGCCGGCGACACTGCCTGTGGCGCTTGCGCTGATCGTCGTTGTCGTGCGTGGTGGTGGAGTGCCCGGAGGCGAGCTCAAGGTCCTCAAAGATCGCTCGCGGACAGCACCGGGGTTCGAGCCGCCTGGATCTCCGCTCGCTCCAGATCTTCCGCGGCGCTCTCGGACTCCAGCCGAGCGGTGACCGCGCGGGCGCCGGCCTGGATCGCCGGTGGCGCGTTCACCTCACGCTCAGAGGCTGCCCCGGCCTGCTCGATGCGACGCACTTGAGGAACCACGCGATGGTCGAAGGACCCGACCGCCTCGTTGTATGCGGACAGGGCCGAGTCGAGCTGGCGGCCGACCTTGGCGAGCGGCTCGACGAAGCGGCCGAGTCGGCGGTGAAGCTCGCGTGCGGACTCGGCGATCTCGCGCGCGGACTCGGCGATCAGCTCTTGGCGCCAGCCGTAGTGGACGGCCCATAGCAGCCCGATCAGCGTCGTCGGCGTGGCCATCAGCACCTGCTGTTGGACGCCGTACTCGATCAGCCCCGGGTCCTGGGCGAGGGCGGCCTGGTAGATGCCGTCCGAGGGCACGAACATGACGACGAACTCCGGCGTCGAGTCGAACTGGCGCTGGTAGCCCTTCGACGCGAGCTTCGAGATGTGCTCGCGCGTCTGCTTGGCGTGACGCGCGGTGTGCACCGTGCGCTCGTCCTCGGTGGTGGCCTCGAGCGCCGAGAGATGGGCGTCGAGCGGAACCTTCGAGTCGACCACGATCACCTTGCCGCCAGGCAGCCGCACGAGCATGTCGGGTCGCAGCGCCCCGTCCTCGGATTGAAGCGTGCGCTGCTCGAGAAAGTCGCAGTGGGAGACCATGCCGGCCATCTCGACGACGTTGCGCAGTTGGATCTCACCCCACGACCCGCGGGTGGTGGGACGCTTCAACGCCGTCACGAGATTGCCGGTCTCCTGGCGCAGCGTGCCCACGCCGTCGTTCAGCTGGCGCACCATCTGGGCAAGCTCGCCCTGGGCCTGCCGGCGCTCGCGCTCGAGCCGTCCGATCTCCCCCTCCATCCTGCCGAGCTTCTCTTGAACGGGGCCGACGAGCCCCTTGATCTCCTCTGCGCGTCGCGCCATCTCGCCGGAGGCTCGCTCCTCCTCCACCCGGCGCTGGTCCGCCAGTCGCTGCGCCAGCGAGTCGCCGGTCTGCCGCAGGACATCGACGGAGATCGACTTCAACTCGTCGCGCATGCGCTCGCGGTTCGGTCGCACCAGCACGACGGCGCAAGCCGCGCCAAGCAGAACTCCGACGATCAGCAACAGAACGTTCATCCGGACGACCCTTCTCTGACGGGCTCCCAAAGGTGACACTCGCCTCGGACGTGAATCGAGACGAAAACGAATAGGCTTGGCCTCACGATGGCGAGCACGATGGCTTCACCGGATGTCGATCACGGCGAGCTGGATGTCGGCAATGGGGTGCGTCTGCACTACGTCGAGGCGGGGGAGGGGCCGCTTGTGGTGCTGCTGCACGGCTTCCCCGCGTTCTGGTACTCCTGGCGCCATCAGATACCGGCGCTCGCGTCCGCCGGCTTCCACGTCGTCGCGCCGGACATGCGCGGCTACAACCTCTCGAGCCGGCCGAGCGACTGGCACGCCTACGACACGGATCTGCTGGCGGCCGACATCGCCGCGTTGATCCGTCACTTCGGCTCAGAGCGCGCGCAAGTCGTGGGACACGACTGGGGCGCGGCGGTCGCCTACTCGGTTGCGATGCGCCATCCGGAGCTCGTGGAGCGGCTGGCGATCCTCAACGTGCCCCATCCCGCCCGCCTGCTCGCGGCATTTCGGACCTTCAAGCAGCTGCGAAAGAGCTGGTACATGTTCTTCTTTCAGATCCCCGCAGTGCCCGAGAAACTGCTGGCGCGAGACAACTTCTCCTTCGCCAAGCGGTCACTGCGCGCGGACGCGCCGGGAGCGTTCAGTGACGAGGATCTCGAGCGCTACGTGGAGGCGTGGTCACAGCCCGGCGCGCTCACCGGGATGATCAACTATTACCGGGCGGCGCTGCGTCGCTCGCCACGTACGACGCTTGCGAAGATGACCCCGATCCAGGCGCCCACCCTGGTGATCTGGGGCGAGCGTGACAGCTATCTCGGCGCCGAGATGGCCGAGCCGGAAGCCCGCTGGGTGCCGAACGTACGCGTGGAGCGCCTGCCCGAGTCCGCGCATTGGGTCCAGCTCGACAATCCCGAGCGGGTGAACGAGTTGCTGCTCGGCTTTCTGGGCCAGCCGGACCGCGATTAGCGTCCTGATTGTGCCCGACCTTTGCGCCTTGGCGGACACTGCCTTCGGGTCCCGGCATTTGACAGTCTTGCCTAGTTGACAATCTGCTGTAGTTGTCAATTGACTGGACAGGCTGTAGTATCTTGTCCAGGACATAGGCAATTATGTTGTGTTGTCAAGCAAGGAGTGTGCCATGGGAACCAGCCCACCACCACCGGCCGATGGATGGGTGCGGGAGGACGACGATCCACTGCGGCGCGACCGGACGAGGGCCAACTGGCGTGATCGCAAGCGCTACCTGTGGCTGCTCGGACTGATCGTCCCCACGCTGCCCTTCCTCGCCTGGGGTCTTGTCGAAGCGACCGGCCTCGGCGTGTTCTGGTTCTACGGCCCGTTTCTCGTGTTCGGCGTCTTCCCCCTGCTCGACCTGCTCGTCGGCTCCGACGCTGCCAACCCGCCCGAGGATGCGATCAAGTGGCTCGAGCAGGACCGCTACTACCGGTGGTGCACCTACCTCTACCTGCCGGTCCAGTACGCCGGGCTGGTGGTCGCCTGCTGGCTGTGGGCGAGCGGGAAACTGTCGATCGTCGAGGATCTCGGGCTAGCGCTGACGATGGCGATGGTCAGCGGAATCGCAATCAACACCGCGCACGAGCTGGGACACAAGCGCGCGAGCCTCGAGCGCTGGCTGAGCAAGGTGGCGCTCGCGCAGAGCGGGTACGGACACTTCTTCATCGAGCACAACCGCGGCCACCATGTGCGCGTCGCCACACCCGAGGACCCCGCCAGCTCCCGGCTGGGCGAGAGCTTCTGGGCGTTCCTGCCGCGCACCGTCGCCGGCAGCCTGCGCTCGGCCTGGGAGCTCGAGGGCGTGCGGTTGAAGCGGATGGGCAAGTCGCACTGGACTCTCCGCAACGACATCCTCAACGCCTGGGCGATGACCCTCGTGCTGTTCGGCGCGCTCGTCGCCGTGTTCGGCCCGGCGGTGCTTCCGTATCTGCTGATCCAGGCGGTCCTCGGTTTCTCGCTGCTCGAGGTCGTCAACTATCTCGAGCACTACGGCCTCTTGCGTCAGCGACGCGAGGACGGCCGCTACGAGCGCACTCGCCCCGAGCACAGCTGGAACTCCAACAACGTCGCCTCGAACGTCCTCCTCTATCACCTGCAGCGGCACTCCGACCATCACGCCAACCCGATCCGCCGCTACCAGGCCCTGCGCCACTTCGAGGAGGCGCCGCAGCTGCCGACGGGCTATGCGGGGATGATCGTGACGGCGGCGATCCCGCCGCTGTGGCGAAGGCTGATGGACCGCCGCGTGCTCGACCACTACGAGGGAGACGTCACCCACGCGAACATCCATCCGCGCGTGCGCGAGCGTGTCCTCGCTCGCTACGGCGCCGGGCCTGAGGCCTCCGCGGCCGGCGTGCCGGGCTGAGGCGGAGGGAAACGATGCCCCGGTTTGAGTGTCCGGTGTGCGAATACGTCTACGACGAGCGCGAGGGCGCGCCGCGAGAGGGCTTCCCCCCGGGGACGCCATGGGATGAGGTGCCGGACGACTGGGCGTGTCCCGACTGCGGCGTGCGCGACAAGGTCGACTTCGAGCCGGTCGCGTGATCGAGCCGACCGGATGACCGTGGCGAGCACTGGATCGAGCGCGGCGGCCCGGTCGGGGGGCAGGGTGGCCGCGAGGACCTCCGTACGGAGCTTGGGGGAGACGCCGGCGGTGGCGCTTCGGCCCAGTTACGCCGAGGCGACGAAGACGCTTCTGCGCGAGCGTCTGCTCGACGCTGCCGAGGACCTGCTGCGAGAGCGCGCCTGGACACGAATTAGCATGGCGGACATCGCCAGGCGGGCGGGGGTGAGCCGTCAGACTCTCTATAACGAGATTGGCTCGCGGGGGGACTTCGCACAGGCCTACGTCCTGCGAGAGGCCGACATTTTCCTGGGCGCCGTCGAGCAGGCCGTGATGGAGAATCTCGACGACCCTCACGCGGCGCTCTCCGACGCGTTCGACGTCTTTCTCGGCGTTGCCTCACAGGACCCGTTGATCCGGGCGATCGTCTCCGGCGACGGCAGCGATGGCCTGCTCGCCCTCTTTACCACCCACGGCGCTCCGGTGCTGCGCCATGCGACCGACCGGTTGGCGCAGATTCTCGCCACCGGTTGGCCTCAGGTGGACATCGATGGGGCGCGGCCGCTCGCCGACTGTGTCGTACGCCTGGCGATCAGTCACGCGGCGCTGCCCGCCGGCTCCTCAGCGGTCACGGTTGCGCGGATCTCAGAGATCATCGGTCCTTATCTGGACGCCCTGCTCGCCACCACCGGGGACGGAGCGGGAGCGAGCGTTTGACACCCTCGTCGGGCAGGAGTAGCGTGAAACTATTCCGTTAGATGGGCCATCCTGTCGCGGGGACTTTGCGCCGGCTGGCCGTACGCGTACAGAGGAGAAAAGATGGTCGCTGGTGCACGCATGCCGGTTTCGTTCCGCTCCCGCAGTCGTCTGATCGGATGTCTGCTCTCGCTCGTGGTCGCGCTTTCTGCGCTCCTGCTCGCGCCGCCCACCGGCGCCAGCGCCTCACGCACGACCTATCTGGCGCTCGGCGATTCGCTCGCCTTCGGCTACTCCCAGGCGAAGTTCAACAGCTTGTTTCCCAACGAGAATCCCGCCGCGTACAACACGGGCTACGTCGATGACTTCGGCAAGGCCCTGGCGCTGTTCCAGCCCGGCGTGCAGACCGTTAACGACGGCTGCCCGGGGGAGACGACGGACTCGTTCATCAAAGGCCCCTGCCAGTACCAGCTCTCGTTTCCGCTGCACCACCCGTACAGCGGCGGCATCGCCTCCTCGCAGCTCTCTGATGCGCTCAACTATCTCGGCGCCCATCCCGGCACGACCACCCCGATCACGCTCGACATCGGCGCCAACGACGCGCTTGGGGTGATCGAGGGCGTGTGCAAACTCGAACCGACCTGCATTGCGGAACATGCGCCTGCACTATTCGCGCATATCGGGACGAACCTCGGCTCGATCCTTGCCCAGCTCCGCGGAGCAGCGCCGCATGCACGGATCATCGTGCTCGGTCTCTACAATCCATTTGGGGCTAACATCGCCGGCGCGGACCAGCTGACCGCGCAGCTCAACACGGTGATGGCAGGCGATGCCGCGGCTGTCCACGCGCGCTTCGTCGATCCGCTGCCGGTCTTCAATCCGCCGGGCCCACTCGAGCAGCCGACGCTCTGCCTGCTCACGAACATCTGCACGTCGCTCAAAGACATCCATCCGACCGACGTCGGCTATGGCGTTCTCGGTGGCCTGGTACTCCAGCAGTACCTGAGCTTCTGA
Organism: Solirubrobacteraceae bacterium; assembly: GCA_036498245.1. GTDB lineage: Bacteria > Actinomycetota > Thermoleophilia > Solirubrobacterales > Solirubrobacteraceae > Palsa-744. Next base: position 50,785 of record DASXIB010000009.1, read on the forward strand.
GAAATTCGGGCGCCCGGGTGGTAGGTCCCGGGCGCCCGATCGCCTAGCTCGTTGCCCCGGGGCGCGCGGCTTCCACCACGGCGCGAGAGCTGGCGGTCTAGAGTCCGTTCAGTATAGTGAACACTATACCTCTAGGTATAGTAAATGAGGTACTATATGGTATAGTATTTGATATACCAATGGCTGAGGAGCTTAATCCATTCGTCTACGACGATCCGCTCCCCGCGGATGCCCTTGTCGACCGCGACGAGGAGACGCGGGTGTTGCTCGCGCTCGCCGAAGGGGGCCACAACACGAGGCTGTCTGCGCCTCGGCGATACGGTAAGACGTCGATCATCCTCAGGCTGCTGGCGGAGGCGGACCTGGCTGGGATGCACACTGTCCATGTCGACTTCTACCGGTGCGTCACGCGTGGTGAGGCAGCTCGCCGCATCGAGGAGGCCTACCTGGCGCGCCTGGCGGGGCCACTTCGGCGCACGGTCTCGGCACTGGCGCGGTCGTGGCGCGCAAGGCTGAACGTGGGCGTCGGCGGTGTGGGGGTCCAGGCCGACTACGTGCGTGAGCTCGATAATCAGCGGCTCGCCGATCTGCTGGATCTGCCGAAGCGCATCTTTGCTAAGTCTGGAACCCGGACAATCGTCGCGTTCGACGAGTTCCAGGACTTCCTGCGCATCGGCGATGGGCTAGACGGTCTGCTGCGCAGCAAGATCCAGCTGCATCGCGAGGAGGCCAGCTATGTGTTCGCGGGCTCCGAGCCTGGGATGCTCGAGGAGCTGTTCAACGGCAAGGGCAGGCCTCTGTTCGACCAGGCGCGTCCTGTTCTGATCGGGCCACTCGAGGACGGCGATCTGGCCGAGTACATCGGTACGCGTTTCGAGCTCTCCGCCCGTGACCCTGGAGCGGCGCTCGAGTTGCTCCTGGACCTTGCCCGCGGTCATCCGCAGCGAGCGATGCTGCTGGCTCACCACCTGTGGGAGCAAACGGGCCGCGGACAGACGGCCGACGAGGAGACCTATCAGGCGGCCCTCGACTCGGTGGATCGTGAGACTAAGGAGCGGTTCGAACGCACCTGGCTTGACCTGAGCTCGGCTCCCGTGGAGCGCCGTGTGCTCGCCGCCCTTGCGAACAGCCCCCAAAGCCTCTACAGCAACACAACCCTCCGCTCGTTCGAATTGAGTAAGAGCGCTGCGCAGCAGGCCGCGCGGAGTCTCACCTACGCCGGCGACGTAGCACGCGTCGACGGACGCTTCGTGATCGTCGATCCGCTGCTGGAACGCTGGCTGCAACGCACACAGAGCTGAGAGGTGGGCCATGTCGGTCACGTCTTCCCGTCACGCCGCTCGCCGCGCCCCCACCGCCTCATACCGAGTCGCGGCCTGTTCCAGGATCTGCAGCATCGCGGGCGCCGCCGGGACAAGGCGCGCGCCCGCGGGGGCGGCGGCGATCACCTGACGGACCGGCGGCTGGGGGGAGAGGACGCGGATGACGATGTCCTCGCGCACTACCGAGAGCGCAAGCTCCGGGATCAGGGCCACGCCCACTCCCGCCGCCACGAGACCCTGAACGGTCTGGTAGTCGTCGCTCTCGAACGCCACGTTCGGCTCGAAGCCGGCCGTGTGGCAACTGCGGACGACATGCCGCGCGCAGGGGCTGGAGCGCGAGGTCTGCACCCAGGCTTCCTCCTTCAGGTCCTCGAGGCGGAGCCTGCCCTTATTCGCGAGCGGGTGCTCGCCGGGAAGCGCGAGATACATCGGGTCCTCGAGCAACTCCACGCGTGTCGTGCTCTCCTGCAACGGAGTCTCGCCGTCGAACTCGAACAGCAGCGCCAGGTCCAGCTCGCCGGCGCGCAGGCGCGGCTCGATCGTCTCGGGCTCCCCCTCGCTCAGCGTCAGCTCGACATCGGGGTAGGTCGAGCGAAAGGTGGCTATCGCGAGCGGCATCAGCGTCGCCCCGGCCGTGGGGAAAGAGGCCATGCGCAGGCGCCCGCCGCGCAGGCCGGCGATCGCCGCCAGCGCCGTCTCGGCTGCCTCCAGGCGCGCGAGAATGCCCTCGGCGTGTCCGACGAGGGTTTGACCCGCGGCAGTAAGACTGACCCCGCGCGCGCGTCGCTCCAGCAGCGTCATGCCCGCTTCGGCCTCGAGCGCCGCGATCTGCTGAGAGACAGCCGACTGTGTGTAGGCCAGCGTCTCAGCGGCGGCGGAGAACGAGCCCCTGTAGGCAACCTCCTTCAGAACTCTCAGCCGACCCACGTTTAGCATAAGTAAAACTTATATCAGTTTCCAGCATCATTATTGGTGCTGATGGCAGGTCGGTGCCATCATGAGGTCGAAGAGCATGGCGAGGGATCGTCTTCTCTCGGCGGAGCCCGGACTCCAAGCATCTTCATCCGACCAACTTTCAGTTCAACAGAAGGGAGCCATCATGTCCACCAAGATCATCGTCTCCTACGACGGCACCGCCAACGAGGACGACGCGATCGCGCTCGGCGACGTCTTCGCTCTCGCCGGCGCCGAGGTCTCCCTCGGTTACGTCCGCCACACCAGCCAGGCCGTCAGCGACGAGGAGGCCCAGGAAGTGCTTACCCGCGGCGCCGCGCTCTTCGCCGGCACGTTCGCCTCGAGCCATGTGGTGACCGATCGCTCGACGCCCGAGGGGCTGCGGGCGCTCGCGGCGGAATTGGGAGCGGATGTGATCGCGTTCTGCTCTGACTCGCACACCGCCACCGGGCACATCTCTGTCGGCAACTCGGCTGAGCGGCTGCTCGAACGCGGTCAGACCGCGATCGCGATCGCACCCGTCGGTCTCGCGCAGGACACCGCCGCGACGAGGGTGCGGCGGATCGTCTCGGTCGGCGAGGCTGGGGGTGACGATAGCGCTGATGAGACGGCGCGAGCCCTGGCCGCGGCGCTCGGCGCCGAGGTTGTGCCGGTGGCTGACGACAGCGCCGATCTGCTCGTGATCGGTTCGCGTCCCGACGCAGAGCAGGGTCGCATCTCACTCAGCTCCTCCGCTGCTCACCTGATCGAGATCGCCACCTGCCCGGTGTTGGTGGTCCCGCGCGGTGTGTCGCTCGCCTTCGGCGGGACCCCGGCGCTCAGCGCCTGATACGCCTTCGGCAGCGCTCGCGCGTGCAAGATCTATCGCGCGAGCGCTCGACCGGACGCGAACACGTTCGCTATCGGATCGTCTTGCCGCGCGCCCTGGCAAGCAGATACCGCATCAGCGCCTGCACGAAGTCCAACGCGCCTCCGACCAGGTGGCCGACCGGTCCCGTCCACAGCCAAGTCTCCGCGCGCTTGATCGTGAGGACACCTCGCCGCGCGGTCGAAGAGCGTAGTCGTCGCCTGGCCGCCACGGAGTCCTCACGGTATCGTGGCGGGGGTGCCGGCCACGACGAAGAAGCCCCTGGCGATCGAGACGACCGTCACCGAGCTGCCCGACTCGCGCGTGCGCCTGCAGGTGCGAGTCTCCCCAGGCGAGCTCGAGCGCCGCATCGAGCGCAAGGCCAATCAGCTTGGCCGTGAGCTGAAGCTGCCGGGCTTTCGCAAGGGCAAGGTCCCCGCGCCGCTCGTGATCCAGCGGCTCGGCCGCGAGGCGGTGCTCGAGGAAGCCGTCCGCGACACACTCTCCACCTGGTACTCAGACGCGATCGACGAGGTGGCCGTGGTCCCCGTCGGCGATCCCCACGTCGATCTCGGCGCGCTGCCGCCCACGGGCGAGCCGCTCGAGCTCTCGATCGAGATCGGTGTGCTCCCGACGGCCGAGCTCGGTGCCTATGAGGGCCTCGAGGTCCCTCGCCGCGAGCCCACCCTCGACGCTCAACAGCTCGACCGCGAGATCGAGGCTCTCCGTGAGCGCCTCGCCCGCCTGGAGACAGCCGAGCGCCCGGCCGCCGAGGGTGACTTCGTCGTCGTCGACTACCTCGGCTCTCTCCCCGTTGAGGCTTCCGCTGACGGCGGAAAAGATAGCGCGCAGACCGCACTCCGTCCCTTCCCCGGCGGAGAGGGCCGCGACCAGCTGATCGAGCTCGGCTCTGGCAACCTGATTCCGGGCTTCGAGGAGGCGCTCTTGGGCGCGAGCGCCGGCGACACCCTTCCCGGTGTCGAGCTCACGTTCCCGGCCGACTACGGCAACGAGGAGCTGGCCGGACGCGAAGCCTCGTTCGAGATCACCGTCAAGGAGGTCAAGCGCAAGCAGCTCCCCGCGCTCGACGACGAGCTCGCCGTCGACGCCGGCTTCGATGACCTGCAGGAGCTTCGCGAGGACATCTCCCGGCGCATGCTCGAGGCCGACGAGGGACGCGTCGAGAGCGAGTTCCTTCAAGCCGCCCTCGACGCCGCGGTCGCGGCGGCGAAGGTGTCGCTCACCGCCGAGCTGATCGCTTCGCGCGCGCGCGAAATGTGGCAGCGCATGCTCCACACGCTCTCCCACCGAGGCATCTCGCGCGAGGCCTATCTGCAGATCGCCGGGCGCGAGGAGGAGGCGATCGTCGCCGAGATGGAGGCCGACGCAGAGCTCGCCCTGCGTCGCGAGGCGGTCATCGCCGCGGTTGTTCTCGCCGAGGGCATCGACTTCTCCGAGCAGGAGCTGCTCGAGGCGATCGCCCCGACCGCCGAGCGCGAGGGGGTGGCGCCGGAGAAGCTGCTCGCCGACCTGCGCTCGGCCGGCTCGCTCGAGGAGGTCCGCGACGATCTCGCCGCGCGCAGGGCCGTCGAGCTGATCGCCTCGCGCGCCAAGCCGATTCCGGCGGAGCAGGCCGAGGCGCGCGAGAAGCTGTGGACGCCCGAGAAGGAGCAGGATGAGCAGCAGGACGCCCCCGGCACGGCGCCCGGCCGATTGTGGACGCCGGACCGCTAGTGTGGTGGCAACCTTCCAGCCTCTGAAGGAATCGAGCCGGCGAAGCGAAACAGAAGCGAGGATCCCCAGCCGATGAGTCCACTAGTTCCAATGGTGGTCGAGCAGACCTCGCGAGGCGAGCGTGCGTTCGACATCTACAGCCGTCTGCTCAACGAGCGGATCATCTTCCTGGGCACGCCCGTGGACGATCAGATCGCCAACCTGATCGTCGCCCAGCTGCTGCACCTGGAGTCCGAGGATCCTGAGAAGGACGTCTCGCTGTACATCAACTCCCCCGGCGGCTCGGTCTACGCGGGCCTTGCGATCTACGACACCATGCAGTTCATCAAGCCCCCGGTGCAGACGATCTGCGTGGGCATCGCGATGTCGATGGGTGCGTTGCTCTTGGCCGGAGGCGCCGAGGGCAAGCGGATGGCGCTGCCGAACGCCAAGATTCTGATCCACCAGGTGTCCTCGAGCTTCCAGGGGCAGGCCACCGACATCGAGATCCATGCGCGCGAGATCATCGACGTGCGCCGGCGTCTGGATGAGATCATCGCCAAGCACACCCACAAGCAGCTCGACGACGTGCGCAAAGACACCGAGCGCGACTACTTCATGAGCTCCGAGGAGGCCAAGGAGTACGGCATTATCGACCGGGTGATCTCCGAGCACTAGCTCGAGAGCTTCCCGGGACGAGAACGCTTCGGAAAGACAGCACATGGCCAGACCCACTGACACCAACGAGCAGCTGCTGTGCAGCTTCTGCGGCAAGTCTCAGCGACAGGTCAAGAAGCTGATCGCCGGTCCGGGTGTGTACATCTGCGACGAGTGCATCGATCTGTGCAACGAGATCATCGACGAGGAGCTCGCGGCGCCGCCGGCGTTCGACCTCGAGAACCTCCCCAAGCCGCGCGAAATCTACGATGTCCTCGACGAGTACGTCGTTGGGCAGGACCCGTCCAAGCGCACGTTGTCGGTGGCCGTCTACAACCACTACAAGCGCGTGCAGATGATGCAGTCCGCGGACTCCGACATCGAGCTGCAGAAGTCCAACATCCTGCTGCTCGGGCCCACCGGCTGCGGCAAGACGCTGCTCGCCCAGACGCTCGCCCGGATCCTCAACGTGCCGTTCGCGATCGCCGACGCCACAGCGCTGACCGAGGCGGGGTACGTCGGCGAGGACGTTGAGAACATCCTGCTGAAGCTGATCCAGGCCGCCGATTACGACGTCAAGAAGGCCGAGACCGGGATCATCTACATCGACGAGGTCGACAAGATCGCGCGCAAGGCCGACAACCCGTCGATCACGCGCGACGTCTCCGGCGAGGGCGTCCAGCAGGCGCTGTTGAAGATCCTTGAGGGCACCCAAGCTTCGGTCCCGCCGCAAGGAGGGCGCAAGCACCCGCACCAGGAGTTCCTCACGATCGATACGACCAACGTCCTATTCATCTGCGGTGGGGCATTCGCCAATCTCGACAAGGTGATCGAGCGGCGCATCGGCCACAAAGGCGTTGGCTTTGCGGCGGCGATTGAGGCCAGGGCCGAGCGCGACACCGGCGAAGTGTTCGAGCACTGCCTTCCCGAGGACCTGATCGAGTACGGACTGATCCCCGAGTTCATCGGCCGCTTGCCGGTGATGTCCGCCGTCCACCAGCTCACGCGCGAGGATCTCGTCTCGATCCTGGTTGAGCCGCGCAACGCGCTTGTCAAGCAGTTTCAGCGCTTCTTCTCGTTTGACGGGATCGAGCTCGTGTTCTCGGAGGACTCGCTCACGGCCGTCGCCGAGAAGGGCCTTGAACGCGAAACGGGCGCTCGAGGACTGCGCTCGATCATCGAGGAAATCCTGCTCGAGGTTCAGTTCGAGCTGCCCTCGCGCCGCGATGTGAAGAAGTGTGTCGTCACCAAGGAGACGGTCGAGAAGGGCCTCACGCCGACGCTCGTCACGGAAGCCGCACCCGAGGAGGCCGAACCGGCGTCCTCGCTGCGCGAGGAGTCGGCCTGAGTCGCCCCGCCTGCTGCCCGAGCGTCTGTTCGCTGCCCGGATCACCAGCCCGGTTGCCGTCCAATCGGTCGCTTGCGCTCGCGAAGCTCTCGCGCCCGCTACCATCGGCCTGTGCTCAAGCCGTCCGCCAAGCTGGTTCGCATGAAAGCGCTGCCGTGGACCGTTGTGTTGCAGGCCGGCGTGATTCTCGGCAGGCATTGGCGCTCGCTCTCCAAGAAGGACCGTGCCCGCCTCGCGCGCCTCGTGCGCGGCCGCGTGCAGACTCCGCGGGGAAACCGGACCAAGCTCAGCGTCAAGGAGCGCGCGGAACTGCGATCGCTGCTGGGCAAGCTGGACGTCAAGGGCATGGGCCGCGAGTTGCTCCCGCTGACCAAAGGCAAGCGGCGCGGCAAGCGCCGTCGTCGTTGACGCTCCACGCATCTCCGAGCGTGACCGCGAGCACCTGATCATCAACGTGGCCGACGACCTCGACCAGCTCTCCACGCAGGAGCTCCACGACCGTGCGATCCGCAGGGCCGAGAGGCACATAGACGTTAAGTTCTTCTGGTCGCTGCTGCAGTTGATTCCGGCTGCGGAGGCGGTCGGCGGAGACGTGGGGGAGGCGGAGTTCGACATCCAGTCCTCGCGTGGGCTGATCTCCGATGCGCTGCGCAGCGGTGATGGTGCCCTCGCGCAGGCGCTGCGCCCGGTGTTCATCGACTATCTGCGCAAGCACCCCGACGCGTAGCGCACCGCGCGTCGGCAGGTTTTCAAAAGCATGCCTCCTCGCAGCCGATCGGCTCCCTGGACCGAGGCTCAGGCGGAGCGTCACCTGCACTCGCTCGAGCTGTTCGGCATGCGCTTCGGCCTGGACCGGATGCGGCGGATGATGACCGCGTTGGGCACGCCCAGCCGTCGCTTCGACTCGATCCAGGTCGTCGGCACGAACGGAAAGACCTCCACGACCCGCATGATTGCGGCGATCCTCGAGCGCCACGGGCTGCGTACCGGCGCCTACCTCTCGCCGCACCTGACCTCCTATGCCGAGCGCGTGCAGATCGGCGAGCGCGACCTCGACACGAGCAGGTTCGCGGCCGCGATCGCTCGCGCCGCGCTGGCCGCCGAGCAGGTCAACCGCACGCTCGCCGAGGACGACCACGTGACCCAGTTCGAGCTGCTGACCGCCGCAGCCTTCTGGGAGCTGGCCGACCGAGAGGTGCAAGTGGCGGTCGTCGAGGCGGGGCTTGGCGCTCGCTATGACGCCACAAGCGTGATCGAGCCGTGTGTCACGGTCTTGACGAACGTGGGTCTGGAGCACACTCGCTGGCTCGGCCCCACAGTGCGGGACATTGCGGAGGAGAAGCTCGCCGCGGTGAGACCGGGGACGACGCTTGCGCTTGGACCGCAGCTTGCGCCCGAGGCACTTGCAGTGGCAAGGAGGGTGGCCGAGGAGCGCGGTGTGCGGATCGTGTCGGTCGCCGAGGATGCGACATCGGGTTCCCCGGAGACCCCACTTCTTGCCCGGGGTGCCTTCCAGCGACGCAACTTCGCGCTCGCGCGAGTCGCCGCCGAGGCGTACTTGGAATCACTTACGATCGAGCAGGGCTTGCCAGGCGAGAGCCCATTCGGCGAGGACGCCGCGCACGAGGATGTGTTTGCGGACGCGGCGCGGTCGACCTTCGTGCGCGGACGTTTCCACGTCGTCGGCGAGGATCCGCTGACGCTGCTGGACGGGGCGCACAATCCCCACGCGGTCGGGGCGCTCGTCGAGTCGCTGTCCGGACTGCTCGGCGAACGTCCCCTCGCGCTGGTGCTGGGCGTGCTCGAGGACAAGGACGCGGCGGGCATGCTCGGCCTGCTGTTGCCGCTGTGCGCTCGAGCGTGGTTCACGGTGCCGGCCAGCACCCGTGCGCTATCCCCCGCGACGCTCCAGTCGCTGGCCCGTCAGCTCGGCTTTGGGCAGGTCGTCTGCGAGCCTAAGCCGGCGCATGCGCTCGCCGAGGCGCGGGCTTGGGCGCTTGCGCGTCCCGGCGGCGGAGCGGTGCTCGCGACCGGCTCGGTCTATCTCGTGGGAGAGCTGCTCGCTCGACTCGACCATCCAGCCGAGGCCGGACACTCGACCGGGGGTGGGCGCTCCGCCCAGAGGGAAGGGTGTTCCACCGAGGGCTTTGCCGCGCGCGACGAAAGCGTTGCGGGATGAACGACGAGGGACCCTCCGTGCTCACGATGATCGGGGCCGTGGCGCTGATCGTGGCGCTCGTGATCCTCGCGTTCTTCGCGGCCGGTTATGGATTCGGCCGGTTGTTTCTCTAGACTCAGCCGCCTAATCTCGCATTGACGCGTATTAGCAACCGCCGATGATCCCCTTCGCCTACTTCGGAATCGAAAGCAGCGGCCTGAACCTGGCCATCGACCTGCTGATCCTGTTCGTCGCGGTTCTGTATCTGTCGCTGATCTACTGGACCTACGCCGATGCTCGCCGCAGGATCCTCGACCCGATGCTCGTCGGCTGCGCTACGGCCGCATCGCTGTTCCCGTTCGTGGGCACGATCGTCTACATGGTTCTGCGCCCGGCCGAGTACCTGGACGATGTGCGCGAGCGAGAGCTCGAGATGCAGGCGGCCGAGGCGCGTCTGCACGAGCTCGACTACGGACTGTGCCCGCACTGCGACTATCGGATCGAGCGCGACTTCCTTCGCTGCCCCAGCTGCCTACGCAAGCTGAAGGAGCGGTGCGAGAGCTGCTCGCGGCCGCTCGACCGGTCCTGGACGATCTGTCCCTACTGCGAGACCGAGGTCTCCTCGGGCCCGAGCGCCTCCCCACGTACGCGCCGCCGCCGGGCGAGAGGCATGGACGGCGACTCCACGGAGCTCGTCGAGCCTGCCTCAGAGCGCGATCGGGCGGAGGAGATCGACATCCAGTCGGGTACCGGGAGAGACGAAGAGGACGCTCTGACCGTCACTCCCGCAACGGGCCCCGAGCCGCTGTCGAGGCCACGAGCGGGGCGCACCGGGCGCCATCCGCGGCCGACCTCGTAGAGTCCCGCTCGACGTCGCCGGCTCGTCTTCGTCGCGAGGCGTCCGTCAGCCCCAGCCCCAGCCGCACCCGCGATCCTCGCCACGCGATCCGACCCAGTACATCGAGACACAAAGGAAGCCATGGACCGAACGCTGATCCTCGTAAAGCCCGACGCCTTCGCCCGCGGGTTGAGCGGCGAGATAATCGCCCGCTTCGAGCGCAAGGGGCTCACGATCGTCGCGCTGCGCCACATGACGGTGACCAGGGAGCTGGCCGAGCGCCACTACGCGGAGCACTCCGAGCGGCCGTTCTTCGGCGAGCTCGTCGACTTCATCACCTCCGGGCCGATAGTTGCGATCGTGCTTGAAGGCTCAGAGGCGGTCAAGGCCGCTAGGCAGGTGATCGGCGCGACCGATCCGCTCGAGGCCGCGACGGGTTCGATTCGCGGCGACTTCGCAATCGAGATGGGGCAGAACATGGTGCACGGCTCGGACTCGCCCGAGTCGGCCACGCGCGAGTCGGCGCTGTTCTTCCCGGAGCTCTAACGACGTCTCATCCGTTGGTCCTTGCGTCGGAGTCGCCACAGAGACGGGCGATCCTCGAACGCGTGGGCGTGCCATTCACGATCAGGCCTTCGAGAGTCCAGGAGCTCGAGCAGGGCGATCCGGCAGAGGTGGCGCTCGAGAACGCCCTACGCAAGGCTCGCGCCGTGCGCAGAACGGATACGCCCGAGACGGTGCTCGGCTGCGACACGCTGGTGGCGCTCGAGAACGAGATCTACGGCAAGCCCCGGGACGAGCGGGCGGCGCGCTCGACGCTGAACGCCCTGAGCGGGGCCACGCACGAGGTCGTGAGCGGCGTGGCGCTGCTCGTCGAAGGGAAGGAGCGCTCCACCCTCGCCCGCACGGCGGTCACCTTCCGCAGGCTCGACGATCGGCTCGTGGCCTGGTATCTGGCCACGGGCGAGTGGCGGGGGCGCGCCGGTGGGTATGCGATCCAGGGCGCCGGCGCGGCGCTCGTGCGCGCGGTGGAGGGAGACTACGAGAACGTCGTCGGCCTGCCGCTGGCGACTTTGCTGGACCTCTGTCCTGAGCTGATTTTCGCCTGCAAATAAGCTGGCAACCCTACTGGCGGGGGACGGTCCTTCGCTACACTGCGTGCGGGCACGGCCGGATGCGCGCCGCCCGACGGGCGTGGCGCATTTGAGCGGCGCAATACCGAATCCGGGCGTGTGCGACGACGCCTCCCCTCGACCTACACACATGGGCATCTTCAGCTACCTGACAGGATTCGGCGGCCGCGACATGGCTGTCGATCTGGGGACGGCCAACACGCTCGTGTACGTGCGGGGACGGGGGATTGTGCTGTCCGAGCCGAGCGTCGTGGCGATCGACTCGCGCACCGGCGAAGTGCACGCCGTTGGCATCGAGGCCAAGCGGATGCTCGGCCGTACACCGGGAACGATTCAGGCGATTCGCCCGCTCAAGGACGGCGTGATCGCCGACTTCGACGTGACCGAGGAGATGCTCAGGCACTTCATCCAGAAGGTCCACCAGAACCGCTGGGCGCACCCGCGAGTCGTGGTGTGCGTCCCCTCCGGGGTGACCGGCGTGGAGAAGCGCGCGGTCGAGGAGGCATGCCTGTCGGCGGGCGCGAGGACCGCATACCTGATTGAGGAGCCGATGGCGGCGGCGATCGGGGCCGGCCTGCCGGTCGGCGAGCCGACCGGATCGATGGTCGTGGACATCGGCGGCGGCACCTCCGAGGTCGCGGTGATCTCGCTCGGCGGGATCGTCGTCTCGCAGTCGATCCGGGTCGGCGGCGACGAGATGGACGAGGCGATCATCAACTACGCCAAGCGCGAGTACAAGCTGCTGATCGGTCAGCAGACCGCCGAGGAGCTGAAGCTCGAGATCGGCTCGGCCTGTCCGATGGAGGAGGAGTTGCAGGCGGAGATCCGCGGGCGAGACATGGTCGCCGGACTGCCGAAGACCGTCGTGCTGACGAGCGAGGAGATTCGCCAGGCGCTCGAAGAACCGCTCAACCAGATCATCGAAGCGGTCAAGGAGACGCTCGACCGCACTCCTCCGGAGCTGGCCTCGGACATCATGGACCGCGGCATCATGCTCGCGGGTGGGGGCTCGCTGTTGCAGGGTCTCGACGAGCGGTTGCGCGAGGAGACGCAGATGCCCGCGCACCTCGCCGAGTCGCCGCTCACGTGCGTGGCGGTCGGCTCGGGCCGCTCGCTGGAGGAGTTCGAGGCGATCCACCGTTCCAACCGGACTTCGCGCAACCGCCGGCGACGATGACCGTCATCGCGCGTGGGGCGCGAACGCTGTGGCGATATGTACCCTCTCCCGTGAACGCTTTGGAAGGTAGTCATCCGTGTACGACAAGACGGTCCGGCGTCGTCGTGCGGTGCTCGCGCTGCTCGTCGTGCTCTCCCTACTGCTGCTGACCGCCTACTTCGGCGAGGCTCCGAGCGGGCGGCTGCACGGCGTCCAGCGCGCGTTCCTGACGGTCGTGTCGCCCATCCAGGACGGGGCCAACAAGGC
>DASXIB010000010.1:0-25711 GCA_036498245.1 Solirubrobacteraceae bacterium
CTACCCGGTGGCCTTCCTGCCGGAGAACCACGCGCTGGCGATCGCGATCATGTCCTACAACGGCCAGATGAACTTCGGCCTGCTCGGCGACTTCGACGCGCTGGCGGACATCGACTCGATCGGCGAGAGCATCGAGCAGGAGCTGGCGACGCTCGTCTCGCTCGCCCGCGAGACGGTGGCTACGCTCGCATAGTCGCTGCGGGCTAGTAGCCCAATGCGAACTTCGCGTCCTCGCTCATCTTCTCCGGCGACCACGGCGGCGTGAACACCATCTCGGACTCGACCGTCTTCACGCCCTCGAGCTCACCCACGAATTCCTCGATCTGCTCCGTCACCTGCGGTCCGATCGGACAGCCCGGCGTGGTCAGCGTGAACGTGACGTGCACGTTGCCGTCACTCACCTCGGCGCCGTAGATCAAGCCCAGCTCGACGAAGTCCAGTCCAAGCTCGGGGTCGATCACGTTCGACAGGGCGTCCATCACGTCATCTACGGTGGGCATGCTCTGAGTCTATCGGCGTCGGATGGCGCTCCCGATTACGAGTCGCGCGTCAGTTGTCGCAGCCGAGGCGATCCCACATGTACAGCTGGATGCACTCGGTGGCGAGCTCGTTGGCGCGCTCGCGAGATAGGCGGGGGAGCACCGTGTCGAGCGCCTGCTCCTCAGAGACCCCGGCCTGGAACGCTTCCTCACCGCGAAAGCCGGCCGCGATCTTCAGCGCCTCGCGCCGATTCTCTCCGAGGCTCGGGAAGACGCCGACGAGGAAGTCCGTATTGGGAATCGGCTGGCCGACCTCCAGCGACGCGTGCCAGGCCGCGAGCAGATGCAGGTCGTCCTCGTCGAGGTCGGCGATCGCCTTGGCGTAGTGGATCGACAGCTCCTGATCGGGGATGTCGTCGACCCACGCGCGCACTACCTCGCCTACGAGCTGGCGCCGGGCCTCGCGGCCGACGGACTCCGCGATCACTCGGATCGCATCCTGGGGCTGGATGAAGCAGAGTGGCACGGCGACTCCCGGGGGAAGGAAACAACTGACCGCAATCACTGTAGGTGCCGGTGTGGACGGCTCTTTTCGCGCTCCTCAGAGCTCGAGCGCCTCGTGCGCGCGCTCCAGCACGTGGTTGTCATGAATGTCCGCGCGGAAGCCCAACGTCGCGCGCTCGCCGGCGCCCCAGTTGGCGAGCGCCAGGTCCAGCGTCTCGACCGGTGTCGCGATCGCCTCGGCCAGCGCCAGCGCCCGGCGCTCGAGCAGCAGGGGATCGCCGATCGCGAAGGCCCGCTTGGCGGCGACCGTCGTCGGGTCACCGCCCGCGGGCCCGCGCGCAGTAAAGTGCAAGGAGTCGGCGCGCAGCTCATACAGCCCGAGCCGTCCGAGCGTGACCAGCAGGTCGTAGCGCCCCATGCGAGCCAAGCCGGGAAGCGCCAACCGCTCGAACAGCCGCTCGAACCGACGCCGCGGACTCCACTCGGGGTCGCCGGCGAACGCCTTCGCCTGTGACCCACCGCCGGCCTGCTCGACCCAATGGCGATATGCCAGCAGCGTCTCGCTGCCCCGCCCGGGGTTGTGTGAGGTACGCGGTCCGAGCGGGATCTCCTCGAGGCTCTGCACGTCCGCGGGTCCCTTGGCGTCCGACAGGATCGCGCGGATGCCGAGAAACGGCTGCTCGCCCTCCAACGGGGACAGGTATGCGGTCAGGAAGCACATCCACGTCGCCCGCTCGAGGTCCTCTTCGGCGCGCGAGCGGATCTCCGCATAGATGCCTGGCGGCGCCGCGCCGAGGGCCAGCAGACGGCCGCTGGCGAAGGAGATCTCCTCGCTCAGCAGGGCGGCGTCGGCGGAGGAGCGCAGCCCGGGAACGAGCGCCGAGCGGTAGCCGTCGTCCTCGGCGCGCTGCTCACGGGAGACGCGCAGATCGACGCCGCGCGGACGTCGTTTCCGCGCCCCGCCGGCGCGCCGTCTCGCGGCGCCGCCCGCGGGCGGCTTGGGCGCAGGCGGAGCGAGGCCCGGCAGCGTCTTGCTGCAGATCGGACAGCGCTCGATGAAGCGGTTATGACGACAGAAGGTGGGCACGTGCGGCTTCTTTCAGGCTAGCGCGGCCCCTTCAGGACGGCGCCTTGCTCTAAGCCGCCGCTGTCGGACGCTTCAGCGCCGGCACTCGCTTGCTCCAGACCACCGGCGGCGGGCGCCTTAACGCTGGCGCTTGACCTGGTGCTCGAGCACCTTGCTCGAGGCGTCCTCGACCTGCGCGGCCATCCTCTGCTTGAACATCGCCAGCAGCGCCTCGGAGGCGATCGGCCTGAGCGCGACGATCGCCTCGGTGACGTCGTCCCAGCGCTCCTCGGGCTGGCCTGCCTGCTCGAACGGCTCCCAGATCTCCTTCAGATACAGCCTCACGAACGCGCGCGAGATCGACTCGCAGTCGCGGCTCAGCCGCTCCACAAGCGACAGCGCGGCGTGCAAGGAGATGCCGAGAGCGGTTACTTCCTCGGCCGCTTGGAGCAGCGCCGGGCTGGGAACCTCGAAGCGGTCGTCGCCCAAAGGAATGAGCAGCTTCAGCTTGCGTATCCGCTCGACGTCCTTGCCGTCGACCTTGCCGAACCGCTTGAGCAGGTCCTCGCCGGTGATCACCTGCGGCGACTCGGCCTCGTAGGGGGTGTTCATCGCGTGTCGCAATCCGAGCAGCCGCTCGGCCACGCCGCCGGAGGCGCTCATCAGTCGCTCGATCGAGGCGAGGTTGAAGCCGTCGGCCTGCAGGTCGAGGATCAACCGCAGTCGCGCCACATGGTCGGCGCCGTAGTAGCCCACCCGCGAGCGGACCTCGGGCGCGGGGAGCAGGCCGCGCGAGTGATGATTACGGATATTCCGCACGGTCATCCCCACCTCGGCCGCGAGCTGCTCGATCGTGAGGTCCTGCGCTGCCGGCAAGGTCGGCTTGGCGGCAGTCTTACGCCTCGTGGTTGTGCCGTTGCTCACACTTGCCATCTCGACTTAAGGATACCATGATCAATGTTACCTCGTTTGAGGTATCATTGCTTCAGGTAGGTATGGATTCGAGTGACCGGCCTTCGATCCGGGAATCCCCCTCTCTATGACCAGATCCGACCACACCCGTCCGATCACCGCGTCCGACGCCCATGCGAACGCGGATCTCGGCGTTGCAGACACTCCCGGGCTGATTCTCTATGCCTGCGCCCCCCATGACCCCTGCACCCCCCATGACCCCTGCACCACCCATGACCCCTGCACCACCCATGACCCCTGTACCACCGATGGCTGAGCGGGGGGCGGCTCCACGGATCTCCGAGACCCGCCGCAAGGTGATGGGGCTGGTCAGGTCGTTCACCTCCCCCCTACTCCCGGACGACTACCTGGAGCTGATCAATCCGCTGTGGTCGACGCGCGAGCTGCGCGGACGGATCGAGCGAATCGAGCGCGAGACGGCCAATGCGGTGACGGTGCTGATCAAGCCGGGCTGGGAATGGGAGGGCCATCGACCCGGCCAGTACCTGCGCCTCGGAATCGAGGTCGACGGCGTGCACCACTGGCGCGCCTACTCCCTGACCTCGGATCCCCGGCGACCCGACGGGTGCATCTCGATCACGCCGAAGCTCGTCGAGGGCGGCAAGGTCTCCCCCTTCCTGTTCGGCGGCGTCCGCCCCGGCGCGATCGTCCGCCTCGGCGGAGTCGAAGGCACGTTCGTGCTGCCCGAGCCGCTGCCGCGCCGGCTGCTGTTCGTCAGTGCCGGCAGCGGGATCACGCCGATCATGAGCATGCTGCGCGACATCTCCCACAGGGACAGGCTCCAGGACGTCGTCCACGTGCACTCTTCACGGACCGCCGAGGAAGCGATCTTCGGCGAGGAGCTCCGCGCCCTGCACGAGCGCCATTCCGGCTACCGGCTGCACGAGCGGATCACCGGCGCGCAGGGTCGGCTTCGCCCGGCGGAGCTGGACGAACTGTGCCCCGACTGGCGCGAGCGCGAGTCGTTCGTGTGCGGGCCGGCCGGCTTGCTCGAGGCGATCAGCGAGCGCTGGCGCGAGGACGGAGATCCGGCACGCCTGCACGTCGAGCACTTCCAGCCGGACACGAACGTCGGCGACGGCGAGCGCGGCAATGGCGGCACGATCCGCTTCTGCTCGAGCGGCATGCAAGCCGAGAGCAATGGCGAGAAGCCGATCCTGATCGCCGGCGAGGATGCCGGGGCGAAGCTGCCCTACGGCTGTCGCATGGGCATCTGCCACACGTGCGTCGGTCGGCTGCGCGCCGGACAGGTGCGAGACCTGCGCACCGGCCGCGTCCACGGCCAGCCCGGAGAAATGCTTCGCACCTGCATCAACGCGCCCGAGGGCGCGATCGAGATCGAGCTCTAAATCCCCCGAACGGAGGAACCATCATCATGTCCACCACCCATCCCCGCAGCCAGACGGTCAGCTCACGGCTCAACGAGGTCGAGGGGCCCCCGGCACACACCGCTTCGGGCAACGGGCCGAGCGCAGCGCCGGCTCATCCTCCGACGCCGGCTCGCCCCCTGACATCGGCCCACCCCCACACTGACGAGATCGAGAGCCCGCTGGCTCGTCTGACACCCGAGCAGATCGAGCAGCTCGGCCGAGAGTTCGATGCGATCCACGACGACGTGTACGCCTCGCTCGGAGACCGCGACTCGCGCTACATCCGCTCCACGATCAAGCTCCACCGCCACCTCGTGCTTGCGGCGCGAGCGCTGCTGATGGGCTCACGCTACAAGCCGCTGTGGCTCGCCGGCACCGCCTCGCTGTCGGTGGCGAAGATCCTCGAGAACATGGAGATCGGCCACAACGTGATGCACGGCCAGTGGGACTGGATGAACGACCCCGACATCAACTCCCAGAGCTGGGATTGGGACACCGCCTCCCCGGCCGACGCATGGCGGCATTCGCACAACTACGAGCACCACACGTTCACCAATATCCGCGGCAAGGATCGCGATCTGGGCTACGAGATCATGCGCATCGACCCGCACCAGCCGTGGCACCCGGTGTACCTGCTGCAGCCCCTCTACAACCTCGTGCTGATGGGCTTCTTCGAGTGGGGAGTGGCGCTGCACGATCTCAACGGCGAGGCGATCCGCAAGGGCGAAAAGTCGAAGGCGAAGGTTGTCGAGGAGCTGAAGGCGATCGGCCTCAAGGCGCGCCGGCAGATCGTCAAGGACTACATCGCCTTCCCGGCTCTCGCCGCCCTCCTCACCGGTCGCGGCTCGCTCGAGTCGAGCCGGCGCTCGTTCAAGTCGACGCTGGCGGCCAACTTCACCGCGAACATCGTCCGCAACGTGTGGGCCTACTCGATCATCTTCTGCGGCCACTTCCCCGACCAGACGTACACGTTCAGCCAACAGGAGGTCGCCGAGGAGACACGCGGCGGTTGGTACGTGCGCCAGCTGCTCGGCTCGGCGAACATCGACGGCGGCTCACTCTTCCACCTGCTCGCCGGCAATCTGAGCTTCCAGGTCGAGCATCACCTGTACCCGGACATGCCCTCCAGCCGCTACGCGGAGATCGCCCCGCGCGTGCGAGACATCTGCCGGCGCTATGACCTGCCTTACAACACCGGGCCTTTGCGCAAGCAGCTGGGGACCGTGCACCGCACGATTCTTCGGCTGGCGTTTCCAGGCGGGAAGGTTCGGCCGAAGCCGGGGCCCTATCGGCCGCGGTAGTTCGCATTTCCCCCGCTCCTTCGCTTAAGCGCTCCCGATGATTTGGCGCAACATCGTCTCGACGTGGTCGCGCAACTCCTCGCCGACTGACAGGTCCGGCACGCGTGCCAAGAGCACGTCGGGCTGGACGACGCCTGCCTTGAGCGCCTCGGTGGCGTAATCCCAATCGCGATCGCGTCCCGCGATGCACTTCGAGAGCACGAGGTCGTGCACCTCCAGGCACCACGCGATCGCCGCGCGCTTCGACGCCAAGCGCTGCGGGATCTTCCGCATGACCAAGCGCTCCTGCCAGCCGCGCGGCGCCTTGGCCGTCTCGGGTCCCACGCCATGGGCGTAATAACCGAACGCTGCATGGAACTGAGACCCGTCCCCGAGCGACCCGTCGATGAGATCGGCTGCGGCAGGATCGTGCAGTGGATAGATGTCCACCTCCTGCGAATGCAGCATCGACTCAGGTGGCTGGTCGTAAGAGCCAAGGATCGCCTGGCTGCCGATCACCACGAGATCGTCCTGCTGGGTCACCTCAGCTGCTGCTGCGACGACGTGCTCGAACTCCTGTGAACGCACTACGCCGTCTTCTGCATGAGACGCCTGCGCTCGGGCTCACTGAGGAGCCCCGCGAACGGAGAGTTCTGACGTAGGTCGTCGGCCTCTTGGCTCTCATCTCCCAACGCCTTGCGGATCTCTGAGACCGGCTGGTCGAGAATCCGTTCCCAGCGCTCGGCGTAACGCTTATCGATTCGTCCCTGCTCACGCCAGCGGAACAGCACGTGGCGCGCCTCCTGCACCATCGGCTTTCGCAAACGTCGCGCGACCGCCCGGTGATAGGCGAGACCGCGTGTACGCGCCCTGTCGTGACCGCTCCACTCGCCATCGCCGTTGAGGTCGACCCGCATCCGTCTTGCCGCATCGCGCTGGCGAGCCATCGCCGGGGCCAACACATACCGACGGGGACTGTCGCCGCGTTCGCGCTCCACGGTCTCGTACAGGTCCAGCAGCGCCGAAACCGGGACCTCCAGACGGCCGTTGGGCGAGTAAACGAGCGGCAGATCTCCTTCCGCGACCCACCTGTCGAGCGCGGTATGGCTGACGCCCAGCACCCGGGCGGCCAGCCGCCGCGACATCGTCTCCCCCAATTCACGCTCCAATGTCACGCGGACCGCCGCGATATCGGGGCTGTCCGGCACCTCCCGCCCCGCACGACGCAGCCGCACTATGTTCTCGAACAGCTCCTGCCTACGCTCGACGACTCCCATGGCCCAAGCGTATCACCTGATGCCATAATCAAGCAAAAATGGCAACTCCCGTAGATAGGAGCGGCTAACTCGCCGGAACGCCAGGCCCGACGTGCCGCGGCGGGCCCTCGGGCCCTTCGTCGGCGTTCCCGCTGCCGAGCGCGCCATCGTCCTCGTGCGCCTCCACGGCGGGCTCGCCGTCACCACGGTCGGCCAGCCAGCGATCGACCATCCGCGCGCACTGGCGGCCCTCGTTGATCGCCCACACGATCAGCGACTGCCCGCGGCGTGCGTCACCGGCGGCAAAGACTCCGTCGACGGACGTGGTGTAGGGCTTCACAGCCTTGACGTTGCCACGGGGGTCCTTCTCCACGCCGATCCGGTCGAGCAGCTCCTGCTCGGGATGCAGAAAGCCCATCGCCAGCAGCACGAGCTGGGCCGGGAGCTCGCGCTCTGAGCCCTCGACTGGCTTGAACGGCGGCGCCGGTTCGGCCTGGGCGATATGCAGCGCGGCGACCCGTCCACTGCCGTCGTCAGAGAAGTGGGTGGTCGTGACCGAGTAGTCCTGCTCGCCCGCGCCGATCTTCAACGCCTCGTCCATCGCGTAGCTGAGGCGATACTTCTGCGGCCACTCGGGCCACGGCGTGCGATCGTCCGGGCGTCGGGGCGGCGGCTCGGGCAGGAGCTCCAGCTGAGTGACCGAGCGCGCGCCCTCGCGCAGCGCGTTGCCGACGCAGTCCGCGCCCGTGTCCCCGCCGCCGATCACCACGACGTCCTTGCCCCTGGCGGTGATCTCTCGCTCGAGCGTGGGCTGGGGGAGACTCGGCTCGGGTCCGAGCTCCCGCGCCGCCCAGCGGTTTCGCTGGTAGAGATAGTCCATCGCGAAGTGCACCCCGTCGAGCTCCCGTCCGGGCACCGGCAGATCGCGGGGCACACGCGAGCCGGTGGCCAGCACGACCGCGTCGTAGCCGGCGCGCAGCTCGGCGACGGTGAGAACCTGGCGGCCGTGCGCGCCCGCGCCGCCCTCGCCGCCCTCGCCGCCGACCTCCACGCCGCAGCGCAGCTCGACTCCCTCCGCGGCGAGCTGCTCGGCCCGGCGCTCGACGAGCGTCTTCTCGATCTTGAAGTCCGGCACGCCGAAGCGCACGAGGCCGCCGATCGCCTCGTCGCGCTCGAACAGCGTCACACCGTGACCGGCGCGGCGCAGCTGCTGGGCGGCGGCCATCCCGGCCGGCCCGGAGCCGACCACCGCCACCGACCGTCCCGTCTCGCGCTTCGGCGGGCGCGGCGTGACCCAACCCTCGGCCCAAGCACGGTCGATGATCGCGTTCTCGATCTGCTTGATCGTGACCGCGTCGCCCTCGCGGATCTCGAGCACGCAGGCCGCCTCGCACGGCGCGGGGCAGAGGCGGCCGGTGAACTCCGGAAAGTTGTTCGTCGCGTGCAGCTGAGCGATCGCGTCCTCGAAGCGGTCGTGGTAGACGAGGTCGTTCCAGTCGGGGATCAGGTTGCCGAGCGGACATCCGTTGTGGCAGAACGGGACGCCGCAGTCCATGCAGCGGGCGCCCTGCTCGCGCAGCTCCTCGACGGGCCGCGTGAGCACGAACTCGTGGTAGTCGTGCACCCGCTCGGACGGATCCCGTTGGGGGGGTCCGTGACGCTCGATCTCGAGGAAGCCGCCGAGCTTCCCCATCAGGCCGGCTCCTCCTCGTGCTCCTCGATCACATGCGAGGCGCCGACCGTGTCAACCGCGGGGGGGCGACGCACGAAGGTCCGCGCAACCGCTCCGTTGCTCGACGCCTGCCCGGCGCCCGCCGCGCTACGGGCCTCCTCTTCGGCGAGCTCGCGCAGCACGCGCTTGTAGTCGTGGGGCATCACCTTCACGAACGCGTTCTGAGCCAGGAGCCCCTCCCACTCGTCGAGCACACGCGCGCCGACGGGCGAGTCGGTTCGCTGCACGTGCTCCTCGACCATCGCCCGCAGCTCGATCGCGTCCGCCTCGGCGAGAGGCTCGAAACCGACCATGCCCATGTTGCAGCGCTCGGAGAAGCCTCCCTGCTCGTCGAGCACGTAGGCGACGCCGCCGCTCATTCCGGCGGCGAAGTTGCGCCCGGTGGGACCCAGCACGACGACGCGGCCGCCCGTCATGTACTCGCAGCAGTGGTCGCCCACGCCCTCGACGACGGCCCACGCGCCGGAGTTGCGTACGGCGAAGCGCTCGCCGGCCAGCCCGCGGAAGAACGCCTTGCCGGCGGTTGCCCCATACAGCACGGTGTTGCCGACGATCACGTTCTCCTCGGCCTTGAATCCTCGATCCATGCCGCCCTTCGGGCGGATCGCGAAGACCCCGCCGGAGAGTCCCTTGCCGGCGTAGTCGTTGGCGTCCCCCGCCAGCGTGAAGGTCACCCCTGGGGCGAGCCAGCCGGCGAAGCTCTGGCCGGCCGAGCCTTCGAAGTCGACGACGATCGAGTCCGCGACAAGGCCCTGCGCCCCGTGCGCCTGGGCGATGTGGCTCGAGAGGATGCCCCCCACACAGCGATTGCGGTTGCGGATCGGCAGCTGGATCTCCACGGGCTCTCCGTGCTCCAGAGCGGGACGCGAGCGCTCCACGAGCTCCCAGTCGAGCGCGTCGTCGAGCACCGCGGGCGGCGGCTGCACGCGACGACGGGGAGTGCCCTCCGGCAGCTCGATCTGCTTCAGGATGTGGGTCAGATCGACGCCGTTCGCCTTCCAGTGCTCGATCGCCTGCTGGGCTTCCAGCAGGTCGACGCGACCGATCGCCTCGTCGAGCGAGCGCAGTCCGAGCGCGGCGAGGATCTCACGCACCTCCTCGGCGACGAAGAAGAAGAAGTTGACCACGTGCTCGGGCGTGCCCTTGAAGCGCTTGCGCAGCTCCGGATCCTGGGTCGCGATCCCCACCGGGCACGTGTTCAGATGACAAGCGCGCATCATGATGCAGCCGGTGGCGATCAGCGGGGCGGTGGAGAACCCCATCTCGTCGGCTCCGAGCATCGCGGCGATCACCACGTCGCGGCCGGTCTTCAGCTGGCCGTCGGTCTGCACGACGATCCGCGAGCGCAGGTCGTTGAGCAGCAGCGTCTGCTGGGTCTCGGCCAGGCCGATCTCCCACGGCACGCCGGCCGCCTGGATCGAGGACAGCGGCGAGGCGCCGGTGCCACCGTCGTGGCCCGCGATCAGCACGCGGTCGGCGTTCGCCTTCGAGACCCCCGCGGCGACCGTGCCGACGCCGACCTCCGAGACGAGCTTGACCGATACCTCCGCCTTCGGATTGGCGCAGCGCAGGTCGTAGATCAGCTGCTTGAGGTCCTCGATCGAATAGATGTCGTGGTGGGGCGGTGGGGAGATCAGCCCGACTCCCGGCGTCGTGTGGCGGATCGAGCCGATGTAGGCGTCGACCTTGTGTCCTGGCAGCTGCCCGCCCTCGCCTGGCTTCGCTCCCTGGGCCATCTTGATCTGCAGCTCGTCCGCGTTGACGAGATAGTGGATCGTCACGCCGAAACGCCCTGAGGCCACCTGCTTGATCGCCGAGCGGCGGCGGTCGCCGTTGGGGTCGGCCTGGAAGCGTGACGGGTCCTCGCCGCCCTCGCCGGTGTTCGAGCGACCACCAAGCCGGTTCATCGCGATCGCCAGCGTCTCGTGCGCCTCGCGGGAGATCGAGCCGAGGCTCATCGCGCCAGTGCAGAAGCGCCTGACGATCTCCGTCGCCGGCTCGACTTCCTCCAGCGGAATCGACTCCCGTCCCTCAGCGGAGATCTTCAGGAGCCCGCGCAGGGTGGCCTTGCGCGCCGCATCCTCGTTGATCGCCAGCGCATACTCGCGGTACTTCTCGAAAGCAGCGCTGCCGCGCACCGCCTCATATGCCTCACCATCCCCCGCCAGGGCCGCCCCCACGTCGCCGTTGGCCTCCCGAACCGCGTGCTGGACGAGCGCGATCGTCTCGGGGTTCCACATGTGGTGCTCGCCGTCGCGTCGCCACGCGTACACGCCGCCGACCGGCAGCAGCTCTTGGCTCGAAGCCGCGCGCGGGGTGGGGGCGCCGCCGGCGTCGTAGGTCGCGGTGGGATAGGCGCGCGCGTGACGCTCGGCGGCCTCTGTCGCAAGCACCCCGAGACCCACCCCACCGATGCGCGAGGCGGTGCCGGTGAAGTGTTTGTCGATCAGCTCGCGCTCGAGCCCGACCGCCTCGAAGATCTGCGCGCCGCAGTAGGACTGGATCGTCGAGATCCCCATCTTCGAGATCGTCTTCAGCAGGCCTTTCCCGAGCGCTTTGACGACGTTCTGGGCGGCCTGCTCGGCGCTCAGCGGAGCCTCCTCGCGATCCTCTCCGACGCGCGCGAGCCGGCCGGTGAGGACGAGTTCGTCGAGCGTCTCGAGCATCAGGTATGGGTTGATCGCGCTCGCGCCGTAGCCGATCAGCGTCGCGAAGTGATGCACCTCGCGCGGCTCGCCGGACTCCAGGATGATCCCGGCGCGCAGGCGCGTGCCCTCGCGCACGAGGTGGTGGTGCACGGCGGCGACCGCCAGCAACGATGGGATCGGAGCGCGACGCGGCCCGATCAGCCGATCTGACAGCACGATGATGTTGACCCGCTCGGCGATCGCCTCCTGGGCTTGCCGACAGATGCGCGCGATCGCCTCGTCCATCCCGGCGGCGCCCTCCGCGACCGGCCAGGTGATGTCGATCGTGCGCGCCGCGAACACGTCGTGAGAGACGTGCCTGAGCGTCTCCAGCGCGCGATTGAGCAGGATCGGCTGGTCCAGCACGAGCTTGTGGGCGTGCTCGGGCGTCTCGTCGAACAGGTTGAGCTCTGAGCCGAGGCTCGTGCCGAGGCTCATCACGATCTCCTCGCGGATCGGATCGATCGGCGGGTTGGTCACCTGCGCGAACAGCTGCTTGAAGTAGGAGAACAGCGGCGGCGCCTGGTCTGAGAGGACCGCGAGCGAGAGATCGTTGCCCATCGACCCGATCGGCTCTGAGCCCTCGCGAGCCATCGGAGCGAGCAGCACCCGCAGGTCCTCCTGTGAGTAGCCGAACGCGCGCTGGCGCAGGCGCAGCGGCTGGTCTGAGAGGGTCACCTGCTCAGATGGCTCGAGTTCTGCGAAGGGAACCGCGCTGTCCCGGTACCACTCGCCGTAGGGCCGGCGCGTGGAGACCTCCTGCTTGACCTCCTCGTCGGCGACGATGCGTCCGCGCTCGAGGTCGACGAGGAACAGCTTGCCCGGCTGCAGGCGCCCGAGACGCTTGACCTGCTCGGGGGGGACGTCCAGCAGGCCGGACTCCGAGCCGAGCACGACGTGCCCGTCGGTCGTCTCCACCCAGCGGCCGGGACGCAGCCCGTTGCGATCGAGCGTCGCACCGACGACGCGGCCGTCGGTGAACGCCACCGATGCCGGGCCGTCCCACGGCTCCATCAGGCACGAGTGGAAGGCGTAGAAGCCCTTCAGGTTCTCCGGCAGGTCCTTGCGGTCGCGGTAGGCCTCGGGGATCATCATCATCACAGCGTGGGGCAGCGAGCGTCCGGCGAGCATCAACAGCTCAAGCACGTTGTCGAACGTCGCCGAGTCCGAGTTGCCGGGGCCGACGACCGGAAGGATCTTCCGCAGGTCCTCGCCGAACAGCTCGCTGCTCAGCTCGCTCTCGCGCGCGCGCATCCAGTTGACGTTGCCCATCACCGTGTTGATCTCGCCGTTGTGGCAGATCACGCGATAGGGGTGCGCGAGCTCCCAGCTCGGGAAGGTGTTGGTGGAGAAGCGCGAGTGCACGAGCGCGAGCGCGCTCTTGCAGCGCTCGTCGCGCAGGTCGGGATAGAACGACGCGAGCTGGAAGCTGATCAGCATGCCCTTGTAGTTGAGCGTGCGCGAGGAGCTCGAGACCACGTACAGGCCGGGCTCCTCGGCGGTCAGCTCGCAGACGCGGCGGATCACGTACAGCTTGCGCTCGAACGCGTCCTGGTCGTCGTCTGACGCGGCGCCCACGAACAGCTGGCGGACCACCGGACGGCAGGCGCCGGCCACCTCGCCGGCGTGCTCCTCGCAGACCGGCACCTCGCGCCAGCCGAGCACCCGTTGGCCCTCCGCGCGAACGGTCCGCTCGAGCAGCTCCTCCAGACGCCCGCGGACATCGGGGTCGGTCGGCAGGAAGCACATCATCACCCCGTATGCGCCCGGCGCGGGCAGCTCGAACTCGACCGCCGCGCGCAGCAGCTCGTCGGGCATCTGCAGCAGGATCCCGGCCCCGTCGCCGGTGCACGGATCCGCACCCGATGCCCCGCGATGCTCGAGGTTCTCGAGCGCCGTGATCGCGCGCGAGACGACCTCGTGAGTGGGCACGTTGTCCAGGCGCGCGACCATCCCGACCCCGCACGCGTCATGCTCGTAGCGGGGGTCGTAGAGGCCGACGGCCTGTGGCGGCTGCTTGATGTGCGAAGTCATGGAAGTGCTCCCTTGGGGCGGCGCATCCCGCACGGTGGACGAACGCCGTACGGGCACAGGCAGGCACCTGAGGCGGAGCCAGAAAGCGTAGCAGCGCAACGCGAGCGAAAACCAGCCGCGCGAGAGGATTCGAGTCACGTTCTCCGACCCGTCCCGACGTCCGGCCGACCGGAGCTCAGACCGAGCTCTGCCGTATGCTTCCGCTCTCTCGCGAGCGTGCGAGGGAGCCAGGATCGGGCACCTCTCGGCGCGATGTGTGAAAAACGTCTCGTCAGGGCACCATCACGAGCGAGAGCCCGTCCAGAATCCAGGAGAGCACGTCCAGAACCCAGGAGTCACGATGACACCGGCAACCACCCAGCCGGACATGGAGCTGGCGCTTCCAGCGCGAGCGGAGAACATCGCACTCGTACGTCACGCCCTTGGCGCGCTCGGGGAGGCACGCGCCGTCGACGAGCAGATCCTGTCCGACATCAGGCTGGCTGTCACCGAGGCCTGCACCAACGTGGTGGTCCACGCATACCCCGCGGATCGCGTCGGCCCCCTGGAGGTGCTGGCGAGCGTGACCGACGACGAGCTGACCGTGCTCGTGCGCGACTGCGGTCCTGGTATCACCCCACGTTCCGACAGCCCTGGCCTCGGGCTCGGACTACCGCTGATCGCCTCGCTGGCGGAGTCACTGCAGCTCGGCCATGCCGAGAGCGGCCACACGGAGGTGTCGATGACCTTCTCGCTCGTCCCCTCCTCCGACTACGTGGAAGAGCTCGCCGCCCGGGACGGGGAGTCCACGCTCGAAGACCCCACGCCACCATGAGGGTCGACGAACCCGTACCCTTGTGAGAAGCATGCAAGGCCAGGACGATCCGCCGACGGATGACGCGGTATCCCTGCGATTGGCGACCGGTTCGCTGGCGGGCCCGATCTTGGGTCGCGTGGTTTCGATGATCCTCGCCCGGGCGGGCTGTCCCGTGGATCGGCTCGACGATGCGATGGTCGTCTGCGAAGCGCTCTCCGCATACGCTCCAGCACACGCAAAGGACGGTCATTTGGACTACAGGCTCGTGACTCGCGACGGAAGCATCGAGTTGCGCCTTGGCGAGCTGACCGACCGTGGCGCCCGCGAGCTGGTCCGCGACGCCGTCGTTCCGGGCGTGGGCAACGTCCTCGAGCAGATGACCGACGAGCTGCGCGTGGTCGCTCCGAAGGACGGCTCGAGCGAGCAACTGATGCTTGCGCTGAGCTTTGGCTAGCACTTCGCTGAGCTTTGGCTAGCCCTTCTTAGTGGAGGCGGTGCTCGCGGCTTTCCGCTTTGGCTTGGCGGAGCCGTTGACGGCGGCCTTCGCGCCATTGCCGTCTGGGCCGGAGGGCGCCGAGCCCTTCCCTTTCCCCTTCCCCACTCCATCGCCGGCTGTCGGCGCGCGTTTGGCTGTACCTCTGCTCGTCTTCGGCCGGGGGTCCTCGCCCGTGCGCTTGCGCACCTGTTCGAGGCTCGCCTCCAGCGCACTCATCAGGTCGGGCGCCTCGAGCGTCTGCGGCTCAGCCTGCGGCTGCACGACGATCTCCTCACCGCTGGCCTTCCGGTCGATCAGGTCGAGCACGGCCTCACGGTAGGTGTCCTTGTACTTCGAGATGTCGAACGGCTCGGCGAGCGACTCGACCAGCCTGCGGGCCACGTCGAGCTCGCGCTCGCTCACCTTCGCGTCGGTGTCTCCCAGCTCCTTCAGTTCCTCGGGCGATTGAACCTCGTCGCTGAAGTTCATCGTCGTCATCAGCAGCGTGTCTCCGTGCGCGCTGACCGCCACCAGCCGCTCCCGCGAGCGCAGCACGACCCGCGCGATCGCCACCTTGCCGGTCTCACGCATGGCTTGCAGAAGCAGGCGATAGGACTTCGCTCCGCCTTTGTTGGGAACGATGTAGTAGGGCTGGTCGAGGTAGATGCGGTCGATGTCCTCGAGCTCCACGAAGTCCTCGATTTCGATCGTGCGCGTTATCTCCGGCGCGAGCGAGGCGAGCTCCTCGTCCTCGATCACGACGTAGCGCTCAGGGGCGATCTCGAACCCCTTGACGATTTCGTCGAAGGACACCTCGGTCTCCTCGACCGGGCACACGCGCTTGGTCCGCACGCGCGCATGGTCGCTCGCGTGCAGCTGGTGAAAGTGCACGGTCTTGCTGCTGACCGCGCTGTACAGCTTCACCGGCATGCTGACGAGGCCGAAGTTCAGCGTTCCCATCCACATCGATCGAGGCATCGTCAAACAGTGTTACCGCAAACGCGCCGATGTCAACCGGTTGCAGGGCGACTTGCCGTTCAGGGGGCCGGCGGCGGCTCCTCTTCGAGGCCGGCTCGCAGGCGGGCAAGCGCCGAGCGGATCAGCCTCGAGACCTGCATCTGGGAGACGCCGATCCGTTCGCCGATCTCTGCCTGTGTCAGATCCTCGCCGAAGCGCAACGCCAGCACCATGCGCTCGCGTGGGGAGGCGAGGTCGAGCAGCGGCTCGAGCGTCGCGCGCTCCTCCGCTCGTTCGAAGCCACCCTCCTCGCCGCCGAGCGCATCGCCGAGGCTGTCGCCGGCGTCCTCGCCGCCCTGTGCCGAGCGGGGCGCGTCGAGCGATCCTGCACGGTAGGCCCCGGCGGCCTCGAGCGCGTCGAGCACCTGCTCCTCCGAGGCATCGACGGCAGCGGCGATCTCGCCGACGGTCGGCGCCCGATTACGCCCGAGCGACAGCTCGGTGACGGTCCTGTCGACGCGCAGGGCGAGTTCCTGGAGATCGCGGGGAACGCGCACAGACCACGTCCGGTCGCGGAAGTGCCGCTTGAGCTCACCCAGAATCGTCGGCACGGCATAGCTCGAGAAGGCGATGTCGCGGTTCGCGTCGAAACGGTCGATCGCCTTGAGCAAGCCCAGCGAGGCGACCTGCACGAGGTCCTCCAGCGGCTCCTCGCTGCGCTGGTAGCGGCGCGCCAGGCGACGCGCGAGCGGCAGGTAGCGCTCCGCCAGCTGCTCGCGGGCGCGAGTATCGCCCTGCTCGCGACTGCGCGAGAACAGCTCCGCGTCGGAAAGCGCGTGGCTAGGTCCCTCGGGCAATGTCTTCGCATCCTCCCATGGTCAGGGTCCAAAGGGCTCACTCAAGCAGGGAAGGTCTCACGCATCGTCTCCTGCTCGCTCCACGAGCACAGCCCCCCCCGTCCGGGACAGGTCTCACAGAGCGCGCGATGAGGATCCTCGCTGACGCTGAACGCCTTACCGCGCGCGCGTCGCGTCAGTGCCATCAGGCGTTCTTCGAGGCCGGGACGGTCTGTGACGTCATAGCGGACGCGCACCCAATCCTGCGGACGGTGCAAGAACCAGTGGATCACCTCCACATCGGGGGCGCCGTCACGCAGGACGGCGAGGGCATACAGCAGCTGCTGGGCGCCGTACTCGCGCTCTACCAGCGCTTTGAGATCCTCGTGCTCGCCGACCCGGTCGCTCTTGTAGTCGACCACCAGCAGGCCGTCCCGCTCGCGCGCGAGCACATCGATCACACCCGTGATCAGCGGCTCGTCCGTTCCCAGCGAGAAGGCGAACGGATGCTCGCGACGCACCTCCTCGCTCGCCGCAAGGCGCACTCCGAGCTCTGAGGTGGTCGCCATGCGCAGAAGCTCCGCGATTTCCTCGCGCTCGCTCTCACCGACACGCATGTTCAGCTCTCGCGCCACCCGCGCGACGTCGGCCGACGATGGCCCCACCTGGCGCCCGAAGGCAACCGACTCGAGCAGCCTGTGCACGAGCGTCCCCCGCGCGCGCCCCTCCAAACCCTCTCGCCGGCGCTCGGCGCGCGCCGCGGCGCGGTTCTCCGGCATCCGCAGGACTCGTTCTAGGTAGTAGCGATAACCGCACCGCTCGAGCTCGCCAAGCGCGGTGTAGCTGAGCGCGTCGATCCGCTTGCTGGGGCCGTCGCTGCGCGCGGGTCCGGTCGGATCGCGCGAGGCCTCCACTCGGACGGCCTTACTCGCCCCGGCGCGTGCCCTGTCCGTGGGGACGCTGGGAGCTCCAGCCGCGGATGCCGCCATCGACTCGGGCGTGTTCACCCGGCAGCGCACCACGGTTGCGAGCGCGCCCACCCTTAGATCCACCACCGTCTCACCCTGGCGTTGCTCTGAGGAGACTCTGGCCGGTAGATCCGGCGCCAGCGCCGGGCCGAGCCAGGCGATCGGAGGTGCCCCTCGGCGCTCCTGTGGCCAGCGCTCGAGATCGACCGCGCCGCTCAGCAGCAATCGCTCGCGCGCCCGCGTCATAGCGACGTACAGGATCCTTTCCTCCTCCTGCGCCTGCGCCTGCTGGCGTCCCTCGCACAACTCGTCGAAGTCGAGTGCCGGCGTCGCGGGCGCTCCGTCCAGCTTCACCAGCCGCACGCCGATGCGATCGTCGTCCACCAGCAGGTCTGGCACGCTCAGGTTCTGGGCGCGACCGAGGTCGGCGACGCACACGACCGCGAACTCGAGGCCCTTGGCCGCGTGAATGCTCAACAGCCGCACCGCGTCGGGCTCGACGTCGGCCACCGGCGCGTCCGCCTCGGCCGCTGCCAATCCACCGCTCGCGTCCTGCTGATGGGCCACGTGGTCGAGAAATCCGCGCAGGTCGCGCCCCTCGCTCGCCTCATACCGGCGCGCCATCCGCAGTAGCTTGTGCACGTTCGCCAGCCGCCGCTCTCCCCACTCCAGCGACAGCACGTGCTCGCGGTAGCCGCTCGCCTCGATCTCCAGCTCGATCAGCTGCGAGATCGTGCGCCCATACGCCGCTCGCCGCTCGCCGCTGAAGCGCTCGCGGAATGCGACCAGAGCATCGCGATCGCCTGCGGGCAAACTGAGGTCGCCGACCCGCTGGATCGTCTCCCACACCCCCTGCTCGTTCGCCTTCGCCTCGCGCGAGAGCAGCCCCAGGCCGTCGCTCGAGACGCCGACCAGCGGCGAGGCCAGCGTCGAGAACAGCGCCAGCTCGTCCAGCGGATTGGCGAGCGCCCGCAGGTAGGCCAGCAGGTCGCCGACCTGCTGGCGCCCCCAGAAGCCGCCGACGCTCGCGAGCGTGCGCAGACCACGCGCCTGGAGCGCCGCCTCATAGACCGGCAGATCACCGACCGCGCGCAGCAACACGGCCACCTCACCCGCCCGCGCCGCGCCGCTCGCCACGAGCTCGGCCACCCTCCGCGCCAGCATGCGCGCCTCCGCCTGCCGCCAGGCGGGAGCCGGTGGCAACTCCTCGGCGGGCTCGCGCGCGACCCACTCCTCCTCGTCCCACCCGCGCCTGCCCGTCAGCAGCAGCTCGACCAGGGGTTCTCCGAGCGGATCGGCGTCACCACCACCACCGGCCACCCAAGTGTCTCCACCGGAGACCGTGTGGGCATCTGGAGCGCCGATTGCGCGATCGTCCTCACGACCCGCCACGAGCGGCGTATGCCTCTCGCCGAAGCGTTTGGCGAACACGGCGTTCACGACGTCCAACAGCGGCGCGCGCGAGCGAAAGTTGCGCGTCAGTTCGAGGCTCGCCCCGAGCTCGCCCAGCTGCGTGCGACGGGCTTGGAAGATCTCCACCTCGGCATGCCTGAAGCCGTAGATCGACTGCAGCTCGTCGCCCACCGTGAACAGGTTCGCTCGCTCGAGCACGGTCAGGATCGCGAGCTGGCGAGGGTTGGTGTCCTGGAACTCGTCCACCATCAGCAGCTCGAATCGCTCCCCCCAGGTGGCGCGCACGTCCGCACGCTCATCCAGCAGCGCGCGGGCGCCCAGCTCCAGGTCGTCGAAGTCCACCGCCGCACGCCGGCGCTTGAGCGCCTCGTATGAGCGGCCGAAGGCATCCAGCAGCTCGCCCAGAAGGGCGCATGCGCGCGCGGCGTCGACGTTGAGCGCCTCGAACTCCGGCAGTGGCAGCGTCGGCGCCGGCAGACGCGGGGTGGGCAGCGCGGGCAGGCGCTGTCCACGGCTGCGCAGCTCCGCATAGACGCCGAGCACCATCGAGCGCACGCGATCGGCCCCGTATGCACCCAGCAGGTCCACCGCCTCGCTTCGCTCACCGGCAAGCAGGACGCGCAGAGCCGCCCCGAACGCCTGCCCACGCAGGCGAGCAGCCAGCGGCTCGTCGAGGATCGCAAAGTCGGGATCCAACCCCGCCGCAAGCGAGTGCGCGCGGAGCAGACGCGCACAGAAGCCGTGGAACGTGCTCACGAACGCCGCCTCGGTGTCGCGCGCGGCCTCGCGCGCGCCCAGCTCGAGGAAGCGCTCGCGCACCCGCTCGCGCAGCTCGCCGGCAGCGCGCTCTGTAAAGGTGATCGCGAGGATCCTCGCCGGCGCGACGCCATCCTCGCGCACTGCCCGCACGAAACGCTCGACCAGCACCGTCGTCTTGCCGCTTCCCGCGCCGGCCGCGAGCAGCAGCGACTCGCTCCGCCGCGCGACGGCTCGCTCCTGCTCGTCCGCCAGCACGCGTGCGATCGCGGGACTTTCCGGGACATCGACCGAGCCTCTTCCCCGCTCCTTTGCCGCTGCCCCTTCGCGGGCGGGCGACAGGGCGACCAGCCCCCCCTGCTCCTCGGGCTCGATCAGGCTCAACTGCTCCATCAACGCTCACACCGGCAGATCGTCGGGTACATGCAGCCGCCCCTGAACGCGCACGTCTGCGGCCTCGCCTCGAGCTCTCCACGACCCGCCTCTGCAGCGGCCGTGCGCGCTATCGCCACGGCCTCCTCCAGCACGGCCTGCATGTCCCCGCGCTCGCGCCGATCGCTCCCGACGCACTCGAGCTCTACGCCGCTGTCCTCGTCGAGCACACCGCGCGCGCGCAGGTCCGCCCCGGTCAGCGGCTGATAGAAGCCGCCCACCGCGCGGAGTCCCAGCAGGTGCTCGACTGCCCGCATGTACAGCGCGATCTGAAAACTCCCCTCCTCGATCCACTTCGCCACCGGAGGCGCAGCACGACCCTTGTAGTCGTATACGACCGCCTCCTCCTCGCCGTCCGTCGCGGTCACATCCACGCGGTCGATCCTTCCTCGCAGCATCACCCCGCCGCCGATGTCCAGCGCCGGCAGGGTGCTCCCTTCTCCCCGCTCGTCCTCCCGCGCGAACCCGAACCCCAGCTCGAGATGCCTCGGCTCGAGCCGGCTCTCGTGTGTCGCGGCGTGCTCGAGATAGCGCTCCAGGTCGGCTTGCAGACGACGCCGCAGGCCCGGCCTGCGCTCAGGCGCGACCGACAGCGGGAAGTCCGGCTCGTGCCGCGCAAGGGCCTCTTTCAGCAGTCGACGGGCGAGCTGCAGACGCCCGCGCGTGAGCCTGGCCGAGCCGCTCTCCCGCTCGAGCCCCTCGAGCGTGTCCTTCAGCGCCGCGTGCGCGAGGCCTCCGCGAGCGACCGGCTCGGGGTCGGGGCCAAGGTCCTCCGCGCGCAGCATCCGCTCCACGAACCATCGCGACGGACAGCTCCGCCACACTTCAAGTGAGGAGGCCGACCAGACCTGCTCGCGCAGCGCCGCCAGCAGCTGCTCGTCGCGCAACGGCTCCAGCCGGTCCACGCTCTTCTCGCCGATCCGCTCGGATGCCGGCCGGTCCACCGCGCCGAGCGGGCGCCTGGAGCGCCGCTCGCGCAGGTCCTCGTCGAACAGGTCGCAGACGTCGTCCACAAACAGCGACGGCGCCACCGGCGCGCCGTCGTCGCCGGCCGTGTGCCAGCTCAGCACGAGCAGCTCCTCGGGTCTGGAGACCACCGCATACAGGAGATACCGCTCCGCCGCGAGCGCGTCCCCGGAACGGTCGAGCCTGAGGCCCGAGGCTTCCGCCAGAGCACGCCGCTCCTCGTCTCCCAACAGCGGCTGCGCCCGCGCCGGCGCGGGGAACACGCCCTCCTGAAGGCCGCACAGAAACAGCGCCTTCACGCGTCGGGCGCGCAGCGCGAGCGGATCGAGCACCGCCACCGTCTCGGCGCTCGCGAGCTCCCCGCTCACCAGCTCCAGCCTCGCGAGGACGCGCGCAAGCTCCGCCGCATCCCGCGGCACGAGCCTCGACTCGCTGGCCCTGACCAGCTCTCGCAGCTCGCCCAGCGCCCGCCGCCCGACCGCCAGCGCGCGGGCCTCGTCAAGCTCCCCACTCCCCAGCAGGGGTGCCTGGCCACGTCGGGGAGCGTCGAACAGCCATTGCAGCTCGCGCTCGGCTCGGTCGATCAATGTTCCCGCCCCGCGCTCCGCCGCCGCGCGCAGGTGGTCGATCGTCTCGAGCGGCCAGTTCCGCTCCTCCCACAGCGCCCGAGCCTGCGCGGCACTCGACGCGCCCCGCCGGAGAGCGCGCGCCTCCAGGTGATCGGCCAGCTCGGGGCGCTCCAGCAGGCCCGGCGCG
Organism: Solirubrobacteraceae bacterium; assembly: GCA_036498245.1. Classification (GTDB taxonomy): domain Bacteria; phylum Actinomycetota; class Thermoleophilia; order Solirubrobacterales; family Solirubrobacteraceae; genus Palsa-744. The sequence continues at coordinate 21,736 of DASXIB010000010.1, forward strand.
CGCAGCCAAGCCAACAGGTCTCCCACCAGCCCCGGCGCCTCGCCGGCCGTCGAATCCGCTTCGCCGCTGCCCTGTGTGCCGTTCTCCTCCGCGCGGCGCGCGCCGTTGTCCGAGCCTGGCACGCAGCGAAGCAATCCGATCAGCGCCCGACCGATCCCCGTGTCGGCGAACGGCTTGCGCCGCTGCAGCGCGTAGGGGACTCCCGCCGCCCCGAAGATCTCTCCGATCAGCTCGGCTGCCGGCCCTGGCGCGCGCAGTACGACCGCGATCTCCTCCGCCCGCGTCCCACCGTCGAGCAGCGCTCGCACCTCCCCCGCGACCAGCTCGAGCTCCGCCCGCTCGCCCCCGCCCTCGAGCAGGCGCACCGCGTCCCCCGCTCCGACGCGCTCAGCATCGGGCTCGAATAGCGAGCGCTCCAGATGACTGAGCGCGGCTCGCGCCGACGGGGCGTAGTAGTCGGCGCGAGCCGCCAACCGCGTGTGCTCTGCCGCCAGCGGCTCGAGCGCCTGAAATGTGGCCGCCCGCCCGGCGAACGCGATCCGCCCCGGCTCATATGTCAGCGACACGGTCACGCTCGCGTCGACCACCGTCCCGAGCGTCTCGATTGCGTCGAGCTGCAGTCGCGTCAGATCGTCGAACCCGTAGAACAGCACGGGGGTCTGACCCCACAGACCCGGAGCTCCTCGCAGCGCGTCGAGCGCCCGCGTCGCGCGCTGCTCGCGATCGACCCGCCCGATCCGCGCGAGCACGCGGTGATACTCCTCGAACAGAGCGCCGACCCCTCCCTCCCCCCACTCCCGACGACGCGGCCCAGTGCGCGGCGCCCGTCTGTGGGTCGGTGCCCATTCGCCAAGCGCCTCGCTCAACCGTCGTGGAGTCACCCTTCGCACCTGCAGCTCTGCGACGAACGCCTCCGCCGCGCGCAGCATTCCTCCAGACGCCGGGAGCCCGTCCGGCGTCGCCCGCTCGACGATCCCGGCGAGCACCCGTGCACGCGCCAGCTCACCAAGCACAGGCCTCCCCGTCCCTGCCCCCGTCCGCGACCTGCGCACGACCTCGTCGATCAGCCCGTCGAAGCGCTCCACGCGCGCACCGAGCACGATCCCCCTGCCGACCAGCTCCCGCCGGTAGCGCTCCGCGTCGGCCCGTGTCGGCACGACGAGCAGCGGCTCCTGTCCGCGAGCCACGTGCCTCTCCACGGCGTCGATCACGACGCGTGCCTTGCCCGCGTTCGCGGGTCCGGTGATCAGCGCAATCGGCACGCGATCATTCTCCCCCCGTGCCCCGACGTGGAACTGCTGCAGCTACGCGGCGCTCACCTCTACGGCCGTGGGCGTCTGCGCCTTGGCGCTCGTCCCGCTCTCGACCTCCGCCTCCGCCTCCGCCTCAGGTGGTTTTGCGCCCTGCTTGGCCCACTCCTCGTTGAACTCCACCCGCCATTTCCCGTCCTCGCCCTGATTCATCGCGAGGTGCGCGCGGAAGCTCCGTCCGCTGCGGCCCTTGAAGCCCGTCACCGCGCGCGCCGTGTAGCCGGTCTTGATCAGCTCTCGCGCAATGGCGATCGGCAGCGTCTTGCCCGCTTTGCTCTTCCAGATCACGAACCCGCAGCCCGGGTCGTTGCGCGCCCAGCACGAGTACCCCTTGCGGTTCTCGACGATTTCATGACCGCATATCGGGCACGGGCCGAGCGTCGCGCGGGGGATGCGCACGTCCTTGAGCTTCTCATCCAGCTCCTTGACGGTCTCCTCGGCGAACCCCGCGATGTCGCCCATGAAGTCCTTGCGCGAGTCCTCCCCGCGCTCGATCTTGCCGAGCCGCCGCTCCCACTCGCCCGTGAGGTCGGGCGAGGTCAGCGCATGCTCGTTCAGCAGCCTGACCACGTTCAGACCCTTCTCGCTGGCGACCAGCGCGCGCCCGTCGCGCTCCACGTAGCCGACCTGGATCAGCCGCTCGATAATCGCCGCGCGGGTGGCCGGAGTGCCGATCCCCGAGTCCTTCATCGCCTCGCGCAGCTCCTCGTCGTCGACCAGCTTGCCGGCCGTCTCCATCGCCCCCAACAGCGACGCGTCGCTGTAGCGTCGCGGCGGCTTCGTTTCCTTGCGCGCGCTCTCGATCTCCCGCGTGTCCGCCTGCTCGCCCTTCTCCAGACGCGGCAGCTGCTGGTCGGCGCCCTCGTCCTCCTCCCCCTTCGGCCTGGCCTCGGCGGCCACCTGGTCATAGACCCCACGCCAGCCCGGAATCAGCAGCAGCTTGCCGCGGGTCCTGAACACATACCCGCCGTCCTGCTCTGAGTCACCCGCCGGCACCGTCGTCTCCACGCGCGTGTTCTCGAACACCGCCTCGGGGTGGAAGACCGCCAGAAAACGCCGCGCGGCCATGTCGAAGATCCGTTTGTCGTCGGCTCCCATGCGGTCGAGCATGTGCTCAGAGCGCGTGGGGATGATCGCATGGTGGTCCGTCACCTTCTCGTTGTTCACGACCCGCGCGAGCGGCAGCAGGTCGAGTCCGGTCACGTATTCGGCGCCCTTGCTGTACTCGGCGTGCTTGCCCACCAACTCCGCGATCGGCTTGATCTCCTCGACCATGTCGCTCGTCAGGTAGCGCGAGTTGGTCCGCGGATACGTGAGCGCCTTGTGCTCCTCGTACAGCCTCTGCGCGGCCGCCAGCGTCCTGCGCGCGGAGAACCCGTAGCGGTTGTTCGCCTCCCGCTGAAGCGTCGTCAGGTCATACAGCATCGGCGCTTTCTCGCGCTGCTCTTTCTTCTCGAGCTTGGTGATCGTGCCCAGCTTGCCTTCGCACGCCTCGACGATCGCCACGGCCTCCTGCTCGGTGGCGATCCGCGGCTTGGCCCCGGCGTGAAAGCGACCCTTGTAGGCGCGCTCGCCGTCGCCCTCGCCCCCACCGCTCACATGCCCGTTGGCCTGCGCTCCGTTGGCCTGCGTGCCATCGCCCTGCCCGTCCTCCAGGGGCGGGGCGGCGAACGTCGCGTCCACCAGCCAGTAGGGCTCGGGCTTGAACGCTCTGATCTCCTCCTCGCGGCGAGCGATGATCGCGAGCGTCGGCGTCTGCACCCGACCTAGAGACACGGCCCCGTCGAACGAGCTGCGCAGGCGGATCGTCGCCGCGCGCGTGGCGTTCATCCCGACGATCCAGTCGGCCTCCGAGCGCGACCGCGCCGCCTGCTCCAGGAGCGCGAACTCCGCAGCGGGGCGCAGCGAGGTAAACGCCTCTTTCATTGCCGCGTTCGTCATCGAGTTCAGCCACAGACGCCTGACCGGCTTGTTGGCGTTGGCCTTCTCGTACAGGTACGCGAAGATCAGCTCGCCCTCGCGGCCGGCGTCGCACGCGTTCACGACCTCCTCCACGTCTTTGCGCCCGAGCTGTTTTGTCACCACCGACATCTGCTTGCGCGAGCGCTCGTCGCGGATCGCCAGCTTGAACCGCTCCGGCACGATCGGCAGGTCGTCCATCCGCCAGCGCTTGAACTTGGGGTCGTACTCGTCCGGTTCGGCAAGCTGCACGAGATGCCCCACGGCCCATGTGATCACGTGCTCGGGGCCCTCGAGCCAGCCCTCCTGCTTCTTGAACGGTCCCTTCAGCACGCGCGCGAGATCCTGCCCGACGGAGGGCTTCTCGGCGATCACCAGCGTCTTGTCCATCGCGCCAGCGTAGCGGTTGGTTGTGGCGCGGGATCACGGAAGCGTCTTTTGAGCCTCGCCTGGACGAACGGCACCGGCACCATCCGCGATATCCGCGTGCTCGGCCTCTACCCCCCGATCGGAGCTCGCGCGTTGGCGCCCCAGAACACCTGCGTGCCGAACATCCCGATCAGGTTGACGAGCACCAGGTTCAGCACCATCGACTTGGCCGTCGCTCTGCCGACGCCGACCGGGCCACCGCTCGCGGTATAGCCGTAGTAGCACCCGACGAGCACGATCGCCGTGGCCATGGACATCCCCTTGAGCAGGCTGAAGAG
>DASXIB010000011.1:0-1672 GCA_036498245.1 Solirubrobacteraceae bacterium
TCGGCGATCGTCTCCTCCAGGGTGCCCCCTCGCGGGATCTTCTCCTCGATGAACAGGCCGATCACCTCGCCCTCCTCGGCCGTCTTGACCTCCTCGGCGACGATCACCTTGACGCCGTCGGCCTTGTCGCGCGCTTCAAGCGCGCCCGAGATCTCGTTGTGGTCGGTGACCGCGATCGCTCCCAACCCGCGCGTGCGGGCCTCGCCCAGCAACACCTCCACCGGGGTCGCGCAGTCGTAGGAGTGATCGGTGTGCATGTGGAGGTCGACGTCGATCAGCGCCCTTGAGCGCAGGCGCGCTCGAGTGCGCTCGTCGCCCTGGCCGTCGCGCCGGCGGGCGACCAGTTCCCGGTAGAGCTGTTGCAGCTCGTCCGCCACCCGCGGCCAGCTGAGCGACCGGCGCAATCCGGCGGCCTGCTCTGCAAGACGCTGACGAAGTCCGGCGTCGCCGAGCAGCCGCTCCAGGTGTGCGGCGAGCGTCTGGGCGTCGCCGGGCTCGAACAGGAGTCCCTGCTCGCCGTCGCCGAGTAGCTCCTCGTAGGCCGGCAGCCGCGAGGCGACCGGTATCGCCCCCGCCGCGATCGTGCTCACCACCATGCCCGGTGTGACTCGCAGCCCCTCGGAGGCGAGCACGACGATGTCGGCCTCCGCCAGCACGCGCTCCTGCTCGGTCTCCTCGGGGCCGACGAACGACACCCGGTCGCGCAGCCTGCGCTCGAGCGTCGCCGGTGTCGCGAGCGCTCGGGGCGCGAACACGGTGGCGTGCCAGGGGACCGTGTCCGGGAGCTGCTTGAGCGCTCGCAGGAAGGTCCGGAGCGCCGCGCGCTCCTCGTCCGCGATCATCGCTATGTCAAAGGCGCCGGTGCCGCGATCCTGGCGCAGCTCGCGCTCGGGCCGGTCGCCGCCGGGCGTGATCACTCGGTAGTCGCCGGGGAAGAACCGTCGCACCAGCTCGCTCGTGGCCTGGTAGCTCGCCACCCTGGCGTCGAGCCGCGAGAACAGCAGCCTGGTGAGCGGGCCGGCGAGCTGGGTTGACAGGACGCGCTCGGTGGGGGCGTGGAAGCCGCCCACGTTCAGCGCTCGGGAGTGGCGGAGCGCGACGCTGGCGGCGCTCGGAGCAAACGGCTCGTGGACGTGCACCAGGTCTAGCGAGACCAGGCTGAGAACCTGCTCGATCGTGCGGGCCACGTCGACCGGCAGCGACGCCGCTCGCCTCCGGGCGCCCGAAAACGGGAGCACCTCTCCCACGCCCAGGACCAGTGGCTCGCCCGTCGCGTCGTCCAGCAGCGACTCGGATTGGGTCCGGATCGCGCGGCGACTCTGACGGACCAGCGCGCTCGAGTCCGAGGGAGCGATCACGATCACTCGGTGGCCCGAGCGCACCAACTCCTCCGACACGCGTCGGACGTACTCGTTGACCTCGTTGGAGGTCTCCCACGCGAACGGCGTCACCTGCGCGATCGCGAGGCCGTCGGCTGCCACGTTTGTGGAGTTTATGAGGCGCGAGTCTTCTTGCGCGCGGGGGCCGCCGGCCGCGCCGGCTTGCGTGCGTAGCGCTTGATGAAGTCCTCGGTCAGCTCGCGCGCCTCGCCGTCCGGGCGCTGATTCCTCGGAGACTTCATGAGGTACGAGCTGGGGCCATCCAGCTGCCCTGAGACGCCGTTGTTCAGGGC
>DASXIB010000012.1:0-22955 GCA_036498245.1 Solirubrobacteraceae bacterium
GACGAGCTGGGCAATGTGCTCGGCCAGCGTCTCGGCCTTGAATGTTGCCTCGCCCAAAACGACCTGGCCGATGGCCTCGTTGACGACCTCCTCGAAGCGGGACATGTGCGCGCCCTTCTGCTCGCGACTGAGATCCACAAAGCACTCCAGGCGCGCGAAGAACAGCTCGTCGCGGATTCGCACGACCTTCTCGACACCGCTGACGCCGACGCGCGAGAGGCCCACGGGGACGCTGGGCATGCGCGCTTGGACGTCGCCGGAGAGATCGTCCCGCGTCGGAGACAGCGAAGGGAAAAGTCGGGTCACCCGCACCGTGGCCAAGCCTAGCGCGGGCTGACCTACGCCCCCCGGCCGTAGATTCTGGTATCACTCCGCACTCAGCTCGTCGAGTCAACCCCACGGGTCAGCGGGAAAGACTCGAGAGCCGCGCGAGACGCAACGGAACTGCCAATGCCACTACAGCGACGCACAGGAGGCTCAGCCTAAGTCGAACAGGTCGCAGCGGATCGCCGCTGTGATGGGGAAGCTGGATGGATCCTGGGGGTTGTGTTGAGCGAAAAGCTTGAGGGTCTGGTTCTCGCCACGGATACAGCCGTGGTCGAGACGGAGGAGTTGCAGGGCGTTATCGCCGAGGGTCAGGAGCGGGGATTCCTGACCGCCGAGTCCGTCGCCTCCGCGGTGGAGGAGGCGGAGCTGACGGGAGAGCAGGCGCAGGACCTCCTCAGCTACCTGGAGGAGCACGGGATCGAGGTGCTCGCCGCGGGAGACTCGGCGCACGGAGATGCGCCCATCTCACGCGATGCTCATGGCTCCACGCACGCGCCGGAGACGCACGAGGACCTACCGCTCACGAGCGCCAGCGATGAGGGCGAGGAAGACGTGGAGCGCAATCCCGGCAACGGGCTGCGCGCGCGCCTGGAGGTGCTCAAGAAGGCCGAGGTCGACCTGACCGTCGAGCCGAGCCTCGACTCGCTGCGCCTGTATCTGCGGTCGATCGGGCGCGTCCCGCTGCTGACGGCAGCCGAGGAGGTGACGCTCGCGAAGCGGATCGAGCGGGGCGACGTGTCCGCCAAGCAGCACATGGTCGAGGCGAACCTGCGCCTGGTTGTGTCGATCGCCAAGGGCTACATCGGGCGCGGCCTGACGTTCCTGGACTTGATCCAGGAGGGCTCGCTCGGGCTGATCAGGGCGGTGGAGAAGTTCGACTACCGCCGCGGCTACAAGTTCTCGACCTACGCGACCTGGTGGATTCGCCAGGCCGTGACCCGGTCGATCGCCGACAAGGGCCGCACAATTCGGATCCCCGTGCATATGGTCGAGCGGCTGAACAAGCTGATCCACGCCGAGCGCCAGCTGATCCAGCAGCTCGGCCGCGAGCCGAGCATCGCCGAGATCGCCACGGAGCTCGACTGTCCCACACGCGAAGTGCGAGAGATCATGCGCATGGCCCAGCAGCCAGTGTCGCTCGAGAAACCGGTGGGCGAGGAAGACGACTCGGCGCTCGCCGACTTCATCGAGGACGTCTCGGCGGCCTCCCCGTTCGAGATCGCCTCCGAGGCACTTCGCCGGGAGAACATCACGCGTGTGCTCGCGGGGCTGCCACGTCGCGAGCGGGAGGTGATCGAGATGCGCTACGGCATCACCGGCGGTCGCTCGCGCACCCTGGAGGAGGTCGGACGCGCGTTCAACATCACGCGCGAGCGCGTCCGCCAGATCGAGAACCGCACGCTGAAGAAGCTGCAGACGCTCCCCGACGCCCAGCAGCTGCGCGAGGCGAGCTGAGGCTCGAGCTCGCGGTCTCCAGCCACTAGAATCACCGCGGCCGCGGCTTTGCCGGTGGCGCCCGGTGGGGTGTCCGAGTGGTTAAAGGAGATCGGCTGTAAACCGATTGGCTCTGCCTACGCAGGTTCGAATCCTGCCCCCACCATCGAACCGCCGCGCCACGATCGACCGTTGGCGCTGACGACGCCCGAGTGGGATCATCGGAGCAACCAGCGAGAAAGGAGCTCCCCGATGGAGTCATCCACCCCGACCGAGGGCCGTGACGCGAGCGACGATGTCCACGCCCCGACCCGCGTGCTGGTGGTCGCGCACAAGACCGCCGCCACCGCACCGCTGCTCGACGCCGTGCGCGAGCGTGCGCGGCGCGGACCGTGCACGTTCACGCTGCTCGTTCCCAACCCCGCCCACGGCTTGCACAAGGTCGTCGATCCCGAGGACCAGGGGTCGGGCGAGGCCAGCGAGGTGATCGAGCGGGCGCTGCCGCTCTTGGAGGAGGCAGCCGGGACGCGCGTCGAGGGAATCGTCGGGGCGCCCGATCCAGTGGTGGCTGTGCACGACGCGATCAACCTGCGCGGCTTCGACGAGGTGATCGTCTCGACGCTGCCCACCAAGCTGTCGCGCTGGCTGAAGCTGGATCTTCCGAGCAAGATCTCAGGCGCCGGCCTGCCCGTCACGACCGTGACGCCGAGCGACACGCCGGCGACGTGAGGCAGGCTGCGGGAGCGCCCGGGCGACCGCGACGAGACCGCCGCCGCTGAGCCTGGCTTGTAGCTAAGATAGGTCATCGTTTCTATCTGGCGCCTGTTCGCGGCATGCGGACAAAGCCGCTAAGTAGACAAACGTCTGGCGACTGCTCGTCTGTAGACCTTCCGTCTGCGGATCGGCGAGAGTTGGAGCCGTGGACACCGTGGAGCCCGTACGCAAGCAATTCGCCGTCAACCTTCGCCATCACCGCGAACGGGTGGGCATCTCTCAAGAGGCACTGGCGGAGATCTGCGACCTGCACCGAACCGAGATCAGCCTGCTCGAGCGCTGCAAGCGCTCGCCACGGCTCGAGACGATCGCGATCCTAGCTCGGGGCCTGAAGCTGGCCTCGGCCGGCGAGCTACTCGACGGCATCCACTGATGGCCACGCGCGACCAGGCGCGCTACAGTCCCCTCTCGCTCACGCCCAGTTAGCTCAGTTGGTAGAGCACTTCCATGGTAAGGAAGGGGTCTCCGGTTCGAGTCCGGAACTGGGCTCTGTGCACCAGGGGATAAAGCATGGGAGGCTCATGGGGGGAGCCCGCTCCCCCCATGCACAAGGTTGGGGTCTCCGGTTCGAGTCCGGAACTGGGCTCTATTGCGCAGCGTAGCTTGGGGAGGAGCGAAGCCATCGGCATTCGGGGGCAGTCCAGTGGCGGCGCCGCGATCGACCTGCTGGTCGAGGCCGGAGTGGTGCTCGCAGCCTCGCTCGACCTGGACACGACGATGGGGCAGGTCGCACGGCTGACCGTGCCGACGGTGGCCGACCTGTGCGTGATCGACCTGCGCGACGACGACGGGTCGATCAGAGATGTCGCGGTCGCGGCCGAGCTGGACACGACGGCCCGTGAGCTCGAAGATCTGCGCGCGCGATTCCCGCTCGATCCCGACGGCGCCCATCCCGCCGCGCGCGTGATCCGCAGCGGTCAGCCCCTGCTGTTGGAGGAGATGACGAGCGAGCTGCTGAGCTCGTTCGCACAGGGCTCCGAGCACGCGAAGTTCATGATCGACCACCACTACCGCTCGGCGCTCGTCGCGCCGCTGCTCGCGCGCGAACGCACGCTGGGGGCCCTCTCGGTGCTGCGACTGGCCGACAGCGAGCCCTACGGCGAGCACGACATGGATCTCGTCGGCGAGCTGGCTCGCCGGGCCGCTCTGGCGATCGACAACGCTCGCCTGTTCTCGATGGTGATGCGCGTCGAGCAGCGCCTGGAGTCGATCCTCGCCAATCTCGCCGAGGCGATCACAGTCACGGACGAGCTCGGACGGACGGTCTTCGCCAACCAGGCGGCGGCGGACCTGCTGGGGGTCCCCTCGCCCGGCGCGCTGACGAGCGCCGAGGCAGGGGCGGTCATCTCACGCTTTCTGGTCCTCGACGAGCAGGGCAACGAGCTCGGCCTCGAGCAGATGCCCGGACGTCGGCTGTTCATGGGCGAGCGGCCCGATCCCCTGCTGGTCCGGAACATCGTCCGCGAGACCGGCGAGGAGCGGTGGCTGATCGTCAGGTCCTCGCCGGTGCTCGACCCCGAGACCGAGCGCATGCTGTACGCGGCGAATGTGTTCGAGAACATCACCGAGGTCAAGCGCGCACAGCTCGAGAACACACGCATCGCGCAAATCCTCCAGCGTGCTCTGCTCCCGCACTCACTGCCTGAGGTGCCGGGCGCGCAGGTCGCCGCGAGATACGCCGCGGCTGGTGAGCTGAACGAGGTCGGCGGAGACTTCTACGACGTCTTCAAGCACGGCGAGGACAGCTGGATGCTCGTGATCGGCGACGTGTGCGGCAAGGGACCGCGCGCGGCGGGGGTGACGGCGCTCGCTCGCCACACGCTGCGTGCCGCCGCGATGAGCGGACAGGGACCGGCCGGTATGCTCACGATTCTCCATCGGGCGCTGCTGGACCAACCGCCGGGAGCGGACCTGTGCACCGTCGGTCTGGTGATGCTCACGCCGCGTGCCGGCGGCGCCCGCCTGACGATCGCGCTTGCGGGACATCCATCGCCACTGTTGATCGACTCCGACGGCCGGATCGAACCGGTCGGCGACAGCGGCACGCTCCTCGGCGTGGTCGATCCGGTCAGCTTCGCGGAGAGCGAGGTGGAGCTCCACGACGGAGACACGCTCCTGCTGTACACAGACGGCGTCTCAGAGGCCGGGGCTCCAGAGAAGCCGCTCGGCGAGGACGGCCTGAGCGAGTTGTGTGCCAACGGCTCGAGCACGGAGCTGAGCGAGCTGCTCTTGCATGTCGAGCGGGCCGCCGTGGCGCGCACGGACGGGCCGTTGCGCGACGACATCGCGCTGTTGGGATTGCGCATAAGCGCTGAAGGCGTGCGCTAACGTACCGCGCGTGCCTGCCGAGGAACACCTGCGGATCGACGTCCGGCACGAGGGGAACAGGCTGGTGCTGCGGCTCGCTGGCGAGCTCGACCTTGCGACCGTGTCGCTGCTCGAAGGCCAGATCGACGAGGCCGGCGCGCAAGACGCCGCGATGGTGGTGCTCGACCTCGAGCAGCTCGATTTCATCGACTCGACCGGCCTGCGGGCGGTCCTCTCCGCGCATGCGACCGCCGTGGAGCGCGAGCAGGAGTTCGCCGTCACCCGCGGCTCAGAGCAGGTCCAGCGGCTGCTGTCGCTCACGCATGTGGCCGAGCACCTGCGAATCGTGGAGCCGTCCGCGGACCGCGACTCTTCCTAGCGCCGGCTTGCTCGCCAGGCTCCAGCCGGCTCTCACCGTCTGCGCCGTGATGCCGTTGGCGCCGGCTTCATCGGGTCCCCGAGGTCGGTTACCTTCCCTGCGTGAGCGCTTGGGGAGACGAGCTGGCCGGAGCGGCGGTGTCGGTGACGTTCGACAATCTCGGCGAGGCCGCCCAGCTCGAGCTGGGCATGTGGCCCGAGGACGTGCCTCAGGGAGAGCATTTCACGGTCGTTCAAGTACTCCCGCGGCTGCTTGAGCTGCTGGCCACCAGCGAAGTGCGGGCGACGTTCTTCGTCGAGGGGCTGAACGCGGAGATGTATCCCGATGCACTGCACTCCATGGCCGAGGCCGGTCACGAGGTCGCCGTGCACGCCTGGCGTCATGAGGAGTGGGCGGCGCTGGACGCCGAGTCCGAGCGGACGCTGCTCGCTCGTGCCACGCGCGCGATGCGCGCGATCGGCCTCGATCCGCGTGGCTTTCGCCCGCCGGGCGGCGTGCTGAGCGCGCGCACGCTCGCGCTGCTCGGCGAGCATGGCTATCGCCACGTCTCCCCCGCCGGTGAGCGGGAGGGGCTCCTCGACGGCCTCGCCGTGCTGCCGTTCCGCTGGCCGCTCGTCGACGCCTACGCGTATCTGCCTCAGTTCGCCGGCTTGCGCGAACGCCACGGCGACGGGCACGATCCCCACGGGCCCGAGCGCATGTGCGAGGCGATGATCGCCGCGCTGCGCAGGCACGCCGCCGGCGAGGACGGGCACCTCGCGCTCCTCTTCCATCCGCTCTCCGTGGCGTTCACCGGTGAGGAGGGATGGACCGCGCTCGAGGAGGTGCTCGGCGAGACGGTGCGGCTGGCCGCGGAGGGAACGGTCGCGTGCATGCGGATGGACGACGCGGCCGCGTGCATGCTCGAGCGACCGGGAGACTTCGACCGACCGCCTCAGCTCGACGAGGCCACTTGGATGACACCGTCCGGGCAATGAAAGGAACGAGATGACGAGATGCAAACGGCGGGGGAGCGGCTCGTCGCTCAGTCGAAGCACCCGGCCGCGCAATAGCGCCGGCAGCCCACCATGGCGACCCCACCGGCCGTTCACAGCCCTGACTGCGCTCGGCACCGGAATGCACCACGCGTTCGAGCTCGGCGCGGGGGTGGGACTCGTGTTCGAGCCGTTCCTCGGCAGGCGGGGCGCGATCGCGTTGTGGGCGACCGGCCTGCCCGCGTGGGCACTCGCGGCCTGGATCGGCAAGGGCGATCCGATCGAGAAGTGGCTCGCGCTCAACAACGGCGCCGGGCTGGCCGGAGGCTTCGTGCACTTCGCCGAGTGGCCGTGGGAGCTGCGCCATGGCCTCCCCCACCTGGTGCAGGCCGAGGGCATGACGGCAGAGCGCCTGGCCCCCTACAACGCTGTCCTGCACTGGTGGATTCTCGCGGGGTCGCTGGCGGTGGCGCTGGAGACTCCCCGTCACGCCCGACGCTGGGCGCTCGCGGGACTGCTGCTCGGCGAGCCGTTGCGCCGGTCGGCCGTCCACCACTTCCGCTGGGCGCGCGCGCAGGCCGAGCTCGATCCCGAGCGTTGGAGCGCCGCGTTGCGGCCCTAGAGCGAGTGCCCCGACCCCGAGACAATCCCGTCGGCGAGCCTGCCACCTCTGAGAGGCCTCCACCACCCGCCGCGGGCTCTTTGCGGGCCACGGCGCGGCGAGGATGGGCGCACCGAGCGCTCGATTGGATCGTGCCCGAGGAGAACCCCGCGGGAATCGTCTACGGCGTGATCACGATCGGCGCGCTGCTCGCGGCGGAGAGCGGACGACACGAGAGCTATCTCGACACCTTCGCCTCGGCCGCGATCGCGCTGGGGTTGTATTGGCTCGCCCACACCTATGCGAACCTGCTCGGCCGCCGGCTCGTGACCCACGAGCGCCTCACCGGCCATGCGCTGTGGCGCGCGATCCTGCACGACTGGGCAATCGTCCGAGGAGCCGCGATTCCGCTGCTGGCGCTGCCGATCGCGTGGATCGCCGGAGCCGCGCAGGCGACGGCGGTCGCCGCCGCGCTGTGGAGCGCCGTCGTGAGCCTGGTCGCGTTCGAGCTGCTGGCCGGCCTGCGCGCGCGAGCCGCTCCCGGTGAGCTGGTGCTCGAGGGGGGCGTGGGAATCGCCATGGGCATCGCGATCCTCGCGCTGAAGGCCGTTCTGCACTGAGAGTCGTGTCGGGAGCAGATAATGGGTCGAGCGGACTCGGCCAACACGCTCGGAGACCACGAGAGGCGCCAAGCCGCGAGAGAATCGTCGGAGTGTCTCCCATCCATCTCCACCTGCTGGCAGTCAGCTAGCGCGGGGTTGACGCTGTCGATAGGTCGAAGAGCTGATCCTAGACCCCCGGAGCGCTGCAATCGATGGATTTGTTCGGCCCTGTGAAAATCGCCGAGAGCAGGGGAAACCCCTCCTAGCCGATCGATGCGAGACCTCCGATCGCTAGTATCGACGCTTGCCTGTAGACAAAAAATCGCTGACATGGAATGATCCCTGTTGCCAGATTCCATGACAGTGTCTGGGCAAGTAGATCGATTTGGGGAGGCCGAATGTCGTTGTCGGAGCATGGAGGGAGGGGCATGGGATCGGTCACTCCCCTCTACCAACGCCTGCCCAGAGGGCCTCATCGTCTCGGCGCCACCGAAGTCGCGCGCAATCAGCGCATCCGCATGTACGGCGCGATGGTCGAGGCGGTGGCCGCCGTCGGCTATCAGCACACCAGCGTCAAGCAGGTGATCTCCCTCGCCGGCGTCTCCCGGCGAGCGTTCTACGAGCAGTTCGCCAACAAGGAGGAGTGCTTCCTCGCCGCCTTCGACCTGATCGTCGCTCGCTGGGTCAAGCGAATCAACGAGGCATACCTGTCGGCCGACGGTGCGCTGGAGGACCGGCTGCACGCCGCCTTCGCCGAGTACGGCGAGGAGGTCCACGCGAACTGGAAGGGGGCGGCCCTCGTGATGCTCGAGGCACAGACCGCCGGCTCGGCCGGCCTGCTGCACGTACGGCGGGCGGCGATCACGTTCGAGCGGATGCTCTCGTCGAGCTTCGCCCACGCGCCCGCCGCGTGCCCACTTCCGATTCCCGTCGTCCGGGGGATCGTCGGGGGCATCCACGAGATCGTCGCCTCCCGCCTGCGCGAAGGGCGCGCCAAGGACGTGCCAACTATGACCGACGAGCTGGTCGGCTGGACGCTGCTGTTCGACGCTCCCGCCGCCGAGCGCATGAGCGCGAGCCTCGGGCGGCGGATGACCGCGCGCTTGGCCGAGCAGGTGCGCTCGGAGCCCCTGCGCGGACGCATACCCCATGCCGAGGGCGAGCGCTACCTGCTCGCGGACAATCGCTCCGGTGAGGACCGCCATGCGCTCGCGGGCGACCCCTCCGGCTTCGGCCTGGGCGCGGCGAACGGAGGCGAATCTGAACCGCCTCGCGCGCGGCTGCTGACGAGCGTCCTTCGCCTCGCCGTGCGCGAGGACTACCAGGAGCTGAGCGCGCCGCAGATCAGCCAGGCGGCGGGTGTGCCGATCGAGGTCTTCTTCCAGCTGTTCGCCAATCGCACAGAGTGCTTTCTCGCCGCGTTCGACCTGCTCTGCGAGGAGCTTTTCCGGGTGGTCTCCGGCTCCGGCCCCGCCAGTGCCGACTGGCCATCCTCGGTGCGCCAGACGATCGGCAGGCTGATGGTCCATCTGGCGGATCATCCGCTCTGCGCCAAGATGATCGCCGCCGAGGCATTCGCTGCCGGGCCCGACGCGATCGAGCGCAACGTGAAGCTTGTCCGCGACATCGCCACCCTGCTCACCGAAGGAGCGCCCACGCCGCCCTTGACCCCGCTGGCGCTCGAGGGAGTGACCGGGGCGATCTTTCACACGGTGCGCTGTCAGGTGATCAGCGGTCAGACCCAGCTGTTGCCGGTCCTCTCCGACTACCTCTCCTATGTGGTCCTCGCGCCGTTCGTCGGAGCCGACGCGGCCGCCGAGATCCTCGCCGAAGAGGAGCCCGCGGGCGTCTGACTTAAGGACGCTAGTGCCGTTTGCCGGTGCGCGACCGGGCCGTCGCCGACCGCTCGGCGACGTACGTAAGCACGATTCCCACCAGCAGGGAGACGACGATCACGATGATCAGCGGCGCGTGCGTGTGGCCGAAGATCCAATCGACCTTCACTTCGTCGGTGTTGAATACGGCGAACAGCGTGATCAGCACCGCCAGCGTCACGAGCGCGCCGGCGCGCGCCGTCTCCCGCCGGTCGCGGCGCTGTTTCTTCGGCTGGTTACTACCCGGAATCTGCGCCGAGGTGGACATTCCCCGATCCTACCCACTTGCTCAACCCCCAGACGCTTCAGCGCTCGCCGGATCGGCCAGCAGCCGCTCGGAGGCGATCCACGGACAGTCCACCGACAGGTCCTCGACACCGAGCGCGGCGGCTACGTTGAGGGCCATGCCGTGACGAAAGAAGTCATCCAGCCGCTCGGGCTCGGCGCCGGAGAGCTCGCCGGCGAGGTCGACGAGCTGGGCGTAGCGGTGGCGCACGCGGACGCGCACGACATCGTCGCTGCAGGCGGCGTAGCACTGGTGCTGGAGCATCAGGTAGTCGCGGTCGGACGCGAGCAGGTCCTTATAGGCGAGGCCCATCGCCTGCAACGGATCCTCGCACTCAGCGGGCGCGCGACCGGCCGCGTAGTCGGCCGCGGCTGCGCGAAACGTGCCGGCGACCATCTCGAAGCTCCTGTCGAGGGCCGCCAGGAACAGCTCGCGCTTGCTCGGGAAGAGGCTGAACACGTAGGGCTGGGCGACACCCACGCGCCGGGCGATCCGCTCCACCGGCGTGCCATGCAGACCGCCCCGCGCGAACTCGTGCACGGCGGCGGAGATCAGCTCCTCTCGGCGCTCGGCCGCGGGAACCCGACGACGCGTGGAGGCGGGGACGCTCACGCGGACTCCCCGGCGACCGCGAGCCGGCCTTCGGACTCCCCGGCGACCGCGAGCAGACCGTCTGAGGCCTCGCGCGCGGCCGCGGGACTCGTGCGGAAGGGAAGCACGAGGACGATGAACGCGCCTGCGGCGAGCACTACTACGCCGATCCACAGCGCCGGGATCAGGCCGTCGACGAACGCCTGAGCCGAGGAGTAGCCACCCGCACCGGTGAAGACCGACGCGAGCACCGCCACGCCGAGCACGCCGCCGACCTCGCGGATCGCGTTGTTCGCCCCCGAGGCCTGGCCGGCCTGGTCGGGGCGGACCGAGGAGAGCACCGCACTGGCGGAGGGAGCAAACACGAGCGCCATGCCCGAGCCGGCCATCACGAACGGGACGATCATCGACGAGTAGGCCAGGTGGGTGGAGGCCATTGACGCGTACCAGGCGAGTGCGCCCGCCTGCAGCGACAGACCGGCGACCATGAACGGGCGGCTGCCGAAGCGCTCGGAGAAGACGCCCGCGAGCGGGGCGACGACCATCGAGGCGCCGGTCCACACGAGCAGCTTCAGCCCTGCTTGCAGGGGTGTGTTGTGGAGCACGTTCTGCATGTACTGAGAGAGGAAGAAGATCGAGCCGAACATACCGAAGTACATGCTCATCGAGGCGACGTTGGTAACCGCGAACGAGCGCTTGGCGAAGAACAACATCGGCAGCATCGGCTCGCGCGCGCGGAGCTCCCACGCGACGAACCCAGTCAACAGCGCGGCGCCGGCGATCAAGGTGGCGAGGATCGTCGGGCTGGTCCACCCCAGCGACTGTGCGCGAACGAGGCCGAACACGACCCCGAAGGCGCCGGTGGAGGCGAGCGCGAGGCCCGGCAGATCCAGGCTCCCGTAGGGCCCGTGGCTCTCGCGCAGCTGGCGCATGGCCAGCGGCGCGAGCACCAGCCCGATCGGCACGTTGATCCAGAAGATCCAGTGCCAGGAGATGCCCTGCACGACCGCGCCGCCGACGAGTGGGCCGATCGCCACGGCGATCCCGCTGATGCCCGACCAAACGCCGATCGCCATTCCCCGTTTCTCGCGCGGAAAGGCCTCCGCGAGGAGCGTCAGCGTAAGCGGCGTGACGATCGCGGCGCCGGCGCCCTGGACCGCGCGCGCGGCCACGAGCAGGTCGGTGCTGGGAGCGAGCGCGGCGGCGGCCGAGGCGAGCGTGAACACGAACAGGCCGATCACGAACATCCGCTTACGTCCGAATCGGTCGCCAAGCGCGGCGCCGGTCAGGAGCAGCACGGCGTAGGCGAGCACGTATGCGTTGACCGTCCACTCCAGAGACTGGATCGAGGCGCCGAGCTCGCGGTGGATCGTCGGCAGCGCGACGCTCACCACGAGGTTGTCGAGCACGGCCATGAACAACGCAACCGACACGATTCCCAACGTCCATCCGTTCCTGCGTGGACTGCTCATTCGCTTGCTCCCATGCCGTCGCCGGTGAACACAATCGAGCTAGATTAGCAGTCACTAATAATTTGTCAAGGAATCAGGCCAGGAGGTGCGCCGCGCGCGGCGAATATCGTCAGAGCGATGAGACGAGACCAACTTCAGAGGGTAGGCGCGACATTGAAGGCAGGGACGACGACGATGCTCTGTCTCGCCGGTGGCGCGGTACTGGGCGGATGCGGATCGGGCACGAAGACCGTGACGGCCGCCAGCGCACCGCCGCCGGCGCAGAGCGCAGGCACGACCGCGACGACGAGAACCCCCACGACCACAAAGACAGCGCCGACGGCGACGACGCCCGCGCAGACGACGACGAACGGTGGCACGTCAAGCCCGAACGCCACCCGAACCGCCCCCGAGCCGGCGTTCACCAAAGAGGCGCCGAGTCACAGCGCCGAAGGCGTGAGCGGCGCCGAGGCCGTGTTGCAGGCGAGGGGATATACAGCGAACGACGCCTCCGCTTACCACTCAGGTCAGGCTTTGCGGGTACTCGTGGGCACGCGCACCGGCTCGGGCGACGGGTATGGCCAGCAGGCGTTCTTCTTCGTGAACGGACACTTCCTCGGCACCGACTCGAGCCAGCCGAGCGCGACCGTGCGGGTGGCAAGCCAGAGCGATACGGAAGTCACGCTCGAATATCCGCTGTACAAGCGGTCCGACCCGTTGTGTTGTCCGGGCGGGGGCAAGGCGAGCGTGCGCTTCCGGCTCGACAACGGCAGGCTCGCGCCCTTGGACCCGATTCCCCCGGCCAACTCGAAGTCCGGGCTCAGCCGCCAGTAGCGCCGCCGAGCCATCGTCGAAGCGCACGTCGAGGCAGCCGCCAGACCTTCGGCCGCACGGGGTTCTCCACGCAGGGTAGAGTCAGCTGCGTGTGGCAAGTCCCGCGACGCCCTATCGTGGTGTGGGTCAAGCCCACGCATAGAAAGGATCGTCTGATGAGCGCAACGATCGAGGGCCGCAGCAAGGAGCTGCTGCAGGCCAAGAACTTCTGCCACGTCGCCACCCTCCGTCCTGACGGAAGCATCCACGGAGCGCCGGTATGGGTGGATGTCCAGGACGGCCACCCAGTGCTCAACACTGCCGAAGGGCGCGCCTGGCCGCGCAACCTGGAACGCGATCCCAGAGTCACACTGACCGTGCAGAATATGGAGAACCCCTACGAATATGTGACGATTCGCGGGCGGGTGGCTGAGCGCACGAAGGACGGTGCCGACGAGCACATCGACGCGATGGCGAAAAAGTACCTGGGCAAGGATGAGTACCCATTCCGCCAACCGGGCGAAGAACGCGTGATCATCCGAGTGCATCCCGAGCACGTGCACGTCTACGGCGGCTGAGCCGCCCGGTGTCGCCGCAGCAGCCGTCGCCACAACGACGGTCGACGGGGCTGGGTGCGCAGCCACTCCTCGCGCAGCGGCAGCTCGCCGCGCGCGCGAGCGGCGAGCACGCATTCGGTGTGCGCATGCCGGCGGTGACGCGTGTCGCCTTCGGGTGCGATCAGCATGTGCTCGCTGAGCGCGGGTAGGCGATGGGCGCAGATTGGACAGCGATAGGTCGCCGGCTTGCGACTCGACGCGGGGCGCGCCGTCCACCATCGAGCGGCTGGAAGATCCATCGTCGTCATCGTCCCATTCTCCCGCCGCGCGCAGCCTCAGCGGCGAGCGCCGTGGTCGTGGGCGTGAGCGTCGGTCTGGCGCTCGTCAGGGTCGAGCTGGACCGGCGGGCGAGCAGGGCGCGGCGCGCTGAGCGCCGCTTCGGATTGCTCGCGCACGAGCACCCGGAGGAGGGACTGCGGCGGATCGCCCTCGGGCAGCTCGATCGAGCCGTGGAGTTGCTCGAAGACGATGTCCCCGGGGCACCGGGCGCGCGAACCGTGCATGAGACGCGTAAGGCACTTAAGCGCCTGCGAGCATTGGTCCGCCTGCTCGGGCACGAACTCGGGGAGCAGGCATTCGCGCGTGAGAACGCCACCCTGCGCGACGCGGGACGGCGCCTCGCGGGGGCGCGCGATGCGGAGGTGATCCTTGGCACGCTCGACACGTTGACGAAGCGCTCGGGCAAGCCCCCGCGGCGCGGCGTGAAGAGGCTGCGCCGGGAGCTCGTGGCCGAGCGCGACAGGGCCGCGCGGGCAGACCTCGCGGCGCAGGCCGCCCGTGCTGAGGTGGTGGCGGAGCTTCGCGCGCTGCGCGGGAAGGTCGCGAGATGGAGCCTTCCCGAGTTGCCCGGCATCGAGCTCGTCGAGCCCGGCTTGAAAGAAATCTACCGCCAGGGTCGCCGCCGCCTGCGTCGCGCCGCCCGCGCGAAGGACATCCACGGAAAGCGTGACCGCGACAAGCGCAAGGGCCGCGACAAGCGCAAGGGCAGCAATGGTAAGCGCGGGACGGTCAAGGGTTTAGAGGACCCGCGCGGGCTGGCGCTGCACGAGTGGCGCAAACGCGTCAAGGACCTGCGCTACACAGCGGAGATGCTCGACCGCAAGGGCTCGGGCCGCGATCGTAGGATCCGCCGAGTCGCCCGCAGGGCCGACCGGCTCGGTGAAATGCTCGGCGAGGAGCACGACCTGGCGGTGCTGGCCGAACGTGTCAACGCGGCCGACGCAGCCTTTCGAGGCCGCAAGGGAGATCGCAAGGCGCTGTTGAAGGCGATCGCACGACGGCGGAGGAAGCTGCGCCAGCGGGCGCTGCGCGACGGCAGGCGCCTGTACCGGCACAAGCCGAAGAGGTTCGTGCGCGAGGTGCGGCGCGAGTACGCACGCGCGGCCAAATAAGTGGTGCTCGTCCGCTGGTCGGTCGATGCCGACGCCGGTCAGTAGACGTGGACGCTTGGTCAGTCGATGCGGACGATCGTGAGCCGGCGCTTGCCCTTGGGCAGCGAGACCGACGTGCGATCGCCCGGGCGACGACCCATCAGCGCCACAGCCATCGGAGATTCGGCTGAGATGCGACCCTCGCGGGGGGCGGCGTCGTGGGAACTCACGATCCGCCATGAGCGCTCTGACTCGTCCTCTTCGCGGACGACCACGGTCGAGCCGAAGCCAACGATGGCGTCGCCGGCGGGCGCCTCCTCGACGATGACCGCCGCGGCGATCTTCTCCCGCAGGCGGGCTATCTTGGTCTCGAGGTGGGCCTGCTCGTTCTTGGCGTCGTGGTACTCGCTGTTCTCCTTCAGGTCCCCCCATTCCCGCGCAGTCTTGATCCGCTCGGCGATCTCCCTGCGCCCCTCGCCCTCCAGCACAGCCAGCTCCCCGTGGAGGACCGACAGCCCCTCGGCGGTCATCAGGTTCGTCGCATCGGACACCCCCTGGAGCCTACTCCTTCGCCTCCGGCGGAAGTGGGTGTCCTTTCATGAAACCTTCTGTTCAGAAGTAAGTGCTGGGCGAAGAGGAGAGCAGCGCGTAGACCTGCACGATCGCGGCCTGCACGAGGAGCTGGGCGGACGCGGGCGAGCCGGCGACGAACAGATTGTTGGACAGGCGCAGGTGCTGCCAGGCGTAGTCGACGTATGCCTGGGCGATCTTGGGCCCGGGCGGGTCGTGGGTGACCGAGTCGAGGTAGAGCAGGTTGCGAAAGTAGATCGAGGGAAAGAACGGGATCTCGGCACCCAGTCGTTCGGGAGTGAAGTAGGCCCGCGCCGCCTGAGCGGTCTCGCGGGCCTGGAACAGGAAGGCGCTGTTGCCGGTTGCCTGGTAAAGGAGCGTCCCAGCGCCGATCATCGTGCCCTGGTTGTAGCTCCACAGCGTTTCGTCGATGACCCCGTGCTGGCGGATGTGGTCGGCATACAGGCCGCTCGGCTGCAGCAGGCAGCGCCGGACCCATTCGTAGGCCTCTTCGGCGAACTGCAGGTAGGCGACGTTGCCGGTAAGCCGGTAGAGCTGCACCGCGAGCTCGGCTGCGGGAGCGTCGGTGATCGTGTTGCGGTCGGTGTTTTCGATCGAGTTCGAGAACGGGATGCCCCCGGGACAGGCGAGTTCGGGGTCTGCCTGCCAACCTGCCATCACGAACGCCATGATCCCCTCCGCGGAGCCGAGCGAGTGAGGATCGTGGGTCAGCTTGTAAAGACGCACGAGCTCGATCCCAACCCACTCGTTGTCGTCGTAGTACTTCGCCCCGCCAGGGCCCGTCGGCGGAGCCGCCGTGCCGTCGTAGCCCGCCAGCGTGCTTGCGAAGGTGCCTTCCGGCGCACCTGAGTTCGTCGTGTCCAGATAGGAGGCCAGGCCAATCAGTCGCGCGCGGACTTCACGTCTGTAGGAGACGCCGATGGTGGGCACGTTGGCCATGCTCACGGTCGCCGCGAGCGCCTGCGAGAACGGCCATAGAAACGAGAACGGTTCTCCTCGGTAGAGGCCGGAGCCCGGTATGTAGTAGTAGGCCTGCATCGCCTGGAACGCCAGTTGCCCCCGCAGCTGGTTGCCGCTCAGCTTCGGCGCCGCCTTGTGTTTCTTCGCCTTCACCTTCGCCTTGGGCGCGGCGGCGGCATGCGCGGGTCGTGATACGCCCGCAGGATAGGTCGACGCACCGGCGCTGGAAGAGTGGGCCAGGGGATGCGGACGAGACACCGCGTCCGCGATCGGCATGGGCAGAAAGCAGGCCGCCAGCAGGCAGGCGATCGCCACGCCGAGGCTGGTGCTCGGCGGGCTGAGTCGGCGGTCGAGACGATGGCGGTCGATCATCGGGCGTTCGGCAAAGGACAACAGTCCTAGAGCTCATTCGATGTGGTCTACGTGCCTTCCTGCCGCGCGGCTCATCGTGCTCGCACGGGGTGGTAGCGTCGCGGAGGTTGTCACGAAGCTTCGACTACACAACCGTGGGGCACGTGACGGTCGACGTGATGCCGGATGGCTCCAGCCGTCCCGGAGGAAGCGCCTTCTATGCCGCGCTGCAGGCGGCCCGCCTGGGGATGCGCACGCTGATCGTCACGAAGGGGGCGGTCGGGGAGATCGAGCGGTTGGTGGAGCCGTGGCTCGGAGAGCTCGACTTGAGGGTCCTGCCCGCAGCGCGGACCACGACCCTGGTCACCTCCGGGCGGGGAGCGGCGCGCACGCAACAGGTGCTCGCGTGGGCGGGGGCGATCGGCGAGGAGGTGGCGCTCGACACGCGAATTCTCCATCTCGCCCCGGTCGCCCGCGAGACGCCGCGCGAATGGCGGGGACGTGCCGGCTTCGTGGGAATCACTCCCCAGGGCCTCGTGAGGCGGTGGAGCCGGGAGGACGGAGGAGTCGTCGTCCACGCGCCGCTCGACCCGGCGCTTCTACCCGCCCGCGGTGACGCGTTCGTGCTCAGCGAGACCGAGCGCGAGAGCTGCGAGGCGCTCATCGCCGGTCACCGCGGCGCCGTCGTGGCGATCACGGCCGGGGCCGAGCCGACGACGCTCCGGCTCGCCGACGGAGAGCTCGTGCGAGTGGTTGTGCCGGCGATCGAGCGCCCTCGCGACGACGTCGGCGCGGGGGATGTTTTCGCGGCGGCCTTCTTCGTCGCCCTAGGCGAGGGTCGCTCGCCACAGTCCGCGGCGGCGTTCGCGAACGCCGCCGGGGCGGTGAGAATCGGCGGCATCGGAGCTGAAGCGATCGGCGATCGCACGGCTATCGAAGCGCGGCGTCGATCAGCCGCGTGAGCTCGACGCCGTCGAGGTCACCGTCGCGTCCGCAGGCGCGCGCGGCAAGCAGCAGGCTGCCGCCGACCGGCGCCATCTCCACGATCGAGACCCGCGCATCGGACGTATGTTCGTGGACAGCGCGCGTGAGCGGCTCGACGAACACCGCTCCGGCCTTGAAGGCACTGCCGATCAGACCGACGGGGAACCCCCCGTCGTCGTGCCCCTCCCCCTCCCCATGACTGTGACTACCTTCGTCGCCTGAGCCGTGCGTACTCTCCCGGCCGGAGCCGGACGACAGGCCGGTCATGCGGATCACGACGGCGATCTGCGCGGCGAGCTCGCTCGCGCCGCGCTCGTAAAGCTCGCGCGCCACGGTGTCGCCGCCCGCGGCGATTCTCGCAGCCTCGGTCGCGAAGGCCGCGATCTCGCCCTTGGTGAGCGGCTTGGCGTATACATGGGATGCGAGCGCCTCGATGCTCGGGACGGCGAAGAACTCGAGCGCCGCCTCGCTTAGCGCGGTCTCGGGGCCGGAGGCCTCGCGGTCGCGCAGCGCCGCCTTGATCGACTCGGTGCCGAGCCAGTAGCCGCTGCCCTCGTCGCCAAGCAGGTGTCCCCACCCGCCGACCCGCCAGGCGCGGCCGTCAGGACCGACGCCAAAGACGTTGCTGCCCGTTCCCGAGATCGCACCGACCCCCGGCCGAGCACCGGTCGCTGCGGCCCACGCGGCGACCACGTCGTTGACGACGATCCACTCTTCGCTGCGAGCAGCGCGCACGTGGCGAGCGATTGACTCGGTGTCCGTGCCGGCGATCGCGAGCACAGCCGTGTCGAGCTGCTCGCGACCGATTCCAGCTCGCTCGATCGCCTGCTCGGCAACGTCCAAGAGCGCCTGCCCCGCCGCCTGGGCGCCGACGGCGTCCTCGTTGCTCGGTCCGCCGTGCGCGAGGTGAAGCTCCATGGTCTCGAGATCGAGCACTGCGGCGAGCGTCTTCGTCGCGCCCCCGTCGATCCCCATCACGAAGCGGGCGCTCCCTCCCGGTCTGCTCCCGCTCCCCGGCCGCGGGCCGACCGTGCACAGCGTCGGGGGAAGCTCGACAAGCGGATCGCGTTTCACCGCCGGATCCTCGCACGGCGTATGGAAGGGGTCCTCACTCGACGGGCGCCAATGCCACCGCCGACTCACCACCGGCGTCTGCGCCGGGCACGCCGCGCCGGGAGTGAATGCCGGGGAGCAGCGCGAACGCGATCGCGGCGCCGACAGTGGCGAAGCCCGCGCCGACGATGAAAGCGCGATGGAAGCCGTCGGTGAGCGCGGCGACCGGCGCGAGGTAGTCGTTCGAGATCAGGTGGTCGGAGTGCTGGCTGGCCAGCGAGGCAAGGATCGCCAGACCGAGCGCTCCGCCCATCTGACGGGAGGTGTTGACGAGTCCTGAGGCGAGGCCTGCCTCGTGTGGCGGCACGCCCGTGACCGCGGCGATCGTGGCGGGCACGAATGAGAAGCCGATCCCGGAGGAGACCAGCAGCCCGGGCGCGATCACGTCCGATCCGTAGCCACCATCGACGGCGATGCGGGCGAACAGGACCATCCCGGCCGCGATCAGAGTCATGCCGAAGCCGAGCACGGGGCCCGGCCCGAACCTGCTCGTCAACTGTCCGGCGAACCCTGCGCAGGCGAAGACGGTCAGCGCCATCGGCATGAACGCAAGGCCGGCGCCGAGCGGCGTCAGGCGGAGCACCTCCTGCAGGTACAGCGACACGAAATACCACATCGCGAACGCCGAGGCGCCGAGCATCAGCACGACGAGATTGGCTGCCCGCAGGCGCCCGGAGGCGAAGATCCGCAGCGGTATCAGCGGCGCCGAGGCGAAGCGACTCTCGACGAGCAGGAAGACACCCAGCAGGGCGAACCCCAGTGCGAGCGTGAGCAGTGTCGGCAGTGACGCCCATCCGTGGGTGGTCGTGCCGACGACGCCGTAGGCGAGCACGGTGAGCCCGCCGGTGACGGTGAGCGCGCCGGTGAGGTCGAAGCTCCGCGGCCTACGCCCCTCCTCGCGCGGCGGGTTCGCCCCGACGAGCACCGTCGCGGCGAACGCGGCGAGCAGGCCGATCGGCAGGTTGATCAAGAGCACCCAGCGCCAGGTGAGTCCCTGGGTGATGATCCCGCCGAGCAATGCCCCGGCGGCGCCGCCGGCGCCTCCCATCGCTCCCCACAGTCCCACCGCGCGATTGCGCGCCGCGCCTTCCGGGAAGGTGGTGGTGATGATCGACAGCGACGCCGGAGCGATGATCGCCCCGCCAAGGCCCTGGGCGGCACGAGCGCCGATCAGCAGGCCCCGGCCGGGGGCAAGGCCGCCGGCGAGCGAGGCGAGCGCGAACAGCAGCATCCCGGCGAAAAACGTGCGTCGCTGCCCGATTAGGTCGGCAGCGCGCCCGCCGAGCATCAGAAAGCCGGCGAAGGCGATCGCATACGCATTGACGACCCATTGCAGCCCGGTGACCGAAAAGCCGAGGTCCGAGCGAATCGAGGGCAGCGCGACGTTCACGATCGACACGTCGAGGATCACCATGAACTGCGCCGTGCAGCACAGCAGCAGGATCAGCGACAGGTGCCTGGCTTTCCCACCGGGGCTGTCCGCGAGTTCGCCGCTCACCGCGAGGAGGGCTGGGTGTCTTTTGCCGCGCTGCTTGCGTTCATCGCCTTCAATGTAGCCGGGCGGTCAGAGACCGCGGCTCAGCTCCGCTTGTAGCCGAGCAGGACGAAGCTCTCGAGCGCCGCGTCGACGCCCGCTTCGGCTTCATACACCCTCGTGCGGGCGCTTGCGTATCCGGCTCGATCTCGTGAGCTTGCCGCCGCGGCGAGTGCCGTGTATGCGTCCCGCGCCTGTCCGAGGGATCGCAACAGCCCATCTTGTGCCCGCCCCGCGGTAGCCGCCGGTTCAAGCCCCGAGACCGCTGCCGCCGCGCGGGCGAATCCCTGGGCGGAGCGCGTAGCGAGCCTTCCGGCATCCGCGGGCGACACATCGCGAGCCAGCGCGCGCCTGAGCGCGACGCGCTGTCCTTCGAGCTCCGCGATCGCGGCGTCGACCGCGCGCGCATAGCCCGAGTCGGGCGCGAGCGCATAGCTCGGCGGCTGGCCCGCGAGGGTCAGCGTCGCGACGATCTGTTCGCATGCGCGCAGATCGGCCGAGCGAGCCGTGGTGGCGTAGCAGGCGAGCGCGGTGGGTTTGCCGCCCGAGTTCGGGATCGAGTAGAGCGTGACGGTCGGCTCGAAGCCGGGCACACTCAGGCTCGAGTACCTGTATGCCTGGGTTTCGGTCAGATTCACCACCTCCCCTGCCGGACGCGCTCGCAGGCCGGCGAGGAAGCGGGCGGGAAGCGGGCTCGGTTCGCCCCCGGGCAACTGGCCGACCACAAGACCGGCCTTCCTCCCGTCGCCGGGCGCCATCCCGATGGGGTTGACGATCGAGAGACCGGGAATCTCAGGCGCACTCGCGACTCGCCGCCAGGGGGCGGGGTAGGTGAGCACGACATTGGCGCTCACAAGGCCGGTGCGCATCTTTGCGACCGGCGCGGGCGTCGAGCTGCCACGTCCGATCACATAGCCGGCGACGAGAACCGCCACGAGGGCAAGGAGCACAGCAGTCCGTGCAGCGGGAGGCGCGTTGCGCACGGTTCTCAGCCGGAGCTGTCGAACGACCCGCCTGCGTGCCGTTCGGAGGAGCCGCCCCCTGTGCGGCGCCCCGAGGAGCCGCCTTCCGAGCGTTCACCGCGGGGAGCAGACCCACCGGTGGGGGTCGGCGTCGGAGTCACGACCGGAGCTGGCGAGCTGGGAGGCGGCGAAGGCTGCGAGGGAGCCGCGGCTCCTACGGGGGCGGTCGGCGGCGGAGTGGCCGAGGTAGCGCTTTGGGTCGGGGTCGACGGAGCGGGCTGAGACGCCTGCTGAGGCTGGCGATGCACGGACGGCAGGTTGCCGATCGGCGGCACGGAGGTCAGGTGAGCCGCCATCCCGACGGACACGGCCGCGGCCGATGGAGCCGAGACGGCGCGAGCGGCGCCCCCGTCTGAGCGTGTGAGCGATCCGATCGCGAATGCGCAGGCGAAGGCGGCACACAGAACTCCGAGCGCCAGCGATGCGGTTCGCGGATCGAGCCACGCGCGTCGCGTGGGCAGCTCGTATGGTCTGTCGCTGACGCCCCAGGTGCTCATGAGGAAGGACAGGCTATGGGAGTGCCGAGGGTGGGATCCAGGCAGGCGTCGACCCGTAGCGGCGGCCTGTTCCGGCGGATCCGAAAGCGGGTGTACTTGCCGATCTCACCTGGCTTTGAGACTCGGATCTCCAAGCTGGCTCCGGCGCGCAGGGGGCGCTCGAAGCGCCGAAACGCGACGAGGACGACTCCGGTGCTGTTTCTGTGCCCGCCCGCCACCGCGACTCGACTCTCCGGCTTGGCCGGACAGCCGCCGCCTCGGCACCCCACCGTGACTCGGGCTCCCACCGGCGCCTGCACGGACAGCAGGCTGAGGCGCGCGCCCGCGCGCGTGTCCGACCCGACGATCCGCACGATCGGGAATGGCTGCATGAGCGGCATCCGGCGCGGGCCTACCGCGATCGTCTCCGCGACGATGCTCGAAAGGCCGTCGGCGGCGGTCACTCGCAGGCGGACGACATGACTGCCGGGCGTCGCAAAGGACGTCACGAGCACTGGTCCGGCCCCCTGGAATTGGCCGCTGCCGGTGAGATCCCAGGCGTAGGCGACGATCGGACTGGCGGCGTCGGTCGAGCTCGACGCCAGCGAGATGCTTTCACCTGCCTTGGGAGCCGTGGGGAAAAATGTGAAGGACGCCGCTGGAGACGGGTCTCCTGGCTGTGGGGATGGCGGGGCCGTGATCGGCGCCCGGGGGGTGACCATGAAAGTGCTCACGCCACTGATCCCGACGTTGCCCGCTTGGTCGCGTTGCAATGCCCGCACCGTGTAGGTGCCGGCGCCCAGACCTCCGAGCGTGGCTGACCAAAGACCTTTCGAGGCGTTCACGGCAACGCTCTCGAGTGGTTCTCCCCCGCCCACCGTCGAGCCCGCGAACACCTGGATCGTTACCGCGGGCAGGTCGCCTTTGACAGTGCCTGCCGTTCCGCTCACCGTCAGGGATTCGCCGCTGATCGTGTTGCCACTACTTGGCGAGGTCAGCGTCAGCGTGACTTGCGGCGGTGTCGTATCGACGATGAAGATCGATCCTTCGCTCACGCCGGCGTGTCCGGCGGCGTCTTTCTGCTCTGCCTGGGCGATGTAGGTGCCGTCGGGCAAGTGCTGACGAGTCGGCCCCGCTGCCCAGGTTCCACCGCCTTCTACTGGGGCGGTAAGCGATTCGACGATGTTGTCCGGCGTCGTCGATTCGCCGCGGTAGACGGTCAGTGTGACGGACTTGATGTCACCGCTCGCCGTGGCGGCGTTCCCTGTGAAGCTCGGGGTCGAGTCGGAGATGACCTGGCCCGGCGGATTCAGCTTGACCATGGGGAAGTCCGTCTTGATCGTAAACGTCCGCTGAGCGCTTTGGCCGACGTTTTCGGCCGCGTCACTCTGCGTGACCTGGGCGGTGTAGGTCCCGTCGGCCAGGTGGGGACCTCTCGAGCCGGTGGTCCACGACCCTCCGTTGCGCGTGACTTTGACGGTCTGGACGGGACTGGGACCGCCCGCATAGATCCTCAGCGTGACG
>DASXIB010000013.1:0-98594 GCA_036498245.1 Solirubrobacteraceae bacterium
TCTGCCGATGCGCTTGACCTACAGGACAGCACGCGTCCTGGAAGTCCTCGAAGAGTGTCCCGGGGCGAGCAACAGGACCGTCGCCGAACAGGCCGAGGTCTCAGACCAAGGCCAGATCTCAAAGCTGCTCGCCCGTCTCGAGCGTATCGGGCTGCTGTCAAACACCGGGCAAGGGCACACAAAGGGCGAGCCGAACGCGTGGCATCTCACGCCCTCGGGTAAGGAAGTGACGCGCGCCATCGCTTCGCCTCGTCCAGGTCGGAATGGTCATGTGAGCGTCCCGAGAAAGAGCGAGAAATGATTGGGTCAAAATGGCTTGCTCTTAAATTGGGTTGTCGCCCTCGATCTCGGGGGCGAGGTTGGGGGATCACATCGTCGACGCGGCCCGAGCGCAGTCTCCACGCCTCGCAGACAAGGCAGAGCTCGCGGCTACGCGCACGCCTGAAAGGTCTCGGACTACTACAGAGCGCCACGGGTGGAGATTCGGGCGTCTCAACTCATGGCATCTCCTGTCGCAGAGTGTGGAAATGGTCTTTGTCATCCAATCGAGGGGCGCCCATTGCCTCCGGATTACAGGAGGAGGTAGCTCGATGAACGCTCGTAGACTGACCCTGACAGCCACAGTCCTGCTGTGTGCACTAGTTGGCGCCATGATGCTGACGAGCGCCTTCGCCCTCGCCGCCAAAGAATACGTCCTCAGCGGCTCCTTTGGCAGTCAAGGCGGCGGCAACGGCGATTTCAGCGAACCAGTCGGGGTAGCGGTGAACGATTCGAGGGAACCGCTGCTGCAACCAGCGGCGGGCGACGTGTACGTAGCGGACACAGGCAACAACCGCGTCGAGCGCTTCAGTGCCGAAGGCGCCTATATCTCACAGTTTGACGGGAGTGCGACCCCGGCAAAAGGCTTCTCGTTCAACTTCAAGACGGCCATCGCCGTCGACAATTCCACAAACGCGCTGGATCTCTCTTTAGGGGACGTGTACGTCCAGGACAACGGAAACGATGTCGTGGACAAGTTCAGCGCCTCCGGCGAAGTATACGAAGGCCAGTTGACTGGAACGTGCCCGTCTCCGGGCATCTGCTCGCCGAGCGAAGTGATCCCGTTTACGGATTTGAGCGGTGTGGCCGTCGATCCCTCAGGCAACCTCTGGGTATATGACAACACGGCCGACGAAGCAAGCATCGACGAGTTCAATAGCGCCGGCGGCTTTGTAAAGGCTCTCACCATTCCTGAAGGTGCACGCGAAATCGGCGGTCTCGCAGTCAGCTCGAGCAGCGTGTACGTGATGAATGCTAACAACGCGATCGTTCAGCTGGACTCTATAACGGGCAAACGCGTCGCCGAACTTGCGAGTTCCGAATATCTTCCCACCGCGCTCGCGATCGACCCGTCCACTGACAATCTGGTGGTGGCGCAAAACTCAAGCTCCGGCGCGCGGATCGCCATATTTGGGCGTGATCTCGAAAATCAGTCCTCGGAAAATCCTCGGCAAATGTTCCCCGAAGAAGGACTTGAAGAAGCGCGCGGACTGGCGGTCAGCGGCCGCGGCACGGTCTACGTCAGCCAGATAACACATGCGAATGTCGAGATCTTTGACATCCCGCCAGTAGACACGGAACCCGCTTCTTCGGTCGGAGAAACCGATGCGATGCTGAACGGAAGCACGAATCCCGAAGGCGCAGCGCTCACCGAATGCTACTTTGAATATGGCACCGAACTGCCTTACGGCCAAAGCGTGCCGTGTGTAGAAGTGCCCGCAGGCACAGGCTTCGTGCCGGTGACTGCCCACGTTACAGGCCTGCTGCCTCGCACCACCTACCACTTTCGTCTGAATGTCAACGGTGCGAAAGGCCTTTCGAGCGGCAATGACGAAACACTGTTTACGCCCTCGAAGCCCCTGATCGATGAAGAATCCGTGCCGACTCGTGGCTCCACCACGGTACAGGCGACCGCCAGCATCAACCCGAGCGCGCAATCCACGACCTATTACGTAGAATACGGTGCTACCCTCAGCTATGGGTCGGCCACACCCGAATCGAGCGTGGGCGCCGGATCGCTCTCTGTCCCGGTCAAGGTTTCCTTGGCTGGGCTCCAGCCCGGATCCGACTATCACGCCCGCTTCGTCGCAAAAAATGTACTCGGCACCGCTGTCGGTGGCGATCTCCCATTCACCACGGCCGCTGTGCCGGGCGGTTCGACGTCGGGGCTTCCTGACGGCCGCGCCTATGAGCTCGTGTCGACAGCGAACGAGACCGATATCTATGCCCCGATCCCCAGTGAAAACCAGTCCGACAACACGGAAATCGATTCCGAAAGACCTTTTCGCGCGTCTGCCGATGGAGATGCCATTGCCTACGTCGGCGAACCGCCCTCGGGGGGCGCCGGGAGCGGCGCCCAGGGGAACGGCTTGGGAAATGAGTACATGGCGACGCGCACCCCGGAGGGCTGGATCGGAAGCGACATCTACCCGCCCGGCACACCGTTCAGTGCCCGGTATGTCGCCTTTTCAAGCGATCTCTCCCGCGGGGTAATCGGCGGCCTGGAGCCGCCGACCGGAGCGCCGTGCGCCCTATACAACTTGCGGAGCCAAGACGGCGTTTTCCATCCGTTCTTCACCGAACAGCCGGCTGTGAGCTGTGGCGGTGACAACCGTATCTCGTACGATCCCTTTGTCGGCGCCTCGAGCGATTTCACCCACTTGCTCTTCGAAAGCCAAGCAGCTCTCACGCCTGACGCCAAAGAAGCTACGCAAGGACGGGCCCACAACCTTTACGAGTCGGTGAATGGACAGCTACAACTCGTCAACGTCCTTCCCGGCCCGAATCCGCCAGCGGACCCCAATGCGACGTTCGGCGGACCGCATGGTCCGAACAACGAAATCGGTAACGGCGGCGACTTCACAAATGTCATCTCCAGCGACGCTCGCCGAATCTCCTGGACAGATTTGAACACCCATCGTCTCTATCTGCGCGAGAGTGGGACAACGACAATCGCGGTGTCCGCCGGGGCGGCCGAATATTGGACCGCAACGCCGGACGGGCGCTACATCTTCTATACCGAAGGCGAAGAAAGTCAATCTAGGCTTTGGCGCTTCGATGTCGACAAGTTCGAGAAGAGCAGGGGCTCCGAAGCCCAGGCGCTCGCTGAAGCGCGCGAAGATCTGACCGGCGAAGAAGCCGGGGTGCTCGGCGTTATCGGAGTCAACGAAACCGGTGAAGACGGTGCTTACGTCTACTTCGTCGCCGCCGGTGTGCTCGCAGCCAACGAAGCCGCCGACGGCGAAAAAGCTATGGGCGGCGCGCCCAACCTCTATTTGCGAAGCAACGGCGAAACAACGTTCCTAGCCACCCTTTTGCCTCAGGATAACCGGGTCAATGGGATCAATACTGATCTGGGGGTCGAATACGGTGCTTGGAAGCGGAACCTCGGCAACCGAACATCCGAGGTTACCCCGGACGGGCAGACCATCAGCTTTGTGTCACGAGCGCGTCTCACCGCTTACGACAACGCGGGGTGCCGCTTCGAAGAAGCAGAACACATCGGCTGCGCTGAGGTATATGTTTACGACTCTCAGACTCGGCAGCTCTCGTGTGCCTCATGTGACCCTACGGGAGCCCCAGCGCAGGGGGCCGGAGCGCAAGTGCCGGTCACCCAGACGTCAGGAGCTGGCGGTGGGGCGTACATGGAGCGCTGGCTCTCAGACGACGGCAGCAGGGTGTTCTTCGACTCGCTCCATCCGCTCCTGCCGCAAGCCAGCAATGGCCGCTTGAACGTGTATGAGTGGGAGCGCAATGGTGCGGGCAGCTGCCGGGAAAGCGCAGGTTGCATCTATCTGCTCTCCGGCGGCAGCAGCCCCGAAGATTCCTATTTCGTCGATGCAAGCGCCAGCGGCGACGATGCGTTCTTCACCAGTCGCGAAAACCTCGCTGCCCAAGCGGTTGGCGAAAAGGCAAAGCTCTACGACGCCCGCGTCGGTGGAGGCTTTCCGGAAAGCACAACCGCATGCTCGGGGAGTGGCTGTCAGGGGGTTCCGCCCGCGCCGCCGGTATTCTCCACCCCGTCAAGCTTGACGTTCGACGGCGCTGGCAACTTCCCGTCTTCGTCGCCGATCGTGGTCAAACCAAAGAGCGCCGCTCGGCTGAAGGCCGAAAAGCTGAGCAGGAGTTTGAAACAATGTCGAAAAGTGAGGAAGAAAAAGAACCGCATCAAGTGTGAAAAACGAGCTAGAAGCAAGTATGGACCGGCCACGAAGGTCAAAAAATCAAATCACGGCAAGGGGAGCAAGTAATGATGTGTATCTCAAGAAAGCTCCCCATGCGAATAAAGTACGACTGGCAGGCCTCCAAGTCAATGTCATATCGCTTGCGTGGCTGTGCGGCTGTAGCGTTAATCGCTCTTCTAAGTCTTTTGTTCTCGGTCAGCATAGTCCAAGCCGAAACTCCCGGGCCGGGCTGGTACGTAACCGGACGCACATATCCTACCAACATCCCACCAGGTGGTAGCGGTTACCTAGACCTCCAGATCTTCAACGTCGGCGCGCTCGACAGCAACGGAGTCGTGACCGTGACCGACACGCTGCCCGCCGGGCTGGAAGCAACAGACGCCGGGGAGCTGGGGCACTCGGGAAAGGTTCGGACACCGCAAACGATCGGACATCGGCTGTGGCACTGCACCGGCACGACTGTGGTGACATGCGTCAGCGATCTCGACAACATGCCCCAGATCGCCGGCGGCGCTGGCGGATCCGGTGGCGCCGGACCGTACTTCACGCCCCAGATCGCGATTGCGGTGAAGGCGGAGGCGGAAGCACCGGAAGATGGGATCAACCGGGTGACGGTGGCGGGTGGTGGCGCCTCCACGCCCGCCAGCGCGACCCAGCCGATTACCGTGAGCACGACAGCACCCGCGTTCGGTATCGCCGACTGGGATGTTTGGTTCAGCAATGCGGACGGGACACTCGACACCCAGGCCGGATCTCACCCCTACGCCGCAACATTCAGCTTCGACCTAAACAAGATCCTCGAACCGGCGGGTGACCACAAAGGCGAATACAAAACGCCCGGGGGACTGGTCCGGAATGTCGAGGTGCGGCTTCCCCCGGGCTTCGTCGGGAATCCGAGCGCCGTCGAACAATGCACCCTTCAACAGCTGGACGCCGAAAGCGGCTGCCCACCATCTACGCAGATCGGCTTCATCGATGCCACCGTGGGGGAAGACCAAATCAGATTGGAGGTCTTCAACATGGTCCCGCCGCCGGGCCTGCCAGCGCAGTTCGCGTTCACGCTGTTTGGCATCACCACATTCCTTGACTCAGGCGTTCGCTCAGGCTCTGACTATGGAATCACCACAACGGCCAAGAACACTCCGCAACGCACCGTCCTGGCTGCCGTCTTGACACTCTGGGGCGTTCCGGGTGATCCCAGTCACAGCCGCTGGCGCACCCGCAGTCAGGGTGGATGTGCCCCGACCCAGATCGGGACAGCAGAATGCCCATCATCGCCCCCAGGAGACCTGAAGCCCCTGCTGACGCTGCCTACGTCGTGCGCCGCGCCGGAGTCCTTCTCGATCAGGGCCAACACTTGGACCGACGATGCGTTTGCCGCGCCAGCGCTGGTGGAGTCACACGACGACAACGGCAATCCCACGGCGTTCACCGGCTGTGAACATCTCGGCTTCAGCCCCGCGATCTCGACCGCGCCCGATACCACGCATGCGGACACGCCGACGGGGCTGACCGTAGAGGTCAGGCCTGGCGTCGGGGGTCTCGAAGACCGGAAAGGCCTCTCGACCGCCAATATCCAGAACGCGACTGTCACCCTCCCCGAAGGCTTGGTGATCAACCCGGGGCAGGCCGCCGGGCTGCAGGCTTGTCAGGCCTCACAGGACGGGCTGACGACGGACGCCGAACGAGCCGCCGGTGAAGAAGACAATGGCCTGCCGTCCTGTCCGGACGCCTCGAAAGTGGGGACCGTGTCGATCAAGACGCCGTTGCTCGGGGGTGCGGCGGAAAAGGAACTTCTGGGCAGCGTTTACGTCTTACAAGCGAACCATCCAAACCTTCAGCTGCTACTCGCGGCATCTGCCGATGGGGTCAATCTCAAGCTCGTCGGACACGTGCATCTGGACGAGGCCACGGGTCGCTTGACTACCACGTTCGCGGGTACTCCCGAGCTTCCGTTTACCGACTTCAAGCTGTCCTTCTCGGGGGGCGCGCAGGCCGCGCTCGCGACGCCTACCCAGTGTGGGGTTTACACCACGACATCGGATTTCGGCTCGTGGAGCAGCCCCTTCCTCGCCGACCTGTTTCCCAGCGCCGGCTTTGCGATCACCAGTGGTCCCGGCGGGGCGTCTTGCCCGTCCTCGCCGCTGCCCTTCGCCCCGTCGCTGATGGCCGGGGCGACGACCGATCAGGCAGGGGGCTTCACCAACTTCTCCATGCTCCTTCAGACCGGCGATGCGCAGCAGCGGATATCGAGGCTCCAATTCAAGGCGCCGGAGGGTCTGTCCGGCATGATCTCCAGGGTCCCGCTGTGCCCCGAAGCACAGGCCAACGCGGGGACGTGCTCATCTGCGTCGCAGATCGGACACACGACTGTCGCGTCGGGGCCCGGCCCGTACCCGCTGGTCGTGCCCCAGCCAGGGCAGCCGCCAGCGGCGATCTACCTCACGGGTCCCTATCAGGGCGCGCCGTTCGGCCTATCGATCGTCGTGCCGATCGTCGTGGGGCCGTTCGTCCTGGAAACACAAGTCGTGCGCGCGAAGATCGACGTGGATCCGCACACCGCGGCGATCACCGTGACGACGAACCCTTTGCCGCAGATCATCGACGGCGTACCGACGGATCTGCGGACGGTCGACGCGGTGATCGACCGCGAAGGCTTCATGTTCAACCCGACCAACTGCGACCCCTCGTCGTTTTCAGGGACGGCAATCAGCGCACAGGGCGCCCAGGCGGCGATCGGAAGCCATTTCCAGGTCGGGTCGTGTCAGAGCTTGAAGTTCGCGCCCAAATTCGCGGTCTCCACGCCCGGCAAGACCAGCAGAGCGAACGGGGCGGCTTTGACGGCGAAGCTGTCCTATCCAACCGGGGCGCAAGGAACGCAGGCGAACATCACCCGCGTCAAGGTGGACCTCCCGAAGCAGCTCCCCTCGCGGTTGACCACGCTCCAGAAGGCCTGCACGAACGCGCAGTTCGAAGCGAACCCCGCCAACTGTCCCGCGGCGTCGAAGATCGGCATGGCGACGGTGACGACACCGTTGTTGCCGGTGGCGCTCGTGGGCCCGGCGATCTTCGTATCGCATGGTGGGGAAGCGTTCCCCTCGCTGACGATGGTCCTCCAAGGCTACGGCGTCACGGTGGATCTCGTCGGTAGCACGTTCATCAGCAGAGCGGGGATCACGAGCACGACTTTCAAGGCCGTCCCCGACGTCCCCTTCAACACGTTCCAGCTGACGCTGCCCCAGGGCAAGTATTCGGCCCTCGCGGCAAACGGGAACCTATGTGCCTCAAAGCTGGCGATGCCTACCGAATTCCTCGCACAGAACGGACTGAAGATCAACCGGTCCACCCCGATCGGCGTCACCGGATGCGCAAAGGCAAAGACGTTGACACGCGCACAAAAGCTCACCGCCGCACTGAAGGCATGTCACAAGAAGGCAAAGGCCAAGCGCCCGGGCTGCGAAAGGGCGGCGAGAAGGAAAGACGGGGCGAAGACAACGAAGAAGAGAAAGTAAGTAAGGAGGCCTGTCCTGGCCCGTCTCGTGGGACATGGGACAAGAGAGGTTCTCGCTGTCGAGGATGGGCGCTTGTGGATTTCGGGCGAGCAGGCCGGAGAGCTTGCCGCATGTATGTCTCCGTGGATCGCGATAAAGCAGATGGCTTACGATGGTGGTGCGTCACGGAGGGTCCAATCTTCCGAGGGCCGGTTTGCGCGGGTACAGCGCGCGCGAGTCCTCGACGCGATGGTCGAGGTTGTCGCCGAGCTTGGCTTTGCGGGGGCTTCGGTCGGTCCGGTATGTGCCCGGGCAGGGGTCTCGCGGCGCACTTTCTATGAGCTGTTCGACGGTCTCGAGGACTGCTTCCTTGCGATTCTCGATCTGGCGCAGGAGCGGACGGGGAAGCTGATACTCCACGCGCTTCAGCATGAGCGCTCTTGGACCGACGGCGTTCGTGCCGCGCTCGCCGCGCTGCTCGAGTTCTTTGAAGCCGAGCCACGGCTTGCCAGGGTATGGCTCGTGGAGTCGCTCGCCGCCGGCGCGTGGGCGCTGGAGCGTCGTGAGCGTAATCTCAGCGCTCTGCGCACCGCGGTCGTCTCGTGGTGGTCGGGGCCAGAGCTGACGGCCTCTGGACTGCCCTCGCCCGTTGTAGCCGCGGGGGTGATGGCTTCGCTGCT
Source organism: Solirubrobacteraceae bacterium (assembly GCA_036498245.1). Classification (GTDB taxonomy): domain Bacteria; phylum Actinomycetota; class Thermoleophilia; order Solirubrobacterales; family Solirubrobacteraceae; genus Palsa-744. The sequence continues at coordinate 8,395 of DASXIB010000013.1, forward strand.
GGGAATCATCCAGGGCCATATGGTCAGTGAAGGGGAGAGGGGGCCGCTGATCGAACTGCTCGGCCCGTTGACCGGCTTGGCCGTAGGACCGTTCCTCGACGGCGAGCGGGTGGCGGAAGAGGTCCAGCGTGGCCGCGAGCTCGCCCAAAAGATCCAGGCCGGGCGTGAGCTATCCCGTTCGCCGTCGGGTGGGCTCGAGCGCAAGGGGACCGGGGTGGAGATCCCGGCGCTGTTTCACAACGCCAAAGCCAAGCGTGCACGGGCGTGCGTACTTTATCTCGCCGTCCAGGATAGGCAGGGACTTCGACCCTCCAACCGGGAGATCGCAACCGGGATCGGTATCGCCCACAAGGAGCAGGCATCCAAGCTGCTGACCCGCTTGGAGAATGCTGGCATCCTCAGCAAATTCTCACACGGTGTCGGCAGACCCAACGCATGGTGGCTCACGCCATACGGGCAAGAGATAGCCGCTCACTTCAGTGTCAGGGAAGAGGCCGGATAGCGGTAGCGGGTGGACGCAGAAATCGTGCGGAGTTTTGTGTCTATTAACCGTTGACGACGCCGAGCCAGCCAGATAGAAACCCTTATAGAGGGGTCTCCTTTGCGGAGGAGGGCCTCCGCCCATCAGACCATACAAGGGAGTCGATTTATGAGATCCATGTTCAAGATGGGGCTGGGTACGATGCTGGTCGTATTCGCCTTGGGAGCCGTCGCGTCGGCAAGCGCCTCAGCGGCAGAATGTCCCGGCACCGGTACCGGAACCCAGCTTTGCAGCGGGGGGAAAGCCCTCGAAGGGACGTTCGCCTTCACGGGTAAACAGCAGTTTGGGACGACGAAGATATTCAACATCGTTGGCGTCATGTCACTCGACTGCAGCGGCCTGACAAACAAAGGGTCCCTGGTCGCGACCAAAAGCACCGTAGAAGTAACCAAAGACATCATCGAATGGTCGAATTGCAAATTGGAAGGGCAACCCCTATGCAAAGTGGCGCCGCTTGTGTTCGGCACCACCACCGGCCTGGCTGGTCTATTGACACTTTCGGGTGAAGTGGGCGAAGTCACGTTCTCGGCGGCGAAAGGGTCCCCATTCGGCCTAGTAAGCGTCACCGGCTGTGAACACGAATTCGAAGGTAAAATCACAGGCACACAGAAGTGCACATGGCCAAGTGGCACTGTCGAAGCGGTGAAGCACAAAGAGGTATGCACTGCCAGTGGAAGCAAATTGAGAACCAACGGGTTCGAAACGACGATCTTTGTCAACGAAGAACTCGAACTGACCTCTGGGAAAGCATTCAGCCTCCAGCGCAGCAGCTAGAGGCATCGGTATAGCGGCGGGGTCAGGGTCAGCACACTCTGGCCCCGCCGCGCGCCTCCTGGGCAGAAGCTTTCTGAGCTGGCCGTCCGCACCGAAGGACGAGGAGTAAGCGTGTCGGTCCGGTCCGCTGAGTGTGAGGGTCGTATCTAGGTTGCTATTCGGTCCCGACGACGCTAAGGTGACGCGTTTGGGCGGCTTGGCGTTGTTGGTAGTCGTCCATTGCGGTTTGTGCGCGGGTGCGGGCGCGTTGGTCTGCGAGCTTGGTGTAGACGGTTGAGATGAGGTAGCCGCCGTCGTCGTGGCCGACCATCTTTGCGACGGTTTGGGGGTCGAGTCCGAGGCCGCCGTCGTCGACTGGGTCGATCATCCATTGGATCGCGCGGTGCTTCAGCTCGTAGAACTCTTGGCCTGGCATTCCTGCTGAGGCGCGTACGGCGTGCCAGTAGTGAGTCCAGTTGGATTGGGTCATGTAGCCGCCGCGGATGGCGGGGAAGAGGATCGTCTCGCTGTATCGCGGCATCGTCCGGAGGTGTTGGCGTAGCGTGGGGCTCATGACTCCAGTCGATCCGAACCCGACCGCCTAGTCAAGCGCGCCCGAAAGCGTCGGGAGCCCTGGTGGCGGAATGGCGTTGTCGGGCGCGACCCCAAGCAGCGACGGATCGAGGACCGCAAACACCACAGAGGTGCCGAAAACCCCATAGGAAAGCCAAACCGACCCTCACTCCCCTATGAATTTTAGAACCGGTGCCTCCGCGAATACGGGCAAGACGCAAACGCTGGCGGGGCGCTTTTTGCTCGTGTTTGTCGGTGTTCGTGGGGATTGAGGCTGCACACGGACCGCATAAGCTGGGGAAGCGGACCGTAATGACTGGCTCTGTGTCCACATGCGGGAGCGGCCGAGCTTACGACCTCCGCCCGGAGGGCGAGGGCATTTTGCTGCTGCCCGCGAAAGTAAAGCTATACTTGTCTTATGTCGGACAGTCTGCAGCGGCCTGATGTGCTGGGTCTCGAGAGCGAGGCTTACAACCAAGGCGGCTATTTCACCGCCGGTCAGGCCCGTGCGCGCGGGGTCAGTCGCCAGCTGGTCGAGCACCACGTGCACCGCGGACGCTTTGAGCGCATCCGCCGGGGGCTGTACCGCATACAGGGCTTCCCGACCGCTGAGCACGACGATATGCGCGAGGCGTGGATGGCCGTTGGTGGCGTCGACGCGATCCTTTCCCATGACAGCGCGCTAGCGCTGCTCGATCTCAGCGACAACATTCCCGACTCCGTGCACCTCCTCGTCTCGCGTAGACGCCGAGGACTGCGCCGGCCTGCCGGTGTCGTCCTCCACACGCGTCCCGACAGCGAAGAGGTCGCCGTTATCTGGCGTGACGGCCTGCCGCTGACGGCTCCAGCGCGAACGCTGCTCGACGTCTCAGATCGCCTGCAGCCCGAGCAGCTCTCGATGGCGGTCAAACAGGCCCTACGCCGTGGACTGCTCACAGTGGATCAACTACAGGAGGAAGCCAAGCGTCGCCACAAGCAGTACGCGATCGAAGCCATTCTCTCCTCCGGGACACGGGCGTGAAGTACGCGAGCGCTGTCGCGTTCCGCCAAGCGCTCGAGGAGCGCCTGAAGAACGAAGCGCTCAGCACCGGTCTCGGGCTCGCGAGGCTGCGCAAGCGGGTCGCGTTCGAATTGTTCCTGCGCCGCCTGCTCGTCGTCGCACCTGACCGCTGGGTGCTCAAGGGCGCGCTCGCACTGAACTTCCGCCTCGCCATCGCCACACGCTCCACCAAGGACATCGACCTCGTACGCGACGATGACGAGCAGGCCGCAATCAGTGACATCACCGCCGCACAACGACTCGCGCTGGACGATTACTTCACGTTCGCCGCCACGAAGACAGATGAGCTGGAAGACACCGATGAGTTCTCCGCGATTCGCTTCCACGTAACCGCCCAGCTCGCCGGACGCACCTTCGAGCAGTTCCTCGTGGACATCGCCTTCAGCGACACGATCTCCTGGACGCCGACACGATCTACACCTCCCAGGCGCTGTCCTTCGCCGGCATCGAGTCCTTCGCGCTCCCAGCGATCCCAATCCCACAGCACCTGGCCGAGAAGCTGCACGCCTATACCCGCATTTACGGAAAATCCAAACGGGCCAGCACCCGGCCAAAGGATCTGCTGATCGAGAGCTCCACCGCAATACAGGCTGACGCTCTGCGCCAAGCGCTGGAGCGCACATTCGCCGAGCGCGGCCGTCAGCCGCTGCCCACCAGCCTTCCACCACCCCCAGCCAGCTGGACCGGCCCCTACAAACGCCTCGCCGCCACCGTCGAAGTTGAGAGTGACCTCTCGTAGCCTTCGCTCGCGCAGCTGCGTTCTTCGATCCCGTGCTCGCAGGACGTGCCCACGGAGAATGGCATCCCCAACGCCGTACATGGGTCACGACGGGCGCGTGATCGTCGACCACGAGCTCATCGACGAGACTCTGCGTTGACGGGCCTCTGGCCTCAACCTAGCCTGGAGCCGCTCGAAGCCCGGTCTTGACACCGGCTCTGGGACAGGGGGACGCAGGTCCCCAAAAAACGCCCGTGTTGCGTGTTTCTTGGGTTGTCTCCCCGATCAGGAAATCCCTGCAAATTGGCTGGTTTTGGGAATTTGGCTAGGTGGCCAGTTTTGGAGCTGGGGTCCAACTTGGGGTCCAAAGTGTGCTTGGCGCTGGAAGTTGGTGGAAGGGACCGGGTGGTCGCAGGTTCCAAATTCGGATGGTTCATCACACCGAGGAGATGGCGGCGTCCTGGTCGGTGTGACGAGCGAGCATGAGCAACGATTCAGATTGCCGTGCTCGGGATGCGTCCCTACAGGAGACTGGGATCCAGTTCCTGAGACGCCCGCTTCGAGACCAGTGGCGAGCGTCTAACGCAGGGGCAGCCTCTGTCTGGCGGGTGTTCGATCTGAGTCGGCGGTCAACCGCTGTCGCTCATGCAGCCGCCTTCTTCTTGCGGCTGAACTTTCCGCCGATGCGCGTCGCGATGACCGACTCCTCGGCCATCAGCCCGAGCAGCGCCATCGTCAGCGCCGCGTCCGACCGGAGCTCTTTCTCGACGATCTGCGACGGGACGATGCCCTTGAGGTACTCGGAGTGAGCGATCTTGGACACTGCGATCTGGCCATAAACGTCGATGACCTCATTCTCGATCGCCTCGGCGTAGTGGTCGGGGTACTGCGCCTGCCAGTTCGTGATCTGCTCGCGGAGGACCTCATGGTCGACGTTGATTAGGACCGCGCCCTCCTTGTACTGCGGGTCGTTCGGCTGCCACGCGGCGAGCATGCCCGCGTCGATGTCAGTCGCCCGGACCCTTCGGTAGCGCGGGATGCCGCCGCCGACCTTCGTCTGCTCACCAAGGAGCGTTCCCTGGCGGGACCCAGTGTTCTGGTTGCCAGGGGTGCCGCCCGGGCGGCTCGAAGTATTCCGCTTGGTCACCTTTTTCCTGATGCGCTTGACGATCGCGCTCGTGCCAATCTGATTGGCGTCCATGGGGATGGTGCCCGCCTTGCGTGTTCGTAGCTTCGCTATCTTCCACCGTGCACCGAAACGCTCCGCAAGGCGCTCGCGCCATGCCGCGTCGTCGATCGTTCCGTCTCCCCCTGAGCGGGCGGCGCTGATAGCGTTGAGGATCGCGTCGGGCATGTGGTTATCCGCAAATTCCGCGCCCCACTCGGCGAGCGGGAGCTCGCCACCAGCGTGCGGTCCGCCGCGCAAGAGGAGGGCGTTGCGATCGTTGCGCGGGTATACCCCATGCTTTCCCTCCTCGAGCGCTGGTGGCGTGATGATCAGCCACACATTGCTCCGCACGATCTGCTCGACTATGCCGAATGACCTATACGTCGAGTGGTGCGTGGTGCTGTTGTACAGCTCGTTCTTATACTGGGCGGCGATAAAGCCCGACTTCGCGGCGTACGAGTGAACATCGGGCCGCTTGCCATCCCACAAGTACCACTTGATCTCCGTCTTGTCGGCGAGTGTCACTTCACCGCTCGCCGTGAGCTTTCCCGGCTTGTAGTCCGCACGCGGGTACTCGATGAAGTATCGGGCGCCGAGGATCCTCCGGCGGTTTGTCCGAAGGTCAGGGCCTGCCTTCGCCTGGGCGCCGTGGGCTACCTCTTCTGAGGGTGGCCACTGTCCGCGGTCCGAGGTACGCAGCTCGTCAACGAAGACCTCGACCGACTCATGGATCTCCCACACGCGACGGTTCAGGTAACTGCTGAGTCCCTTGATGTCGGACTCCTGCTCGATCCGGTTCCGGTCGCCCTGCACAGTGTCCGCCGTCGGGCTCTCGCCGAGGAGCACGATGACGGTACCGTGATCGCCAACCCAATCTGGCTTGATCGCCTCCCAGTCGCAGCCGTGGACCTCGTCGTCATAGGGCGAGTACACAGCCTCACGCGTGTACTCGCCGGTCTCTGGGTCGCCCGCATTCTCGACCTTCAGGCCGTACTCGCCGGTAGACGGGTTCTGGTGGATCCAGATCATCGACGCGTCGCCATCTACCCAAGAGACCACAACGATCCCGTATGTGTTCCATGGCAGGAGCGAGGTCTTGCTGCCTACGCCGAAGTTCTCGTGTGCGCCGCCTATCGGCTTTCCGCCGCCACCGTAGGTATTGAAGAACTCCACGAGCTGCTCGGCATCCATCCCGCAGCCGTTGTCGGCGATGGTGCGACGGTACACACCTTTGTTTGCAACGGTCTGCCACTCGATCCCGAACTCGACGCGGGTAGCCTTCGCCTCGAGGGCATTGATGTATGTCTCCCGCGCCCACTGGAAGGGTCCGCTCTCGCGGTAAGTGCGGTTGACGAGGTGCTGCGTGCCCGACGTCTCCATCGGGAGGAACGATCCGTCACTGACGGTCATATGAGTCTCCTTGTCCCAAGCTGCGCTTGGATTAGCGGACTAGGACGCACACGCCCTAGTTTCGACATGTGCCACTGTAGCGCGCGTCGCGGCGAGCACACGACTGTCTCGAAACTTGGCTCTGTTGTCTTGGGAAGGAGCGCAGGCTGTGTCCGCCGTCTTCGATCATCTGCGGACGGCTGAATCATGGCCGACCTCGTGAGCTCAGTCTCAGGCTGCGGCCAGCGCCTTGGCGAGATGGCCAGGATCAGTTCCATCAGGCTCGGCACGGTGACATGGAGTCCGCCTTTGCACTCCAAGAGCTATTGGCGTTGACGATCGTGATGCCGGTGACCTCGCCGTACGCGTCCAGGCGAACGGCGTGTCCGGCGGGCGTCTGAACGTGCTTCTGAAGATGGTCGCGTCACGGCGGCTCTATCAGCTCGTGTCGATTACATTTGCCATCAGCTCGCCGAGGCGATCTGCTCGCCCAACGGTTAGCGTGCCGTAGGGCTGCATCGCGCTTTCGGCCAGGTACCTGAAGTACTCGTCCTCCATGATCACTTCGAGCTCGGCCGCGATGTATCCGCGTATCGGGGCGGGCTCGAGAACGATCTCGGCTGGCAGCTCGGGGCCGTCCGTCGAGCAGCACAAGGATGTCGTGGAGGTCGAGGCTGCGGAGCATGTCGCCTTTGCCGCGTCCCTTCCAAGCGGCGAGCTTCGTGGCGATGATCGCGGGCGGGCTGGCGGCTCTTATGCGGGTGCCGGAGGGAAGTTCGCGCTCGATGGATGTTTCAATCGCGTACCGATACCAGGGGTTTGAGAACCCGAGGACCGTCTCCTCCTGTGGCATCACGTCCAGGATCAGACTGGTGGCGCGGTGATTCCAGCGGCAGATGACCGTCGAGTCGCTGGCCTCGCTGAAGCCTCGTTCTCTCAGTCGCTCTGCGAGCTGGTAATACCCAACGCGGCTCGTGACCGCGCTAATGACATCGACGTCGTTCGTCGCGCGAGTCGCGGGCGCTGCAGGGTCGCTGATCCACATTTGGATGCTGGCGCCGCCGAGGAACACGACCTCCTCGACCAGCGGGCCGAGCGCCTGCGCGGCGGTCTCGAGCAACTCGATGCTCATCGGGTGCGTGGGTGGGGAGTCGCTCGTAGTACCCCCCGCAGCTCGTTGGTGGCGACCTTGCGGATTCGTAGGTCTCCCGCGCGCAGCGAGTCGATGATCGCCAGAAGGCTGGCGAGCTCGGGGTTATCCTCGCTGGCGCGCGGTGCGGCAGGGTGCAGCGGCTTCAGTGCCTGGCCACGTATCGAACCGCTCGCGTCCGGCCAGACCGGAGGTGGCTCATCGCTTGGTTGGCTGATCTCCCTTGAAATCGGCTCGGCTGCCCAGGCGGCCGGTACGCCTCGGGTCAGCTCTCCTAGCTCTGCGGGCGCAATGAATCGAGCGGCATGTGTGAGCAACTCTTCGAGATTGGGCCGGTTGACCTCTTTGGATGCCTTGCGATAAAGGCCCACCTCCTCGGCGCGCGCGAGGGCACGGTGGACAAGGGTGTGGTCGACGTGTAGATCTCGGGCGAGTTCGCGCAGGGTCTTGGGCTCGCCGTCCTCGGCGAGGACGCCTGCCAGCACGTATATGTCCGTGGGGCTGAGCATCCCCCCAATGTAGCATGTTGTGCAACATGCAACAATCTGCTGGTTTGTTCTCCGACGAGGGGGACAACTTCCACGGCAGGGGAGGGGTCGGTTCGATCACGCAACTTGGGGTCCAATTTGGGGTCCAAAGTGAGCGCAACTCAAGAGTACTCAGGAGCACCCAGGCCCAGCAAATATGGGCGGTTCAAAGCGGGCGGCGCTCTGATCGCGCGTCGCTCCTAGCGAGCAGATCAGCCTAGGTGAGTCAGCTCTGGCGTATCGGCCTAGCTTCCGCGAGCGTTCTGGGCGTGCCCCAGAAGCCAGACGTGGCGCTTGCGGAGACTTTGAAGAGGCTGCGTGACGAGCGGGGGATGAGCCAAGAAGCCGTGGCGTTTGCGGCCGGTATCTCGACCTCCTCGGTTTCGCGCATTGAGCGCGCGCTGATGAATCCTCCGTGGACGGTTGTCCGCCAGATGGCCGAGGTGCTTGGCGTGTCGATCGCCGAGCTGGCAGCAGGCGTGGAACGTGAGGACTCCAAGCTACATAGCGACACGGCTCAGGCGGACCACCGAAATGCGTGACGCCGCCTGAGCCGTCCACCGCTGGCATTTTGAGGGTCTCTGACCGCCAGCCCGCCCCAATCATCTGTGGGGATTTCGTGGAGCGCGCGGAGCAATCTAGCAGATCAGCCTAGGCAAATCGGCCCTGGCAGATGAGCCTAGTATCAGCGAATGTTTCTATCGTGGTCGATCACGATCAAGCATTCGCTCTGGCGGTCAAGCAGCTTCGCCAAGAGCGCGATCTTTCGCAGGAAGATGTCGCCTTTGCTGGCGGCACCAGCACGAGCACGGTCAGTCGCGTCGAGCGCGGCTTGCTCCAGCCCTCGTCTACGATCATCGGCCGCCTCGCTAAGGGGCTCGGCGTCTCTCTGGTGGAGCTAGCGGTGGCCACCGAAGCAACGGCTACAGAGCGCACAGATCGGGATCTACTAATCGAGTAGCCGATACCGAACCGCGTGCGAGCCGCACTAGCCGACTGTCGCCATGTCCAACCTGTCTCGCCAGGCAGTTCTTGACCGTCGAGCTGTAGGCGAACCGACCTGTCGCGCCACGAGATCGGATGGCTGGAATGGTATACGATGCCGGATCTACCTTTGGGGGCATCGTCACGGGGACGAGCAGCCTGGCCCCCCGCGTGCGTGGGCAAGGTGTCAGACGTGGACCTAACGATCGTTGAGACGACGAGGAACACCACCGAGCAGATCAGCGTGCCTGCGACAGTCGACACCGGACGCATCATCGGCAGGCTCTTAGAGCTGTGGCAACTACCGGACGTTGGACCCGATGGTCGACCCTGGTCCTACGCGTTCGGATACAGCGACAGTGGACGCCAGATCAGCCTTGATGAGACGTTGGCGGACGCCGGTGTCCGCGATAACGACGTGCTGCATCTAGTAGCAACACCCACCACCAGCGCTTCCCGTGGAACCGAAGCACAGGTGTTGCCGCCACCCGCGATGCCCGGTGGATCCATCGCGGCAACTGACGTGCGTGTTGCACCCAGCACCACATACCCGGAATATGGCGACTGGCGAACCGGCGAGGGACCTAGAGCTACAGAGCTGTCCAGGCGAAGGCAACCTGGGTTGTACACGCTCGCCCTTGCGATCGTCGTTCTAGCAGGAGTTGGCATCGGTGTCCTGTTCGCGACTGGCGCTCTGTCAGGCAGCTCACGAGCGAGGAGGAAATCAACACCTGCACAAGTGACCGGCGCAAGCGTAGCCGACCAGACACCGACGACGCCCGCGGGCCCGAGCGAAAGCGAACGTCTACGCGACCGCGGAATCATCATGGGCCTGCTCACCAGCTATCAGACGGACTACTCAGCGCATAACGTCCTTGCCCTTACAGGGCTCTTCACGCCTGATGTCACCAGGCACGGACTCGCGGCAGGCGGGTGCAGGGTGTCGCACGGCCGCAGCGCCGTAGTAGCCAGTTATAAGAGTCAATTCGACGAGGGTACCGGCGTGTACTCGCTGGTCGGGCTCTCCGCATCCCATATCCAGCTCGAGAGTGCGACCCAGGCCCATCTCACTGTCCATTATCGGATTACACCAGGAGGCACCGGATACGTTGATTTCCGATTCGTCGAAGCGGGCGAAGGTTGGAAGATCGGTGAGGTGTACGCAACGTGCGAATAACAGCAGCGAGTCTTCGCGCGGCACCTCGCCTTGACGAACGGTGACGCTGTGAGCTAGCGTCCCAGTCCAAATGTGATTAGACAGAACAACGCGAAGCAGATGGACAGCAAACCTCCCGACAACAGCCTGCAGCGGCGCACCGAGATAACCGAGGCCGACCTCGCCCCAGCGCCAGCGGCGGGCCACCAGCCCGCCGGACCGTCAACGGTCGCTCCGTCGCGCGCTTCTGGAGCCAACGTGGCTGGGAGCGAGTGGACCGAATCGACGCGACTGATGTGCGCTGCGGCCTACCTGGACGGCACCTTCGCGCAGGATGTCGTCGATGAAGTGCTCGGTGAGGAGCACCGAGCCGTGCAGATACCGGCAGGCGTCGACATCGTGCCGGTGGCTCGACACTGCTTGGCCGCGCTGCGGCAGAAGACGACGCGGGACGTGCTCCTATGCCTAGACGCGGTGTTTGCCGTCGTGGCGCTTTTCGGCCTGCGGTCGCTTGGGCTACTGGTGCTGTCTTTCGTGATCGCCTGGGCCGTGGTCTTCTGGGACATGTGGATGTCCACGTACTATGAGGTTGTCAAGCGGCTAAACGTCCGCGCATTCTCACCCCAAGACGCGCCAGCACCGCTTGACTCGAGGATGACGAGGCGAATCGAGGATCTTGCCACGAGCCAACAAGGCAACACCACGGTGTACAGCGGGTTCCTGCCGTTCGTCGGAGCAGGGTTCGAGGCGGGCGGATGGTCACTCGTTGTCGACTTGGACAAGGGCAAGCCGGGTCTTGGGCCGCCGAGCGCAGTACAGCAGGGGGAGGTGTACACGGCGGTTCGCGAGGCGATCGACGCCCTCGGGATAGCCAATCTGTCGATTGAAGATCGTCTTTACGTCCAAGGCACCGACATCCGCTACGACCCCGATCTTCTACCTCATCCGACCAGGCCGCCAGCCTCAACGACCGACGCGGCCGTCGTGCAGAGCATGATCGGCAACATGACGCACCGCATCCGCCACTACCAATGTGTACGTGTGGTCGACTGGCGAGGAGAGCTAGTCGTGTCGCTATACCTGCGCTTCCCGATCCAAAGCGGCCGGATGTTCTGCGAGTACAACAATTTCCTCCTACCGCCTCTCAAGGAGGAGATTCACCGCGCTGACGGCCTCGGCGCCAGCATCGAGTTGAGGCAGGTTGCAGCCATCCTCAGGCGTTCCGGGCTGGCGACGCTGGGCCTTTGGCCGCGCTCGCCACGAGTGATCCTAAAGCCGCTGACCCGCAGTCGGGAGGCGAGCAGGAAGCTGAAGGAGGTCGAACGCAATCCGCTCTTCGACTACGGTGCCCGCCATACCGCGCTGGACCGCGTACGCTCGACCAACTATCGCCGCTTCTTCCAGCGCGTCGACAAGGAAATGTATGTGAAGCTCCTCGAAAGGCTTGTCCTCGACAAGATCATCGAGGTGCTGTCCCAGCACGGAATCGACACAAGTCCTATTGATGAAACGCGAGCGACTATTGTCAACAACGGCGTCATGACCGGCGGCGGCTCGGTCACGGCTCAGAATCTCGCGGTGGGCTCCAACGCGGGAATAGTCAACCGAGTGCGCGGCGCTATGAGCGCCGCCCGGGGCGCCGGCGCGACGAACACAGGCGGTGGCGGCGAGTCTGGCGCCGGAGGAACCAGCTGACCGAGCAAAAGCGGATGGTCCCGACATCGTCTAACCTATCGGACTACGGTGAGTGACTGGACAAATAAAGGTATCATCGGCAATGTCAACGACGTGGGTAATCTCGTCGTGGGCGACAGTGCCAAGATCGAGGTCACGACGGTCGAGCAGCCGGTGATGGACAAGCTGCAAGCGCTAACGCGGGCAGTAGAAGCCTACGACGGCCCCGCAGACACCCGCATGGAACTGCTCGCCGCCAATCGTCAGGTGCTCGACGAGCTCAACGCAGCCGAGCCAGACAAGAGCAAGATTCTGAGCAGGCTGAGCGAGATCACACGCATCGCAGGCTCCGCCACCACGATAGCCGGCGCGGTCACAGCGCTCGCGAGTGCCGTCCAGCTGGTCCTGTAGACACGCGAGATGGATCGGTGCGACCCATAGTGCAATATAGGTTCAACCGATGACGCAGAGCGACCGATTCATCGCCGAGAAGGACCGATGCTCGACCTGCGCGGGCGCGGGTTGGACGTGGATCGAGGCCGAGCCGGAGGGCAAGTGGGTGGTGTGCCGCGAGTGCATAGGCACCGGCCGGGCAGACCACAAGGGTCGTAAGCGGCAAAGGCCAGACGAGGCGGTCAGCGCGTAGGGCTCTGGCGTTGGACCCCGTCTAAGGACGTCGAAATGCAGGGAACTCACCACTCCGCACATCCCGCGCTGTGGTCCGACTCATCTGCTCCCAAGCTGCACTTCGTCCAGCGTTCGACCGCTGAGCACGGAAGCGGGCTGTTCGACGACGATATCCGAGCCTGGGCGCGCCTCCTCGTCGCGCCGCTTGACCAGTAGCCACTGTGGCTTTGGTCCTGGCCGCGTGCGCTGCAGCGCAAAGCCGCCGCGGAGCTTCTCGCCGTGCAAGACAAATACGCCGTGGCCACGTTCGAGCGCCTTTGGCCACGCCACACGTCCACCCTGCTCGTAGGAGCCACGGTCCCAGACGACCACGCCACCGTGGTCGGTAGGGCCCTCGAAAGCGTTGTGGTCCATCCCATGGTCGGCGACTTGAATCGCCAGGCGCTTGGCGGATGGGTCAAGTGAGGGGCCCTTTGGCACCGCCCAAGACCGCATGAGGCCGTCCACCTCCAAGCGGAGGTCGAAGTGGTGCGCCGTGGCTGCGTGCTCCTGCACGACAAAGACTCCAGCGCTTACGCCGCGAACAGCGAACTGCTCATGTCCCTCGACCCGAACGGTATCCACGGCCACATCGGCAACTGCCGCGCCCGCCGGTCCATCGCGCAGAAAGTCCACGAGTGCCTCGATCGCGGCGGTCGGACCCTCCGCGTGGATCGATACGGTGGCGTCGTCCGCGTTACGCACCCACCCTAGGAGACCGAGCTCGCGCGCTCGGTGTCGAGTCGCCTCCCGAAAGCCGACGCCCTGGACGGTCCCGCCCACTACCACGCGAATCGCTTCCGTCTTGGGAAGGTCGAGCGCCACCTGTCTCAGGCACTTTACCCGGCGCGGGCGGAGCGGCGGCTGCGGCGGGTCAGCTCGCGGACAAGCGTCTCGATCGAGCGCTCCAGCTGAGGGATGGTGGCTGTCTCCACGCGCTCGACGCCGACGGTGCGGTTCAGCCAGGTGTTGATCTCCCGGTGAGTGCCCCCATCGCGACGGTGCAGATCGGCGACCAATCGGCTGCGCTCCTGGCGCAGGTCGAGGCGACGCTCGAACGCCGCGACGGGAACGGACTCAGGCTTGGGTTGCCGGGGGAGAGCGGGCGATGGCGCCTGGGAAGGCGAGCCGAAGAGCGTCATCTGCGGCGCGAACTCTGCGCTCAAGGGAACAAACTCCGCCTGCTCTGTTCGCTCGCTCGCTCGACGCTCCGTGGGCTCATCCCACTCGCCCTCCAGCCCCTCGCGCTCGCGGAGCGCTTGGCGCAACTCGGTCTCGACCGCGGCCGCGTGGCCGCGCAACACAGGATCGGCGGGTAGGTACAGCCAGCTTGGCTCGGCTGGACGTCCCGGGAGGGTGCGCACGAAGCGCCCGACGATCTGGCGGAAGATCAGCGGCGTCTTTGCCGCCGTCGCGTAAACGCCCACCCGCAGACGGGGAATGTCGACGCCCTCGGAGACCATGTTGACGGCGACGATCCACGGTTCCCGCGAATCCCTGAAAGCCGCGAGCTTGTGCGCCGCGCGCGCCTCGGTGTGGAGCACGACCAGCGGCGCTCGTCCGGTGACCTCGCTCAACAGCTTGGCGATCTTCCGGGCGTGGGTGGCATCGGCGGCGACCGCCAGCGCGCCCGCGTCTTTGTGCTCGACGCGCAGGGCCTGAAGCTTGGCGTCGGCCTCGCGCAGGATGCGGGGCAGCCCGTCGGGCAGCTCGGTGGAGATCGCCGTGCGGTAGCGGCGGCTCGCCTCGCGCGCAGTGAGAACGGTCTCGAACGAAGACTCGATCACGTCCTCGCCACTGCGCCAGGACAGAGCGCCGTCGAAGGTAACGAACGCCACCGGCCGGCAGATCCCGTCGGCGACCGCCTCGGCGTAGGTGTATGACACGTCCGGCACGACGAGTCCCTCGCGGTCGTAGCGAACACCAGGGATCGGCGTGGCGTCTGAGCGAAACGGCGTGCCCGAGAGCAGCAGCCAACGCCGAGCTGAGGAGAACGCCTGCCGGAAGCTCGCGCCCCAAGCGAGCTCCTCGCCGAGATGGTGGGCCTCATCGACCACGACGAAGGTCTCGCTCGGGAGCTTTGCCGCCCAGCCGCGCGGGTCGCTCGACACGCGCGCATACGTCACGGCGACCCCCGAGAAGTCACCTGGCGCTCGCGGACCGACCGCGTCGGGCTGGAGCTGCACGCCGAGCCCCGCTGCGGCCGAGGCCCACTGGCGGGTGAGTGGCGTCGTCGGACAGAGAACGACCACGTGCTCGATCTCTCCTCGCTTCAGCAAGGCTCGCGTGAGCTCGAGCGCGGGTCGGGTCTTGCCGGCGCCGGGCGCGGCGGAGATAAGGAACGGTCCGTCGTTCCAGGCGGCGAGTCGGTCGAGCGCCAGGCGTTGCCAGGCGCGCAGGGATGTCGGAGGGATGAGCGTCAAAGAGTCCGGCATCCTGCGGCACGCGACGGACGGACCGAGAACCTCCCGACGCAGCCTCACGGCAGACTTAGCGTCGATGATCGCCGAACGGCTCACCGCTCAGCTCCTGGCAGGACCGCCGGCCCACGATCCCGTCTCGGTAGCCCGACGACTGCTGGCCGTCCAAGCGCAGGACCCTCGCGGAGCGCGTCTGGCGATCCGCGCACGCAGCCAGGGCCTTGCGGCCGCGGACGTCGACCGTGCGCTGAGCGAGGACCGCTCGCTGCTGATCACTTGGGTGAACCGCGGCACGCTGCATCTCCTCTCCAGCGAGGACTACCCGTGGCTTCACGCGCTGACAACGCCCCAGCTCCTGACAGCCAACGCTCGGCGCCTGTCTCAGGAGGGCGTGACCGAGCGCGCCGCCGAGCGCGGCGTGTCGATCGTGGAGCGCTCGCTCGCCGAGGAGGGGCCACTGACGCGCGCGCAGCTTCGCGAGCGGCTCACGGCGCGGAGGATCTCCACCGAAGGTCAAGCGCTCGTGCACATCCTGATGCTCGCGAGCCTACGCGGACTGACCGTACGCGGGCCGATGATCGGCGGCGAGCAGGCATACGTGCTCGTCCGCGACTGGCTCGGCAAGCCGGCACGCTTTGACCGGGACCTCGCCCTCGCCGAGCTTGCCCGGCGCTACTTGCAGGGTCATGGCCCCGCCACCGACCGTGATCTCGCCAAGTGGGCTGGCCTCGGGCTACGCGACGCTCGCAGGGCCCTCGACGCGATCGCCTCCGAGCTTGAGACCCGTGCGGACGGCCTGCTCGATCTCGCCGGACGCCCGCCACCGGCTGAGCTGCCGCAACCCCGTCTGCTGGGCGCGTTCGATCCGCTGCTACTCGGCTGGAAGTCCCGCGAGCCACTCCTCGGTGCGGCCAAGGTGATTGTCACCGTCAATGGCATCTTCCGACCGTTCGCGCTCGTCCGCGGTCGTGCCGTGGCCACCTGGAGCATGTCGGCCGGCAAGGTCGTGCTTGAGCCATTCGCGCGCCTCTCGCGCAAGGACGCGGCTGTCCTTGAGGTGGACGCGCTTGACGTTGTGCGCTATCTCGCCCCCGTCTGAGGATCGACGCCGCTCGCGCAGGCCCATCTTGCCCTGCTCGATTAGTCTGAAAGCGGTAAGGCGAGGATCTCGGCGGAGCTGGTGGAGCTCGAGATCAGGCGGCCCGACGGGCGCGAACCTGGTAGACGGCCGTATCGGCGGCCTCGAACCCGTGTCCGGCCGCGCGTAGATAGAGCCGCCACACGCGTGTGCGCTCTGGACCCGCGAGCGCCTCGGCCCGGTCCAGGTTCTCGTCCAGTCGCTGGGTCCAGTGACGCAGCGTCACGGCATAGTCCTCTCGGAAGCCCTCCACGTGCTCAGTGTGAAACCCCGCCCGTTCGATCGCCAGCTGGATGCGAGAGAGCGCAAGCGGCTCGCCGTCGGGGAAGACGTAGCGCGTCGAAAATAGATCCTCAAGCGGCTTGTGGTTCGGGTCGAGTGTGGCGATCGCATGGTTCAGAAGCAGACCACCCGGGCGCAGGAGCGTGTACAGCGACTGTGCGTAGAGGTCAATCTGACTCTCGCCGACGTGCTCGGCCATGCCGATGCTCGCGATCGCGTCGAATGACGATCGCTCCAGTTGGCGGTAGTCGGCAACGCGGATCTCCACCTGTCCCTCGAGGCCTGACTGCCTGACTCGCTCGTGCGCCAGCTCGGCCTGAGGGGCGGAGAGGGTGATTCCTGTGACCGTCGCCCCGTGCTCACGAGCGGCGTGGATCGCGAAGCTGCCCCAGCCGCAGCCGACGTCCAGCAGGCGCATGCCGGGCTTCAGCTCGAGCTTGCTCGCCACGAGCTCGAGCTTCGTGCGCTGCGCCTCCTCGAGCGTCTGCGCGCCGCGCGAGAAGATCGCACAGCTGTATGTCATCGACTCGTCGAGAAACAGCGCGAAGAAGTCGTTGCCGACGTCGTAGTGGTAGCGGACGGCTGCCGCGTCGCGCGCGATGCTGTGGTGCTTGCCATGCAGCATGAGCTCGAGACTCGGGCGCCGAGGAAGGCCTCCGGGTATGGCGGCGGCGGCGACAGCGAGGCCCAGACGGGCACGATCGGCGCTGCCGAGCTCAGGGGGCTCCCACTCGTCGACTACCCTTAGCGCTCCGTCGAGGTCATCCACGGCCAGCGACCCGTCGACGTAGGCGCGGCCAAGGCCGAGCGATCCAGGCGCCCGCAGGAAATGTGCAAGCGCTGACGGTCGGCGCACGATGAACGTCGGCGCGCCAGGCGTCGTCGCGGCGACGATGCTCCCGTCCCAGAAGCGCACATGGAATGGTCGCGCGGGGAACACGCGACGCAGCTCTCGTCCGAGCGGGGCGCTGGCGCGAATCAGGGCCATCGCCCTACGTTAGCCATGTCTACCGGGATCGCCATTCAGCTCGCGCACGTGGTGAGGCCGCCGCGCCGCGAGTCATGAACGAGCTCGAACAGATCAGGCAGATGCCTCTGAGGAACCGGCGAACGCGGCGTCGGCGAGTGCGGCGTCCGGCAGACGGTCGTCGCCCCAGAACAGCTCGTTGCCCACAACGATCGTTGGAACTCCGAAAACCCCCAGGGTGAGAGCTTCGTCGGTCCTAGCGCGCAGAGCATCCTTCACCGCGGGATCCACGAGAGCGCTGTCGAGCGCCGATGCGTCGATGCCCACTCGCCTGCCGGCCTCGATCACGGCGCCGCGCTCGCCCAGATCGGCGCCCTCGAGGAACGCCAAGCGCATCGCCGAGAGCGCGAACGGCTTCAGCGCCTCTCGCATGTCGGCGAACGCCATCGCTCGCGCCACCAGCAAGTCGCTTGTCGGCCACGGATCGGGCCAGCGAATCGGGCCCAGGCCGTAAGTCTCGGCTCGAGCCCCGCAGTCGGCCATGCCGGCCGCTCGTTGCTCGGTGAGCCCCCACGAGACCCGGTCGTGTGCCTTGAAGACGGCGCCTGCCAGCACTCCGCACCATCGCGCCCGTGGCAGGAGCTCGTCGATCCGCTCGGCGGTGAACCACGAATACGGGGACATTGCGCCAAAGAAGAAGAGCGGCGTCATTTGGCCCATCATCGCGCATCTTCTCGACGTGGTCGTGAGCCCCGAAAGGACATCGCCGAATTGCACGATGCGACAGATAAGAGCGATCTGGGCTCGGGCAATGCCGAGATTGCCGAGCCGGCCGGAGAGAGCCGTTCCAAGCTGTGTGTAATCTCGGATCGAGTAAATCGGGTGGCTCGGTTGCGACACATGCCGCTGGGAGCTCGACACGAGAGGAATGGCTCCCATGCACACAGAATCGAGGGAGTCGCGGGCCGAGGACGGCTCGAGGCTCGAACGGACAATCGTCCTGCAACTGCTGCGCGAGGACCACGATCGGAGATGGTCGCGAGCGGAGCTCGGCGCGGTGGTCGAGGCCGATGCGCGCGCCATGGAGGCGGCGCTCGGTCGGCTGACCGAGGAGGGCGTGTTGTGCCTGGCCGAGGACGTCGTATGGGCCTCTCACGCCGCCCGCCGCCTCGACGGGCTGGGGCTGATCTGCGTATGAGCGCTCGGACGCTGCGGCCGCGGGGGCGGGGTAGATAGGGTCTCGGGGATGAGCAATCGCGTGCTGCTCCTCTCCTGGGAGTATCCGCCCGTGATCGAGGGCGGTCTGGCCAGGCATGTGCGCAAGCTCGCCGAGGCGCTTGTCCGCCAGGGGGTCGCCGTCGATGTGCTCACTCGCGGGATCGGAGACTCCTCTGCAGCCGGAACGTCCGTCGGCGGCGTGACCGTGCACCGCGTGCCCGAGCCGAGCTGGCCCCGCGACCTCGACCGCTTTGTCGCGTGGGTCGAGCGGATGAACGACGACATGCTCGCGGCTGGGGAGGCGCTGGCGGAGGAGCGCTCCTACGATCTCATTCACGGCCACGACTGGCTTGTGGCGCCGGCCTCGGCGGAGCTAGCCGATCGTCTCGGCGTGCCGTACGTGACCACGATTCATGCGACCGAGCATGGACGCCACCAGGGGTGGGTGCAGGACGAGCCGCAATCGCACATCCATTCGGTCGAGCGCTGGATGGCAAGGCGCGCCGACTCGGTGGTCGTCTGCTCCTACTACATGCGCGGACACGTGGCCGACATCTTCGACATCGAGGAGCGACGGATCGCGGTGATCCCAAACGGGATCGATCCGCGGGACCTGCGCCCGGTCGGCGACCTGCAAGCGCTGCGACGGGAGTTTGCCGCGCCGCACGAGAAGCTTGTGCTGCTGGTCGGTCGCCTGGTCTATGAGAAGGGCTTTCAGCTGGCGCTCGACGCGCTGCCCCGCGTGATCGAGCAGGTGGAGAACGTGCGCTTCCTGGTGGCCGGCAGCGGCACGCACGAGGCCCAACTGAAGGAGCAGGCGCAGCGGCTTGGCCTGGACGAGCACGGCATCTTCCTCGGCTGGATCGGCGACGATGCCCTGCATTCGCTCTACCGGATCGCCGACCTCTGCGTGGTGCCCTCGATCTATGAGCCATTCGGCTTGGTGGCGCTCGAGGCGATGGCCTCGGGCTGCCCGTGCATCGTCGCCGACACCGGTGGCCTGCGCGAGGTCGTGCCGTCAGGTGAGCGCGTCGGGCTGCGCTTCAACGGCGGCGACGCCGAGCATCTTGGCGCGATGATCGAGCGCCTGCTGATCGACGACGAGCTGCGCGACAGGCTCGTGACGGAGGCTTCCGAGCACGTGCTGCGCTTCGACTGGGACGACATCGCCCAGCGCACGCGTGGAATCTACAGCGAGCTGGGCGAGCCGGCGACCGAGGAAACAGAGGCAAAGGGACTACTGCGATGACCCCCGCGCTTCAGGGTCTGATGCAGGACGACTTTCCCCTCACCCTGCACCACCTCCGACGGCGCATGCGCGTGTGCCATCCGAACGCGGAGGTCGTCTCGCTCGGCGAGCAGGGAACGGTCGAGCGCGCAACCTTCGGCGAGGTCTCCCAGCGCGTCGATCGCCTCGCCCGCGCGCTGGGCACGCTTGGCGTGAAGCAGGGCGAGCGAATCGGCACGTTCGCGTGGAACAACCAGCGCCACTTCGAGCTCTATCTGGCGATTCCCTGCGTCGGAGCAGTCCTGCACACGCTCAACATTCGCCTGTTCGACGAGCAGCTCACCTACATCGTCAATCACGCCGAGGACCGGGTGATCTTCGTGGATGAATCTCTCGTGCCGATGCTCGAGAAGCTCGCGCCGAGCTTCGAGCACGTCGAGCACTATGTCGTGATGGGGGCGGGGGACGCGGAGATCGGTGAGTTGCCCGGTGCGCTCCGTTACGAGGAGCTGCTCGAGGATGCCGGTCCGGGCGAGTTCGAATACCCGGAGCTGGACGAGCGCCAGGCCGCCGCGCTCTGCTACACGAGCGGCACGACCGGCAACCCGAAGGGCGTGCTCTACTCGCATCGCTCGATCAGCCTGCACTCCACGGCTACGTTGATGAAGGATGCGCTCGGCCTCTCTCGCGTCGATCGCGTGCTGGCGGTCGTGCCGATGTTCCACGCCAACGCCTGGGGCCTGCCTTACGGCGCGGCGCTCGCGGGGGCGGATCTGATCCTGCCGGATCGCTTCATCGCCGCCGAGCCACTCGCGCGGCTGATCGCCACGGAGCGTCCGACGCTGATGGGCTGCGTGCCGACGGTCTTCGGCGACCTGCTGCGATACGCCGACGAGCACCCCGAGATCGATCTCTCCTCGCTCTCCAACGCCGCCTGCGGCGGCTCGGCCGTCCCGAGACAGCTGATGAAGGATTTCGAGGAGCGCCACGACGTGCGCATCTTCCAGGCCTGGGGTATGACCGAGACGAGTCCGGTCGCCACGTACGCGCGACCGCGAGAGGGCGAGCACGACGACGCCTATTGGGACGATCGGGCCAAGCAGGGACGGCCGCTGCCGTGGGTCGAGCTGCGGCTGGTGGATGATGCCGGCGGAGAGGTTCCCTGGGATGGGTCCTCCACCGGCGAGATCGAGGTACGCGGGCCGTGGATCGCCGCGCGGTACTACCGCGACGAGTCCGAAGATGAGAAGTTCGAATCCGGTTGGTTGCGCACCGGAGACATCGCGGCGGTCAGCCAGGACGGGTTCGTGCAGATCACCGACCGCGCCAAGGACGTGATCAAGTCCGGCGGCGAGTGGATCTCCTCGGTCGAGCTCGAGAACGAGACGATGTCCCACCCCGACGTGATCGAGGCGGCGGTGATCAGCAAGCCCGACGAGCGCTGGAGCGAGCGGCCGCTGTGCTGTGTGGTGCTCCGCGATGGAGCGGACACGACGGCCGAAGAACTGGTGGAGCACTTGCGGACGCGAGTGGCCAAGTGGTGGCTTCCGGACGAGTTCGCGTTCATCGACGAGATACCCAAGACGAGCGTGGGAAAGTTCGACAAGAAGGTGCTGCGGCGAATGCTCGGGGACGGGTCGCTCAAGGGGCGGATGCAGGTATCTACGGGCGACCGGCGTAGTTGATAGACCTTGGGCTGCGAGGCGTCCTTCGCCTTAACTCAACCCAGAGATGATGCTTTGTCAATAGAATCATCCTCGAAATCACGAAAAGCAGGCCCGGGTGCGGGCCGCGCACACATCAGATCCACGAACGGAGGTTGGCATGACTCGGACCAAGATGGCCTCGAGTAGGCCGCAGGCGACTGGCACGACACTGATTGGGAGAGGGTCCTCTCGCGCGATGCGCAAACTGCTGGTTCTTCCGGTGACGATGCTGTTGGCGATGGCGCCCGCGGCGCCGGCCCTCGCTGCTGGATCCAGTGGCACCAGCAACTACGGTCAGACCCCGACCACGCAAGTAAAACCGGCTACGGGGACCTCACCTTCGAAAGCTGAAAGCAAATCTGCGCCTGCGACCGCCAGCAGCGCACCTGCGGAAAGCACGAAAAGCGCGACGTTGCCGCGCACAGGTCTCGACCTTCGGTGGAGCGTAGGCATGGGCCTTCTCCTGGTCGCCGCTGGCTTCTCGATCGTAATGGTGCAGCGTCGTCAGCGCCGGCGATGATGGGCGCTGAGCTACGCGCTTGAGAGGGCGCGCAGCAAAGAGGTTTTCGCGAGCGATCGCCGGCCCTTCCCGCCGGCGGTCGCAGCGACGCTCGAGGCGGAGAGGGCGCTGATGACTGGAAGGAAATCTGATGGCTAGTCCTTTTACGCTCAAGAAGCTCACCGAGGTAGAGGATTCAGCGAGCAAATTCGGATTTGAGGCGATACAGGAAGCTCGCTTCGCGAAGAATGACCTGGAGGCCGAGGCCACTGGCGTCAGCCTCCACCGCATCAGGGCCGGCAAGCGGCAGGCTTTCGCCCACAAGCATGAGGCAGCGGAGGAGGTCTACGTCGTTCTGGCGGGCTCCGGACGCATCAAGCTCGACGATGAGATCGTTACCGTGGAGGCGCTCGACGCGATCCGCGTGGCACCCAAGGTGGTGCGTGCGTTCGAGGCTGGACCCAATGGAATCGAGGTGCTGGCGTTCGGCCCGCGCCACGACGGGGACGGTGAGGTGATTCAGGACTGGTGGACCGACTAGCGCCTCGGAACGGGCCGGTGGAGCTCAATCCTGAATAGCGGGTCCGCTGTGCAGGGCTCTCAATGCGGATGAGAGGACTCGAACCTCCACCTGGTCTCCCAGACACGGACCTGAACCGTGCGCGTCTACCAATTCCGCCACATCCGCGTGCCGGTGCGGGAGCGAAGATATCGCACCCGCCGTATGGCGAGCCGCGAGGACGCTGGCTCCTTCGGGTGCGGGACGGATCCCAGGGGGGATGTGGGACAATAGTCGCCGGGTCGCTTTGCTAGCCTCGGCCTGACGGATTGCGCGCCGCTATCGTCCAGGGGACTAGGACGCCGCCCTCTCATGGCGGAAACCCGGGTTCGAATCCCGGTAGCGGTACTCCACAAAGTCCTGTTAGCGGGGCTTTTTCTTGATCGGCCATACGCAGCAAGGTGCAGCCAGTCAGCGGATGGATGGCTCAGCGGCGGTGTCTAGCCTTCGCCGCTCGGATGGTGACGATGGTCTGCACGGTATGAGTTCCCCCGTTGGTGTCACGGGTGATGATTGTCGCTCGCGCGCGCAGCACGTGCGAGCGTGCGAGCAGGGCGCGTGCCTTGGCCGACATGTGCAGCTTGAGTGTCGCCGTTCGCCCACCGGCGACACTGAATGAGCCCACGGCCAGGGTCAAGATCGCGGCCTTGGGCCTCTTGGATCGATGGCCCGCCACGCTGACGACGACGGCCGCGATGGTACGCAACATGATCGTGCCGGTGCAGCTGCTCTCACTGGCCGGACAGGTCACCTTGACAGTGAGAGTGCCCGATGAGCTGGCCGTTAGTGACGTGCTCGCGAGCTTGACATCCGGCCCCGAGGATGGCTTGCCTGTCTGAGCGGACGACACGACGCCGTTCAGCGATGCGGGGATCTGCGTGAGCGGGGCTGCCGATCCTGTCACCGGCGGCGCCGGCGACGATTCCGCGGCAGAGCCCGAAAGGCCGATGTTGGTTTCTCCCGCTTCGGTCGTGAGGCCGAGCGACCCTGTGAAGATACCGAGCGCCGAAGCTTGAAACGCGACTTCAACGGTGATCGTCTGGCCGGGTTCGATGGTGGAGCCCACCGGCGGCAAGCCGGTCGCGTTAAAGGGAGCGGACGGCGGACGTACAGCGCTGATTTTGAGCTTTCTTCCCGTGTTCGTGAACGTCACCTGGCGGATGATTCGACTGCCGACAGCCACTGCACCGAAGGCGAGCGAGGTAGTGGACGGTGTGAGCGACGGGCCGCTGAAGCCGAAGATGTGGCCTTCTCGGTTGCCGACATAGACGTGGCTGTTGCTCGCGTCGGGGCGGGAGAACTTTGTGGCCTGTCCGATCGATTCGCTGAAGAGCGCCTGCGGCGCCCCTGCGACCGGTACTGCGCTGTAGGCGCGCAGCTTGGATTCTTTGCAGCTCGCCGGAAATGCGGGCGGGCACTGCGTGAGCCATAGAATCCCCGTGCCGTTGGTGGTGCCGTTGGACGTGACGATGGGCGAGCCGGATCCGAATGCGAATTCTTCCGGACTTTCCGCGGCGAGCGAGAGGCTGGGTTTGCCTTCTACGTCGACGCCGTATTTGAAGAAGCGAAGCCTGTCAATCGCTCCTCCTGCGGTGGCGCCGGTGCCGTAAGGCGCTACGCCAGGTACGTAAACGTAGTTTCCGTCGCCTGGCCACACGGTTGAGCCATCCCACACGCCGCCGTATTTTCCGACGTTTTGGATGACCTTGTCCGTGCCTCCCAGGCCCTGGCCCATGCCTCCGAGTTCGTCGCGGTTGAGCAGGTAGAGGTCGCCCTTCTTGCTCGGTTGGACGAGTAGGTTGGGGATACTCGCGGTGCCGAACTGGGATGGGAGCGCGATCGGTGCCGCCGAGCCGAGGTCAAGGTCTTCTTTGTCGAGTTCAAAGTTGTTCGACGGCGAAAAGAAGTCGCTGGCCTTCAGACTGCCATCTGGCTGCACGGCGACTCGGACGACCGAGTCGCCGAGGTCTTCCGGCGGTTCCTTTCCTTTGCCTTGTTTGGGATCTCCTTCGCCGGGATTCCCTTCGCCGTTGCCGGTGCTGAAGAGGATCTGTCCGGGGCCGTCGGAGATCAGCCCGCCACCCGATTGCCAGATCGAGCCTCCTTTCTTCGACGAGGCCCACATCGTCGTGAGCTGCCCCGAGGTAGACACGCCCGCTATCCAGCCGTGGTAAGGGCCTTTGTCGCAGTGGCTGCCGAACCCGGCGTAGACGACGCCGTTCATCATCAGCAGCCCCGGCCGCTGCAGCTCCTGGGCCGCTTCGAATTCCACACTGGGGAGGTTCGTCGCTTTGCCTGTGATCTTGACGGGAAAGCCCTGGACCTCGTTGCCGCTCGACAGTTCGACCGCGTGCATGTACCAGGCGATCGATTTGGAGCCGCCCGGTTCGTAGCTGTTGGAGGCGAGGTAGGCGATGTCGTGTTCCGTGTCGATCACCGGTGTGCCCGTGATCCCGATGCGCGGCGCGAGATCCGGGCATTCGATCGGGGCCACTTCGGATTGAACCGGCGTCCCCAGCTGCTTTTCCCAGCGCACTGCTCCTGAGTTGGGGTCAAGGCCGTAGATCCAGTTGTCCTCGGTCGCGACGAGCAGCGTCCCGTTCGCGACCAGCGGCTGGGCATATATCTGACCCTGGAGGGCACGGTTGAAGACTTGCTGGAAGCTTCCGCCGCTCAGCAACGCCGGTGTCAGCGAGGGCTCATCCGGATACCAGCCCGTGCGCAGGCTGTCGGCGGCACCCGTCACTTCCGCCAACGCCGAGCCGGGACCCATCACGGCGAACATCACCCCGACGATGACGCCGAGTCCCAGCTGCCGCAGGCGCTTTGGCCGAGCTGCAAACACGCGGCAGATCACCGTGTCCCCTTCTCCCTCGTTTGCTGGAGGTGCGCCGCCGCGAAGATGTCCTTGCATCCATGCCGAGCCACCGATCTGCACGAATTCTAATCGGTTTTTAGGCCTCGTCAAATGGGCCTACAGCGCGGCTGGTGAGGCTTTTGCGCTTTCGCGGGACGAATCGGGAGCCGCTTTCGGTTTGCCTGGTGCCGAAGCATCGTGGGATGGCTGTGCCGGAAGGCCATTCTAACCAGCAGAAAAAAGTAGGAGACGCGTCTCGACTTGAGGAGCCGGACCTATGAACCTCTCGTATACGCGCCTGGCGGCTTTTGGGCCTGTCCAGCGCGAGTCTGCCGGCCGCCGTGGCCCGAGCGGGCAGGTTGCTCTTTTTCCAAAGTTGAACAGGACGATTAGGCAGGAGAGATGGCTTCTACTGACAAGACGCGCACGTCGACCCCGCGGTTGCGTCCGGGCCCCAACGGACTCCCTCGCGGGCAGGTGACGGAGATTCAGCGCAGCCGCATGCTCGCGGCCGCAGTCGAGGTGGTCGAGGAGATGGGCTACGCACAGATGACCGTCGCGCAGGTCATCGGTCGTGCCAAGGTGTCCCGCAAGACCTTCTACGACGTATTCGCGGACCGCGAGGACTGCTTTCTCGCGGCATTCGAACAAGCAGTTGCCCAGGCACGTGTTCCGGTCAGTGAGGCCTACGAGCGCGAGACCGGATGGCGGGACGGTATCCGTTCGGCCCTGGCCAGGCTGCTGATCTTCATGGATGACGAGCCGGGCCTTGCGAAGCTGTGTGTGGTCGAGTCGCTCGGGGCTGGTGCCAGAGTGCTCGAGCATCGGGCGCAGGTGCTTGAGGAACTTGCCGAGGTCGTTGATCGCGGTCGTTCGGTCACAAACGCCACTCGCGAACCGCCGGAGGTCACGGCCGAAGGCATCATCGGAGCTGTCTTCGCTGTGCTCCATACACGCCTGCTCGAGGGTGGCGGGAAGCCACTCACCGATCTTCTGCGTCCGTTGATGAGCATGATCGCGCTGCCCTATCTCGGATCGAGGGCGGCCGGCAGAGAGCTGAGCAGGCCGCCGCTTGAGGTCCGACGAGACAAACCTCGAGAGGTGCGTGCAAGGAGCAAAGATCCGCTCGAGGGCTTGGAGATGCGCCTGACCTACCGCACGGTCCGGGTACTCACGGTGATCGGGGAGCATCCAGGCGCGAGTAACCGCGAGATCGCGGAAGGCTCGGGTATCGCCGACCAGGGCCAGATCTCAAAGCTCCTGACGCGGCTGTCACGGTTGAAGCTGGTCGAAAACACCGGCGACGGCCAGGAGAAGGGCGCCTCCAATGCATGGCATTTGACCGAGCGCGGCGGACAGGTCGAGCGAGCCACTCGGCCTCACTGACCGGTGGCGTGCAGGTGCGCTCCAATCCAACGCTAGTGCTTGCTCCCGCCGCGCAGCGCGATCGATGCTTTGATCGCGATTGGCCCCGCGACGCTATCCCCACCCGTCATCGTGACGTCCACGCCGAGGCGTCCCCTGGTCTTGCTCACCAGGCGTCGAGCGCGTGAGTCTAGGTGCACCATGACCCTCCCGGTGTGCAGCGCAGGGACTGAGAACGGCGCGGTTCCCAGGAGCACCGAGTGAAAGCGACGACTGGCCTTCGAGCTGAGTGTCAGAAGCCCAGAGCAGGCGCCTGACCGCGCGTGGCAATAGATCACGACTCGTACCACGCCCTTGGAGTTCATGCCGTCGAGTTGTGGGCCCGGCAGCGTGACGAGCGGTCCCGGGCGGCGGTGAGAAGCAAGCGGGGGTCCAGGTTGCGCCCCCTTCGTACCCCCGGGGCACAGGGGGGTAGCGTCCGCGTCGGTAGCGAGCGTCGCCTGAAGTAGCAGTTCCTCGTTGGCATTCGAAGCGAAGCCGTCGTGATAGGTGGTGTCGCTGGGAGAGAACGTTGTACCGTTGCCAACCCCGCCGTTGCGGATGAAGGAGTCCATCGTCGATCCGGCAACCGAACCGATGACCATGTAGGGAACGCCGCTTGGGTACGGCGGCGTCGTAGGGCTCGGGACGAATCCGCCCTCGTCGTTGAAGTCGACGTAATCTCCTTGGGCAACACAGAAGTTGGTCGGTCGGTAGGTGCTCACCGTGTCGCCGCCGGCGCCTTCCTGACCACAGATTGGGATGTCGAAGGCTTGGGTGGTCACGTTGACCTTCACAGCGCCTCCCTGTTGAGGAGCCAGGTCTTGGAAGTGGATCTGCGTGAGGGGCGGCGGGCCGTTCGATTGAGCACATCCCTTGATGCTCACGCTCACGATCTGTCCCGATGCCGGAGCCGTGGGATTGCCGCCGGCCATCTGCACGTTCCACAGTGCCGTATCGGCGCCATCGTGGGGATTGTGGAAGATCGACCCGGGCAGCTGAGTGTCGCTGCCGCTGTAGTTCAGGTCATGAGCTGTGTCCTTGGTCGCTGCGACCGAAAGCGGGCTGCCGAAGGTGATAGTCGCGGCATCCGC
Organism: Solirubrobacteraceae bacterium; assembly: GCA_036498245.1. Classification (GTDB taxonomy): domain Bacteria; phylum Actinomycetota; class Thermoleophilia; order Solirubrobacterales; family Solirubrobacteraceae; genus Palsa-744. The sequence continues at coordinate 36,126 of DASXIB010000013.1, forward strand.
ACCGGCGGTTGCGACAGCGCCTACCGCCAGTAGCCCTAGGCAGGCCACGGCCTGGCGCAGACGAAGTCGATGCCCAGCCGGCTTTGGAGGAGCGAGCTCCGAGTGGAAATGGCCTGTTCTCATCCGCTTGGTTTCTCGATGGTTGAGAGTTCGAGCTTGAGTCGTGAGCTGGGTCGCGGACGTAGATTTGAGCAGGGCCTTGGGACGGTTCTGTCGGTCGGTGCGACGCGGCCGGCCTGCTGAAGGACACGGCCGGTCAGATGCTTGGGCGCGGGCGTCCCGCTTGTCCTTGCCGGTCGGAGGAGAGGACACGTGCTTCGCTTTCTGCTGTGGCGGCTGCTTGGCCTGAGCGCCCTCGTCGTACTTCTCGCTTCGACCGGATGGCTGCTCCACGGCGGCATCGGGGCCGCGCTGCGTGGAACCACGGCCCCGGACGTCGTCTCAAGCGCCGGACATCTGACGGCTAGCTCCCTGCTGGGAGTCCTCGCCACCGAGACGAGCACGACGTGGAGGTGGGCCCCTGGGGGAGTCTTCTTGACGAGGCTCCTGGTCCTGTCTGCGCTCATTCTGGGGGCAATGACCGCGACTGCGCGCCTGCGTGTCCGGCGCCGACGTCGCTATGTGCGGATGCGGGTGGAGACGTATCGCACCGACAGGGCCGGGGCGGAGGCCGTGGTGTCGATGTTCGAGGCGCTTCACAAGCGCCTGCTGGGCCGCTGGTGGCGACGCCTGGTGCAGGGTCAGCCCTCGGTGGCGCTCGAGGTGCACCACGCCGGCGCATCGGACCGGTCGGACCTGGAGATGTCGGGAGCGGGCGACAAGGATCGCTCTTCCCGCAGCCACGCCGGAGAGGGGTCGATTGGGCTCCACGGCTCTTCGGGTAGCTCGACGGCGGCCTCGACCTGGCTGGCGGTCACCTGCCCTGCGGGCCTAGAAAGCATGGTCGAGGCGGCCCTGCGCACTGCCTATCCGAACTGTCGTCTTGTGCTCGAGCACCGCCTGCCCGATCAGCCCCCGGCCGTGGTGCGGCTGAAGAAGCACGCGGAGTTCATCAAGCGCGCAAAGGTGCTCGATCGCTTTGAGCACGAGCGCGAGCCTGCGATGAACCGGCTAATGACCGTGATGGGTGCTTGCGCGAGCGACGCGTTCGTACAGATCGCGATCACACCCACGCCGGCGCTGTTCGAGCGTCACGCGAAGCGGCTGTACAAGCACCACGAGGCGCACTTGTCGCGTGAGCGTAGAGGCCACCTGGAGGTGCGCGACCGCTCGATGGTTGAGGACAGCGAGTTGCGTGGCGGCTTGGACGTCCAGCACCGTCCGTTGTTCTTCGTCGACCTGCGTGTGATCGCGACAGATCGTGAACAGTGCGAGCGGATCGCCTCGGAGCTGCGCGTCGGGGAGGCGGAGAATCGCCTGGTCGAGCGCGGGACGGCCGTGCGTCACGGACTGCTTGGTCTGTATGGACGCCGCGTGCGGCGCGGCGAGGGCAATCCGCTGCCGTCTTTTCACAAGAACGTGTTCGCCTCCACGGAGCTGGCCGCCCTGTGGCATCTGCCGTCGATCGACTACTCGACCGTTCCCTTCGCTCGCGGCGTCCTGCCGGTGGCGCCCGCGCCTCCGGCGATCATGCGCCCGAAAGACGGCATCGGCACTCTGCGCGACGCCTTTGGAGCAGTCTCGATCCATCCGGAGATGCGTAAGCAGAACACGGCCGTTCCCGGGACCGTGGAGCAGGGAAAGTCGAGTTATCTAGTGGCCACCGTGGCCGAGGATCTGCGTAGGGAGCGCTGTGCGGTGATCGTGCTCGATCCCAAGGGCGACGCGGCCGAGGCGGCGGTGAGCCTCGTGCCGCCCGAGCGGACGTGCACACTCCTGGACCTTGCCCATCCCACATGCGGGTTCAATCCGCTCGCCGTCGATGCTCCAGCGGATGTGATCGCCGACTACGTGGTGGCCGCGCTGAAGCATCTCTTTACCGATGCAGACATCAGAGCCTCGTCAGATCGCTATCTGCGCAACGCGATCATCGCGGTGCTGGCGTATGACCGCGAGTCGACGCTGTGGGACGCAGCGCGGCTGCTGTCGGTCGGTGAGGAGGGCTACTCCTACCGAGGACGGGTAGGGGCACGGGTGCGGGCTCTGCCCGAGTTCAAGGAGATCTCTGAGTTTTTCACCGCCGAGCTCACGGCACAGCTGGCGGATGCGCGCAGCATGACGACGGCCAAGCTCGATGCTCCGGTGAACAAGCTCGCGCGTTTGCTCAACTCGCAGTCGATCAAGCGCGTGTTGTTGAACGACTCGCTACGAGTCGACTTCGACCGAGTGATCGCCGAGCAGGAGGTGCTCGTCGTGAAGGGCGCCTTGGGCGCGATGGGCGCGGGAAATACATCCGTTTTGATGCAGCTGCTCGTCGGCATGCTCGACGCGGCTCTCGCCCGACAGCAGGATCTCGTGCCCCAGGAGCGGCGTGTTGCGGTCTCCTTGAAGGTCGACGAGGCGCCGTTGGTGCTCAACCGGGGGTTCGCCGAAACGATGGCGCTGAAGCGCTCGGCGGGCTTGGAGACGGTGGCCTGCTGGCAGACCGAGGCGCAGTGGGTCGAGCGCGAGGTGCGCGACCAGCTCGACGCGCTCTTTGCCCACCGCGTGTATTTCGCGACGGCCTCGGTGCGCGACGCGCGAGCGGCGGTCGAGCTGACGATGGCCGAATTCTCCGACAGCGTGCGTCCCGGTATTCAGCATCTCTCCGCGCTTGGCCATCCGGATGCTCGGCTGCACCTGCCACGGCACCACGCGATAGCTAGCTGGAGCACTCCAGAGGGCCGGCAGTCTCCGTTCGTGGCCGAAACGATTCCGCTGCGCGTCGACCCGGAGCGAGTGGCGTTGCATGCCGCGCGCCAAGCAGAGCGCGGGGGGTGCTATCGCACCGATTTGCGCCAGCCGCATTGGGATCGCGAGCGCCGAGGAGGCGCCGACGGGAGATCTGAGCGCGATCGAACTGGATCGGATACCGGGAGCAATGACTCTCAGCTGGATGACCCCAAGGCAGGCGCATACGAAGAGCACGGGTCCGGAAGGGCTTCGATTGAGCGAGCCAACGGAGATCCTCCGGGCAGCTATGGCGAGCTGGTCGATCTCGACGGCTCGCACAGCGTGCGCTGGGCCAAGCCGGTGCAGCAGGCGCGCTCGCTCGATCCGGAGCCACTCGACATAGAGATTCTGGCGCTAGTGGCGAGCATGCGCCACATGCTCAGCAGCCAGCTACATCGTCGTTTCAACGCCGGACGAGCCTCGACCACGACGCAGCGTCGCTTGAAGCGACTGTCCGATGCCGGGCTGGTGAGGCGCTTTCAGTTCCATCGATCCGATGGAGGAGGGGTGCCGATGTGTTACGCGATCACACCCATGGGTCTGCGGCTGCTTCACGCTAGCGACCGCGCGATCGCGCTGGAGGAGTCGGAGGTTGACGTACTGTTTGCATCACCGTCGCCCGCGGCGAGGAGCGGCGAGCGATTGCTTGGCCAGGCTCGTCACGATGTGCATGTGGCAGGCTGGGCGCTTGCGCTGGGGCATGCCCTCGGTGCGCCGCTGAGGTTGCGCGGAGCTCGAGAGTCGGTGCTCTCACCGCCGACTCGGTCGACCTCAGAGGGTCGCAAGGCGCTCGGTCCCGCCGACCTAAGTCTGCCGGGTGGCCGAGTGCCGCACGAATTCCTGAGGACCGACCCGATGGGCAAGCGGGTGCAGGTGGAGAGCTTTGAGACCGTGCGTCCCGATGCGACGATCGAGCTGTCAGGGCGCCAGAAGGAGCGCGTCGGTCTTGAGGCGGGCGCCGGCTCGTCGGCGTCGGGAGGCACGGTCGATCTGCTTGTGGAGCTCGACGACCGCCTTCCCCAAGGCCTAGGGGCGGGGAAGCTCGAGCGCTATGACCATCTCTTGGCGGGCTGGTCGGTGCACACGACTCGCTACGGACGCCGGCTGGGGGGGCCGCCAGCGGTTGTGTTCGTGTGCCGCGATCGGGCTCGTGCACGAGAGTGCGCCAGACGAGCCGACGCGCTGTTGACCTCCTGCCGCGCATACGCCGGGGAGTACCCAGCCGATTGGGAGTACCCGGGCCGCGAGGGCATCCTGTTCGTGGCCGAGCGCGACGCGCACGAAGGACTGTTGCGCGGATATGGCGTTTCTTCGTTACCGCCCGACGTACGTGTTTCCATCGCGCACGGCGATCCGCGCGCACGCGAGCCGGTAGCCAAGTCGCGGAACCTGCTTGCGCCGAGCCGGGAGTAATCCTTGGTCGGCTCCGTCGAGGAGTGGTGAAGAGTTGGCGGGCAAACATTCATGCATTTGCCCGGTCTGCTCGGCCGCTGCCTCTCGTTGGCGTGCAGTTACCGCTGCCCGCGGGCGGAGTTCAGCGCAGTCGCCCGGCCGTGAGCGCATCGGGCGACTGCGTGCTGGGCGGACGCGGTTCGGCTTTACGGAGCCAGATATTTGTGATCTCCGAGGGCGGCGCCGCGCGTAGGGAGCCTGGGCGAGAGCGCCTGACCTATGGGCAGATGCTCTGGGGATTACCATCGTCGCCTCTCTACTCGCTTACCTAAGCCATTCGGCTCACGCCGACCCGCATCGTCGCTTCACCTCAGATCGGATGGATCGCCAGGATCGTTCGGAGGAGCTCTCGCTGAGCGAGACTCTGCCCTTCTAGACATCGTCGCGGCGTGTCCGACCGACTTTCGCAGTGCCAGTCGGCCGACCCTCCGAGACTCGATCGAACATTGCCCGGCGAGCGTTTTCGCGCCAACTTTGCCGCCGAGATCGAGCAAAGCTGAGATCTCCGAGACCCCTTAAGGGGCTCTCGGAAGATTGTGCCGTTCCCGCTTCCGTTCGCTCCGGTGTCTTGACGGTCGCGCGATCGGCTCCTACAAGCCTGCTCCAACGGCCACCCATCAACCTCGCGCAGGAGAAGCCATGACGTCCACGATCCCGCTCCAGTCACCCATCGATCATCGATCGTCTCACCGCGACAGCGGCCCATCGAAGCGATTCGCCCGTCTTTCACCGCGTCTCGCGCGTGGCTCGCAAGAAGAGCGTCATCGACTCGATCGCTACTGCGACTCGGCAGGACGTGCTCGGGAAGTGGTGGTTCACGACGGCTACGCCGGAAGTCGTCTGATCGTGGACCGCGACGCCATCACGTTGGGCGATCGCAGGCTCGTGGCGCACTTGGCGGCCGACGAGCCCGCCGGCAACGCGGCGCTGGTCTGCCGACGCTACCTCGAGGAGACGCATGGGAGTCGCCATCGCTGTCGAGCAGTGACCCCAGAGGACTTCGAGATCCCGCCTCTACTCGACGCGAATGACGGTCGATTGGAGTCGTCGATCGCCCAGGACCATGCCGAGCTGCATGATCGTAACGGTGCTTGCTATCGACTCGAGCGGCTCGCGCGCAGGGAAATGTCGATCCCGGAGCTTCGCTGGCAGCGGCATCCACGACGCACGACGGAGGCGCCCGTGCCGGTGAGCGTTCGCGAGGCGGTTGCGTCGCTTGAGAGCTATGAGCCCATATGTGCCTTCACGTTCGAGGCGCTCGCGCGCCATCACGAGGATTGCGATGTCTCGACCACGATCCTGAGGGCCGAGCTCACAAGGGTCCAGGAGAGTCCGATCGTGCTCAACCGACGTCTTCGCCAAGCGACGCTCGCAGTCATCGAGCGTCAGGGGTTGAGCATGAGCGAGATAGCGATCCGCTGTGGGCGAGTCAAGCGGGATTCCAAAGGCAATGAAAGCGGTGAGACGAGCTGGTTGGCCCGACGGCTCGGAATCCTCCCCGAGGGCGGCGCGAGCACGCCCACTCCATGGATCCACAGCGACGTGCTCGCGCTGATCGCGCGCAGCGGTCTTGGGCTCAGTCCGCGCGAAGTGGAGCTGGGATGAGGGCCCGGCGACCGCTCGCTTCCGTCTCTGCACATGCCGGGTCAGACGGTTCTCCCACGCTGCTCGGCATTCGCGCCGAGCCTGGGATGCGCCTGCGTGGCGGGCATGGCAATGGCGCGGGCCCGATTCTCATTGTGGAGTCCGATCCGAGTCTCGGCAGGGCGCTCGTCGAGCAACTGACCGCCGATGGTTATCCGACCGAGCTCGCGCTCAGCGCCGAGCATGCGCGAATACTGGCAAGTGCACGCCTGCCCCGACTGGTGATGCTCGGTGGATTCGACCCGCCGCGCGGGGCGCTCGAGCTGCTGAACGAAATACGGAGGTCCGATCGCCGGTCCGCGCCGTGGGAGCAGGAGCTGCCTGCCATCGTCCTCGGCGCGCAGGCCCGAGAGTTGGATCTGTTGCGAGCCTTCGAGGCAGGCGCCGACGATTACTTGCCCCGCGCTGCTCCTTACCTCGAGCTGAGAGCCCGTCTGAGGGCGATTCTGCGTCGCACCGCATGCGCCGCCGGTTGCCGGCGTCCGCTGCGCATCGGCCCGCTCTCGATCGATCCGCGCACGCACGCCGTGGCCATCCATGGCAGAGATGTGGCCCTGCGGCGGCTCGAGTTCGAGCTGCTGTTGCATCTGGCTCAGGATCCGCAGCGCGTGTACGCCAAGGATGAGCTGCTTCGGGCGGTGTGGGGTTACAGGTCCAGCGGCTCGACGCGCACCCTCGACAGTCATGCCAGCCGTCTGCGCCGCAAGCTCGACGTGGACGACGATTGTCGCTGGGTGATCAACGTGTGGGGGATCGGCTACAGGCTGATCTGAGTCTCGCGAGCTAACCACGCTCCCCAGGCGGCCGAACGAGAACGAGGCCGCCTTAGAGCCGGACCGCGGTCTGCTCAGAGCCAGAGACCGACCCGAGCTTCATGGCTCCGCGCGGGCCGGCAAGGAAGTCTTGACGGGTCGAACGGCCTGTCATGCAGCACATCGTGACGGCGGACCCTCGGGTTCGCCGTCGCTCGTTAACCAACAGGCCACCTCGTCAAGCGGGTCTCCACGACCGGCTTTGCGGCGGGGTCGTTTCCAGAAAGGAGTCGCGCAATGCGATCGTCAAATCCATCTCCCGAACAAGGGATCAACCCGCTGGAACCACTTGAGCAGGTCATCCACTGGCTAACCACCACTGCGGTACACGGCATGCTCGGGGTGGCGATCGGCTTGATCTTCGCAAAGCTGATGCACCACCGGAACCTGCGCTGGAGCTGGGGTGTCGCAGGCGTTGCCGTCGTCGCGCTTACACGCCCTGTCCTCGGCGGGTTGGCATGGACGCTGGGCATCGCCGCGCTCAGCGCCACCGCCCGCTCCCGTCGCTGGCAGCGGGAAGAGATCGATGCGGGCGCCGACCTGGCCGCGATCGCTGCGAACCGGCGGGGACCCGTCGATGCGCTGCGCGCGATCGGCCAGAGAGTTCTTTCGAAGCTGCGGCAGGAATGGGCTTCTCAGGATGCGATCGACCCTGCCAACGCGAACTGGTTTCGCGGCGACCGGCTGATCGTCGGACAGGAGTCGAATCGCCGCCCCGTCTCGATTCGACTCGGCGGTCAAGCTGAAGGCACTCATACGCTCGTGGTCGGTGCCACCCGCTCGGGCAAGACGGTCACGATGACATGGATGTCGGCGCGCGCGATCGAGCACGGCATGGGTGCGATCGTGGTCGATCCAAAGGGTGACCGGAATCTGCGTCTTCAACTGCGCACCGCCGCTCAGGCCGCGGGCAGGCCGTTCGTCGAATGGACGCCGCATGGCCCGTCCGTATACAACCCATACGCTCGTGGCAGCGAGACCGAGATCGCCGACAAGGTGTTGGCCGGCGAGCGCTTCACGGAGCCCCACTACCTGCGTCAGGCCCAGCGCTATCTCGGTCATGAGGTACGCGTGCTGCGCAAGGCAGGGGTCGAGGTCAGCCTCGACGCCCTGGTGCAGCATCTCGACCCCTCTCGGCTTGAGGTGCTCACGCGCGGCCTGCCCGAGCCAGACGGACAGAGGGTGCACGATTACCTCGACTCTCTCACCCCGCGTCAGCGGAGCGATCTGGCGGGCGTGCGCGATCGCCTGGCGATCATGGCCGAGTCTGACATCGGACCCTGGCTCGATCCGCAGACGGCGGACGCCGAGCGACTCGACCTGCTCGATGCGGCGCAAGCACGGGCGGTCGTGTATCTCGATCTGCAAGCCGACAATCGCCCGTTGCTAGCGCAGATGCTGGGCGCGGCGATCGTGCAGGACCTGCAGACGATGGTCGCGGCGCTACAGGGGCGCCCGCAGTCAACGTTGGTGGTGATCGACGAGTTTTCGGCGATCGTCCCTGAGCGAATCGTAGGGCTGTTCGGCAGAGCCGGCGGCGCGGGTGTGAGTCTCGTGCTGGGCACGCAGGAGCTCTCCGATATTCGGGTGCCCGGCAGGGAGACGTTGCTAGAGCAGGTCATGGGCAACCTATCTGTGCTGGTAGTACACCGTCAGGTGGTTCCGGCGTCAGCCGAGCTGATCTCGAGCATGACCGAAACCCGTGGCGTCTGGAGGACTTCACAGCATGGCGACGGCGGTCGCACCCGTACGCGAGACCTCGAGAACGCACTGCGGGCTGAGCAGATCATGAGTCTGCCTCAAGGCTGGGCCGCCCTGATCGGACTGTCCGACGGTGGCAGTGTGAGCATCGCGCGGATCTTCTCGCTCGGGCGTCGCTGACGTCTTCAAAATCAAAACAAGGAGGACCACATGGTCCGAACCGATCCCGCGCCCTCGCCTGAGCGGATGGCGATCGTAGGGTGGATTGCACGCATGGGCGCCATCACCGCCGAGGCCTTGGCGGTTCGTCAGGGAATCACCATCGCTTCCGCTCGTGCCCGCCTGGGAATCCTCGAGCAGGTCGGGTGGCTGTCGCGCATGCGGCCGCTCGCCGAGCGGCCGGCGTTGTACAGAGCAACCCGAGCTGGGTTGCGTATCACCGCTCCACGTGGACTCGAGCCGTGCCGCGTGAGCGCGTTCAACGCCCATCACCTGAGCGTGTGTGCTTTGGCGGCCGCCATCTTGGAGCGCTGCTATCCAGATCACCTGGTGCTCGGCGAGCGCGAGCTACGCCGAGACGAGCGCGAGCGCGGCGTTCCGCTTGCGAGTGCTCGTCTCGGCAGCGGACCGGATGGTGGGCCGATGCTGCATCGCCCGGATCTCGTCCTTTGGCCGCGAAACCTCGAGGAGCGGACCGCCCTGCCGGTTGCCGTAGAGGTAGAGCTGACCGTCAAGGCGCCTCGCCGTTTGACAGACATATGCAGAGCATGGGCACGCTGTCGTTGTGTGGCGGGTGTGCTCTACCTCGCTTCACCTGCCGCGCATCGTGCGGTGAGTCGGGCAATCGAGCAGACCCGCGCCGGCGAGGCGATCGTCGTGGTTCCGGTCGAGGTCTTGACCGAGACGGGTGTGACCTGTGCGACAGCGACCGAGAGAACCGTCCCAAGCGATGCGTAGTTTCGTTTGCGGGGGATCAATCACCGACCAACGGAGATCATCCATGTCTAGCTTCACCATCAATCGAGTCGTGTTGGTAGGACGCCTCACAAAGGACCCCGAGCTGCGTGCGCTGCCTTCGGGCATCAGCGTGTGCATTCTGCGGCTGGCTTGCAACTCGAGTCGACGCGATGCTGAGGGGACCTACCAGGAGAAGCCGAATTTCTTCGACGTGAGCGTCTACAACGGCGCGGCCGAGAGCGTCAACCGCTACACGCACAAGGGCAGCCGCGTCGCGATCGACGGCCGGCTCGAGTGGCGCGAGTGGGAGACCTCAGACCAGCAGAAGCGCCAGGCGGTGAGCGTAGTCGCCGACACGGTCCTGTTCCTCGACGCCCCCGGGGAGCGGTCGGCGACGGCTCAGCAGGGAGGGGACGAGCCGGGCAATGGCGGGGGTATCAGCGAGAGTCATGAGGAGCGCGAGCTCGTCGGTGTTGGCGCCGACACTGACGACGACCTCGTCTTCTAAGCGGAGACCCAGCGACGGCTTCGAGAGAAGCGCTACATGGCAACGGCGGAGACATGAAACTGGTTTCCGCTGTTGCCATGGCGCTTTTTTGTATTTAAGACCCCCTGTGACACGCTCGGCGGCTTGGACTGCGTCTTGGCCTCGGCCTCGGACGCACCGCCGAGCGCAGTGCGCGTTAGACTGCCGCGCGCCAGCAGCTCAACAGATCCGCCTCCAAGGAGTCCCCCAAGTGCCAGTCAATACCCAAGCGGTCGGCAAGACCTACGAGCCCACCCTCTACGCGGTGGGCAGGGAGAAGATCAAGGAGTACGCCCGCGCGGTCGGCGAGACTGACCCATTGCATCTGGACGTGCAGGCGGCTCGCGCCGCTGGCTACGCGGACGTAGTGGCTCCGCCGATGTTCGCGGTCGTCTACTGCGCTCCCTCGATGGGTCCACCGTTGTTCGATCCGGAGATCGAATTGAACTTCGCGCTGATGGTCCATGGGGGCCAGGAGTTCGAATGGGGTCCAGTGGTCGTCGCCGGGGATGAGATCACCACGGTGGGCAGTGTCAAGGACATCTCCGAGCGCGACGGTCGCGGCTACTACGTGTTCGAGTCGCTCTCGACCAACCAGCGCGGCGAGCAGGTATGTCGCGGAACCTGGACGAACATCGTTCGAGGAGTGTGAGCACGATGGCCGATCGACCGGAGATCACCCAACAGCCTGGAGCCGAGATTCCGCAGGTGCGGGTCACCCCCGATAAGTATCTGACCGCGCGCTACGCAGGCGCCTCGGGCGACTTCAATCCCATCCACATCGACGAGGAGTTCGCTCGCGCAGTCGGACTGCCCGGAAGGATCCTGCACGGTCTGTGGACGATGGCCCAGGTGGCACGCGCTCAAACCGAGGCCGCCGGCGGTCCCGAGCATCTGAAGCGCCTCTCGGTGCAATTTCGAGGCATGGGCGTGCCTGAGCAGGAGGTCCTCGTGAGCGGCACGGTCCGCGAGGTGAGCGGCGGTCGCGTGGTGATCGACACGGTCGCCGAGCAGGCCGGCAAGCAGATCATTCGCAATGCCGAGGCCGAGCTGACGCCGTAGGTCCGTCTGTGGCAGGCCCGTGCGAGGAGCCGACACGGCCGGCCTCTCAACCTGCTCTGCCCAAGCCTTCGAGCTCGCGCCGGTCGGCCATTGGGCCCGAGCACACGTCGGCGGCGCCTACAATCTCCTCCATGCTGACCTCCCGGCAGGAGCGGATTCTGTGCAAGGTCGTGGACGACTATCTGCAGACAGGGCAACCGGTGGCTTCGAAGTCGCTTGCCGCCGACGCCGATCTGGACTGCGGTCCGTCAACCGTGCGAAACGAGTTGGCGCTGCTGGAGGAGCATGGGCTGCTGGCCCATCCTCACGTGTCGGCTGGTCGTATCCCCACCGACGCGGGCCAGCGCTATGTCGTCGATCGTATGCTCACCTCCGGCGATGGCCTTGCCCCCGCGAGCCGACTGGAGCTCTCGTTGATCCGCCGAGAGGTCGAGGAGGCGATGCGCGCGACGACCGAGACACTTTCCCAGATGACAAACCTGCTGGCGGTCGTCTCAGCGCCCTCCCTGAACTCGGCGACGATTCGCCATGTCGAGGTGCTCGCCCTGCAACCGCAGGTGGTGATGGTCGTGATCATCACCTCCGCCGGCAGCGTCTCGAAGATGCTCGTCACATTTGACGGGGCCGTCGATCCAGGGCTCGTGACCTGGGCCGGGGAGTATATGAACGAGCGGCTCGTCGGGCTGGGTCTGGGCGCCCGCGCGCTCCATCAGCGCCTGGTCGATCCGAGCCTGTCCCCGCGCGAGCTGGCCTTCCTGCGGCGGCTGGCACCGGCCTTCGAGGACCTTGGCTCAGACGGCCAAGACACCCTCTACGTCGAGGGGACAGCCCGACTGTTCTCAGACGGACAGATCGAGGACACCGGTCAGGTCAATGGGCTGATGAGCCTGCTCGAGCGACGTGTCGCCCTGCTGGAGGTCCTGCGAGCGGCGTTGGCGGAGCCCGGCGTGTACGTGCGGATCGGTCGCGAGAACGAGATCCCGGCGATGCGTTCGCTGGCATTGGTCGCCACCGGCTACGGGGTGGCGTGGCGCAAGCTGGGCGCTGTTTCGGTGATCGGTCCGGTACGCATGGATTACGCGAGCGCGATCGTAACCGTGCGCGACGCCGCACACGAGCTCTCTCGCTTCGTCGAGGACGCCTATGCCGAGAACTGAGCTGGATACGCGCCGCAGGCTGGGCAGGTCATGAGCCGAACGATCCCGCGTGACCCATACGAGGTGCTCGGCGTAGAGGGCGCCGCCTCTGAGCAGGAGATCAAGAAGGCCTTTCGCCAGCTGGCGCGAGAGCTGCACCCGGATGTCAATGCTCATGATCCCGATGCCGAGGAGAAGTTCAAGGAGGCGGCGGAGGCGTATGAGATCCTCTCCGATCCCGAGCGTCGCGCCACCTACGACAGATACGGCCACGAGGGACTCAGATCCGGTGGATATGCTCCCAACTTCGACGGATTCGGGTCGATCGGGGATCTGTTCGACGCGTTCTTCGGGGGCGGTGGCGCGTTCGGGGGACGCTCGGCGTCCGCCGCTGGGGGTGATGTGGCCGTGGCGGTTCAGATCGAGCTGATCCAAGCCGCCGAGGGAGCCAAGGTGGAGGTGGCCTTCGAGGCGGCCGAGCGCTGCGAGCATTGCCACGGCAACGGAGCCGAGCCGGGAACCCCGATCGAGACCTGTGAGCGCTGTGGCGGGAGCGGGCAGCTGCAGGGGGTGACGCGCACCCCGTTTGGCCAGATGGTGCGCACGATCGCCTGCGACGCCTGTCACGGCGACGGTCGCGTGCCTGCGCAACCCTGCCACGAGTGCCGTGGTCGTGGACGGCGTGTCGGACGGCGCAAGCTCGACGTGGAGATCCCCGCCGGGATCGCCGACGGCCAGCGCATCCGCCTGTCGGGCCGCGGACATGCCGGCGAGGCGGGCGCGCCCGCGGGCGACCTCTATCTGCTCGTAGGCGTTCGCGAGGACAAGCGATTCGTTCGCGAAGGCGACGATCTGCTCACGGCGTTGGATGTGCCGGCGCCGGCCGCCGCACTCGGAGTGACGCTCGAGGTGCCGACGCTCGAGGGCGCTGCCTCGGTTGAGCTCTCGCCAGGCACGCAGCCCGGCGAGATCATCACGCTGCGAGGGAAGGGGATGCCTGCGCTGCAGCGCGGTCGACGTGGCGACTTGCGGGTCGTCGTAAACGTCGTGATTCCGCGCCGCTTGAACGAGGAGCAGCGCGAGTTGCTTGAGCAGCTGAACGGAACCCTGACGTCCGAGAACTTGCGCTCGGGCGAGTCGGTGTTCGCCAAGCTGAAGCGTGCGCTGGGCAGCCAGGCGGCGTGAGCGGCGTCGTGAGGAGTCTTTGCCGGCCGCGTCCGGGCAGCGTGTGATCCGCCTGGCGGTGCGCGTACAGCGTGACCAAGCCGAGCTTGTCCTGGCCGAGCTCCTGGACCTCGCGCCGGCCGGGGTGGAGGAGATCCAAGTCGATCGTGGGATTGTGGAGTACGCGGTGTACGGCGCGCCCGGAGAGCTGCCTTGCCTCCCCGACCTGCGCGCGGCTGTTGGCGACGCGCTCGTGGAGGTTCTCACCACCGAGATACCGGACGACTGGCATCAGCGCTGGAAGCGGTTTCACCGCTCGGTTTTGATCGAGACGCCAAGGACGGATGCGAACGCGCCTCCCGACGGTCGGCTCGGAGAGGCATCTGGCCTCCCGCTCGAGGACGTGCGCTCCCACACGATGCCAGCCCTGCATGTGCGGCCGCCATGGGAGCCGCCGCGGCCGTTCGCACAGGGGGATGTCCACGACATCGTGATCGACCCCGGTCAGGCGTTTGGCACCGGCGGGCACGCGAGCACACGGCTGTGCCTGGAGCTGCTGTTGGCGCTCGCCGGGCACGAGCCTCCCGCAGGGCCGCTGCTCGACGTCGGCACCGGCTCGGGGGTGCTGGCGATCGCCGCCGCGCAGCTCGGGTTCGCACCGGTGCTCGGCCTCGACAACGAGCGCGAGAGCGTCGAGGCGGCGGCGAGCAACGCGGCGGCGAACGGGGTGGAGATCGAGGTGCGACGCTGGGACTTGCGCGCGCAAGCCATCCCCTGGCTCGATTCAGATCGGGCTCGCAGCCCGAGCGGACGGATCGTGGTGGTGGCAAACCTGCTGCGGCCGCTGCTGCACGAGCTGGCTCACACGATCCTCTCGCCCCCGGCGCACCTGCTGGCCGGAGGATTGCTCAGAGAGGAGGTGGACGAGATCGCGCGTGTCTTTGGCGCGCAGCTCGGCCTGCGCGAGCGCACGCGACGGGAGAGCGGCGAGTGGGCCGCGGTGTGGCTGGTGGCGTCCTGATCGGCTCCTGCGCGCGGACGGCTCAGGCGCGGTCGGGAACCTCCGTCGCGGCTCGGACGACCGCGTGAAAGAGCAGGCCGATCGCCTGCGCGGCGCCGTTCTCCGTGGCGAGGAGCGCCTTCGCGGCGTTCAATGCCAAGGCGATCGTTTCCAGCGCCTCGCCGTCGGCTTCGGGATGCGGGTCGCGGCACGCTGCGATCGCCATCTCGAGCATCGCCAAGGCGGGCTCGAGGGCGCCCGTGAACAGGGCAGGCCCGGTGAGGCTGCAGTAGCCGTACACGCGAGCAAGGCGACCCGACAGGGTGATCGTGGATCCGCGACGCACAGGCTGAGTCGGAGGCAGTTTTCCCCCGTCGAAAAGGGCCGCCATCGTGGTTCCGAGGACGGCCCTCGTCGCCGTGTCGTCCAAGCCGGCCTGCCGGGCGATTCGCAATGCCTGGTAGAGAGCTCCCTGAGGCCGTCCGTAGGGGATGTCGGAGGCGAACACGATGCGCTCCGCGGGGACTCGTGCGAACAGCTCGACCACGTCGAGGGGAAAGAAGCAGGAGGTGTCGTAGAGGATTCCCGGATGCCCGGCCAGTCGCGTGGCGAGAGTGCCCTGATCGCAGATCGCGCCGTGCGCCAGGATCAGGACGACGTCTGGGTGGCGCAACGCCAAGTCCGCCAGGCCGTCTGCGATCGGCGGCATGCCACGTCCGGCATGAATCAGGATCGGGACGCCGGCTTCATGTGCCAGCTTGAAGATGCCATCCATCTCGGCGCCGTCGAAGGCGAACGCCTGTGCGCGCGGATGCAGCTTGATCCCTCGCGCACCGGCCTTCAGGCAACGCTCGCCCTCCCTCAGCGGTTCTTCGGCGGGATCCAGACGGCAGAACGGAATCAGCCTGTCTTCACTCTGCTGCGCCCATGTAAGCACGCGGTCGTTGGGCACGCGATAGGCAGGATGGCGGTCGGGGTCGTGCAAGGGGAAGACACATGCTCGCCGCGCTCCCGCCTCGTCAAGGAAGCCAAGCAGTTCTGAGC
Source organism: Solirubrobacteraceae bacterium (assembly GCA_036498245.1). Taxonomy (GTDB): domain Bacteria; phylum Actinomycetota; class Thermoleophilia; order Solirubrobacterales; family Solirubrobacteraceae; genus Palsa-744. The sequence goes on from DASXIB010000013.1 coordinate 51,495, forward strand.
GCTCAAGCGAACGTCCGTCCTCGTCGAGTCCCAGGTGTGTGTGCGCGTCGAATATCTCGGCTTGACTGGGGAGCATGCGCTCGGTTTCGGCCAAGAACGGCGCAAGTGCGGAGGCATATAGATCACTTTGCACGGTCAGCACCCTATTAGCTACTCGTTAGCCTCTGTCCGTGGCCATGCAAATCGTGATTGCCGGTGGCGGTTTCGGCGGTTTCTATGCCGCGCGTGCCTTGGAGCGTCTGTCGGCAGATCTGAGCGCGCGCGTGACGCTCGTGAACGAGGCGAACTTCATGCTCTACACGCCGCTGCTTCCCGGTGCCGCCGGAGCGACGCTCGATCCCCGCCATGTAGTCGTGCCGCTGCGGGCACAGTTGAGGCGGACGACACTGGTGATCGGCCAGGTGACCGGTGGCGATCCCGTTCGGCGAACGCTCGCCGTAGGACGCATCGACGGCGAGCAGCTGGACCTTCCCTACGACCAACTGGTCGTGGCGTTGGGGTCGGTGTCGCGCACGCTGCCGATTCCGGGTCTTGCCGAGCACGCTATCGGGCTGAAGTCTCTGGCGGATGCGACGGCTCTGCGCAATCAGGTGCTGAATTGCCTGGACATCGCGGAGTCGCTCGAGGATCGGACGCTGCGCGTCGAGTATCTTGGATTCGTCTTTGTCGGGGCCGGCTACGCGGGAGTCGAGGGATTGGCCGAGCTCCAGGACTTCGCCGCTCAGGCGATCGAGCTATATCCCCGCTGTCGTGCCGAGGGCATGCGCTGGGTTCTTGTGGAGGCCCGCGAGCGGATCATGCAGGAGGTGCCCGCGAGCCTCTCGGAGTTCGCCGAACGGGAGTTGCGCGGACGCGGCATCGAGGTGCGCACGGAGACCACCTTGCGCGAGGTCGACGGTCGCGGTGCGACGCTTGTCGAAGGCGAGACGATTCCCGCGCGTACCGTGGTGTGGACGGCCGGCGTCAAGCCGAGCCCGGTCGTGGGGAGGCTCGGCTATCCGCTCGAGCGAACGGGGCGCATCGTCGTGGATGCGCAGATGCGGGTCGACGGGCATCCGGGTACGTGGGCGATCGGCGACTGCGCCGCCGTGCCCGACGCGTCCAAGGTAGGGCAACCGTGCCCACCGACCGCTCAGCACGCGATTCGCCAGGGGCGGCTCGTGGCTCGCAACCTCGCCGCGACGCTCGGCGGTGGCGAGGCACGGCCGTTTCGTTACCGCACGAAAGGCGTCGTGGCCGAGCTAGGTCGCAACCAGGCCGTGGCGATCACGCTTGGAGTTCGTTGGCGCGGCTTTCCTGCTTGGCTGATCGCGCGGACCTATCACCTGCTGCTGATGCCAGGCGTGGGACGCAGGCTGCGCCTGCTGATGGATTGGAACGTCGCGCTGCTGTTCGGTCGTGATGCGTCCGCTCCAGGACGCCTGGGCAGCCCAACACCGCTGGAGGTGGATGACGATTCCCACGCTTGATCGCACACCTCGCCTCGTCCCCAGCGTATCCTGAGGTGAGGATGGCGATACTCGACGAGATCAAGGCCGATCTGAAGGATGCTATGCGCGCGGGCGAGCGGGACAAGGTCGGCGCGCTTCGGCTCGTGCTCTCGGAGCTGCAGAAGGCGGCCAAGGAGGGCTCAGAGGACGAGCTGGTGGTGCTGCGGCGTGAGCGCAAACGGCGCCTGGAGGCCGCTCGTGCCTACCGCGAGGGCGCCCGGGAGGACCTGGCGGCCACCGAGGAGGCCGAAGCGCGTCTGATCGGTGCATATCTCCCCGCGGAACTGACCGATGAGGAGCTGAAGACGATCGTTGAGCAGGCGGTACGCGACAGCGGAGCGGAGTCCGCGAAGGACATGGGCACGGCGATGAAGCAGGCGATGGCGGTCATCGACGGTCGGGCCGACGGCAAGCGCGTGTCCGGGCTTGTGCGCGCGGCGCTCGGGGCCGGATGAGGACGCAGGTCGAGCTTTCGAACGATGTCGCCGCCGAGCTGGCGGGTAGTCAGGATGCTGTGCTGCGGGCGCTCGAGGCGCATTTGCGATGCAAGGTGTTCCTGCGAGGCAACCTGCTCACATTCGACGGCGAGGAGAACGAGACACATGCCGGCGAGCGAGTCGTCCGAGAGCTCTCCGAGCTGATCTCCCGCGGCCATGAGATCGGTCCTGGCACGATCGCCGCGGTGACGGGTGCCATCGACGCAAGGGAGTCGCCTGCACACGTGCTCGAGGACGTCGTCTGGCGCCACCGTGGACTGCAAGTTGCGCCGCGGACCGTCAACCAGAAGCGTTATGTGGACTCGGTCCGCGCGAACACGATCACCTTCGGCGTCGGGCCGGCCGGCACCGGGAAGACGTTCCTCGCGGTCGCGATGGCGGCCGCCGCGTTGGCGCGCCACGAGGTCAACCGCATCATCCTCACGCGCCCGGCGGTCGAGGCGGGGGAGCGTCTGGGCTTCCTTCCGGGCGACCTGATGGCCAAGGTCGATCCCTACCTGCGTCCGCTGTTCGACGCTCTGCACGACATGCTCGACCCCGAGAAGGTCTCGCAGTACATCGAGCGAGGCGTGATCGAGATCGCGCCCTTGGCTTTCATGCGCGGACGCACGCTGAACGATTCGTTCGTGATCCTCGACGAGGCCCAGAACACGACGCCGGAGCAGATGAAGATGTTCCTCACTCGCCTCGGCTTCGGATCGAGGATGGTGGTGACGGGCGACATCACGCAGGTGGATCTACCGCGAGAGCAGCAGTCGGGACTGATCGTCGTGGGGGAGGTGCTCGAGTCGGTCGGCGACATCCAGTTCCTGCGCTTTGGCCCAGGAGACGTGGTGCGTCACAAGCTGGTTCGGCGAATCGTCGAGGCATACGACGAGCACTCTCAGCGCGGTGCTCCGGAGCTGCGTGCCGCCGATGCCCGCCGCGCTTGAAGTCGGGACGAAGTCGATGATCGAGGTCGAGATCTTCGGCCGGCGGGGCGCGCCGGGGACTCCTGCGCTCGCCGAGGTGCGGCGCCTGTGCGTGCTCGCGGCGGCCGCGGTGGGCGTCGAGGATGGGCATCTGGCGATCGAGTTCGTCGATGTCGAGCGGATCATCGAGCTCAATTCCAAGCACCGCGGCAAAGCGGCCGCTACCGACGTGCTCTCGTTCCCGATCGACGGGATCGAGCCGATGCAAGCTGCCCCACGCGAGCTTGGTGACATCGTGATCTGTCCCGAGCACACCGCCGACCTGCGGGAGGCGATCGTGCATGGGACGTTGCACTTGCTCGGGATGGATCACGAGGTCGATGACGGAGAGATGCTCGCGCTCCAAGCCGAGCTGCTATCGAGGCCCAGTTGACGCGCAGTGGATTCGTCGCCCTTGCCGGGCGCCCGAACGTGGGCAAGTCGACGCTTGTCAACGCCATCGTGAAAGAGAAGGTCGCGATCGTCTCCGACCGGCCCCAGACGACTCGTCGCGCGATCCGCGGAATGCACACTCGCGGGGACTGCCAACTGGTCTTCGTCGATCTGCCCGGCGTGCAGCGTCCGCGCGACGTGCTCACGGCGCGGATGGCCAAACGCGTGCAGCAGGAGCTCGACGGATCCGACGTCGTGCTGCTGGTCCTCAACGGCGAGCAGGGAGTGGGGCCTGGCGACCGTTTCATCGCGCGACTGCTCGCCGAGGCAGGCGCGCAGACGACGATCGTAGTGAATAAGGTCGACCGTCTGAGCAGGGCAGCGACGGTCGCGGTGCTCCAGCAGGCGGTCGAGCTCGAGGCCGGTGACGAGGTGTTTCCCGTCTCTGCGCGCACAGGAGCTGGCATAGAGACGCTGATCGCGCATCTGTCAGAGCTGATGCCCGCCGGCCCATTCATGTTTGCTGGAGATACCTTCTCAGATCAGCCGCTCGAGGTGGTGCTGGCTGAGCTCGTGCGCGAGGCGGTCATTAAGCGGACCTTTCAAGAGGTGCCGCATGCAGTGGAGGTCGTAGTCGAAGAGATGGAAAGACCGCGACAGGGTCTCGTGCGCGTCCGCGCGCTCATCTGGGCCGAGACCGAGTCCCAGAAGGGCATCCTGGTGGGCGCGCGCGGGCGGATGATCAAGGCGATCGGGATGGCTGCGCGGCGTGAGCTCGAGCGGGAGCTCGGTTGTCAGGCGCATCTCGACCTGTCGGTGCGCGTCCGCCGCGATTGGCGTGCTGACGAGGCGCTGCTCGACCGGCTTGGGATCATATGAGCGACGCTGTGAGGCGATGTGCTGGGAGACCGTCCGGGATGGACTCGGGGCGATGACGGCGAGAAGCGTCTTGCCACTCGCCCGCAGGCCGGTCTGAGAGATACGTTCGAAGCACTTAGGCCAAATTCCAGCTCATTTGATTCATTCCACTTTTGGGATGCGCGTCCGCTGATTTTGGGATACGGTCTAGGCTGACGCAGGTAGCCCAGGAAGGATGAAGAATGTCGGCGAAGTACGCGGTCTTGGGGCTCGTGATCGAGCGCCCCGGGTATGGATACCAGCTGGCGCAGCGGCTGGAGGAGCGCTTTGGTTCCTCAGGATTTGCGCCGTCCGGGGTCTACTCGGCGCTCGACCAGCTCGGTCGCGACGAATTCGTCCGTAGCGCCGGAGAGATGGGTGCCGGTCCCGCCAGGCGAGCCGCTCCGCGGACGATCTACGAGGCCACCGACGAGGGCGTGGATCACTTCGAGAGATGGATGCTCGGCTCCTCGCGCACGCCACCGCTGCGCGATGAGCTGCACATGAAGATCGCGCTGTGCCAGCCTCGCAACCTGCCACGGCTGATCGACACGATCTACGGACAGGAACTGGCCTGTCTCGGTCAGTTGAGAGATCTCAAGCTGCTGGCTGAGAAAGAACCCGTCGATCCGCACGAGTGGTCCAGGTTGATGCGCGTGCTCGCGCGGGACGCCGAGCTCGCATTTTGGAATGCGCGGATCGAGTGGCTGCAGAGTGCGAGGGAGCTGCTCGAGCACCTGCGCGATGAGTCCGAGCGCTCGGGGCTCGGGAGGGTGCCGGCCCTCGGTGACACCAGCCTGGTCTGGGCCCGACCGGTTGGCCGGCTTAGAGAGGTTTGATGACGGCTGGGCTGCTCTCGCTGGACTCCGTGAGCAAGAGCTACTGGCGCGGCCCTCACGAGGTGAAGGTGTTGGTGGACGTCGGCCTGAACGTTCACGCGGGCGAACTCGTCGCGGTCTGGGGCAAGCGGGGAGCGGGGAAGACGACGCTGCTGAAGATTGCCACCGGACTGGAGGTACCGGATCGGGGGGTCGTCAGATTTGAAGGAGTCGACTTGGCGGCTCTGTCGGAGGCAAAGCGGGCGAGGCTGATGCGGGATCAGATCGGCTGGGTGCGACGCACCGGTCCCCGCAGCGAGTTGCAGATGATCGACTACGTTGCGCTGCCGCTGCTCGCTGAGCACGGTCGCCGTGAAGCGTATGCGCTGGCGAGAGACGCCCTCGGGCGCGTGAGGGTCGCCGAGTGCGCTGAGCAGCGCTGGGACAGCCTCTCGGACGGCGAGCGAGCTCTGATCGGCATCGCACGGGGGATCGTGCGCACTCCGAAGTTGCTGCTGGTCGACGATCCGACTACGAACCTCGGTGTGCGTGAGCGGGAGGAGATCATCGGGCTTCTGCGCCAGTTGGTGGAGGAAGCGAACCTCGGCGTGCTGATGACGGCGCCGGACATGCCGGCGACGATGCGTTCCCATCAGATCACCGCGCTGAGCGGGGGACGTCTGTTGAAAGCGCCGGGCGCGTCTGGTGCTGACGATAACGTAGTTGACTTTCCCGGTAGGAAACGATCGGCGTAGATGGACCTTTCGGGAAAGCGCTGCGGCGGCCGTCCTCGGTAGCCGCGTACTTTCGAGGAGGACGACAATTCATTCACCGGATAGGCCGCCGCGCACAGGCTCGACCTCGGTAGTACTCGAGCTGCGTGATCTCGTCAAGCGGTATTTCGTCGGCGATGCAGATCCGGTGCGAGCGGTGGATGGCGTATCTTTGTCGATGGCGCCGGGTGAGCTCGTCGCGCTCTATGGGCCGAGCGGCTCTGGAAAGACGACGCTGCTGATGCTAATCGCGGCTCTGTTGCGCCCGGACAGCGGCGCCGTGCTGGTGGATGGTCGGGATATCTCAAGGCTCTCCGAACGGGAGGCCAGTCACTATCGGCTATGGGAACTTGGTTTCGTGCGCCAGTCCCTGCGACTCATGCCAAGCGCGAGTGCGCTCGACAACGCGGCCCTCAAGCTGATGGGGACCGATCTAAAGCCCCGGGATGCCCAGCGGCGCGTCATGCCTTTGCTCGAGCAGCTGGGTTTGGCAGAGCGGATCGGCCATCGGGCCGAGCAGCTCTCGATGGGTGAGCGTCAGCGCGTGATGATCGCCCGAGCGCTTTCCACAGACCCCAAGCTGGTACTGGCAGACGAGCCCACCGGCAGTCTCGATACGGAGCGCAGTTGCGAGGTGCTCGAACTACTGACCGAAATCTGCCGTCAACGTGAGGCGGCGGTCGTGCTTGTGACACACGATCCTCAGGCGGTGGCTTATGCCGATCGCGTACATACACTGAGCGATGGGAGGCTCATAGACAGCGAGGCCGGCTCTACATTCGTGACGCCGGTCGCTAAGTAAGTCGCTCGATGAAGCTGTCGAACATCGTTCGGCTCTACCGAGTGCGTTTGCGCAGTCGGGTCGTGCAGGAGCTGTTCGCCGTGCTCGGGATCGCAGTGGGGGTTGCGTTGCTGTTCGCCTCCCAGGTCGCGAGCACGAGCCTGAATGGTTCGATCCAGCAGCTCACGAGCGGAGTCGTCGGACAGATGCGCTTCCAGCTCGCCGCTCGCGATCCGCACGGCTTCGATGAACGTTTGCTGGGCGAGGTACAACGCCTGCCAGGAGTGCTGGCGGCGATACCGGTGCTGGAGGAGCGCGTCAACCTGATCGGCCCTACTGGCCAGCGGACCGTCGACCTGCTTGGGACCGATCCGCGCCTCGCCCGTCTGGGCGGGCCCCTGATTCGCCATTTCAGGTCTGCCCGTCTGTCCGGGTTTCCGGCGCTTGCGGCGCCGGCGCCCGTAGCGCGGGCAATCGGGGTCGCCTCCTTGCAATCCCTCAAAATGCAAATTGGCGCGAGGATGCGGTCGGCTCTGCTCGGCACGACATTGACGGAGGCCGACATCGGCGCGTTGGTGCATAGCCCGATCGTCCTCGGACCCCTTCGGTATGTTCAGCGCCTGACGGAAATGACGGGGCTGATAACCCGCGTCTTCGTCCAGCCTCGACCGGGGCGCGATGGCGAGGTCAAAGCGGGTCTGGAGCGCTTGGCAGCGGGGGCCTTCAACGTTCGTTCAGGCGATTTCGACGCGGCGCTGTTTCGTCAGGCTGCGGGACCCACGAATCAGTCGACGGTGCTGTTCTCGGCGATCAGCGCGCTGATCGGCTTCCTGTTCTCTTTCAACGCGATGCTGCTCACGGTTCCCCAGCGCCGAAACCTGGTCGAGGATCTCCGTCTCGACGGTTACACCGGCCAGATGATCATCCGCGTGCTGCTGTTCGACGCAGTGGTGTTAGGAGTCTTTGCGTCGCTCGTCGGGCTGTTGCTCGGAGAGCTGCTCTCGGTCGCGCTGTTCAGCGCCAATCCAGGCTATCTCACTCTCGGATTCCCAGTCGGCTCTCAGCGGGTAGTGAGCTGGCAAAGCATCGCGCTGGCCGTAGGGGGCGGATTGCTGGCGGCCTGCGTCGGAGTACTCGGCCCCCTGCGCCGGGAGATCTGGCTGCCGCTCGCGAGCGCATTCTCGAGGCCTGAACGTTCGACGCGAGGGAAGATGGGGCTGGTCGTACTCGGCTTGGGCTGCTTGGTCGTCACGACGTTGATCGTGCTTCTCGCGCCGCAGGCGGCGATCGCGGGAATCGTGAGTCTGATCGTCGCGATGCTCCTATTGTTTCCGGCGGCGTTGATGTGCGTTATCGCAGTATGGGACCACCTGCGGCGACTACTCACGGGTGTCTCGTCGTATCTCGCTGTGATTGAGCTGCGATCCAGCGCCAACCGTGCCCGCTCGTTGGCGATCGGCGCGACCGGAGCGATCGCTGTGTTCGGCAGCGTCGCGATCCAAGGCGCCCACAGCAACCTGCAGCGAGGGCTGGATCGGCTAGTCCATCAGCTGAGCGCGACGGCGGACGTGTGGGTCATTCCTCCCGGACAGCTGAACCTTCTCGCCACCACACCATTTCGTGACGCCGACACCGCGGCGCTCGTCCGTCTTCCGGGGGTCAAGGCCGTCGAACCGTTCCGCGCCGCCCTGCTTGACTTCGAGGATCGGCGCGTATGGATTCTCGCGCCACCCGTCGGCGCCGCTCGGCCGATCCCCGTCAATCAACTGGTGAGCGGCGATCTTGCGAGCGCTGTGGCACATGTTCGGTCCGGAGGCTGGGCTGTCGTGTCGCAGGCTCTGGCCCACGAGCATCGGCTTCACATAGGGCAGGCGTTCACGCTGCCTTCGCCGCGGCCGACCACATTCCGGGTGGCTGCTTTGAGTACCAATCTCGGATGGCCACCGGGCGCGATCCTGCTGAATGCGGCCGACTACGCTCGGGCGTGGGGGACTACCGATCTCACCGCCTATGACGTCACTCTGACACCCGGAGTGTCAGCCACGCGGGTGCGGCTCGCAATCCAGAAGGCGTTAGGGCCTTCGGGCCTTGGGGTGGAAACCTCGCACGTGCGCGAGCTTCGCCAGCGGGCAGCGAGCCGTCAGGGCCTCGAGCGCCTGACGCAGATCTCACTGCTCGTGCTGATCGCGGCGGTCCTTGCGATGGGAACAGCGATGGGCGCAATGATCTGGCAGAGACGTCAGCAGTTGGCCGATATGAAGGTGGATGGCTTCAAGAGAGACGAGTTGTGGCGGGCGCTGTTGTTGGAGAGCGCACTGCTGCTTGGGACGGGATGCTCGATCGGTGCTCTGTTCGGGATCTACGGGCAAGTCTTGCTAAGTCACGCCCTGGCGACTGTGACAGGCTTTCCGGTGATTTTTTCGCTCGATGCCATGATTGCGGTGGTGAGTTTTCTTTTGGTTACAGCTGTCGCGGTGTCGATTGTCGCCGTTCCGGGCTATCTGGCCACCCGCGTGCGTCCCGCGCTCAGTCTTCAGGATTGATCGAATGGTCGTCCACTGGTTAAGTCTTTTGGTAAAGGTAGTGACCGACTCGCACTTTAATCTCTGGGAGAGTTCTGATTCCTGGAGAGATAACAAATCCGCTTCCACTCTCCCCCAGGCAGGTCTGGGCGCTTCTGGCTGCGGCAGCGCGAGAGTTGGTTTGGGGGCTGCGGGCCGCATCCGCTGAAATTCACCGCTGGCAGCTTCGTGCCCAACAGATACCCGATGCGGTGATTCGTGAAGATGCTCTGAACGCCCTCGATTGCAAGCGCACCCATATTGTCGGTGCGGCTCTCTTCTGGATCCTCCCCGATCACCGCGATCTGAGCTTATTGCGCTTGCTCGTGGCCTATGAGACCCTGCTCGAGTTTCTCGATAATGCTCATGAGCGAGCGAGGGGTGAGGCCAACGGTCGCCAGCTTCACCGAGCGCTGACGGAGGCGCTCGATCCGACGGTGCCAATGTCCGATTACTACCGTCTCCATCCCTGGAAAGACGATGGAGGTTACTTGCACGCGCTTGTAGAGACGTGTCGGGATGGGTGCTCCTCACTGCCCTCCTATGCCCGTGTGCGGCGACTTGTCCTGCGGAGCGCCACCAGATGCGGTGGAGTACAGAGTTTAAACCACGAGACTGACGGAATTCGCTGCGCCACAGCACTGAGAGAGTGGGCAGAAAGGGAGTTCCCTGAGGAGTTAGAAACAAATTGGTGGGAATTAACTGCCGCAGCCAGCAGTTCGGTGGGCATCCACGCCCTGCTTGCCCTGGCGGCTTGTCCTCCCGATACTGACGGAGCCGAGGAGAACGCGGCATATGTGCCTTGGATCTGCGCGACGAGCACGATGCTCGATAGCTATGTGGACCAAGTCAGAGACACGGTTAACGGTGAGCACAGCTACATTGCTCATTACCCGAGTGCAGACGTAGCAGCGCAACGCATGCACGATCTCATCAGGCGCTCGGCCTACGAGGCTCGTCGCCTGCGAAACGGCCATCGGCATGCCGTCATCGCGGCGTGCATGATCGCGATGTATCTATCAAGTGACAACGCACGCGCTCCGGCGATGCGCGCGACGACAGCGCGCTTTGCGCGGGCAGGCGGTTCGCTCACCAGGCTTGTCGTGCCGGTCCTACGACTGTGGCGGATCGCGTGTGCTCAACGAACTGCCTAGACCCTGGTTTGACTGAGATCGTTCTCGACGAGCGAGGAGTGAGAAACACTTGAGGGATTCTATAGCCAGGGGGAACAGACAAATGTACTCTCAGGCGGTCGTGGAAGTTAGTCAGAACTGAACATTCAGAACAAGCTGGGCACGGCCGGAAACTATTGGCATGATTGTCACCACGCGATGATGGATGAGAACGGAAGCCGGGTCTTGCCCTCAAGGAGAGATAAGCAGCGTCGTACGCGACGTTCGAAGGCAGCCGGCTCCGGCGCTTCCAGAGCTGCGTCGTCTCGCCAGTGGCAGCGAGCCGGACGCCCCCCAGGACGTTCGGCTCGCACTAGCGAGGATGAGACTGAGGAGCGGGTTCTGATCGAGCTCTCCAAGGCGCAGGTTGATCAGGTCGTGCGAACCGCCGGTCAGGGTGGGACCATGTCGGTGCTGCTGTCGGCGTTGAGGGATCCCCAGTGGACGCTGTCGCTCGAGTCCCAGGAATGGGCGTATCCGGCGCAGATGGAGGATCGTCGCCTGTCTCGTTCGCTGCTGTCCGGCTTGCTCGTGCTCTCGTGCTTTCCGCCGGACGGGGGCTACCTCGGGATCGCCGAACTTGCCCGCATGCTGGACATGAACACCAGTACTACGCACCGCTATGTGACGACGCTCTTGGCGGTTGGATTGCTCGAGCGCGATCCGGCCACGCGCAGATATCGCCTCGCGGCGCAGTAGCGAAATCTCGGCTCGCTCCAAATCTCGGCTCGTCCCTTGAGAGGGGGGCGTCCCATTGTGCTCGCGGGTTGCATGATGATCGACGCCAGCGCGCGGCGATCGCGCGAGCGGCGCGCGTTGGTCACAGCCTCTTGTCTAGATGCTCGACGATCTTGCGCACGGCCGCGAGGTCGAGGTGTGGGCAGAAAACGAACGGCACTTGGACAACCTCGAGATCGTGCCGGCGTAGACGAGCGATCTGGTTGCGCTGGAAGCGCGCTCCCTCGTGGACCGCTCGCGCGGCTTGGGCGGCCGAGCGCAGAAGATCGTCGGTGGCGGAGGGAGCTCGCGGGGAGGTTGCCATGGCCACTCGCTCGCTCGTGTGCTCGCTCTCGGCGAGAGTCGAGAGTAGGCCCAGCTCCTTGCGGTCGAAGCGCCGCGGCAGGATTCCGTTGACGAGGACCGCCTCGAGCGCGCGGGCGAGCTGCCGGCGCAGTCCCTCCTGCAACTCGAGCGTCTCGGTGACGGCCATCTCGCTACCGCGGGCCACCGCCAGATAGGCCGAGCGGGCGGGGTCTGCCAACAGCTCTCGCACACGCTGAGCTTGTCCCGCGATCGGGCCGACACGGGCGATCGCGCCGAACGTGCGCGGTGAGTTGAGCAGCCCGAGCGCATGGCCGGTGGCGGGAGCGTCGAGCACGACGAGGTCATAGCCGCTCGAGCGCCTGTGCCAGCGCTCGCTCTGGGTCAGCTCCCAGATCTTCACCATGCTCACGAGCTCCTTGGCGCCGGGGGCGGCAGCCGCGAAGTACTGGAAGGTGCTGCTCGACGCGAGCACGCGACCCGACACACGACCGCCGAGCGCTTGCAGCCACTCGAGCAGCGCTCGGTCAGGGTCGATTGAGACGCTCCACAGGCGCTCTTGCAACTCCACCTCCCTACCTGGCTCGACCTTCGCGGCCGACTCGTCCCCGGCGAGCCCGAACAGCCTGGGAAGGCGAAGCTGATCGCCCACCTCTACCACGATCGTGCGCAGGCCGCGCTGGGCGGCGAGCAGGCCGATCGCGGCGGCCAGGGTCGTCTTGCCCACGCCCCCCTTGCCGCTGAGGACGAGCAACTCGCGGTTGAGCACGGATGTCATGGCCTTGGGGAGTCTGTCTCAAACCGGCGCAAAGGGACCTCGACCTACAATCGTGCGAATGAGCACAGCCGAGGGTGATGAGATCGACGCGCAGGTGCGCTACGACGAGCGCGGTCTCGTTCCGTGCGTGGTGCAGGACTGGAGCACGGGCGAGGTGCTGATGCTCGCGTACATGAACGAGCAGGCGCTCGAGCGTACGCGCGCGAGTGGCGAGCTGCACCTGTGGAGCCGTTCGCGGGGAGCGCCGTGGCACAAGGGCGCTAGCAGCGGCAACGTGCAGGCGGTTCGCGCGCTGCGGCTCGACTGCGACGGCGACACGCTGCTGGCGCTCGTCGAACCCGCGGGCCCGGCTTGTCATACCGGTGAGCGAACCTGCTTTCACCGCGGCGAATTGCATCCGGGGGCGCCGCACGAGGTGCTCCCGGCGCTCGAGCGGACGTTGACAGAGCGTGCTCGCGAGCGCCCAGCAGGCTCCTATACGGTCGAACTGCTCGATCGGCCCGAGTGGATCGGCGAGAAGGTGATGGAGGAGGCCGAGGAGGTCGCACGCGCCGCGCGGGAGGAGTCTGAGGGGCGCGTCGATGAAGAGGGCGCTGACCTCGTCTATCACCTGCTCGTACTCATGCACAGCCGCGGGCGTGCCCTGGCCGATGCCGAGCGGGTGCTCGATGACCGCCGTCGGTAGCGCGCTGGAAAGCGCGGACGCGGCGGACCTGCTCGTTCAGCCGAGCTTGGAGGAGGCCCGCGTGCTCGCGCGGGAGTACAACCTGATCCCGCTGCGCCACAGCTTCATCGCCGACTGCGAGACGCCCGTGTCGGCCTTCTTGAAGTTGCGCGGCCTGGCTCCCACCGAGCCCGGCTTCCTGCTCGAGTCGGCCGAGCAGGGTCAGCGCATGGGACGCTACTCGTTCATCGGCTTCAAACCTCGCAAGGTGGTGAGGTGGTCGCTCGGTCAGGCGGGAGACCCATATGCACTCGCCACGGCGGAGGTCGAGCGCTACCGACAGGCGCCGCTCGACGGCCTGCCTCCATTTGCCGGCGGGGCGGTCGGGTTCTTCGGCTATGACCTTGTGCGAACGGTCGAGCCGCTCGGAGACCCCAATCCCGACCAGCTCGGCCTGCCGGACATGGCGTTGATGCTGTCCGACGTGCTCGTCGTGTTCGACCACCTCAAGCACACGATCACGGTGCTCGCGCACGTACATGTGGGAGATGACATCGAGCGCGACTACGAGGAGGCCGAGGACGCGATCGCCGAGGTGCGCCGGGCGCTGGCCGGTCCGGTACCGATCGCGCCGCCGTCCTCATCGGCTCGTGCGGTTCCCGAGTTCAGATCGAACATGTCGCGCGAGCAGTTCGAAGCGATGGTGGCTCGAATCGTCGAGTACGTACACGCGGGCGACGCCTTTCAGGTGGTTCCCTCTCAGCGCTGGTCGGCGCCGATCTCGCAAGAGGCGTTCTCGATCTATCGCGGCTTGCGGACGGTCAATCCCAGCCCATATATGTATTTCCTCGACTTCGGTGACTTCCAAGTCGCGGGCGCGAGCCCCGAGCCGCTGCTGACGGTCAGCGGACGACAGGTCTCCACACGCCCGATCGCCGGCACGCGCTCGCGCGGCGTGAGTCCTGAGGAGGATCGGCACATCGCCGGGCAGCTGTTAGCGGACGAGAAGGAGCGCGCCGAGCACGTGATGCTCGTGGATCTCGGGCGCAACGATCTCGGCCGGGTATGCGAGTACGGCAGCGTCCGCGTCGATCAGTTGATGGAGATTGAGATGTACAGCCATGTCATGCACATCGTCTCCTCCGTCTCGGGCACGCTGCGCGAGGAGGTCGGAGCGATGGATGCGCTGCGCTCGGTGCTGCCCGCCGGTACCCTCTCCGGAGCGCCGAAGGTGCGCGCGATGCAGATCATCGACGAGCTCGAGCCGGTCAAGCGCGGTGGCTACGGCGGGGCGATCGGCTATCTCTCATACAGGGGCGACCTGGACACCTGCATTCACATCCGCACGGTCGTCGTCAAGGACGGCGTGGCTCACGTCCAGGCCGGGGGCGGGACGGTTGCCGACGCCCAGCCGGCATACGAGTTCGAGGAGTCTGTGGCCAAGTCTCGAGCTGTGCTGCGGGCGATCGAGCTCGCCTTGACCCAGCCGGAATGGCCGTGACATGGACGATCGTGAAAAAATGGACGAGCGCGAAAGATCGTCGATGCGCGTGCTGATGGTCGACAACTACGACTCGTTCACGTACAACCTCGTCCAGTACCTCGGCGAGCTGGGGGCGGAGGTGCACACGGTGCGCAACGACCGCGCCGAGGTGGGTGAGCTGCTGGGCGGCGGATTCGACCGCTGCGTGGTCTCACCGGGACCGCGCACTCCCGAGGATGCGGGGATCACGCTCGAGGCGGTGCGACGGATGCCCGAAGCCGGCATCCCGACGCTCGGGGTCTGTCTGGGTCATCAGGCGATCGCGCAGGCATTCGGAGGACACGTGAAGTTGAATCCGCCCGTACATGGCAAGGCGACGACGATCGAGCACGACGGGCGGACGATCTTTCGCGGGCTCTCGACGCCGCTGACGGTGGGGCGCTATCACTCGCTGGTGGTCGATCCCGAGTTGCCGGACTGCCTGGAGGAGTCGGCATACGGTGGCGGGGTGCTGATGGCTCTGCGCCACCGTGAGCTGCCGGTCGAGGGCGTGCAGTTCCATCCCGAGTCGGTGCTCACCGATGAGGGCCGGGAGCTGCTGAGGAACTTCCTCGAGCCCGCCGGCGCCGTCCGCGCGCGGAAAGGACCGGAGAGTGCCTAACGAGCTCGTCACACGGGCGATCGACAGGCTCGCCTCGCGCAAGGATCTGAGCGTCGAGGAGACGGCTGAGGTACTTGCCGAGATCATGCACGGAGAAGTCTCAGAGACGCAGATCGCCGGGTTTCTGATCGCGTTGCGGACGAAGGGCGAGAGCGTCGAGGAGCTGACCGGCCTGGCTCAGACGATGCGCGCGCTCGCCGCGCACGTGCCGACCGAGCGCGAGGACCTGCTCGACACCTCGGGCACGGGCGGCGGGCGAAGCACGTTCAACGTGTCGACGACGGCCGCGCTGATCGCGGCGGGGGCCGGCTGCGCGGTCGCCAAGCACGGCAATCGCTCGGCGACCCGCAGGTCGGGCTCGGCCGACCTGCTCGAGGCGCTGGGAGCGCGGATCGACCTCGATCCACGGGCCGTCGCGCACTGCATCGAAGAGGCCGGGTTCGGGTTCATGTTCGCGCCCGCCCACCACCAGGCCACCCGCTTCGTCGTGCCCGTGCGCCGCGAGCTGGCCGTGCGCACGATTTTCAACCTGCTCGGTCCGCTTACGAATCCGGCCGGTGCCCGGCGTCAGCTGATCGGAGTGTCCGATCCGCTCTTCCTGGAGACGATCGCGGGCGCGCTGGCGAGGCTCGGCGTCGACCGTGCGCTGGTGGTCGCGGGCGAGGACGGGCTGGACGAGGTGTCGATCTCGAGCGTGACGAAAGTGGTGGAGGTGAATGGCGAGGAGATCCGTCGCTACACGCTCACTCCTGCTGAGGTCGGTATCGAGCCGGCGGCGGGCGACTTCGCTGGGGGGGAGCCGACGGAGAACGCGGCGGTCACACGCGCGATCCTCCAGGGCGCCGTGGGCGCGAGCGCTGATCTGGCGGCGATCAACGCCGGTGCTGCCATCTACGCCGCGGGGATGGCGGATACGATCGCGGCCGGCGTACAGGCTGCCCGGGAGTCGATTGCGGACGGGCGCGCCGAGAACACGCTCGACCGCTATCTGGACGCCAGCCGCAGATACGCGCCGGCCGAGGTGGCTGGGTGAGCACGCGCACGGATGCGTCTGTTCGCGGCGGCTCGACGATGCTCGGACGCATCCTCGAGAGCACACGCGAGGAGGTAGCAGGGCGCAAGCTGGCGCTCCCGATCGAGCGACTGGAGAGTCAGGTGCGCGACATGGGCCGCACGGTCTCGGCGGGAGAGCGGCGGTTGCGCGGCGCCCTGGCGGCTCCTGCCATCGGTGTGATCGCGGAGTTCAAGCGTCGCTCGCCTTCGGCCGGGACGATGCGAGCGAGCCCGGACCTGACCGGCGTCGTGGGCGCCTATCGACGCGGAGGAGCCGTTGCGCTGTCGATATTGACGGAGGGTCCCAATTTCGGCGGCTCGCTCGAGGACCTGCGGCTCGCTCGTGCCGGCAGCGACCTGCCGATCTTGCGCAAGGACTTCATCGTCGATCCTTACCAGCTGCACGAGGCGCTGCTGGTGGGCGCCGACGCGGTGCTGCTGATCGTGGCGGCGCTCGAGGACTCCGAGCTCCGTTCGCTGCAGGCTCTGGCGCGCACGCTCGGCCTGGACGCGCTGGTGGAGGTGCACGACAGCGAGGAGCTCGGCCGAGCGCTTGACATGGGGGCGGACCTGATCGGGGTGAACAACCGCGACCTGCGGGACTTCAGCGTCGATGTGACGCGCACGACGCGTCTGATGAGAGAGATGCCGTCGACTGTCACGGTGGTCTCGGAGTCGGGCATCTCGACGCCCGAGCAGCTGCGAGAGCTTCAGCAGGTCGGTGTGCACGGGGTGCTCGTGGGCGAGTCGCTGATGCGCTCGGCCGATCCCGAGGCCGCGTTGGGGACGCTCAAACAATTTAGAGACGTCGAGGGTGGGCTTTAGATGGCCTTCAGGGCGTGCGATCATCCTCCGTCGAGATGAAGCGAATGTTTGCCATCCCGTTCCTCAGCGCTTTGATCGGCGGCGGAGTTGTCGTCGCGGTGATTGCCGCGCTCGGCGATCTGAACAGCTCTCAGAAGACGGTGACGACGATTCAGGCGGCGCCGCTCGCCCCGTCGAACGCATCGCAGCAGAGCAAGGGGCTCACGCCCCACGACATCTACGTGCGCGACGCGCCCGGCGTCGTGTATGTGATCTCGACGATCGTGCAGAAAGGCGAATCGCCGTTCAATCTCTTCGGCGGTGGCGAAAGCCAGCAGCGCCAGGGCCAGGCCAGCGGCTCGGGCATCGTGATCGACAGCAACGGCACGATCCTCACCAACTGGCACGTGGTCGAGAATGCCGTCAAGGTCAGGGTCAGCCTCGAAAAAGGCAAGACGGTCGATGCGCAGGTGGTGGGCAAGGATCCGTCCAACGACCTCGCCGTGCTGCACATCGCCCCGGACGGCCTCTCGCTGCATCCGCTGACACTCGGCGATTCCAAGACGGCCCAGGTCGGCGATCCGGTGCTCGCGATCGGCAATCCCTTCGGTCTGGATCGCACCCTCACGACAGGCGTGGTCTCTGCCCTGCAACGCCAGATAACGGCGCCGAACGGGTTCACGATCGACAATGTGCTGCAGACCGACGCGCCGATCAACCCGGGCAACTCGGGCGGCCCGCTGCTCGACGCCGCGGGCAGCGTGATCGGCATCAACTCGCAGATCGAGACCGGTGGCAGCGGCGGTGGCAGTGTGGGCATCGGATTCGCGGTCCCGATTGACACGGCCAAGTCGGAGATCGCTCAGCTCGAGAAAGGCGGCACGGTTCGCGGCGCCTACCTCGGCTTGACGTCGCTGACGATCGACGGGTCCCTCTCAGCGCTCAACCTGCCCGTCACGAGCGGAGCGCTCGTGCAGACGGTGCAGAAGGGAACTCCCGCCGAAAGCGCAGGCATTCACGGTGGGAACATCAGTGGAAGCACGGAAAACGGGCAGGTCGCGGTCGGGGGCGACATCATCACCTCGATCGACGGCAAACGGGTCGCAAGCTCAGAAGACGTGGCCAACTACATCGCGGCGAAGAAACCCGGCGACACCGTCAGCATCGGGTTGCGGCGCGCCAACGGCCACGGGGGCTATGACGCGAAGACGGTGAACGTGAAGCTCGGCAGCCGCCCCAACTCGGTGCCGAACCCAAATACGCCCGGCGGATAGATCGCGGAGACAGCCTGCCGGCGGCGAGACCGTTAGTTCATGGTCAGCCGGCGCGGGGTTAGGCCTAAGCGGTGCGTCCCGCTACCGTTGGAGTCATGCGTGAGACGCCGCCTAAGGTGAAGGTCTGCGGGATCACCAATCTCGACGATGCCCACCTGGCGGTCGAGTTGGGGGCGTGGACGTTGGGGATGATCTTCTTCGAGGGCAGCCCGCGCAGCTGCTCGATGGCGGAGGCTCGGCGGATCGTCGACGGACTGCGCCGCAAGGTGGAGCTGTGCGGAGTGTTCGTGAACGACCCGCTCGAGCGGGTCGTCGGGATCGCCGAGGAGCTCGGATTGACGGTGCTGCAGTTGCATGGCGAGGAGGGCCCGTCGTTCTGCGCCGAGGTGGCCCGACGCAGCGGCGCGCGGGTGATCAAGGCGGCACAGGTGGCCGGGCCGGGCGACGTGCGCAGCCTGCAGCGCTTCCACGTGGATTTCCACTTGCTCGACGCGCGTGCGAGGGCCTTGGCGAGGCAGGGCATGAGGGGTGGGACGGGTGAGACGTTCGACTGGGCGCTGGTGGCCGCGCGGCGATCGAAGGTTCCGCTGATCCTCAGCGGCGGGTTGAACGCGGGAAACGTGCTCGACGCGATCGCGGTTACGCAGCCGTTCGCGGTGGATACGGCGAGCGGCACCGAGGCGGCGCCGGGGCATAAGGATCCGGCCAAGCTGCGGGCGTTCTTCGACGCCCTGGAGCCGACGTCCCCCACGAACGTTCCGGTGGAGAGCACGGCGGCGTGAGCGCAAGCGGGATCGAGCACCGTTTCGGGCCCTACGGGGGGCAGTTCGTCCCGGAGACCTTGATGCCGGCGTTGGCCGAGCTCGAGCAGGCGTGGGTACAGGCGCGTGAGGACCCGCAATATAAGCGGGAGCTCGCCGGGCTGCTGCGGGACTTCGGCGGCCGGCCGACGCCGCTGTACCGTGCGCGCAGGCTCTCAGAGAGGGTCGGCTGGCCGGTGTATCTGAAGCGTGAGGACCTTAACCACACCGGCTCGCACAAGCTGAACAATGCGCTCGGCCAGGCGTTGCTGGCGCAGCGGATGGGCAAGCGGCGAATCATCGCGGAGACCGGCGCGGGGCAGCACGGCGTGGCGACGGCGACGGTATGCGCGCTGCTGGGTCTGGAATGTGTCGTGTACATGGGGGTGCAGGACACGCGCAGGCAGCGGCCGAACGTTCAGCGGATGAAGCTGCTGGGGGCGACGGTGAGGCCTGTCGACGCCGGTGCCCGCACGTTGAAGGAGGCGACCTCGGCGGCGATCCGCGACTGGGTGACGAACGTGCGCAGCACTCACTACGTGATCGGCTCGGCGGTCGGGCCGGCCCCGTATCCCTCGCTCGTGCGCGACCTGCAACGCGTGATCGGCGATGAGGCGCGCGCGCAGATGCTCGAGCGCGAGGGACGCCTGCCGGCGCGAGTTGTGGCGTGCGTGGGAGGGGGCTCCAACGCGATCGGCACGTTCGCTGCGTTTCTCTCAGATGTAGAGGTCGAGCTCGTGGGCGTGGAGGCTGGGGGCGAGGGGATCGACACCCCACGGCACGGCGCCCCGCTGACGGTGGGCGGTCGAGCCGGGATCCTGCACGGCTCGCGCTCGGCGGTGCTGCAGGACGAGGAGGGGCAGATCGTCGAAGCACACTCGGTCTCGGCGGGGCTCGACTACCCGGGAACCGGTCCCCAGCACGCCTTCCTGCGCGACAGCGGGCGCGCGCGGTATGTGGCGGTGACCGACGTCGAGGCGATCACGGCGTTCAGAGAGGTTGCGAGTCTCGAGGGGATCATCCCGGCGCTCGAGACCGCGCATGCGCTCGCCTGGGTGCTCGCCCAGTCCGAGGGCGAGCTCGATCTGCTGTGCCTGTCGGGTCGCGGTGATAAGGATCTCGCGGAGGTGCTGGACCTTGGCTGAGAACTGCATTTTTGGGAGACGCGTTCGCGTGCGACTTCGTACAGCCGTAGTGGCGCTGGTCACCACACCTGTTGGCGCCTGAAGTGAGTACCACTTGAGCGTGATCGCGGGGACAGGAGTCGAGCGGATCGCCCGGGCGTTCGCCGAGCGGAGCAAGCGGGCGGCGCTGATGCCGTATCTGATGGCGGGATTTCCCACGCTCGCGGAGTCGGTGAGGATTGGCGAGGCGTGCGTGCTGGCTGGGGCCGACGTGATCGAGCTCGGCGTGCCCTACTCCGATCCGCTGGCAGACGGGCCAGTGATCCACGAAGCGGGCACACGCGCGCTCGCTGCCGGAGCAAGCATGGCCGGAGTGTTGGAGGTCGCGCGAGCGCTTTCGCCGAGCGTGCCGGTGGTGGTCATGTGCTACGCGAACATGGTGCTGGCGCCCGGAGCGGAGGCGTTCGTGGAGCGGCTCGCGCAGACCGGAACATGCGGGCTGATCGTGCCCGACCTGCCACTCGGGGAGGCGCCCGAGGTGCTCCAAGCGTGTGACTCGCATGGCCTCGCGCTGGTGCCGCTGCTCGCGCCGACGACCACGCCCGAGCGGATGGCGCAGATCGGCGCGAGCGCCCGGGGGTTTCTGTACACGGTCTCGGTGGTCGGGACCACGGGCGAGCGCGAAGCGCAGGAGGAGCGTTTCGCGGACGTGGTGGCCCGGGCCAAGGCAAGCACTGAGGTGCCCGTGGCGATCGGCTTTGGGATCGGTACGCCGGAACAGGCAAGACAGGCCGCGGAAGCGGGCGCGGACGGGGTGATCGTGGGCACGCGCCTCGTGCGTGCGGCGAGCGAGGCGGATGATCCGGCGGAGGCGGTGGGCGCGGTGGTAGGCGAACTGGCCGCGGGCCTCCGCTAGGATTCCGCCGGCATGGGACTGGTCCTCACCGTAACCGCCGGCTTGCTCGTCTGGATCGTCCTGTGGGCGCTCGGCAGCAAGGGCTTCGACGCGTTCATGCTCGCCACGGCGATCATCTTGGTGGGGGCGTCGCTGAAGATCCTCTCCGGCTATCTGCCCGGCCGCCGCAGCTAAGCAGCCAGTGCGCCCGCCCTGGTTGGGTCTGGCAGCTCTCGCCGTCGCGGTGAGCGTGGCCGTGAGCGGTTGCGGGGGCGTGGGAGTCTCAGGGGCTTCGAGCACGGCGGGCAACCAGCTCGCCGTCTATTCGAGCCTGCCGCTGCAGGGGCCCTCGGCGGCCATCTCCCAGCAGATCGTCAACGGGGAGAAGCTGGCGCTGGCGCAGGCGGGAGGTCGCGTGGGCCACTTCAAGATCAGCTATGTGTCGCTTGACGACTCGAGCCCGACGAGCGGGCAGTGGGACCCGGGTGTGACCGCCACCGACGCGAAGATGGCTGCCCAGGACACGGGCACGATCGCCTACCTCGGCGACTACAACTCGGCCGCGACCGCCGTGTCGCTGCCGCTGATAAACGCCGCCGGCATCCTGCAGGTCAGTCCGGCAAGTCCATACGTGGGGCTCACCTCCTCGCTTGACTCCGGGCAGGACGAGCCCGACCGCTTCTATCCGAGCGGCATGCGCACGTTCGGGCGGTTGCAGCCGAGCGACCGCGTACAGGCGGCCGCCCAGGCGCAGCTGATGAGGTCGCTGAGTATTCGGAAGGTGTATGTGATCGATGACCAGGATCCGTTCGAGATCCCGCTTGCGCAGATCGTCGCGCGCGATGCTCGGCAGGCCGGCGTCGAAGTGGTGGGCCGCGACAGCCTGGACACCACCGCGGGAGCCGTCTTTACCAATGAGGTTCGCAAGGTGAGGGAAAGCGGGGCGCAGGCGGTGTTCTTCGCGGGCGGCACCGGAGCGAGCACAGTCGCGTTGTGGCAGCAGTTGCACGGCGCCGATCCGTCTCTGAGGCTGCTCGGGACAAGCACGATGGTGAATGCGCGCTTTGCCGCCCAGATCGGCGCGGCTGCAGCGAGCACGTTCCTAACCACGCCGGTGCTCGACCAGCGCCTGTATCCGCCCGCGGCGGCGCGCGTGCTGAGCGACTATCGGCGGAACTTCGTCGGTGAAGCCGGTCCGTACGCCCTATATGGCTTCGAGGCGATGAACGTCGTGCTGCTGGCGATCCGCGATGCCGGACCGAAGGGGAACGAACGTCGGGCGGTGATTGAACGCTTCTTCGCGATTCGCGATCGCGACTCGGTGCTGGGGCGCTACTCGATCGAAGCGGATGGTGAAACCACGCTCTCGCGCTACGGCGTGGTACGCGTGTCGGGCGGCCGTCTTGTCTTCTACCGCGCGCTCGACACGCCCTAGCATCGTCCCCGGGGCTTACCCGGGTCAGCCTCCCGGTTCTCCGGACTGCAGACCGAGGGCGATCCGCAGACGCTCGATGCCTCCCCCTAGGCTCTTGCCGCCACCGGCGAGCGTGGTGAGCGAGTGCAGGTAGGGGGTGAATTTGGAGATCGTCGGATCCTGGCTCAGCCCCGCTCCTTCGAGCAGGCCGAGGAGGGTGGCGAATTCGACGAGGATGCTCGGCCGGATGCCTTCGCCGAGCGCCGAGACGGCGCTCTGGCTGGACGAGGCACTCGCGAGCGCGCTCGACGGGTTGAGCGCGGCCGGAATCGATGCTTCGCCTAGTCCCATGACGAACTTGGACTGACCGTTCGCGGCCTTGCCGTCGGCCACGTAGAGCACAACCGGAAGCCCGCTCAACCTGACGGTCACGGCGGCGTCGGTGCCGGGGACCGAGACTGACTGCACCGAGCCACCAGATTGACGAAGCAGGTCCCCGAGCTTGGCGACCGCTGCGCGTGAGAGGGCCGGGTTCTTGGAATTTATGACGACGCCGCCCTTCAGTTCGAGCAGGCCGCTGCCGCTTGCAAAGATCCCGCCGGAGCCCATCCAGCCGAGGAAGTCGCGCTGCGCGTGCGAGCTCGAGGTGAGTGCATTCAGAGGCTTCAGGAAGCCTTCGAGCAGGCCATTCACGCTGATCGGCCCAGCTGCTTCCGTCGAGGTGGAGGCACCGAGCGAGCCCAGCGCTCGCAGCCCTTGCACATCCTGAGGGAGGGTGGCGCCGGCGTCGCCGAGGCCGAGCGCCAGCCAGGAGTCGCCCGGCAGTTCGCCGAGCGCCTGGGCGCTCGCGGACGAGCCGAGCAGGCCGGCGTTCGAGGTGGCCGAGCCGGGGTGGACGATGTCGGCGTCGAGGGTCAGCGAGGTGGCGGTGGGGACGAGCGATAGGTTCGCTTCGTGCCCACCCGCGAGCAACCTCAGCAGGGCGGGAAGGCCCTGCGCCACGCCAGCGCCCGACTTGCCCACGGAAGTAGTTGCGCCGCCCGAACCGGAACTTGGGTTCACGTATACGTGCGCGAGGGGGTTCGTCGGTGCGGCGGCGAGCAGCTTCGCGTAGCCCTGGGCGCGTGCGAGTGCCGGCGCGCCCAGCGTGGTGTCGACGACGGCGCGAAGCCCCGAATCGCTGCCGATCACGGCGAGGTGGTCGACGAGGCCGAGTGCCACTCCGTTCGCGTTTGCCTGATATGCGACGCCCCGGTAGGTGACGCCGTGTGCGCTCGCCCGGGCGGCCTGTGCGCTGAGGAATGTCTTTGCTTTGGCGGCGTCGCGCGTGTCGAGCACGATCGCGCCCTGTAGGCCGTGCGCGCCGAACGGCCATGGCGTCGAGGATGAGGCGCCGCCCAACAGCCCTTGCGTCAGCAGTCCCTGCAGCTGGTCGGAGCCTGCGAGCGAGGTGAGGAAGATCCCGGCTCCGGTTCCCAGCCAGGGGGAGACGTCGCGCTTGTAGTCAAGCGGCGCGCTTCCGGGCGTCTGAAGCGCCTGCACGAGGCGGAGGTAGGGATCCGCTTCGTGGCTGAGCGTGTGCCCGGCGGCGAGCGCGTCGGTCTTCAGAGAGCCGGCTGGGCGTACCGTTGCCGAGGCATACAGAACCGCCGAGGCGGGAACGGCGCCGGCAGGGTCGGCGCTCGTGCCGGTCGAATGCGATGACCCGCACCCGGCAAGCGCTCCGGCGAGGGTGAGGAGGGCGAGCACGACGGCGGGCATGTGGCGCAGGGCCTGCGGGCGGCGCGGAGCGGTTGGTGCTGTGCAGTGTGGGGGCAAGGCGTGGTGTCCTTTCGTCGTGCCCCTGCGAGGGCGCAGGAAGGCACGATCGATCGTATGTGCAGTGCGCTTCCTCGCGCAAGTGCCTTCGGTTTGCTCGGTCCCCCGGTTGCACAGAGCTGCGGGCTTCGCAGCTCCGCCGAGGTTGCGCAGCCTCGGCTGGCTGCAGAGCGCCGTCGGCTCCTACGGGTCGGCTCCCACGGGCCGGCTGGCTGCACAGCGCCCTGCACTCTGCCCGATTGCATGCGCGATTGCGCTTTTGGCGCTCGTGGCAAGGCGCGTTGCGGAGATCGGCAAAAGGCAGTGTGAGCAGGCATTTTAGCGGCGTTGATCGAGCCCGGAAAAGAAAAGTGGGGAAAAATGTGCAATAGGGGTTGCGTTGTGGGGGAAAGTGGGGTAAGTTCGCGGCAGCGAGCCGGGGTGGAGGGGCTCCTCCCACTCCTCCACCTCGGCTCACTAAACACTTCAGGAGCAGACCTTGGTCCCCTTTCGTGGCACCTTCGACCACACGCTCGACACGAAGAACCGACTCACGGTGCCGGCCCGTTACCGGGCGGCCCTGGCCGAGGGAGTCGTGATGGCGATGCCCGTGGACCTGAAGCCGTGCGTGGGCGTGTGGCGTCCGGAGGAGTATGAGCGCTATACCCAGCGCGCCCTGGCCGAGCTGCCGCCGCTTTCGCCACGGCTGACGGAGCTCGAGCGATTCTTCTACGGCAGCTCGCAAGACGCCGAGCTCGACGCGGCCGGACGGATCATGGTTCCTGGCTTTCTCGGCGAGCACGCGGAGCTCGAGAAGGACGTGGTGGTGGTCGGCGTGGGCGATCGTCTGGAGCTGTGGAGCAAGGGCCGCTGGAGCGAGCACCGACCGACGCTGCTGAGCGGCGTCGCGGAGATCACCGCGCGTGTCGACCATCCTGCTTGACATGAGACGAACACCTCGGCGCCCCCCCCGCGGGCGACCGGCGAGTCTTGCGCGGCAAGCCGCGAGGCCCGATCCCGCGCGCGAAGGCCAGGGACACGTGCCCGTGCTCGCCGCGGAGCTGCTCGAGCTGCTCGCTCCCCGACCGGGGCAGACGGCGATCGACTGCACGTTCGGCGACGGAGGGCATGCCCGACTTGTGGCCGAACGGCTGGGCAGCGCAGGCACGCTCGTGGCGATCGACCGCGATCCGCTGGCGGAGGAGCGATTTGCCACGCTCGCCGCGGAGGTCGCGTGCACGGTGCGGTTCATCCGCGCGAGCTATGCCGAGGCGCTCGAGCTGCTGGCGAGCGAGCGACTGCGAGCCGACGCCGTGTACTTCGATCTGGGCATGTCCTCGATGCAGGTGGATACCCGCGAGCGCGGCTTCTCCTACTCCTACGAGGCGCCCTTGGACATGCGCATGGACCCCGGCCAACCACAGAGCGCGCGTGAGATCGTGGCCGACTGGGATGAGCGGCGGCTGGCGCGCGCGCTGCGCGACTTCGGCGAGGAGCGCCACGCGGGAGCGATCGCCCGGGCGATCGTGCGCCGACGGGCTCAGGCGCCGATCGAGACGACACTCGAACTGGTCGACACGATCAACTCGGCACTACCGGCTCCCGCGCGCTTCGCGGGCGGACATCCGGCCAAGCGCGTCTTTCAAGCTCTGCGGATCGTCGTGAACGACGAGCTCGGACAGCTCGACCGCGCGCTGCCCGTAGCCTGGGATCTTCTACGCGAGGGTGGAGTGCTCGCCGGGATCTCCTTCCACTCGCTCGAGGATCGACGCGTGAAGCGCTTTCTGGGCGAGCGAGCGCGAGGGTGCATCTGCCCCCCTGATCTTCCCGTATGTGCGTGTGGACGTGAGCCGCAGGCGGCGCTGATCGCCCGGCGCTCGGTCGTAGCGACGCCGGAGGAGATCGCCGAGAATCCACGCGCGGCCTCCGCGCGACTGCGCGCCGCGAGGAAGCTGACCGACGAGCCGGCTCGTAAGAATCAAGTGATCCCGAATGGGAGCCCGGCTTGACGCCGGCGACAGCCACCGCCCGCCGGGCGGCCGCTCGGCCCGCGCGGCGCGTGTCGGGTCCGGCTGGTGGCCTGCGTGTCGCCCGCTCCACCGCGGTGGCTGCGCCGGGCATCGCTCTGCCGCGGCCGGGGACACGCCCCGCGCGTCGTCCTGGCCGTCCCACCAGGCGTGGAGCGCCCGGCGCTCGTCCGGCACGCAGGCGCTCGGGTGAATATGGAGGTATCGCACTTGGCCTGGTCGATCTCCTCTCGGGCTTGTCCCGGCGCTCCGCGCTGGCAGATCGACTGGGCAACCGCAGATCACTCAGCGGTAGGACATGGATCGCGCTGGTGGCCTTCGCGCTGATCGGGATCGTGACGATGCAGTTGGGGCTGCTCAAGCTGAACGCGGGCATCGGTCGGGCACTCGAGCACCAGGCGCTGTTGCAGCGAGAGAACGCGGCACTCAGCATCGAAAACTCCGAATTGGATGCGGGCAACCGCATCGAGTCCCAGGCAGGGCGAATCGGGATGACGCTCGTGCCCTCCGGTGCGCTGCGCTTCCTGACTGCACACGCGCGGAGCGATGCGAGTCGTGGGGCAGCAGCGTTGCGCAGTCGTGCCCCCTCCTCCACGAGCATCGCCGCTACCTCCGAATCCACTTCCGCCGGCCCTGAAGGGACCCAAGCCTCGTCGAGCTCGCAAGCGGGGGAAGCGATCGCAAGCGCGGAAACGCCCACGGCGACGACCGGCTCGTCCTCGGCCTCAACAGGAACGTCCGGCTCGAGCTCCGCCACAGCGGAAGCGACAGGTCGAAGCTCGGTCGAAACGGCCCACGAATCGTCGTCGAGCTCGAACGCCCGGTCCTCGGAAGAAGGCGGCGGTGGCGCCGAATCGGCCGTGGCCCCAGCGGCGAGCCCCTCCGGCGGCGCCGGTGAAGCTGCAGGCGCTACGGCGGCGAGCGGCGGCGGCGAAACCGCACCCGCGGGACATTAGGACGGGGAATGGCCGTCGTCCAACACCGGATCGGCACTATATTCGGACTCTTTTTCCTCCTGCTCGTGCTGGCTGCCGGACGCACCCTCTATCTCGGCACCGTGCATGGCGCCACCCTGCGCAAGGCCGCTCGCAGTCAGCAACTGACAGACGAGAACGTGCCTGCCCAGCGCGGGACGATCACCGACCGAAACGGGGTCGACCTCGCAGTCTCAGAGCCGGCCCAGGACGTTTCCGCGGACCCCTACCTGATTAGGGATCCGCTCGGCAGCGCCCAGCGCCTGGCGCCGCTGCTGGGCCAGCCCCAGGCGCGAGTGCTCACGAAGCTGAGCAGGCGCGCGGGGTTCGTCTATCTCGCGCGAGCGCTTCCGGCAAGGCAGGCTCAGGCGGTGATGGCGCTGAAGCTCCCCGGGATCTCCGGAGTGCCGGTGATGCGCCGCGTATACCCGCGCGGCACGCTTGCGGCGCAGGTGCTCGGAGTGGTGGGGACCGAAGGGAACGGTCTCGCCGGCTTGGAGTACTCGCGCAACGCGCTCCTGCACGGACATGCAGGCGTTCGGCGCGTGGTGAGCGACGCGATCGGCCAGCCCGTGTCGATCACCGAAGCGCATCCTGAGGTGGCGGGGGCGGACCTGTCGCTCACGCTCGACGCGAATATCCAGCAGCGCTCCGAAGATGTGCTGGCGGCGGTGGGACGTTTCTTTGAACCGAAACACGCGATGGCGATCGTGATGGACCCGCGCACCGGTGCGATCCTCGCGATGGCGAACTGGCCGCAGATCGACGCGAACGAACCGCAGGCGTCCCCGGCGGGTGCGCTCGAGAACAGGGCGGTGGGCTTCGACTATGAACCGGGCTCGACATTCAAGGCTTTCACGGTCTCCGGAGCGCTCGAGCAGGGGCTCGTGACACCGAACAGCACCTTCAACATTCCCAACCAGATCAAAGTCGCCGATCGTACGATCCATGACGACACCGAACACGCCGAAGAGTCGTTGACCACCGCCCAGATCCTGGCTCAATCGAGCAACGTCGGCGCGATCGAGATCGGCAAACTGGAGGGGGCTTCGAACTTCAACGGCTGGGTGCATCGATTCGGCTTCGGCGCTCGCACGGGCGTCGACCTGGCGGGTGAGGAAATGGGTCAAGTGCTGCCGCTCAGCCACTACTCGGGTTCGTCGATGGGGAACCTCCCGATCGGGCAAGGGCAACTGGTGACGCCGATTCAGATGGCAAGCGCATACTCGGCTATCGCCAACGGCGGCATCCTGCGCCCGCCGCACATCGTCGGCTCGGTCAACGGGGTCGCGCAGGGCACGCCCGCCGGGCGCCGTGTGATCTCCGCGACAACCGCCGCCGCGCTGCGCCAGATGCTCGAAGGGGTGCTCGCGCCGGGGGGTACCGCCAGTGAGGTCTCGATCCCCGGGTACAAGCTCGCCGGCAAGACGGGCACGGCAAGCAAGATCGACCCGCTCACCCATGAATACTCGAAAAGCGCCTACGTGGCCTCGTTCATGGGCTTTGCCCCCGCCTCCAACCCGAAGCTGCTGTGCGCGGTGGTCGTGGACGAACCCCAATCCGGCTCGATCTTCGGCGGCACGGTCGCGGCGCCCGCTTTCGGGCAGATCATGAGCTTCGCGCTGCCCTACCTGCGCATCCCGCCGGGGTAAGGTCCGCGTTACAGACTTAGCGTCCGACGAACCCTTAGCATCGGCCCATGAGGCTCGACCAGCTGATCGCTACCGGCGTTCCCAGCGCGGAGGCCGCGGTGGAGATCACGGATCTCGCCTACGACAGCCGCCGGGTGCAGGCAGGGTCGCTGTTCTTCTGCGTTCCCGGCTTTTTCAGCGACGGCCACGACTTCGCCGCGCAAGCCGTGGCGCGCGGCGCGGAGGCGCTCGTCGTCGAGCGGCCGCTCGGCCTGGGTGTACCGGAGGTGCGGGTCGAGTCGGTTCGTACCGCGATGGGTCCGATCGCGGCCCGCTTCTACGGCGAGCCGACGTCTGTGCTGCGGGTGGTGGGGATCACGGGTACGAACGGCAAGACGACCACGGCCTTCCTGGTGCGCGCGCTGCTCCAGGCAAGCGGCGAGCAGTGTGGGCTGCTGGGCACGGTCAAGTCGGTTCTCGGCGGCGTCGAGCGGCCCGTCACGCGAACCACCCCCGAGGCGATCGATCTGCAGGCCGACTTTCGCGCGATGCTCGACGGGGGCGATCGCGCCTGCGCGATTGAGGTCTCCTCGCATGCGCTCGAGCTCGGGCGCACCGAGGGCGTGCATTTCGCGGCGGCGCTGTTCACCAACCTGACTCAGGACCATCTCGACTTTCACGATTCGATGGAGGACTACTTCCAGGCCAAGCGCAGACTCTTCTTCTCCTCGCCCGCTGCGTCAGGCTTGCCCGGCGCTTCCCGACCGTCCCGTCCGGGCGTGAGCGTGGTCAATATCGGCGACTCCTACGGCCGGCGTCTCGCGGCGGAGCTCGGGGCTGAGGTGCGCACGTTCGCGGTCGAAGCGCCCGCCGACTACAGCGCGGCGGCATTGCGCTGCGACTTCGAGGGGTGTCGCTTCACCGTTCGCACTCCGGCGGGCGAACGCGAGGCCCGGCTGCCGATGCCCGGCCGCTTCAACGTCGCCAATGCGCTCGGCGCGCTCGCGCTGGCGCACGCGCTCGGGGGCGAGCTCGACGTGCTCGTGGCCGCGCTCGAGCGCGGCGTGCGGGTGCCGGGTAGGTTCGAGCCGGTCGAGGAGGGACAGGGCTTTGCCGTGCTCGTCGACTATGCCCACACGCCCGACTCGCTGGAGAACGTGCTGGGCTCCGCGCGCGAGCTGCTGAGGAGCGGCGATTGCGCACAAGGCCGGGTAATCTGCGTGTTCGGCGCGGGGGGCGACCGCGATCGTGGCAAGCGGCCGCTGATGGGCGAGATCGTCGCGCGGCTCGCGGACATCGCGATCGTCACTTCGGACAATCCCCGTTCTGAGCGTCCCGAGGCAATCATCGAGCAGATCATGGCGGGGATTCGTTCCGCGCATGACGCGAGCGGGCTTTGGCCCGGGCATGACGCGATGGCGACTCGGGCTGAGCATGACGCGAGGAGAGCTCGCGAGACGCTCGCCGAGTCGACGGAGCCGTCGGTGCTGATGGAGGTCGAGCGCGGCGCGGCGATCGATCGTTCCATCGCGCTGGCACGGGAGGGTGATGTGGTGGTGATCGCGGGCAAGGGCCACGAGCAGGGCCAGGAGCTCGAGAACGGGCGCAAGGTGCCGTTCGACGACGTGACGGTCGCCCGCCAGGCGCTCCGCCTGCGCATGAGCGCGACGGCGGGGCCGGTCAGATGAGGGACTGGGACCTCGCCGAGGTCGCTCGCCACGCGGGAGCGCGCGCGGTGGCGGGGGAAAGCGTGGCGAGTGAGCGTGGACCTCGAAGCGCTGTGATCGACTCGCGATCGGTCGGTCCGGGAGACCTGTTCGTGGGCCTGCGCGGCGCGCACGTGGACGGAGGCGAGTTTGCGCGTCAGGCGCTCGCGGCGGGCGCGTGGGGTGTGCTGGTTGGAGCCGACCATGCACAGGCTGTCGTCGCTGTCGCCGACGGCGCGGCGGTGCTGGCGCATCCCGATCCGCTCGCGGGGCTGCAGGCGCTCGCGCGGGCCTGGGTGCGTTCGCTGAAGCGGGACGGCGCGCGAGTGGTGGCGATCACTGGCTCGGCGGGCAAGACCTCAACCAAGGACATCCTCTCGGCGCTGCTCGCCGAGCACCTGCGCACGGTCTCGAGCCCGCAGAACCTCAACACCGAGATCGGGCTGCCGCTGGCGGTGCTCGGCGCTCCACCTGGCACGCAGGCCCTGGTGCTGGAGATGGCGATGCGCGGTGCGGGCCAGATCGCCGAGCTCGCGGCGATCGCGGAACCGGACGTGGGGGTGATCGTGAACGTCGGGCCGGTGCATCTCGCGCTGCTCGGCACGATCGAGGCGATCGCGGCGGCCAAGGCCGAGTTGATCGCGGGTCTTGAGCCGGGAGCGACGATCGTGGTGCCGGCCGGGGAGCCGCTGCTCGCGTCGCACCTGCGCGCGGACCTGCACACGAGCACTTTCGGCCCCGACGGCGATTTCGTGCTCGAGCACACATCGCAGGAGGGTGAGGTCGTTATCGGCGAGCGCGACCAGTCGGGAATCGCCCGGCAGATCGTGCTCACACCGTCGTTCGCGCAAGCCCATAACCTGAGCAACCTGTTGGCGGCCGTGGCGGCCGCGCGCGCGCTTGGCATCACGCCTCGGGGGGCCGTCGAGGTGAGCTTCTCGGCGCTGCGCGGGGAGCGTCTGGAGCTGGGCGGCGGTGTCGTCCTGATCAACGACTGCTACAACGCCAACCCCATGTCGATGCGAGCCGCGATAGACGACCTTGCCGAACGCGCGCCCGCTCGTCGCGTGGCGGTGCTCGGCGACATGCTCGAGCTGGGCGCCGAAGCATCCCGTCTCCATCGTGAGGTGGGCGAGCGCGCGAGCGAGCGCGGGGTGGAACTGCTCGTGACGGTGGGTCCGCTGGCCCGTGAGATGGGCGAGACCTTCGCCGGGGAAACCCACTCGGTGACGGACGCCTCCGCGGCCGCCCGGCTGCTCGAACCGCTGCTTGCACCGGGCGACACGGTGCTGGTAAAGGGCTCGCGTGGCGTCGGACTCGAGCGCGTGGCGCAGATCCTCGCGACCGCCGAGGCAGAGCGTCCCGTCGGCTCCGTCCCTGGCCGGGGACGTTAGATGGGAAGGGTGCTGATCGGGGGTACCGGCGCGCTGCTCATCTGCATCTTCCTGAGCCCGAAGTTCATCGAGTTCTTGCGCGTGCGCGAGTTCGGCCAGCACATTCGCGAGGACGGGCCGGAGGGGCACCATCAAAAGGCGGGCACGCCGACGATGGGCGGCATCCTCCTGTTCCTGGCCGTATCGGTCCCGTTCCTAATCCTGACCAGCTACGACTGGCGCTCGGTGGGGGTGTTCGGTGCGGCGATCGCCTGCGCGCTGCTGGGCTTCGCCGATGACTACACCAAGCTCGTCAGGCGCCGCTCGCTGGGCCTGCGCGCGCGGACGAAGCTCGGCGTGACGATCGCGATCTCGCTCGGCCTGTGGTACGTCGCCGAACACCAGGCGCACCTCGCACCCACCCTGCGATTGCGGTTCGTCGACTACCAGATCGATCTCGGCGTGCTTTACCCGCTGCTGATCTATCTCGTTGTAGCGGGCACGACCAGCGCGGTGAACCTGACCGACGGCCTCGACGGACTCGCGGCGGGCTGTGCGGCGATCGTGCTGCTCGCCTACATCGGGATCGCGTTCATCACGAACGACTTCGACCTGGCGATGCTCGCCGGCTGCCTGGTGGGGGCGTGCGTGGGGTTTTTGTGGTTCAACGCGTTCCCGGCGACGATCTTCATGGGCGACACCGGCTCGCTCGGCCTGGGGGGGGCGATCGCCGGGCTCGCCGTGATGACGAAGACCGAGCTGCTGCTGGTGCTGCTCGGCGGGATTTTCGTGATCGAGGCGTTGTCGGTGGTGATCCAAGTGATCTCATTTCAGACGACGCGCCGCCGCGTCTTCCTGATGGCGCCGATCCATCACCATTTCGAGCTGAAGGCGTGGTCTGAGACGAAGATCATCCTGCGCTTCTGGATCGTCGCGGCGATCTGCTGTGCGATCGGCTTCACGATCTACCGCCAGAGCAGGGGAATCTGAGACCGCGTCCGGCTCTACCCGGCGGTCCCTACCTGGTCGTGGGTCTGGCCCGCTCGGGGGTGGCGGCTGCGCTGGCGCTGCAGGCGAGAGGCGAGGAGGTGCTCGGCGTCGACGCCGGCACGCCGGTGGGGATCGATGTGCTCTCGCAGGCGGGACTTCAGACGCACGTGGGCACCGAGGGCCTCGCGCAGCTCGGGCGTGCGCGTACGGTTGTCAAGAGTCCAGGAGTGCCCGCCCAGGCGCCGGTGATCGCTACCGCGCGCGAGCGGGGAGTGGATGTCCTCGGCGAGCTGGAGCTCGCCTGGCGGATGCTGAGGAACGAGTTCATCGCCGTGACGGGCACGAATGGGAAGACCACGACGGTCGAGCTGATCGGGCATATCCATCGCGAGGCCGGCTTGCCCGTTGCGGTCGCCGGCAATGTGGGCGTCGCGCTCAGCGGCCTTGTGGGGAAGGTCGAGGAGGACGCCACAATCGTCTGC
This sequence comes from Solirubrobacteraceae bacterium, assembly GCA_036498245.1. GTDB lineage: Bacteria > Actinomycetota > Thermoleophilia > Solirubrobacterales > Solirubrobacteraceae > Palsa-744. The sequence goes on from DASXIB010000013.1 coordinate 84,798, forward strand.
GAGGCCTCCTCGTTTCAACTCGAAGACACGCTCGCCTTCGCCCCGGAGGCGGCGGTGCTGCTGAATCTCGCACCGGATCATCTGGACAGGCACGGCACGCTCGAGACCTATCTCGCCGCCAAGCTCGAGGCATTCGCGCGTCAGGGAAACGACGATCTCGCGGTGGCTCCGACGGCGGCTCTGCTCGAGCGGGACGCCGGCCTTGAGGTCGAGGATCTCGGCGGCTGCGGGCGGCGGGTCTGCTTCGGGGACGGACCGGAGGCCGATCTGTCGTTGCGCTCGGGGCAATTGTGGTGGCAGGAGCGCCCGCTGCTGGCGGTCGCCGAGTTGTCTCTGCGCGGTGCCCACAACGTCGAGAATGCGATGGCGGCGGCGGCGGTCTGCCTGGCACGGGGGGTCGACCCGGACGCCGTGCGGGCCGGGTTGAGGTCGTTCGCGGGCGTTGCGCACCGGCTCGAGCGTGTGGCGGTGAGGGACGGCGTGCTGTTCGTCAACGACTCCAAGGCGACGAACGTCGCCAGCACGCGTGTGGCGCTCGCCGCGTTCGCGGTGGGGCGGAGGGCTGAGCCCGAAGCGCGGCGCGCCGGCGATGTGCTCGAGCCCGACCGCGGGAGGACCGTCCATCTGATCCTCGGTGGCCAGGGCAAGGACCAGGACTTCTCGGCGTTGCGCGATCACGTCGAGCGCAGCTGCCGGGCGGTGTACCTGATCGGCCAGGACGCCCCCGCGATCGCTCATGCGCTCGCGGGCGGGAGGGCGAGCGTGCACGCATGCGGCGATCTCGAGCGAGCGGTCCGGATGGCGGGTGCGACGGCGGTGGCCGGGGAGGTCGTCCTGCTGTCGCCGGCCTGCGCCAGCTTCGACCAGTTCGCCGACTTCGAAGCCCGGGGGGAGCGGTTTCGCGAGCTGGTCATGGAGATGGAGAGGTAGATGGAGGGCCAGGCGTCACAGTGGGCGTCGGCGCCCAGCAACGGTCGTCCGTAGATAGAGGCTTCGCTGCGCGGGCGTCGAAGTGACAACGGATGCCAGCAGCCGCAGCACGGCGCGCCAGGACCTCCGGGGGAAAGAGCGCGGGGAGCGAGCGCCCACGCGCCAAGGACAAGGCGTCCGCTCGAAACGCTCAGCCGCTCGAGCACAGGATCCTCTTGACCGCGACGCTGTGCCTGCTCGCATACGGCGCGGTGATGGTCTACAGCTCATCGTCGGCCAGCACGTTGCTGCAGGGGCGTGGGAACGGCAGCGGATATCTGATCAGATTCGTTATCTACGGCGCGCTCGGCCTCGTCGCGATGCGCGTGCTCGCGCGCGACGGTGTGGCGAAAGTGCAGAGCATCACCGCGCCACTGCTCGCCGTTTCGTTCGTGCTTGTGTTGGCCGTGCACATCCCGCATGTCGGGGTGAGCGTCAACGGCGCGCGCCGCTGGATCGGTCCCGGGCCGTTCCAGTTTCAGCCCTCGGAGTTGATGAAGCTCGCGCTCGTGCTGTACGCGGCGACGCTCTTGGCGAAGCGGCCCCAACGTGTCAACGACATGCGCGAGCTGGCCAGGCCGCTGTTGTATGTGGTGGGGGCGGCGTGCCTGCTCGTCGCCACCCAGCCGGATCTGGGCACGGCGATGGTGATCGCGTTCACCACGACCGCGCTGCTGCTGGCCGCCGGGATTCCGTTGGGGAAGCTCGCATTGCTGGGTGGATCGACCCTCGGACTGGTCTTCCTCTACGCGCTCGTGCGCCCCTATGCGCGGGCGCGCCTGACCTCGTTCGTCGATCCCTGGGCACATGCCTCGGGCTCGGGCTTTCAGGCCGTGCAGGGGCAGATCGCGATCGGCTCAGGGGGTCTGTTCGGCGCCGGGCCGGGCCAGTCGGTGCAGAAGATCTTCTACCTACCGGAGGCGCATACCGACTTTATCCTCGCCGTGATCGGCGAGGAGCTCGGCGTCGTGGGGGTCTGCGCGCTGCTGTTCCTGTACGGGCTGATCGCCTATGCCGGGCTGCGCGCCGCCAAGGCCGCGCGCAGCCTGTACAGCGCGCTGCTCGCGGTTGGGATGACCGCCCTGATTCTCTCGCAGGCGACGCTCAACGTGTTTGCGGTCCTCGGCCTGGCCCCACTGACCGGGGTTCCGCTGCCATTCGTGTCCTACGGGTCGAGCAGCCTGATCGTGATGCTCGGGGCGATGGGATTGCTGCTGAACGTCGCGGCGGGCGGCACGGCGCACGTTCGCGCGGTCTCCTCGACGACCTCCCGCCGCACCCACGCGGTGGCGCGCCGTACAGCCGCGGCTTCCGGCGGTTCGCGCGCAGCCGACGCGCGGGCGCGCGAACCGGCACGATGGGGCCGTGAGGAGCAGAGCACCGAGGATCGTGATCGCGACCGGCGGGACCGCCGGGCACGTGGTTCCGGCGCTCGCGGTGGCCGGCGCGCTGCGGGCTGAGGGCGCCGAGGTCGCGTTCATCGGCGGCGAGCGCGTCGAGGCGCAGCTGGTGCCCGCGGCGGGCTTTCAGTTCCATGCGATCTCGGTCGAAGGCCTCAACCGCTCGAACCCGTTGCAGGCCGCTCGTGCGCTCGCACGCGCCGTGGTTGCCGTCCTCCGCGCTCGCTCGCTGCTGTCGCGCCTTGGGCCGGATGCGGTGATGGGTGGCGGCGGGTACGTCGCCGGACCCGTCGGACTGGCGGCGCTGACGCTGCGCATCCCGCTCGTGCTGACCGAGGCCGACAGCCATTTGGGGCTGACCAACCGCGTGCTGGCGCCGGCGGCACGGCGAGTTTGTCTATCGTTTCCGCTCGCCGGCCGCGACGGATCGCGCTATCGCGTGACCGGGCGACCGGTCCCGGCGCCGGCGAGCGATCGCGGGCGCGCGCGAGAGCGGTTCGGGATCGCCGCGGGGGAGACCTGTGTGCTCGTTTTCGGCGGTTCGCTGGGAGCGCGTTCGATCAATCTCGCGGCGATCGATGCGTTCGCTGAGATGGCCGTGCGCGTGGTGCACGTGTGTGGGAGCCGTGATCACGCCGAGCTGGCCGCCCGTCGACTGCCGCCCGGCTATGACCTGCGGGAGTATCTGGACCTGGTGGAGTTCGCCGATGCGCTCGCGGCCGCGGACCTCGTGGTGGCCCGCGCCGGCGGGTCGATCTTCGAGATCGCGGCGCATGGCGCTCCAGCGATCCTGATTCCCTACCCGCGGGCCTCGGCCGATCACCAGACGGCCAACGCGAGTTGGATGGAGCGGGCTGGGGCAGCGACGGTGATCGCGGACGGCGAGCTTACGGCCGAGCGTCTGGAGCGGGAGGTCACGCGACTGCTCACGGACCGCTCGCTGCTTGCCGCAATGGCGTCCGCGTCCCGACGTCTGGCTCGTCCGCAGGCAGCCCATGAGGTGGCCGCCGAGCTACTGCGAGCGGCGGGCGGATGAGCGGCCCGTGGAGCGGGCGCCGCCTGCACTTCGTCGGCGTGGGCGGCGCCGGGATGAGCGGGTATGCGCGCGCCGCGCATGCACTGGGTGCCGTGGTGACGGGGTCGGATGGCACGTCGTCGCCTTACTCTGAGCGGTTGGCCACCGACGATGTGCTGGAGGCGAAGATCGGCCACGAAGCTGAAAACGTGCCTGCAGGCGAGGGCGTCGAGGTGATCTATTCGAGCGCGGTGCCTGCCGATAACCCCGAGCGGGAGGCCGCTCGTGAACGGGGTTTACCGGAGCGCCCGCGAGCGGAGTTGCTGGGGGAGTTCACCCTGCTGAAGCGCACGATCGCGGTGGCTGGCACACATGGGAAGACGACCACCGCGTCGATGCTTGTGCACGCGCTGCGCGCCGCCGGTCTACAGCCGGGATGGCTGGTGGGCGCCCCGGTGGGAGGCGGACTGGCCAACGCTGAGTGGGGGGCAGGCGAGTGGCTCGTGGTCGAGGCAGACGAGTCTGACCGCTCGATGCTGAGCCTCGATGTGGAGATCGGGGTGCTGACGAATGTCGAGCTCGACCACCACGCGAGCTTCGGCTCGCTCGCGGAGCTGGAGGAGGCGTTTCGCGCATTTCTCACGCGCGCCAAGAGCGGCATCGTGGTGTGGGACCGTCCTGAGCTGCTCGCGCTGACGGGAGAGAAGGCTGTGGACGCGGAGATCGTTCCCTACGACATGCCCGATCCGGCGCTTGAGGCGGGGGGCTCTCGCTTTCAATGGCGCGGACACGAGGTCACGCTGGCGGTACCGGGCGCTCACAACGCGCTGAACGCTACGGCCGCACTGGAGGTCGCGCGGCTCGCCGGCGCCGGCGCGAACGGCGCGATCGAGGGTCTCGCCGGATTCCAGGGCGCCGGCCGGCGCTTTCAGCGCCTGGGCGAGACCGCGCGAGGGGCAATTGTGTATGACGACTACGCCCATCACCCAACCGAGATAGAGGCCACCCTGAGGGCGGCTCGCACGCTGTCCCACCGGCGGCTGGTGGGGGTGTTTCAACCGCATCTCTACTCGCGCACCGCGCTGCTCGCGCGCGAGTTCGGCGCCGCCTTGGCGCTGGCCGACGTGGTGGTGGCGCTCGACGTGTACCCGGCGCGTGAGCGCAAAGAGGACCATCCGGGGGTGAGCGGGCTACTGGTCGCCGAGGCCGCGGCGGACGCTGTCGGGGGCAGGCCGGTGTACTGGCTGCCCACGTTCACCGACGCCGAGCCGGTCCTTCGGGAGCTGCTCGGGGAGGGCGATGTGTGCCTGGTGATGGGCGCCGGCGACATAGACGCACTCGGTCAGGGGCTGGTCGCGCCGTGAGGATCGACGGGGCGCCGTCGATCGTCGAGCGGGACTTCCCGCTCGCCCGCATGGCCACCGTACGCACGGGAGGCCCCGCCGAGTATTTCGCGCGGGCTGGGAGCAATGCTCAACTACGGGAGTTGCTCGTATGGGCTCGAACAATCCGCGCGCCGATCGCCGTCGTGGGATCTGGCTCGAACCTGTTGATCGCCGACGAGGGAGTACGTGGCCTGGTGGTCAAGCTCGACCGCAAGCTCGCCTTGATCAAGCACGAGGGGGAACGCCTCATGTGCGGCGGGGGTGCACGGCTGCCGTCGGTGGCGGCGCGCGCAGCCCAAGCGGGGCTGTCGGGGATCGAGTTCGGCGTGAATATTCCCGGCACCGTCGGCGGCGCCGTGCGGATGAACGCAAACGCCTACGGCGGAGAGCTGGCGAAGGCGCTCGAGTGGGTGGAGGTCGTGACGGCCGAGGGAGCGCGGCGCCGTGCGCCGGCGGAGCTGGGGTTCGACTATCGCCGCTCCAATCTGGTGTCGGGAGAAATCGTCGCGCGGGCCTCGTTCGTGCTTGTACCGGCGGAGGTGGCCAAGATCAAGGCCACGCTCGCGGAGATGCGCGCGCGCCGCCACGCCGCCCAGCCGCAGGGAATCAAGACGTTCGGCTCGACCTTCAAGAACCCTGAGGGCGGTGGCAAGGGTCGCTCCGCGGGCCTGCTGCTGGCGGAGGCCGGTTGCAACGGTCTCGCCGTCGGTGGCGCGCGGTTCGCCTCCAAGCACGCGAACTTCATCGAGAACACGGGCACGGCGACGACAGCGGACGTGGTTGCCGTGATGGCCGAGGGCCGCCGGCGCGTGCGCGAGCGCTTCGGGATCGAGCTCGAGCCGGAGGTGCAGACGCTGGGAGACGTGCGCTTCCCCTGGTAGGGCTTCTCGCGTCGAGGTCGAAGAGATGATCAGTGGCTCGCTCGCTCGCCCCTCGACCATTCGTCCCAATCGGCATCCGTCGGGGCGGCCGCGGAAGGAGCCGGCGCTCGCCCAGATCGTCGGGCCGCCGGTGGCGGGCGCTGTCGGCGGCGAGCGGCGCGGCGCGTGGCCTGCTCTCCCTCCTCTGGCGCCACCGGCGCCTGCGTGTAGCGCTGCTGGCTTGTCTGATCGCATTGCCCTTGCTGGGCGGCGGCTGGCTCCTGTTGCGCACCTCACCGCTGGTGTCGGTCGAACGGGTAGAGGTCACGGGTGTGCACGGAGCGAACGCAGCGGCGATCAAGTCGGCGCTGAGCGAGGCCGCGCGGCATATGAGCACGCTGGACGTGCACGTCGGGAGCCTGCGCGCTGCCGTGGCGCCGTTTCGAGTTGTGCGCGACCTGCGGGTCAGCGCTGGCTTTCCCCACGATCTGCGGATAGGGGTGATCGAGCAGCTTCCCGTGGCCGCCCTGAGCGTTGAAGGAGTCCGCACGGCGGTCGCGGCCGACGGCGTCGTGCTGGGACCCGCGCTGCTGACGGATTCGCTGCCGGCTGTCACGGATACCGCCGCCGAGCCCCTCACCGGACAGCGGGTGAAGAGCCCGAGCCTGCTTGCCGGCCTTACTGTGCTGGGCGCCGCTCCCGCCTCACTTGCCCGTCTGGCGACGCGCGTGTACATGGGACCGAAGGGTCTGACGGTGACGATGCGCAACGGCCTGCGGGTGTACTTCGGCGGCGCGGACACTCCTCACGCGAAGTGGCTGTCGCTTGCTCGGGTGCTCGCCGATCCGAGCTCCGCGGGCGCGTCTTACGTGGATGTGCGGCTTCCCGAACGGCCGGCCGCGGGCTTCCCAAACGGGTCCTCGCCGACCGTGGCCTCTGGCGGCGGCAGCTCGGAAGGGACACCGTCGACGGGGGAAGCAACCGGCTCCCAACGCGAACGGGGGGCGGCCTCGGAATCGACCGCGGCCGCGCTCGCCGCGGGCCTGAAGGCGGCCGCCGGCGGCGCCCAGCCGACGACCACCGGCAAGGAAGCGAAAGGCGAAGCCGGCTCAGAAGAATCGAGTACCTCGGCGAGCTCGGAATCGGCCTTGGGAGCGACACCGAGGGAAGGGGTGGGATCGTCGACGACCAAGACCGAAGCGGCTCCCCGCGAAGGCGGATAGAGCGCGGGCGAGCCGATCGACGCCGCCCAGGGAAAACTCTGATCCTCAGCTAGAGGTTCAGTACCCGGGGGACGGGATCCTCAGGCAGTGGTGGAGAGTTCCGGGATCTGCAACGTTTGTTGCGAGAATCGACGTTGTCGTTGACAGGGCGAAGTTCCCTGCATAACGTGCCCATCTCAGCGGTTCGGCAACCTGTATGCTGCGAACCCTAAATTCCTACTGAAGGCTTCGGACAGAACCATCATGGAGAGCGGCGGCGGAAGTTATCTGGCGGTCATCAAGGTCGTGGGGGTCGGCGGTGGCGGCACCAACGCGGTCAGCCGCATGGTCGATGCGGGATTGCGCGGGGTCGAGTTCATCGCCGCCAACACCGATGCCCAGGCGCTCGCGATGTGCGACGCCGACATCAAGCTGAACGTCGGTCACGAGTCGACGAAGGGGCTCGGCGCGGGCGCGAATCCAGACGTTGGCCTCGCGGCCGCCTCGGAGTCGCGCGACGACATCAAGGAGGCGCTGAAGGGCGCCGACATGGTCTTTGTGACCGCGGGCGAGGGCGGTGGAACCGGGACCGGCGCGGCCCCTGTGATCGCGGAGATCGCGAAGAACGAGATCGGCGCGCTGACCGTGGGCGTCGTCACGCGGCCGTTCGACTTCGAGGGCTCCCAGCGCGGCCGACAGGCCAGCGAAGGGATCGAGCGCCTGCGCGAGGTGGTCGACACGCTGATCGTGATCCCCAACGAGAAGCTGCTCGCGGTAGTGGAGCGGCGCACCTCGATGCTCGACGCCTTCCGCGAGGCCGACAACGTGCTGCGCCAAGGCGTTCAGGGCATCACCGACCTGATCACGATCCCCGGCCTGATCAACCTCGACTTCGCCGACGTGCGCACGATCATGCAGGACGCCGGCTCGGCTCTGATGGGAATCGGCACGGCCGGCGGCGAGAGCCGCTGCGGAGACGCCGCCAAGGCCGCGATCTCCTCACCGCTCCTGGAAGAGTCGGTCGACGGCGCGACGGGCATCCTGCTGAACATCACCGGCGGTAAGGATCTCGGCCTGTTCGAGGTCAACGACGCCGCGGAGATCATCCAGAACGCGGCCGACCCGAACGCGAACATCATCTTCGGCGCGGTGATCGACGAGAGCATGTCCGACGAGGTGCGCGTGACGGTGATCGGCACCGGCTTCGACCATCGTCCCGGGCGCAGCGCGCGGCGCGACAGCCGCGATCGCGGACGCGACCGCAACCCCCGGATCGACGATCGCCAGCGCTCGACGTTGGAGATCTCAGACGACGACATCGACGTTCCGCCGTTCCTGCGCTAGTCCCCTGATCGCTAGCCTGCGGGTCGATGACGCCGACCCCGCGCCGCACGCCCCTCTTCGATCGCCACGTAGCCGCCGGGGCAAAGATCGTCGAGTTCGCGGGCTGGGAGATGCCCGTCCAATACGAGGGCGTGCGCCAGGAGCACCTGGCGGTGCGCGAGAGCTGCGGGATCTTCGACGTCTCGCACATGGGCGAGATCGAGACCGCCGGCCCGCAGGCACTCGAGCTGCTGCAACGCCTGCTATCGAACGACGTCTCGAGGATTCCCGTGGGGGGCGGGGAGGGTGGGGCTCAGTACAGCGTGCTCTGCCGCGAGGACGGCGGGGTGCTCGACGATCTCTTCACCTACCGCTTGGATGCCGAGCGCTACCTAACGGTCACGAACGCGGCCAACCATGCACGCGACCTCGATTGGTTTCATCTCCACGCGAAGGATTTTCCCGGCGCCCAGGTCCAAGACCGGATGGACGACTACGCGATGCTCGCCGTGCAGGGGCCTGGCGCGCGGGACATCGTCCAGGCGATCTCCGACTCGCCGCTCCCCGCTCGCATGAGCGCCTCTACGCGACGGCTGGCCGGCGCCGAGGTGCTGGTGTGTGGCACCGGCTACACGGGCGAGGACGGCGTCGAGCTGCTCTGCGCGCCCGAGCACGCGGACGGGCTGTGGGACGAGCTCGTGCGCCGCGGGGCGGTCCCGGCCGGACTGGCTGCGCGCGACACGTTGCGTCTGGAGGCCTGCTTTCACCTCTACGGCAACGACCTCTCGCTCGAGCGTGGGCCGATCGAAGCCGGGCTCGGCTGGTGCTGCCGCGAGGACACGGACTTCCTCGGCTCATCCGCCGTGCGCGCGGTGCGAGCGAGGGGGGCGGCCGAGAAGCTCGTGGCGTTTGCGATCGACGGACCGGGGATCGCGCGAGGAGGCAATCCGGTGATCGGCGGCGGCGAGGTAACCAGCGGAACTCTCTCACCATGTCTTGAGATCGGAGTCGGTCTCGCCTATGTGCCCGCGGAGCGGGCGGCGCCCGGCACTCGCCTGGAGATCGACGTCCGTGGCAAGATGCGCCCGGCCGTCGTGAGGGAGAAGCCGCTCTATCGAAAGGGCTCGTGAAATGGCAGACGCCAGCTATCCAGAAGACCTGCTTTATCACCCCGAGCACGACTGGGCGCGGATCGATCCGGCCCAACCCGAGCAGGCGACGCTGGGAATCACCTGGTATGCCCAGGACGCGCTGGGGGAGGTCGTGTTCTTGGAGTTGCCCGCGGTGGGCACGACGCTGAGCAAGGACGCGCCCTATGCGGAGGTCGAGTCGGTGAAGGCCGTCTCCGATGTCGTCGCACCGCTCTCGGGTGAGATCGTCGAGGTCAACGAGGCGCTCGCGGACAATCCCCAGGCGATCAACGAGGACCCTTACGGCGAGGGCTGGCTGGTCAAGGTGCGGCTCGCCGATCCCTCAGAGCGCGACGCGCTGATGGATGCCGGCGTCTACTCCGCCACCCTCGGTGGCTGATGGCCGGACTCGCCGGCAAGCCGTCGCCCGGTCTTTCTGCTCGGGCCACTAGGCTCATTCGTACTTGAGTCGCTACACCGCCATAACCCCCGCGGATCTCGAGGCGATGCTGGCCGCGATCGGCGTCGACTCGGTCGAGGAGATCTTCGACCGCCAGATCCCCGAGCCCGTGCGCCTGCGCCGTGCGCTCGACCTGCCCGACGGACGGCCCGAGCAGGACGTCTATGAGCACCTGCGAGCGCTGGCCGCACGCAACATGAGCGTCGAAGACGAGCTGAGCTTTCTGGGCGCAGGCATGTATGACCACTACGTGCCGTCGCTGATCGACATGCTGACGGAGCGCTCGGAGTTCCTCACGCCGTATACGCCCTACCAGCCGGAGATCTCCCAAGGGGGGCTGCAGGTGATGTTCGAGTACCAGACTGCGATCTCCGAGCTGACGGCGCTGCCGGTCTCGAACGCGTCGGTATACGAGGGTCCGTCGGCCGTGGCGGCCGCGGGCTACCTCGCCAAGCTGCACAACGGCCGCCGCCGGTTCGTCGTGAGCGCGGGCCTTCACCCGCACGCGATCGAGACCCTTCGCACCCACGCGCACGGGTACGGAATGGAGGTGGTCGAGGTCCCGCTCCACGATGGCGTCACCGACCCGGACGCATGGGCGCAGGCGATCGACCGCGACACCAGCGCGGCGATCTTCGCCCAGCCCAACTTCTACGGCGCGGTGGAGGACGCCGCGGCGCTGAGCGCCGCCGCCAGGGGCGCGGGTGAGACGCCGGGGGAGGATGGGGGAGCAATCAAGCAAGACGTCGCGCCCGCGCGCCCGCGTGCGGGCGACGGAATCGGTCGGGCGACGAGAAGTGGCGACACAGGCGGCCCCGGCCCGGTGGTCATTGCCCAGGTCGACCCGATCGCGCTCGGCATCCTCGCGCCACCCGGTGAGTGCGGAGTCGACGTCGCCGTCGGCGAGGGTCAGCCGCTCGGCAATCGTCTCGACTTCGGCGGCCCTTCGTTTGGCTTCTTCACGGCCCGCGAGGAGTACCTTCGGCGGATGCCCGGGCGCATCGCCGGAGAGACCGTCGACGTTGACGGCAGGCGCGGGTTCGTGCTCACGCTGCAGACGCGCGAGCAGCACATCCGCCGCGAGAAGGCCACCTCGAACATCTGCACCGCGCAGGCGTTGAACGCGCTCGCCGGGGTCGTCTATCTTGCGTGGCTCGGACGGCACGGCATAGTCGAGCTCGGCGAGTTGCTGCTCTCCCGCACGCACTACGCGCGGGAGAGGCTCGCGGCGATCGACGGCGTCGAAAGGCTGCATGCTCAACCTGTGGTCCGCGAGTTCGCGCTGCGCCTGGACGCCGATGTGGAGGCGGTCAGGCGGCGGTGCGCGCGTCAGGGCGTCAATCCGGGGGTTGACCTGCATGCGCTGACCGGTCGCGAGGAGGACCGTGGTGGCCTGCTCGTGGCGATCACCGAGCGACGCTCGCGCGCCGACATCGATCGTCTCGCGGAAGTTCTCGAGGCCGCTGTCGCCGCCGGGCGCGATCTCACCGCCGGGCGCGATCCGGCCGTCGAGCATGCTCCGGACCCTCAGCGATCGACCGACGGGTCGGCGCCGCTCGCGGATCGGACAGTGACCGCATGAGCGCGATCGACGAGAACCACCTGCACTCGGACCCCGGCATCGACGGCCATCCTCCCCATCACGGGATGGCAATGGACACACGGACGCCCGCGGCCGGGCCGCTGCAGCGCGACCGTGCCACGACGATCTTCCAGAAGGGAGCGAGCGGACGTCGCGCATTCGTCTGCCCGGCACTGGACGTGCCGCCCGCGGATCCGGAGGAGCTGCTGCCGAGGCGTTTCCGCCGCGCCTCACCGCCGCGCCTGCCGGAGATCTCAGAGCCGGAGATCGTGCGCCACTACGTGGGCCTGTCGAAGCGGAACTTCGATCTCGACTCGGGCTTCTATCCGCTCGGGTCGTGCACGATGAAGCACAACCCGCGCCTGCATGAGCGCGCGGCGGGGCTGCCGGGGCACGCGCGACTACATCCGCTGCAAGACCCCGAGCGGGCGCAGGGAGCGCTCGAGCTGATGTGGAAGCTGCAGGGCGCGCTCGCCGAGATTTCCGGGCTGCCACACGTCTCGCTGCAGCCCTCGGCGGGCTCTCACGGGGAGCTCGCAGGGGTTTTGCTCACGCGGGCATACCACGAGGATCGCGGCGAACATCGTCACAAGGTTCTGACTCCCGATACGGCTCACGGGACGAACCCCGCGACGGTCACGATGGCAGGGCTCGAGGTGGTCAAGCTCGCGACCGACGACGCAGGGGGGATCGACCTGAAAGATCTGCGCGCGAAGGCCGACACCGACGTGGCGTGCCTGATGCTCACGAACCCCAACACACTCGGCCTGTTCGACGCCAACATCGAGGAGATCGCTCAGATCGTGCACGGGGTGGGGGCGACGCTGTACTACGACGGAGCCAATCTGAATGCCGTGATGGGCCTGTCGCGCCCGGGGGACATGGGCTTCGACATAGTTCACTTCAACCTGCACAAGTCGTTCACCCAGCCGCACGGCGGCGGTGGTCCCGGCTCGGGACCGATCGCGGTGTCCGAGCGCATTGCTCCGTTCCTGCCGGCGCCCATGGTCGTGCGTCGTGACGGTGATCGTGACTACGATGGCGCACAAGTTCGGAAAAACGAACCCACCCCCACAGCCCTCCAGCCCGCCAACGGCGGTGTCGTCGCCGAGGAGGATCGGACTCCGGATCGGCCAGCCACGTACGACTTGGACTACGACCGGCCAAAGTCGATCGGGCGCCTGCGAGGCTTCCAGGGCAATTACGGCTGCTTCGTGCGCGCGTACGCCTACATCTGCTCGCTCGGCGGAGATGGCCTGAGGGATGCCTCAGAGGCGGCCGTCGTAAACGCCAACTACCTGCTGGCCCGCCTCAAGCAGGAGGGAGTCGCCGAGTACCTGCCGCTCGCCTACGGCGAGCTGTGCATGCACGAGTTCGTGCTCTCCGGAGGACCGATGAAGCGCAAGCTTCAGATAAAGACGCTGGACCTGGCCAAGCGACTGCTCGACTTCGGCTATCACCCGCCGACCGTGTACTTCCCGCTGCTCGTCGAGGAGGCGGTGATGGTCGAGCCGACCGAGACCGAGACGAAGGAGACGCTCGACGCGTTCGCCGACGCCGTCGCGAAGATCCTCAGAGAGGCAGCGGCCGACCCGGAGATCGCGCGCAACGCGCCATACACCACTCCGGTCAGGCGCCTGGACGAGGTCGCCGCCGCCAAGCACCCGGTCATCCGCCAGGCGCTCTAGGAAGCAGGGAAGCAGCGACATGCGCATCTTCTCCGGCATCCAGCCCACCGGGCAAAAGCATCTCGGCAACTACATCGGCGCGATCGCCCAGTACGTCACGAGCCAGGAGCGGGGCGAGGGAATCTTCTGCATCGTCGATCTGCACGCGACGACGGTCGCCTACGAGCCTGCGGAGCTGCGCGAGCGGCTGTACGACACGACCGCGATCCTGCTCGCTGCCGGTCTCGACCCTGGCCGGTGCGCGCTCTTTCGCCAGAGCGATGTGCCCGAGCACGCGGAGTTGACATGGCTCTTGTGCAGCGTCACCGAGCTCGGCCGGCTGCAGCGGATGCACCAGTTCCGCGACAAGTCGGTCACCCAGCGCGAGCTCGTATCGGCCGGGTTGCTCCTGTACCCGGTGCTGCAGGCGGCCGACGTGCTCGCCTACCGCGCCGAGGAGGTTCCGGTGGGGGAGGACCAGCGCGAGCACCTGGAGCTGATGCGCGACGTGGCGCGCCGCTTCAACGCGCGCTACGGCGCGGGCGCCGACGTGCTGGTCGTGCCCGAGCAGCGGATCCCCGAGGTCGGGGCGCGGATCATGGACCTGCAGGACCCGACGCGCAAGATGTCGACGACCGGCGGCTCCGAGCAGGGCACGATCTACGTGCTCGACGAGCCGGCGGCGATCGAGAAGAAGCTCCGCAGCGCCGTCACCGACTCGGGCGAGGGGATCCGCCGCGACCTCGAGAAGCCCGGGATCAGCAACCTGATCGAAATCCTCGCCGCGGTCCGCGGGGCGACGGC
>DASXIB010000014.1:0-21871 GCA_036498245.1 Solirubrobacteraceae bacterium
GGCGATCCCACGCGCGTCGGCATATGACGGGCGGTCGGAGAACCCCATGAAGCTCTGCGTGGGCTCCATCCCGCGAAACGCCAGCGACGACGCCGGCCGCCGTCCCGCGGCATAGTAGGAGACCTGGCGCCCCGCTCCGCCGTGCTCCCGGCCGGCCGCCACCCCGGCGCGGACGATGTTGGAGTTGAACGCGCCCGCCAAGCCGCGGTCGCCGGCGATCAACAGCAGCCCGACGGCCTGCACTGACTCGTGCTCGGACAGGATCGGCAGCTGCGGCACGTTGCCGGCGGCCTCCGCCGCCTGGCGCGTCATCCGGCGAATCGCCGATGCATATGGACGCAGCGCCTCAATCCGCTGCTCCGCGCGGCGCAGCCGGGCCGCCGCCACCATCTCCATCGCGCGCGTGATCTTCTGGATGTTCTTCACCGAGGAGATTCTGTTCTTGACATCGCGCTGGCTGGCCATTTGAGTCCTCGCCGGGCGGCCTAAGCCGCCTGCGCCTTCTCCTGCTCGGCCCCTTCAGTGGCGTCCTGCGACTGACTGGCGGACGCGGGCGCATCGTCGTCGTCCAGCGGCTGGCCCTCCTCGTCGAGGTCGAAGCCAAAGTCCTGCGCGAACGCCTCGACCGCGTCGCGGACCGCCTTCTGCGTCTCTTCAGACCAGTCTCCGCCGGCGATCTTCTCGCGGACGTCCGCGTGCTGGGAGTGCATCCGTTCGGTCAGGCTCTCGAGGAACTCGGGCACCCGATCGACGTTCAGCCGGTCGAGAAAGCCGTTCGTGGCCGCGTACAGCTGCACCGTCTGATCCTCCACCAACAGCGGGGCGCGCTCGTGCTGGTTGAGCGTCTTGACCAAGCGCTCTCCGCGGGCCAGCGTCCGCTGGGTGTCCGCGTCGAGGTCCGAGCCGAACTGCGAGAACGCCTCCAGGTCGCGGTACTGGGAGAGCTCGAGCTTGATTCGTCCGGCCACCTTCTTCATCGGCCCGATCTGGGCGTTGCCGCCCACGCGGGAGACGGAGATGCCGACGTTGATCGCCGGGCGCACGCCGGAGTTGAAGAGCTTCGGCTCGAGGAATATCTGCCCGTCGGTGATCGAGATTACGTTCGTCGGTATGTAGGCCGACACGTCGCCCGCCTGCGTCTCGATGATCGGCAACGCGGTCAGCGAGCCGCCGCCGAGCTCGTCGTTCAGCTTGACCGCGCGCTCGAGCAGGCGCGAGTGCAGATAGAAGACGTCGCCCGGATACGCCTCGCGGCCGGGCGGACGGCGCAAGAGCAGCGACATCTGCCGGTAGGCGTAGGCGTGCTTGGTGAGGTCGTCGTACACACACAGCGCGTGCTTGCCGTCGTAGAGGAAGTACTCGGCCATCGCACAGCCCGCGTAGGGGGCCATGAACTTGATCGGGGCGGCCTCGTCGGCCGGCGCTGCGACGATGATCGTGCTCTCGAGGGCCCCGTTGTCGTCGAGCGTCTGGGCGAGCGCCACAACCGTCGACATCCGCTGTCCGATCGCCACATACACCGACACGACGCCGCTGTCCTTGTTGTTGATGATCGTGTCGATCGCGATCGCCGTCTTGCCGGTCTGACGGTCGCCGATGATCAACTCGCGCTGGCCGCGGCCGATCGGAATCATCGCGTCGATCGCCTTCAGACCCGTCTGCATCGGTTCCTTGACGGGCTGGCGCTGGACGACACCCGGCGCCTTGAACTCGGCCGGTCGGCTCTCGCGCGTGTCGATCTCGCCCTTGCCGTCGAGCGGGCGGCCGAGCGGGTCGACGATCCGTCCGAGCAGCGCCTCGCCCACGGGGATCTCGAGCAGCCGCCCGGTGCGCTTGACGGTGTCCCCCTCGGCGACGCGCTCCCACTCGCCGAACAGCACCGCTCCGACGTTGTCGGACTCGAGGTTCAGCGCGAGGCCGGTGACGCCGTGGGGAAGCTCGAGCATCTCGAACGACATGCAGTTCTCGAGGCCGTGCAGGCGCGCGATGCCGTCGGCCACCGACAGCACGGTGCCGACCTCGGTCAGCTCCGCCGAGCCCGCGTCGAGTCCCTGGATGCGGCTCTTGAGGATGCTTGTGATCTCGTCTGGATTGATCTGCATGTGGCTCCTTAGTTTCTAGGCCGAGGCTGCGCCGTGGGCGACGTGCCTGCGCAGCTGCTCGAGACGGTTGCGGATCGAGGCATCGAGGATCGAGTTGCCGACTCGCAGCACGATCCCGCCGAGGATGTCCGGATCTACGCGTGCGCTGACGGCCACCTTGCGCTTGGTGCGCTCGCCGATCCGCCGGCCGAGGCTCTCGGTCGTCTCCTCGTCGAGCGCGATCGCGCTCGTGATCTCCACCGGCAGCATCCGGTGCTCGTTCTCCCACAAGCGCTCGTACTCCTGGCGAACGCGGAAGATCACCGGCATGCGGTGGTTCTCGATCAGGAGCTTCAAGAAGTTCAGGAAGCTCTCGTCCGCTCCGTCGAGGACACGACCGAGCGACTCCTCCTTCTCGCTGGTCGAGAAGTACGGCGAGAAGAAGAACACCGCCAGCTCGCGATGCCGCTCGAGCGCGTCGGCGAACTGCCCGAGCTGCTCGCGTATCACGTCGAGCTTGCCAAGCTCTGAGGCCACCTCGAACAGCGAGCGTCCGTATACCCGGGCGAGCTCCTCCATCAGTTGTCGCTCGCGCCGGAGGCGAGGCTCGAGAAGTCGAGCTCTCCCAGCGCCTCCTCGACCAGGCGCTTCTGGTCTGAGTCGTCGAGCACCTTGCGCGTGACCTTCTCGGTCGCCATGATCGTCAGGTCGGCGACCTCTCTGCGAATGTCGTCGAGCGCTCGCTTGGTGGCGGCCTCGATGTCACGCTCGGCGCGTTTTGTGGCCTCGGCGACGAGCTCGTTCGCGCGCTCCTTGGCCTCCTGCTGGTGTGACTCCGCTGTCTGTCGTGCCCGCTGAACGATCTCCTCAGATTGGGCACGCGCCTCCTTGAGACGCTCACGATATTCCTCGAGGATTCGATCGGCCTCCACCCGTGTGCGCTCGGCCGTGTCGATCGAGTCTTCGATCGCTTTCTGGCGACGACCGAGCGCTTCGCTGATACGCGGGAACGCCAGCTTGGAGAGCAGGAACATAGTTGCCCCGAAGACGATCAGCGTCCAGACCATCAGGCCGATGCCCGGTTCGATCAGGAAGCCGCCGCTGGAGGCGAGCACCTGCGTGCCGGATACTGAGAGATGTGCGAGCGAGCCGAACATAGCGTCAAACGATGAACGCGGCGAGCAGACCGGCCACGAGCCCGTAGAAGAAGCACGCCTCCGTTAGCGCGAAGCCGAGCCACTGCAGCTGGGTGATCTCGTCGCGCATCTCCGGCTGGCGGGTGATCGCCTCGATCGCCTTGCCGAAGATGATGCCGATGCCGACGCCGGCGCCGACGGCGCCGAGACCACCGCCGACTCCCAGGCCGATCGACTTTCCCGCCTTCGCGGTTTCTTCGGTCACGGCTGCCAGCAGTGTGATGAAAGCTATGTGCACGACGATTGCTCCTTTAGTGGTCTTCGGCGACCGCGCCGCCGAGGTAGATAGCTGTGAGGGTGGCAAAGATGAAGGCCTGCAGGGCGGCCACCAGGCCGACCTCGAACGCGAACAGCAGGATGCCGAACGGGATCGTGAACCAAGCCAGCGCGGAGACGCCGAGGATCACGGCCAGTGCGCCCGCCATGAACAGGATGATCAGGTGTCCGGCGAGGATGTTCGCGAACAATCGGATCGTCAGCGACAGGATCCGCATGAAGTTGGAAAGCACCTCGAGGAAGAAGATCGCAACCGCCATGCCACCGGTGACGCCGCCCGGCACGAGCCCCTTCAGATAGCCGATCGGACCCTTGGCGCGGAGACCTTCAAAGGTGTAGGAGATGAACACCAGCAGCGCGAGCACCAGCGGGATCGAGAGGTTTGCGGTGGCCGCGTAGAGCGAGAAGGACGGAATGTGCAGACCGAGCACGTCAATCTTGTGCTCGGTGTTCGTCGGCAGCGGGATGTAGCCGACGAGGTTGGAGAACATGATGAACAGGAACAGAGTCGCGATGAACGGGAACCAGCGCTTGGCCATCTGCTCGTCGAGGTTGCCGCCGGTGATGTTCTCGCGCATCAGTTGGTAGAGCCCCTCGACGGCGGTCTGCACCTTGTTGGGCCGCGCCTGCATGCGCCCGGCGATGTAGATCATGCTCACGCAGGTCGCGGTCGCCGCGAGCAGCAGATAGAGCACCGCCTTGTTGATCGAGAAGATGCCCAGGTGCACCCAGTTGTCGAGCTTGAACTCGTTTTGAGGCTGGTAGGCGTTGTTGCGACCGCCGCTCCCGAAGATCACGAACAGAACGATCATGCCTCCGAGCCAGACTCCGAGAAGGATCAGGAGAGTTCGTTTGGTCTTCGACGCGGGGGGCGACCCGCCGGACGGTGGAGCCTGTGAGGTGATCGCACTCATGAGACGCTCGGCTCTCCCTGAGCCGTGCTGGCGCCCTGGAGCGGGCTCTCGCGAATGACGAACGACATCAGAAAGTAGATGGTGAACGCCGCGAGCTCCAGTACGGCACACATGATCGCGTCGTCCTTGCCCACCGCGAAACGGGCGATGAGGATCGCCAGCGCGACCAGCCAGATCCGGCCCATCATGCCGGCCACGTGCAGCCCTGCTTTGACGCGCGCGTCACGAGCTCGCCGCGCGCGCGTGTGTGCCAGCTCGGCCCCAGCCCTCGTCAGCAGCCACGCGAACGCGCCGATGACGTAGCCGAGAGCCGGCAGGCCGCCAACGAGCACAAACGGGCCTGTCGCGAGCACCAGGCACACGTCGAGGTAGCGGAGGAGGATCACGTCAGCTTGGTGATCCGGAGGCCAGCCCGTGGCACAGGGTCCACAGGCGCCGGCGGTGACGGAGCGGTGTCCCCACCACGGGAACGCGCCGACCGTAAGGGCAGGCGCACCTCGTGGCGCGCCTGCGCTGAGCAAGCAGAACTCCATCCACGCGCCGTTTTGGCTTGCCGGAGCGCGCGGGGAGATGATCGAGGTGAAACTCGCGGATGCGCCGCGTTACCGGACGCAGGATCGGCCCCGGATCGAGCGGATCGATCGGGCCGGCATCGGGCATGCGGATGGGATCTTCGTTGGCGTCGAAATCTGGCATGTGCTTGCCACCCCTGATGAGAAAGTCCACACACCGTGCTTGTGGTGGACCAGGTCGAAGCATTCTCGACCGTCGTGTTGGCGCTGTTCAGTCTACCTGATCCTGGACTTCGTAACAAGTTTGTGACAGGCGGTACGCAAGGGCGCCGGACTTTACGGGAAATACCTGGACGGGAAATGCCTCGGCTCGTCTTCCCGGCCGCGGCGGCAGACGATCCCCTCGCCCGCGCACCCATCGGCGCGCACGCGCCGGCACCCGCGGCGCCACCCGCACAATCAGCATCGCCATCGCCATCGCCACCAGACCGCCGAGGATGTCGAGCACGAAGTGGTTGCCCGTGGCGAGCACGGCGAAGCCTGTCAGGCATGGGTAGAGAACCGCCAACCCGCGCATGAAGCGGCGCCCAGAGAGCTTCCACAGGGCGACTCCGCACCAGACTGCCCAGGCCATGTGCAACGAGGGCATCGCCGCCAGTTGATTGGCCTGTGAGGCCAGTGCACCGGTATGCCAGGAGCCAAAGGCGTGGGTCGATGCGACGACGTCGGTGAAGCCGCGCGAACCGAGCATTCGCGGCGGCGCCACCGGGTAGCGCCAGAACACGACGAAGGCGAGCGCGTTGACCACGAGCAGCGAATTGCGCAACGGCCGGTACAGATCCTCCCTTCGCCACCACAGCCAGCCCAGGAGCGCGATCGTGACCACGAAATGGGCATTGTCGTAGTAGTCCGACAGAAGCAGGCCGAGCGTGCGATGCCCGGCGAGCCAGCGGTCGAGCGCGAGCTCCGGATCGATGTGCAGCGCCTGCTCCAAGTGCAAGATGCCCCAGGCGTGGCCGATCGCGACGTTCAGGCGCAGCGGCGCAAGGTTGCCGATCGCGTCATACACCCACAGCAGCCACGCGATCGCGAGCGCCTCGACCCACCAGCGGGTGCGTCTCCGCACCCCGGCCTGCGCCCGCGCGGATCCGATAACCACCGCGGGGGAGCGATCGTGCGTCAGCGCGGATCCCAAAACCACCGCGGGGGAGTCATTCCTGCCGCTGGCCACCCCGCTGGACAAGCCATTTATGTTATCCGCCGCGTCGGCGCTGAGCAGCGTCGTGCGCGTCAAGGCGCGACGGGCTGAAGACCCCGCTCTGCCAGCGTCTCGAGGACGCGCGGCAGTGCCGCGACCGTTCCTCGCCACGAACCCGGGGCCGAGTAGTCGTCGGCGTCGTGCAGCAGCAGCACCGCGCCCTCGCCGGCGCCGTCGGTGACACGCGTCGCGATCGACTCCGGTGTGGCACGGGCCTCCCAGTCTCGACCCCACTGACTCCATAGCAATGTGCGCCAGCCGTGTCTGTGTGCAACCCGCAGCGCGGCGGCGTTGAGCACGCCGTAGGGGGGGCGGTAGAGGGTTATCGGTGGGCAGTCCGCCACTTCTTCGATCGTCGCCTGGGCGCGGGCGATGTCCTCGCGCACCTGCGTCGGCGTCAAGCGCAGCTGGTTGCGATGACGGTCGCAGTGCAGAGCGATCCCGTGGCCCGCCGCGACGATCTCGCGACCAAGCGTCGGGTTGCGCCGCAACTGCTCGCCAACGAGAAAGAAGGTCGCCCGCACCTCCGCGTCGGCGAGGATCTCGAGCACAGCAGGCGTGCCCTGCGCATGGGGACCGTCGTCGAAGGTCAGCGCGTAGCCATGCCGGCTCGCCGTGTGATCCTCGACTCCCAGCGCCCGGCGCAGTCCGGGCCAGATCGGCGCCGGCGAGCGTGGGAAGCCCACCGGCCGGGCTCCGGCGAGTGCCGGCAGCAGATAACCCGCCATCGCCAGGCTTGCCAGTGCGCCGGCGGCCGGGGAGCCGGGGATGCGATGATCGTCGATGGACATGGTCGATCTGGTGCTGGGAATTGCGGCTGCGATAGGCGCCTCGAGCCTTTACAGCCTAGGGATCGCGCTCCAAGCGATGGACGCCAGGGAGGCGCCCCACGAGGAGCACCTGCGCCTTGCCCTGGCCTGGGGGCTCCTCAAGCGGGCGCGCTGGCTGTTGGGCACCGGTCTTTCGATCATCGGCTGGCCGCTGCAGGTTCTCGCGCTGCTGCTTGCTCCGCTCGTGCTCGTCCAGCCCGCCCTCGCGGTCGGCCTGCTCGTGCTGATGTTCCTCTCCGAGCGGATGCTCGGCGAGCACGCCGGGCGGTATGAGCACATCGCGGTCGGCGCGATCGTGATCGGGGTGATCGGTGCCGGTCTCACGGCCCCGCCGCGCAACACCACGCACGTCACCGAGGAGCTCACGATCGCCCTCGTGCTCGGAGGGCTGGCGGTGGCGAGCCTGCTGCCATACCTGCTGCGCGCGCTCGGACACACGCGCGCGTCGGTGACGATGCTCGGCGCCGGGTTCAGCTTCGGCTGGAGCGGGGTGGCCACCAAGCTCGCCTCCGACAGCCTCTCCCAGGGACGTCTCCTGGCTGCGGCCGGCTGGGGCCTTGCGACGGCGGCGGCCTCCGGCGTCGGCGTCCTCAGCGAGATGAGCGCGCTGCAGTCGCGCCCGGCGATTCAAGTGGCGCCGGTTGTGTTCGTGACTCAGACGGTCATCCCAGTGGCGCTCGCGCCCGTGCTGCTGGGAGAGCGCTTCACCGCCACGCCGCTCGGCGGCATCCCGCTCGGCATCTCGCTTGCGCTGCTGGTCTCGGGAGCCGCGATGCTCGCGCGCTCTCCCCTGCTGCTCGCGCTGATGGAAGGCGAGCGGGTCAGCCACTCCAGCGGTCTGGCGCCCAGTCCGCCGGCGCCCAGCCACGACACGAGCCGCTCGAGCCCGAGCACCGAAGAGGGTGACCCGTCGAGCGCCACCACCAGGACGTCCCCGGCGCGCGTGCGACGCTGAGGCAGCGGGCCGGTCGCGTTCAGTCGCATCGCCCCGCTGACGGGCAACGCGCCGGCCGTACGGGCGAGCACGAGCTGCCCGACCGTCAGCCCGTTGCGCGGCTGCAGGAAGTAGAAGTGGTGACGCAGGCCCAGCGCCCGCGCCTGCGAGCGAAGCGTGCCTCGCGTGCGGACCCAGCGCAGCACGGTGGAACCGGGCACTTCCGGCACAAGCTCATCGCCAAGCGCACGCAGCTTCGTGATCGTCGCCTGCGAGGGCACGCCCCCGTCATCGGCGAACGAGACATGAATGCCACGACTCGCGAGCTGGGCCGCCACGAGCGCGACCTCGCCGGTGGGCGCTCGCACGATCAAGCCCACGTCGGGGGCGTTGGTGTGGACCTGCTTGAGCGGATGTACGCCCAGGAACACGCTGGCCACCGCCGTCACCTCATCGGTGGACATCATCCACGTGCCAGCGCCGAGCAGCAGCACCAGCTGAGTCGCGCAGGCGACGAGCCGCAACCGCCAGATCGGGATCGGGCGCACGCGACGCGGCGCGTCGAGGACGAGATCAGCCGCCACCGGCTCCTCGAGCGAGCGCTCGTCACTCGCCGCCGCGATCACGAGCGCGGCGGCCCCCGCCCCACGCGAGCCGCCGTCTTCGGCCACGAACGCGACGGGCCCAGGCCCGCTCCCACGGTGGGTCGCCCTCGCAGCGGCGATTGGAAGATCTATGACGCCCGCGCCGGAGCCCTCGGCGTGCTCCGAATCCGCGCCGGCCACGACGCTCTTGCCACGCGCGAAGCTCGCCTGCACGTGCTCGCGCAGCTCGTCGGTGTCGTTGGCCAGCCGCAGCAGATCGAGCTCGGCCATCGCGCGAGTGTTCAGGCGCGCGTGGCCGACCGGCAGTCCGTATGAGACCACCGGCGTGCCCGCGGCTCGGGCCTCGAGGCAGGTGACCCCGCCGGTCGAGTGCACGAGTACGTCGGCGGCCGCCAGCAGCTCGGGCATCCTGTCGGTGAACCCGTACACCCGCACGCGGGGCTCGGCGGCGAAATGATCTCGAAGCTTCTCGGCGAGCTGCTCGTTGCGACCCGCCAGGCAGGCGATGCTCGAGACTTCGGGCACACGTGTGAACTCGCCGACGGCTCCGGCGATGTCACCGACGCCCCAGCCGCCGCCCGAGACGACGACCATGCGTCCCTCCTCGGGCAAGCCCAGCGCGCGCCGAGACTCGAGCGGGCAGCGAGGCTCGAGGAACTCAGCCGAGATCAACGGGCGCACCAAACGCACGCTGCCCTCGCCGGCGATCCGCTCGACCGAGGACATCGACTCGCCATACATCACCAGGTGCATGTCGATGCCGGGCTGCGCCCAGAAGAACAGTCCCGTGAGGTCGGTGATCGTGGCCATCGTCGAGCAGCGCACCTCGCCGGTGCGGCGCAGCCGCGCGAGCACGACGGTCACCGCCGGGTAAGTGGAGACGACCACGTCGGGCTGATGCTCGGCGATCGTGCGTGCCAGTGGGCGCGACCCGAGCACGCACAGCAGCCGGCGAGCGGACCAGCGGATCGGCCCGACGTGCTCGAGCAGCCAGTACACGAGCGTGTAGGTCCACGGCATGAACCGCAGCTGGACGCGATAGCCGTCCTCGACCACGGGACGCAGCAGGCGCCCCATCGCCGCCAGTCCGTCGATGACCGTGACCTGCGCCTCCTGCTCTGAGTCCTTGATCTGCCGTGCCAGCGCCCTAGCGGCCGCGGCGTGTCCCTCGCCGACGTCCGCCGACAGGATCAGGACGCGGCGTGGCCCGGGGGCTCGGCGCGAGGAAGGTTTGCGATAGCGGCTCGGTAGTAGTCGCATTCAGGTTCAAGCCCCGCACGCGGGCTGAAGAGAGACGGAATCGCGCCTGCAAAAGGACGGACGGCCCCAGAAGGACCAGCGGCCCCCCGGACCGGCACCAGGATCGACGCCCAGGATACCGGGCATGTCAAATACTTGCACGCCCGCTAGACGTAACAATGAGAGCATACAGGCCACCTCTCCCATAGCCCGAACGTCGGCCACTCAGATCGCGGACGCCGGGCCGGCGTATGCGAGCAGATCAGCCGGAGCATCGCGCGCGCTCGGCGCGCTCGGCCTGCTCGGCGTCTTTGCGAGCGTGCTGCTCGTGGCGGCCGGGACGGCCTCAGCCCCCTCGCGATACGTGCCGGCGCGCACCGGCGGCTGGCCGAGCTGGCTGTCGGGCCCGCTGTCGGACCTGGGGATCGGCATCACCGCGAACAGCTTCCAGATCCTGATGCTCGCGATGTGCGCGAGCTACCTGCTGGTACTGCTCGCCGCGCGTGCGATTCCGATCCGGGCGTTGCTGGCGACGATCGTGGCGGCCCATGTGATCCTGCTGCTCGGACCTCCCCTCATCTCCCAGGACGTCTTCGGCTACCTCGGCTTCGCCCGCCTCGGGGCGCTTCACGGACTCGACCCATATACCCACGTGGCCGCCGAAGCGCCCGCCGATCCCGTCTTCCTGTTCGTCGGCTGGCCGTTCAAGCTCTCCCCGTACGGGCCGCTGTTCACGCTCGCAAGCTACGCCACCGCCCCGCTTGGCCTCGCCGTTGGACTGTGGGCGTTGAAGGCGTTCGCCGTCGCCTCGAGCCTCGGCGCCGTCGCCCTGCTGATGCTGGCCGCCGAGCGCCTAGGTCGCTCGCCGCGGTGGGTCGCGGCGTTCGTCGGGCTCAATCCCGTGCTGCTCGTGCTGGCGGTCGGCGGCGCGCACAACGACACGCTGATGATGCTGCTGCTCGCCGCCGCACTGGCGCTCACGGCCGGGGATGGCGCCCGTTTCCGCGGTGGCGCGGGCGCGCTCGTGGCCGCGGTGGGGATCAAGGTCACAGCCGGACTTGTGTTGCCTTTCCTCGTGCTCGGCTCCTCCACGCGGGCGCGCCAACGACTGCGAGTTGCGGCGAGCGCGGCAGTGAGCCTCGCCGTGCTCGCGGGCGTGGGACTGATCGGTTTCGGTACCCACGCACTTGGCTTTCTCAGCGCGGTCGGCGAGCAGCAGCAGTTGGTCGCGACGCACAGCGTGCCCGCCGAGACAGCTCGCCTGGTGGGACTGAGCGGGACGCCGGACTGGTGGCGTCAGCTGTTCATCCTCGCCTTCGCGATCGCGCTCGTCTTCGCCCTGTGGCGGACAGCGCGCGGCGCGGACTGGCGCGTGGCGGCCGGATGGACGACGCTCGCGCTGCTCCTGTCCACCGCCTGGCTCCTGCCTTGGTATGCGATCTGGGTGCTGCCGCTAGCCGCTGTCGGCGGCGATCGGCGTTTGCGCACCGCCACGTTGCTCTTCTGCGCCTACGCCATCCTCATCCACCTGCCGCTCGCCGACCCTCTGCTCAGCCCCCAGCGAGTCCTCGCTCACAGGCATCCGCTCGTGTCGCCCGGCGGCGGAGACGGCCTCGATCTCTCCCGTCTCCAGATCCCTCACCACGCCGCTCTCGATCTCCGCTGGTGATGCATCCGGGCGCAGTCGGCGCAGACGCATCGAGTCAAGCCGCCTGAACTTGAGGATCTCGAGCACGTATACCAGATAGACGCTCGCGGCCACCGCCAGCAGGCCGAGCGCGACCATCACGAGCGTCCAACCGGCGCGAAGGTGGCCATGGTGGTCGCTGTAGGGCACGAACCGCAGCGCCAGCGCCACCCCGGCCAGCATCAGCGTCCAGGCATACAGATAGGCGATCGTGCGCCGGTGGCTGAAGCCGATGCGAGCCATCCGGTGGTGAAAGTGCTCGCTGTCGGAACGGTAGATCGGCTGCTTGTACTTCAGGCGCTTGAGCACGACGAAAGTCGTGTCCAGGAACGGCACCGCGAGCAGGATCAGGGGCAGCACGAACGAGACGACCGCCGCCGTCTTGACGGCCGCCTCGACTGTGATGCAGCCCATCAGCAGTCCCAACAGGTTCGAGCCACAGTCGCCCATGAAGCTCGACGCCGGCGGGAAGTTGTGAATCAGGAAGCCCACCGCCGCCCCCGCCGTGAGCGCCGCGAGCACGCCGGGCGGAGCGCGACCGAGATCGAACGCGATCAGCGCCATCGCGGCGGCGATGATCGCGCAGACGCCCGCCGCCAGCCCGTCGACGCCGTCGGAGAAGTTGACGACGTTCATCATCCCCACGAGGCCGATCACGGTGAGCACCGGCCCTGCGTTCGTGGGCCCGGCGTTGGGAAACGTCAGGTGGCCCGCGAACGGCAGGGTGATCGCCTTCACGGCCACGCCGAAATGCACGACGATCACCGCGGCCGCCAGCTGGCCGATGAGCTTCGCCACGGGCGGCAGGTCGAAGCGGTCGTCGAGCGCGCCCACCAGCGTGATCAACCCGGCCGCCAGCAGCACGCCGGTCCACAGCTCGTGTTCCTTGCCATAGCCGGCCGGCAGCCAGATCAGGCCGGCCACCAGGACTCCGGCGAAGACCGCGACCCCGCCCAACCGAGGCGTCGGGCGATCCGAGAGCCCCCGCTCGCGCGGCTCGTCGACGGCGCCGAGCAACTTGGCCAAGCGCATCGTGACCGGCGTCAGCAGCGCGGTCACGGCGGCGGCCGCCACGAAGGCGTAAAGCGCGTCGAGCTCGGTCAGATGCTGCATCGCCCGCGCACAGCATCGCAGGGATCGGGGTCAGGTGGACGGGGCGGCACCGGAGCCACCTGTGAACGACCCTACGCGGCGCCGACGCCGGGCAGATCCTCGTAGAGGGGGTAGCGCTCGACGATCGCCGCGACGCGCTGCGCGAGCTCGCCGCCGCGTTGGCCGATCCCCGATCGGTCGTATTCGGGTGTCAGCGCGGTGGCGATGATCTGCCCCACCTCGGTGAAGTCGTCGAGCTGCAGGCCGCGGGTCGCCAAGGCGGGTGTGCCGATGCGCAGGCCCGATGCCTCCATCGGCGGTCGCGGGTCGAACGGCACGGCGTTGCGATTGACCGTGATCTGGATCTCGTGTAGGCGATCCTCGGCCTGCTTACCGCTCAGCGATGGATCGGCCTCGCGCAGGTCGACCAGCGTCAGGTGCACGTCGGTGCCGCCGGTGAGCACGTTCACGCCATGGCCGGCCCTCAGCAGCTCTGCCGCCAGCGCGCGCGCTCCCGCCAGCGTGCGGCGCTGGCGCTCGGCGAACAGCTCGCTCGCGGCGATCTTGAACGCCACCGCCTTGGCCGCGATCACGTGCTCCAGGGGACCGCCCTGCTGGCCGGGGAAGACCGCCGAATCGATCTTCTTCGCGTACTGCTCCTTGCACAGGATCACTCCCGCGCGCGGACCGCCGAGCGTCTTGTGCGTCGTCGTCGTGACCACGTCGGCGCCCAGCTCGACCGGATTCGGATGCAACCCCGCGGCGACGAGGCCCGCGAAGTGAGCCATGTCGACCATCAGCAGCGCGCCGACCTCCTCGGCGATCTCGCGGAAGCGCACGAAGTCGAGCTGCCGCGGGTAGGCCGACCAGCCGGCGAGCAGCAGCTTCGGACGGCGCTCGCGCGCGATCCGCGCCACCTCGTCCATGTCGATCAGACTGCTCTCGCGGTCGACCTCGTAGGCGGCGATCTCATACAGCCGCCCGGACACGTTGATCCGCATACCGTGGGTCAGATGGCCTCCGTGTGCCAGCGAGAGGCCCATGATCGTGTCGCCGGGCTCGAGCAGCGCGTGGTAGACGGCCGTGTTGGCCTGAGCGCCGGCGTGGGGCTGGACGTTCGCGTGCTCTGCGCCGAACAGCGCCTTGGCGCGGTCGATCGCCAACTGCTCGGAGACGTCCACCCACTCGCAGCCGCCGTAGTAGCGACGCCCGGGATAACCCTCGGCGTACTTGTTCGTGAGCACCGAGC
Source organism: Solirubrobacteraceae bacterium (assembly GCA_036498245.1). GTDB lineage: Bacteria > Actinomycetota > Thermoleophilia > Solirubrobacterales > Solirubrobacteraceae > Palsa-744. The sequence continues at coordinate 13,874 of DASXIB010000014.1, forward strand.
CCTGACATTCGAGCACGGCCCGCGGCACGAAGTTCTCCGAGGCGATCATCTCCAGCGTGCTCTGCTGGCGCTCGAGCTCGCCCCTGAGCGCCTCGGCGATCTCCGGGTCCACCTCGGCGAGGGGGCGGTTGAAGTAGTCGGGGCTCAGCTCACTTTGGCTCTGGCGCGTACTGGCTGACATGGTGGCGCTCTCCTTGGGCAGGCGACGACAATGTGTGCCCAGGCGCGCGGCTGTGGGGTCTGCCGACCGCCGCTTCCCGGTGGTCGATTCCACCCTAGCGCCAGTTGCGACGGCGAGGACCGAGGCTATCAGGAGGCGAGCGCGCGCTCGACCGCCGCTCGCTCCATCGCGCCGTCCCTGACGATCGTCCACGTCCCGGTCCGCTCGTACTCGCGCAGGTCTACGACCGTCGAGGCCACGCCCGGGAGCTCGCCACCGTCGAGCGTCAGGTCCGCCCCGTCGCGGAGCTCGCGTGGAACGTCCCTTAGGCGTCGCGCGTCGGGCTCTCCGGAGAGGTTCGCGCTCGACTGCATCACCGGCCTCTCGATCACGCTCAGGGCCGCGAGAGGGTCGCCCAGCAGGGGGACGCGCAACCCGAGCGTGTCCGGGTCGGGTCCGCAGGCCAGTGGAAAGCGACCGTGGGGGTTGGCGAGCAAGACGGTGATCGGTCCGGGAAGGAGCGCCGCGAGGGCGGCGCTTTCGCGTTTCGCGAGTGGCGACAGCGCGCGCAGAGCGGCCAGGACAGTGAAGAACATCACCGCGGCCGGGCGTGTGGCGGGGCGTCCCTTCAACTCGTACAGGCGGTTCACTGCCCGCGGGCTCTCAGGGTCGCAGCAGAGGCCGTAGACGGTGTCGGCGGGGAACACGGCGACACCGCCGCCAGCCACACACTCCTCGAGCCGCCGGGCGTCGGCGACTGTGAGCACAGTGCTCACAGGTTGCCCCGATCGCTTTCGTCGCGCGCGCGCGTGCGTACGCGCGCGACGTCGCCTCTCACGAGCACATCACACCCCCCCCGTTCTTCCCCCACGACGACCCGCTCGATCCCCGCCAGATCCCGCTCGGATCGCACGACGCGAAAGCCCGCGGCGTGGACGAGCTCGCGGACCGCCTCGGCCTGGCCCGTGCCGACCTCGAGCGCGATCGTCGTCACCTCGGGACGCTCGGCCACCTGCGCGAGCAGCGCGCGGATCGCATCGAGGCCGTCGGCTCCCGCGAACAGCGCACCCGCGGGCTCGTGCCGGAGGATCTCGGGCACGAGCGTGGGGCGCTCACCGTCCGCCACGTACGGCGGGTTCGAGAACACAGCGTCGAACTCCTCGGGCACGCCACTCAGCAGGTCTGCGCGCAGCCAGCGCACATCCAGCCCGAGCCTACGTCCGTTCTCTTCGGCCAGCGCGAGCGCACGCCCGCTCACATCGCTGCCGGTCACGCGCACGTCCGGACGCTCGTCCTTGAGCGCGAGCGCCACCGCGCCCGAGCCGGTGCCGACGTCGAGGACGCGCGCGCCCGGCGCGAGCGTCAGTCCAACTTCGACGAGCAGCTCGGTCTCCGGTCGCGGGACGAGCGCGCGACGGTCGACCGCCAACCGCAGGCGGCGAAAGCCGCGATGGCCGACGATGTAGGCGACCGGCTCGCGCTCGACCGCGCGACGGCGCACGGCATTCTGAAACTCGCGCACGGCAGGCCCGGCGACGACGAGATCGCGGTCCACGACCAGCCGCTCGCGGGTCACGCCGAGCACGTGCGCCAGCAGCACCTCCGCGTCGAGGCGCGGCGTCTCGCATCCGGCCGCCCCGATCGCGGTGATCGCCCCGTCGAGTGCGTCACGCGTCGAGGTGCCCTTCACGCCGCCGCCTGAGCCTCCAGGCGCCTGCGCTTCTCGTCAGCCTGCAGAGCGTCCGTCAGCTCGTCGAGTTCCCCTTCGAGCACCTGGTCGAGGTTGTGCACGGTCAGCTTGATTCGATGGTCGGTCACCCGCCGCTCGCCGTAGTTGTAGGTGCGGATCTTCTCCGAGCGGTCGCCCGTGCCGACCTGCGAGCGACGATCGGCGGCAAGCTCGGCCTGCTGCTCTGACAGGGCCCGCTCGTACAACCGCGCGCGCAGCACGCGAAGCGCCTTCTCGCGGTTCTGCAGCTGAGACTTCTCGTCCTGCATCGAGACCACGATCCCAGACGGCTTGTGCGTGATGCGCACCGCCGAATCGGTCGTGTTGACCGACTGCCCTCCGGGCCCGGAGGAGCGGTAGACGTCGATCTGAAGCTCTGAGGGGTCGAGCTGCACGTCTACCTCCTCGGCCTCCGGCAGCACTGCGACGGTCGCCGTCGAGGTGTGGATGCGCCCCTGCGACTCGGTCTGGGGCACGCGCTGCACACGATGGGTGCCGCCCTCGAACTTGAACACCGAATACACCCCGTCGCCCTTCACGGCGAACGTGAACTTGCCCTCGCCGATATCCAGCGGCTCGGTCTGCAGCCCGCGGCGTTCGGCGTACTTGGCGAGCATCCGATAAAGGTCGCCCGCCCACAGCCCCGCCTCGTCGCCGCCGGCGCCGCCTTGGATTTCGACGATCACGTTCTTCTCGTCATTCGGGTCGCGGTCGACCATCGCGAGGCGAATCGCCTCCTCGAGCTCTTCGATGCGCGCCCGCGCGGCGGTCAGCTCCTCGCGCACCTCCGCATCCTCGCCGTCCTCGCTCAGCAGCTCTTCGGCGCCGGCGGCGTCGTCCTGCGCGCGGCGCCACTCGACGGCCAGCTTAGCTCCCGTCTCGAGCTGGCTGTACGCCCGCCCGACCTCCGCGTAGCGTTCGCGGTCACCGATCACCGCGGGTTCGGTCATCTGCTCGCCCAGCTCGGCGAAGCGCGTCTCGATCTGCTTGACCAGGTCCTCGATCATCGGCGCAGTCTAAGGCCGACCCCTCGACCAGCCGGCGACGTTACGCCACGACCTCCACGCCCACCAGATCGGCTGCCGACAGGGCGCCCGGCGTCTCTAGAGCGAGGACCGCATCGAGCGCGGCGATCGCCACGGCGAGTTGGTCGAGGTCGGGCTCGCGGGTGGTCAGCAGCTGCAGCTTAAGTCCCGGCCACATCACCGCCTGCACCCAACGACGGCGACGGTTGCGCCCGGCGAACTTGATCAGCTCGAAGGAGATTCCCGCGATCACCGGTACGCCGAGCACGCGCGTCGCCACCAGCCAATACCACGCCGGCAGGCCGATCGGCGCGAAGACGAAGATCGCGACGATCATCACCACCAGCAGGAAGCTCGTGCCGCAGCGCGGGTGAAGCCGGGAGAAGCGCTGCGCGTTGGCCGGCATCAGCGGCAGGCCCGCCTCGAAGCAGGAGATCGTCTTGTGCTCGGCGCCGTGGTACTCGAACACGCGGCGCAGGTCGCGCACGCGTGACAGCAGCAGCATGTAGCCGAGGAAGATGCTCGTACGCACGATCCCCTCGACGAGCCAGAACAGGAACGACGAGCCCAGCTGACCCTTGATCAGGCTCGTCAGCCCGACGGGGATCAGGAAGAACAGCACGACCGCCAGCAACATCGCCACGACCACGGTCCCGGCCCACATGCCGCGGGAGATCTCCTGGCTCTTGCCGTCGCCCTCCCCCTCGCCTTCCACGTCCTGGACGTCTTCCGGTGGGAGCTGGGCGTTCGCCGAGACCTCGAGCGCGCGAAAGCCGATCGCCATCGAGCCGCCCAGCGCAACGACGCCGCGGATGATCGGCAGGCGCAGCAGGCGGTGGCGCTTCATCACGGAGGTCAGCCCGAAGGTGCTCACCTCGATCTCGCCCAGAGCCGGCTCCTCGGGCGAGCGCTCGCCCTCTGAGAACTGCTCGGGAGTCGGCTTGCGCACGGCCACCGCCCAGTTCGACACGCCGCGCATCATCACTCCCTCCAGCACCGCCTGACCGCCGACGGGAGCGTCGCGCTGGGCCTTCAGCTCGTGGTCGCCGCCGGCGTCTTCCGCGACGGCGAGACCGCCGTTCAGCTCATCCGCCGAGATTCCGCTCGCCTCCGCGGGCGTGACTGTCCGCGCGGGTGTCTCCGTCTGCGCCGGTGTGGCGGTCAAGGCTGACGTCAACGGCACGCTCCCGGCCGGACGCGAAGCCATCTCGCTACTGAGGGGTGCGGGTCTGAGCCGTGTGCAGGCGGCCTTTGGCCACCCTGCGCTGGAAGCGCTCGACGCGCCCACCCGTGTCCATCAGCTTCTGCCGGCCCGTGTAGAAGGGATGGCAGTTCGAGCACACCTCGACGTGTATCTCCTCGCGGGTCGCCCGCGTGGTGAACTCGTTGCCACACGTGCAGCGCACGTGGGAGTGCGTGTAGGTGGGATGGATCTTCGTCTTCATCGTTCTTCCATTCTAGCGTCCCCCGCCGGCTGGGCGCAGGCGGGCGTGCGCCGCTCGGTGCGCCTGAGCAGATGGCCGTTGGCGTTCAGCCAGCGAAAATGCACGGTCGCCCGGTACACGGCGGGCGCCGTCAGGTTCGTGACCTGCTTGAGGTACTTGTAGCTCTTCACCCCGGGATCCGAAGCGCGCCACACCCCGAGGCCGGGGGCCACGACCGTGTGGAAGAGCGCCTCCGCGGGCGTGCGCTCCTGCACGTCGATCCGCATCGCCATGTGCGTGGAGCCGGGGATCGCCGTTATTTCCCCGGAGAAGGTGGCCGAGCGTTCGCTCTGCACTTCCGAGGTCGTGCACTGCTCGAGCGTCGCCGAGGCGCTCGGCGTCTTTTCCGTGGCGGGCGGACTCGACTGGACGTCGGCCGTGCGGGCCCTCGCGCTCGCGGTCTGCGCCAGGCACATCGGCGCCATGACGCACGCGAGCGATACGAGGAGCGCTCGGGCGGTCGCGCCGACGGTCGCTCGACGCATGGAGAGCTCAGTGGGAGACGATTTGGTCACATCCCCCTAACACCGTCTGCCAGCTTATGTTTCGCACCGTCTTCACCGACGATGCCAGAGCGGTCTTCAAAAAACGGACTCATCCCGCAGACGGCGCGCCTACGGTCTGAGCGCCTGCTCCACCTCCATGCCTCGGACGGTGAGCGCCCAGGCATTTGGCTCGCCTTTGAGCTGTCCCTCTCCGCTGTTGTGAATCAGGCCAAAGCGCTCGAGGCGGGTGAGGAGCTTCGAGATCTGGCCCTGGTCCTGGACCTCGGCGGCCGATGCCACCCGACGGTTAGACGCTCCTGGCTCGGCGGCGATCGCGCAGAGCACACGCAGCGTGCGATAGGTCAAGCGCATCTCGATTCCCCGCAGCGGATCTCCAGAGGGGTCGGGGCGCGTGCGGGAGGAAGCGTGGGATGCGTCGGCGAGCTTCGGGACGGGACGCCGGAGCTCACGCCGGGCTGCGGTGGGACCCAGATAGGGCAGCACGATCATTCCCATCAAAGGGTTCAGCAGGCCGACGAGCGATGCGGGCGCCCGGCCGGTCGCGTGGGAGTCGAGCAGGCGGGCGTGGACGACGCTCAAGACCGCACCGACGACGCCCTCGGCGGTCAACCGGGGCGGACCCTCATCCTGCCTGCGCTTACCGGCACTCGCCGCCGCGCGAGGTCCCTCGTGGACAATCTCGATCAGCGCGTCGATCGCGTGCGCACGACCTTCGAGCACCCGTGGCCCGCCTCCGAGCGCCTCCACGACCAGGAGCGACCCGAGCGCGGGCTCCTCGTCGACGAAACGCAGGAGCGCGGTCAGGCCCGCCCTGACACGCTCCCGCCACTCGAGTGGCCCGGAGATCGCATCCGCCTCCACGACAGCCTCGTGCACGATCCCGCCGGCGCGCGCCAGAGCATCGTCGAAGAGTGCCAGGAAGCAGTCGTCGCGATCTTCGAAGACCTCGTAGAACGTGCGCCGCGAGACGCCTGCACTCGCGGCGACCCGAGCGACGCTCATACCGCCGTAGCCCAGCTCGGCGACGACGCGAGCCGCCGCCGAGAGCATCCGCGCGCGCTGCACCTGGTTCACTTCCCGCCGCGGGGCGTCCTCGACGCCCCTCGCCCGCGAAGCCGATCCACGCCGCGCCCGGCCCTTGGACGAACGCGCTTTCGACGCGGACACCGCGCTCACGTCCCGGTCCTTGTCCGGAGGATCGCTTCTCTTTTCCCGGTGGCCATCTTTCTCTACTTCCTCTTCCCGACTTGCTTCTTGCCCTTCGCCGGTCCGTATCGCCTGCGCGCCTGGCGTTCACAGCCGGTGCGCTTAGCGTGCTTCGCCTTCTTGTGGCAGGCCTTCAGTGCCGCCGCGAGCTTCTGCTCGCGGGACAGCGACTTCTTCTTCGCGCACCCCGTGATGCTGACCGGAGTGGACTTGTTGATCTTCAGGCCGTTCTGAGCGAGAAATTCCGTCGGCATCGCCAGCTTCGATGCGCACAGGCTCCCGTTCGCGGCCAGCGCCGAATACCTGCCCTGCGGCAGCGTCAGCGTGAACGTGTTGAACGGCACGTCCGGAACCATCTTGAACGTCGTGCTGGTGATCCCCGCTTTGCTGATGAACGTCGTACCGACGAGATCGACCGTTACTCCATAACCCTGCAGGACTATCGTCAGGCTGGGGAACGCTTCGCCGCCGTGGCTGACGAAGATCGCGGGCCCGGTCAACGGGACGGGCAGCAGCGGAGTGGTGACTGTCGCCATCCCGATCTTCGACGCCGCCGGGCAGTTAGCAGGGTTCGCTTCGAACTGCGCGTTCGTGCACGCCTTCTGCAACGTCGTCAACCGTGACGGGAGCTGCTTCGGGAGATCCACCTTGACACGCGTGATGTTCGCCTGCGTTCCCTGCGCCGCGTTGGGATAGGACAGCTTCGCGGTCAGGCCGGCACCGTTCGCCCTGCTGGTCTTGCCCGGTGTGGAGACCGAGAATTTAGGTGCGAACTTCAGCGACTGGCAGGACCCCACGCCGAAATGGCTACTGATAGCCACGGTCGCACCCTGAGCGCTCGTGGCCGTCCCGGCGAATTCCTGAGAGTTGCAGTTCGTCGGATTGAACATGAACCCGTCCCTGTCGATCACCGCGTCGATAGACCGCAGGTCCGTAGGAACGCCCTTCACGATCTGCGGCAACGGATCCGTCGTGACGGTGATCTGCGCGGTATGCGAATCCACATCGATCCTTGCCCGTGTCACGATCGTGCCGAGGTTGAACGGGCCCGCGATCACCGGCGTCACGATCGACAGGCCAAACGGCGCGCCTCCGTACGGCCCCGTCAAGTAGATCGGCAGTTCCGGCTCTCCCGGCTGTGGCAGGACGAGCGGGTACGGTCCCGGACCAGAGGCCACGACCGCGTGACCGATATGCGAGGTCGCGGGACACGTCCCGGCGTTCGCATCCGTTTCACCGCAAAGCGGGACTCGAGAGATCATCCCCGACAAACCGGCGGGCGCCTTGAACCGTAGCTTTTCGATCCGCTGCTGCCCGTCACCGCGCTGCAGCAGCATCGAAAAGTCCGTGAACCCGCCCGCCTGATCGGTTGTCGACCCGGCCGTCAGGGTCGGCGCGAACGGCATCGGATTCGATGGGCACGCGCCCCCTCCCGGTCCTTCCGCGAGCGCGAAGCTCGCGCTTGGGGAGAAGTCTTCGACGAAGGGGCTGCTCCACGGAGTGAAGTCCGCGTGGGTCGTGTAAAGCCCGCACTGCGTCGGCGTGTCCAGCGCCGCCTGCGGGCCGCCGCTGAAGGACAGCTTGAAGTTGGTGAAAGGCAGCTCGGGCGTGCCTTCGAACTTCGTCGTGAGCTGACCGGTTGTCTCATTCAGGTGCACGACGCCAACTAGCTTGAGGTTGACCCCGTCGGCTGAGGCCGCTACGAGCAGCTTCAGTTCGGGCGGATTGGACTGCAGCACGTAGACGTCGCCTTCCAGCTTTTCGGGCAGCAACGGTGTGGCGATCGAGACAACGCCGACTTTCGAGGCCGCAGGGCACGACGGCGCCGCTTCGGTCCCGATCGCGTCCTGGCCCGGCTGGCACGCCGTCAGGCCGGCGGCTTGGCCGG
>DASXIB010000015.1:0-69529 GCA_036498245.1 Solirubrobacteraceae bacterium
GCGATCGACAAGGTCGGCAAGGACGGCGTGGTCAACGTCGAGGAGGGCCAGACGTTCGGCATGGACCTCGAGTTCACCGAGGGCATGCAGTTCGACAAGGGCTACATCTCGCCCTACATGGTCACCGACCAGGACCGCATGGAGGCGGTTCTCGAGGATCCCTACATCCTGATCGCCAACCAGAAGATCGGCTCCGTGCGCGACGTGCTGCCGGTGCTCGAGGCAGTGATCCAGAGCGGCAAGCCGCTGCTGATCATCGCCGAGGACGTCGAGGGCGAGTCGCTCGCGACGCTTGTGGTCAACAAGCTGCGCGGGACGTTCACCGGCGTGGCCGTGAAGGCCCCCGGGTTCGGCGACCGCCGCAAGCGGATGCTCGAGGACATCGCGATCCTCACGAACGCCGAGGTGATCACCGAGGAGATGGGCCTGAAGCTCGAGAACACCCAGGTCTCACAGCTCGGGCGCGCGCGTCGGGTGGCGGTCACCAAGGACACGACCACGATCGTCGACGGTGCCGGTGACGCGGCCGCGATCAAGGGCCGCATCAACCAGATCAAAGCCGAAGTCGAGAACACCGACTCGGACTTCGATCGCGAGAAGCTCCAGGAGCGCCTGGCCAAGCTCTCGGGCGGCGTCGCCGTCGTCAAGGTCGGCGCAGCCACCGAGACGGAGATGAAGGAGAAGAAGCACCGTGTCGAGGACGCCCTGCAGGCCACACGGGCGGCACTCGAGGAGGGCATCGTTCCCGGAGGTGGCGTGGCGCTGCTGCAGGCCTCCTCGGCGGTCACCGTCGACGCCGACGGCAACTCCGCCGACGGCTCTGATGACGAGCGGACCGGGGGGCGCATCGTGCTGCGGGCGCTCGAGGAGCCGCTGCGTCAGATCGCCGAGAACGCGGGCCTCGAGGGCTCCGTGGTGGTCAACGACGTGCGCAAGGCCAAGAAAGGCCAGGGCCTGAACGCGGCCAGCAACGAGATCGTCGATCTCGTCGCGGCGGGCGTGATCGACCCGGCGATGGTCACCCGCTCGGCGCTTCAGAACGCCGCGTCGATCGCCAAGAACATCCTCACCACCGAGGCGATCGTCGCCGAGGTTCCGGAGAAGGAAGCAGCGGGCGGCGGTGGCGGCGGCATGCCCGACATGAGCGGAATGATGTAAAGAAGTTCCTCCTACAGGAATTCCTGCTCACAGCCGATAGACGGTCAGAGAGCCCGGCAGGATGCCGGGCTCTCGACTTGTCCGGAGAGGGTTGTTCGACTCGCTCGGTCCTGCGGCCTCGCTCGGTCCCGCGGCAGGGGCCCTCCCTAAGCAGTCCTTGGGTTTTGCGGTCGCGGTCACGGCCAGGGCGTGGCCGGCTATGCGTTATTCGACTTCGCTCACCGACCGAGGACCGTGCCCCACGTACCTCGCCGTCGGGCGGATCAACCGGCCCTCGCGCTTCTGCTCGAGCACGTGGGCGGACCAACCGGCCACGCGCGCGCAGGTGAACATCGGCGTGAAGAGATCCGGCGGGACTTCCGCGAGGTCGAGCACGACGGCCGACCAGAACTCCACGTTGGTCGCCAGCACGCGGTCGGGCTTGCGCGCGTGGAGCTCCGCCAGGGCAGCCTGCTCAAGGGCCTCGGCGGCCTGGAAGCGGGGTGAGCCCAGTTCACGACACGTTCGCCGCAGCACTCGCGCGCGAGGATCTTCGGCGCGATAGACGCGGTGCCCGAAGCCCATCAACCGCTCGCCGCGGTCGAGGGCGTCCTTGACCCAACGCTCGGCATCGCCCGTCCGCTCGACCTCGTCGAGCATCTTCAGCACCCGCGACGGGGCGCCGCCGTGCAGCGGGCCCGACAGCGCGCCCACAGCGGCGGACAGCGCCGCCGCGCAATCGGCGCCTGTCGAGGCGACCACGCGCGCGGTGAAGGTCGAGGCGTTCATCCCGTGCTCGGCCGCCGAGTTCCAGTAGGCGTCGATCGCCTTCGCGTGGGCGGGGTCCGCCTCCCCGCGCCAGCGGATCAGAAACCGCTCGGGGATTGACCCGGCCTTGTCCACCTCCGCCTGGGGTACCGGCGGCCGACCGGTGCCGCGCGCGGACTGGGCGACGAACGAGAGCGCCATCACCGACGCGCGGGCGAGGTCGTTGCGAGCTTGCTCCTCGGTGATGTCGATCAGCTGACCGAAGCCCCACTGCGGCGCGAGCATCGCCAGGGCCGACTGCACGTCGACGCGGTGGTCGCCCGAGCGCACGGTCAGCATGTGCGGTTCCGCGGGCGGGAGGCCCGGTTGGAAACGACCGTCCACCAACAGTCCCCAAACCTGCTCGTAGGGGACGGTCCCGACCAGGTCCTCGATGTCGACGCCGCGGTAGCGCAGTGCGCCGCCCGCTTTGTCGGGCTCGGCGATCTCCGTGGCGAAGGCGACGACGCCTTCGAGACCTGACTGGACCTCGCCTGAAGGAGTCGACGGCGCCGGGGCCGGCGGTTGAACGGTGGAGGACGACGACTGTACCTCGCTCATGGCACTCGCTTTCTGGGCTCGCTGCGTGACGGGGTGGCTGCCTTGTGGGCAGAGCCATATCGTCGCAGGAATCGGTTCGGGAGCGGCCTCACGAGTAGGCTCTCAGGGCGGGCGTCGCTCGCGTGGCCAACTTCTGAGGAGAAGCACGTGTCTGACAGTGATCTGATGTTCCGTCCGGCGAGCGAGCTCGCGGACATGGTGCGCTCCGGGGAGATTTCCGCCCGCGAGCTGGTCGAGATCTCACTCGCGCGGATCGAGGAGCTCAACCCGCGGCTGAACGCCTTTGTGGACGTTGACGGAGAGCGGGCGCTGGCGGCAGCGGAGCTGATCGGCCCGGGCGATGAGCGACCGTTCGCCGGGGTGCCGATCGCGATCAAGAACAACCGCCCGGTCGAGGGCTACAGGCTCACCTACGGCTGCTCGCTGATGTCCGATTACGTCAGCGACTACGACCACAACATCTCCCGCCGCCTGAAGCAGGCGGGGTTCGTGGTCGTGGGGACGACGACGCTGCCGGAGTACGGCATCCTGCCCACCAGCGAGGCACGCCTGTTCGGCCCGACCCGCAACCCGTGGGATCTCGATCGCACTCCCGGCGGCTCCTCCGGCGGCGCTGCGGCGGCGGTGGCCGCCGGCATGCTGCCGGTCGCCCACGGCAACGACGGCGGCGGCTCGATCCGCATCCCGGCGGCGTGCTGTGGACTGGTCGGGCTGAAGCCGGCGCGCGGGCGCATCTCCTCGGCGCCTGAGCTGGGCGACTCCCCGCTCGTGATCGACGGAGTGCTCACGCGCACGGTCGCCGACACGGCGGCGATCCTCGACGTGCTCGCGGGCTATGAGCCCGGCGACGCCACCTGGGCGCCGCCTCCGGGCGAGCCGTTCGCGCTCGCCGCCGGCCGTGAGGTCGGTCATCTGCGGATCGCCATGACGAAGCTCCCACCCGTGGCGGATGCCGTCCTTGACCCTGCCTGTGCCTGGGCGGCCGATGAGGCCGCCGAGCTCCTGCGCTCGTTGGGGCACGAGGTCGAGGAGGTCGATCCCCCCTGGCAGGTGGAGGGTCTGAGCGAGCTGTTCGGGGCGGTCTTCTCGATCTACATTGCTCTGTCGATCTCCTACTCGGGGATGATCGGCGGACACGATCCGAAGCCTGAGGACATGGAGCCGATGAGCTGGGCGATCTACTCGATGGTCCAGCAGCTGGACTCGGTGCAGGGCCTGGCAGTGAGCACCCAGCTGCAGGCGTTCTCCCGGCGGCTCGTCGCTTTCCTCGAGCCCTACGATGCGCTGCTCACACCGGCGCTCGCCGAGCGCCCGCTACCACTTGGCACGCTCGATACGGCCGCGCCCGATCCGATGTCCACGTTCACCCGCTCAGGCCTTTTCACACCATTCACCCCGATCTTCAACGCCAACGGCCAGCCGGGCATTTCACTACCGCTGTTCCAGGGTGAGGACGGACTGCCGCTCGGCGTCCAAATCGTGGGGCGCCCCGCGGGTGAGGCCGCGCTGCTTGCGCTGGCGTCCCAGCTCGAAGAGGCGCGGCCGTGGGCTGAGCGCCGGGCGCCTCTCGTGGGTGAGGCTGTCGGTTAGGCCGTGGGCGGAGCGCCGCGCTCCGCCTGTGGGGGAGGCCGCCGCCCAGCCGCAGCCCGGCGCACATCACAGCCCTGTGCCAGAAGGCACTGAGGTCCGAGAGAGTTCTCTCCTGAGGGGCTCTGGACGTCCCGGTTACAGCCTGTACCTTCCTCCCTCCATCATTTTTTGGCTTTCTGGAGGGGTTTTGATTGAGGGGCTTGACGTCTAGTATCAGGTGTGCTTATGATTGAGGACGTCGGGTGCTCCGTTGTTCGAGAGCACAGAGATAGATCGGGTTTGGGCTGGTCTCTTGGCCGGTTTCGAGCGCTTAGCAGGGGACGTAGGGGAGAGGGACCGGGTCGTATGAAGAGGGGTTGTTTTCGCGTGAGTCCGTCAGGGACAGATGTGATGGGGATCGCCGCGTGCCCGTATGGGCCCGTAGGTAGATGTGTCAGCAGCGCTGACACATCTCTCTCTCTCTCTCTCTCTCTCTTCACGGGTTTGTCTAGGCGACCGGCCTAGTGTCGGCGCCCATCGGGGCGCCGCTTATCACCTTCTAGATCGTTCTTCCCGCGGCTCGTGTCGCGGGGTCGGTCGTTCCCAGGCCAGACGGCGTTTGTTTGAGCGTCCCGCCCGTTTCGGACGTCCCGGACCGTATTCGTTCGGGCGTCACGAGCGTGGCTCGTGTGCGATCGTCGTGGGCGAAGGAACCAGGGCGCTGTCGGCTCGGCGGGGGGATCGCTGATGCCCGTCCGACAGGGTTCTGGGGATCGTGTCAGGCGTCCTCGCGGGAAGCGCGATGCGACGAAGAGGGCTGCGCTCCGTAGTAGAGCGGGAGAAGGGTCTTCGCGGGATCCGGTGTCCGAGATGCAGCACGCACGCCTTCTGGGCGCCGCGGTCGCAGCGGTCGATGAGCTCGGGTGGCAGCGCGTGACAGTTGCGCATATTGCCACCCGTGCCCGGGTGTCGCGTCGCACGTTCTATGACCTGTTCGACAATCGCGACGAGTGTCTGCTCGCGGTCTTGGAGGACACGGTCGGTCGGATCGAGCGCGAGCTGGCCAGGACCGTGAGGGATGGCGCGTCGTGGGTCGAGCGAGTCCGTATCGGGCTGTGGACGATGCTGGGTTTCTTCGATCGCGAGCGTGCGCTGGCGCGGGTGTTTGTGGTGCAGAGCGCGCGGGGGGGACAGCGTGTGCTCGAGGCGCGTGAGGAGAGCATGGCTCGCTTGGCGGCGGCGATCGCCGAAGGGAATGGTGAGGGTTCGCGTGCTCGGGGAGTGCCGCCGTTGGTAGCGGAGGGTCTCGTCGGCGCCGCTGTGTCGATCGTGTACAAGCGCTTGCTGAAAGGCGAGCGGGCGCCCTTGGCCGATTTGCAAGCGGAGTTGATGGGGATGATCGTACTGCCCTATCTCGGTGCGTCCGCCGCCAGCAAAGAGCGCAAACGGCCCACTCCGAAACCGCTCCTGGCAGGGGACGCATCGCCGGAGCACGGGGTGCGGCGGGAAGATGCTTTGGCGGAGGTGCCGATGCGCTTGACGTATCGCACCGCGCGGGTGTTGGAGGTCGCCGTTGAGTATCCCGGTGCGAGCAATCGCGTGATTGGCGAGCAGGCCGGTGTGTTCGATCAGGGGCAGGTCTCGAAGCTTCTATCTCGGTTGCAGCGGTTGGGGCTATTGCAGAACACGGGCGTTGGACACGCAAAGGGCGAGCGCAACGCATGGCGGTTGACGCCGCTTGGGCGACGTGTCGTCGAGCAGCTCAGCCTCGGTACTCGCTTTCACGCTGCCAAAGAGGCCACTCGGTGAATGCTCGAATCTCACCCTGTGAGCAGGTCGATTGGCTCATCGTGCCGCATCTCACAGCGGGCGCTAGGAACGCTCTCTCGGCGCCGGCCACAAGTGTGCATCCAAACACCCCCGTAGCGCGGTGTCCGGGTGTGCTGTCGAGTTACAAGACCAATGTCATGGTGGCTCGAACGAGGGTCGCTTTGGCAATGAATGAGACGAAGGGACACTCGAAATGAGAAGGAATCACAAGATAACGATGATGGCGTTGTTGGCGGTGCTCGCGTTCAGCGCAGTGGCATCCGCCTCGGCGTCGGCGACGACGCCGGAATGGTTTGCCAAAGGCAGCCTTCTGAGCGGAACACAGGGAGTCAGCGCCACCAGCACGACACCGTTCAAGTTCAGGGTGCTCAACTTGAATATAACCATCGAATGCAAAAGCGCATCGCTCACCAGCGCGAGTATCACCAATCCGGGACTCGGTGGTGCGGTGGCGATCTCGCTGAAAGAATGCGCGGAGACCTCCAAACCCGTCTGCCTGGTGTCCAAGACGATCACCAGTGGACCAGTGAACTCCAACCTGGCGTACGTCAACGGCGCCGAAGTATCTGACGAATACACCCCGGGCAACGGCACGTTCTTCTCACTCATCCTAGAAGACTGTTCATTCGAAGGCACCTATAGGATCACGGGTAAGCTATGCGGTAACGAGCTCAGCCCGAGCACTGAAGCAGTCGTCAAGAATCAGGTGTTCGCGACCCGGTGCGCGATGAAACTCGGCACGAATCCCGCCTATCTGGAAGGCACTCTGGCATTTAGCCTGACGGGGTCACAGTTGGGCTCGACCTGGACAGGAAAGTAATGCGCCGGTGGACCCGCACATGGGTTGCGGGTCCACCGCATTTGTTGGTTAGAAGACCCGACGCATTGGTGGCAGCACTATGAGAAAGGCAAGGACACACATGAGACATCCAGAGCGTTCACCAAAGACACCGCTTACTGAGGCCGGTCTCTTCGTGGCGCCTCGCGCTGTCCTTGCTTCCAAAGGGACGGGTGCGCCTACAAGCCCTCGTGGCCATCTCGCCGCTTTCCTCGCCGCGACCCTCTGTGCGCTTACGGGCGTGCTTGCGCTCGGGACCGGCTCCGCCTTCGCCGCCGGCGTCCCCGAAGAACCGGAAACCACCAAAGCGAGCGCTATAACCGCCAATTCGGCCGTGTTAGAAGGCGTCCTCAATCCTAAAAACTCGGCCACGGCCGGCTGGTACTTCGCGTATACCACGGAAATCGTCTGTGCCATGGGCGCTAGGGCGCCTGAATCGCCGGCGACCGAAGAAACGGTCAAAGACAAGATAGAGAAAATTGAAGTCAAAGAATTGCAGCCAAACAGGGAATACACCTTCTGCATAGTTGCGACGAACGCAGAAGGCGAGACGCCGAGCGCAAAAGAAGTCAAATTCACGACCAAGGCCGCGCCGGCCGAAATCGTCAGTGAGTCGGTCTCCAACGTCAAAGCGACCGAAGCGACCCTGGAAGGTACCGTCAACCCGAACAACCAGCTCACCGAATGTCACTTCCAGTACGGCAAGGAAACTCTCTCGGTGCATGTCGAAAGCTCGGTGCCGTGTACGCCTGTGAGCCTCGAAGCCGTCTTCGAAGACAAAAATGTCAGTCCGACGGAAGTCAATGAAACGGGCCAAACTGTGCCGAAACGGCTCACCGGCCTGGAACCGGATACGACCTACCACTACCGAATCGCCACCAAGAACGGGAAAGGCGAAGAAGCAGTCGGCCCGGAAAAGGAATTCAAGCGGGTTGCAGCACCGCCTGAAAAACCAGTGACTGAAGAAGCGAAGCAAATCAGCAACACGACCGCCGAACTGCACGGGATCGTCAATCCGACGACCCCTTCCTCGGTCAGTTGGTTCTTCCAGTACGCGATTGGCTCCTCCTGCACAGCCGCCGACGTGAGCACCACGCCCGCGCAGGGTTCGGAAGAAGTTCAGGCGCACGCCGCTGAAGCGAACGCCGCGGGCCTGCGGCCACACACCGAATACACCGTTTGTTTGGTCGCGGAAAACGAATCGAAAGAAAAGACGGTTGGTGGCGCTGTGTCGTTCACGACGACGGCGCTCGCGCCGTCGGTCGACGATGAGTACATCTCCCAAGCCGGCTTTGCTGACGTGACGCTTACCGCCAAGATCAATCCACATGGGTCGCCGGCGATGTACCACTTCGAATACGGCATCAGCGGAGCCTCGGGTGCCAGTACCGCTACCCGTCCGCTCGCCGCAGCCGAGAGCGATGTCACCGCCACGGCCGAGCTCACGGGGCTGCAGCCAGGCACCGACTATCAAGCGCGGGTCGTCGTCGAAGATGAATCCGGCAGCACAGTCGGCGCGCCGTTCAGCTTTACGACCGATGCCACGACCGCGGCGCCGTTGCCCGACGGCCGCGTGTATGAAATGGTCAGTCCACCTCAGAACCAGGACGCGGATATCTACGCGCCTGGGCTACAAGGCTACACTGGCAACGGCGGGACCGGTAGCCCGTTTCAGGCGGCTGCCAACGGCGAAGCGATCACATATGTCGGTGAATCCGTGTCCGGTGGCAACGGATCGAGCGGCAGCGGCGGATTCGGCGGCACGCGTGGAGATAAGGGCGGCGTCAACTTCACCGGCAATCAGCTCCTTGCGAGGCGCTCCGCGAGCGGGTGGACGCAGGAAGTGATCGCGGCGACCGGCCGCGCCCACAGCTTCTATGAAGCCTTCTCTGAAGATCTCTCGACTGGCATTCTGCGTGCCGGAAGCTTTGCGGAACTGACCGCGCTTCTGCCTGAAGCCGAAAGCCTCGGAGCGGGTTACAGAGTCCTCTATACGCGCAACGACAAAACACAGGCCGAGCACGCGCTCTTCACCCAGTTCACCCAGATGGGACAGCCGGGAATATTCGGATTCTTTCCGCGATTCGTGGGGGCCTCTGCCGATTTTTCGACGATGGTGTTCGACGCCAACGCGGCGCTCACCCCAGGTGCGCCTGCGGGGAGCCACGTTTACGAGTCCAAGGGTGGTCAGCCGAGCCTTATCAACGTGTTGCCCGACGGGACCGTCGAACCGTCCGCTCAGGCGGGCGGTGTCGAAGAAGCCGGCGCCGAAGAAGAAGGCTCACCCGAATTCAGCCGTGCGGTATCGGCCGATGGCTCCCGTGTGGTCTGGACGGGAACGGGTAGTCATCCCAACCTCTACATGCACCGTGATGCAGCGGCCACCGTCCAGGTGGATGCCTCACAGGCGGGCGGGGTCGGGGGCGGTGGACACTTCTGGACCGCGAGCAGCGACGGTGAAAAAGTCTTCTTCACCGACGATGCGGCGGCTGGGCTCACCAGCGACACCGTGTCCGGCAGTGGCGCAAATCTCTACGAGTACGACGTCGGCGATCGCAAGCTCACGGATCTCACGACAGGCCCCGATGCGCGTGTTCAGGGTGTGATCGGGGCCACAGAAGACGGCTCCTACGTTTACTTCGTGGCCGACGGTGCGCTCGCCGAAGGAACGACCACCGGGACATGCGAAGGGTGGGCGGGCTCGTTGAGCGCGCGGTGCAATCTCTATGTGCGTCATGACGGCACGACCACGTTCGTCAGTTCTCTCAGCCAGAATGACGGCCTCCTAGTTTCAAATACGACAGGAATTACCCCCGGCGGCGGCGGTGGGATCGAGGGCGACTGGGTAACGGGCGTGGGCTTGCGCACCGCGGACGTCGCCGCCGACGGGGCGGTCGTCTTTGACTCCGACCTGTCGCTGACCGGCTATCGCAACGAAGGGGCCAAGGAGGTCTACGTCTACGACCCGGCGACAGGAGGGGAACTGACGTGTGTGTCCTGCGACCCGAGCGGCGCGCCGCCGTTGACGGCAGATGTTTTGAAAAAAACCCAGATAGCCGGTCTCTTGCCCGTGAGCCACGATACCTCGCATGCTACGCGGGTGATCTCGGCCGACGGCGGTCGTGTCTTCTTCGACGCCGCCGTCCCACTTTTGCCGCAGGACACGAATCGCCAGATGGACGTCTATGAGTGGGAGCGTGACGGGGCAGGCACATGCACACTTGCGAAGGGATGCCTTTCGCTGCTCACGGGTGGCAAGAGCGATGCGGGCTCCTTCCTGCTCGACTCGAGCCTCAGCGGAGACGATGTGTTCGTCGTCACTCGAGCCCAGCTCGCAGAACAGGACCGCAACGAAAACTACGATGTCTACGACGTGCGCGTCGACGGTGTGCGTCAGGCTACGCCACCGAGTTGCTCAGGCACCGGCTGCCAAGGTGTTCCGCTCACCCCTCCCACGTTCGCGACTCCGTCGAGCGTGACGTTCAGCGGGACGGGAAACTTTCTCCCACGCGCGCCCGGCGTGGTGAAACCAAAGGCCAAGTCGTTGACGAGGGCGCAGAAGCTCGTGGTGACGCTTCGCGCCTGCAGGAAGAAATCAGCCAAGCGGGCTCGTGTCTCTTGCGAAGCTTCTGCCCAGAAGAAATATGGCGCAACGAAGAAGAAAGCAAAGAAGTCGACAAGTCCATCAACCGCAAAGGGGAGTAAGTAACGATGCGTATTCTACAAAAACTCCCCGCAGCCCTTGCCGCCTCGCTTGCAACGTTCGTCTCGCTCGTGGCGGTCTTGTCCATTAGCGGGTCTCCGGCGCTTGCGGCGGAATGTTATAACATAGCTCGACAAGAAGCGACCGGTCTGTGTAAGCCCGGCTGGCGTGTCGTCTCACTGGCGAAGGGGCCGTCCAATCTTTCCCCTGGCGGCACCGGCTTCATCGAGCTGCACGTTTACAACACCGGTGCAGCTCCAGCCGGTTGCACCAAAGCAGCATATGAAAGAGAAAAGGGAAAGGAAGGCACACGGTCTCCGGAGTGTCCCAAAAGTAGCCCTGCGACAAGTTCCGAACCTCCGATAACTGTCACCGATTTCCTCCCGCAGGGTGTGACGTATACGGGTTTGCAGCCGGCGCCATCCGGTTTGCCTGGCGAACCGGAGCCATGGGCATGTAGGGGCAGCAATGTCGTAACGTGCACCGCCACCACCACGATCGCAGGCAGTGAACCCGAGCTGCTCGATCTCCAAGTGAACATCGCCAGCTCGACTGCGGGGACGCTGATCAATCACGTCACGGTTGGCGGCGGCGGCGCTTCGGGCATCGCGTCGTCAGCCGATCCGATCACGGTCAGCAACGCGCCGGTCAGCTTCGGCGTACAGGATTTCGAAATTTGGGCCAGCAACCCTGACGGCACCGCCGATATTCAGGCCGGCTCGCATCCCTATGAGCTCACAACCGCATTTGACCTCACCACCTACCAGGGCAACTCTGAAAAGGAAGTAGGAGAAGAGGGCAGTATACCCGCGGGTGAAGGCGAGAATATCGCGGTCAACCTCCCACCTGGGATCATCGGCGATCCCAATGCCGTGGCGCAATGCCCGCGCAAGCTCTTTGTCGAGGAATCCTGCCCGGCATCCACACAGGTCGGCATTGACCGAGCTTTCATCGGACAGCTCAGCTACAGGTTTTCGGTCTTCAATCTCGTGCCACCCGCGGGCATGCCGGCACAGTTGGCTTTCGAGTTGGTTGGGAACAACGTATTCGTCGACATCGGTGTTCGCAGTGGTGGTGACTATGGCCTAACGGCGCGTGTAGACCATGTACCTCAGCGAGAAGTCAATTTCAATGAGCTCACGGTCTGGGGGGTCCCATCGGATCCCAGTCACGACCCGGAACGCTGCGCCGCCGAATTTGACCAGAATGGCGAGCTCGGACGAAAGTGTGGGCTTCATGGCGCGAATCCGGTGGTCGAAACGCCGTTTCTGACGTTGCCCACAGCATGTGGCACCGAACCCAATGGCGCAATACCGAGTTCGAGCATCGAAATGAACTCCTGGCAGGACGAGAGCCGAGTCTCGCGACTTGCGACGCCGTTCACGGACAACGAAGGCACGCCGACGGGGTTCTCCGGCTGTCAACATCTCGCCTTCAGCCCAACGATCACCGCCGCTCCGGACACCACGCACGCCGACACGCCCGCCGGCCTGAGCGTCGACGTGAGGGTTCCCCAAGAAGGTCTCCTCGATGGCGAAGGACTTTCTACCGCCGACATTCAGAACACGACGGTCACGCTGCCCGAAGGCTTGGCGATCAACCCTGGCCAGGCCGCCGGGCTGCAGTCCTGCCCTGAAGGTCGCCCCGACCCCGCCGAAGGGCGCTACGGTGACGCGCTGACAACTGCAGCGGAAAAAGCGCACGAACCGGCCGAAGAAGACAACGAAGCACCCTCTTGCCCCAACGCCTCGAAAGTGGGGACGGTCACGATCAAAACGCCGCTGCTCGAAGGCGCCGCCGAAAAGCAGCTCGAAGGCAACGTCTATGTCCTGCCATCAAACCCGCCCGAAATCAAGCTGCTCGTGGCCGCCTCGGCGGACGGCGTCAACGTCAAGCTCGTCGGTGTCGTGCATTTGAACGAACAGACCGGCCAGTTGACGACCAAGTTCGAAGGTACCCCGGAGCTGCCGTTCACGGACTTCAAACTGTCGTTTAGTGGCGGCGCGCAAGCGGCGCTGGCAACCCCCACGGGTTGTGGCTCCTACGGGACGAACGCCGACTTCACGCCGTGGAGCTCGCCGTTCAGTCCCGATGCCCCCTCCGAGAGCAGCTTCGCGATCAGCGCCGGCCCCGGCGGTGGATCGTGCCCGTCTTCGCCGTTGCCGTTCTCGCCGTCTTTGACCGCAGGTTCCACGACCGACCAGGCGGGCGGGTTTACGAACTTCAGCCTGCTGTTGCAACGCGGCGACGGCCAGCAGCGCATCGCGAGCTTGCAGTTCAAGGCGCCCGCAGGGTTGACCGGTGAGCTCTCGAAGGTCCCCCTGTGCACGAACGCTCAGGCGGAAAGCAACACATGCCCGGAAGCGTCGAAGATCGGGCACACGGTCGTCGAGTCCGGCCCAGGTCCGTATCCGCTGGTCGTGCCCGAACCGGGCCAGCTCCCCGCTCCGATCTACTTGACCGAATCCTATGGTGGTGCTCAGTTCGGCCTTTCGGTCGTGGTGCCGCTGCACGTCGGTCCTTTCACCCTGCCGACGCAGCGAGTGCGCGCAAAGATCGAAATCAACCCGATCACGACGCAGCTGACGATCACGACCAACGAACTCCCCCAGATCCTGGCGGGTGTACCGACGGATCTGCGCGAGGTCGACGCGGTCATCGAACGACCGGAATTCATGGTCAACCCGACGAACTGCGACCCCCAGGAATTCTCGGGCACCGCGACCGGCACGCCTCCTCCGGGTGTGGGTGGTCCGGGGGCGAGCTCGCCGATCTCGAGTCATTTCGGTGTCGGATCGTGTCGGAGCCTGAAGTTCGAGCCGAAATTCTCTGTTTCGACCTCGGGCAAAACGTCCAGATCGAAGGGCGCCAGTCTGACCGCGAAGGTGTCCTATCCCAACGTGCCCCAGGGCACCGACGCCGATATCGCGAAGGTCAAAGTGGAACTGCCCAGGTTCCTGCCATCACGGTTGACGACATTGCAGAAGGCGTGTACGAGCAAGCAGTTCGAAGCGAACCCGGCGAGTTGCCCGTCTGAATCGAAGATCGGGTTCGCGGTGGTGCACACGCCGCTGTTGCCGGTCCCGCTGGAAGGCCCGGCGATCTTCGTCAGCCACGGAGGCGAAGCCTTCCCCAGCCTTACGCTGGTTCTGCAGGGCGATGGCGTCACGGTCGACCTGGTCGGCGCCACGCTGATCAAGAACGGTGTCACGAGCACCACCTTCAAGACCGTCCCCGACGCCCCCTTCAGCACATTCGAACTGACCCTCCCCGAGGGCCCCTATTCGGCTCTGGCGGCAAACGGGAACCTGTGCACGCTCACGAAGAGCGCCCTGGTCAAGAAGAAGGTGACGATCAAGGTCCACGGACGTAGGCGCACCGTGACGCGCAAGGTCAAGATGGCGCTTGCCTCCTCGCTGGTGATGCCCAACGAATTCGTCGGGCAGAACGGAGCGGTGATCCATCGGAGCACCCCGATCGCCGTCACCGGCTGCGCAAAGGCAAAGCCGGCGAAAAAGACCTCAAAGAAGCCTCACAAGAAAAAGTAGGGTGGTCAGTCGACCGACCGACAACGGCTCGCGAGCCTACGCGCGTAGCGATGCCTGGTCGAGCTCTAACTGGATGACGCCCGCGACATGATCCATGTCGGCGTCGTGGGCGAGCAGGATCGCTTCCTGGCGCCACGCGACCGCAGCGATCGTGCAATCGAGCATCCCTCTCGGCGTGACACCGACAGCACGGCAGCGACGGTATATCGCGACCGCGCCGTCGAAGTCGGTCAGGGTGTCGAAGCTCAACAGTTGAAAGCGCTGCAACAGGCGGCGGAGGTCGGCCTCGCGCTTGTCGTCGCGCGCGCCGGCCAGCATCTCCATGATCACCGGCTCGGTGACCGCGATCTGCCCGTCCGTCTCGATCAACTCCAAGACGCGGAGGTGTGCTGGGCTGCCTGTGGCACGGTCGTACTCCACCCAGGCGGAGGTGTCGGCGAGGATCACGCGCCGGTGCGCGGGCCGACGTCCGCCGGCACCTCAGCCATGGCGTGAGCCCCCTGCATCGCCAGTGCCTCGTTGCGCGTCATCGGCTGCCCTGCAAGATGACGCAGCGCGAGGTCGACGGCGGCCGTCTTCGTTCGGACGCCGTAGCGCTCCATGATGGCTCGGACGTAAGTGTCCTCGATCTCGATATTTGTTCGCACCGTGCTAATACACCAATCGTACACCTCCGTGGGGACGCGTGTAGTGGTATTCCGCCTGTCGGTCGCATGTTGCGGGTATGTCTGCTGAACGATCTGCCTGGTCGTCTCCGTGTCAGTGCAAGTAGAGTCCGCTCATGACGTTCATCCTGCTCACCGGCGCGACTCGTGGGATCGGTCGTGCCGCCGCAGTCGAGCTCGCCCGGCAGGGCGCCGAGGTGGCACTCGTCGGTCGCGAGGGCGAGCGCGTGGAGTCCGTCGCTCGCGAAGCTCGCGCTGCCGGTGGGGGAGCCCCGGTGCGTGAGCATGTCGCCGACCTGGCGTTGATGGCTGAGGTTCGAGCGCTCGCCGAGGATGTGCGGGAGCGCTATGGCCACATCGACGTCCTCGCCAACAACGCCGGCGCGCTGTTCGCCTCGCGCAAGGTGACCTCCGAGGGCTTCGAGCAGACCTTCGCGCTGAACCATCTCGCGCCGTTCCTGCTCACCGGCCTGCTGCGCGATCGACTCGAGGGGGGTCGCGTCGTGACGACGGCGTCCGATGCCCACAAGACCGGGCGCCTGGATCTCGACGACCTGCAGGCCGAGAAGTCCTATTCCGCCATGCGCGTCTACGGCACGTCGAAGCTCTGCAACATCCTCTTCACGCGCGAGCTGGCCAGGCGCGCGCCGGAGCTGCGCGCGAACTGCTTTCACCCCGGCGTCGTGCGCACCGGCTTCGGCAAGAACGACAACGGGATCTGGAAGATCCTCACCACGCTGGGCTCGCCCTTCTTCCGCTCGCCCGAGCGCGGCGCACGCTCGCTGGTCTGGCTTTCGCTCTCTGACGAGGCGGACGCGCTCACCGGCGAGTATGTCCAGGACGAGAAGGTGCAGACTCCCACCGCCCAGGCCCGCGACGACACACTCGCCGAGGCCCTCTGGGAGCGGAGCGCCCAGCTTGTCGGCCTGTCCGCCGACACGCCCGTCTGACCGGGCGCCCACGAACGGGGAATCGTCCCTAGCCACTCCCAGCGCGGTGGGCATGCGCTATCTACGCCACTCCCACGGCGGACATGCCCACTCTACGCCACTCCCAGCACGGCGGGCATGCGCTGGGGGCTGACTCCCAGGCTCTCCGCGTCGGCCGTGCCGCGCGAGGAGATCATCGGAACCTCCATCAGCTCGGCCTCGTCCCACGTGGCGAACGCTCGCGAGCCCATCGTCGCCTCCAGCAGACGCAGCGTTCGCGACACGATCGGCGTGGGCACGGGGAGCAGGACCCGCCGTCGGCCGAGCGAGCGGAGCACGAGTCGGACGAGGTCCGCGTGGCTGAGGGTCTCCGGTCCGGCGAGCTCGTATCGCGCGTGCCCGCTTACCTGTGAGTCCGGGGGCGAGCCCGTGCCCGCGCCTGTGTCCATGCCCGCGCCCGTGCGCAGGACGCTCATCGCGCAGTCGGCCACGTCCTCGGCCCAGATCGGCTGGTAGACGGCGCGACCGCGGCCGGACACCGGCATCACCGCCGGCACCAGCGCCAGACGCTCGAGCAGCGTCAGCCACGGGTCGCCGGGGGCGTACACGATCGACGGCGCGAACACGGTCGTCGAGGGAACTCCCGCCTCGCGCACGGCCTGCTCGGCGAGCGCCTTGGCGCGGAAGAACCGTGCGCGGTGGTGGGTGGAGGCCCCGAGCGCGGAGAAGAACACGAATCGCTCCACTCCCGAGCGCTCGGCCGCCTCGACCATCCGCCAGGTGGCGATCCCGTTGAGCTCCTCGATCGAGCCCCGCGGCTGGTCGCGGATCGAGGCGGCAAGGTGCACGACCGTGTGGACACCTCGCAGCGCGTTCCTGAACGACGGGGGGTCGGTGAGGTCTCCCAGCGCGATCTGCACCCGCACGCGCTGGGCTCCCAGCCGCCGCGGGTCGCGCACCAGGCAGCGTACCTGCGTGCCGTCGGCCACCAGGCGCCGCAGCAGCGTGGAGCCGACCAGACCAGTGGCTCCGGTGAGCAGCAGCATCGTCCCTACAATATGCGCTCGTCCCGAGACTCCGTAAACGACCCAGGGAAAGAACGCGCTTATGGCCTACGTCATCGCCGAGCCGTGCATCGGCACCAAGGACAACTCCTGCGTCGAGGTGTGCCCGGTGGACTGCATCCACCCGACGCCCGACGAGCCCGGCCATGCGGAGGCCGAGATGCTCTACATCGATCCCGAGGAGTGCATCGACTGCGACGCCTGTGTCGAGGCCTGTCCCGTCGACGCCTGCTTCGCCGAGGATCAGCTTCCCGAGGAGTGGCAGAAGTACACGCAGATCAACGCCGACTACTTCGCCAACGCCAAGTAGAGGGACCCGGTAGGGCGGAGTCTTACCCTGCCGACGCCCGGTAGGCGGGGTCGAGAACGTCGAAGACGGGCACGTCCCGCGCTACCTCCTCCACGCGCTCCCGCAGCTCCCGCGAGTCGAAGCGGTGGGACTGCGGCGCCACCGGGTTGACCGTGATCGCCTTCAACGCGATCGGCTCCAGCGTCTCGATCGCCACCCCCTGGCGCCGATACCACTCGGGTCCCCGCCGCGAGAGGAATACCCGGGTGCTGTCGCTCGCCACCACCGTGATCCTCGACGCCCCTCCCGTCGAGCGTCGCGCGCGCAACAGGTCTTCGAGGAATGGCTCGCACACCGCCCCGCTCACGACAAACGCTCGCACTCCTCCGTGCTCGCGAAGCATCTCGCTCACGTCCTCTTGCGAGCTGCTCAGAGCGAACCGCGGCGGCAGGACCACCGTTTCGTAGTCCTCGTCCACCAGCACGCCCGCGTCCGCCTGCTCGCCGGCCGAGCGCACGTGAGTGTCCGTGACCACAGGCAACCGCACGAGATCGACCGCGTCGCGCGTCTGCTCGACGACCTCCTCGATATTCCCGCTCAGCACAGCTCCTGTCGAGATCACCAACCCGTCCGCGACCGCCGGTGATGACGCCGCCCTGCGGTCGAGCGCCCCGTCGATCAGCACGTGCTCGGCGCCGTGCCCGCCCATCGCCTCGCCCACAGCGCGCACATCCTCCGCCGCGCTCGGGCCCGCCACTTCCACGGTCCCCTCCGCCAGCACTCGCGCGATCACCACCTTGCCGAGCGGCGTGCGGATCCCCGTCTGCTCCACCAGCTCGTAGGCGATGCCACTGTCCCGCAACAGTGCGTCCGTCGTCGCCACCAGGCTGTCCGCCACGAGCTTGACACGCGGCTTCTCGATCCGCCGGTCGATCACGTCGCGCTCCTCCCCGTCTCTCCCGACCGAGGTCACGCCGACGCTTCGTCCCAGTACCGCGAGCTCCCGCAACAATGCCGCGAGCGCCTCGGTCTTGCCCGTGTTCTTCGCGAGGCCCACGAGCGCGAGCCGTCTCACCGGTGCTATCAACTCGGCCAGCCGCTGTCCCATGCGCAGAGCCTAAGGGTTCGACGTGGGCTCTAATGCGGTCTTGCCGGCATCGCGGTGTCTGTGATGTCAGCGACTCGCACGCCGCTCGCGTCGCGACGCCGAGGTCTTCGAGAGTCAGTCCATGCTGCCGCGCGGCGCGACCCACATGCTGGAGAAGGCGAGTGTTGTGTGTCCAGCGATCGTGTCGTAGTCGTGGTCGTAGTGCAGTACCCCGATCTCCGCGGTAGCCGCGATTGCGGCGATCAGCAGGTCGACCGGCTTGACGCGATGCGAGACGCCGGGCGCCGCGGCGAGCTGTGCCTGCGCGAGGACCGCGGACGCCGCGGCCTCAGTAGTGAGCGGCGCGTGCTCCAGCGCGTCGAGTTCGCTGGCGATAGCGGCAAACTGGCCGCTATCGCGGGCGCTGTAGCGCATCTCCAGCAGGGCAGGCGGGCAGCTCCAGAGCTCGCCGGCGGCGAGAGCCGTATCGAATCTGTCGCGTGGAGGGCCGGCCAGGCGCCCGTCTGTTGCTCGAGCCCATACCGAGTGGTCTATGAGCAGCGCTTGGTCGTACCCGCTCAACGATGGATCCAGCCGTGCTCACGGACCTCGTAGGCCGCGTCCACGTCGATTCCCTCGCCGGTGTGCAGTCGCTCTACCAGCTGACGGCGAAGCTCTGCCCGGTGGGCATCGTCGTCGCGTTCGCTTTCGAGCTCTCGCAACCGCTCGCGTGCCCCGCGGATCACGAGATCGCCCAACCGCACGCGCTCGCCGCGGAGACGCAGCGCGTCAAGCGCCTCCCGCACGGGCGGCGTCTCCGTAACTGAATGGCGGGCATGGCGGGTCGGCATCGAGCTAGTGTAGCACCTCAGAACAGCACCAACTCGACGGGACTGTGTCGGGGTGTCTTCCGATCAGCTCGTCGCCGAGACCCGCGCCGCGAGCTCTCGCACGATGAAGCTCGCCACGTGATGCGGGTATGTCCCCTTCGAGAACCCCGCGTCATACCCGAGCTCCTTCGCCAGCTCGTTCGACACGCGCGGGCCCCCGCACGCGAGGATCATCTGCCGGCGTCGCCCCTCTGCCTCGACGATCTCCACCAGCTCGGTCAGGTTGCGGATGTGCAGGTCCTGCTGGGTCACCGTCTGGGACACGAGGATCGCATCCGCCTCCAGGTCGATTGCTCGCGCGACCAGCACGCTGTTCGGCACCTGGCTGCCGAGGTTGTGCGCCTCGAACGCGCGATACCCCTCGAGCCCGTGGTGCCCATGAAACCCCTTCAGGTTCAGCATCGCGTCGATCCCCACACTGTGGGTGTCAGAGCCCGTGCTCGCCCCCACGACCACCACCTTCCTGCCCAGCTCCCGCGCGGCGAAATCCTCGATCTCATCCTCCGTCATGTACTCGATCTCAAAGCCCTCGCCCTCGAGCGCCTCGTAGTCGACGATGTGCGTGCACTGCCCGTACACGACGAAATACGTGTACCCCTCGAGCAGCCGCTGGTAGTGCACGACCTCCGGGCGCTCCAGCCCCATCGCCTTCGCCAGCTCGAGCGCCGCCTTGCGCGCCGCGAGCGTGTACGGCACGGGCAGCGTGAAGCTCATCTGCACGATGCCGTCGTCCAGATGGTCCGCGTACGGCTTCACCCTCGTCAGGTCGACGCTCCTGCCCCCTGCGCCAGCGGTTCGCGTCACGGTATACGGAGAGTCGATATCGGGACGTGGACCTTAGGCAACGCTCGCGTCCTCTCGTACCGCGGCCTCCGTCGGCGTCGAGGAGCGTCGTGCCGCCCGCGTGCCCGCGTTCACCGTCGCGCTCGCGCCCTGCTCCGCGCTCGCGCCCCCCGAGGCGAGCCCCATCAGCTCCACGCAGGGGTTGAAATAACCGGGCTCCGTGCTCACGATTCCCTCAATTCCCCGCCCATCGTCCACGCGCCTGCTGACGTCGCCGAACGTACTGTTCTCGATCGCCTCGAACAGCCCGATCTGCGCGATCTCCTCGAGCGTTTCGCGAGCCTTTGCCAGCACCTCCTTGGCGTGCGTCTGCACGATCCCCCCGCGCTTGAACTCGATCTCCTCGCCCAAATCCCTGGCGGCGTTGAATACGTAGTTCACGTTTTCCAGCCCCAGCACGCGGTCGTGCACGTGCGGAGTGAAGATGCACTCCGTCAGCACGCCGATCGTCTGGATCCCCTGGCCGGTGGCGGCCGTCACGAGGTTGAACAGCGCATCGGTCGCGTGCGTGCGAAAGAGGTTGCCGTCCATGTGCCTCGTCGGTGGCATGTACTTGACCGGGCAGCCCGGGAACAGCTCGCGCGTCAGCTGCGCCTGCGCCCACTCGTACAGCAGGCTGTTTGTCACCGGCATGTCGATCTCGAACGCGTCGCCGAGCGCGATCTGCTCCTCCGGCACGCCGGAGTCTCGAGCCAGCTCGAAGTTGATGAACTGCGAAGCGGTAACCGATGGCGCCGCCTCGAGCGCGTCCGCCGTGCGCAGGTAGTTGTCCTCGCCCGTGTTGATCACCACCCCGAACCACCCATTGATCATCCGCGAGACGCGCTGGTCGATCAGCCCCCTGACGATGTTGATGTCTCGATACAGGATCCCGTACAGCGCGTCGTTGACCATGTTGTCGAGACCCTCGATCGCCCCCATCGCCGCGATCTCCGGCATGCACAGTCCCGAGCAGAAGCTCGACAGCCGCACGTACCTTCCGTTCTCCTCAGACCACTCGTCGAGCGCCTCGCGCATGATCTTGAAGTTCGCCTGCGTCGCGAACGTCCCGCCATACCCCTCCGTCGTCGGACCGTACGGAACGTAGTCGAGCAGGCTCTGCGCGGTCGAGCGGATCACCGCGACGATGTCCCCGCCGGCCTCCGCCACCGCCAGCGAGTGCACCACGTCCTCATACACGTTCCCCGTCGCCGTCAGCACGTACCTGAGTGGCGGTGGGCTCTCCCCGAGCCGCTCGCGCAGGGCTCCCCGGTCCTCGAAGCGCTTCGCGATCTTCTTCAGGCCCGTCTCGCACTCGGCGACCGTCCGCTCGCGGATCGCCCACTCCTCCGTGGGTGCCAGTGCGCACAGGTTCTCCAGCTCGCCGTCCGCCACCGCCCGCGCGATCTGCGCCGGCGAGCGCCCGTCGTAGAGCATCGCGTTGCCCAGCCAGTAGGCCACTCCCCTGCCGAGACCGCCGCGCGCCTTTACGTGCTCGACGAGCACATTCGGCAGCGGGACGTCAAACTCGTCGACCCCGTCCACGCCAAGCAGTCGCGCCACGGTTCGCTCGACCGACACCGTCGTCTTGCCCTCGATCTCCTCCGCCACCCGCGCGGCGATCGTTCTCGCCGCCTGGCGGCACGCCTCCACCACGCCGGGATCGAGATCCAGCTTGGCGCTCATCGCAGGTCCTTCACGATCGGGAACGGGATGACCTCTCGCAGCGTGTCGCGTTCGGTCAGGATCATCACCAGCCGGTCGACGCCCATCCCTCCTCCGGCCGTCGGCGAGTAGCCGTACTCGATCGCCCGCGCGTACTCCTCGTCGTTGGGATGGGGCACGTCCTCGTCGTCGATCATCCGCCGCTTGCGCTGGTCGACGAACCGCTGCCACTGGTCGACCGGGTCGTTCAGCTCGGTATCCCCGCTGACCAGCTCCACGCCGCCGATCACCGCGTCGAAGTGCTCGCCCAGCTCCGGGTGCTCGGAGTGGCGCTTGGTGATCGGGAACGGCTCCAGCGGAAAGTCGAACACGTGCGTCGGCTGGTTGATGTTCGGCTCGATCAGCTTCGAGTAGATCGCCTGCACCATCTCCGCCCACGTCGAATCCGGGTCGACCGGCTCGTCCAGTACCTCCGCTAGGCGAGCCTTGTCGGACTCCATGAAGTCCACGCCCGTCTTTTCGAGGATCGCCTCGCGCATCGTCACCCGCCGCCATGGCTTCGCCAGGTCGATCGTCTCGCCGTTGCGCTCGATCCGCGTCCTGCCGAGCACCTTCATCGCCACGTCCGCGAACATCTCTTCGGTCGCGCTCGCCACGTCGTTGTAATCGGCGTAGGCCATCATGAACTCAAGGATCGTGAACTCGGGGCTGTGCTTCGGCGAGATGCCCTCGTTGCGGAACACCTTGCCCATGTCATACACGTTTTCCAGGCCGCCGACGATGCACCGGTTCAAGAACAGCTCGACGGAGATCCGCAGATACAGGTCGCGGTCGAGCGCGTTGTGGTGGGTGGTGAACGGCCGCGAGCCCGCGCCGCCTGCGAGCGACTGTAGGGCCGGCGTTTCCACTTCCACGAACTTCCGCTCGTTCAACCATTCTCTGATCGCCGCGACGATCTTCGCGCGCGTGACGAACAGCTCGCGCGTCTCCTCGTTGGCGATCAGGTCGAGCTCGCGGTAGCGGTAGCGCGTGCCCGTATCACCGAGGCCGTGATGACGATCCGGCGGCGGTCGCAGGGTCTTCGTCAGCAGCGTGCACTCGCCGACGGCCAGCGCGAGCTGTCCGCGCTGGGTCACATACACATACCCCTCCACCCCGACGATGTCGCCGATGTCGAGGCTCATGATCCGCTCGTAGGTCTCCTCGCCGAGCGCGTCGAGTCGCACGACCACCTGAATCGAGCCTGAGAGGTCGCGCACGTCGAGGAAGCTCGTCTTGCCGTGCCCCCGCCGCGAGATCACCCGTCCGGCGATGTGATGGCGAAGCTCTGGGTGCTCGCCGGGCTCGAGCTCGGCTGGGTCGTGCGCGGCGTTCACCGCCGCGATCTCCGTGCGCTCAGGCAGGCTCACCGGCGGATACGGATCGATCCCTTCGGCCCGCAGCCGCTCCATCTTCGCGCGCCGCTCGTCAATCTGCGCGGCTCCCTCCAGGACGGCGGTCTCGCCGGCTCCGTCTTGAACCGAGCTCTCGCTCCTTGGCTCGCTTTGATCCTGCATATCGACGATCTTCTGCATTTGGACGATCCTCCCAGGTGAGGTGCGCTTGTCAAGCGTCTCTCCGAACGGTCCAGGGGCCGTCCGGTCGAGGCGCTCACTTTCGTACGGCCCTGACCCGAACGGGTCATGGGCCTCCGGTCGCGTGCTCGACTGCCGCGACCGGCGAAAGGGCATGTCACCCGGCGCGATGACCGTCAGGCCATCGGCAGTGACATGCCCACGGGTTTCTTCGCGCTCTCCGCCGGTACGGAGGGGGGAACGGGGGTCTCGATTTCGATCGGCGGCAGCACCGGCAGGGCGAGCGGCGTCATCGCGATCAGTCCGCGCGCGGCCTGGTGGATCGCGCGGGAGGCGGGGTCCTCGGGCTCTTCCACCACCAGCGGCGTGCCGCTGTCGGCGTGTTCGCGCAACGGCATAGTCAATGGCACCGTGCCCAGCAGCGGCACGTCGAGCTCATCCGCCAGCTCGCGCCCGCCGCCCTCGCCGAAGATCGCGAAGCGCTCGCCCGAGGGCGTCGTGAAGCCGGACATGTTCTCGATCACCCCGCAGATCTCCAGCGACACCTTGTTCGCCATCTCCGCCGCGCGCCGCGCGACGCGCTGTGCGGTCTGCTGAGGAGTCGTCACGATCACGAACCGCGCCTGCGGCAGCAGCTGCGCGAGCGTCATCGACACGTCGCCCGTGCCCGGTGGCAGGTCGATCAGCAGGTAGTCGAGGACGCCCCAGTCGACGTCCTGCAGAAACTGGGTCAGCGCCTTGTGCAGCATCGGTCCGCGCCACACCACCGCCGCGTCCTCCTCCAGGAAGAAGCCGATCGACATCACCTTCACGCCGTGCGCGTCGAGCGGCACGATCTTCCGCTGTGCCGAGACGGGCGGACGCGTCGCTCCGAGCCCGTACATGCGAGGGATCGAATATCCCCACACGTCCGCGTCGAGCACCCCCACGCGCTTGCCCTCGCCCGCCAGCGCCGCGGCCAGGTTGGCCGTCAGCGTCGACTTGCCCACGCCGCCCTTGCCCGAGCCGATGCACAGCACGTTGGCCACCTGCGCCAGCGCGCCTTCCGGCAGGCTGCCACGCCCGAGCTTCTGCTGCAAGGCGGCCTTCTGGGCATCGTCAAGCACGTCGAAGTACACGTTCACGTGCGTCACGCCCTCGAGCGCGCTCACCGCCTCCGCGACCCCCGTCTGGAAGTGCCCCTTGATTGGACACCCGGGCGTCGTCAGCGACACCGTCACGTCGACCACGCCGTTCTCGCCCGCGTCGATCGACCTGACCATGTCCAGCTCGACGATCGAGCGGTGCAGCTCGGGGTCGATCACGACCTCGAGCGCCTTCCTGATCTCGTCTCTTCCCACCATCACGCTCATTCTGACAAACCTTTCCGGCAGGATCGTTGGGAGTCGTTAAAAAGACCCGCGAGGCGGTGGGGACCGCCCCGCGGGTCGAGGGAGGAGAGGGTGCTACTACTACCGGCGGGATATGAGGCCGGCAGACTCTCCCGACCACCGCCTTCGACGGCAGTGTCCCGGGCCTCTCCGGGGCCCAGACGGGGGAAGTTGGTTGTTGCTCAGACCAGGCTGAGGATGCGCTCCTGGACACGGTTGGGCAGCTCAGCCACGTTCTTGGCCACCGCGTCACGGCGATCTTCGAGCTCGCCGACCGTCTTCTCGAGCTCACGTCTGCGCTGACGCAGTTCGCGCTCGACACGGACACGAGCTTTGCGGATCTCACGCTCGACTCGGTTGCGTGCGGTCGTGCCGCGACGCTCGAACCGACGCAGCTGGGCCTGGGCCTTGGATGTGGATGAGTAGCTCGAGATCGTCTCGTTGACGGTCGAAAGCACACGTTCGCGAGCGACCAGGGCGGCGCCGACCGGGATCAGGACCGCGCGCTCGGCGTAGTCGCCGAACACGCCGGCGGTCTCACGGGTCGCGGTCTCCGCCTGGCGGGCGGCCGACTCGACCTGTCGGACGGCTGCCTCGGACTGGTGCACGGCGCGAGTACGGGCGGACTTGGCACGCGTGGTCTTGGCCTGAGTGGTGCCGCGCGCGCTTGACGCGCGACGAGACGCCGATGCTTTGGCGGCGGACGGTTTGCGAGCCGCTTTGCGGGCTTTCGCGCCGCTGGGGGAAGTGGTGCTGGCTGTAGCCATTGGGAGTGGGCTTCTCCTGTCTCGGTCGGCCCTCGTGATGAGGGCCGGGAAGGTTGCTCTTATATGGGCTCGCCACTGAGATTAGCAGCGAACACCTGTTTGTAACCCACCTTGAGAAGATAGTTACAGCTCTCCCCCTACACGGCGTGAAAACCCTGTGAAGAAGAGCCCTATTGAGCCTTTAGCTTGTAACAGGAGGAACATGCGTTCGGTCGAGCTCTCCACTCGGTGGCCGGGTGCGGGCGAGCCATTGCGCCGGCGCCTCGAGCTCGGCCTGGGTGGGCAGCGACTCCGGCCCCTTCCACGCGCGAGCGAGCGCGTCCGTGCCTCCAACGTCCACGACCGCATCGCAGAAGCGCCGTCCCACCTCGTACTGACGAAGCTTCAACTCAAGTCCCAGCAGCCGCTCAAGCACTCGCCACGGCAACCCTCGGTAACCGTCCCGGCGACGGCGGTTCATCGCCTCGCGCAGGCGCGGCAGCGACGGCAAGACCTCCGCGCCGACGGCATCCATCGTGTGCTCGGCATGTCCCTCGATCAGCGACATCGCCGCCTGCATCTGCTCGACGAGCGCCCAGCGCTCCTCCCCGAGCGTGATCCGCAGCAACTCTCCCTTCCGCGCGCGGTCGACCAGGTCGCGCAGATCGCCGGGATTCGGGAGCTTCGGCATGCGGCCTTTGAGCGAGGGGCCCGCCATCGTCACCTGCAAACCGTCGATCAGCTCCTTCAGGATTCCCCCCAGATACTCGCGCAGCCAAGGGGCGCCCGAGAACTGGATCGCGTGGGTGACCTCGTGGATCGCCACCCATGTCACCAACTCCTCGCGGTCCACGTCGAGCGTGCGTGCGGCCTGCGCGAGGTTGGGTCCGAGCAGCAGCAGCCGCGGGGTGATGGTCGCGTCTAGCAGCGCCAGGTCGTACTGGCCGAGCACGCGCTGGGAGAGAATTCCGGTCAGCGCTCCAACCTGTGCGCCGAGCAGCAGCCCCGAGGCGGAGCGCAGCGGCCCGGCGAGCGGCCCCGCACCTTCGCCCACGCGCTCGGCGAGCGGCTCGATCAACGGGCGCATGCTGCCGAGGTTTGCCGCGATCCATTCCGGGCGCTCGACGACCTCCAAAGGAGGCAGCTCCGCCGGGAGCGCCAGGTGCGCATAGGCGCTCACGCGGCCGGCGAAATCGCGGGCGAGCGGCTCGACCGACGCCGCGCGCACCTCCCCCCGCGGCGGCGACCCTGCCAGCCGCTCGCCGATCCGCTGGGCTGTACGCCAATCGATCGAACTCACCCACTGAGCGTAGCCCGCCCGAGGTCGCGTCACGACAGACGATGGCGTGAGCATCGGTGAAAATGGATCGAGGTCTCCCAGATGCCTCCACAAGCGGACGCTCGTATCCTGGGGAGGTGCCCGCGTCCCGGATTGTGCCCGCCGCCACGCCACCGGTCGATACGCCGGACGGCGGCTCCGAGGCGCTCGCCTTCCTCGAGCGAGCCGAGGTGCGAGACGTACTCGCGTGGATGCGCCTGCTCGTCGATCCCCAGGACGCCTCCGCAGTAGTCCGTGCGCTGGCCCGCCCGCCGATCGAGCTGCGCCAGGTGGACCTGGCGCGCGTGATCCAGGTGGCGCGGCGGCGCAAGCTCGACCTGGTTTCAGGACTCGCCGCCGCCACCGAGTCCCCGCAGGTGCCGCCCGAGGCCCGCGAACGCATTCAGCGGTTCGTCGAGCTCCATCGCAGTGCGGCGGCGGGATTGGACACGATCCGACCGGACATGTTCGTCGGGCGCTTGATCGAGCGTCTGGGCACGCGCCATCGCGCCTTGCTCGTCCCGGAGGAGGCGGCGGCGCAGCGGGCGAGCCTTGGCCGGCT
This sequence comes from Solirubrobacteraceae bacterium, assembly GCA_036498245.1. GTDB lineage: Bacteria > Actinomycetota > Thermoleophilia > Solirubrobacterales > Solirubrobacteraceae > Palsa-744. Next base: position 26,975 of record DASXIB010000015.1, read on the forward strand.
GCGCGAGCTCGCCGATGAGTTCGCGCGCGCCCAGCCGCGCTCCACCTCCCGCGAGCTCGCCCGTCACCTGACGATTCTCGCGCGCGAGCCAGCCTGGCAGGAGCGCACTCAGAGCCCGCAACCGCACGAGCCGGAGCGATCGCAGGAGCCGGAGCGATCGCACCAGCCAGAGGGATCGGAGGAGTCGGAGCGCTCGCAGGAGACCGACGCCGAGGAGGCGCTGGCCAGGACCCTCGAGGCGACGCTGCACGCGATGCGTGAGGAGGTGCTCGCGAGCGTCGCGCGGATCGGCGGACGGCTCGGCGAGCTGCGGCTGGACACCGACCTCGACATCTCCCACGGAGTGGTGCGCTATCTGGAGTTGCTCAAGCTCGCCGCACTGCTGCAGCGGCCGCCCGGACAGAGCCCGCGGGAGGCGCTCGCGGACGTCAACGCCCGCCTGCTGGCTGCGACTACCGCGCTTCAGCGAGACATCTTCCAAACCTCCTCGCTTGACGAGACGCTGCTCGCGGCCACAGAAGGCGCCACCGCCGAGCATGGCGAGGGCGCTCACGCGCAAGCGCGCGAGACGATCGACAGGCCCCTGATCGCCCAGCGTGAGGAACCGTCGCTCGGCCCGTTCCTTCCACGCAAGGGCATTGGCCTGGCGCTCTCGGCCTCGGACATCGAGACCTACCGCGGCTGCCCGCTCAGGTACAAGTTCGCTCGCGTCCTTCGCATCCCCTCCGAGCAGACGCTCCACCAGCGCTTCGGCATCGCCGTCCATCAGGTACTCGAGCGCTACCACTCAGAGGGCGGCCAGACGCTCGTCCAGTTGATGGACTTGCTCGATGCTGGCTGGCGCCGAAGTGGCTTCGGCGCCAGCGAGCGGGAGCTTCTGCTGCGCGAGAAGGCCGTTGTCGCGCTCACGCGCTACCACGCGCGGCTGGGCGGTCAGGCCTCCGAGCCGGTGTGGTTCGAGCGTGCGTTCTCCTTCCGCCTCGGGCCACACCACCTGCGGGGACGCGTCGACCGTGTTGACCGGCTCGGTGGATCGGGCGAGGAGGAGTACGAGCTGATCGACTACAAGACCTCCAGGCCGAAGACCGCCGCCCAGCTCACCGACGATGTCCAGCTGTCGCTGTACGCGCTCGCCGCCCGCGAAGACTGGCAGCTCGAGTCCTCGCGGCAGGCTTACTACTACGTCCTCGACGACCTCAAGGTTCCCGTTCCCCGCGGGGAAGAGGACGCCGAAGCGGTCAAAGACATCGTGCTCGAGGTGGGCGAGGGGATCCTCGGCCAGCACTTCGAGCCGACACCCTCGGTCGCCGCCTGCTCGATTTGCGACTACCGCATCGTCTGCCCGGTGGCCGAGCGCTAGGCGGGAGCCACCGCCCCGGCAGGCCTATTTCCCGTCCAGCCCCCGCTGCTTCAGGAAGCGCTGGAATTCACGCGCGAGGATGTCGCCGGAGGGGACGTCTCGCGGGTCGAGCTCCTCCTCGCTCTCCGTGGCCTGCTCGAGCCGTTCGACGAACGCCTGGATGTCGGGATCGCTCTGCACGGCCAGGCCGACCTGGCGCTCATAGTCGGCCGATGCCTGCTCCAGCTCGGAGACGTCGACGGAGACCCCGATCAGGCCTTCCACGCGGCGGACCAGCGCCAACGCGGCCTTCGGATTCGCCGCGGCGGCGACGTAGTGGGGAATCCCCGCCCACAGGCTCGCGGCTGGCAGCCCGGCATCCACACAGGCGCTGTGCAGGACGCCGACGATCCCGGTGGGTCCTTCATAAGTCGGCGACTGGAGCCCGAGACGCTCCACGAGCACGGGATCGGAGGCATAACCCGTCATCGATACCGGGCGCGTGTGAGGGACGTCGCCGAGCAGGCCGCCGAGCGAGACGACGATCTGCACGCCGAGCGCTTCGGCCAGGTCGATCAGATGGGCGCTGAAAGCGCGCCAGCGCATCGACGGCTCGACGCCCTGGACGAGCACCAAGTCGCGGGGGGCCCGCGGAGCGAACGCCTCGAACACCTCGACCGTCGGCCATACGATCTCCCGTTTGTCGCCGGCCGTGAGTTCGATCGACGGACGGTTCGCCTGAAAGTCGTAGAACTCCTCCGAGTCGATTCGGGCGAAGCGCCGGGCGTGCAGCGAAGAGGACAGAAACGAGACAGCGGTGGAGGCGGCATCGCCGGCATCGTTCCAGCCCTGGAACGCGCATACCATCGCTGGTGCGCGAAGGCCGTCCGGACGGCGGTCCCAGAGTAGGGGCTGCATCCGAAGCACCGTACATCATGGGGAGATGCCCTCTGCCACGAGTACTCCCCTCGGAGAGACGCAAACGGTCGCGACTCTGCGCTCCGAGCAGGAGGTCGACGGCGTGTTCGCGTGCACGCGCAAGGAGCGGCTCCTTTCGCGTGCCGGCACGCCGTATCTGACGGTCGAGCTGCGCGACAACACAGGGACGATTCGCGCGCACGCATTCCGCGACGCGGACGTGCTCGCCGGTCGCTTCGAGCGAGGGGAGCTGGTGCGCGTGCAGGGCCGGGTCGAGCGGTTCCGCGACGAGCTGCAGATCGCCCTGCGCACGATCGCGCGCGCAGAGGGCGAGCAGGCCGATCCCGCAGACTTCCTGCCCGTCGCCCGTCGCGACCTCGACGAGCTCGAAGGCTTCCTCGAGCATCTCGCGCGCGAGGTGTACGACTCGGGGCTGAAACTCCTGCTGGCGCGCCTGCTGGATGATCGCGAGCTGCGCGCGGAGATCCGTCGCGCACCCTGCTCGGTGCCCTCATCGATGTCGATCGGCGGCGGCGCAACGCGAGCGATGGGTAGCCATCACGCCTACCTCGGCGGCCTCTTGGAGCACACCGTCGCCGTTGCGACGATGGCGCTCGAGCTGTGCACGATCCATCCGCGCCTGGACCGTGACCTGCTCCTGAGCGCGGCGATTGTCCACGACATCGGCAAGACGCGCGAGTTCACCTACGGCGCGGAGATCGCGCGCAGCACGGAGGGCAAGCTGCTGGGTCACGTCGAGCTCGGCCTGCGTTTGCTGGCGAAGTACGCCCCCTCCTCGCTCGACGCCGAGCGGCGGTTGGGGCTCGAGCACTGCGTGATCGTCCACCACGGCGTCGAGTCCGCATCCGGTCAACGCTTCGCCTCGCCCGAGGCGCTGGCGCTTTATCGGCTGAACACGCTGGACGCGCAGGTCAAGAGCGCGTTCGAGCACGGCGTGGCACGCTGAGTGCGAACGTCGCGTTCTCGACCACACCGGCCCTCAACGAACCAGGCTCTCGGCGCAGGCGTTCTAAGGGAAGCCTGAGAGGTCCCTGAGAGAAGGTCTTCTCGATCAAGCGGCGCCCGCGTATTGCCGATGAATGCGGTGATGGGCGAGATCGCCATGCCGACAGCTGAATCCCCTCCCACCGAGCCGGCCGAGAAGACCGCGGGCGGACGGCTGACAAACGGCCTGTACCCGGCCCACCGCTCGGGCCGCTCGACACGGATGATCGGCGAAGTGGTCGTCGATCTCGGCTTCGCCGATCGCGACAAGGTCGAGGAGGCGGTGGCGATCGCCCGCTCTCAGGGCAGGCCGACCGGTCAGGTGCTGGTCGAGCAGGGAGTGCTGCGCCAGGATCAGCTCGCCCGGGTGGTGGCCGAGCGCTTTGGCTTGGACTACGTCGACCTCTCCGTATACGAGCTCGACATGGGCGCCGTCAACCTGATCAGCGCCGAGTCGGCCAAGCGCTATCAGGCGGTCCCCGTCGGCTTCACCGACGACGGCACGGTGGTCTTGGCGATGGCCGATCCGACGAACGTGCTGACGATCGATGACGTAGCGATGATGACCGGCCGGCGGGTCAGGGCCGCGGCAGCCTCGCTCGAGGACCTGGGGCTGTTGCTTGCGCGGTTGGCGCGCATGGACGAGGAGTCGATCGAAGACATCGTCGACGACGATGCCGAGGCCGACGGCGAGGCCGACCTCCTGGTCGAGGAGGCCGATCGGGATGCCCCGATCATCAAGCTGGTGCATTCGATCGTCGCCCAAGCGGTGCAGCAGGGGGCCTCAGACATCCACGTGAATCCCGAAGAGGGGGATACGCGCGTGCTGTTCCGCGTCGACGGCGTTCTCTTCCCGGCTGCCACGGTCAAGCGGAAGATGGCGATGGGCGTGGTCTCGCGGATCAAGATCATGGCGGACCTCGACATCTCCGAGAAGCGCGTGCCGCAGGACGGCAGGTTCGCGTTGACAGTCGACGGGCGGCGGGTTGACATACGCGTGGTCACGCTCCCGCTCGTCTACGGCGAGGGAGTGGTCATGCGCATCCTCGACAAGGGGGCGACCGTCCAAGGCCTCGAGTCCCTGGGCATGCAGCCCGCGGAGCTCGAGCGGTTCAGCGCCGCGATCGACCGGCCGAACGGAGCCGTGCTCGTGACCGGCCCCACGGGGTCGGGCAAGTCGACGACGCTGTACGGCGCGCTGAACGTGCTCAACGACGGCCAGCGGAGCATCCTCACGATCGAGGATCCCGTCGAGCAGCGCATCCAGGGGATCAAGCAGATGCAGATCGCGCCCAAGGCCGGGGTGACCTTCGACGTGGGACTGCGTTCGATGCTGCGGGCCGACCCCGACGTGATCATGGTCGGCGAGATTCGCGACCGTCAGACGGCGCACATCGCGATCGAGGCGGCGCTGACCGGGCACCTGGTGCTTTCGACGTTGCACACCCGTGACGCGCCGAGCGCGCTCGGCCGGCTGATCGACATGGGGATCGAGCCGTTCCTGGTGTCCTCGGCGATCGACTGCATCGTCGCCCAGCGACTCGTGAGGATGCTGTGCACGCACTGCAAGCGCCCGCAGAAGGTCTCCGAGAGCGTGCTCGCCGAGCACGGCCTTTCAGGCGCCGAGCCGCAGGAGGCGGTGGGATGCTCGCGCTGCGGCAACTCAGGCTACCGTGGGCGCGTCGGGCTATACGAGGTGATGACGGTGAGCGAGGAGATCCGCGCACTGATCCTCGAGCGTGCCTCCGTCGACGACATGGTCGAGGTGGCCACGCGCCAAGGCATGCTTCGCCTGCGCGACGACGGCCTCGAGAAGGTTCGAGCGGGCCTGACCTCGATCGCAGAGGTCGAACGCATGACCAACAGCATGCTGTGAGGCGAGTGGACTGGGGAGCCGGCGATGTACCGGCTCCCGCTGTGCCCACTGTTGGTCGAAGGACCTATCCCTCTAGGCCCATGCCCGATCGGGATAGTTCTTTTGCTTCATCACTGGCTCCTGTGAGCGCTCTTCTTGCTCGCGTTCTTCCTCGCATGCCGTTTATGTCGCTTGCCATGGCCTTTCGCAACTGCCTGCACAGACTCAGACGACAGGCGGCTCTGACCCCCGAAGGGGGATGATGGGCAGCCAACCGGGCGGCCAAGATCGAACGGCCCTGAGATCGCCTGTGTGACGGCGGATTTTTCGACGTATGCATACGTGACGGACAGCAGCGGGTCCACGCGCGGCTCGACGCAGAGCTTCGTGCCGATCGCAAACTGCCCCTTGACCGTCTCGAACGCCAGCTTGGCAACTCCCACGCAGTTGACCGCGTACCCCGGTATTTCGCCCGAGCACGAGAACGCGTCGGGGAGCGTGGCTCCCTTGACGTCGTACAGCAGTGGCGCGCTCGCGAAGCCCTCGAGCGGAACCTGCGTCTGCAGTTGATAGCCGGTGATCGGACCGTTGCAGGAGAAGACGTACTCGACCTGCTGTTCGGTGCTCCCCACTTCGGGCCGGCCGACGAGTATGTGGCCATGGCACGTGTAGTCGTTCGGGTTGGATTCTCCTTCGGCGTTGCTCAGAGCCGGGATCGCGAGCAGCAGGGCAAGAGAGCCCACGATCGCGGCAAGCCACGGGGTGGCTTTGCGGTGGGCGGGTCGGAATGCGTGCAACGGTGGTCTCCGTTCGTTGGTCGATAGGGAATTTCGGTGCTGTCTCGGGTCGATTGACATGTCAGTGCGTCAAGAGCCCTTCCAAGCTCTTCCTCGGCGAGGTTGGGTCGAACAAGACGAGCGGTCGTATCCCACGCCGGACGAACGGCGAGAGCAGGAGCACGCCGGCGGGCGGTCGGGGGGCGGTGAGCGTCAGGCCGGAGGACGCGGCCGGCGGGGGGATTCCGACGGCGGGCGAAGGAGCAGCGCCGAAGGTGATGACGATCAGTCCATGCTCTCGATAGGCGGGCGTCGCGGTGATCTGCTGGACGGTCTGCTTCAGGAAGCCGTCGGCCGCCGTGAAGCTGCCCGGTGTGCCCGGCGCCGCGCACTGGGTTCCCGCGGCGGAGCCCTGGAGACACGGCGTCTGGGCGATCCAGCTCAAACTCGGAGTTTCTTGGCCGACGATCGTGTGTGCACTGGTGGGCACGGTGACCGCTGCGCTCGCCAACTCCGCCCCGGCGAGCGGCGACCAGGTACTCAGAAGCGTGCCCGCAGGAACGAGCTGCGAGTCCAGATAGGGGGCGGATGCCCGTTGAGTTAGGACGTTCGCGAATGTCCAGCCGGGGGAAAGCGCGATCAGCCAGGCGCTCGTGATCGCCGGGAGCGCCGCTGATCTTGGCCCCTTGCCTTTCTTGCTCGCGATTGGGCCGGGCGTAGGTGCGGGTGTTTCCGATGCGGAGGGGGAAGTGGGAGACGGACTCCCAGGCGTCTGGGCTACGGACCTCGCTTCCTTCGAATCGGACGTCCGCGTGGCCGGTGCGCGGGGGATGGTCGTGAGCGGTTTCCCGGCCGGTCGGGGTGCCGCCGTTCGTGACGCCGCTGGCGGAACGACGCCGGCGGCAGCGGGCTGCGTGGTGCTCCTAACGCGGGTCGCAAGCGACGGAAGCAGCAGCGGAGCGAAGCGGGGCGCCCCGGCGAGCGAGCTGTCAGGTGACGGTCCGATCGCTGCGCCCGCGACGATGCCGAGGGCGAGCATCGCTGCTGCCAACGTCGCCGTTGCGCGAGGTGAGGGTGTAGATGGGATTGTGTTGCTCACAAAATGCCTAAACTAGATCGACTTTATGAAGAATATGGTAGATTCGTTCGCTCGGCTTGTCAACCATCCGAAACGGAGCTTCTCTTCATGAATCGAATTCGCCGCAGTCTCTCCGTCGCCCTAGTGGCAGGCGCGCTCGGGCTCGCGGTCCCCGCGAGCGCTTCGGCGACGCCGGTGATCACGATCAGCGGAGCCACTGCCTCCTACCCGCTCGTCTCTCTGCTGGCTCAGAAGTACGTCAAGCTGCACAAGCACGCCGTCAAGTTCAAGATCGCCCAGGGCGGCGCGCAGATCGGCATCAACGACGCGGCGGCCGGTCGCGTGACGATCGGCGACGTCTCGCGCGATCCGCTGGCCAGCGATCCGGGCGGCCTCGTCTTCTATCCGATCGCCAAGTACGCGATCTGCGTCGTCACGAACAAGGCCAATCCGCTGGCCAACCTCACCCAGCCCCAGGCCCAGGCGATCTTCACCGGCAAAGTCCGCGCCTGGAGCCAGGTGCCCGGCGCCACCGCGTCTGGGACGATCGACCTGATTGGGCGCACGTCGGTGGCCGGAGTGCTGACCAACTTCCAGACTCTGTTGCTTGGCGGCAAGAGCGTGTCGAGCATCGCCGCGCAGGAGCCCTCAGAGGGTCTGATGGATCAGCAGGTCCAGAACGATCCGAACGCGATCGGCTTCCTATCCAACTACAAGGCCGACGACGGGTCGGTCAACCCGGTTGGGTTCAACGGCATCGGCTGCAACGTCGCCAACGCCGTCTCCGGGCAGTACGCGGGCGTCGCCCGCTTCTACGAGGTGACCAAGGGCAAGGCGACGGGCGCCGCGTCTGCGTTCATCGGTTGGATCGAGCGCTCCGCGGCGGCACACAAGATCATCTCGACGCAGTGGATCCCAGTCAGCTAGGGGGACACGTGCTCGAGCGACTCAGACGCCCCTGGCCAGACCATCGCGCCGAGCGTGCGCTCGGCGCGATGTCGTCGCTCGTATGCCTGTGCGTGGTCGCGATGGTTGGGTTCGTCGCCCTGCGCGCGTGGCCGACGTTCGAGCATCAGGGCCTCAGCTGGCTCGGCTCCGGCGGTGAGGTCGACAGGCAGATCGGCGGCATGATCGCCACGAGCGTGCATCCGCCGGCATCAGCCTTCTACGTGCGCGCCTGGCCGATCCTCTACGGCACGCTGCTGACCACAGCCATCGCCCTGCCGTTGGGTCTCGGGCTGGCGCTGCTCTCGTCGATCTTCATCGTCGAGCTCGCCCCGGCGCGGCTGCGCAGGGTGGCGATTCCGGTGATCCGCCTGCTCGCCTCCGTGCCCTCGGTCATCTACGGGCTGATCGGGGTGCTGGTGCTGGTGCCGTTCGTCGGCAACCACGTCATCACCACCTCAGAGAAGACCTCCGTGCAGAACGTCGTGCAGCTCAACGGCGCCGGACTGGCGGTGGCGGCCGTGATCCTCACGGTGATGATCACGCCGATCATGGTGGCGCTGATCAGCGACGCGCTGAGCTCGGTGCCCGTGGCCTGGCGCGAGGGTGCCGCCGCACTGGGCGTGAATCCCATGCGGGCGACGCTCGCCGTCACGGTGAGGGCCGCTCGCCCGGCGATCGTCGCGGCGGCCGTGCTCGCGACCGCCCGCGCGCTGGGAGAGGCCGTGATGCTCTCGATGGTCTCCGGCTCGCGCTCGTTCTCGCCCAAGCCGGTCGACGGGGTGATCTTCTTCTTCGAGCCGCTGCGCACGCTGGCCGCCTCGATCGTCGAATTCGCCGAGGGCCTCGGCGCCCCGGCTCTGCGCTCGACCATCTACGCGTTCGCCTTCCTGCTGCTGTTCTCCGCGTTCGCTCTGTCGGTCGCGGGCTACCTCGTCAAGTTGCCTCTGCGCAAGTACCAGGTACGGGCATGAGTACGTTTGTCCCTCAGCTACGAGCGAATCGCCACGCTCGAGCGCAACGTGGACGGCGCTCGTCGCTGCGCACGTGGCGCTGGGGCGATCGGCTCGTGCTCCTCGGCGCATGGGCGGGAGGGCTCGGACTGTGTGTTCTCGCCGCGGCGATCGTCACCTATATGGGCTATCGCGGCATCCAGTACCTGCGCCCGGGCCTGCTCTTCACTCGCCCCGAGTTGAGTGCCAGCCAGAGTCACTCGGGCGGCTTCCTGGATCCGCTGATCGGCACAGTTCTCCTGACCGTGATCGGCATCGTGCTCGCGTTTCCCCTCGCGATCGCGAGCGCAGTCTGGATCGCCGAGTACGGGCGACCCCGCTGGCTGGCGCGCGTGGTCGAGTCGAGCATCGAGATCGTGGCCGGCACGCCGGACATCGTGATCGCGATCTTCGGCCTGGCGGTCTTCCAGCTGAGCATCCTCGCGCCGCTGTCCTTCACCGCCTCCGGCGGAGGCGTGTGGGGCAAGTCGTTCATCGCCGCCGGGGCGATGATGTCGCTGATCGCGCTGCCCCCTCTGTTCACGGCCACCCGCGACGGCCTGCAGGCAGTGCCCGCGCACATGCGCGAGGCGGCCTTCGCGCTCGGCAAGACGCGGATCGCGACGATCCGTCGCGTGCTGCTCCCAGGCGTGCGCGCGAACGTCGCCACCGGGGTGACGCTCGGCATCAGCCGCATCGTGGGAGACACCGCGATCGTGATCCTGCTGCTCGGTTCGACCCTGCACATCGAAAGCCAGGGCGGGATGCCGGGGGTGAACCTGCTGCGCGGCACGGGCTCCACGCTGACGAGCTACGTATACGACAACTCGCCCGCCGGGGAAGGGAACGCCTCGCAGAAGGCCTACGCGGCCGCGTTCGTGCTGCTGTTGCTCGTGCTCGCGCTGAACATGGCGGTGGACTTCATCGGACGCAAGCACGCGCGCTCGACGGGCCTCGGCACGGGGGCTCAGATATGAGTAATCTCACTGTTCCGATGGAGAAAGTACTCAATCGTGAAACCCCGGGGCAGCCATATACGCGAGAGCCGACCATGAGGAAGTCCGCTGCCAACGGGTCGACGATGAGGGAGCCCGACGTACCGCCTGTGCGTACGATCGTCGTCGATCGTGCTCCCGTGCCGGTAACACCGCCGACGGCGCGCGAGGCGGTCAGAGCTCCATCCTCGGTCGGATCTGAGCGCCTGCGCCTGGAGGACGTCAGCATCAGCTACGGCGGAAAGATGGCCGTCAGGTCGGTGACGCTGCCGATCCACCAAGGTGAGGTTCTCGCCCTGATCGGACCATCGGGTTGCGGCAAGACGACCCTGCTGCGGACACTCAACCGCCTGACGGAGCTCACGCCCAGCGCGATCCGCTTGGGACGCGTGCTGCTTGATGGCGAGGATGTCGACGAGCTCGCGGACACCACGCTGCGCGCGCGGGTGGCGATGGTCTTCCAGCAGCCCAACCCATTCCCGATGTCGATCTTCGACAACGTCGCGTTCGCGTTGCGCGAGCAGTCGCGCAAGCGTCCGCGGCGAGGAGAGCTCGAGCCGCTCGTCCTCGACGCGCTGCGACGCGCGGGACTCTACGAGGAGGTTCGCGAGGAACTGGACCGCCCAGCGCTGCGCCTGTCCGGTGGCCAGCAGCAGCGGCTGTGCATCGCGCGTGCGATCGCACCACGCCCGGAGGTGCTGCTGATGGACGAGCCGTGCAGCGCGCTCGATCCGATCTCGACCGGCGTGATCGAGCAGCTGATCGGGGAGCTGCGGCGCGAGCTGGCGGTGGTGATCGTCACCCACAACCTCGCCCAGGCGCACCGCGTGGCGGACAAGGTCGCGTTCATGTATCTGGGCGACCTGGTCGAGTACGGAAGCACGGCTGAGGTGTTCGAGGAGCCGCGCGCCGCGCGCACCCGCGACTACGTGCGAGGAGCGTTCGGCTGATGTGCGAGCATCGATCGACAACGCGATCGCTTGCGGCGGATCCTCGGACCGGGACTCTGCGGGCAGAAGGCCGGGGCCGGCGCGCGCTGGCGGCCGTCACCTGCGGTGCGCTCGCCGTCGGACTCGCCGCGTGCGAGAGCACTGAGGATCAGAGCGCGAAGATCGGACGCGAAGGCGCCCATCTGATTGCCGAGCAGGGAGCCCTGCGGCTCGGGAAGGCCAACCGAGGCGTGCGCGTCTCGGATGTGACCGTGCTGAGCGGCGGTGGCCGAACCGCGGTTGCCGTGAGACTGACCGCCTCCCGCGAGCAGGCGAACGTACCGGTGCTCATCGACGTCACGGGCGCCGGTGGCAAGCGGCTGTACAGCAACGGGACCGGAGGGTTGGACGAGTCGCTGCAGCGGATGCCGCTCCTGCGCAGAGGACAGGGCGCATGGTGGGTGGACGACCAGGTCCTGATCTCCCAGAGCGCCGCTGCCGCCCACGTGCAGGTCGGACGGGGGTCGAGCTCGAGCTCGACATCCGAGGTGTCCGCGGTCGCCGTCCACCTCGGCGAGCAGTCCGGAACGGGCGTCCTCAGCGGGGAGCTGGTCAACCGCTCCGCGAAGGCCCAGCGCAAGGTCCCGATCTTCGCCGTGACCATGCGCGGCGGGCGGGTCACCGCGGCGGGACGCGCGCTGATCGCGACGCTCCCGGGCGGCTCGGGCGCACGGACGAGGACCACGCCATTCCAGATCTTCCTTGTCGGCAATCCGGCGGGATCGAGCGTTCAACTGACCGTCGCGCCCACGGTCACATGAGTGGGGTTCGGTGAGCATGAGCCTCGTTCCGATCCCCTCCGAGGACACCGGCGCCGCGTGTGTCAACTGCGCCGCCGCTCTCGTTCCCGACCAGCGCTACTGCCTTGCCTGCGGCCATCCCTGCTCGCCGGTTCGGCTGGCGTTCCTCGACGTCCTGCAGGACGAGCACGGTCGTTTAGAGCACGGCCGGCCTGGACGCCCGAACGCGATCGAGATGGCTCCGACCGGGTATGCGCCCGGCTTCGAGCCGGCAAACGCGGTGGGATGGCTGCGCCGCTACTCGGGCTTGCTCGGCCTGCTCTCGGTGTTGCTGACCTCGGTGCTCGTCGGCCTGCTCGTTGGCCACTGGATCACCCAAAGCAGAGGACCGAGCCAGCAGGTGCTGAAGGTGGAGGGACTGAGCGGCGCTCCCGCCCTCGCCACGACGAGCACAGGCGCGGCGAGCCCAGCTGCGTCCACGACCGTGCCCGCCGCCACCGCCAAGAATGCGAGCGCGGTGGCCGAAGCAGCAAAGGAAGAAAAGGCAGCAAACGAACCAAAGATCCGGCCCCCCGCGCCGGTGAAAGCGAACACGCAGACATTGAACAAGTTGACTACCACCAAGGGCAAACAGCACCAGCAGGAAATCAACAAGCTGACCGAAGGCGGCAAGCCGATCGAAACCGGAGGCGGCTCCTCGTCCTCCAAGCCCGCTGCGTCGCCAAAGCCTTCCTCAGAATCCAACAAGGCCGGCGGCGGCTCGTCCGTGACGACGATCGAATGACGCGATGCTGAACGGACGTCCAGATTCGCCGATCGCGGCCGAGCCTTCCCCCGCGAACGCCGTCATCCTGCCCGTCGGCGGCCTACCGATTGGAGATCGCCCGGCGCCCGGCGGCTCGATCGCCGAACTGCGCCGTCGCCGGCTCGAGCTCGCCGAGCAGGTCGCCTCGCTCACGTGGGATCTCGGCGGCCTGACCTACGAGATGGCGATCCGCGATCACTACCGCCTGGACGTGCTCGCGCGCAGGGCCGCCGCGCTGCAGGAGGCCGACGCCCAGCTGGGAGAGGTGCAACGCCTGCTCGCCGCCGCCGACGCGGGCGTACACGGGCAGTGCCGCTCCTGCGGCGCAGTCCACAGCCGCGGAGCTGGCTACTGCTGGCACTGCGGCGCCCCCCTGCTCGAGGAGGCGCGTCCCTCGGTATTGCCTGAGAATGCCTCGGGAAGCGGCTTGCTCGGCGACTGACATCGTTGCTCCACGTCTCGCCGAAGGGTAAAGTCGGCTTGTGCGTGCCGATGGGGGGAGATGGATAGTTGTCGCGGCCGTTCTCGCGCTGGCGACCGGGGCGCCGGTTGATGCTGGGGCGGCGACGTTCGGTACAGACCTCAACCAGCCTGCGAACTTCCCTGCGCTGACGTGCGGCGCCGGTGTGCCCAACCAGTCGTTGTTTGCGTTCTTCCCCCCTTACGGGGGCATCTGCATGTGGTCCTCGGTGGTCGTCGGTTCAGCGGCTGAATCTCTGACCGCGCCGGCCACAGGCACCGTGACGGCAGTACGCGTAAAGACGGGCGCGACCACGGGGCCGATGCAGATCAACGTGGTCCGTTTCCTCTTCAGGCAGACGGGGAACACCGGCTCGCCAGAACTCGCCTGCTGCTTCCTCGAGGCTTACGGTCCCGTATTCACTCCTGCGGCGAATGCGATCACAACCGTGCCGACCAACCTGCCCGTCGTGGTCGAACCCACTCCTCCGCCCGAGGACACCCACACGGTCGCAGCCACCGACCAGCTGGCGCTCTCCTCGCTTGATCCCGCTGTGCAGGTGCCCTTGTTTGCGACCAACAGCGGAGGAAACGACCTCAGCGTCCTCAGTTACGCGTGGTATCCAGCGCCGAGGGAAGCGACGGTCCCGGCCCCCAGCCCGAACCCGATCGGTGGCTTCGCCGACCTGAGTGGCTTCAAGGTGCTCATGAACGCCGATTTCACGCCGGCCGGTGGTGGCGGAGGCGGGGGTGCGCCCGGTGGTGGTGGCGCTCCGGTCGGTGCGGGTGCTCCGGGTAAAGTCGCCCCGGCTCCGATCCCCGCGATCGGATTGCCGCTACTCACGATGCCCGTGAAAGGGAATTCGGCGACGGTTCCGCTCCAGTGTCTGATCGTCGACTGCACCGGCACGCTCACCCTGCAGAACACGCAGCTTGCCGGAGTTGCTCGTGTGGCGCGGGCAAAGAAGCGGAAAGCCGGGAAACCCAAGCTCGTGAGCTACGGCTCGGCGAACTTCTCTTTGAAGGCCGGCACGACCGGAAATGTCAAGGTCAAGCTCGACGGGGCCGGACGCAAGCTGCTGAAGGGTCACAAGACTGTCAAGGTCTGGGCCAACGTGCGGTTCTCCGTGGGCGGGGGCGCGCCGAGGAGCATTCGCGTGACGCTCAAACGGTGAGTCCGCGGGGCGGGATCGGTACAGTGCGGCTCGCTGTGATCGCGCTGAGCGCGGCCAGCGCCGCGACGCTGCTGCTTATTAGCTTTGCTCCTTCTACCGCGGTCTCTTCGCGGCGGCATCGGTCGCATGGGGATACCACGTGCCCGATCCTCCCAGCGAGCAATCCGCTCAACCGCGACATCTCACACGCGCCGGTCGATCCCCGCTCAGCGGCATACATCGTGAGCATCGGCGCGGCCGGTCACCTGCACGCGGACTTCGGCACCAATCCGAGCTACGGCATCCCCTACTCGGTCGTCGGGCCTCACCAGCGCAAGGTCCCGATCAGATTCACCGAATACGGGCAGGAATCGGATCCGGGTCCCTATCCGGTGCCCGCGAACGCGCCCGTGGAGGGGGCCGGCGAACAGGGCGATCGCCACGTGCTCGTCCTGCAACAGGGCAGTTGCAAGCTGTACGAGCTGTACGCCGCCGGCCATGCCGGGAACGGTTGGGAAGCGGGCTCGGGCGCGGTGTTCGACCTGCGCAGCAACGCGCTCCGGCCCGACGGCTGGACCTCGGCGGACGCCGCCGGCCTGCCGATCTTCCCGCTGCTCGTTCGCTATCCCGAGGTCCGCGCGGGGCGGATCGACCACGCCCTGAGGGTGACCGTGGAGCGCACCCAGCGCGGATACATCCACCCCGCCACCCACTTTGCCGCGGCCGACTCCGATCCGAGCCTCCCCCCGATGGGTCTGCGATTGCGGCTCAAGCAGAGCTTCGACACGTCTGCCTATCATGGCCAAGCGCTCGTCGTGCTGCGGGCGTTGAAGTGCTACGGACTGATCGTCGCTGACAACGGCTCGTCGTGGTACATAACCGGAGCGCCCGACCCTCGCTGGAGTGACGAAGATCTGAATCAGCTCAAGCGCGTGCCCGGGTCGGCATTCGAGGCCGTCCAGACCGGCCCCGTCCTACGCCACTAGCTCGGCGCTGGCTGCGCGGGGCCTAGACCGTCAGCCGCTGACTCGATCGTCAGCCCTGGCGCTGAGGCTCGACCGGAACGGCCGGAGGTTGATCGGCCTGCTGCGCGGGCTGTGCCGCGGGCTGCGCGACGGAGGCCTGAGCCGGTGGCTGCGGCTGGGGCGGCGCAATCGTCGGCTGCTTGTCCTCGCCTGTCACCGACTGCTTGAACTCGCGCATCCCGCTTCCGAGCGAGCGACCGATCTCAGGAAGCCGCCTGGCTCCGAACACCAGCAGCAGGATCACGACGAGAAAGGCGATATGCAGTGGATTGTCGAGTCCCATTCGCTTCTCCGAGTCTAGACGATTCTTCCACCGTTACCTACGGCGCCGGCGACTCACGCGGATCACTTTGGCTCGGTCTTCCTCGCCGCGGTCCGCCGGCCTCGGCGTCCTCACGCAGCGCTTTGCGCACGAGCTGCACGGCCACCACGAGCGTGAACACGGCGAACCCGTCTCGCAGCAGCCTGCCCGAGAGGGCATTCGCCAATGCGACACCGCCGCCGGCCCCTGCCAGCGAGAGGAGTCCCACCAGCAGGGCATCGGCCCGGCGCACATTGCGGTAGCGATCCTGCTTGTACGTTCCGACGATCGCCACGGGGATGATCGCCAGCAGCGAGGTCGCCTCCGCCTGGTGCTGAGAGAGGCTGAGGAAGATCACCAGGCCCGGGACGAACAGCACACCGCCGCCGACGCCGAGCAGGCCTGCCACGATCCCCCCCAACAGTCCGATCGCGATTGCGCCGCTCATCGCAGGATCAACTCGACGGCGCTCGCCACCAGCACCGCCGCGAACAGGAGCGAGATCGAGCGCGCGTGCAGACGCTGCTGCAACCACGTCCCGAGCAAGACTCCACCGACCGCCGGCACGCCGATCAACACGCCGTCGAGGACATGCACGTTCCCGTACAGCCCCTGCGCGCCCGTGGCAAAGGCGGCGATGAAGATGATCGCGGCCAACGAGGTTCCCGTGGCGGCGCGCTCGTCATAGCCGAGCCACAGCATCAGCAGGGGCACGATCACCGTACCGCCGCCGACGCCAAACAGGCCGCTGAAGAGACCGGCGGCGGTGCCGATCGCCATCAGCTTCAGTGAACGGCTCGACGGCCCTGGAGAGGACCTTTCAGCTCCCACGTGCGCCGGGTCTCATGCCGAGACGGGCTCCAGGGGACGGGTGGCCTCCATGCGCGCCATACTAGAGATCGTGTCACCCGCTGCCACGCTCGTGGAGGCGCTTGAGCCGATCCGCTCCGATCCCACCCACGCCGCGGTGTTGCTCGACATCGACGGCACGCTGGCGCCGATCGTCAGGCACGCGGCCGACGCCCATGTTCCCGAGGCGACCCGCACACTGCTGATCGAGATCGCCAAGCGCTATCAGGTCGTCGGATGTGTGAGCGGACGCCGCGCGAGCACCGCCCGGCAGATTGTCGCCATCGGAACGATCGCCTATGTTGGAAACCACGGCGGTGAGCTCCTACGCCCGGGGGCGACTCGCCCCGAGCTCGACCCGGCGGTCGCGGCGTGGGCTGAGCGAGTGCGCAGGTTCGCCGCGCGCGCCTACACCGCCGAGCACCAACGCCTGCGCGTACGCAGCGAGGACAAGGACGTGATCTCCGCCTTTCACTGGCGCGGAGCGCCCGACGAGGACGCTGCCGCCGCGGCGGTCGGGGAGATCGCGCGGCGTGCCGAGGAGGAGGGATTCACCGTCCACTGGGGGCGCAAGGTGCTCGAGGTGCGCCCGCCGGTCGATCTCGACAAGGGTCTCGGCATCGCCGCGCTGCTGCGCAGCCCGCCGGCGCCGGTCACCCGCGCCGCGGTGTACGTAGGCGACGACACCACCGACCTCGACGCGTTTCGCGGACTGCGCGCGCTGGTCGAGTCGAAAGCGCTCACGAGCGCTGTGTGCGTGGCGGTCAGCTCTGATGAAGCCCCGCCCGAGCTCGCGCGGGAGGCCGACCTGATGATCGACGGCACCGGCGGCGTGCGCGCCCTGCTCGAGGCGCTGCTGTAGTCCTCACGTGCGCTTCGTCGACTTTCTCAAGACCACCGTGCTGCTGAGCGCTGGCGCCGCCACCGCCCTGGCGGCGGTGACGGTTGTCGCGGCCGGTCGGAGCTCGAACACGCTACTGGTCTCGATCGCTCTGGGGTGGTGGATCCTCGCGGCTCTGATCGGCCTGCGTCTCGGCCGGCGCGCGGAGACGAATCCGCCGATCGCGCGCCTGCTCGCGGGAGCGAAAGCGACCAACACGCTGCCCGAGCACCACCCGGGAGCGATCGTGCTCAACCGTCTATGGCCACTGCTGGTGTTCACGCTTCTAACCGGCGGACTGGCCTTTCTCGCCCCTCAGATCCCCGGCATCGCAGCAGGCTTCGCGATCATCTGGGCGCTCGCCTGGCGGCGTCAGGACGCCGCCGTGGCGGCGATCGAGGGGCGCGACGGTACGTGCTTCTATGTGCGGCGCACCTCGCCCGTGCGGCCGATGGAGCTGGAGCGGACACCTGGTTTCAAGACGTTGCGCGCCGAGCCGGCAAACGGGGCTGCGACCTAGTGTCGAACTGAATTCTGTGAGCTCGGCACAGTGGATGTCGCAGGCGGATCCGGCTGCTGCGACGACAGGTCACGGCGCGGTGGGGGAGCGCGTCGACGTGCTGCTGGTCTCGCTCGGCTCCACCGGGGGCTTGCGCGTGGCCGACGCCGAGTTGGCCGACTCGCTGCGACGGGCGGGGGCCAGTGTCGCGGTCGTCACTGCCGCCCCACCGCGGCCGGTACGGACGCTCGCCCTGACCGACGTAGCTTGGGCCCTCGCCACTCGCCGTGCAGCCTGCGCCGAGCTTGCCCGGTGCACGCCCCGGGCGGTGATCTACTCGAGCACGACCGCGGCATTGCTGTGGCCCCGCCAGGGAGCGATCCGCTTCGATGCCCCCTCCGCCGGCAATCGCCCGGGCCTGGACGGGCTATGGCAGCGTCCGCTCGAGCGCCTGAGGCTGCGCCAGGCTTCGCTGCTGTTGCCGTGGAGCGAGGGCGGGCTGGACGAGGTGCCAGGGGCGACCCGCGTGGCGGGTCGCGCGCTGGTGCTGCCCGTCCCGGTCGAGTCCTCCGGCGCAGCCGGCTCGCAGGTCGAGTCGGCTCGCTCGCGCGGCGCGGCCCCCGAACGGGACATCGCCGCGATCACCTATGCCGCCAATCCCAGGAAGAAGGGCCTCGACCGCGTGCTCGCGGCCTGGCGGCGGGCGCGCCGCCAGGCCGAGGAGCTGGTCGTGGCCGGCGCCGGCGCCGAGGATCTAGAGCGTGCCGGGTTCGATCTGGGGGGCGAGGAGGGCGTGCGCGTGATCGGTCCTCTCCCGCCTGCGGAGTACCGCGGTCTGCTGCGACGCGCGCGCGTGTTCGTCTGCGCGCCGCGCCGCGAGGACTACGGGATCGCCCAGCTCGAGGCGCTCGCTGACGGCTGCCTGCTCGTCACGACGGAGGCGCCCGGACCCTACGCGGCGCTGCCGATCGCCCGCGAGCTCGACCCCCGCCTGGTGGGCGACGACCTGAGCTCGGCGTTGCGCATCGCGCTCGACGATCCCTCTGGCGACTATTTAGAGCGTGCACGAAAGGCTCTGGAGCCGTTTGGTCGAGAGCGTGTCGACTTCCTGCTTGCCCACGAGCTGCTCCCGCGGCTGCTCCCGCGCTCGTCCTGAGCGTTTCATCGCAGCACGACGATTGGCGATCCGCCTCTTACGTCCTTGCCGGAGGTACGCGGACGATCCTAGAAGATCCGATGAAGCAGCTCACGGCAAATATGAGCGGGCTCGGCGACACGATCTCGACGGAATGGGTCGGTGGGACATCACTTGCAGCCCCTCTTTCTCAGCTGCGCCAGCTCCCCCCACGGCCGCGTGTTGGCAATGTCCTCCTTCGTCAGCCATGCCCGTCGCGCGGTGGCGATTCCCCAGCGCATGTTCTGAAGCGTGCCGGTGCGGTGGGCGTCGGAGTCGATCAAAAGCCTCGCGCCCGCGCGGACGGCCGCGCGGGCGTGCAGCTCGGAGAGGTCGCGCCGGTCGGGGTTGGCATTGATCTCGAGCATCGTCCGGGTGCGCGCGGCCGTGGCGAACACCGCGTCGAGGTCGATCGCGTAGGGCTCGCGCCGCTCGATCAGCCGCCCGGTCGGGTGGCCGATCGCGTCCACCAGCGGGTGCTCGATCGCCACGATCACGCGCTCGGTCATCGCTTGCTCGCCCATGCCGAAGGCCGTGTGGACGCTCGCGATCACCCAGTCGAGCTCGCCCAGCAGCTCGTCCTCGTAGTCGAGCGAGCCGTCTGGCAGGATGTTCACCTCGCTGCCGGCCAGCAGCGCGATGCCTTCGATCCGTGCGTCGGCTTCACGCACATGCTCGATCTGGCGACGCAGCTGCTCGGGAGAGACGTCGTTGCCGAATCCGTGCGTCGCCGAGTGGTCGGTGATCGCCAGGTACTCATACCCGCGCTCGCGCGCGGCGAGGGCCATCTCCTCGATCGTGTTCTTCCCGTCCGATGCCACCGTGTGGCAGTGCAGGTCGCCGCGGATGTCGCGCTCCTCGATCAGCGTCGGCAGGCCGCTGCCTCCGTCCAGCGCCGCGGCGTCCAGCTCGCCGCGATGCTCGCGCAGCTCGGGGGGGATGTAGGCGAGGCCGAGCAGCTCGTACATCTCCTCCTCGCTCGCGCACGTTCTCGTGCGCCCGTCGGCGTCGTCCAGCACGCCGTGCTCGGACACGTGCAGCCCTTTGCGGACCGCCCGTTCGCGCAGGGCGGCGTTGTGTGGCCCCGAGCCCGTGAAGTGCTGCAGCAGATTGCCCAACTGCTCCGGTCTGGCCACGCGCACGTCGACGCTCACGCCTGAGTGGGTGCGCCCACGAGCGGCTGTCGGTCCAGCCGAGGAGGCGCTCTCGATCTCGTCGAGCTCGCCGAGGCTCTGCGCGAGCGTCCGCGCGTTGGACTTCGAGCGCTCGGGCGTGACGGCGATCAGGTCGATGTCCTTCACGCTGTCGGCCATCCTTCGCGCCGAGCCGGCGACTCGCACCTCCGTTCCCGGCGCTCCGCGCGCCGACAGGCCTGAGGCGAGCGCCTCGCCGATCTCGAGCGCCCGCGGCAGCAGCACCCGCCGCGCGGTGTGCTCGGCCATGCCCGCCTCCAGCGCCATCAGCACGCTCGTCTCGAACTTCGGGCCGAGCCCTCTCACGTCCCGTATGCGCTGGGTCAGCGCCGCCTCGCGGAGCTTCTCGACCGAGTCGACGCCGAGCTCGGTGTACAGCAGCCGTGCCCGCTTCGTCCCCAGTCCGGGCAGCCGCGTGATCGCGATCAAGCCGGGCGGGAACTTAGCCCGCAGTCGCTCCGTCGAGGGGGTCGTGCCGGTGTCGAGCAGCGCGAGGATCTTCTGCTCGAGCGTCTGCCCGATTCCCGACAGCTCCGTCGCGCGCCCCTCGCGCGCGAGCCCGGCGACAGACACCGATGCCTCGCGCACCGCCTTGGCCGCGTTGCGGTAAGCCAGCACCCGGTGGACGATCGCCCCGTCCAGCTCGTACAGGTCGCCAAGCTCCTCCAGGGCGTTCGCGATCGTCGCATTGGGCAACTCGGACTTGGCCACGTGCATTAGGGTACGGCGCCCTGTGACCGGCGCCGCGTGGCTCATCCTCCCGACCTACAACGAGGCGGAGAACATCGAAGCCATCGTTCACGCCGCTGGCAAGGTACTGGCCGATGCTGCGCCGGAGGGCTTCCGGGTGCTCGTCGTCGACGACGGGTCGCCCGACGGCACGGGTCTGATCGCCGATCGGCTGGCCGGCGAGCACGACTGGGTCGAGGTGCTGCATCGCTCCGAGAAGAGCGGGATCGGACCCGCCTACCTCGCCGGCTTCCGCCACGCGCTCGACCGCGGCGCTGGGTATGTGATGGAGATGGACTCGGACTTCTCCCACGATCCCGCCGATCTAGCTCGCCTGCTGGAGGCCGTCCACGGAGGGGCTGCCCTGGCGCTCGGCTCGCGCTACGTGCCAGGCGGCGGGGTGAGCGACTGGGGTCTCTTGCGGCGGCTCGTCAGCGAGGGCGGCTCGACCTACGCACGCTGGGTGCTCGGCCTGCGCGTGCGCGACCTGACCGGCGGCTTCAAGTGCTTTCGACGTGACGTGCTCGAAGCGATCCATTTCGACGGTGTGCGCTCGCAGGGGTACGCCTTCCAGGTCGAGCTGACCTACCGGGCGGTGCGCGCCGGCTTCCACGTCGTCGAGGTGCCGATCGTCTTCCGCGACCGCCAGCGGGGCCAGAGCAAGATGTCGTGGCGAATCGCCGTCGAGGCGATGTGGCTCGTGCCGCAGCTGCGCTTCAGGTGAGGGCGTCGCGCGGTCGATAGGGAGGGGATGGACGACGTCTCCTCCTACGCGCTGGCCCACGGGATGCACCACACGCGGGCCACGTTTCGCACGTGGAGGGAGACCCCCGGCGCCGTGCTTGGGCGGTGGACCGCCGGCTCGGCGGTGGCGGCGGTCGGCCTGCTGCTGGCCGTGTGGATCGTCTCCTCGCTGGAGGGCGGCTACCAGCAGATCCTCTCGCTGCAGCCGCCATTCGCCGTCGGCGACGGCGCTGATGTGGTGAACGTCCTGCGCCGCAACATGCTCGTACTCGCCCTGCACGCGCTCGCGTGCGTGGCCGGATTCATCGCCGGCAGCTCGCTGCCGCTGCAGGTCGAGCATCGTGTGGGCGTCTCGCGCTGGGTACACGAGCACGGCGGACGGATCGCGATCGCATTCGTCTTCGCCGCCACGACCTTCTCGCTGAGCGCCCAGGCATATCTGCTCGGACATACGCTCGCGGGGGTGTCCGGCTTCCTTCAGGTCTCTCCCGGCCTGCTGCTGCTGGGTGTCCTACCGCACGCCGTCCCAGAGCTGATCGCGCTGTTCCTGCCGCTCGCCGCGTGGATCATCGCCAGTCGCCGCGGCGAGTGGGAGCAACTGCTCGCTGCCACCGTCGTCACCGTTGCGATCGCCGTGCCGGTACTCGTCGCCGCCGCCTTCGTTGAGGTCTACGTCTCGCCCCACCTGTTCACCGCGCTGACCCACATCCACCCGCCGATCGTGCGTAGCTCTGAAGGCTGGACGGTTACCGTCCACTGAGGTTCTGGCGTTCTGTCCCGCCGATCGTGGGCTGGCCGATCTTCGACGGTCCGCAGGCTGGACGGCCACGACCACCGAGGGCCACTACACTTTGTATAGTATGGAGAGGAAAGCGATCAAGGAGACTCCCATGGCAGGCACCCTCACCCAAGTCACCGACACCAACTTCGACGCAGAGGTCATCGAGGCCGAGGGGCCCGTGCTCGTCGACTTCTGGGCGCCCTGGTGCGGTCCCTGCCGCGTAGTTGCGCCCGTGCTCGAGGAGATCGACAAGGAGCGCCCCGAGCTGAGGATCGTGAAGCTGAACATCGACGAGAACCAGCAGACGGCCGCCCGCTTCCAGGTACTGTCGATCCCGACGATGATCCTTTTCAAAGACGGTCAGCCCGTCAAGACCGTGATCGGCGCTTATCCGAAGAAGAAGCTCGAGCAGGAACTGGAGCCGGCGCTCGTAGCGTAGCCCGCGTTCCGGGGGTCCTATCGACGTCTCCGGGTCCTCGAGCGGACCTGGCCGTGGACCCACGCGACGAAGCCCCTCTCATCCACCACGCCTGCCGCCAGATCTTCGATCGCCTGAGCCGTGCCGTCAAGCCCATCTGAAGGGTGGGTGAAGCTCGCCTCGTTGCGGTCGAGAAACTCCCGCATCACGTCGTAAGCGGTGCGCTTGTTTCCGTTGGGAAGAGGGTGGTAGGTGACGATCCGCGAGCAGTAGATCGCCGCTTTCTCGTGCAGCGCGGGGAATGCCTCGTGGTCCCCGAAGCCGCTGAACGGCGCCGCCAGAGCGGCTTCGGCGAGGTTGACCACGTGCGGTATGCGCCCAAGCTGGTGCGCGTTCGTGTTCGAATGAATCTCGGCAATTAGAAGGAAATCAGCCAGTCCAATACGTTGCATATAGTCAGCAATCTAGATGATATGGTGGCTAGATTGAAGGATATGTTTCTCACTTGACTTACTTCGAGTATGTCGTATATTTCTAGGTGGCACTTAGCAAACCATCTGGATTGGAACCATGCTTATGGCTAAGACAATGACCCTGCGATTGGACGACGAGCGAGCCGCCACCCTGGAGCTCGTCGCTCGTGCTGATGACCAGACCGTGACCGAGGCCGTTCGCGTGGCGATCGATGCGCATATCGAGCAGCGCCGCCGCGACAAGGACTTCAAGGAGCGGCTGAGACGGCGTCATGAGGAAGAGCGCTCGCTATACGAGCGACTCGCCGACTGAATCAGCGTTCTCCGGACACCACCGACACCGACATCGCCAGGCGATGTTGGTGACGGGGATGCCGCGTCAGGTTTGCTCGACGCGGCGCAGGGCAATCGTGAGGGACAGACCGTCGATCTTCGCCTGCTCAGAGTAGCCCGGCCTCGCGTCATCGCCAAGTGCCAGCTCGACCGCGAGCGTCTCGCCAACCAGGTAATCGCGGTGGGCGCGGACGGCGTCGAGCAGCACCGCATCGCCTGAGAGAGACAGCTCGATTCGGTCCTCCACCACGAGTCCCGCGGCCTTGCGGGCGTTCTGCACGGCGTGGACGATCTCCCGAGAACGACCCTCACGCAAGAGCTCTTCGTCGATCGTCAGGTCGAGGGCGACCGCGTGCGCGCCCTCGCGCTCGACCGAGTATCCGTCAGGCGCCCTCATCGTGAGGATCACGTCCTCGGCGGAAAGCGTGTGCTCGCGACCGGCGACGGAGATCCCGATCGCGCCCGCCCCGCGTGCCGGTCCGCCTTTCTCCTCGCCGTTGCCGTCGCCGTCGCCGTTGCCGCCGCGCAGGCTCGCGGCCACGTGCGCGGGATCGAGCGCGGCAATCGCCTCTGCCGCCCGCGGCATGTCCTTGCCGAACAGCGGACCGAGCGTGCGGTAGTTGGCCTTCACCTCATAGCTGCCCAGCTCCTCGGCGGCGGCGACGAAGCGCACGCGCCTGACGTTCAGCTCCTCGCGCACGATGGCCGCCAACCGTTCGATCGCCGCGCGCTCACGTCCGTCGGCGACGACCACGGCCTCCGCGAGCGGCTGGCGGACCTTGATCTTCGCCTTGCCCCGCGCCCCCAGTCCGAGGCGGACGGTCTCGCGGGCGAGCCCCATCGCTTCCTCGAGCTCGACGTCGCGCGCGGGCAGCTCGCGCGCGGAGGGGAAGTCGCACAAGTGCACGCTTGCGAGCGCTCCGTCGAGGTTGTCGTAGATCTCATCGGCGATGAACGGGCAGAACGGGGCCAGCAGCTTCGAAACGGTCAGCAGGCAGGTGCGGAGCGTCTCGAACGCGGCCGCCTCGCCGTCCCAGAAGCGCCGGCGCGAACGGCGGACGTACCAGTTGGACAGCTCGTCCACCAGCGCGGCGATCGCGCGCCCGGCCGACGTCGCGTCGTAGGTGTCCAGCCGCTCGGTCACCAGCTCGGCCGTGCCGGCGGTGCGCGACAGAGCCCACCTGTCGAGATCGTCGGGGCTGGATGGGGACGCGTCCGCCGTGGCCTCGGGCCGGTCCACGGCCGTGTTCGCATCCACGTTCGCTGTGCTGCCCAGCTCGACCGCCGACGCCCGCGCATAGAGGACATAGAAGAAGTACGTGCTCCACAACTGCTTCAAGAACAGCCGCACCCCCTCGCCGATCGTCTCGGCCGAGAAGCGATATCCGTCCCACGGCTGCTTCGACGTGAAGAAGTACCACCTGAACGCGTCCGCGCCGTAGGTGTCGAGCACCTGCCACGGCTCGACCGTGTTGCCCTTCGACTTCGACATCTTCTGGCCGTCCTCGTCGAGGATCAGGCCGAGGCACACGACGTTCCTGTACGGCGCCTCCCGGCCGAGCAGCGTGGCGATCGCCAGCAGCGAGTAGAACCAGCCGCGGGTCTGGTCCTGCGCCTCGCAGATGAAGTCCGCGGGGAAGCTCTCCTGCAGCTCCTCGGCGTGCTCGAACGGGTAGTGGTGCTGGGCGAATGGCATCGCGCCCGAGTCGAACCACACGTCGATCACCTCGGGCACGCGCTTCATCGGCTCCTCACAGCCGGATTCGATGCAGGGGATGGTGAGGTCGTCGACATAGGGGCGGTGGTGATCCTCGAGCTCCGTCCCCGACCGCTCCGTCAGCTCGGCGAAGGAGCCGACCACGTGCACGTGCCCGGCCGGGCAGCGCCACACGGGCAGCGGGGTGCCCCAGTAGCGCTCCCGGGAGAGCGCCCAGTCGACGTTGTTCTTCAGCCAGTCCCCGAACCGCCCGTGCTTGACGTGGGGGGGATGCCAGGCGACGGTCTCGTTCGCCGCCAACAGCTCCTCACGCAGGCGCGAGGTGGCGATGTACCACGACGCCTTGGCGTAGTAGATCAGCGGCGTGCCGCACCGCCAGCAGTGGGGGTAGGAGTGCTCGTAGTCGCTGCGCCTGAACAGCAGCCCGCGTGCGTCGAGGTCGGCGATCAGCTCGTCGGTCAGCTCGGGGTCCTTGACGAACCGCCCCTCGTATGAGCGTCCGTCATGGCCACGCACGCGCGCGTCGTAGGTGCCGTCGGGCTTCACCGGGTTGTAGAGAGTGCCCCTCTGCGTCGGGTCGAATGGCACATCGGGAGCCGCGGCCGCCACGCGGTAGTCGTCCTCGCCGAAGGCCGGTGCGAGATGGACGATGCCAGTGCCGTCCTCGGTCGTGACGAAGGAATCGGCGAGGATCGGAAAGCCACCCGGCTCGCGGTCGGCCAGCTCGAAGATCGGTCCTCGATATGCGCGGAAGCGCTCCACCAGCTCCGCGCCCGAGAGTCGCTCGAGGATCTCCAAATCCTCTCCCAGCACCGACTCGACGCGAGCCTCCGCGAGCACGAGGATCTCATCGGCGATTCGCACCCGTGCGTAGGTCGCCGCCGGCGCCACCGCCACCGCGACGTTGCCGGGAAGCGTCCACGGTGTCGTCGTCCACACGAGCAGCTTCTCCTCCCCGCCGAGCACCGAGAGCTTGATGAAGACGCTGGGGTCGACCACGTCGCGGTACCCGAGCGCGACCTCGTGCGATGACAGCGTGGTCTCGCAGCGCGGGCAGTACGGCACGACCTTGTGGCCCTCGTACAGGAGGTCCTTGCGGTCGATCTCCGCGAGCGCCCACCAGACCGACTCGATGTACGTCTCATCGAGCGTGCGGTAGGCCCCGTCGAGGTCGAGCCAGAACCCGATCCGCTCGGTCAGCCGGTTCCACTCCTCCAGGAAGGTGAACACCGACTCGCGGCAGGCGGCGTTGAACGCCTCGATCCCGATCCGCTCCTCGATCTCCGCCTTCGAATGGATGCCGAGCTGCTGTTCGACCGCGATCTCCACGGGCAGCCCGTGGCAGTCCCAGCCGCCCTTCCGCTCGACCCGGTAGCCGCGCATCGTCTGAAAGCGTGGGTAGATGTCCTTGAACACGCGCGAGAGCACGTGGTGTGAGCCGGGCGGCCCGTTCGCCGTCGGCGGCCCCTCGTAGAAGACCCACCGCTCGGCGCCCTTCCGCCGGCGCAGGGACTCGGCGAACACGTCGCGCGCGCGCCAGCGCTCCAGCACCTCCAGCTCGAGCGCGGGGAGCTCCTGGCGTGGGTCGACCGCGCGGCGGGGGATCAGCGGGTGTCGGGGCTCCGGGCTCACGGGCGGCCCATTGTAGGTGCGCCTCGAGCCGGTCCTACGATGCAGCAATGAGGCTCCGTCTCTACCACCATCCAGACGGAACGCGAGTGGCCTATCGCGAGTACGGCGCCGGACCGCCGCTCGCGCTGCTGCACTCCGCGCTGCTCTCGCACAAGGAGTGGGAGCCCGCGGTCGAGCATCTGGCCGACCGCTTTCGCGTCGTGCTCCCCGACCTGCCGCTGCACGGCAGCTCCGAGGATCAGCCGGAGCATCCCTACACGCTCGACTGGTTCGCCGAGGTCCTCGCCGGCTTCTCCGCCGACGTGCTCGGGCCGCGACCACTCCTCGCCGGCCACGACGCCGGCGCGGAGATCCTCCTGCGGGCCGTCCTCACCGGGCGTCTGCGCCCGGCCCGGCTCGTGCTGATGCCGAACCGTATGCATCTGCCTCCGGCCGACGTGCGCGCCCGCGCGCTGTGGCGTCAGGTCACCCGCGCCGGCGCCCTTCCGGGCCTCGACCGGCTGTTGACGCACGGCACGCGCGCGGTGTTCCCGCCCGCACGCAGCGTCGAGCGGCTGTCCGTCCGTGGCAATCCCGCCGCCGAGGATCTCGTGCGCCACGCGTTCGCCGACGTGCCCGGCAACTCCGCCCTGGCCCGCTCGTGGGCGAAGTGCGCGCGCGCCTGGCCGCGCGGCGCGCAGACCCATCTGCTCGAGCTCTACCCGCGTCTCGACATGCCCGTGCTCTTGCTGTGGGCCGACCGCGACCGGCTGTACCCGCTGGCGGCGGCGGAACAGGCGTTGACGCTGCTGCCCCACGGACAGCTGCGAGTGCTCCAGAGCACGGGCTTCCTGATGGCCTATGACGACCCCGTCGGTCTCGCGCGGGAGCTGTCGGCGTTCTGTGGATAGCTCGCCGCGTGTGCGGTCTCGCGCGGGAGCTGTCGGCGTTCTGTGGATAGGGTCCGTGTCGAACGCTCACCACGCACGCCGAGCGGCCCCCCAAAAGGGGGCCTCATCAAAAATCGTTCAGCCCGCTTTTCGCAAGGAGACTCGATGCCGAAGATGCAGCAATTGTGGGGCGCAGAGACCGCCAAGGCGGTCGAGAACTTTCCGATCTCCGGGGAGACCGTGCCGGTGTCGGTCGTCCGCTGGCTGGCGCGCGTGAAGGGCGCCGCCGCGGCCGTCAACGGCGAGCTCGGACTGCTCGAGAAGCGCAGCGCCGCGCGGATCGAGAAGGCCGCCGCGGAGATCGCCGCGGGCCACCACGACGGGCAGTTCCCGATCGACGTCTTCCAAACCGGCTCGGGCACCTCGACGAACACGAACGCCAACGAGGTGATCGCCGCGCTGGCCGGCGAGCGGGTGCACGCCAACGACCACGTCAACATGGGCCAGTCCTCCAACGACGTGTTTCCCTCCGCCGTCCACCTGGCGGCTCTCGACGTCGCCCAGAACGAGCTGCTGCCGGCGCTGAAGCTGCTCGAGCGCTCACTGGCCAGGAAGGCCAAGAGCTTCCAGAACGTCGTCAAGGCCGGGCGCACCCACCTGATGGACGCCGTCCCGGTCACGCTCGGCCAGGAGTTCTCCGGCTACGCCGCCCAACTCGCGCTCGCCCAGGAGCGCGTCCAGGCCGCGCTCGTCCACGTCGGCCAGATCCCGCTCGGCGGCACCGCCACCGGCACGGGGCTGAACACGCACGCGAAGTTCGCCGAGCGTGTGCGCGCGCGCTTGAAGAAGGACTCCGGCCTGAAGCAGATCGCCGCGCCCCTCGACCCATTCGAGGCGCAAGGGTCGCGCGACGCGCTCGTCGAGCTCTCCGGCGCGCTGAAGGTGATCGCCGTCTCGCTCACGAAGATCGCCGGCGACCTCGCGCTGATGGGCTCCGGCCCGCGCGCGGGCATCGGCGAGCTGTTCCTGCCCGAGCTGCAGAAGGGCTCCTCGATCATGCCCGGCAAGGTCAACCCCGTGATCCCCGAGGTCGTCCTGCAGGTCTCCGCGCAGGTGATCGGCAACGACACGGCGATCACCGTCGCCGGCCTGCAGGGGCAGTTCGAGCTGAACGTCCGCATTCCCCTGATCGCCCGTAACCTGCTCCAGTCGCTGCACCTGCTGTCGAGCTGCAGCCGCGTGTTCGCCGAGAAGTGCGTCGACGGCATCCAGGCGAACAAGGCCGGCGCCGCCGCCTCGGCGGGCGCGACGCTCGCGGTCGCGACCGCGCTGAACGGCGCGATCGGCTACGACAAGGGGACGGAGATCGTCAAAGCGGCCACCGTCTCCGGACGCCCGCTGCGCGAGGTCGCGCTCGAGCATGGCGTCGACGCGAAGCTCTACGACGAGACGATCGACCTGCGGCGAATCGCCCGGGGGAATCGCGGGTAACCCAGACCTATGAGCCTGCGCGTGGGGATTCCCGCCGCGATCGTCGCTCTGCTCGCGGTTGCGCTGTCAGCGTGCGGCGCCTCGGCCCAAAACCCGGGCGCCGACCTTGACACGGGTGGTCGTGCCGCGCGTACTGCTTCAGCCGGCGCGGTCCTCCCCGGCGCACGGGTCCTCCCCGGCGCACAGGTCGCATCCGGCGGCCGGGCCGTCGCCGGGGCGCCCTGCGGAACGGCCGCGGCGGAGGTGCTCGCGACGAGCGCCGGAGCGGTCGCCAGGCGGATCTACGCCGGTGAGGTGGGGGGGACCGCTACGATCGCCGACAAGCACCAGGTCGAGCGATACGCTCCGCTGCTGGAAGCGATCGCCGCCGGCAACCGCTCGGCGGTGAAGGCCGCGGTAACGAGCCTCGTCTTCTCCCACACGCATCTCGTGCGCCTGCGCGTGACCCACGGCTCGACCGTGCTCGCCGACGTCGGTGGTCCCTACATCCTCGCGCCGGTCACCGGCACGCTGCGACTCCACGGACGCGCGCTCGCTCGCTACGTGATGTCCGTTCAGGACGACCTCGGCTACGTCAAGCTCGTGACCCGCTTCATCGGTGCGCCGATCGTCCTGCGCGCCGGCTCGCACGCGATCCCGATAGAAGGCGTGCTTACGCCGGGACCCGCGAGCATTCCCACCCATGGTCCGGTCACCTACAGACACACCGCCTATGAGGCTTACTCCTTCGACGGAACCGCCTTCCCGAGCGGGTCGCTGCGGGTCTCGCTGCTCCTGCCCGTTCCCTCCTCGCTGTCGAAGCTGAGCTGCGCCGAGATCGAGACCGCCGAGCTGGGGATCGTCGCGCAACGGATATCCCGTCGCTTCCCCCACCTCTCGCCGGCGAGCCTGCCTCCGTACACGAGATTGACGAGGACCCTCACCGGCGGGTTGGTCTACGTCCGCTCGGGCTCCCGCCAGCTGGCCGGCAGCACCTCGCCGGGACCGTCGCGCCTGCCCGACCGGGGCTCGGTGAGATACCGCGGCAGGACCTACGGCGTCTCCTCCTTCTCCACTCGTACATCCGTCGGTCAGGTCCGCGTGTACCTGCTCGTGCGCGCCTGACGTCCGCGTACATCCCCCCTGGTCTCGCTTACGATTGAACGGTGACGCTCTCCCCGACAGTCCCCCGCGCCCACTTCGAGGACATGAACAGCGCGATCGCCGCGCTGCGCGCTCACCGCCTGCGCGTGACGATGGCCCGGCGCGCGATCCTCCAGGCGCTGTTCGCCGCCAACGGCCCGCTCGCGGCCGAGGTGATCGTCCGCGCCGCCGGCCAGCGGGAGAGCTCGCTCGACGCCGCTTCGGTGTATCGCAACCTCGAGGCCTTCGAACACGCCGGGATCGTCCGCCACGTCCACCTCGGCCACGGTCCCGGTCTGTACGCGCTGGTCGGCGAGGGCGAGCAGGAGTACCTCTACTGCGAGCGCTGCGGCGCCGCGCGGTCCGTGCGCCCGGCCGAGCTCGACGAGGTGCGCGAGCTGGTGCGCGAGCGCTTCGGCTACACGCCGCGGTTCGCCCACTTCCCGATCGTCGGGCTGTGCGCGTGCTGCGCGACCGCCGAAGCCTCACCTCGCACTGCCTGAGCGAGACCTACGCTCGCCCGATGACCGAGCGAGGGCCGATTCGCTTCTGACGAGGTCCTGCCGAGCGAATAACTGCGAGTCGCTTGCAATAGCGATGGCGTGGCGCTAGTGTCGGCTGCGAAGGCTCGTTCTTCCGGGACGGGCGCAGGCGGCGAACGGGAGACGCGGATGAGCGCGGCGAGCACCGTCAGACCTGTCAGCACCCGCGGCGCGGACCTGCGCCTCGCCCTCCGCTCGCTCGACTCCGGCCAGCGGCGAACACTGGCCACGATGGCGGCCGTCGTGCTCGCTCTGCACGTGGCCGGCTTCCTCACGCTGATCGCGCTGGTCGCGTCACGGCACCACCACCTCGGCGGCGGTGGCGCGTTCACGATCGGCATCGGCGTGACCGCCTACACGCTCGGCCTGCGCCACGCCTTCGACGCCGACCACATCTCCGCGATCGACAACACCACGCGCAAGCTGATGTCCGAAGGCAAGCGCCCGCTCAGCGTCGGCTTCTGGTTCTCCCTCGGCCACTCGACGATCGTCTTCCTGCTCGCGTTCCTGCTGTCGATCGGAGTGAAGACCCTGGCCGGGCCCGTCAAGAACGACGGCTCGGGCCTGCACCAGGTGACCGGCTGGATCGGCACGCTCGTCTCCGGCGGCTTCCTCTACGCGATCGCCGCGCTCAACATCGTCGTCCTGCTGGGGATCGTCAAGGTGTTCGGCGAGATGCGCCGCGGCGCCTACGACGAGCGGGCGCTCGAGGAGCAGCTAGACAGTCGTGGGCTGATGAACCGCTTCTTCGGGCGGATCGCCCGGGCGGTGGAGAAGCCCGGCCACATGTACCCGGTCGGAGCGCTGTTCGGCCTCGGCTTCGACACCGCCAGCGAGGTCGCCCTGCTCGTGCTCGCCGGCGGTGCCGCCGGCGCGGGACTGCCGTGGTACGCGATCCTCTGCCTGCCGATCCTGTTCGCCGCCGGCATGAGCCTGATGGACTCGATCGACGGGTCGTTCATGAACTTCGCCTATGGCTGGGCATTCTCCAAGCCGGTGCGCAAGGTCTACTACAACATCACCATCACCGGCCTGTCCGTGGCGGTCGCGCTGGTGATCGGCACGATCGAGCTCGGCGGCCTGCTCGCTCGTCAGCTCGCCCTATCGGGCTCGTTCTGGGCGTGGGTCGAGAACATCGACGTCAGCTTCCTTGGCTTTTTGATCGTCGGGATGTTCGTGGCTACCTGGGCGATTGCCCTGGCTGTGTGGCGGTTGGGGCGGATCGAGGAGCGGTGGGGGGCTTCTTTGGGGAAGTAGTCGCGTCCGTGGCGAGGCGTGGGCCATGGACCGTGCCCCTCGGCGGTCAGCGGGCGTCGACGGACATCCGCGCGGCGGCGATCGCCGCCTGCCCGTAGGAGATCGCCCCATCGTTGGGCGGCAGTCGCTCCGGGGTGAGCACGCGCAAGCCGGCGTCCGCCAACCCGGCGGCCACCCCCTCGAGCAGCAGTCGGTTCTGGAACACCCCGCCCGCGAGCACGACGAGCGATAGGCCGGCATCCGCGGCGACCTGCACGCAAGCGCTAGTGGTCGCCGCGGCCAGTCCGTTGTGAAACCGCGCCGAGACCGTCGCCACGGAGGCGCCCGCGGTGAGGTCGGCGATCGCCGCGGTGATCGCCGCGCGTGGATCGAACTGCCCGCCGGTGGGGCCGTCGCCGGTATAGGGGATCGCATACGCACCGCGCTCCTCGGGATCGGCCACGGCCTCGAGCTCGATCGCCGCCTGGCCCTCGTAGGTGACCTCGTGGCGCAATCCGCACAGCGCCGCGACCGCGTCGCACAGGCGCCCGACGCTGGTGGTGATCGGGGCTGCCGCGGCTGTCCGGGCGATCCTCGCCACCGCCGCCCACCGGTCGGGATCGACGTGCGCTGTCAGAGCGGGGGGGATCGCCGGCAGCGGGTCTTCCGTGGCCTCCGCCACCCAAGCGCAGGCCATCCGCCATGGCTGGCGCACGGCCCGGTCGCCGCCGGGCATTCCGATCGGCCGCAGGTGGCCCGCGCGCTCGAATCCCGCCAAGCCGCCGACGAGCAGCTCCCCGCCCCACACGGTGCCGTCGGTCCCGTAGCCGGAGCCGTCGTAGATCGCGCCCACCGCCGGCCCGGTCTCGCCGTGCTCGGCGAGCACCGCCGCGAGGTGCGCGTGATGGTGCTGCACGCCGACCAGCTCGATCTCCGGCCCGTCGGGAAGCTCGATCTCCGGTCCGTGGGGAAGCTCGCCCCTCGGCCTGCCGGCAAGCTCGACGCCGGAATCGGCCATCTCGCGCTCTCTGTCCACGGCGTAGGCGGTCGACAGGTAGTCCGGGTGCAGGTCGTGGGCGATCACCTCCGGGGCGACCGCGAAGAGCTCTTCGAAGTGGGCGATCCCCTCGCGGAACGAGCGCAGCGTCTCCCAGTTGCCTAGATCGCCGATGTGGTGGCTCACCCACGCCCGCTCGCCGCGGGCCACGCAGAAGGTGCTCTTCAGCTCCGCGCCGCACGCGAGCAGCGGGCGCGCGGTGGGCACAGGCAACCGCAGGCCGCCCGGCACATAGCCACGTGAGCGCCGTAGTGGCAATGGCCTCCCACGCTCGCCGATTCGCGCGACGCGGATCACCGAGTCGTCCGTGCGCATGTGAATCGGCCGGTCGTGCACGAGGAAGGCGTCGGCGATCCCTCCGAGCCGATCCAGCGCGTCCTCGTCCTCATACGCGATCGGCTCGTCTGAGACGTTGCCGCTCGTCATCACCAGCGCGCTCACTCCCAACGCCGACAGGTCGGCGAGCAGGATGTGATGCAGGGGGGTGTAGGGCAGCATCAGGCCCAGCTCGCGCGCGCCGGGCGCGACGCTGTGAGCCACCGGTGCGCCGGCTCGGCGGGGCAGGAGGACGATCGGCCGCGCGGGCTCGGTCAGCAACGCCGCCTCCTCCTCGTCGACGAACGCGAGCCGGCGGGCGGCGACGAGGTCGGCGACCATCAGCGCGAACGGCCGATCCTCGCGCCGCTTGCGCGCGCGCAGCGTCCCCACCGCCGACTCGTCCTTGGCGAGGCACGCCAGGTGATAGCCGCCGAGTCCCTTGACGGCGAGGATCGCCCCTTGCGCCAGCAGCCGCGCCGCGCTTCCGAGCGCGTCGGGGGCGTCGACGGCGCCCGGGCGCGACAGGGCGGAGACGGCTACCTCGGCGCCGGGACCGAGCAGGCGGGCGTGCGGGCCGCACAGCGGGCACGCGTTGGGCTGGGCGTGGAAGCGCCGATCGCCCGGGTCCTCGTACTCCGCGCGACACATCGCGCACATCTCAAAGCCCGTCATCGTCGTCAGCGGCCGGTCGTAGGGCACGCCGCGCACGATCGTGAACCGCGGCCCGCAGTTCGTGCAGTTGACGAACGGATAGCGAAAGCGGCGGTCGCGCGGGTCGCGCAGCTCTGCCAGGCAGTCCGCGCAGGTCGCCGCGTCGGGGGCGACGAGCGCATCCGCTTGGCCCGTCCGCACGCTCGGCGCGATCACGAAGCGCGACTCTCCCTGCACGGGCAGCGGCTGTGAGTGGACGCGCTCGACCCGGGCCAGCGGGGGGGCCTCCGCCGGCAGCCGGGCCAGGAAGTCTCCGACTGCGTTCTTCGCTCCCTCGACCTCGACCTCCACTCCGCGCTCGTCGTTGCGTACCCACCCGGCCAGCTCGAGCTCGCCGGCCAGGCGATACACGAACGGGCGGAAGCCCACGCCTTGAACAGTGCCATCGACGCGTGCGCGCGCGCGTACGCGCGAGGAAGGCATTTTCAGCTCTCCAGCTCCACCAGCTCGCGCAGGACGTGCCACGCGCTCGCCTGCGCCTCCTGGATCCGCGGGATGTGCTCCGAGCGCGTGACAATCACATGGTCGGCCAAGCTCTCGGCGGCGATCTGACCACCGTCGTAGCCGACCAGCGCGATCGTCAGCATCTCCCGCCGCCGCGCCTCGCGCAGCGCGCTCAGCACGTTGCCCGAGCCGCCGCTGGTGGAGAACGCCAGCAGTGCGTCCCGCGCGCGCCCGTGGGCGATGACCTGGCGAGCGAAGATCGACTCCACGCCGACGTCGTTGGCGATCGCCGTCAGGATGCCCGGGTCCTCGGTGAGGTCGATCGCCGCTTGCGCGCGCCACCCGGCGGGGGGCACGCGCAGGTCGGCCACGGCGTCCATGGCGTCGGTCGCCGACCCGCCGTTCCCCAACGCGAGCACGCGCCCGCCGGCGTCGAGCCGGGCTCGCAAAGCACGTGCGGCCCTTCGCAGCTCCTCCTCGCCGTCGCGCAGCGTCTGCTCGCGCAGCGCGGCGACCTCCGCGGACTTGGCGAGCACCGACGCCTGCACGTCGGCGAGCACCGCCTCAAGGTCGTCCTCGCGCTGCCCGAGGAACGGATACAGGAAGCTCGAGGCGCCGGTGTCGTGCACCGCGCGCTCGGCGATACCACGATCACCATGACCCTCGAGCAGGCCGGGGTGCTCGAGGAACACGTGCACGAGCTCCCACAGCACGTGGTAGAGGGTCTCGACGAGCTCCTGCGCGACGAACGGGTCGTCCTGCGCGGGTACGAGCTCCCACTCGGCGCCGACGTGCGAGGCCGAGAGCGTGAGGCAGCCGCGCTCGCGCGCGACTCCCAGCGCCGCGAGCGTGTCGGGATGCTCGCCGAAGGCCAGCGCGATGTCGGGCGGCTCGACGAGCAGCTCGACCTGCTCGAGGAGCGGCCCTCCCTCGGCGGTGACCGCCAGCGCGGGCAGCGCGCGCTTGCCGACGATCACCGGGTGGACGAACTCCACCGCCACGTGTCGCGCGTCCGAGCGCGCGACCGGTCCCTCGCCGAAGGCCACGAGCCGCCCACCGCGCGCGAAGCGCTCGGCCATGCGATGGCACAGCCGCGCTACGCGCTCGGCCTCGGCGCCGAAGAACGCCTCGCCGGCCGCCTGGCGACGTTCGGCGGCGTGCTTGACAGAGGAGCCCCTCGCGCCGCCACGGGTCGGCGACGCGCTCATACTCTCGCGCGCGGCCGGGGAGGTCACGCCATCGCGCGAGCGCGCACGCTGCTGAGCAGCCAGTCGCGGAACGCGTCCACGCCTTCTCCCGTGCGCGCGCTCGTCAGCAGGTGGTCGATCCCCGGATGCACCGTCTGGAGGTTGTGCAGGAGCGAGTCGAGGTTGACGTCGACGTAGGGGAGCAGGTCGATCTTGTTGACGACGGCGAGCTCGCAGGCGCGGAACATGAGCGGATACTTCAGCGGCTTGTCCTCCCCCTCGGCGACCGAGCAGACCATCGCCCGCGCGTCCTCGCCGACGCGGAACTCGGCCGGACAGACGAGGTTGCCGATGTTCTCGATGATCAGCAGGTCGATCTCCTCGAGCGGGATCGAGTCCAGCGAGGAGCGGACCATGTTCGCGTCGAGGTGGCACTCGCCGCCGAAGCCGCCCGCCGTGTTGAGCTGGACGACCGGGACGTGCAGCGAGGCCAGCCGCTCGGCGTCGAGCGAGCCCTCGACGTCGCCCTCGAGCACCGCGACGCGCACGTCACCGGTGTCCTTGAGCGCGCGCTCGAGCAGCGCCGTCTTGCCCGCGCCGGGAGCGCTCATCAGGTTGACGACCGTCACGCCCGCGCGGTCGAAGTCGGCGCGGTTGGCCCGCGCGATCGTGTTGTTGGCGTCGAGCGCGTCCTCGACGACCCTCACTTTGACCCGGTGCATGACTACATCGACCGGATTTTCGCGTAGCGCTGGAGCTCGGGCAGCTGGGGAACTGCGATCGCCGCGATCGCCGCCAAGATCGCCAGCAGCAGGCCCCGCTGCATCGATCGGCTGATGGTTATGTCACTCATGGTGGGATCCCTTCTCTAGCTCGGGTCTTGTCAGGTCGGACAACAGCTCTTCGATGAGCCCCACCGCCGGATCGAGCGAGGCGCGCACCGGCTCCGTCAGCTCGGCGACGATCTGCTCGTCCTCGGCACTCATGCGCGTCCGGGGCTCGCAGCCGACGATCAGGGTGCGCGGCAGCGACTCGGCGCCGAGCGTGCGCGCCAGCGCCAGCACCTTGACCGGGTCCATCCCGTGCGCGTCGACCGTCATCTCCAGATCGTCGAGGTCCGGCTCGATCACGTAGAGGGTTCCGGGCGGCTCGTCGCGTGGGGTGGCGTCAAGCAATACCACCACGTCGTAGTCCTGCATCGCATAGGCGAGATCCATGCCACGGATGCCGAAGTCCACGACCTCCACGCCGCGCGGCAGCGCGCGCGTGGCGAGGCGACCGGCCAGCGCGACGCCCCAGCCGTCGTCGCCGAGGAAGACGTTGCCGATGCCGGCCACCAGCACGCGACACGCCGGCGGCTTGCTCGTCCGCTCGGCCGGGTCGAGCGGCTCCACCTCCTGGGGGTCGAAGAAGAAGCGATGCCCGGGACGGCGCATCGCGCCGAGATCCTGGCCGGGATCCTCAGCGACCGTCACCGCGAGCTGGATGCGGCCCTCGTAGTCCTCGAGCACCTCGTGCACGATCGCCTCGCGCCCGGCGAGCGCGACCTCGAAGATGTCGCTGCCACTTCCGCGGGGAGCCAGTCGCACGACGCTGCCGGCGCGCACGGGCACGCCGCCGACGTCGACGGAGTCCGGACCCCGGCGCTCGAGCTCCTCCCACGGCGGGCGGTCGTGGATCATCTCGGTCGCCCCCGACCGTGCTCGTGTCTGCTGTTGATCATCGCGCCCGCACCAGCCCGAACTCGCGCACGGCGCCGTGCAGGCGCATGATCTCCTCGTCGCTCAGCGCCTCGGTGCGCTCGAGGATCTCCCGCGCGCGAGGGTCCGCGTCGCGCATGTCGCGGCGCTCCTCCTCGGTCATCGCGAGGATGTTCAACACGAGCATCTGGTCGATCTCGCCGGAGTCGAACAGGTTCCCCGGGCTCTCGGGCGCGATCTGGGGATGGTCTGAGAGGATGATCGGCGAGGCGAGCAGCGTGTCCCGCTCGCCTGGCTCGCCGACGAGCACGGGCCACAATCCCGAGTTCTCGCAGGCCTCAGCCTCCGCGCGAAACGCCGGCGGCGGGTCGGTCAGCGACACCCACGCACTTTCGTCTGTGCGCAAGATCGCATGGGTCGAGCAGAATGTCCGGTGCAGCGCGCGTTCGCGCTCGGTGCCCGTCCATGGAGTGGGTTCGCGTCGGGTGCCTGCCCATGGGGTCGTGTTGGCGATCTGAAGCGTCAGCCGCGAGAGCCCCGGGCGCAGGGACTCGCGCGCCAGCGACACGTCACCCTCGAGCTCCTGCCAAGAGCGCCGGATCGCGCCGCCCGGGATCTGCTCGAGCTCCTGTCCGGCGGGCACGCGGATCGGCCCGAGCCCGACCTCGCGCTCGACGGCCTCCTCCCAGGAGACCCATCGCCGCCCGTCGACCTCTAGCTCCTCCACCTCCTCGGGCGTCGCATCGAGCGCGTCGAGCTTCAACACCTGGCGGCGCACCACGTGCAGGAAGCGCACCCGGATCTCGACCGAGGCGTTTCGCTCGCCCTCGAGCAGCACCTGCGCCTGCATGCGGGAGGAGTCCTCCCACGCCGGCGGATAGACGCCACCGAAGGTGAAACGCTGCTGGTTCTTCAGCGCCGACTTGCGGTAGGGCCACAGCAGGTAGCCCTCGTACAGCACCGCGTCGGCGATCCGCCGGACCGCGTCGGCGCGATGGTCCGATGCGCCCGTTGGAGGGCGTCGGGGGGCGTTCGCCGGAGGTCGCGCGCCCGCACTCATCGTCCCTCCTCGAGCAGGCGCTCGACGGCGTCCTCGAGGGTCCTGAGGCCGTGCTCGGCTTTGTAGGCGCGCAGGCCGTCGAAGGCGGAACGCCCGAGCCGCAGCCACGCCGAGTCGGGGAAATGGCGGTCCATCGCCTCGCGCCAGGTGCGCACCGGCAGGCGGAACTCGGCCTCGCGGTCCCAGGAGATGCGCGCCGTCTGCAGCATCCCGCCGGGACCCGCGTAGAACACCGAGCCGGAGAACAGGAACTCGAGCGGCACCTCACCGCCCTCGAGGCCCGAGAGGTAGCTCGCCGCGTTGACCTCGAGGTCATACGAGCAGGCCACCGGCAGGGTGATCTCCGTCGAGTCGTCGAACGGCGGGACGACGAGCGTCGTGCGCGTCCACAGCAGCGTGCGCAGCGTTGTGCCCCAGCGCTCGGGCGTGCCGAACAGCTCGATCAGCCACGCCTGCTCGTGCTCGCCGTAGGGGCGCCGGCGCGCCGCGATCTGGATCTGCGTGTCGAGCAGGATCGAGCGCACGGGACCGTTTCCAGTGCGCCCGATGCACAGCTGGAAGTTCAGCGTGGGCGCCGCCGAATAGCGCTCGGCCACCGCGTCGTCGATCCGGAACGCGAGGTCGGGGATCGCATCCGCGGCCGAGTTGATCGGCTGTGGGACGGCCGGCATCGCGCCTACGCGGGGGACAGGTTGGGCATGCTCGGCGCGATCGGTTCGGTCTTGGCGACGCCGGTCGAGCGCTCGGCGGTGGACGTCCCGTCCGGCTTGTGGCCGCCCATCTTCTCGTAGTTGCCCTTCGCGTTGCCCTCGTTGATGCCCTTCACGTGCGTGGGCTTCGCCGCCCCGGTGAATGCCGCTCCGGTGTTCACGTTCGCCATCGTCATGTCCTTCCTGTCGTGCTCCGCGCGCGACGGTCGAGCTCTGTAAAGAAGCCGTCGATCTCGCGCCACACCTCGCGGCCCCCGCTGAGACCCTTCCACTGGGTGCGGATCAGCCCGACGAGCGCGTAGCACTCGTCCAACGGCACGAGCCAATGCCTGCGCGCCCCTCCGATGCGGTTGACGAGCAGCGCCTCGACATCGGGCTCGAGCTCCCCGAGGACCGGGTTGGCCGCCTGCACCTCGCGCCACGAGCTCAGCTCGAGCTGGGACTCCGTCGGACCCATCGGGCCGGGGTAGTAAGCGAGCACCCGTTCCTCGGCGCTCGAGTGAAAGAAGAAGGCCATGTCGACCGGGATGCGCAGCTCCTCCCAGGCGAGATCGGTGATCGCGAAGTCCTCGAGGCGCAGGCGGCGCTCGGGCACGAGCTTGTAACGACCGCTGCCGGAACCCTTCTCCTCGAACAGCAGCGAGCAGGGCCGGCAGGCGCACGCGAGCTCCCGCGAGGACAGCTCGAGCAGGTGGCGGTGCGCGCTTGGGATCGGCTCGTTGCAAAGCTCGCAGCGCTCCTCGGAATCGACGCGCAGGATGGCGCTCCCCGACGGTTGCGCCGATCGTTGCGCGAGCTTTCGCAGCCGCGAGCCCGCGAGGGTTCCCGAGGAGGCGGCCATCGGACTACGCCGTCGAGGCTCGCAGCGGAGAGGGGCACTCGATCTGCAGCAACTGCGGTCCCGGCTGCGGCGGGGCGACCGCGCCCTCGGCGCGTACCTCCTCCACGTCGGGCGCGGCCTTGAAGATCGCGTCCTCGATCGCGAGCTTCAGCGTCATCGCGGAGGACGGGCAGCCCGAGCAGCTGCCCTGCAGGCGCAGGTGCACGATCGCATCCTCCACGCCGAGCAGCTCGACGCTGCCGCCGTGGGACTGCAGATAAGGAAGCACGCCCTCCAGCGCGCCGCGCACCCGCTCCTCGACGGGCTCGGGATGCAGCCCGTGCAGCAGCAGCAGGTGCGAGACGAGCTCGTCCGCGCCCAGCTCCGCGGCCATCGTGCCGTCGTCGCGGGTCGCCACGACGTCGACGATCCGCCCGAGGCCCTCGCCGTAGAGGTCAAGCAGCGCCTGCACCACCTCTGTTGCGATCTGCTGCGCCGTCGGGTCGGAGAGGCTCTCGAGCTGCTCGAGGAGACCCTCGACTCGCGCGATCTGCTCTCGGGCCGCGTCGTCTGCCCTGAACGCATTCCCCGTCTGGACTGAGTCGTCCGTCGGGGCCGCGTTGCTCGCCAGGGCCGTGGTGTCGATCTGAACCGTGGTCATCGCCCGCTCCTAACCGTGCTCGCCGAACATCGGGGAGTGCACTTGCTTGAGCGTCTTGCCTTTGCCCAGGTACATGTGTACGCCGCACGGCAGGCACGGGTCGAACGAGCGAACGGCGCGCATGATGTCGATCCCGCGGAAGTCCTCTTGGGAGTTCTCCTCGAAGATCGGCTGCCCGGCGACGGCGTCCTCGTATGGTCCGGGGGTGCCGTAGGAATCCGTCGGCGATCCGTTCCACGGCGTTGGCGGATAGGGATGGTAGTTGGCGATCTTGCCCTCGCGGATCACAAGGTGGTGTGAGAGCACGCCGCGCACCGCCTCGTGGAAGCCGCAGCCGATCGCCTCCTCGGGCACGTCGAAGTCCTCGAAGACCTTCGTGCGCCCGGAGCGCAGCTCGGTCATCGCACGATCGAGGAAGTGCATCGCCATCGCCGCCGAGTAGGCGACGAAGTAGATCCGCGCGCGGTCGCGCTCGATCGCGTTCGACCACTTGGGGATCTTCCACTCGAGCGTCTGCTCGGGCGTGTTCGGCGTCTTCGGCAGGTTGATCAGCACGCTGTGGCCGGTCGCTTTGACGTACGGCGTGTCGACCTTGTTGGCCAGCGCCGTGGCCCACAGCCGCGCCAGCGCGCCGCCGCCGGTGTCCAGCGCGAGGTGCTCGCCCGTGCGCTTGTCGAACCACCGCGGGCTCATCACCCACGAGTACTTGCCGCCGTCCAGGTCGCGTTTTTGGGGCTTGGGGATCGTCGTCTGGTTCCAGGGGTGGTGCTTGTCGACGGGGTTGCCGAGCGGGTCGTGCGGGACGAAGGTCTCCTCGTTCGTCCAGTCCTCGTAATAGGAGGATCCGAGCAGGATGCGGATGCCGAGGTTGATGTCGACGAGGTTCGTCGTCACCAGCTCGCCGTCGACGATCACGCCAGGGGTGACGAACATCTCGTTGCCCCAACTATCCATGTTGCGATAGTCGTAGTCGACGTAATCGGGGTTGTTCCAGGCGCCCCAGCAGCCGAGCAGGATCCGCCGCCGCCCGACCTCCTCATAGCCCGGCAGGGCCTCGTAGAAGAAGTCGAACACGTCGTCGTTCATCGCCACGGCCGACTTGATGAAGTCGAAGCAGCGCAGCAATCTCGAGAGGTAGTCGGTGAACAACGTCGGCGTGGCGACGGTGCCGACACCGCCCGGGTAGATCGTCGAGGGATGCACGTGGCGTC
This sequence comes from Solirubrobacteraceae bacterium, assembly GCA_036498245.1. Lineage (GTDB taxonomy): Bacteria > Actinomycetota > Thermoleophilia > Solirubrobacterales > Solirubrobacteraceae > Palsa-744. The sequence continues at coordinate 68,912 of DASXIB010000015.1, forward strand.
CCTCCATCAGGCAGATCATCTCCCGCCCGACGCGGCTCATGTGCAGAGCCTCCTTGTACGTCTCCCCGGTGAATGGGTTGTAGGACTTCATGATCTCGCCGATCGTGCGGTAGCCGTGGATGTCGGCCCCGGGGGCGTCGGTCTTCTCGGCCTTCCCCCACACCTTCGGGTTCGTCGCGCGGACCATCTGCTCGCAGAAGTCCACGAACACGAGGTTGTCCTGGAAGATGATGTGGTCGAAGATGTACTCCGCCGCCTCGCCGAGGTTGACGATCCACTCGCCCAGCGGCGGCGGCTTGACGCCGTAAGCCATCTGCTGCGCGTAGCAGGAGCAGACGGCGTGGTTGTCGCCGCAGATGCCGCAGATGCGGCTGGTGATGAAGTGTGCGTCGCGCGGGTCCTTGCCCTTCATGAAGATGCTGTAGCCGCGGAAGATCGAAGACGTGCTGTGGCAGTCGGCGACCTTGCCCCTCCCGAAGTCGATCTTCGCGTAGATGCCGAGGCTGCCGACGATGCGGGTGATCGGGTCCCACGCCATCTCGGTGAGGCCGGACTTCTCGGCCGAGATGTCCGAGGGCTTCGGCTGGGTCGTGGTCATCTGCGCCTCACCAGACCTTG
>DASXIB010000016.1:0-235182 GCA_036498245.1 Solirubrobacteraceae bacterium
GGGCGAATTTCCAGATCGCCATCATCAGCGGGTAGTTCCACGGAGTCACCTGCCCGATCACACCCACCGCCTCGCGGCGGGTGAACGAGGTGTAGCCCTCCATGTACTCACCCGCCGCCCTGCCCTCCAGGCACCGCGCCGCGCCGGCGAAGAAGCGCAGATTGTCGACCATCACCGGAATCTCGTCGCCGATCACCGCGGCGATCGGCTTGCCCGCGTTCAGGGCCTCCAGGCGACCGAGCTCCTCGCCGTGCTCTTCGACGGCGCCCGCCAGGGCGAGCAGCGCCTCGCCGCGCTGGGCGGGCGTCGTGCGCGACCAGGCCTCGAACGCCTTGCGCGCGGCCCTCGCCGCGCGGTCGACGTCCTCGGGGGTCGAGTTGGACGCCCGCGCCAGCTCCTCTCCGGTAGCCGGGTTCAGCACCGGGTAGCTCTCGCCGTCTGAGGCGAGTTGCTCCCCGTCGATGAAATTCTGCAAGGTCGCCGTCTCGGTGGTGCCCATCTCGATCTCCTCTGGGGGATGCCTTGTTTTCTCGTTGACGATATCTATCGTATATACGGTTTATACGTTCGCTATCTCCCACAAAAATTCAGTGTTGACGACGACGGCCTTTACACACCGCCTACGACGGGCTCGCCGAGCGCCTCGGCCACCGCGGGATGGGTGATCTCGCCGCCGGCCACGTTCAGGCCGAGGCGCAGCCCGGGGTCACGGTCCATCGCCCCCTCGACGCCGCGCTCGGCCAGTTCGATCACGTAAGGCAGCGTCGCGTTCGTCAGCGCATACGTCGAGGTGATCGGCACCGCCCCGGGCATGTTCGTCACGCAGTAGTGCGTGATCCCCTCGACCTCGAACGTCGGATCGGAGTGCGTGGTCGGGCGCGAGGTCTCAAAGCACCCTCCCTGGTCGATCGATACGTCGACCAGCACCGCGTTCCGCTTCATGCCCTTCAGCTGCTCGCGCGTGACCACATGCGGTGCGCGGCCGCCGTGGACGAGCACCGCGCCGATCACGAGGTCGGCGTGCGGCAGCATCTCCTCGATCGCGAGCGTCGAGGAATACACGGTCGAGGCCCTGCCCCCGAACGCGACTTCCAGCTCGCGCAGCCGATCGATCGAGCGGTCGAACACGAACACGTCGGCCTGCATGCCGATCGCGATGATCGCCGCGTTCATCCCCACGACGCCGCCACCGATCACAAGCACAGTCGCCGCCGCCACCCCCGGCACGCCGCCGAGCAGGATTCCCCGACCGCCGAGCGGCTTCTCCAGCATGAACGCGCCCGCCTGGGTGGCGATCTTCCCCGCCACCTCGCTCATCGGCGCGAGCAGCGGCAGGCGCCCATCGGCGTCCTCCACCGTCTCATACGCGACGCACGTGGCGCCCGACTCGCACAGGCCGCGCGCCAGCTCGGGCTCTGCCGCCAGATGCAGATAGGTGAAGAGGACCTGACCGTCCCTCAGCATCGCTACCTCCTCAGGCTGGGGCTCCTTCACCTTCAACACCAGCTCTGCCTGCTCGAACACCGTCTCGGCCTCGGACACGATCCGCGCGCCCTGAGCCACGAACTGCTCGTCGGCCATCGCACTGCCCAGCCCGGCCGCCGCCTGCACGATCACCTCGTGCCCACGCGCGCTCAGCTCTCTGACCCCGGCAGGGGTGATCGCGACGCGATACTCATCGGCCTTCACCTCTGTCGGAACCCCGATCCTCATCGCGCGAGCTCCCGTCCGCGCAACGCCAGCCAGAACTCGATCCGGTCGCGCGCCTTGCCGAAGTCGCGCCCCGTCAACTGTTCGACGCGGCGGATGCGATAGCGCAGCGTATGCCGATGGCAGTAAAGCGCCGTCGCCGCCTTCTCCCAGTGGCCGTTGTGCTCGATGAACACGTCCAGTGAGCGCAGCAGCTCATCGCCGTAATCGCCCTCTCCCTGTTCGACCGGCCCGAGCACGCCGCGGCAGTATGAGATCAGCGCGTCATCGTCCTGCAGCGACAGCAGCAGCTGGAAGGCCCCCAGGTCGCGGTGGGAGGCCACCTCGGGCGCCCGCCCGTTCTGCAGTCGCACGGCCTCAAGCGCACAGCGTGCCTCGTGGAAGCTCAGCCGCAGCGAGTGCGTAGCCGCCCCACGGCTGGCCGAGGCGCGCACCTCGCCCACCTGCCCGGCGAGATCCTCGCGCGCCGCGCTGGCCACCGCGATCGGATCCGTCCCGGGCGGTGCGTCGATCGCCGCGCACAAATGCCCCGCACGGGTGGCCACGAGCCCGTGCACATCCGCGCGCGCGAGCGCTTGTTCCAGCAGTGGCGCGGCCGCGTCGGGGTCGCGCAGCGAGAATGCGAGCACGGCCGCCTGCTCGCCGATCCCGAACGGCAGCAGTCGCGCCTGCAGCTCCTCGGGGTGCAGCCGCCCGGTCAGGGCCTCGGCGAGCACGTCCCCCGCGAGGCGACGCTCGGTGTCGTGCTCGATGCGCAGGTGCATCAGCTCGAGCGCCACCACCGTCACCGTCTGGCGCAGGATCAGCTGCTCGAACTCCTCGAGCTCGCCACCCGCGCGCGCCCCCACCAGCCACGCATGCGGCGCGGCTCGATCGCGGGCGATCACCGGCAGCGCCAGCACCCCCCCCTGCCAGCGGGGCAGGCGCGGCTCGAACGGAGCGGGCGGCGAGCTCGACGGAGCGATCGTCCCCGCCTCGCGGATCTCCCGGGCGATCGCCTGCATCTCGGAGTCGCGCAGCGCGCGCACGTGGGCGTGCCAGGCGAGTTGCCCCCCGTGCGCGTCGAGCACTCCCACCACGCCGCCGATCGCCCCGGCCGCCACGCGCACGACCTCCTGCAGTCCGCGTTCCTCGAGCACCAGCCGCTCCATCCGCTCCTGCACCTGCACGCCGCGGCGCAGCGTCTGGTACTGCTCGCTCACCAGATGCGCCGACGCACGCTCGGTGATCGCGATGAACGGCAGCTCATACGGCACCTCGAACACGGGGAAGTCGAGCTTGCGAGCGGCGTTCAGCAGTGCCGTCGGCAGCTTCTCGTGAGTGAATCCGACGCCAAAGCCGAGTCCCGCGATGCGATGGGCCACGAGCCGCTCGATCAGCTCCCGCTGGAGCTTCGGCCGATCGAGCTGGATCCCCGTCGTCAGCAGCAGCTCGCCGCCGGTCAGCCACGGCGTCGGATCGACCAGCTCGGTGCTGTGCACCCACCGCACGGGCGCATGCGCGGACTCGTGTCCGCTGGCCAGCTCGAGTCCCAGTTCGGCGATCAGGCTCTCGACAGAGAGCGCCATCCCATCACCCGCTCGGAGGCCTCGCTCAGCACGGGGCGCAGGATCGACTCGATCTCCTCGAACTGCTCCTCGCCCGCGATCAGCGGCGGCGACAGCTGGATCACCGGATCGCCGCGGTCGTCAGTCCGGCAGATCAGCCCGCGCGAGTACAGCTCGCCGGAGAGGAAGCCGCGCAGCAGAAGCTCTGATTCGTCGTGATCGAACGTCTCCTTCGTCTCTGCGTCCTTCACCAGCTCGATCGCGTGGAAGTACCCGGCGCCGCGCACGTCCCCGACGATCGGCAGGTCGCGCAGCCCATCGAGCATCTCCCGGAAGCTCCCCTCGTTCGCACGCACGTGCCCGCACAGGTCCTCACGCTCCATCACCTCGATATTGGCCAGCGCTACCGCACAGCTCATCGGGTGGCCGCCGAAGGTGAAGCCGTGGTTGAAGATCTCCGTTCCGTGCATGAACGGCTCGGCGATGTGATCGCCCGCGATCACCGCCCCGAGCGGGGCGTAGGCGGAGGTGATGCCCTTCGCCGTGGTGATCATGTCGGGCTCGTATCCGAACCGCTCGCAGCCAAACCAGTGGCCGAGGCGTCCCCACGAGCAGATCACCTCGTCAGAGATCAGCAGCACGCCGTGGCGGTCACAGATCTCGCGCACGCGCTGGAAGTAGCCATCTTGGGGCACAAAGCAGCCGCCGCCGTTCTGCACCGGCTCGAGGATCACCGCGGCGACCGTCTCCGGCCCCTCGAACGCGATCGCCTCCTCGATCGCATCCGCCGCCCACAGCGGATCGCGGTCTTCCCGCCAACGATAGGAGTTCGTGTTCGCCACGTGCACCCCACCCGGCGTGAGCGGCTCGAACGGCGTGCGCAGTGGCGTCAGCCCGGTCGCCGTCAAGGCGCCCATCGAAGTGCCGTGGTAGGCCAGCTTGCGCGAGACGAGCTTGCGTCGCGTCGGCTCACCGCGCGCGGAGTGGTAGGCCTTGGCGAGCTTCCACGCCGACTCCACCGCCTCAGAGCCACCGGAGGTGAAGAACACGCGGTTCAGGTTCCCCGGCGCGAGCTCCGCGATGCGCGCAGCCAGCTCGATCGAGCGAGGATGGGCGTAGCTCCAGTTCGTGTAGAAGCCGAGCTCCCGCGCCTGCCGCGCGGCCGCGTCGCCGAGCTCTGCGCGTCCGTGACCGATGTTCACGCAGTACAGCGCCGAGAGCCCGTCGAGGTAGCGCTTGCCGTGCTCGTCGTAGACATAACAGCCGTCGCCGCTGACGATCACCGGCACCTCCGCGTCCTCGTAGGCGCTCATGCGCGTGAAGTGCATCCACAAGTGGCGCTTGGCCTGCTCTTGCAGGTCGATCTTTGATCGCTCACTAGACATCGAGGACAACGCTACTCCTCCCAGATGTGCCGCTCAAGACGCCGCTCGTTCAACGAGCGATGGGCTCATTGTACAAGATGTATAAGTGAATACACACTGTTTGGGGATTCCGCCCCTTGGCATTTCCCGCGTAGGGACGTAACTTCTGTCACAACCACCGAGAGAAGGAGCCCAGGCATCATGGCCACAGTCAGCGCCACACCGGGAACACCCGACGAGCAGTCGGGCGTGATGGACAAGGGCCTGAAGAAAAACGCGATCGGCTACCTCTCGAACATCGTCATCGGCGTCGCCTCGACCGCGCCCGCCTACTCACTGGCGGCGACGCTCGGTGGCATCGTGCTGATCTCCGGCGTGGGCGTGCACGCCCCGGCGGTGCTGCTGGTCTCCTTCGTGCCGATGCTGCTGATCGCCGCCGCCTACAAATACCTCAACCGCGCGGACCCCGATGCGGGAACGACGTTCGCCTGGACCACGCGGGCGCTCGGGCCGGCGACCGGGTGGGTGAACGGCTGGGCGATCTTCCTTGCCGACGTGATCGTGATGGCCTCGCTCGCGGACATCGCCGGCATCTACACGTTCAAGCTCTTCGGCTGGGAATCGGCCGCGAGCTCCAAAGGCGCCGTGCTCGCCGCCGCAGTGGTGTGGATCGCCGTGATGACGTGGATCTGCTATCGCGGCATCGAGCTGTCCGCGCGCATCCAGCAGTTCCTGCTGAGCGCCGAGGTCGCGATCCTCGCGCTGTTCTCGATCGTCGCGCTGGTGAAGGTCTACGGCAGCCATCCGGCCGGCTCGATCAAACCTTCGATCTCATGGCTCGATCCGACGCAGATAAGCTTCAGCACGCTCGTCGTCGGCCTCCTGCTCGGCGTCTTCATCTACTGGGGCTGGGATTCCGGGGTGGCGGTCAACGAGGAGTCCGAGGACCCCGCCGAGGGTCCCGGCCGTGCGGCGGTGATCTCGACGATCCTGCTCGTGTTCATCTATGTGATCGTCTCGATCGCGGCCCAGGCATTTCACGGCACGGCCTTCCTCGGCGCCAACGAATCCGACGTGCTGAGCGCGCTCGGCAAGCCCGTGCTCGGCGGCGTCCTCTACAAGCTGCTGATCATCGCCGTGCTGACCTCCGCGTCGGCCTCGACGCAGACGACGATCCTGCCGACGGCGCGCACGACGCTGTCGATGGCTCATTGGAAAGCGGTCGCAGCGGTCCTCGGCCGTGTGCACAAGCGCTACCTGACCCCGTCCGTGTCGACGCTTGGGATGGGCGCGATCTCGATCGCCGTGACCGTTCCGCTGCTGCTGCTCTCAGAACACGTGCTGTTCGACTCGATCACCGCGATCGGCTTTCCGATCTGCTTCTACTACGGCTTCACGGGAATCGCCTGCGCCGTCTACTACCGCCGCGAGCTGTTCAAGAGCGTGCGCAACTTCCTGCTGCTGGGGCTCGCGCCCGTCACCGGCGGTCTGATCCTGTTCGGCGTGTTCGTCAAGGCGATGATCTTCTACGGGCATACGGCAAACGTCGAAAGCAAACCGATCCTCGACATCACGCTGCCAATCTGGCTGGGGGTCGGCGGCCTCGTGCTGGGATTCGTCCTGATGCTCGTCTCGCGCCTGTACTTCCGTCCCTTCTTCGCGCGCAAGACCGAAACCGCACCGCCAGGTCTACTCGAGCAACCCGTGGAGCACGCCCCGGCACATTTCTGACTTGCGGGTGCCCGTCAAGGGAGCGCGACGCGCGGGTAGGGAGACCCGCGCGTCGTGTGACGGTCTCGACCGTCAGCGAACGTCGTCGATCGCGAGGTCCATGACCCCGTGTGGTGAGCCGAAGTCGGCCAGACGCTCGAGGAACGGTCCCGGTGGAAACGCCTCCGGGCCAAGCACTCCGGCGCCCTTCCACGTGCCGTCGTCGAGCAGCTCAAGCGCTACGGCGGGGTTGATCGCCGTCTGCCAGACGACCGCCTGGGTCGCGTACTCGCGCATCGTCCGCTCGTTGTCGACCACGTGGTAGAGGTACGTCGAGCGTGGGCTCCCGTCCTTGCCGGTCCCCGTCACCCACGTGCCCGCGCACGTGCGCCCGGTCATCCGCTCGCCGAGCGTCGCCGGGTCGGGCAGCGCGGCGGCGACGACGTCGCGCGGGGCGACATGCGCGCCGCGCACCGACACCGGCTCGGTCGAGTCCAGGCCGAGCTTATGCAGCGTGCGCAGCACGTCGATGAACTCCTCGCCGAGCCCGTACTTGAACGTGACGCGCTCACACTGCACCCAGCGGGGAATCAGCACGACCTCCTCGTGCTCGACGTTCACGCACTGCACTTCGCCGATTCCCTCGGGAAAGTCGAACGACTCGGGCTCGGAGAACGGGGCGGTCGTGTAGAAGCCGCGCTCGCGCTCCCACACGAGCGGTGGGTTCAGGCACTCCTCGATCGTCGTCCAGATCGAGAACGTCGGCGCGAAGTCATAGCCCTCCACGACGAGATCGGCGCCGTCGCGCACCCCCACTTCCTCGATCTGCGAGAACAGCTCCTCGGCCGCGTAGCGCGCGAAGACGTCTGACAGTCCCGGCTCCACGCCGATCCCGACCAGCGCGAGCAGCCCAGCCCGCTCCCACTCCTCGTGACGGGCGAGCTGGTGCTCGCCGAGCATCGTCCCCGGCAGCTCGTACGGGTGCTCGGGATGCGGGCGCGACAGCGTCATCGCCATGTCGAGGTAGGTCACCCCGGCGTCGAACGCCGCGCCGAAGATCGGCTCGTTGAAGCGCGGATCGCAGGCGTTCAGCACCGCGTCGGGCTTGACTCGCGCGATCAGCTCGACCAGCTCCTCACGGCTCGAGGCGTCGACTCGCTCGGCGGCGAAGCGATCTGCCTCGCCGAGCCGGTCGGCGACCGCCCGGGCGCGCTCGAGCGCGACGTCCGCCAGCGTCACGTGCTCGAACGCCTCGCGGCGCTGGACGATCGCGGCGAACGCCGCGCCCACGCCGCCCACTCCCACGACCAAGACACGCATGCCTGCCAGTGTGGCGCAAATCGCAAGCTCTGAGCGGCACAAGGTCGAAGGCTCGTGCGCCGTTATGTCACAGAGCGCTCACGTATGCTGCGCCGATCCGCGCTGCCCTAACACGAGCAGAGAATCAATGAGCACCGGCGTCCCCAGCCCCCCACGCACGCCACCCGGATCGTCCGCCCGTGCGGACGCCACCGCGGTAGCGCGTGAGGATGCCCCGGCTTTGCCCGGCACCCGGCGAATGCTTTGGCAAGCGTCTCCCTCGCTGGGGCGCACGGAGGTTCTGTGGGCGATCCTCGGCGGGGTTCTGCTGGCCGTGCTGACGAGCTGGCCGCTCGTGCTGCACATGCCCAGCCGGATCGCGCCCGACCTGGGCGACCCGGTGCGCACCGCCTGGCAGATCGCGTGGGTCGGGCACGGGATGCTCCACAACCCGCTGCACCTGTTCAACGCGAACGCCTTCTATCCCCATCCGCTCAGCCTTGCCTTCTCTGACTCGCTGCTGGGCTATGGGCCTGCCGCGTTCATCGGCCACGGCACGGTCGCCGCGCTGGTTCGCTACAACCTGCTGTTCCTCCTCGCCTGGTCGCTGTGCTTCGTCGGCTCGTATCTGCTCGCGCGCGAGCTCGGCCTCGGCCGGCTCGCCGCCGGCGCCGTGGGCGTGGCCTTCGCCTACGCGCCCTACCGCGTGACCGAGGCCGGCCACCTGCACGTGATCTCCAGCGGCGGCATCCCGCTGGCGCTGTTCCTGCTCCTGCGCGGCTATCGCCGCTCCTCCTCGAAGCTCGTGCTCGCGGGCTGGCTGGTGTCGGCCTGGCAGGTGAGCCTCGGGTTCACGCTCGGCCTGCAATACAGCTACCTGATCGGCGTGCTGGCGCTGCTGGCGGCTTGGCACTGGTGGCGCAGCGGACGCCCGGCGCTCCGACGACAGCTCGTCGCCGTGACCTGCGCCGGGATCGCGATCTTCGGCGTCGTGGCGATCTATCAGGCGCGTCCGTATCTGAAGGTTGCCAGCGAGTACCCGACGGCGAAACGCACGCTGAGGGAAGTCGAGACCTACTCCTCCGGACCCGCGGCACTGGTGTCGGCTTCCTCTGAGAACCGCGTGTGGGGCGGGGTCACCGCCGGGGCGCGCAAGCACGTGCACTCGAAGAACGAGGACGTGTTCTTCCCCGGCGGGTTGATCCTCCTGCTCGCGCTGATCGGCCTCGCCACGTCCATTTACACGCGACGCCTGCGCCTCGGCCTGTTGATGGGGGTCGTGGTCTGCTCGGTGCTGGCGATGGGCCTCGGATTGACGGGCGCGGGCTATCCCTACCGCCTGCTGTTCGATTACGCACCGGGCTGGGGCGGCGTCAGGGTGCCGGGCAGGGTCTTCACGCTGGCGACACTCTTCTACGCGCTCCTGGCCGGCGCGGGCGTGCAATGGCTGTTGGTCGCTACCGGCGCGTTCGGCAGGCGCCACGCGCTGCGCGGACTGCCCGCCCTGCTCGGCGTAGCGCTGCTCGTCGGCCTGCTCGGAGAGGGCGCGGGGCACCTGGCCCACCCGCTCGTGCCGCAACCCGCGCGGGCGGAGATCGGCTTGAAGGGCCCGCTGCTCGACCTTCCCACCGACGGCGCCGCCGATCGGGTGTGGCAGTACTTCTCGACCGACGGCTTCTATGACATCCCGATCGGCAACAGCACCTTCGATATTCCCCAGGTCGACGACCTGCGCGGCGGCATGGACGGCTTCCCCGACCGGGCGAGCATCGAGAAGCTGCGCTACTACGGCATCCGCACGGTGGTCCTGCATTTGACGCTGCCCAAGCTGCCGGGAATCGTCAGCTATGCGCTCGCCGAGCCGCCGAACGCGAACGCGGCGGCCGCGAAGCCGGTCACGGGCCTCGACGTCACCCGGCGACGGGTCGGCTCGCTCGTGATCTATCAAATCGGCCTAGGCCCGAAGGCCCTGCACGGACACGACTGATGAGCGTCACCGAGTCCGAGGCGACAGGACCACCGGGCGCCACGCCCCCCGCGGGACGATCGGGCTCACCGGCGTCGCGCGGCTTCGGCGTGCGGGCGAGCAGACGCCGGCTCACGCTGCTGGCGATCCTGCTCGTCGGCCTCTCCTACGCGACGATCGTCCAGAGCTTCTCCTGGAACCAGGCCTCTCACTACGATCTGATCCGCTCGCTCGACAAAGACGGCACGACGATCGACGCCTACCAGACGAACACCGGCGACAAGGTCTTCTACAAGGGGCATTTCTACTCGGCGCGCGCCCCCGGGCTCGCACTGTTCGCGCTGCCCTTCTACGACACGTTGAACCTCGTCAACGCCGGCGCCCTGGCAAGGAGCTCTCAAGCCCAGCGGGGCGAAGACGAGATCGTCTACATGATCGGCCTGTGGGGCAACGTGCTGCCCGGGCTGCTGCTGCTCCTACTCGTATGGCGGGTGGCCGAACGCTTTCAACCGGGCTTCGGGGCGGCCGCGGCCGTGGCGCTCGGACTCGGCACGATGGTGCTGCCGCTCTCGACGCTGCTCTTCTCCCACGTCTTCACCGCCTTCCTCGGCTTCGCCGCGTTCGCGTTGATGCTGCGCGAGCGCGACGGCCCGCCGAACGCCGCGCTGCTGGGCCTGGCGGGCCTCGCGATGGGCTACGCGGTGGCCTCCGAGTATCCGCTGTTCTTCGTCGCCGCGGTGCTCGGGCTGTATCTGCTCTCCCGCCCCGGGGCGCTCACGCCGCTCGAAATGGTGCGCCGCGCGGGCGCGTACATCGCCGGTGGGATCGTCGGCATCGTGCCGCTGCTGCTGTACAACCACTACGCCTTTCGCTCCTGGACGCACCTGGCCTACTCCGATGTGCCCCGTCAGCAGCATGGCTTCTTCGGGATCGGCGTGCCGAGCCTGAAGGTGCTGGCAACGCTGCTGTTCGACTCGCGCGGCCTCTTCACGCTCTCCCCGGTGCTGCTGATGGGCACGATCGGCACGGTGCTCCTCTACCGCCGCGGACGGCGCGCGGAGGCGCTGACGATCGGCGCGATCTGCCTCTGCTATGTGGGCTACAACTCCGGCTACTACCTGCCGTTCGGCGGCGGCTTCATGGGGCCGCGCTTCCTCACCACGATGCTACCGTTCCTCGCGGTCCCCCTCGCGATCGCCTTCAAGCGCTTCCCCGCCCCGACGATCGCGCTCGCGGCCGTCTCGATCGCGATCACGGTCACGGTGACGATGACCCACCCGCTCGTCGGCTATGAGACCGAGACCGTGATCTGGGGCAGGTACCTGCGCGAGGGCTTCTTCCAGCCGACGATCGCCTCCGCCGTAGGTCTTGGTCGTGGCTGGGGCGCGATCTGGCCGTTCCTGCTCGCGATCGCCGGCGCGCTCGTGGCCGTCGCCTACGCGATCCCCCGCCCGCGCGTGTCGAGCGGCTCGCTGGCCGTGGGCGCGCTGGCGCTCCTCGCCTGGGCCGTGTTCGCCGCCCTCGCCCCCACCGTCCTCGGGATCGACCACCGCGGCCTGCTGAGCATCGTCGGGGCCGGCGACCATACGGCGCTGAGCCAGAAGCTTCACCCGGACTTCAGCTCCTACCCACTGCGAGCACTCGTGCCACTGGCAGCCCTCGCCGGCCTGCTCGCGCTCGCCGTCGCCTGGATCGGACGCGACCGCGGGAACCACCTTCAGCCCAGTGCCCGCGAACAGGATCATCGAGCTCGCGTGGCGCTTTCGAGCTGATCTGCGAACGCTCAGCGATTGCTCAGCTTCACGCTGCAGCGCATGCCGTGCACGTGCCGGCAGACCACCACATAGCCCTTGCGAGGCTTGTGATGCGGGTCGGTCAGCCCGGCGTCGAAGCGTGCCGCCGAGGTGGCACCGGACCACTGGAAGATGTACAGGCGCTTGATCCGCGAGTTCGAGCCCGCCAGGTTGAACATGTAGGTGAGGGCATTCGCCGAGCGCGTGAGCCCCGAGCCACGCCGGTTGGGAAAGGCGCCGCCGAACTGCACGATCCCGCCGGTCTCGGTGAGCCACACCTGGCCCGGTACGACGTTCAGGATCGCGCGCGTGCGGCTGCTCTGAAAGCGGTTCGTGTCGGAGTAGTTGTGCAGGCCCCAGATCGACGGCATGTTGGTCCTCAGACGTCCGATCGCCCGCTTGAATTCGGCGATGTATTCCATGGTCGGCGAAACGTTCTGCTGGTCGAGGATGTCCAGGCCGACGACCGTGCAGGAGCTGCAAGCGCGTTTGAGCGCCTGGTAGTACTGCGCCGCCGCGAACGCCGAGGGGCTCGAGAACGCGTGCGCCACGTTGCCGCGGTTGGTCTCGTTCCACGGCTGGTACTGCCTGACCTTCGGAAAGAGCTTCATGAACCGCTTCACGTCGCGCTGGTAGAGCGCCACGCTCGGCAGGACCGTGGGCGTGCGCTCGGAGTGGTAGAACGCGACCAGGACCTGCACGTGCTGAGCTTCGGCCACGCTGATCCACTGCCTGGCCCGCGTCAGGTCCTGGACGTGGTAGGCCGCGTCGTAGGGGGCGATGTAGCGGGCGATTTTCGTGTGCAGTTGCAGCCACAGTGGATCGGTGAACATCTCGGGCTGCTCGTCGCCGATCCCTACCAAGTAGCTGGTGGCGGCGTGCGCCTTCGTTATGCGTGCATGCGTCGGGCGCGCATGCCCCACGGCGCTGGGAACGCCCACGACGCCGAGCGCCAGCACGAGCAGGAGCCCGAGCAGAGTCGAGGGGATGTGCAATGGGCAGCGAAGCGTTCGCATGTCGGTCGGAACAGCGGGTCGGAGCAAAGGTTGCGTGATGGTGGAGATCCTGCGGGATCTTTACCTCGACGGAGTCGACCGCCCCTATTTCGCTTCGACGGATCGACCGCGACAGACTTCGCGGTCGAGCGCGGCTCCCCTTCCTCAGCGACGTCCTCGATCGTGAATATCTCCGCCCGAGGGTGCGATCTCGCGCAGCGAGGGGTCCGCGACGATGCGGATGTCGACGCCGGGAAGCTCGCGCAACAGCTGCGTGAGCAGCGGATACTCCGAGCTCCGGGCAAAGCGGCGCAGCCCTGCCGGCGAAGCGGGGGCACCCATCAGCACATATGTGATGCCGAGTGAGCGGGCCACGCGAACCGCCACGGCCGCGACGTCGTCACCCTCCTCGACGTGCAGGCGCACCCCCAGCATCGCCGCCAGGCGTCGGAGAGCCTCGAGCCCTTCGCGATCCTCCGAGCCGGGGGGACGGCCGGGGGGACGCACGACGAGCAGGTCGAGCTCCGCGTCGAGCCGCTGCGCCGAGCGCCACGCGCGCCGCACCACGTGCTGGGAATGAGAATCCAGACCGACGAGCGCCAGCAGCCGCTCGGCGATCGCCTGGGGAGCGACCTCGGCCGGACCGAGCAATCCCTCTTCGTCGCGGCGCACGATCGGCTCCGGAACTCGCACGAGGCGCTTGATCTCGACGTCCTCGGCCACCTGACGCAGGGCCGTCTCGCGCAGCGCAGCCAGATTCTCGATCTTGAAGAAGTTGTTCAGCGCCGCGGGGACGCGCTCGGGCCGATAGACCTTGCCGGCACGCAGACGCGCGATCAGAGCCTCTGGCGTGAGGTCGATCAGCACCACCTCATCCGCGCGAGAGAGCACCTCGTCGGGGATCGTCTCGCGCACGCGCGCCCCGGTGAGCTGGGTGATCTGGTCGTTCAGGCTCTCCAGGTGCTGGACGTTGACGGTCGAGAACACGTCGATCCCCGCGTCGAGCACATCGCGCACGTCCTCGTAGCGCTTCTCGTGCTCGACTCCGGGCGCGTTGGTGTGGGCAAGCTCGTCGATCAGGCACAGCTCGGGCCTGCGCGCGAGCACCGTCGGCAGGTCCATCTCCTGGAGCGGCGTGCCGCGGTACTCGATATGCCGGCGTGGCAGGAGCTCGAGACCATCCGCCTGCGCCACGGTCTCGGCGCGACCGTGGGGCTCCAGATAGCCGATCGCCACGTCACGTCCGCTGTCGGCTTCGGCCGCGCCCTCCTGGAGCATGCGGTAGGTCTTGCCGACGCCCGGCGCCATGCCGATGAACACCTTCAGCTTGCCGCGTTCGTCATCCACCCAGGAGATTGTGGACGATCAGGTCGATCAGCTTGATGCCGACGAACGGGGCGAGGATGCCGCCGAGGCCGTAGATCAGCAGGTTGCGGCGCAGCAGCGCGCTCGCGCCGATCGGCCGGTAGCGCACGCCGCGCAAGGACAGCGGGATCAGCAGCGGGATCAGCAGCGCGTTGAAGATGATCGCCGAGACGATCGCCGAGCGCGGCGTGCCCAACCCCATCACGTTGAGCACGTGCAACGGACCCTTCGAGCCGCTCGCACCCGCACCACCAGCGTAGGTGGCAACGAAGATCGCTGGCAGGATCGCGAAGTACTTGGCGACGTCGTTGGCGATCGAGAACGTCGTCAGCGCGCCGCGGGTGATCAGCAGCTGCTTGCCGACCTCGACGATCTCGACCAGCTTCGTCGGGTTGGAGTCGAGGTCGACCATGTTCCCCGCCTCACGCGCGGCCTGTGTGCCGGTGTTCATCGCCACGCCGACGTCCGCCTGCGCGAGCGCCGGCGCGTCGTTGGTGCCATCGCCGGTCATCGCGACCAAGCGGCCCTCCCGCTGTTCCTCGCGGATCAGCGCGAGCTTTCGCTCCGGGGTCGCTTCGGCGAGGAAGTCATCGACGCCCGACTCCTCGGCGATCTTGGCCGCGGTCAGACGGTTGTCGCCCGTCACCATCACAGTCTTGATGCCCATTGCCCGCAGCTGGTCGAAGCGGACCCTCATACCCTCCTTGATCGTGTCCTTCAGGTAGACCACGCCAAGCACCTGGCTGTCGCGCGACACCGCCAGCGGCGTGCCACCCTCGTTGCCGACGCGGTCGAGCTGCTCCTGCAGCTCCGGCGGCGGGGAGCCGCCTTCGCTGCGCACAAGCGCGATGATCGCGTCGCCGGCGCCCTTGCGCAGCCGCCTGCCGTCGATGTCGACGCCGCTCATCCTCGTCTGCGCGGTGAACGGCACGAACTCGGCTCTGAGCGCCTGCATGTCGTGCTCGCGGATGCCGTACTGCTTGGCCAGCACCACGATCGAGCGGCCCTCGGGCGTCTCGTCGGCGAGCGAGGCCAGCTGCGCAACCTCGGCCAGCTCCGACTCGGGCACGCCCGCCATCGGGATGAGCTCTGACGCGAGCCTGTTGCCGATCGTGATCGTGCCGGTCTTGTCGAGCAGCAGCACGTCCACATCGCCGGATGCCTCCACAGCGCGCCCGGACAGCGCGAGCACGTTGCGACGCACCAACCGGTCCATGCCGGCGATCCCGATCGCTGACAGCAGCGCCCCGATCGTCGTGGGGATAAGCGCGACGAGCAGGGCGATCAGGGTGGTCTCCGAGATCGATGTCCCCGCAAACAAGCCGAACGGGCGCAGCGTCGCCACGACGATCATGAAGATCAACGTCAGCGCCGCGAGCAGGATGTTCAGCGCGATCTCGTTCGGCGTCTTGCGCCGCTCCGCCCCCTCGACGAGCGCGATCATGCGATCGAGGAACGATTTACCGGGTTCCTGGGTGATTTCCACGACGCTCTCGTCAGAGGTCACGCGCGTGCCGCCCGTGACCGCGCTGCGATCGCCGCCGGACTCCCGGATCACCGGCGCGGACTCGCCGGTGATCGCCGACTCGTCCACCGTCGCGATGCCCTCGATCACGGTGCCATCGCCGGGGATCAGCTCACCCGCCGGCACAATCACGACGTCGCCGCGCGTGAGCTCCGAGGCGGCCTTCGTCGTGCCGTCACGCATCGTGGCGACCGTCTCCTTGCGCATCGTCCGCAGCGTGTCTGCCTGCGCACGGCCGCGGCCCTCGGCAAACGCCTCGGCCATGTTCGCGAACACAACGGTCAGCCACAGCCAAATGGCAATCAAGAACGTGTACCAGGCGGGCTCGTTACCGCCGCCAAGCGGTTTGCCGCCGAACACCTGGATCAGCCACGTGGCGGTCGTGATGACCGAGCCGATCTCCACGACGAACATCACCGGGTTGTGAATCTGCACGCGCGGGTCGAGCTTCTTGAAGCTGTCGATCAACGCACGCCAGACGATGTCGCGCTGGAACAGCGAGATCGCCTGCCGCTCGCGTGTCGCGGGCATCTGCGCCGACATCAGCCTCTTCCTCCCGACCCAGGGCTTCGCCCTATGTGCCCACGATCGAGTGCGAGGTTGAGCTCCAGCACATTTACGCCGCGCTCGCCCGAGAAGCCGAGGCCCCGCCCGGAGGTGTACGTGCCGATCAGCCCGTCGACGGTCTTGAGCGACAGGTGACGCACGGCCGCCACGCGGTGAGCCTGGATCCAGGCGTTCGCCTGTGAGATTTCAGGGTCGAGGCCCGAGGCCGAGGTGTTGACGGCATCGACCGGGATCTTCGCCGCGGTCAGATTCGGGTCATATTCCTGTTTGTTCGGCGCCGTGTTCAGTTCCAGATAGGACTTGATGTTTTCGGCGTCGGCTTCCTCCGTCTTCGTGCTGTTGGGTCCGTGATTGGAGAAAGCGCTCGCAGCGGCGTTGTCCGCGCCGCCTTCGGTGGCCGAAGGACGGGTCTGGAAATAGCGCGGGTCGGCTTCGATCACCACCGCACCTTTCACAACCTTTACCTTGCCGTTCTTTTCAAGCACCGGTGTGCCAAAGTTCTGGCCGATGATCTTCGAGCCGACGAGCCTGCCGTCGAGGTGGATCTGCTGTCCGTTGGCGTCACCGGGGAACGCCACCTGACCGACGCCGGTGATCGCGAGTGGATACACGAGCCCGAGCAGGATCGTGAACACAATGATCCCAATGGCCGATGTGACGATGTCTCTCTTCATGTAAGTGGGAGGGGGTGCTGGGGGAGGGCATGCCCTCCCCCAGAGTTATTGACGATGTCGCGTTTCATCTCAGTAGAGGTGTCCGGTCAGGCCCTGAACGATCGGTCCGAGCAGCAGGGCGGGAAAGAACGTCAGCGCGCCAACGAGCACGATCACGCCGATCAGCAGCACCACGAACGTGGGGTTGTCGGTGCGCATCGTCCCTAGGCCCGCAGGCGTAACGCGCTTGCCCACCAGAGCACCGGCGACGGCGAGCGCGAACAGGATCGGCGCGTAGCGCGCGAGCAGCATGTCAAAGCCCCCCAGCAGGTCGGCGAACGTGATCCCGTGGGCGCCGGCGTTGCCGGCGGTCGGCTGGATGTAGCCGGTGTAGCCCGCGAACGCCGAGCCGTTGTTGTTGGCCTGCGAGAGGTAGGCATAGAAGGTCTCGGAAAAGCCCTGTGGCGTATTTCCCCCCGCCTTGGACAACGCCGCTTCGGAGATCGACTTGCGCCCGGCGCTGCTCGCGGTTGCCAATGCAGTGCAGAACAGCGCCATCAGCGGCGTCACCAGGATGCCCAGCCCGGCGAGCTTGATCTCCCTGGCCTCGAGCTTCTTGCCCAGCCACTCCGGCGTGCGTCCGACCATCAGTCCGCCGATGAACACCGCAAGCAGCACGTACAAGAGGATCGAGTACAGCCCCGTGCCCACGCCGCCGAAGATCACCTCGCTGGCGGACAGGTTGGCGAACGGCACAGCCCCACCGATGCCCGTGAACGACTCGATCGCGCTGTTCACAGCGCCGCACGAGGTGACCGTCGTGACCACGTCGAACAGCGCCGAGCCCGCGATCCCAAAGCGCTGCTCCTTGCCTTCCATGTTGCCGCCGGTGGAGCCCGAGATCACGTGCGTGTGCAGGCCGGCCGCGTGCTGCGCCGGCGAGCCGTGCGCCTCGGCGATGTAGGCGACGAGGACCGCGCCGAGGAACATCACCATCATCGTCGCGTAGATCGCCTGCCCTTGGCGACGATTGCCGGTCATCCGCCCGTAGGCGAACACGAGCGCCGCGGGGATGAGCAGCACGATCAGCATCTCAAAGAAGTTCGTGAACGCGGTCGGGTTCTCGAACGGGTGCGCCGAGTTGGTGTTGAAGAAACCACCGCCGTTGGTGCCGAGCATCTTGATCGCCTCCTGCGAGGCGACCGGACCCATCGCGATCGACTGGGTCAAGCCCGTGACCGTGTGAGCGGTCAGGTAATTGTTGAGGTTCGCGATTACACCCTGGGAGACGAGCACGATCGCGGTGATCACCGACAGCGGCGCGAGCACGTACAGGATCGTGCGCACGAGGTCCCGCCAGAAGTTGCCGAGGCTCTTGCCCGCCACGCCATCCCGGCGCGGCACCGGCCCGACGATCCCGCGCACGAGCGCGACCGCCACGACGATCCCCACCCCGGCCGACAGCCAGTTCTGCACCGTCAGCCCGATCATCTGGCTGAGGTAGCTCATCGTCGTCTCACCGCTGTAGAACTGCCAGTTGGTGTTCGTCATGAACGAGGACACCGTGTTGAACGTCACGTTCCAGGCGCCCGATTTGTAGCCCAGCGGGTTCAGCGCATGGGGGACGAAGAAGGCGTTCTGCGTGCGCAGGATCGCGTACAGCAACAGCCAACCGGCGAGCGAGAAGACGATCAGGCTTTTCGCATACGTCTTCCAATCCTGCTCATGCCCGTGGTCGACCCGCAAGACCCTGTAGAGCAGCCGCTCAGGCCCACCGAAGATCGGCGACAGGAAAACGCGCTCGCCGGTATACACCTTGGCCATGTAGCCGCCCAGCGGCATCGCAAGCGCGGTCAGGACGATCACGAACAGCGCAATCGTGAGCCAGCCCGCGAACGTCATCTCAAAGCTTCTCTCCGCGAATCAGCGCGTAAAAGAGGTAAGCGATCACCAGCACGGAGACAACGAGGCCGAAGAAGTCGGCACCGCTCACGAAGTGCCCTGCGGGTATGTGCGCGACGAGGAAACCGACGATCGCGATCGGCGAGATGCTCATACGCGATCGATCCCCTCGACGAGGATCAGCAGAATCACGAACATCACGACCGCCAGCAGAATCGCTACTGCATCCATGCCTGCAAGTGTGGATGCCTCGTCATTACGCCCCCATGACGATTGACCCGCGAGACGTAACGATTTCGTGACGCCTCGGGCGCTTCGCGTAACGCCCGGAAGCTTCGCTCAAAACGTACGCCACGGAAGGGTGGACGAGACACGCCGCGCTGCACCGGTAAAGCTTCATCTGTCATTGGTCGAAGTGGGGCCTGTGAGCGATTTGCCCGAGCAGCCCGAGCAGAGCCCAGCCCCGCCTGCAACCGAGGTGCAGGGGACCGATCCGTCGGAGAGCACCGGGCTGCCCTCGAACGACGATGGCCCTCGCCTGAGGATCGGCCGCAAGACCGTCGGAGCCGCGGTCGCGGTGCTATGCGTTGCAGCGGGGACCGTTGGCTCGCTGCTCGGAGCGCGCGCCGTGGCGCGCCATGATTCCGCCAAGGCGCGGCAAACGTTCCAACAGAGCTCGGCGGGGATTGCCTCGACGTTGAAGCAGGGCATCCAGCACGAGGAAGACCTCCTCATCAGTGCGAGCACGTTCTTTGCCGGCAAGCCGAAGGCATCAGCCGCGGAATTGAGCACATGGGTGAAATGGGCGCAGGCGCTGCGTCGTTACCCCGAGCTCCAGAAGCTCGGTTTCGTGGCGCTCGTCCGAGCTCCGGAACTCGCTGCGTTCGAGGCCCAGATCACCGGCCACGCGACCAAGACGCTGAGGTCAGGTGTGGTGAAGCCCGTGGGATTGCAATCGACGCTACCGGCCAAATCGGCGGCACTACCGGCCAAATCGCTACCCGCCAAGTCCTCACTGCCCGCCGGTGGTTATCTGAGCATCGTCCCACCGGGCACGCGCTCCTTCTACTGTCTCTCCGCCGCCGAACTTGCGAGGAACCCTGCACATCACACGCGCGCAAGCCATGACTACTGCGCGCACACGCCCGGCCTGCTGTCGTCTCGAGACTCGGCCCTGAGCATCTACGCACCTGCATCGGCGGGGCGTAGCCGAGGGCTGGAAGTGCAGGCGCCCGTGTACAGAGGGAACCTGCCGCCATCCGGGCTCGCCACTCGCAGGGGAGCATTCGTGGGCTGGCTGCGCGAGGTGCTCCTACCGGGGGTCATGCTGCAACAGGTCCTGCGCAGCCACCCTGGATATGCGCTGCACCTGCGCTATAAGTCCGGCTCCGCGAAAACCGCCTTCGCCGCTGGCGCCCCGCGACCCGGCGCGCAGAGCACGACGGTTGCCCTTCACAACGCATGGACCGTGAGGACCTTTGGGCCTGCGCTGGCGAGCGCAAGCGCCCTCTCACACGTTGATGCACTCGCGTTGCTGCTCGGCGGAATCCTGCTCAGTGTGCTGCTTGGTCTGCTCGCCTTCCTCCTCGGCAGAGGTGCTCCGGCACGGCCACTGACGCCGAAGACCCGCGAGGTGCCACACGAGGACCTGTACGACGCCCTGACCGGGGTTCCCAACCGGGCGCTCCTGATGGACCGGGCCGGGCGCATGATCGCGCGGGCGGTACGCGATCCGGAGCTGCTGGTGGGAGCGCTCGTCATCGACGTCGACTGGTTCAAAGACATCAACGACAAGCTCGGCGAGGCTGCCGGCGATCAGGTGTTGGGGATCGTCGCGGAGCGGCTGGAAAGCGTCGTGCGAACCCACGACAGCGTAGGCCGCCTCGAGGGAGACCAGTTCGTCGTACTGGTCGAAGCTAAGGCCCGCGGAGCCCGACTCGACGCCCTGGCACGCCGTGTGATCGAGGCTCTGCACAAGCCTGTTGAGCTCGACGGTTTTGGGCCGAGTTTCTTTGTAACGGCAAGCATCGGCATCGCCTACGGCCGACATGCAAGTGCCGATGAGCTCCTGCGTGACGCGCATTTGGCCCTGGACGCGGCCAAGGCCGCGGGCAAGGACCGCTACACCCTCTTCAACGCAAACATGCGCTCGGTGATCGAGGGCCAGGCGGTCCTTGGGACTGAGCTGAACGCCGCCTTGGCGGATGAGCAGTTTCTCCTGCTCTACCAGCCGATCTACGATCTGGGCACGCGGAAGGTGGTCGGTCTGGAGGCGCTCATCCGTTGGGTGCATCCCTCAAAGGGCGTCCTTTCGCCCGCCGACTTCATCCCGCTGGCCGAGGAAACGGGACTGATCGTGCCGATCGGCCGCTGGGCGCTCGAGGAGGCCTGCAACCGAGCGGCAGCATGGAACGTGACGGGCCATCAAGTGGGCATCTCGGTGATGGTGTCAGCCAACCAGCTGGACCGCGACGGATTCGCCACAGATGTTCGGCGAGCGCTGCAGCAGTCCGGGATCGAGCCCTCTTTGCTGACGCTGGAGATCGCCGAGGGGACGGTGATGCGCGACGTCGCCGCGACCACCGAGCGCCTGAAGGAGATCAAGCAGCTCGGTGTACGCGTGGCGATCGATGACTTCGGCAGCGGGTATGCCTACCGCTCAGACCTGCAGCGTATGCCTGTCGACTTCCTGAAGGTGGACAGGAGCTCACTCGCCGCGTCAGAGGACGAGGACTACCGCAGCTGGTTGCTCGAGGCGATCCTCCTCTTCGGCCGAGAGCTGTCGCTGAGGGTGATAGCCAAGGGCATCGAGACGCAGGAGCAGCTAACCGCTTTGGAGACCATGGGCTGCACATTGGCTCAGGGGTTCTTCCTGGGCGAGCCCGCCCCGGCGAACGCCGTCCAAGGCCTCCTCGACGCAGACTCCACCACCGCGGCAACTAGCTCTCCGAGCCTGCCTCACTAGCCTCAGGAGGCCTGCGAGTAGCGCAGCGAACCGGGTGTGGTGAGCGTCTCACCGGTCTCCAGGAGTGTCTTCAGGCCGGAGAGGATCATCGGCCAGCCACCGTAGATCTCCCCATGGGCGCCATCGCGCAACTGGTCGTGGGTGACGGTCAGCCGGCACGAATCGCCAACCTGCTCGATCTCCCAAGTCACCCTCGATGTTCCTTCGGCCTTTACCTCCTCGCTCCACAAGGCCGTAAAGCTCTGGACGAGCCGTCGCGGCGGATCGACCTCCAGGTTCTCGCCCTCGCTGATCGCTATGCCCGCGCCCGGATGGACGGCCTCATAGCGGGAGCCTTGAGTCCAATCGGAGGTCAAGCCCACCCCGAAGGTGTACTTCTGCCTCATCTCGCTGTCGGTGATCGCTTCCCAGAGACGCTCCGGGGTCGTTTTGATGTAGATCTCAAACACCTTTTCCATCGCCTTGTCCTCCAGTCCTTTCTTGAGGCCGCTGAGCGTCGCCGCCCATGGCTCTGAGTACTTGCTCACCCATCTGTCGTGGACGAGCCTGATCGGAACGGGGTTCAGGAAGTGCAGCTTCTCCCGGCCCTGTCGTTTGGTGGTCAGCAGACCCGCCTGCTCGAGCACCTTGAGGTGCTTCATCACGCCGAAGCGCGTCATCGGCAATCGCCGCTCGAGCGCGCTGAGTGTCTGCCCGTCGTGCTCGAACAGCTCGTCGAGCAGGCTCCGGCGCGTCGGATCGGCGAGTGCCCTGAATACGTCATCCATGCCGCCATGATACGTGACTAATTAGTCACCTGTCAAGGCCGCGCGAGGATTCAGCCGGCGAACCTGTAACCCACGCCCGGGTCGGTCACGATGTAGCGCGGTCCCGCATCGCCCTCCGGCTCGATCTTCGCGCGCAGCCGCGCGATGTGCGTGCGCAGCGGCTGGATGTCGTGCACGTACTCCGGACCCCACACCTCCGCGAGCAGCTTGCGGTGGGTCATCAGCCGCCCGCGGTTGCGCACGAGCACACGCAGCAGGTCGAACTCAATCGGGGTCAGATGGACCGGCTCGGAATCCCGGCGCACGAGCCGCGCGGCCAGGTCGATCTCCAATCCCTCGACCATCACCCTCGGCTCCTCCTCGGTGCGCGCCGCGCGGCGCAGCGCGGCCTGCAACCTCGCAACCAGCTCGCGAGCGCCGAACGGCTTGGTGATGTAGTCGTCAGCTCCCGCCTCGAGCGCCCTCACCTTCTGCTCCTCCTCTCCGACGGCCGAGAGCACGAGGATCGGCATCTCGCTCCATTCGCGCAGCTTGCGCGTCACCTCGACCCCGTCGCCGTCAGGCAGCACAAGATCGACGATCGCCGCCTCCGGCGGACGCACGGCGGCAAGATCGAGCGCCTCGGAGGCGCTCACGGCGGGGACCGCCTCGAACCCGGCCTCGCGCAGCACCACCTTCAGCGCTCGCACTATCTGCGGCTCGTCGTCCACCACCAGCACGCGCGTGGCGGACGTGGATGCGGATGCGGATGTGAGCGGCGAGCTCACGCGGCGTCCCGCGCCAGGGACCACTCGAACACGAACGTCGCCCCTTGGCCCGGCAGCGACTCGACGTGCAGCGTCCCGGCATTGGCCTCGGTGAAGCCGCGGGCAATGGCAAGGCCAAGACCCGAGCCGCGATGCCCGCCATTCGCCGTACCGGCGCGATAGAACGGCTCGAACACCCGCTCGAGCTGCGCCGATGGAATCCCCGGGCCACGGTCGACGACGCGCACGATCATGCGCTCGCGCACGGCGCGAGCCCGCACCGACACAGGATGCCCGCCGGAGTGGCGTCGTGCGTTCTCCAGCACGTTCACGAACGCGCGCTCCACCTGCACCGCGTCGACTCTCACCAACGGCAGATCGCGATCGATCGACAAGCTGAGCTCTTCCGGGCGTGCCCCCACCTCACCGACGGCCGCGCGAAGCACCTCCTCGATCGAGGTCCAGTCCCGACGCGGCTCGGCGGCTCCCGCTTCGAGGCGGGAGAGGTCGAGCAGGTTGTCGACCAGGCGCGAGAGCCTACGTGCCTCGCCCAAGATCACCGCCGCCATCTCCTCACGCTCACGGGGCGAGAGCGATGCGGAGGCAACCGCCTCGCCCGCCGCCGAGATCGCCGTCAAGGGCGAGCGCAGATCGTGGGAGACGGCGCGCAGCAGAGCCGTCTTGACGACGTCCGCCCGCCGCAGGGCAGCCGTCTCGACAACTCCCCCGAGGAGCTCCTCGCGCTCGAGCGCCGCGCTGAGCAGCGCCTCGAGCGCCGGCACGATGCGCTCCTGCAGGCGGCGCAGGCTCGCCTCGGAGCTGTCCGCTCCCACGAGCAGCGTTCCCAGGCGCCTCGTTCCCTCGCGCAGCGGGAACGCGACGCTGCGCGCATCTCCCTCGACCGCCTCCATCACGATCGCGGCGGAGTACAGCTTGAGCGCGTGGGCCAGGCGCGCGGCGGCCGTCGGCAGCGCGTCGGCGAGGCTGTTGCCGCGCAGCAGCAGCCGCGCCATCTCCGCTGCCAGATCGGCCTCTACCCTGCGAGCATCGGCGTCGCGCGCTCGGGCCCTCGTCACCTCCGCGACCGAGCTCGCGAGCCCCGCCGCGACCAGGAACGCGACCAGCGCCACCCAGTTGCTCGACTCCCTGATCGTGAAGTGTCCGACCGGTGACAGGTGAAAGAAGTTGAACGCGCCTGCGCTGACGAGCGCCGTTGCCACGCCGAGCGCTCCCCCCCAGACGATCGAGACGACCAGCACCGCCAGCAGGTAGACCACTCCCAGCGAAACGACTGGCGCGACGTGCTCGAGCGGGTAGAGAATCGCCGTGCACAACGCCACCGCCGCCAGCGCGACGACCACACCCACCCGCCGTGGTGGCGGATCTGGCGCGAGCAGCAGGCCGAACGGACGCGACACGGCCTCAGCGTAAGGGCTCGAGTCCGAGGACAGCTACGTGACCGGCCACCACCAGGCCGAACCCTTTCCGGATAGACGCCTACCGGCGCAACTGCGGCGAGCCGCCCGGTGAGCGTCCGTCGGCCACGCGCTCTACCCGCTCGCCGCGGTCGGTCAGTCGCCATGCGTTGGGCGCTCCGCGCGAGGAGACCTCGCCCATTTTCGCGATCAGTCCCTGGGCCTCGAGCCGGCCAAGCAGCTTGGAGATCTGGCCCTGGTCGACAATGCCCGCCCGTTCAGCGACCTCGCGGTTGCTCGCGCCGGGAAACTCGGCGATCGCGGTCAGCACGCGCGCCGTGCGGTAGGTCAGCCTGACGCCAGGGTCCTCGAAGCGCGATTCCGTAGCCGAGGACGTCTCGCCGGGACGGACTTCCACCCTGGGTGGCGGCCGGGTCAGCTCACGCCGCGCCGCGCTCGACCCAAGGTAGGGCAACAGGAGCAGGCTCATCAGCGGCCCGAACAGCTCCATCAACGGGCGCTCGTCCGAGTCGCTCTGCAGACGGTTCTGGACGACCGACAACACTGCCCCGACGACCCCCTCCGCCATCACCGCGGGAGGATCCTCCTTGCCGGTGGGACTCTCCAGGCGCCCACGATCGACGACCTCCCAGAGCCGTTCGAGCACCTCGGTGCGGTGGACCAGCACGATCGGACCGCCGCCCATGGCATGCACCACGCACAACCGCGCGAGCGCAGGCTCGTCTTCGAGGAATGCCAGGAATGCGGCCATCCCCGCTCTGAGACCGTCACGCCAGCGCGACTCGGCCGTGTACGCCGGCACGATCCTCGCGGCCGCTCGCTCCACTCCGAGATCGAACGCCGCCACCAGACATGCCTCCCGGTCGGCGAACAGCTCGTAGAAGGTCGCGCGCGAGACGCCCGCCCGCTCGACGATGTGCGCGATCGTCACGGCGGCCGCACCCTCGCCCGCGCCGCGCTCGGCCGTCAGCTCGGCGATCGCCTCCAAGATCCTCGTTCGCTGAATTTCCTCCACGCAGTTCCTCCACGCCCCCCGCGCGAGCGCGGTATGTCGGACCGGACCCATACGTCCACAGCCCCTATGCCGCCAGCTTGATAGTACCAATAGAGATTATCTTCTTAATGTCTAGTCAGCGTGGCGGACGACTCGCCGGCCCACCTCGCAAATGGAGGTCCGTCAGACGCCTGGCGGGTAGACGGCGCCCTGCGAGCGCCTCGCAAGCGCGCTTGCAGAAACAGCAGATCCCTTGTGCTCGCGTCCCTGTCTGACTAGCTTGGCTGCCTCATGTCTCGAGGTCCTTCCCGCCGTGGCTCACCCCCGCGCCGACTGCTCGCGCGCGCGAGCGCCTCGGGCGCAGCCATCGTCGCCATCGCCGTGACGGCCCTCGCGCCGCACGCCGCGGTCGGCTCGACTCCCGGGACGCTCGAAAGCCGGATCTCCGCATCGCAGTCCCACGAAGCACGGCTGCACTCCGGCATCGGCGCCGACACCCACCAGATCCAAGGGTTCCAGGGCAGCATCGACGACCTGCAGACGCGGCTCAGCGCGCTTGAATCCGCGCTCGCGCTCGAGCGCAGCCAGCTGCTCGACCTGAAGTCCAAGCTGCATGGGGCTCGCTTGCGCCTCGCCGTGCTGCGCCTCCAGCTCGGGCACGATCGACAGGTGCTCGTCGCCCAAGTCATCGCCTCCTATGAGTCCCCGCCACCCGACATCGCCACCGTCGTCCTGCAGGCGCACGGCTTCGCCGACCTGCTCGAGCGCGTCGACAACCTCAAAGCCATCGCCCGCGAGAACGCGCAGGCCACCCTGCTCGTGATCGCCGAGCGCAAGGCGGTCAGCGTCCAGGCGGCCCGGCTCGCGGACCTCGAGGCTCGCCAGGCGCGCGCTACCGCGGCCGCGCTCGTGCAGCGCGACGAGGTCGCCCAACTGCACCTCGCGCTCGTCGACCGCCAGCTCCAGTACATCCGCGCTCGCGACAAGAAGAGCGCCGAGCTCAGCTCACTGAGCGCGCACCGCCAATCGCTCGAACATGAGCTGTCGAGCATCCAAGCGCGCGAGCTCGCGGCCCAGAACCAGTCCTTCGCCGTCAGCGGCCCATTTGCCGGGGGCGGTTCGCTGGCCACCAGCGGCGAATACGGGTTCTTCCCCGCCGCCGGCACGAACTACAGCGTCGGTAACGAGCCCACGATCGCCTCGCGCCTGAACACGATGGGCAAGGCTCTTCACCTGCACCTGATCGGCGTCTCCGGCTATCGCTCGCCACAGCACTCGGTCGAGGTAGGCGGCTTTGCCAACGACCCGCACACGCGCGGCGAAGCCTCCGACACTCCCGGTGTCGAGGGCGTGCCGGAGTCGACCTTGAACCAGTTCGGCCTCACGCGGCCGTTCCCCGGCGCCGCCGAGGCCGACCACATCCAACTTCACTGAGCGCTCGCCAGCTCCACGGGGGCGCCATAGGGAACGAGGCACTCCGGCAGCCTCACGCTCCCGTCGGCGCGCTGGCCGTTCTCCAGCAGCGCCACGATCGTCCGTCCCACGGCGACAGCCGTCCCATTGAGCGTGTGCGGCACCTCAGGGCGCCCCTTCTGCGCCCTTGTGCGGACGTTCAGGCGACGCGCCTGGTAGTCGGTGGTGTTCGAGCACGACGTCAGCTCGCGGTAGCGCCCCTGGCTGGGCAGCCACGCCTCGCAGTCGTACTTCTTCGCTGCCGGGCTCCCGAGGTCGCTCACGGCGATGTTGACGACGCGATAGGGCAGCTCGAGCTCCCGCAGGATCTCCTCCTCGATCGCCAAGATCCGCTCGTGCTCGGCGGTCGAGCTCTCGGGCGAGACGAAGCTGAACATCTCGACCTTGTCGAACTGGTGCACACGGAAGATCCCCCGCGTATCCTTGCCGGCGGCGCCCGCCTCGCGGCGGAAGCACGGTGAGAAGCCCGCATAGCGCAGGGGCAGCCGCTCAGCATCGAGGATCTCCCCGTCGTGCAGTGAGGCGAGCGCCACCTCTGAAGTCCCCACGAGGTAGAGCTCGTCATCGGCGAGCCGGTAGATCTGCTGCTCGGTGTCCGGCAGAAAACCAGTCCCGTAGAGCGCCCGCTCGCGCACAAGCACCGGCGGGATGACCGGCTCGAACCCATGCCCACGCAGCTTCTGCAGCACCCAGCTCACGAGCGCCAGCTCGAGGAACACGAGGTCGCCTTTCAGGTAGGCGAAGCGCGAGCCGGAGAGTTTCCCCGCACGCTCCATGTCGATCCTCTCGCCGGCGAGCTCGAGGTGGTCTCGGGGCTCGAAGGCCAACTGTGGGATCTCTCCCACCCGCTTGATCTCTTCGTCCTCGGGACCCGGCGCCGAGGTCGCGTCTGGAATATTCGGCAAGCGAGCGACGAGCGCATCGAGCCTCTCCTTGGCGCTGGTCGCAAGCTCTGTGTACTCCTTGACCTGCCCGCTCATCTCCTGCATCGCGGCGAGCAGGTCAGGCGCATCCTCGCCACGCGCCTTCGCGGCGGCGAATGCCTCTGAGCGCATCTTCTGCGTGGACCGCAAGCTCTCCGCGGCGGTCGTCGCGGCTCGCCACTCCTGATCCTTTTGGAGGATCTCGGCGACGATCTCCCCCCAGCCGGCGTCGCGCCGTTCGAGCGCCGCGCGAACCGCGTCGGGCTGCTCGCGGATTCGCTTGAGGTCGAGCATGCCCCGCCGTCGCCGCGGCCTATTTGGTCTGCAGTGTGATGTTCACGGAGGGCACTTTCTGCCCCTGGTGCCCGGAGTACGCGACGAGGAACTTGGCGATGTCTCGTGCGTCGTCGCCGACGACGATGTTCTCCGGCATGATCGCCCCGGAGAAGCCGCCGTTGCGAATCGCATACAGCACCTGTTCCTGGTTCTCCTTGCGGATATTGAAGTTCGGGCCGCTGGTGCGGACGCGGTTCTTGATGCTCGACGCCGATCCCTGCGCACCGACCACCGACAGCGTGTGACAGCCGGAGCAGTGGTCGCGGAACAGCACGGCGCCACGGTAGTTGGAGTCGCTCTTGGTGAGCCCGATGCCCTGTGACCCGCAACCGGCGACCCCTGCGGCCATGGTGGCCAATGCGATGGGCAGGATGATCGTGGCGGCGCTCTTGCGAGGAACCCTCATGCGCGGCGCAATATATATCTCCGCGAGTCAGAACCCGTGGGCCGTGCCCGCCGCGCGCAACGCCAGGAACACGACCACGAGTGCCGAGATCGCCATCACACCCATCTCGCGGCGCACGATCTCGGCCACGACGCTCCGCTGCTCCTGCTCGGGCAACTCGCCCACCGCCCGCGCGTCGTTCAGCTCACGCTGGTCGAGGATCGTCTGTGCGCAGGCCACACGGAGCTGCTCGGCGACGAAGCCGACCGCGAGCGGCAGCAGCGCGTACAGGTAGAACAGCTGATCGCTCGAGTACCTGCTCGCCGCGGCCAGTGAGCCGACGGCCAGCGCAAACGCCAGCGCCGAGCCCTGTCCCACCCGCAACAGCACCCAGAACGCGTCGAGCCGCTCCGACCGACCCCGATACCACAGCCAACCGCCCAGCAGACCTGGGATCGCGTTGAGCGCCGCCACGGCGACCGCGCCGGCGACGACGGCGACGGCGCTCGTCATCGACCCCTTCTCCCCCCGAATATCGAGCCGATCGTCACTATGTAACACTCTGCCACAAGCGGTGATATAACAGCGTCGGTGTTGCGCAGCTACCTACCGGCGATCGTTTTCCTCGTTCTCGGTGGCGCAGTCGGCGGAGCGTTCGCGGCGCTCAACTCATTCATCGGGCCACGCCGCGCAACGCCTCACAAGCAGGATCCATACGAGTGCGGGCTACCTTCCGAGATTCGGCATGGCATGCGCTTCGGGATCAGCTTCTACCTGATCGCGATGCTGTTCATCCTGTTCGACATCGAGGTCGTCTTCCTGTATCCGATCGCGGTCGAGCTGCGGGCCTACGGGAGCTTCGCGCTGGCCGAGACGATCGTGTTCGTCGCGCTGCTGTTCGTCGCGCTCGTATACGTGTGGCGACGGGGTGCGCTGGAGTGGACGTAAAGCGCGAACAGGTGGGCACACGCGGCACGAGCCCGGGATCGCCGGGGGCCAGTGGAGGTATGCGTGCGCAATCCTTGAACGCGAGCCAGATGCTGCGCGGCAGCGCGATCGAGGGCCCGAACCGATCGGCGCACCTGGAGGGCACAGAGCTCGAGAGCTACGTGGAAGAGCGCATGCTGACGACGACGCTCGACCAGGCGATCGCGTGGGCACGCTCGAACTCCTTCTTTCCGCTCGCCTTCGGCCTCGCGTGCTGTGCGATGGAGCAGTTTCATGCTGCCGGTCCGCGCATGGACATCGGACGGTTCGGATGGGAAGCCTTCCGTGCCTCCCCGCGCCAGTCCGACCTGATCATCCTCGCGGGACGCGTGTCGATCAAGATGGCGCCGATCATTCGCCGCCTCTATGACCAGATGCTCGAGCCGAAGTGGGCGATCTCGATGGGCGCCTGCTGCTCGTCGATGGGCGTGTTCAACAACTACGCACTGGTGCCGGCCGACAAGTTCATGCCGATCGACGTGCACGTGCCCGGCTGCCCGCCACGTCCCGAGGCGCTGATGCACGGCGTGCTGAAGCTGCGCAAGATGGTCCAGGACGATCCCGACATGGGCTGGCGCCGGCGCTATGACGCCGTCGGCACGGAGGAGATCATCCCCGGTGCCTGACGCCACCGGGCTCGAGTTGATCGCCCACGACCTGGGTGACACCGTTCTGGAGACGGTCTACTTCCGCGAACGCGCCACGCTCGCGATCGACCCGCGGGGGATCCGCCAGACACTCCAGCACCTGCGCGGATTGGGATACACATTCCTGGCGAGCGTGCACGGCGTCGACCACTACCCCGAGGAGCCGCGCCTCGGTGTGTGTTACGAGCTGCTCGACATGGGCAGCGTCGACCGCATCACGGTCAAGCTGCGGGTGCCCTGCGACGCGCCGAGGGTCGCGTCGGTGAGCGAGGACTGGCCGACCGCCAACCACCAGGAGCGCGAGGTCTATGACATGTTCGGGGTCGTCTTCGACGGCCATCCGGACCTGCGCCGGATCCTGATGCCGGAGGATTACGAGGGCCACCCCCAGCGGCGCGATTTCCCAATCGGAGGCGAACCGGTCATATTCACGCTCGACGAGGCCAGGTGGCTGGAGTCGCGCGAATGAGCCCGCCCGAAGCCGAGGGCCCCGGCCTATCCGCGTACCGCCGGCGCGAGCAGAGCATCACGCTGTCCCGCGTCGAGGAATCGGAGATCAAGGGCACCCCCGGCGACGGCGACGGCGACCGCGCCGAGACGACGGACGAGCTGCTGACGCTCAACTTCGGTCCTCATCACCCGGCCACCCACGGCGTCCTGCGGCTGCTCGTCACCCTCCAAGGCGAGATCGTGCGCGACATCAAACCGATCGTCGGCTATGTCCACACGGGGATCGAGAAGACGGCCGAGGACAAGGCCTACTGGAAGGTGATCCCGATCGTCGAGCGGATGGACTACCTCGCGTACTACTTCAACGCGATGGCCTACGTCGGTGCGGTGGAGGCGCTGCTCGAGGTCGAGGTGCCCACCCGCGCCCAGTACCTGCGCGTGATTCATCTCGAGCTGAACCGCATCGCCTCGCACCTGATCTGGCTGGGCACGAGCGCGCTCGATTTGGGCTCGACCTCGATCTTCTTGTATTGCCTGAGAGAGCGCGAGATGATCCTCGACCTGTTCGAGATGTCCTCCGGCGCGCGCATGCACACCCGGTATTTCCAGGTCGGCGGCGTGATCGAGGACATCCCGGCCGGCTTCGCACCGAAGCTGCGTGAGTTCCTGAAGATCATGCCCGGACGGGCCGATGAGTACGGGGCGATCCTGAACTCCAACGAGATCGTGCTTCAGCGACTGCGCGGCACCTGTCCGCTGGATGCGCAGACGCTGCTCGGGCTGGGTGTGACGGGACCCCTCCTGCGTGCGGCCGGCAACCCGTGGGATCTGCGCAAGGCGGCGCCGTACAGCTCCTACGGAGACTTCGACTTCAAGATCCCGGTCGGCACGGTCGGTGACAACTACGACCGCTACGCCGTGCGGCTGGCCGAGATATACGAGTCGGTGAAGATCGTCGGGCAAGCGTTGGACGGCCTGCCCGAGGGACCGCACATAACCGGCGATCGCAAGGTCGCACTCCCGCCTCGCCACGAGCTCGCCACCTCGATGGAGGCGTTGATCCATCACTTCAAGCTGGTCACCGAGGGGTTCAGAGTTCCGCCAGGCGAGGTTTACCATCCGATCGAGTCGCCTCGTGGCGAGCTCGGCTGCTTCATACGCTCCGACGGCTCCGCAAAGCCCGCGCGCGTGCACATGCGCGACCCGAGCTTCGTCAACCTCCAAGCCCTCGCGCCGATGGCCCGCGGCAGCTACATCGCCGACATGATCGCCACGACGGCGATGCTCGATCCGATCCTCGGGGGGATCGACCGATGACCGTCCCCGCGGAGTTGCGTGCCGAGATCGAGGCGCACATGGCCAACTACCCCGACAGCCGCTCGGCGGCGCTGCCGGCGCTCGCCGCCGCCCAGCGCGTGCACGGATGGTGCTCGCCCGAGGCGATCGACCAGGTCGCATGCGTGATGCGCGTGACTCCGGCCTACCTGGAGTCGGTGGCGAGCTTCTACGACATGCTCGAGAACTCGCCGGTGGGACGGCACAGCATGTATGTGTGCACGAACATCTCCTGCTCGCTGTGCGGCGCGGACGCGCTGCTGGAGGCCGTGCAGGACGCCACGAAGGATGACCCGGACGAATTCAACGTGCGCGCGTTCGAGTGCCTCGGCGCGTGTGACATAGCGCCGATGGTCTCCGTCGACGGCGTGTACGTCGGTCCGCTGGCGGTGGCCGACGTGCCGCGGCTGCTCGACGACGTGCGCGCCGGACGGCCCGTGCTCCCGGAGAAGCAACTGGCTCGACGTCGCGTCGCCGACCCGGAAGCCGGCACGTGAAGCTCCTATTCAAAGACATCGACGAGCCGGGGCTGTGCACTCTGGAGGTGTACGAACGCCGCGGCGGGTACGACTCGCTGCGCAAGGCGCTCGGGGAGATGTCGCCAGAAGAGGTGTTGCACGAACTCGAAGCCTCCGCCCTGCGCGGGCGTGGCGGCGCCGGCTTTCAGATGGGCAAGAAGGTCTCGTTTCTGCCGAAGGGCTCGATGGACAAGTACCTCGTGTGCAACGCCGACGAGTCCGAGCCCGGCACGTTCAAGGACCGTGAACTGATGCAGAAGACGCCGCACATGCTGATCGAGGGCATCGTGATCGCCTCATACGCCGCGGGTACGACCCGCTCGTTCATCTACATCCGCGGCGAGTATGCGCTGCCGGCCGACGTGCTCGACGCCGCGCTGGCGGAAGCCCGCGAGGCGGGGTACATCGGCGAGGACATCCTTGGCTCGGGGCACTCGCTGTCGCTAGTCGTGCACCGCGGGGCGGGCGCGTACATCTGCGGCGAGGAGACCGGGCTGCTCGACTCGCTGGAAGGCAAGCGCGGCAACCCACGCCTGAAGCCGCCTTTCCCGGCCAACCAGGGCCTCTACCAGGGACCGACGTTGATCAACAACGTCGAGACGCTGTCGACCGTGCCGGCGATCGTGCGCATCGGCGGCGCCGAGTACGCGAAGCTCGGAGTCGAGACCTCCACCGGCACGAAGCTCGTCAGCATCTCCGGGAACGTGCGGCGGCCGGGCAACTACGAGATCGAGCTGGGCATTCCCTCGCGGGAGATCATCTACGGACTCGCCGGCGGTCCTCCCGAAGGTCGGGAGATCAAGTGCTGGTTCCCCGGCGGCTCCTCGGCGCCTGTGCTGACACCGGAGGACCTCGACGTGCCCTACGACTTCGACTCGCTCGGCAAGGCCGGCTCGATGCTCGGCTCGGGCGCGATCATCGTCGTCGACGACTCCACGCCAATCGTCGACCTGGCGATGAAGGTCGCGAAGTTCTACCGCCACGAGTCGTGCGGCAAGTGCACCCCGTGCCGCGAGGGAACCAACTGGACGGTGAAGATGCTCGAGCGGATCGACTCGGGTGAGGCCACGCCGATGGACCTCGACATCATGGCCTCGGTCCAGGAGCACATCATCGGCAACTGCCTGTGCGTGCTCGGTGACGCGATGGCGATGCCGATCGGCTCGATGATCGCCAAGTTCCGTCCCGAGTTCGAGGCCCATATAGAGGCCGCGCGCGGGCGTAACGGACTGGGAGCATCCACCCCCATCGCATCTGACGCGGCGCTCGCCGCCCAGGGGGCGCTCGAGTCAGAGCTCCCGCCTCGCGGAGAGCTCGCGGCGCACGGCGCGGGCGATCAGGCCCCGGGCGAGCACCGCGGCGCCGCAGGCACGCATAGAGGAGGCGCATAGCTGATGCCGCGCCCGGAGCAGCGCACGATCACGTTCACGATCGACGGCCTGGAGGTCCAGGCGCCTGAGAACTCGATGCTCGTCGACGCCGCCAAGCACGGCGACGTCGAGATCCCGGTCTTCTGCTACGAGCCCAAGCTCGGCAACCCGGTCGGCGCCTGCCGCATGTGCCTCGTGGAAATCGAAGGGATTCCCAAGCTGCAGACCGGATGCTCAACGCCGGTCAAGGACGGCATGGTCGTGCACACGCAGAGCGACCGCGTCAAGATCGCCCAGCAGTCGATCGTCGAGTTCCTGCTGATCAACCATCCCCTCGACTGCCCGGTGTGCGACAAGGGCGGCGAGTGCCCACTGCAGGACATCACCTTCGGCTGGGGCTCGGGCGTCTCGCGCTTTATCGAGCCCAAGCGCCACTTCGTCAAGCCGCTCGAGCTCTCGCCGACGATCGCGATCGACCGCGAGCGCTGCATCCTCTGCTACCGCTGCGTGCGCTTCTCGCAGGAGATCGCCGAGGACTATCAGCTCGTGCTGCTCGAGCGCGGCGCCCACTCGTATGTCGCGACGTTCGACGGACACCCTTACGAAGCGCCCTTCAGTGGCAACATCGTCGAGCTGTGCCCGGTCGGCGCGCTGACCTCGCGTGCCTATCGCTTCCGCGCGCGTCCGTGGGACGTCGAGGACGCCGGATCTGTGTGCACGCTGTGCCCGTCGCAGTGCAACGTCTCGCTGACCGTCCGCGACGAGCGCGTGATGCGCGTGCTCGCTCGCGACAATCCGGAGGTCGACGACGGCTGGCTGTGCGACAGGGGCCGCTTCGCCTATCCAAGGCTCGGTGGGCAGGAGCGAGTGACCGAGCCACTGATCCGCGACGGCGGCGAGCTGCGCCCCGTCTCCTGGGAGCGCGCGCTCGAAGAGGCGGCGACCGGCCTGGGGCGCGCGGGCAAGAGCACCGGTGCGCTCGCCGGCGGTCAGGCCACGGGCGAGGAGGGCCTGCTGCTCGCGCGTCTGATGCGCGAGGGTCTCGGCTCGCCCCACCTCGACTCGCGCGTGGCCGGCGCACTGCCGCTCGAGCTGCACCGAGCGCTGGGCGACCCGAGTCTCCAGGCGAAGGTCTCGGACCTCGAGTTCGCGCACGCGGTGCTCGTGCTCGACACCGAGCCGATCGAGGATGCGCCGATCCTCGACCTGCGCCTGCGCAAGGGCGTGCGCCGTCACGGGATGAAGCTCCTGCGGGCGAGCTCGCATCAACTGCTGGGCGAGGAATCGGCTCGCGAGCTTGCCCGGGAGCTGACCGCCGCCGGTGAGGAGATCGTCGTGCTGTGGGGAGAGCGCCTCACAGCCGGACCCGACGGTGAGCGCGCGGCCCGGGCGCTGCTCGACCTCGCCGCGACGCTGTCGCTGGCCGAGACCAAGGGCGCGGGATTGCTTGAAATCCCCGCGCACGCCAACGGGCGCGGCCTGCGCGAGGCCGGCGTACTGCCTAACTCGGGTCCGGGATTCGAGGTTGTCGGCGAGGACGGCCTCGACGCCCCCGGCATCGCCGCCGGGTTGATCGACGGTGAGCTGAGCGCGCTCTACCTGCTCGGCGTAGATCCGCTGGCAGGCTCGGACTGGGACAGCGCTCGGTGGGAGCGCGCGCTTGAGCGTGCGAGCACGGTCGTCGCCCACGCGGCATTCCTCACCGAGGGCGTGCGCACGCACGCGACCGTGGTCTTCCCGGCGCAGGCCTACCCGGAGAAGGAAGGGACCGTCGTGCACCCGGACGGGCGCATCCAACGCCTGCGACAGGCCGTCGCGCATCCGGGCGCCACGCGCGCGGAGTGGTGGATTCTCGCCGACCTCGCCCGGCGCGTCGGCATCGACCTCGAAGTGCTCAACGGGGCGGTGGCCTCGCGGCTGCTGTTCGAGGCGGTGCCGTTCTACGCCGGGCTGACGCTCGAAGAGATCGGTGGCAAAGGGGTGCGCCTGGAAGATCGGCGAGCGACCGTGGCGCACTCGTGATCGCACTCGTCGGCTACTTCGAGCCGTGGTGGATCCAGATCGTCAAGGCGATCGTGATCTTCGCCGTCGGCCTGCAGCTCGTACCGGTGGTGCTGCTCGCCGAGCGCAAGCTGCTCGGGCGATTCCAGGCCCGCTACGGGCCCAACCGCGTCGGCCCCTTCGGCGCGTTGCAACCGCTCGCGGACATCGTCAAGCTGCTCACCAAGGAGCAGTTCCGCCCGACCAGCTCGATCGGGTTCCTGTTCGTGCTGGCTCCCCTGATCTCGATCCTCACCGCCGTCGCGGCGTTTGCGATCATCCCGTTTGGCAACGTGCAGCACATCTTCGGGACGCCCGTGGGGCTGTACGGGCTCGACGTGTCGATCGGTCCGCTGTACCTGTTCGCGCTCGGAGGGATCGCGTTCTACGGGATCATGCTCGGCGGCTGGGCCTCCGGCTCGAAGTACTCGTTCCTCGGGGCGATGCGCGGCGCCGCCCAACTGATCTCCTACGAGGTCTCTCAAGGGTTGGCGCTCGTCGGGGTGATCTTCACCGCACAGACGCTTTCGCTGACCGGTATCGTCCAAGCCCAAGCGGGCATGTGGTACATCGTGCCCCAGTTCTTTGGCTTCCTGATCTTTCTCACCGCGAGCTTCGCCGAGACCAACCGGGTGCCGTTCGACCTGACCGAGGCCGACGCCGAGCTCGTCGGCGGCTACAACACGGAGTTCGGCGGAGGGCGCTTCGCCTCCTACTACTTCGCCGAGTACCTCAACGTGCTCGTCGTCTCCGGCATCGTCACAACCGTGTTCCTGGGGGGATGGCTCCTGCCGTTCGGCATCCACCCGCCCGGTTTCCTCGACCCGATCATCGTGCTCTTCAAGATGTCGCTCGTCACGTTCCTGTTCATCTGGGTCCGTGCGACACTGCCGCGGTTGCGCTACGACCAGCTGATGAGCTTCGGCTGGAAGGTGCTGCTGCCGCTGGCAACGCTCAACGCACTGGTCACGGCCGTGCTCGTGGTGGTGACGCACTGATGAGCTGGAATCCCGGCGACGACATGATCGAGGTTCAGCGCACCCCCGCGCCGGGCGCCGCGCGCAGCACCTGGCGCACGTTCCGAGAGACCGTGCGAGGCCTCGCGACGACCTTTGGCCGCTTTCGGGAAACACCCGTCACCCTGCAGTACCCGGAGGAGAAGACCCCCGTGTACCCGCGCTTCCGAGGCCGGCACAAGCTTCACCGCTTCGAGGACACCCACCTGGAGAAGTGCGTCGGCTGCTCGCTGTGCGCCGCCGCCTGCCCGGCCGACTGCATCAGGGTCGTCGCCGCCGAGAACACGGCCGAGCAT
Organism: Solirubrobacteraceae bacterium; assembly: GCA_036498245.1. Classification (GTDB taxonomy): domain Bacteria; phylum Actinomycetota; class Thermoleophilia; order Solirubrobacterales; family Solirubrobacteraceae; genus Palsa-744. The sequence goes on from DASXIB010000016.1 coordinate 37,081, forward strand.
CGCGTCTCCGCGGGCGAGCGCTACGCGGCGGTGTACGAGATAAACCTGTCGCGTTGCATCTTCTGTGGCTACTGCGAGATCGCCTGCCCGTTCGACGCGATCACGATGGGCCACGACTATGAGCTCTCGGACTACGACCGCTCGGATCTGATCTTCACCAAGGAGATGCTGCTGGCCGAGCCGCTGGAGCGCGCACCGCTGAGGAACGAGAACGAGTGAGCGCGGTCCTCTTCTTCATCGCCGGCTTCGGCGCGATCGCCGGCGCCGTCGGCGTCGTCGTCCTGCGCGACCCCTTCTACAGCGTGCTGGCACTGGTCGGCCATCTGATCTCGCTCGCCGTGCTGTTCCTGCTGCTGCGCGCGGAGTTCGTCGCCGCCGTGCAGGTCGTCGTGTACGCGGGAGCGGTGATGGTTCTGTACGTGTTCGTCGTCGCCTACGTCGGCGGTGAGAGCGAGACTCTCGGCGAGCGCCTGCGAGGAGGAGGCGTCGCCGGCTCCGGTGGCTCGGGGATGCGCCTCGGCGGGGCGGTCCTCGGCGCGGCTCTCCTCGTCGAGCTCTTGATCGCGCTGCTCGGCACGGGGCTTCAGGCGATCGACGGGTATGGCGCCGGATATAGCCCTGGCCCGCAAACATACGGCACCCCCGCCTACATCGGCAAGCTCCTGCTCACGCGGTTCCTGCTCGCGTTCGAGGTCGCCTCGTTCCTGCTGCTGATCGCCGCCGTCGGTGCGGTCGTGCTCGCGCGCCGCAGGGGCGGCCTCGGCGAGGAGGACGGACACAGGGTGCTGACTCCGCTCGACCTTCTGCGCCCCCAGGGGACCGGTACGACCGCCGAGGGAGTGGGGAGACACCGGCCGTGAGCATCGCCTGGTACCTGGCCGTCTCTGCGATCGTGTTCACGCTCGGAGCCGTCGGCGTGATCACCCGCCGCAATCCCCTCGTGGTGCTGCTGTGCCTGGAGCTGATGCTGAACGGGGGCAACCTCGCCCTGATCGCGTTCGCGCGCGCGTGGGGCAACGGCGACGGGCAGATCCTCGCACTGATCGTGATGACCGTCGCCGCCTGCGAGGTCTGCATCGGGCTCGGCATGATCGTCGCGATCTACCGCCGCCGGCTGCCGGTGGACGTGGACGAGCTCCGGGAGCTGCAGGGATGATCCCTGTCACGCGTGGCCGCGCGGAGGCGGCGCAAGAGATATGAGCACGACGACGTACGCATGGCTGGTTCTCGGGTTTCCCCTGCTCGGCACGGTCACGACCGCGGTCGGGTTCCGCGTGCTGCCCGCGCGCGCCCCCGGCTGGATCGGAACGGGTGCGATTTTCCTCGCCTTCTTGGCGGCGCTCGGCGCGCTGATCTCGCTGCAGGGGCATTCCTCCGATCACCGCCAGCTCGTGTCATCGCTGTGGAACTACGCCTCGACGGTCGGCATCGACGCCCGCCTTTCGATCCTCGTCGACCCCCTGTCGGTGTTCATGATCTTGATCGTCACCGGCGTCTCAACGCTGATCCACCTGTACTCGATCTCCTACCTGCAGGAGGATCGCGGCTTCGCCCGGTACTTCTCCTACCTGAACTTCTTCGTCTTCTCGATGCTCGTACTGGTGCTTGCCGGCAACTTCCTGCTGCTGATTGTCGGCTGGGCGTTCGTCGGCGCCGCGTCCTACCTACTGATCTCGTTCTGGTACAGGCGCACGAGCGCCACCAAAGCGGGGATCAAGGCGTTCGTGATCAACGTCGTCGGCGACGTCGGGCTCGTGCTGGGCACGTACTTCATCTTCAAGCACACCGGCACGCTCGACTTCCTGAAGAGCTTCCACGCCGTTGATGCGATGCCCGCCCACCCCGCGTTCGGCGGCGGCACGAACGACGGCGACCTCGTCGCGGGCTGTGTGCTGCTGCTCGTCGGTGCGTTCGCGAAGTCCGCGCAGATCCCGTTGCACACGTGGCTGGCGGACGCGATGGAAGGCCCGACGCCTGTGAGCGCGCTGATCCACGCCGCGACGATGGTCACCGCCGGCGTGTACCTGATCGCGCGCATGCACCCCCTCTTCGAGCTCGCCCCGGCCGCGCAGGACGTGGGCGCGATCGTCGGCGCGGCGACGCTGCTGATAGCCGGCACGATCGCCCTCGTACAGACCGACATCAAGCGAGTGATCGCCTACTCGACGATGTCGCAGATCGGCTACATGATCATGGGCGTCTCGGTCGGCGCCTACGCGGCCGGGCTGTTCCACCTGATGACCCACGCGTTCTTCAAGGCGCTCCTGTTCATGGCAGCGGGGTCGATCATCGGTGCAATGGCGGGCCAGCAGTCGCTCGAGAAGATGGGCGGGTTTCGCAAGGCGATGCCCTTCACCTACGGCTGCTTCATCATCGGAGGCCTTGCGCTCTCAGGAGTGCCGCCGTTCTCGGGCTTCTTCTCCAAGGATGAGATCCTGCTCGTCACGGCCGAGCGCGGCGGCTGGCATTGGGCGCTGTACGCAGCGGGCTACGTGGGGGCGCTGCTGACCGCGATCTACACGTTCAGGATGATCTTTCGTGCCTTCCACGGCGAGCCGGTGGCAGAGGCGCGCGAGCTGGAAGAGGGCCATCTGCACCACGCGGAGACGCCCACGAATCCGATCACCGGCGAGCTGGAGGACACCGACGTCGGCTTCCCCGGCCCACACCACACGATCGCCGAGCGCGCACTTGAGATGCGCGTGGCGATGAGCGTTCTCGCGGTAGGCGCGATCGGCGCGGGCCTGGTGCAGATCCCGCAGGTGGACTTCGTGATCGATGACTTCCTCAAACCCAGCTTCGGTGACTCCTCGCTGTATGCGACGCATACGCGTAACGGGCTGCTCGTGCTCGGCCTTGTGCTCGGCACCGTGATCGGCCTCGCGGGGATCGCGATCGCCTATCGCGTGTGGGTGGCCAAGCCGGGGACGGCGGCCGCCGTGCGGGCACGCATGCGACCGGTGTATGAGCTGTTCGCGAACAAGTGGTACTTCGACGAGATCATCGACTGGATTGTCGTGCGACCGGCCGCGGCGGCAGGACGCTTCGCCCGCGACACGTTCGAGCGCCTTGTCGTGGACGACACACTCGTGGGTGGGACGAGCGGCCTCGTGCGCGCCTCCTCGGCCGCGGTGCGGGCGGCACAGAGCGGCTTTCTGCGCTACTACGCCGCCCTGCTCGTGCTCGGCGTGACCGGCGTCGGCTTCTACTTCCTGCTGCAGACATGACGAGAGGCCGCTGAAGATGCCCCCGCTCTCAATCCTCTTGTGGCTGCCCGCGGCCTCGGGCGTGCTCGGGACATTGCTCTCACCGCACTTCGTCGCGCGCGCGCACGCACGCGCGCGCGGCAAGGACGCAAACACAACAACCAACACAGAGAGCAAACGCGGACAGGACGCCGGCGCGACAGAGCCGAGCACACACGCGACGAGGAGCGTCGAGACGACGAGCGACGGCCGCTGGACGCTCCCCGGCGTCGTCGCGCTGATCGGCGCGCTCGTCTCACTGGGGCTGGCGATCGGGTACATCGCCGACTACTCGGCCGGCGCGCCCGGGCTCACGCACGTCACGGACGTAGTGTGGATCTCGGAGCTGGGCATCCACTACAAGCTCGGAATCGACGGGTTGAACGTGTTCCTGGTGGGGCTCACGACGCTGCTGTTCGCCGCGGCCGTGCTGGCCGCGAACCTGCGCAGGTGGGAGCGGCCGAGGCTCTTCTACTTCCACTTCATGCTCGCCGAGTCGGCGGTGCTCGGGGCATTCCTGGCCCAGGATCTGGCCCTGTTCGTGGCCTTCTTCGATCTGATGCTGATCCCGTTCTACTTCCTGATCGGCGGCTGGGGCCGGGACACGAACCCACCCACCCGGGTGAAGGCGACGATCAAGCTGGTGATCTACACGCTCGTCGGCTCGCTGCTGATGCTCGCCGCGGCGATTGCCACAGGGGCACTTGCCGCCCAGCAGGGCGGCGGGCACATCACGTTCGTGCTCTCGACGCTGCAGACGATCCCGTTGAGCAAAGGCTCGCAGGAATGGATCTTCCTGTTCTTCGCCGCCGCTTTCCTCGTGAAGATGCCGGCGTTCCCTCTGCACGGATGGATGCCCGACGGCTACCGCGCGATGCCGATCGAGGTGCTGATGGTGTTCTCGGGCGTGCTGTCGAAGGTCGGGGCGTACGGGTTCCTGCGGATCGCGCTGCCGCTGTTCCCGCAGGGGGCGGCGCACTTCCAGACGCTGATGCTGGTGATCGCACTGGCGTCGATCGTGTACGGCTCGGCGGTGGCGTTCACGCAGACCGACGCGCGGTTGATCGCCGGGTATTCCTCGGTCGCGCAACTCGGGTTCATCACGCTGGGGATCTTCTCGCTGAACCCGCAGGGCGCGCAGGGAGCGCTCCTGCAGATGGTCAACCACGGGCTTGTCGTCGCGCCGCTGCTGTTCATCGTGATGCTGCTCTCCCAGCGTTCGGGCGGCTCGGAGGACGTGCGCGAGATGGGCGGCATCGCCCTCCGCGCGCCGGTGCTGGCGGCCCTGTTCCTGATCGTCGCGCTCGCCACGCTCGCGATCCCCGGCTCGTCGAACTTCGCGGGGGAGTTCCTGATCCTGCTGGGGGTGTTCAAAGCGAAGCTCACGATCGCGATCCTCGCCTTCACCGGCGTGGTGATGGCGAGCGTGTACGCCCTGCGGCTGTTCATCCGGGCGATGCACAACCGCGTCGGACCGCAGGTGCGTTCGCGCGAGATCGGGCTGCTCGACGGCGTCGTGCTCGTGCCGCTCGTCGCCGTGATCCTGTTCCTCGCGGTATATCCCCAGCTCGCACTCCATCGCAGCGAAGGGTCGATCAAGCGGGCCGTCGCCGCCGCGCACGCGGCCACTCTGCCCACCGCCCCGTCGCACACCGAAGGCGCACCAACCGCGCAGACGGCAGGGAGCGAAGATGCGGCGTCTGCGGGTGTCTCATCGGCGCGCGGGCGTGCTCAGGAAGGGAGGGCTCCGTGACCACTCTGGCCACCGCCCACCTGAAAGGTCCCCACGTGGACTTCGGCGGCCTGTCGCCGCTGATTGGCTTGCTCGGGGGGGCGATAGTCGTCCTGCTCGTCGGGCTGCTCGGCCCGCGGAGGATCCGCGAGCACGTCGTGCCCGCGCTCAGCCTCCTGGCGCTCGGCGCCACGCTCGGGCTGACGATCTGGCAGTGGAACGTGCAGAAGTCGATCGTCTCAGGCGCCTTGCGAATCGACGACCTCACACTTGTGCTGAACCTCGCGCTGATCGCCGGTGGCGCGTGCGCTGTGCTGCTGGCATGGCGCTCGCATGCCGCGCGGGAAGCCGCCCACGGAGAGTTCCATGCCCTGCTGCTGACGTCGATCGGCGGCATGTCGCTGCTGGCGAGCACGCAGAACACGGTGATCGTGTTCCTCGGCCTCGAGCTGCTGTCGATCCCGCTGTACGTGCTGTGCGCGACGGAGATGAGGCGTGAGCATTCACTCGAGTCGGGCCTGAAGTACTTGATCATCGGCTCGGCGGGGTCGGCGACGCTGCTGTACGGGATCGCGATGATCTACGGCGCGACCGGGGCGACCGACTTCACGGCGATCGCCCATGCGCTCTCTGGAACCGACCTGACGAGCGACCCGTTGATGCTTACGGGGATCGCGTTGTGCGTCGCCGGGCTCTGCTTCAAGGCTTCGGTGGCGCCCTTCCACCAGTGGACCCCGGACGTATATGAGGGCGCGCCGACACCGGTGACCGCGTTCATGGCGGTCGCGACGAAGGTCGCCGCGCTGGGGGTGTTCCTGCGGCTGTTCGACGTCGCGCTGATCGGCGCACAGAACAGCTGGGGACCGGCGGTGGCCGTGCTGGCGACGATCACGATCGTCGTCGGCAACGTCGGCGCGCTAGGGCAGTCCTCGCTGAAGCGGATGCTCGCGTACTCCTCGGTGGCGCAGGCCGGTTACATGCTCGCCGGCGTGGTGGTCGCCAGCCGGTTGGGCGTGCAGGCGACGGTCTTCTATCTGGCCGTGTACGTGGCGATGAACATGGCTTCGTTTGCGGTGATCGTCGCGCGCGAGCGGGAAACGGGCCTCGGCGACACGGTCCAGGCGGTGACCGGGCTCGGTCGCGAGCGACCGTGGCTGGCATGGCCGATGACGATCTCGATGCTCGCGCTCGCGGGCATCCCAGCGACGGCCGGGTTCATCGGCAAGTTCTATTTGATCGACGCGGCCGTCTCGGGCGGGTACACGTGGTTGGGCGTGGCGATCGTCGTCGGCTCGATGATCTCGCTCGGCTACTACCTACCGGTGATAGCCGCGATGTGGATGCGAGAGGCTCCGGGGAAGGCGACCTCGGCCTCCGTTCAAGGTGGCCTGCCCGTGCTGGCGGGCGGCTCACCCGAGGCCGACCCCACGACGACGCGCCCGCAATCCGAGGTCGTCTTCGTCGCGGTGCTCGCCGGCGCAGCGACGATCTTCTTCGGCATCGTCCCCCAACCTCTGTTCGACCTCGTGCACCACGCGGGCGGCGCGCTCAGCGGTCTGTTCTAGACCCGACCGGAGGCCTCGGCGGCCTCCTCGGCGTCCTTCAGCTGGCGCTCGACGAGGTCGAGGCCCGCCTCCCAGAAGCCGGGGTCGGCGAGGTCGATCCCGACGATCCGGCCGAGCTCCTCGGGGCTCTGCGAGCCGCCCGCGGCGAGCAACTCCAGATAGCGCGGGACGAGCTCTGAGCCCGTCTGCTCGTAGCGCTCGTACACCGACAGCGCGAGCAGTTGGCCGTAGGCGTAGGCGTACACGTAGCCGGGCGAGCCGATGAAGTGGGGAATGTAGGACCACCACGAGCGGTAGCCGTCGGTCAGCTCGACCGAGTCGCCGAGCAGCTCGCTCTGGCTGTCGGTCCACAGCTCGCCGAAGCGATCGACCGATAGCTCACCATCCTCGCGGCGGGCGGTGTGGACGAGGTCCTCGAAGCGGTTCATCGCGACCTGACGAAAGACGGTGGCGATCGTGTCCTCTAGGTTCTCGGCCAGGAGGGCCAGGCGCGACGCGGGCGAGGAGTCCTCCGCCAGCAGCCGTCCGAAGACGATGGTCTCGCCGAACACTGAGGCGGTCTCAGCGAGCGTGAGCGGGGTGCCCTGGTGGAAGATCCCCTGGCGCGCGGCGAGCGCGAAGTGAACGCCGTGGCCGAGCTCGTGGGCGAGCGTGAGCACGTCGCGCCGGCGGGAGGTGTAGTTGAGCAGCACGTAGGGCTCGACCGATGGGACCGCGGAGGCACAGAAGGCGCCGCCGCGCTTGGCCGGACGCACGGGCGCGTCGATCCGGCGCTCGTCGAAGAAGCGCCGCGCGACGTCCCCCAGCTCGGGGGAGAACGAGGAGTAGCAGTCGAGCACGATCTCCCGGGCCTGCGCGAAGGAGAAGGAGACCTCATCCTCGGTGACCGACGCCATGCGGTCGTAGTCGGCGAGCCGCTCGACGCCGAGCAGCCGCGCCTTCAGGCGATACCAACGCCGGGCGATCTCATAGCGGCCGCGGACGGCCTCGATCAGCGCCTGCACCGACTCGTCGCTCGCCTCGTTGGCAAGGTTGCGCGCGGCCAGCCAGTGGGGGTAGTGGCGCAGGCGATCGTCGGTGGCCTTGTCGGCCAGCAGCGTGTTGAACAGGAAACCCCGTGTGCGCAGGCCGGGCGCGAGGGCGGCAGTCACCGCCTCGGCCGTCTCGCGCCTGACGTCGCGGTCGGGCAGCGACAGGCGGCTGAGGGCCACGTCGAGGGGCGCCTTCTCCCGCGGAAGCTCGACCTCGATCGCGGAGGTCAGCTCCTCGAACAATCGCGTCCAGGCGCTCGCGCCGGTAAGCGACTTCTCGGCGAGGACCTTCTCCTCCGGCTCTGACAGCAGGTGCTCACGGTAGCGGCGCACGTTGAGCAGGTGATGGCGGCAGAAGTCCATCTCATCGCCCGCCACAAGCTCTTCGGCGCGCTCGTCGCTCAAGGCCGCCCACTCGAGCTCGAAGAACAGCAGCGTCGTCGCGATCGCGGTCTCCTGCTCCTGCACCTTCTGCAAGAGAGCGCCGTTGGCCGGATCGGCCGTGTCGGTGGAGAAGCGCAGCGCGGCGTAGGTGCCGGTGCGGCCGAGCTGCTCGTAGATCGCGGCCAGCGCTTCCATCGCCTTGCTCAGGCCGGGACCATCGAGCTGGCCGAGCTTGCCCGCGTAGGTCGTCGCGAACGCCTGCGCGCGGGTGAGCGCGTCGGTGAGCCGGCGCTCGACGCCCTCCTGACCCTCCCCATCCACGAGCGGCTCGAGATTCCAGGCCGTCGCCTCGAGCTCCGGGTCGGCGGACACGGCGGACACGGCGGACATCCTAATCGCTGGCCAGCGCCTGGAGCACGTCGAGGCGCGCCGCCCGGCGGGCGGGAGCCTGCGAGGCGATCAGCCCGGCGACGGCCGAGATCACGAGCAGAAGGATCAGGGTGCCGACGGGGATCGCGAGGACGAAGCCCGAGCCGGAGAGGGCGAGCGTGCTCACGAGCACCGCGCCGACGGTCCCGATCACGAGTCCGAACACACCCCCGATCAGGCCCGTGATGATCGACTCGTAGCGGATCATCTGGCGCACCTGCCGTCGCGAGGTGCCGATCGCGCGCAGCATCCCCAGCTCCCGTGTGCGCTCGTAGACCGACAGGATCAGCGTGTTGACGATCCCGAACAGCGACACGATCACCGACAGCGCCAAGAGCACGTAGATCAGCAGCAGCAGCTGGTTGATCTGGCCCGCCTGGTCCTTCTTGAACTGGGCGGCGGTGCGCGAGCGAGCCTGGGGGAACTGGGTCGCGAGCAGCCGATCCACCGAGGACTGAATCTGCCGGGCCTGGGCGCCCTTGGCGTAGGTGACGAAGTCCACCCCGTCTTCGCGCTGCCCGAAGGCAGACTGCGCGAGGGCGCGGCTGATCGTGAGGTTGGCGAGCAGTTGCGCGTTGTCCTTGGCGATCCCCACCGCCGTGAGCGTGACGGTCTGCTTCGACGGGGTGAGCACCGACAGCCTGCTGCCGACGTGCAGGTGGTGAGCGCTCGCGAAGCTCTTGTTCAGCACGGTGCCCGTGCTTCCCAGCGCGAGCAGGGTCGCATTCGAGCCCTTGGCCCATTCGATCCGGTAGACCTTGCCGAAGGAGGCCGGTTCGATCGCCGTGATCCGAGACTTCTTGTCGATCTGCGGAGCCGAGGGCTTCGACAGGTCGCGCACTCGGCCGATCGTGAAGGAGATCGGCGCCACGCTCGCGACTCCCGGCACACCCGCGACGGCTTTGGCAACCCCGGGTGGAATGCCCTGTTGGCTGCCAGTTTCGGAGTTCTCGACGATCAGGTCGCCGGCGAAGGAGCGAGAGACCGCCTGGTTGATCGTCGCCTTCGCGCCGTCGGCAAGCACGGAGATGAACGCAACCAGCGCGAGCCCGACGGTCAGGGCCAGCGCCGTCACCAGGGTGCGCCCGGGCTGGCGGATCGAGTTCTCACGCGCCAGACGCCCGGTGATGCCGCGCCAGCTGACGAGCAGCCCGATCGCGCTCCCAAGGGCCGGTACCACGCGGTAGCGCTTCGGCTGGCCCGCCCGTTTCAGACGCAATAGCAGCCTCACCAGCCTGAGCGCCAGGATCACGATCAGCGCGGTCCCGACCGCGCCGTTGAGCAGCGACACGCCCACGGCGATCACGAACAGGATCACGAAGCGTACGATCAACGCCCGGCGCGACGGCAGCGGGCGCGGGGGGATCGTCACTCCCTCGCGCATCGCCGCGAGCGGTGGCACGCGCGTTGCTCGGATCGCGGGAAACAGGCCGGCGAGCACGGTCACGACAACCCCGACGAGCAGCGAGACGACGATCGTGCGCGTCTCGAGCACGGTGCCGCTGGTGGGCAGTTCGGCCCCGAACGCGATGAACAGCTGGTTCAGGGCCGGCGCCAGGGCGAGCCCCATCAGCAGCCCGATCACAGCGCCGACCACGCCCAGCATCAGCCCTTCGTAGACGACCGAGCTCATCACCTGCCGGCGCGAGGCGCCGAGCGTGCGCAGCAGTCCGAGTTCGCGGGTCCGCTGCGCCACGGTGATCGAGAAGGTGTTGAAGATGATGAACGCGCCCACGACGAGCGCCACGTAGGCGAAGATCAGCAGGAAGGTGCGCAGGAAACCGAGGTTGGATTCGAGGTCCGAAGTCTGCTTGGCCGCTTCGGAGGATCCGGTGCGTACGTCGACCGTGGCCGGAAGGACAGCCCTGATCCGTGCCTCGAGCGCTTCGGCGCTCACTCCAGGGGCGGCCGCTACGTCGATCTGGTCGTACTGCCCGACCCTGTCCACGACGCGCTGGGCCTCGGGCAGGGTGACGATCGCGGTGCCCGCTCCGCCAAAGGACTGACTGCCGGCGAACTTGGCGATGCCGACGATCGTGTAGCGCCTGACCGGCGCCGATCCCGCGACCTCCATCTGTCCGCCGAGCTTCAGGCCCTTGCGCTTGGCGGTTCCTTCGTCGATGTCCACCTCGCCCGCGTTCTGGGGGAAGCGTCCCTGCACCGGCGAGTAAGACTCGAAGCGCTTGGGGACGACCGCGGTGAGGAACGCGGGGGCGCCGCCGTTGGACAGTCGCTTGCGGTGGGTGTCGAGCAGCGTGACGGTGGTGAAGATCCCGCCGCTCGCTTCGGCGACGCCGGGCACCGCCCGTACCTTGGCGAGCGTCTGTTCGGTGATCGGTGAGGTCTGCGAGCGCGTTTCCCGTCCCAGCGTTTCGGCGGGACTGACGACTACGGAGTCGCCCTTGAAGGCGGTGCTGAAGATGTTCGCGAAGGAGTGGTTGATCGTGTCCGTGAGGATGTAGGTGCCCGCCATCAGCGCCACGCCGAGAGCGATCGCGATCGCCGTCAGCAACACACGCAGCTTGCGCTGCATGAAGCCGCGCAGCACGAGCGCCAGCATCAGTCCTCGGCGAGGGAGACGGCGAGCGCCGCCCGTATACGCGGGAACGCTCGCATCCTCCATCGCCAAGGCGCGCCCATCAGCCGATCTCCTTCATCAGGTCGAGCGCCTGATCGACGGTGACGCTGTCGCCGTCGTGGACGATGCGTCCGTCGGCGAGCACCAGCAGGCGATCGGCATACGATGCCGCGTGGGCGTCGTGGGTGACCATCACGACCGTCTGATCGAAGTCGTCGACGGCGTGGCGCAGCAGGTCGAGCACGTCGTTGGAGGCTTTGGAGTCGAGGTTGCCGGAGGGCTCATCGGCGAACACGACCGCCGGGCGCGAGATCAGCGCTCGGGCGACCGCCACACGCTGCTGCTGTCCGCCCGACATCTCGGCGGGCCGGTGGGTGAGCCTGTCGCGAATGCCGATCGTGTCGATGAGCCGGTCGAACCACTCGCGGTCGGGCTTGCGCCCGGCGATCGAGAGCGGCAGCAGGATGTTCTCTTCGGCATTCAGCACCGGCAGCAGGTTGAAGGTCTGGAAGATGAACCCGATCCGCTCGCGTCGCAGCTGGGTCAGCGCCTTGTCGTCGAGCTCGGTCAGCTCGGTGCCGGCGACGCGGACGGTGCCCGACGTCGGCTTGTCCAAGCCAGCGAGCGTGTGCATCAGCGTCGACTTGCCCGAGCCCGAGGGGCCCATGATCGCCGCGAAGCGGCCGGTGGGGAAGCCGACGCTCACCCCCGCCAGGGCATCCACCGCGGCCTCGCCCTCGCCGAAGCGGCGGCGAAGATCCTGCGCCTCCACGATCGTCGCGGACTGGATGGTGCCGTTCGTCTCGTCCACTTCGGCGGCAGTCTAGAGACGCCCGCAGCGGGATGTAGGATCGTCCGCCCGATGCACGAGACGACCCCAGCGGTGTTCCTGATCGCCCGCCCGTCACTCGACGTGGAGGGCGTCCGTGGCTACCTGCGGGACGTCGGCGGGGAGTCCTGGCTCGAGCGTCGCCTGGAGGAGTCCGAGGGCGCCCCGAACGGGGGCGAGACGCTGGTGGAGTTCGGCGGCCGCGCGTGCTACCGCAGTTGGGAGCCGGGTCTCAACCCCAACGTCAGCCGCGTGCGCACCGATCAGCGCGCGTACTTCGCCAACATCCTGCGCTCCGCCCACGGCAGCGTGTTGGAGCACGCCAACTATAGTTTTGTTATTCGGAATTGTTCGAGAGTATTTACCCATGAGCTTGTAAGACATAGAGCCGGCTCGGCCTTCAGCCAGGAGAGCCTGCGCTACGTGCGCCTGAGCGACATCGGCTTCCGCGTGCCGCCGGCCCTCGAGCCCGTGCGCGAGCAGGTGCTGTCGATCGTCGAGCAACTCGAGGAGTTCCAGGTCAGCGCCGCGAAGGAGTTGGGGATCGACGAGGAGGGCGTGCCGTTCCACGTCAAGAAGGAGGTCACCTCCGCCCTGCGCCGGCTCGCGCCAATCGGCCTATCCACTGACATCGTGTGGACCGCGAACGCCCGCACGCTGCGTCATGTGATCGAGATGCGCACCGCCGGGGGCGCCGAGGAGGAGCTGCGGATCGTCTTCGACACGATCGCCCGGATCATGCAGGCCGAGGCGCCGGGGCTGTTCCAGGACTTCGCCGTCCAGGACGACGGCTCGTGGGTACCCGAGCACCGCAAGGTCTGACAGCGTCAGGCGTCCATAGTGCGCGTGCGCCACGCTCCAAGTGACAGGAACACCGCGAGCCACCCAGCGAGCACCACGAGGGCGACGCCGACCGACATCGTCACCGCTCCACCTCGATCGCCGACGTGCACGGGGCTGAAGTGTCCCAGCGCCTGGGTGAGGATGCCGTCGCGCGCGTTGCCCAGCGAGCCGATGTTCGCGATCAGCGGGCTGGCGACGAGCTGCCATCCGATCAGCGCCGTGATCGCCGCGGGCTTGGAGTTCGTCAGCGACGCGAATCCGACCGCCACCACGCACACCAGGCCGCTCGCCAGCAGCACGAAGCCGAGCCCGTTGAGCACCAGAGCGGTGTCGGGCGTGGGGAGTGCGGAGGCGAAGAGGTAGGTGCCCCCCAGCAACAGCAGGAAGCCGACCACGATCACCGACCAGCACACGGCCAGCGCAGCGGGGACGCGAGAGGCGAACAGCGCCAGACGCGAGCGTCCGGTGACGACGAGGTCTCGGAACACCCCGGCCGAGGCGTCTCCCGTGCCGGCCTCGACACCGATCAGGATCGCCGCGAGCGGGCCGAAGAAGAGGGCGAGCACGCGCAGGCCGTCGGCGAACGCGGGCGCTCCTCCGGCCGGGCCATACCTGCCAGGGTTGGCCGAGTGCTGGATCGCCTTGACCGCGAAGAAGATGACCACGGGAGCGAGCGCCAGCACCAGCGCCCAGGCCAGTGTTCCGCGCTTCTTGCGCAACTTGAGGAAGTCGGCGTCGACCATCCGCAGAGCTATCGCGGTCATGCCCGCACCTCCTGTCGGTCGCTGGGAGAATCGAGTCTCGAGGTGATCTCGAGGAAGCGCTGCTCGAGACTGTGACGCACTGGCTCAAGACGCGTGACCGCGATACCGGCACGCACGAGACTCGCGTTGACCTCAGCCGCCGTGCCGGAGGCTCCAGAGAGCACCACGCGCAGCCCCTCGTCAGAGGGACGCGCGTCGGCGACGAGCTCGCTGCCCTCGAGCGTCAGCAGCGCGAGCGAGACGTCGTCGACGCCCACGATCAGCTCGTTGCGAGCGCCGCCGCTCGCGCTCGCCAGCTCAGCGATCGGACCCTGCGTGATGACCTTGCCGCGATCCACGATCGCCGCCGCATCGCAGATCTTTTCCACCTCGTCGAGCAGGTGGGAGGAGATGAACACCGTTCTCCCCTCCTGCTCGACCATCGCGCGGATCATCTCGCGGAACTCCTGGATCCCGCCGGGGTCGAGGCCGTTGGTCGGCTCGTCGAGGATCAGCAGCTTCGGGTCCGCCAGCAAGCAGCGTGCCACGCCCAGGCGCTGGCGCATGCCGAGTGAGTACTTCTTGACCTTGTCCTCAGCGCGATCGGCCAGCCCTACGCGCTCAAGCGCCGGAGCGATGCGCTCGTGCGCCTCTGCGCCACGCACCGCCGCCACGATGCGGAGGTTCTCCCGACCGCTGAGATAGGGATGGAAGCGGGGCTCCTCGACGATCGCGCCGACCCGCTCGAGCGCCCGCGCGCGCTCCTCGGGCACAGGATGACCGAGCAGTCTCATGCTCCCGGCGCTCGCTCGCGTAAGCCCGAGCAGCATGCGGATCATCGTCGTCTTGCCCGCGCCATTGGGGCCGAGGAAGCCGAAGGCGCAGCCGCCGGGCACGGTCAGGTCGACGCCGTCGATCGCCGCCCTGTCGCCGAACCGCTTCGTCAGACCTCTGGTCTCGATTACGGGCGGACCGGTCCGCTGGCTCGACGTGGCGGAGTCTATGGCTGGTGGCGACACGGGCTCTCTCTTTTCTCGATCGGCGTGGGACGCTCTGCGGGTCTCCTGGGCTTTCCGTGCTCAGCCTCACAGAAGCACCTAAAGATTCGATGAGAGCGCCCGGCACTCCAGCCTACGCGCGCGTCAGTCCTCGCTCGCCTGAAGCTCCTTGACGCGATCCTCCAACTGGGCCATCACGTCCGGGTCGCGCAGGGTCGTCACGTCGCCCAAGGCGCGGCCCTCGGCGATGTCGCGCAGCAGCCGGCGCATGATCTTGCCCGAGCGCGTCTTCGGCAGGTCCTCGGCCCAGATGATGCGCTTCGGGCGCGCGAACTTGCCGATCCGCGCGGCGACCGTCTCGCGGATGCCCTCGATCGTCGAGTCGTCGCCCACGAGCTCGCCCTGGAGCGTCACGAACGCGACGATCGCCTGCCCTGAGTCCTCGTCGTGCTGGCCGATCACCGCCGCCTCCGCCACGTCCGTGTGCGCGACGATCGCCGACTCGACCTCGGCCGTCGAGAGGCGGTGGCCGGAGACGTTGACGACGTCGTCGATCCGCCCGATCACCCACAGGTAGCCGTCCTTGTCGCGGCGGGCGGCATCGCCTACGAGGTAGGTCTCGGGACCGAAGCGCTTGAAGTAGGTCTCGACGAAGCGCTCGTCCTCCTTGTAGAGGGTTCGCAGCATCGACGGCCACGGGCGCGTGAGCACGAGCAGGCCCTGGCCCTCCTCGACGATCTCTCCGGTCGACTCGTCGCGCACCTCCGCGGCGATGCCCGGGAACGGGTGCGTCGCCGAGCCCGGCTTGGTCTTGGTGATGCCCGGCAGCGGGGTGATCATGATCGCCCCAGTCTCGGTCTGCCACCAAGTGTCGACAATCGGGCAGCGTTCGCCGCCGATCACCTTGTGGTACCACAGCCACGCCTTCGGATTGATCGGCTCGCCAACCGAGCCGAGCAGCCGCAGCGATGAAAGGTCGTGCTCGCCGGGCCACTGCGCGCCCCACTTGATGCACGCGCGGATCGCCGTCGGTGCGCAGTAGAGGATCGTCACGCCGTAGCGCTCGACGAGCTCCCACCAGATGCCCCTGTTCGGGTAGTCCGGCGCGCCCTCCCACATCACCGAGGTCGCACCGTTGGCCAGCGGCCCGTAGACGATGTAGGAGTGGCCGGTGACCCAGCCGACGTCGGCCGCGCACCAGTACACGTCCTCCTCCGGCTTCAGGTCGAAGACGAGGCGGTGGGTCGCGGAGACGCCCGTCAGGTAGCCGCCGGTCGTGTGCAGGATCCCCTTCGGCTTGGCGGTCGAGCCGGAGGTGTAGAGGATGTACAGCGGGTGCTCTGAGTCCATCGGCTCGGCCTCGCACTCAGGATCCGCCGCCGCGCAGATCTCGTCGTAATAGACGTCGCGTCCTTCCTTCATCTCACACGCGGTGCCCTTGCTCCTTACGACGACGATTCGCTTGAGCGTCTCGAGATCGCCCATCACCTCGTCCACCCGCTCCTTCACCGGCGCGGTCTTGCCCTTGCGCGCGGCGCCGTCGACGGTGATCAGCACCTTCGCCTGCGAGAACTCCATCCGCTCGCGCACGGCCTCGGCGGAGAAGCCGCCGAAGACGACGTTGTGCGGAGCGCCGATGCGCGCGCACGCGAGCATTGAGACGACGACCTCGGGGATCATCGGCAGGTAGATCCCGACGACGTCGCCCTTCTCCACTCCCTGGTCCTTGAGCGCGCTCGCGAAGCGCTTCACCTCGGCGAGCATCTCGGCGTAGGTGATGTCACGCTCGGTGCCGTCCTCCCCGCGCCAGTGGAACGCGACGCGCTCGCCACGACCGGCCTCGACGTGGCGGTCGAGGCAGTTGTAGCTCACGTTCAGCGTGCCGCCTGTGAACCACTTGTAGAACGGCGGATCGGAGTCGTCCAACACGGTGTCCCACGTGCGCGACCAGTCCAGCTGCTCAGCCTGCTCCACCCACCACGCCTGGGGATCGCGCTCGGCCCGCTCGTAGACCTCGGGGTCTTTCAGCAGCGCTCGCTCGCGAAACCCGGGCGGAGGGTCGAACGTCTCGACGTCGAGCAGACCCGCGAGCTCGCGATCGAGCGCCTCGCCCGTGGACGCCTCCGAGTCAGTCGCCATGACCCGAGACCCTACCTACCGTCGGCTCAACGGCAGCACGGGCAGAATCGTGCGTCCGAAGGTCGAGTTGGCGACCGCCGCGAACGACGCATACCACGCAGCCGCGGCCGTGGCCAGACCGACATAGCCGCCCCAGTGGGTGACCGTTTCATGCGCTCCCGAGGCGCCGATCGCAAGCAGCACGAACGTGGCCGTCAGCAGCACGAACACCAGCAGCACGGCGCCACTTACGCGCAGCGCGGCGACGGTCATGTAGAGGGTGAAGATCGCCCACGCCCACAGGTACACGCCGACGGCGTGCCCGGCGTTGCCGCCGATCTGCTTGGCGTAGAAGACCTCGAGCGCCCAGAACGAGATCCAGAAGCCTCCGAACGAGCAGAAGGCGACGGCGCCGAACGTGTTGCCGGTGCGGAACTCCCACATGCCGGCCAGCAGTTGGACGATCCCTCCGTATGCCAGGGCGAGCCCGAGCACGACCGGCACCCCCTTGGCGTCGACGAGATTCGAGTTGAACATCGACAGCACGAACGTGGTCATGGCGAACGCGGCCAGACCGAGCGGCCCAGGGTCGGCAGGACTCCAGCCGACCGTTCCCCGACCGACAGACCCCACGCGCTCCCCCTCGCCGCGCGTCGGATCGTGACGCTGAATCGTTGCGGCCTCCATCACTCCTCCTCACGCCACCTATGCCCGGTGGCATAGACATGCTTATGCCAGTAGTTATTCCCGCTCGCGAGGAAGGCCAATCATCGAGGCGCTAACGCCGAGAGCCGCGCTTTGCGCGAGCTCGGGGCGCCGCGAGAAAGTCGATTACCGGCGAGAGCCGGGCTTGCGCGAGCGCCGGCGCGAGGAGCGCCTCGACGGCGTCGGCGCGGGCACGACGTCCGTCCCCGTCGACGGGGCCGTGCCGTTCCCGCCCGCCTGCCCGCCCGACGCGGCCTGCTTGGCGGCCCGCAACTCCGCCTGCGACGGCCACGGACGCGCCTCGCCGGAAGCCCACGCAGGCGGCTCACCGTTGGGCCATTTGCCTACGAACAGGATGCCGATCGCCACCATCCAGAAGGCCGGTACCACCTCGAGCTCCGCCCCGCCGAGCGGAAGGAACACGAGCACGCCCGCGAAGATGCCGACGATGCCGACCCAGCGGGTGAGCAGCCCGACCCGCATCGCGTTGATCATCACCGAGATCATCCCCACCGCGAGCGCGAGCCCCGCCAGCAGGTCAAGGTAGTCGGTGATCACGTTTGCGGTTCCCTTGGTGAGCGCGTGATCGACGGCGCTGCTGGAGAAGTCATGGCCGACCGCGAAGTTGTGCGTCTCGATCGCGCTGACGATCTGGTGGCCGAGGCTCACGACCGCCACGCCGATTCCCCCGGCGAGGACCAGCGGGCGCGACGCCGCCCACGTCTGCGGGCGGCGAAAGCGGGTGGCGTCGATCAGCAGCAGCAGGATCAGCGTGAGTGCACCGATCGCGACCGCCGCGAGCGTGCTGCCGGCGATCAGCGCGAAGCCGTGGTGGCTGATGAATTTGACCTCCGCCGCGCGCGGGCTGACGGGGGGATCGGCGACGCCCGAGAGCGCCGGACCGAGGCCCTGCAGGAGTCCCACGGTGGGCGCGCCGTTCAGCGTCGAGGAGATGACGATCGCGCTCAGCAGGTAGATCACGCCACCGGCGAAAGCCGGCACGGCCAGGCGGGCTCGACGCTCTGACTCGCGCGCCACCTGCTCTGATATTTCGCCTTTGCTCGCCATGAGGAGGGCAGTCTATGATGGGCGCATGGAGAGCGGCGGTCTCGGAGACCTTTTCGGCGATCCGGAGGAGCTGCAGCGGCGGCTGGCGGAGTTCGCCGAGCAGATGCAGGGACAGCAGCGCCTGGCGTGGGCGGATAACGCGATCAAGCTCGCCGTTGACATGACGGTCGCCGCCGTCGAGCGGGTCAACTTGCAGGGCAATGCCGAGGCCCAGGCCGAGCAGATCCGCACGGTCATGGCGCGGGTGTTCCCCGAGGCCGTGGCGCTCGTGCGGGAGGCACGCGAGGGGCTTCAGTAGGTTCGAGT
Source organism: Solirubrobacteraceae bacterium (assembly GCA_036498245.1). Lineage (GTDB taxonomy): Bacteria > Actinomycetota > Thermoleophilia > Solirubrobacterales > Solirubrobacteraceae > Palsa-744. The sequence continues at coordinate 55,655 of DASXIB010000016.1, forward strand.
AGGACCGGTGGGTTCAGCCCGAAGTGGCAGCGGAAGACGATCGCGCGTCGACCGCAACGGCGCTCAGCCTGACCTCGGCCACCGCCTACAGCTCGTTCAGTGCGATCGTCTCACCATCTTGAGCGCGCTCCAAGCCTTGACGCGCCCGCTCGTAGGCCCCCGGGATGCCATCGAGCAAGCTCGCCACGTTTCGGGCATCCGGATCGGCTTCCTCGAGCGCGGTGGACAACAGCGAACGCGCCAACGTTCCCTCCTGCACATGCGTGCGCTCAGCCAGCCGCGCCAGCCGCGCCAGCCGAGCCGCGTGCTCGGGGTCGAGCGTGACGTTCAGACGATTAGCCGCAGCGGCCACAGCCGCAGTGTACTGCACGTCCCGACACGCATCGCGCAGTGTACTGCACGTCCCGACACGCATCGTGTACCTCATCCTCCGGATCGCGATATCGCCCATCGCCGACGGCAATTGAAGGTCTCGGCCTGAAAGACCCGATTTCAATAAGGATCCTCCAACAACACCCCCGCCCGCTCCGCCTCACGCTCGGCCTCCTGCGACGCCCGCCCCGCGCGAATCACCTCCTTGAACGAGCGGAAGCGGAAGATGAACACGACCGAGCCGAGACCGACGAGCGCGGTGAAGGCGGCGATGGCGATCTGCTGGCCGACCGAGTAGGCGGCGACGACGGCCGTGGGCGCGGCGTGGGCGAACACCTTCACGAGCAGCGCCTGCTGCACCCCGGCGCCGCCGGGCGTGAACGGCACGGCGCCGGCGACCTGGTTGACGCCGAACACGAGCAGGACGTTCTTGACCGAGCCGCCGACGCGGAAGGCGTCGAGGAGAAACCAGAACGCGGTGAAGCGGCACAGCCACGCGCCCACCTGCCATGCGGCCACCTCACGCAGGTAGCGGGGACGGTCGGAGAGGATCGTCACGCCCTGGCGCACGCGCGTCCAGAACGCCTTGACGCGGGCAGAGAGGACGGCGAAGACGAGCAGACCGACGACGCCGAGGGCCGTGATCAGGAAGAGCGTCAGGCGAAAGTGCGAGGCGAGGTAGGAGATGTCGAAGGAGTTCAGCTTGGAGAAGTCCGGTGGCTTCGGAAAGACGCCCTGGCTGAAGGCGAAGATCAGCACGAGCACGCCGACGGACGCGTCGAAGATCGACTCGACGAAGAAGGCGGCGGCGACCGTCGGGTAGCTCGAGTCGGGGATCGAGGAGCGCGTGAGGAAGAGCTTGATCACGTCGCCGCCGCGCGCGGGCACGACGTTGTTGAAGCCGACCGCGGCGAAGTACGCGCCCCACACGCGCCGCCACTGGAAGCGTGCCGCCGGATAGGCCGCTCGCAGGCTGTGGAAGAACGCGCGCGAGCGGAGCGTCAGGTTCAGCCCGAAGAAGGCGAGTCCCAGCAGCAGCGCTCCCCAATGGACCGCGGCGAGGTCGGTGAAGAAGTTGCCGACGGCGTCGAAGAACGAAGAGAGGCTGTGGCCGATCGAGGTCGAAGCCGTGAGCGGGTGCACGCATCAAGCGTACGGCCGCCGACGCCCGTACCCTTCTCTCGCGTGAGCTCGCCAATCGAGAAGCTGGCTGCCCAGACCCCTGCCGAGCTAGCCGCTCAGGCCCCTGCCAATCCGGCTGCCCAGCCCTCCGCCGGTGTCGCCGTGGTGACTGACAGCACACCGTACCTTCCCCGACAGCTGATCGAGCAATGGGGGGTCGAGCAGATCGACCTGTATGTGGGCTGGGACGGTGAGTTGCGACCCGAGCGGGAGTACGAGGACCTCGACGCCTTCTACGCGCGCCTGCGCGACTCGCCGACCCTGCCGAGCACCTCGCAGCCTTCGGTGGGGGACTTCCTCGAGCGCTTCAGGCCACTGCTCGACGCGGGTCGGGAGATCGTCTCGATCCACATCGCCGGCGGCCTGTCGGGCACGTGCGAGAGCGCGCGCGAGGCGGCGCGAACGGTCGCCGAGGAAGGACGTCCGGAGCGCATCGAGGTGATCGACAGCCAGACCGGCGCCGGCGGCCTCGGCTGCATGGTGGCGGTCGCCGCCGAGACGGCCCGGGGCGGCGGCTCGCTCGCGGAGGTGAAGGAGGCCGTCGCGCGTGCGCGCGCGGGACTCGACATCTGGTTCTGTCTCGACACGCTCGAGTACCTGCGCCGCGGAGGACGGATCGGGGCCGCCCAGGCGATGGTCGGCACGGCGTTGAAGGTCAAGCCGATCCTCACGTTCGGCACGGAGATCGCCCCCGTCGGACGCGTGCGCACGCACAGGCGGGCGTTCGAGCGGATGGTCGACTACCTGCGCGAGCTGCATGACCGCGGCGCCAGCGACTGGATCGTCCAGCACGCCCAGGCGCCCGAGGACGCCGAGCGCCTCGTCGCCGAGGGCGCGGCGATCTTCGGATCGGATCCGCTGTTCTGCACCGAGGTGGGACCGGTGCTCGGCGCGCATCTCGGGGCGGGCATGCTCGTCGGCGGCATGACACGGGCGCCTGCCGGCAGCTGACGGTGGACGGTCACTGTACGACGAGCGCGGCGTTCATGCCTTTCGCCTGGTGGCCGGGGAGCGAGCAGAACAGGGTGTAGCTGCCGGCGCGCATGACGATCGTCTGATCCTGGTGGTGTTCGGACGGCGTGTTGGAGAAGGCTCCCGCCTCGGGGCCTTCGGCGGCTGGATCGACGTGCAGGTTGTGGGGATCCTGACCGCGGTTGACGAAATCGAAGATGACTTCTCCGGCCGGGACGGTCGGCCGAGAGAGGGTCAAGCTGTACTCCTTGGCGATCACCTGGACATGGGCGGGCGACTGGGACGGCAGTGGCGGCGGGGTCGCTTCTGAGGAGACGGGCGGAACGCCGGGCGTTGGAGTGGGGATGGCTTCGCCGGGTGCCGGAGTGTGCGTCGAACCCGCGGGAGCGCCGGGCACCTGAGAGGCGGGTGAAACACGCTTTGAACGGCGCGTGTGCCGAGCGGCGCGACGATGTCGAGCACCGCGCGGTCGAGCGACATACCGGCTTCGAGCGGAGCGGTGGTGGTGTCGAGTGGCGCCCGGTCGGGCCGCGTGCCGGCGTCGAGCGGAGCGGGGCGGGCGACCTGGGCAGAGGCGCGCGTGGTGGCGTCGCGAGCGGCGTGCGTGGCAGCGGCGCGGCGCGTCCTTGACGAAGCGCGGTGAGCGACGAGCGGTGGAGCTCGCGCCTGTGGCAACTCCGGCCGCCGCCGGCAACGACAGAAGAAGCAACACGAGCAGCGCGGAAGCGAGGATCGCAGCGGAGCGCGCGCGTGCGGGCCTCGAGCGGGCGGTTCGGCCCATCAGACGATCAGCTGCGGGACCGCGCCGAACGGGCCGGGACCCGCCACTCCGGTGCCCGCCCCGGGGATCACGAGCCCGGCTTCGGTGCCAAACCACTGGGACAGCAGGGCGGAGTACATCGAGCGGTAGTCCGATGTGTTGAGGAGGTTTTCGTTTTCGTCGAGTTTTGAGAGACCGGGGAACTCGCCGACCATCTGGCCCGCGACGCGGCTGCCGATCAGAAAGGCCACCCCCGCCGCGCCGTGGTCGGTGCCCGAGCCGTTTTCCTGCGGGCGGCGGCCGAACTCCGACCACAGCTGGATCACGACCCTTTTGTCGAGGCCCCGTGCCTCGAGGTCGCGCTGGAAGGCGAGCACCGATTCCACCGTCTGGCCGAGGTTCGTGCTCAGCGTGTTTGCCTCATCAGAGTGCGTGTCATAGCCGCCGACGGCGGTCAGGGAAGCGCATTTGATCGGCAGCCCGGCGGCGAGCATCGCGGCGAGCGCGGCGAGCCGTTCCGGGAACTGGCCGCCGGTCGTCGGATAGGGCACGGGCGACGTGTAGCCCGGTTTGCCTTCGTGTTCGCCGAACGGCACCATCTGCTGGCGGATGATGCTCGAGTCCAGCGACGCCGCGCGGGCCTGCGCGTAGGCCGGCGAGGACGCGGGGAGCGCGCCCAGCGCGCCGTAGGTGTCGAGCGCTTTTTCGGCGATCGGCCCGTCGAAGCCGTAGGCCCAGAAGTTGTAGTCCGAGGGCGAGGAGATGGCCGCGACGGGCATCTTCGCAGTGGCCAGGGCGGGAGCCAGGTCGTAGTCGAGGGAGAGGCCCTGCAACGGGTTGTTGGGATCGCCGGCCAGATCGAGATAGCGGCCCATCCAGCCCGATCGCACCTGCGTGTCGAGTTGGCCGACCTCCCAGTAGTGGCGGCTGGTGAAGTGGCTCTCGTCAGGCGGGTCATAGCCGATCGCAGGGAACACGGCGACCTTTTTCTCTTCGTGCAGCTTGGCCAGGCCGCCCGCTTGGGGGTGCCACATCAGGCGTTCGTCCTCGGTGAGCTTCTGCCCTCCTTCGCTTTCCTTCAACGCCAGCGTCGGGCGCAGTTTCGTGTATTCGGGGTCGCCGATCGGCGCGAGCACCGACAGCGCGTCCCAGCCGCCTTCCATGAAGATCGACACGAGCACGGGCTGGCTCGGCGCAGCGGCGGATGCCTCGGCGATGCCCTCTTCGAAGTGGCGTGGGCTGAGCATGGAGGCGCCGTAGACCGACAGCGCGGCGCCGGTCGAGCGCAGGATGAACGAGCGCCGGTCCATCCCGGTGCCGGCCGGCAGCGGCTGGCCGGGCTCGATCGCCGGCAGTCCCCTACCCGCCACGGCCGCCCCGCGGCGCAGCAGCTGAGCGCGGTTGAAGTCGTTGCAAGAGCAGCTCCTAGCGCCCATGTCCCACCTCGATCGACCGTCCGTTGTCAGGCGATCCAGTGACCATCGTCAGCTCACCTGAGTGTCTCTGGCCATGGTCAGCTCACCTGCATGTCGGGGGAGGTGGCGATAAGCATCCGCAGCGCGTTCTGGCGGATCGCCCGGTAGGGACTCTGCTGCCCTTTGGCGGTGTAGCCATTCAGGCTCGATTCGGCGAAGGCGGCGATCTGCTGCTGAGATTCGGTGGAGAGCGGCGGGTTGGCCCAGAAGGCCATCGCGCTCGCGAGCGCCGCCGCGGAGGGCTCGGTGGGGTCATACACCGGTTCGCCTTTTTCCGGCCAGGGTTTCGCGTAGGTCTTTGCGGTCACGCGGTTGACCATTTCCCAGCGTGCCTTGGCGGTGGAGGTGTCGAGCCAACGGGTGAAGTCCCAGCCGGAGACGTTCGGGGGGTAGAAGAGCTGCTGGCCGGCGCCGGCCGACAACCAGGCCCAGTCGGTCGTGTCGATCAGGTGACCAGTCTTCTGCAGCAGTTCCGGACCGGCCGCTCTCAGCAGCCCCGCATTGAAGACAACGGGAGGCGTGACGAGCTCGGGCCCCTGGTGGAAGGCGGGGTGCAGGAGGATCGCCTCGACGACGGCGCGGATGCTGTAGCCGGAGCTCACGTACAGCCCCTGGAGCGAGGCGAGCGTGCCTTCGTCAGGTGGTGTGGGGATGAAATAGCCCCATAGCTTGGTCACGAAGAAGGAGGCGTGGAGCGGGTGCTCCAGGCACAGGCGCACGGCGTCTTCGTAGTTCCAGTTGCCGGCCTTGCCGCCGAACACCGTCTTTGGGTCCGTGTCGTGGCGGGAGGGATCGAAACGAAAGTTCTGCAGGCCACTGCTCTGCGTCCATTCCGCGCGCCACCCGGTCAGCGCCCGGGCCATTTCGCGGACGTCATCCTCGGTATAGGCGCCGCGGTCGGCGCCGAGCGAGAACAGCTCCATCATCTCGCGCGCGTAGTTCTCGTTGGGGTTTTCGGCTTCGTTGTAGATGCCGTCGAGGAACACGAGCATCGCGGGATTGGTCGTCACCGCCAGGAACAGGTCGTGGAAGCTGCCGAGCGCCAGCTGGCGGAAGAGGTTGTTCTGGTCGAGCATCATCTGCTGGCTGTTGACCTTCTCGTTGGAGTTCGCGAACCAGTCGTGCCAGATGAACGTCATCCGCTCGACGAGCTGCTGATCGGAGCGGACCATGCGATCGAGCCACCAGCAGTGGTCCTGGCCCCAGGCGTCGGCGGGGGCCAGCGGGTGGCCTTCGTCGTCGACCGGTTCGGGACCGCTCAGGTTCGCCGGACCCGAGGGACGGGTGAGGCCGTACACGATCTGCGACAGCGGCTGTCCGACGAGCGCCTCGGCCTGGCCGGGCGTGGGACCGAAGCCCGCACGCCACAGCAGACGCTGGACTTGAGCGAGCGAAGCGGTTTCGACGAGCGCCGGCGGCGGCGTGTTCGACGGCGCGGGCGGAGCCGGGGCGATCGGCAGAGCGGGAGCCCCGGGCGCCCCGTGTTTCAAGGAGGAATGGCGATGCTTGTGGTGCTTTCGATGGCGCTTCTTGTGCTTCTTGTGATGCTTGGCCAGTGGGTGGTGCTTATGGTGCCCTTGAGCCTTGCCTTTCCTGCGACCGTCGGCTTTTGGGTGCGCGGACGCCGTCCGCCGAGTGGCCATGCGTCCAACCTCGGCCGGACGGTCCTCGGAGCGAGCTCGGCGAGCGGTCTCTCAACGGATGTCCGATCATCCCGGGTGGCGGCCGGTCAGGCCGAGCAGCCGGTCGAGGAGCGGGGCGTCCTCGGGAACCGGGACGGCCGCGGGGAAGACGCCGATCGCACGCCACTCCTCAGCGTTCGGGCTGACCTCTTCCCACACGCCGCGTACCAAGTCCTCCGGGAGATTGGCATCGCCGCCGATCACCTTGGCGATGTCGTGGGCGCGAAGCGCGCGGAACTGGTTGATCTGCCAGAAGTAGTGGCGCGCGGAGAAGTCGCCGAAGGACAGGTGGACGGTCATCTCCAGGTCGCGGAAGTCCCGTGCCGCGGCGCAGGCCCGCTCGACGATCGCCGCGAACGCGCCGGCCGGATCGTCGCCCAGCAGGTCGCCGTCGAACTTCTCCCGCCCGGCCTCGTCCATCGTCTTGCCCGACAGCGTGTCGGGCACCCAGGCGTCGTCGTAGGCGTGGTAGTTGACGATCTCTCTAAGCGTCGGCGTGTGATCGACGCGACGCGTGCGAAAGGTCGGTGGCAGCTCGATCGACCATTGATCGTCTGAGATCTGGGCCACCACGCCGTTGAGGGCGCGGTCGGCGAGTACGAACACCTCAGGCTCGTTCATCGACGTCTCGTCTCCTTTCACGGGCGCACGATCATATGGTGGGAAGCCGTTTACCGCTCCGTATGCGTGCGAGCTGTTCACCGCTCCGTATGCGTGGGACGCCCGTTACCGCTCCGGGACACGGGACGCAATACTGCTCCTGCACGATGATTCCCGCGGCGAGCCTGTTCCCGATCGAGCGCATCTACGACCAGGTGGTGGCCGACGACGGCCGCCAGCGTGCCTTCGTGTGCCTGGCGGCCCTGCTGCTCGCGTTCCTCTTGATCCGCACGAGCGCCCGCATGACCAGGCGCTTCACTTGGTGGCCGGGAGGAGTCGAAACGGAGGGAGGCGTCCATCTGCACCATTTCGTGTGGGGCATCTTCGTGATGCTGGGGAGCGGCTTCGTCGGCATCGGGCTGCACCTGGACGAGCCGTGGGCCGGCATCGTGGCCGGGGCCTTCGGCGTCGGCGCAGGGCTCACGCTCGACGAGTTCGCCCTGTGGACGCGCCTGGAAGACGTGTACTGGAGCGAGCAGGGACGCTCATCGCTCGAGGCGGTTGCGATCGTCGGGACGATCGGCCTGCTCGTCGTGATCGGGGTGCAGCCATTCGAACTGACCGACGCCACGTCGGCGATCACCGTCAGCACGACGATCGGGCTGTCGCTGCTGGTCTCGATCGCGGCGTTCCTGAAGGGCCGGATCATGCTTGGAGCGGTTGGACTGTTCGTCCTGCCGGTCGGGCTGGTCGGAGCGATCCGCGTCGCCCACCCCCGCTCGCCCTGGGCGCGACGGCGCTATCCGGCGGGCAGCCGGCGCCTGTCGCAGGCAGAGCGCCGCTTCGATGACCCCACCCGCATCGGAGCGCGCACGCGACGCCGCCTCGCGGACGCCGTCGGCGGTCGCCCCACTGAACCGGTTTCCGCGCAAGAGAAGAGCCAGTGAGCCCACTTTCCGCCCGAAGCCTTTGACGTGTCGCCAGCCTCACCCGTAGCTGCGCCTGTCCGTCACCGGTCCTACTCGCCGTGTGAGGACGGCCGACGCCCTCGTCCCGGCCGGCTACGCCACCGGCGGCCCGTTCTCCGCGAGCGCCTCCAGCACCTGCTGGTCGTGCTCGGCCGGCTTCACCTTGCGCAGCACCTGGGCGACCTTGCCCTCCGTGTCGAGGATGAACGTCGTGCGCTCGTTGCCGAGGTAGGTTTTGCCGTACATCGACTTCTCCACCCACACGCCGTAGGACTCGGCTACGGCATGGTCCGCGTCGGCGAGCAGAGAGAAGCCGAAATCGTGCTTCTCGTGGAATTTCTTCACCTTCGCGACGGTGTCGGGAGAGATGCCGAGCACAGCCGCGCCGGCGGCCGCGTAGTCGGCACGATGGTCGCGCACTCCACATGCCTGCGTCGTGCAGCCCGGGGTGTCGGCCTTGGGATAGAAGTACACGACCACCGGCTGGCCGCGGAAGTCGGACAGCTTCACCGCACGACCATCCTGGTCGGGGAGCTCGAAGTCGGGCGCCTGGTCGCCTTGCTCGATCATACTTGGATCCTAGCCGCCTTCTCCCCCGACAGCGACCGATTGGGACCCACAACAGCCCAACCTCAGCGTCTCTAAAGGAAGGCCATCGAAACTTTATAGACGTGCCCTGACCGTAAAGCCCCCTTATAGTTCGTCTCACAATGTGGGAAAGCCCGTCTCACCGCAACAGCCGCGACAAGCGGCGGTCCTTGAGCACTCGCCCGTCCGTCTGGCAGCTGGGGCAGTAGGCGATCACGTAGTCCTCGAAGTGGACAGCCTCGAGGATCGTCGCGCAGCGCGGGCACTGCTCGCCCTCGTGCCGGTGCACGCGCAGGGGCATCGGCAGCTTGTCGGGGATCGGCAGGCGTACGACCTCCTCGTAATGGGCGATCGCCCCGGCCAGCGTCGCCAAGATCGCCTCTCTCAACCGGTCGGCCTCCGGCTGGGAGAGGTCGGCACCGCGCTTGTACGGCGACAGCTTTGCCTCCCACAGGATCTCGTCGACCCACGAGCGTCCGATGCCGGCGATCGTGCGCTGGTCGCGCAGCACCGTGTGCAGTGGTCGCGGCGCGGCGAGCAGCTCTTTCAGCGGCGGCGGATCGGGCCACGCTTCCGGGCCGAGCGTCGTGAGCGCAGGATCTTCCTCGAGCTCCTCAGCGCGCAGCAGCTTCACCCACGCCGCCTGCTTGGAGCCGAACTCGCGCAGGCGCAGCTCCCGCCCTTCGGAGCCGCCCACGCGGACGAGCAGACGGGAGGTGCGGTCGCGTGGTCCAGCAGGCTTGTCGTAGAGCTGCAGCCGTCCCGCGGACATCAGGTGAATCAGCAGCACGAGATCGTCCGCGACATCGACGATCAGGTGCTTGCCGCGCCTGCGCACGCCGGCGATCTTCCGACCCGCGAGCTCCGAGAGCGGCGGGTCGAACGTCTTCAGCGCGTTGATGCCGGGGGCCGTGGCGGACTCGATCTCCGCCCCGCGCAGGGCGCCGTCGAGCAGGCGCGCCGTGATCTCGACCTCCGGCAGCTCGGGCATCGCCCCATCGTAGGACGACGCCCGAGACGCTTCCTCAGTAGGCGCGGATCGGAGGCCCTTCGTACTTCACGCCGGCGGGGCTCGTCCACTGCACGCGCCAGCTGTCACCGCGGGTGGAGGAGTTCAGCGCCCAATAGCCCTGGCTGTTGGTCGTGAGGGCCTTCAGCTTGCGGTAGCGCTTGGCGCCTTTGAGCTTGACGAGCACGGTCACCTTCGTGGCGCCGGTGGTGGGACGCACGAGACCCCACAGCGAGAAGCCGTGACCGTGCTTGGAGACCGTCAGGGGCACGGGGAAGGCGTTGTACAGCGGCTTCGGACGCCCACCCAGGTACTCGAGACCCGTCTGGAAGCCGACCACGCCGCCGTGCACGCTCGACCCCGGCTTGCCTCCGAGCGGATCGTCGATGAGCAGGTACTGCGAGAAGCCCTGCACGCGAGGGTTGCTCCAGGCGATGTGCTCGGAGATCGCGTCGAACTCGGCCTGCTGGGCGACGGAGACGCCGAGGTACTTGTTCGGCTTGCTCTGCACCCCGAACTCAGTCAGGAAGACCGGCAGGCGGGCCGGGATTGCGTGCGCGTGGGCCGCTTTGTCGAGCGCCCGGGTGAGGCGGGAGAGCACCCCGATCGTTACTTCGTCGGCACCTGAGGGGCGCTCGGACGGGCCTTGGGCGTTGGCGTAGGCGTGGTGGGCGTAGCCATAGGCCGGCAGGGCGCCACACGACCCCGACTTGCGGTAGCGGTTGTTCAGGCACAGCACGCCGCGCAGGAACGCCAGCGGGGCGACGTCGTGGAGCAGCGCCCGGGATCCTTCCCGGCGGACGTTGACCGTGTCGTAGCCTGAGGGCGCGGTCTCGCCCATCAGCACCTTCGGCGTGGCGATCCCCGCCGCCTGGAGTCCGGCGTAACCGGCCTGGTAGAGCCCGCGGTAGATGCGCGGTGAGGCGGGCGCACCGTTGGAGGCGAACTGCGGCTGCAAGAAGGCCGGATGGTTGGGCTCGTTCCAGATCGAGTAGAGCGCGACCTCCGAGCCGTAGTGGCGCCCCACGGCGGTCATGAACTGCTGGAAGGCGAGGTCTTCCGGGCGGGTGACGTAGGGGGCTTTGCGGTTCGACGTCGCCCACCGCGGCACGGGGGAGGTGACGGTCAACAGCACCTGCCAGTGCAGCTGCCGGGCGGCGGCGAGCAGCGCGTCGTACTGGCCCCAGCTGTAGGCGGCCGGGTCGGTCGCGTCGAAGTTGGGACGCACGGCGCTGTCCGCGCCGGGCGCCACGCTGTGCCAGTAGAGCTCGACGCGCAGCGCGCGCACCCCACGCGACTCGAGCTGAGTGAGGGCATGCGGTCGTGTCGCGGGGTCTAGCAGGTCCGAGGAGCCCTCGAAGAAGGTCGTCTGGCTGTGGGAGGCCAGGGCCGCCGGGACGCCGCCCAAGGCGAGCGCCGCGAAAGAGAGCAGGAGCGTGGAGAGGATGCGGGTTTTGAGCATGGTCACCTAAGACACGGGAGGGCGGACGGGGTTGCGGTGGCGAGAGCCGGCTTTTGAAACAGGCGCTGCGCGCCTTCGGGCCGCTCATGTAGTTTGCGAGTCGATGAGTGCAGCAGTCGCACCGGACGACATCGTGCGCACGCACGCAGAGGCGCAGGCGAACGCACGGCCGCCGCTGCTCGTGCTCGAGCCATTGCGCCGATTTCTCGACGAGCACGGCCTCGGCGCGGGCGTTCAGATCGAGGCCGGGCCGATCGGCGAGGGACATTCGAACGTGACATATCTACTCGCGCGCGGGAGCGCGCAGATGGTCCTGCGCCGGCCACCCCGACCACCGCTGCCGCCGAGCGCCCACGACGTGCTGCGCGAGGCGCGGCTGCTGCGCGCGCTCAAGGACACGCCCGCGCGCGTGCCGGAGGTGCTCGCCGTGTGCGAGGACCCCGGGGTGATCGGGTGTCCGTTCTACGTGATGGAGAGGATCGAGGGCAAGGCGATCGTCTCGAGCCTGCCCGCCGGACTCGACACGCCATCCGAGCGCGGGCGGATCGGCGAAGAGCTGATCGACGCGCTCGTGGAGATCCACGCGGTCGACTGGCGGCGGGCGGGCCTCGAGGGGTTCGGCAGGCCGACCGGCTATCTCGAGCGCCAGCTGAAGCGGTTCACGGGGCTGTGGGAGCTCAACAAGACACGCGAGATCGAGGCCGTCGAGCGCGTCGGTGCGTGGCTGGCCGCGCACATGCCGAGCCCCGACCCGCCCACGACGGCGACGATCGTGCACGGCGACTATCGCCTCGGCAACACGATGTTCGCCGTGAATGCGCCGGCGCGCCTGGAGGCGGTGCTCGACTGGGAGATGGCGACGATCGGCGACCCGCTCGCCGACCTCGGGTACCTGTGCATGATGTGGACGGAGGCCGGCGATCCGCAGGGGGGCCTGCGCGAGCACCTCGGCAAGGTCACCCGCGCCGAGGGCTTTCCCACCCGCGTCGAGCTGATCGCCCGCTACGAGGAGCGCTCGGGGCGGTCGATGAGCGACATCCGCTGGTACACGACGCTGGCGGTGTGGAAGACGGTGGTGTTCATGGAGGGCAACTACAGGCGGGCGATCGCGGGCGCGACGGACGATCCCTACCTGAAGCAGTTCGGCGACGGCGTGCTCGAGCTCGCCGGCCAGGCCGAGGAGCTGGCAAATGGCGGCTGAGCCGGCGTCCAAGCCGGACATGGCGCCGGTCGATGCGAACGGCCGCAGCGGCCTGCTGATCGACTGGGGCGGGGTGCTGACGACGAACCTGTTCGCGTCGTTCAACGAATACTGCGTGCGGGCGGAGATCGACCCGGGCGTGCTCGTCGGGCGCTTCCGCTCCGATCCGTCCTTCCGCGAGCTGTTGATCGCGCTGGAGAAGGGAGCGATCGAGGAGCCGGAGTTCGAGCGGCGCTTCGCCGAGTTGCTCGACGTCGAGCGCGACGGGCTCGTAGACGGCCTGTTCGCCGGCGTGAAGCCAGACCTGGAGATGGTCGAGGCGGTGCGTCGGGCGCGCGCGGCGGGCATCCGCACGGCGCTCGTGTCGAACTCCTGGGGCGTCCACCGCTACCCTCACGACCTCTTCTCGGAGCTCTTCGACGGCGTCGTGATCTCCGGCGAGGAGCGGATCAGGAAGCCGTCGCGGCGGATGTACGAGCTGGGCGCCGAGCGCGCCGGCGTGCCCGCCGAGCGGTGCGTGTACGTGGACGACCTCGAGTTCAACCTCGCCCCCGCGCAGAAGCTGGGCATGGCGACGATCCACCACACGAGCGCCGAGCAGACGATCCCGCAGCTCGAGCGCCTGCTCGGTATCTCACTCCGCGCGGACTGACGCCTGCACCTGTGCCGGCGAGCACCGCTCGGACTGCTGAGTTGTGTTTTTAGAAACCTGTATAACGATGGATATACCGGTTTTTTGGGAGAGGCAACTCGACCGGCACCGCCTCAATTGCGCTTTCCCCGCCCGTAGAGCAGCTTGAAGAAGCGTGCCAGCAGGCGGCTCGTGCGGGCCTTGTAGGGGAACATGTGCACGTCGCGCTTGAGCGCGAGCTTCGGCGTGACGAGGATCGCCTGCTGGGAGCAGTACTTGCGGATGCCTCCGGCGCCATGGCGTGAGCCGAGCCCGGAGGTCTTGACGCCGCCCATCGGCAGCTCCAGGGCGAAGTAGTTGACGATCGCGTCGTTGACGCACACGGCACCCGACTCGACCCTGTGGGCGATCTCCTCGGCGTGGTCGGTGTCGCGCCCGAAGACCGAGCCGCCGAGCCCGTACGGCGAGTCGTTGGCGAGGCGGATCGCCTCCTCTGAGTCCTTGACCTTCATGATCGGCAGCGTCGGGCCGAACGTCTCCTCGGTCATGATCTTCATCGAGTGGTCGACGTCGACGAGGACGGTCGGCTGGAAGTAGTGCCCGGCGCCGTTGCCGCGACGCCCGCCGACGATCGCGCGCGCTCCCTTGGCGATCGCATCGTTGACGTGGTCCTCGACGATCTCCACCTGCGGCGGGAAGATCATCGCGCCGATCTCCGCGCTGCCCGGCCCGCCCGGCTCGCCGGATCCCTGGCGGACCGCCCGCGCCTTGGCGGTGACCTTGGCGAGGAACTCGTCGTAGACGGGCTCCTCGACGTACACGCGCTCGACCGAGATGCACGTCTGGCCGGCGTTCATCATCGACCCGAACACGGCGACGTTGGCGGCGCGCTCGAGGTCGGCGTCGGAGAGGACGATCATCGGGTCCTTGCCGCCCATCTCCAGGGAGACGGGGATCAGCCGCCGGGCGGCGGCTTCGGCGACCTTGCGCCCGGTGGCGGTCGAGCCGGTGAACATGATCATGTCCACCTCCTCGACCAGCGCGGCGCCTGTCTGCCCGCGGCCGGTGGCGATCTGCAGGACGTGCTCGGGCAGGCCGCACTCGCGCAGCCCTTCGGCCAGCAGCAGCGATGTCAGCGGGGTGATCTCCGAGGGCTTCAGGATCACGCTGTTGCCGGCGGCGAGCGCGGGGATCGTGTCGCCGAAGGAGTTCGTCAGGGGGAAGTTCCACGGGCCGATCACGCCGATCAGGCCGAGCGGCTTGTGGCGCAGCACGAGCTTCTTGCCCTTCAGCGCGACCGCGGCCGAGCGCACGCGCTCGTCGGCGAGGTACTCCTCGGCGTTCTTCGCCCAGAAGCCGAAGGCGCTCGCGCCGTAGGGGATCTCGGCCAGGCGCGCGTCCTCGTAGGTCTTGCCGGTCTCCGAGACGATCGTGTCGGTGACCTGGTCGGCGTTGTCCATCAGCCACTTCTGCGCGCGCCGGAGCACGCGCGCACGGCCCTCGAAGCCATATGCCTCCCAACCCGGCTGCGCCGCGCGGCCGCGCGCGGCCATCTCCGCAACCGCCGCCGCGTCGAGGTCGGGGACGGTGGCGACGATCTGCCCCGTCGCCGGGTTTTCGACGGGAATCGTGTCTCCCGCGTGCGCCACGCCGTTGTGGGCGTGAGGTGCGTGCTCGACGGTCGCCATAGCTGTGTCTCCCCTTGCTTTGCGTTCGCTCGTAACGAGAGAGGCTACTCCTCAACCGCGGCTTCGTCGGGGTCGTTCGACCCCGCACATGTGGATCGCCGCGAAGCCGCATGCTCGAGAAGGCCGATAGGGAGGATCACGTCGCATGCGACGTGATCGCCAGGGCCGCATGCGGCCCTGGCTTGGAGCCGCACATGTGCGGCTCCACGGAGTGGTGCATGCACCACTCCGCCTGGCGGCGTATGCGCCGCCAGGACATCATCGAATCAGTCGGACAGCTCGATCGAGGCGATCCCGATCGGCTCCACCGGGCGGTCGGATCCGTCGGTGGAGGTGGCCTCGAGCTTGTCGACCACGTCCATGCCGTCGGTGACCTGGCCGAAGACCGTGTGCTTGCCATCCAACCAGGGGGCCTTGTCGGTCGTGACGATGAAGAACTGCGACCCGTTCGTGTTCGGCCCGGCGTTCGCCATCGCGAGCGCCCCGCGGACGATCTTGTGGGAGTTGATCTCGTCCTCGAAGGTGTACCCGGGGCCGCCGGTGCCGGTCCCTTGCGGGCAGCCGCCCTGGATCATGAAGTCCTTGATCACGCGGTGGAAGGTGAGCCCGTCGTAGAAGCCGTCAGAGGCGAGCTTGCGGAAGTTCTCGACCGTCTTCGGCGCGTCCTCGTCGAACAGCTCGAAGGCGATCGGTCCTTCGGTTGTCTTCATCGTTGCTTTCATGTGTCTACAGCCATCCTTTCTCGTTTCTCGACAGGCTAGTCAACGACGTGGCTCTTGCCTGAGCCGCCTGTATTCGACGGGGACGGTGTGTAGGTTTCCTATCTTCTTTTGATGGGTGGTTGGTGCCGGTGGGGTGTCGTATATTTGATCGACAGGCATGTTGTTAGGACTGTAAACGTACCTGTAGGCGCGCCTTTGAAACCGGTCATTCGGCGCAAATCGATAGGCCGAGCCGCCTGAAGGCTCTGTTGACTGCGCGTAGCTCATGATTGGCAGCCAGAGACGCGGCATTCGCACTGCCCAGCTGGCCGGCTGAGAATAACCGCGTTGACTCGTCAGCTACGTTTGCCGCCGATGTCATCGCCAGATACAAGCGTTCGAGCCGACCGAATCCCGGCGGCCGTGGGATCTGCATTAGCGCACGGACCTCCGAGGCCGTGGCGGCATTAGTTGCCCGCGCAAGCTGGACTTCGTGCTCACGCGATCCGTGTGCCTCCCGACCAATCCGCACGATCTCGGCGTTGTAACGCTTGCACACGGTGCTCGCCTCAGCGCGATACGTGCGTGCAGTGACGACCTGCGTCGAAGTCGGCGCTCGTGATCCAGTGCTCGTCAAACGCTGGCCGGCACAGCCACCGACAGCGCCAGCGCCAGCGCCAGCGCCAGCGCCAGCGCCGATAGTGACTATCGCCATCATAGTCCACGAGCGCTGCAACCCAGCTCGCATGACGGCTAGGCGCACTGTTCTCCGCATGTCGCCACCGGCGAGCCGTCCGGTATCTCGATGCGGTTCCTTGCCACACCGACAGTAACACCAATCGCCGCAAAGATACTTGCGATCCCACTAAAGAGTCGAAACCGTCCCATCTTTAGCTCCCGATATTCAGCGCGCGAAATATACCGAACGACATGTCCGTAGCGAGTTGTAACGTAGTGACCGTCGCGAACCATTGGTGTTTCGAGCGCGACATGATCGCCAACGGCGATCACCGCTGCGCCCCAGACAATACAAACGATCAGGAAGATACGCCAGGCGCGCGGCGTGCGAGGCCAAACCGTATGAAGGCTGACGCGAACATTGCGTCGTCCGACAAGCTGCGCGTAGCGACCAAGAGAGTATACAAACGTGACAATCGCCGACCCGGCAATGATCCACGTCAGAAGTCCGGCATATCCTATGTATACCCCCAGGCTTACCGTCGTCAGCACCAACGCTGCGATAGCGGGTGACACCGCGACCGTCGTCTCGGCCGCGTTCCGAGTTATGCGCTGCCTAAAATTTGACCGCAACGGTTTCCGTTTCTGACACACCATACGAATCCAAGCCCGCCCCGACGCCCAGGGAGATTTCCTCCAACGACCTGGTTGCCGCACGCGTTGGCACCGCCATAGAACGTGTCTGCAGACACCCCGCCGCCAGCATGGATCGATCCGCCAAGATGTACAAACGGGCCCACCGAGTTCTCCGATATGTTCCGCATTTGAACTCTGCAAACCAATCCCGGCAGAGGCGCCAGCCCCAGAAGCCAGCCCACCACCGTGTCGCTGCTAGTGAGCTGGCCGTCATAGCCGAGGAGGTTGTGATAATGCCGGTGCTACCGGTCTTGTTGCCGTAAGCATCGAATTTTCCTAGCCATTTTCCGAAGATCTTCTTCGCGTCTTGGGATGCCGATCGGGGTGAGATACCATGATCAGTCGTCGTCAGTCTGATCGTCTTTGCGCCAGATCATGATGTCGACATCTAGCGCAACCCTGTTGTCAGCGGCCCAGCGTACAATCCGCACCGGAAACGTAATAGCCGGTGTCTCTGCCGATTTCGGGTTCCACCCTACACATAAGCACCGGCTCCGCACCAATCTCGTCGCACACCTGCGGCAGTCGATCACCACAGTCGCTAAACCGCCCGACTACCTCATCCAGCATCGGCTCAATCTCAATTGTCTCCACGGGTCCCACAGACACGCGCCATCGATCGTAGGTACGCCATCCCTTCCCATGAACGATCGAGTCACCTATTCGATTGTGCTGGGTCGGCAGCACACCGAGCACCTTAGTAACGTAGTCAGGATCAAATGTCTTCCCCTCCCTCTCTAACGCAACAAGATCGAGGGAAATCCAGACCAGCGGCAGGACTTCAGCACTCATTCGTCTAACACCCAAAGTCTCTCATGTTATGCCGGCCGGCTCGCCCGGTCCCGTACTGCCTGGACGCGTCACCACGAGGCATCTGCATCGGCAACACGTAGAGCGTCACCGTAAGCATCGGTCAGCACGCCAACGATCGAAGTCTCAAACGTGGCGACGTTGACACCAAAACCGTCTCCTAGACCAAGGCAGAGTCCCTCCTCCTGCATCCACCGACCTAGCCCGGGTACGGGATGTTCGCTGACAGCACCCTCTGAAGTGAACCGAACCTTTGGCGGCTTTGAGATCAAGCGTTTCTCGCGTGTGGTCCAGACCTCGTCATAACCCGTAAAGAAGTTATCACCGTGGACTCGTAGGGCCGCAAAGCACTCGCTATCAAGTAGCACTCCATCACCTACAGGGACGACCTGGTCTTTATGCTCGGCGAGAAGCTGTTTGATTGCGGTCAATTGAGCTACATACGGATTCGAATCCAGCATAGAGATAAGCGTCCACGATGGGCCGTGTACGTGCCTAGCTATCAGGTCCCATACCGCTAGGAGGCTAGTACGTTCAATCCATGCGCACCAAAACGCGTTGTCTGCTTCCATCGTCACGCTTACTCCTCAGGACCAAATGGGCGCCCGGAACCGCAAGTGAGTCTACCCGTTTCCGGATTGATTTCGAAGTCGCGTGCATGTGGGTTACCTGGGCATCCCGGCGGATGATTGTGGCCGAAATCAAAGTCCGTTTCTGCCCATCCCTCGGGCCCGTATTCTCTAATGGTACCCGTACCATTACCCTTTTCCGTAACACCAGTAGAACCGGGCTCCCCTTTGCCAGGCAAATCGCCTTCACGATGCCCTCCATGAGGATTTTCCCCACCGCCTTTGATCGTACTCCAGATGCTTTCGGCGCCTTGCGCGACTCCTTCGACGGCTTCCCGGCCTCCTTCGACGATTCCTTCGGCCCCTTCTGTCACGGGCGGTGGAGGAGCGCAGAACGGCCATACGCACGGGAGTTCGATTTCTCCTTCGCCGAGCCCGCTGTGGTCGGCGACGTTCAGTGGATTGTCCCCGGCGTAGGTGTAAGGCGCACGCGTGATCGCCGCCATCGGGTCGCTGGTCAAGAACTGCGCCGTGGCGGGCTCGTAGACCCGAGCGCGTAGGTAGATCAGCCCTGTGTCGACACCTGTGTATTGGCCGTCATAGCCGAGCGGCGTTGTGCTGCTGCCGGTGAAGCCGGTCTTGCCGTAAGCGTCGAACGTGGTGCTGCTGGTGACGGTGCCGGTGGAGCCTGTCAGTAGGCGGATTGAGCCTTGTTGGTCGTGGTGGAGGTAGGTGACGGTGCCGTCGCTACTGATTTGCTCGATGAACAGTTGGTCCGGACCGTAGACGTAACTTGACGAGGCATACACACTCACAGAACCATGTAGCTGTAGGTGCCGTCGTTGAGGTTGAGCGGCACCTGGATACTGGTTTCCATAGTCATGTAGCTGCTCGCGCTCCTTAAGACGAAGGCGATGACAGGCCAGCGCCATTAGTGAGTTCGCGCCGGACCCTGGCTGCTCACATGAATACGACAAAGACGACGTTGATCACCGATGATCACCACTGTCTGACGCACGAGCTGGTGTGTTGCCCTCCCAGAGCGAACCCTTAGGTAAATCGCATCCGCGTCGTGGTCAATCGACACAGAGACAAGACCGGCACGCCGCAACGCCTCGGCGTCTGGCTCTTCAAGTCCTTGACACTCTGCCAGCAGACCTAGAATCTCTACGCCAATCAGAGCGCCATCGCCTTCGTGGTCGATGACGCCATCAACGAAGTAACTCTTGAGCCCTGTTTGAAAGTCGAGGGCAAACCCGTTCTCGGACCAATCCGTGTCGAGTGTCATCACGGTTCCCCCCTTCGGGCA
Organism: Solirubrobacteraceae bacterium; assembly: GCA_036498245.1. Lineage (GTDB taxonomy): Bacteria > Actinomycetota > Thermoleophilia > Solirubrobacterales > Solirubrobacteraceae > Palsa-744. The sequence continues at coordinate 75,008 of DASXIB010000016.1, forward strand.
CTCACGATCCCGCCATTCCGTCCCGTTACCACAGTGACATCATTGTTGGGGTCGTAATGTACAGTCGTTCCGCCTCGCCCCGGCACCCCCGGGCTCTCGTTGATGGTCTGGTCAACCACGCTCCCAGGGATATTCCGCTCTGGCCCGGTTTCCAGTCCATAGTGTTTGGTAAACGTACGTCCCTCCGGCGTCGAGCCAAACTCTGATGCCGCGCCCGCGTCTACGCCCTCAGCACCTAGCCTTGCCTCGCCCTCTCCCGGAATGACTACTGCGGTTACGAGGCCGGCGTACCCACCTGCTTGGTAGGCGGTCGAGCAGGTGTTGACGTTGTTGTTGCCGAGTTCTTCGCGCGCCCATTTGGTGGCGCCGAGGGTGAGTGTGTCGCCCCATCCGGCGATCCCTTCTCCAACTTCTTCGAGAAAATCGAGCCCGCCGAGATCGCTCCGGTTCAGCGGGTTATCGCCAGTGTAGTTGTATGGCGCGCGAGTGATAGACCCGAGGGGATCGACGGTGAGGAACTGCGCCGTCGCCGGGTCATAGACGCGTGCCCGCAGATAGATCAGGCCGGTATCGCTGCTGGTGTATTGCCCTCCGTAGCCGAGCGGGGTGGTGCTGGTTCCGGTTGAGCCGGTTTTGTTGCCGTAGGCGTCGAACGTGGTGCTGCCTGTGACGGTGCCGGTCGAGCCGGTTAGCAGGCGGGTGCTGCCTTGTTGATCGTGGTGGAGATATGTGACGACGCCGGTGGTGTCGTTGATTTGCTCGACAGGAATGCCTCCTGGGCCGTAGATGTAGTTGTTGGTTCCGTCGCTGAGGAGCAGTGGGAGACCTTCGGTCATATTCCAGGCCAGATAGGTCGTGGTGCCCGAGATCGTCTGTGACGCGCGTAGTCCCTGGCCGTCGTAGGCGTAGGTGTCTTTGATTTCGGCGATTTCGCCTTCTTTGGGGCGTTCGACGGCGGTTAGGTCGCTGGCCTGGTCGTAGCCGTAGGTGGTCGCAGGCCCGGCTGTCGGAGTGGTTTTTGTGCGCTCTCCCACTTCGTCATAAGCATACGTGAAGCCGGTGCTGGTTTCGAGCTGGCTGGCTTTGTCGTATTTGTATGTGCTGGCGCCGATGGTTGTCGGGTTGTTGGCTTCGTCGTATTTGTATTCGCTGCCCGATTTGGTGAGGCGGTTGCTTTCGTCGTAGGTGTTTTCCGTGATTTCTGCGCCGGGGAGGCCTTTGCTGGTGGTCTTTTTGAGCTGTCCGTCGTTGTCGCGGGTGTAGCCGAGCGATGCGAGTGTTTCCGTGCCGCTTTTGAGCATTTTGATTTCAGTCATCTGGTCCGCGTTGTTATAGACGGTTTTGTCTTCGTTTTTGGTTTCGGTGGGGAACGTCGTCAGATTCAGCTCGGAGTCAGGATTGTAGGCAAATTTAGTGGTGTGCGTCAGCCAGTCGGTGATTTTTTCCAGTCGGCCGTCTTTGTCGAAGGCACGGGTAACTGCTTTGAGGTTGGGGTAGGTGATCTTCGTCTGCTGGTTGGCGAGATCGTATTCGTATTTACTGACTTCTTTGTGCCCGTTTTCGGTTTCGGTCAGCCGGTCCAGCTGGTCGTAGGTGTATTTGCTGGTCCCGGTTCCGTCTTCCATCTTTGTGCGGTTGCCGTCTTTGTCGTATTCGTATTTGACGGTCGCTGGTTTCCCGCTTGAATAGCTGACTTCGGTGAGGCGGTTTCCCGGATCGTAGGTGAGGGTCGTTGTGCGTTTCGTGGGGTCTTCGAGGGTTTTGAGGTTTCCGGCGGTGTCGTATTCCTTTTTGGTTATCCGTCCGAGGGGGTCGGTGACTTCGGTGACCTCCTCTAGTTTGTTGTGTCCGTATTTGGTGGTGTTTTTGTTGCCGTCGGTTTGGCTCTTGACCTGACCCATCGAGTCGTATTCTGTTTCGGTGATGGTTTTGTTGGGTTCTTCGGTTTTGGTCCGCTCGTTGTCCGAATCGTAGGTGTATGTCGTTTTATGCGAGTTGCCATCGGTCAGCGTTTCGGTGTTCCCGTCGCCGTCGTACGTGTATTTCGTCGTGTGCGCAAGGGGGTCGGTGATCTTCAGCGGACGGCCCTGGTTGTCGCGTTCGGTTTTGGTCGTGAATTCGGCCGGTTTGCCGCCCGTGACGTTCCCGCGCGGGCTGACCGTCGCGGTCTCTTGCGAGTTTTCGTTGTATTCCCAGGTGCGCTTGTTGCTCAGTGGGTCTATTTCGGCGGTGCGGTCTCCGTGCGTGTTGTATTCGTATTTCCAGACACGTTTCAGCGGGTCTTCCAGGCTTTCGAGGTCGCCGTTCGCTGCGTGTTTGTATTTCGTGATCTGCGTTTTCGCTCCCGGCGCGGGTCGTTCGATGACTTCGGGGTTGCCGTGCGTGTCGCGTTTGATCGTAGTCGTCTCGCCCTTCGGGGTCGTGACTGTTTCTACGTCATGCGTCGAGTTGTATTTCCATTTTGTTTCGTTGCCGTTCGCGTCCTTTTCGCTCGTCTTGTTCCCAGCCGTGTCATAGCCGTATTCCGTTTTGTGGTTGTTCGGGTCGGTGAAGATGGTCAGCTGTTCAGAGCTGTCGTATTCATACGTTGTTGTTGCTGCCAGTGACGTGCCGTACGCGTGGGTAACGCTAGTTGGCAGCCCACTTATAGCGAAGGTCTCGACCGTGATCGCACCGTTGGGTTCGGTGATTATTGATTCGAAGCCAGTTTCTGTCAGGACGTATTTCCATTCGCGTCTGCGAGACATCGCATCTGTTTGGGAGGAAACTCGTCCGTTTTCGTATTCGGTGACGATTTCGTGTTCGCGCCCATCTATTTCGGATGTCATCTCGTGCACAGAGTCGTATTTGAACTTCCAGCGCAGTTTAGTTTCACCGGGCTGCGTCACAGTCGCCAGATTCCCCGATTCATAAGTATATTTCACGACGTGTTTCATCGGGTCTTCCGTGCTTTCGACCTGCCCGCTGCCGTTATATTTGAAAGTGAGTTTGCGTCCAGCACCATCAGTCGCCGATTCCAGCTGTTTTTCAGCGTTATACGCAAGCGTAACCGCGTTCCCGTTACGATCCGTTTCCTTCGTCAGCCGCCCTTCGCTGTTGAATTCCAGCTTAGTCTGGTCAGGCAGCGTGTACACATACCCGCTGCCTTCACTCACAAGCGCGGCCTCCACCAGACCTGAGGCCGGAAGACCCGGAGCCGGACTCCAAGCTTCCCCTGACCGCTGGAACCTCACAATACTGCCGTTGTCCTGATAAACATTCGCTACTTTCGCGCATTCTTTTTCGCTGCGACAAAATTCTTCGAACGTCAAATGCGCGCTATACGATCCAGTCCACCCAAACCCGAACGAACCCGCCGTGCCCTGTTTCGTCGCAAGCTGCGAGTTATACGTCCGTGTCAGCCCGAGCGCCGGTCCGCGCCCGCCAACCGACAGATCCGTCTGCGACACAACCTGATTCCCGGTAGCACAATTGACGGGGCCACCCAGCAGGCAAGGTTTAAAATGTGGCTCACCTGCATTGCCTTCGCCAAACTGTTCCGAGACCGGGCTCCAACCGTAACGATAAAAAGCAAAACTGCGGCGCCCCTGATACTCGGATTCAACCACAAGATGTTCCAGCTTGATAAACCCAGGCGGAAGTTTACCTTCCGAATCCTGGTTCACAACAGTATGCAAACCTTCGCAGTGTTCAAAAATATTACCGTGTTCGCATTCTTCCGTGTATTCAAAAATGCCGTCACCGCCACCGCTCAGCCCCAGCCCTTGAACGTAATAGCCAGGCGGCTCAGTGTATTCAGGTTCATTTTCAACTTTGCCTCCGATATTGTCTGCGATTTTCTCCCGTTCTGTGACGCCCGACGGTTTAAAAGACACAAACGCAGAAGCCGGCACCACCCCGACAACCAAAACCGCCGCAACACCACACACCAGCACAACCAACAAACGAACAAAACGCAACACCGGCACCACCGCCCGACCCATCCCCAACAGACCAGCCACCCACCGCACAAAACCAGCCAGCCTGAACATGCACACCCTTTCGCAGAACCGTTGCGCATCGTCTCGCCTTACCGCTGAAGCGTAGCTAGCGAAAATAGAAGAATCCCGCGCTCCCGGAAACTTCTTTCCGCACTTTGCGGACGATTTATCCCCCTGATCGTTGGTGGACGACCAAGGAGCCGTCGGGAAGGGTACATGCGGATGCCGCCGCTCAGCCGACAACACCGCGCCCTGGGCGACGCGCTGCGCGTGCTCCGCAAAGCGCGCGGCCTGACGCAAGAAACGCTCGGAGACCGATCGGGCCTGACCACCAACTACGTCGGGGACACCGAGCGCGGCGAGCGCAACGTCAGCGCGCGAGCGCTCTGGCAACTCGCGGACGGGCTCGATATCCCGGCGTCGGAGCTGCTACGCGAGGCCGAGCGTCACATGAACGAGTAACGCACCAGGAGTTAGACTGACCGTCGCCGATTCCATCAGACGCGATGGTCTTGCTATGCGCGGCAAAGCATCATCGCGCGCTTGCTCGGTGCCCTTTCGAGTCGGGCAGGGCGGTGGTGGCGATACCCTCGCTCGCGGCGACCGTCAGCAACGGGCCGTCAGAGCTTGCGATGCGGCCACCCGCTGGAGCGCTCGCCAGGAGAACCGCATCGGCGAGCGAGATCGGGCAACGGGAGCGGTGATAGTGCGCGGCACGAAGTTCGCCCGCGCGCCAGGCTTGGGAGGGTCCGAGCGGGAGCAGCAGCAGGCTCTTTTCCAGGAGCCCCTCGATCACTGGCCGTGTTCGCTCGATCTCGAGGTCATAGCGCCGCTTGAGTCGATCTATCGCCTCAGCGAGATTGAGGGTGGTCATCGCCGCGCCGCGGTTCAGCATCTCCTGCACCTCGCCGGCGGCAGGCTCAGCTCCAAGCAGCGCGATGAGTGCCGAGGCATCGATCAGAGTCCTCACCGAGGGCTCTGCCTCGTCAGTGGCGGTCGCGCTCTTCGACATCCAGTTCCTCTTCGCGATCCAAGCGCTTGGCCTCGTCGGAGCCGAGCGCGCTGATCTGCGTCGCGAATACTCCTACAGCGGCGGCCACTGGATCATCTGGAACCGGGCGCAGCACAACGTGGTCGCCGCGATCTTCGGCAAGGACGGCTCGGGTGCGCCATCGCTTGCGCACCGCCGCGGGGACGGACACCTGCCCCCCGCTGGATATTACAAGTCGTTTCGCCATGGCCATTAGAATATAACATGAGAGACGTGTCGGACATCCGCGTGACCAGTCTGTAGAACGCGCACTGGTCATGCGACATCGCAGGCTCGTGAGCGCCGGATGGCGGTCGCCTTGCCAAGCTACGATCAACGCATTCCCGATCGCCTCTACTTCACCGACTCCGACGAGGCCAACGTGCTGATCGCCACCGATCCGATGGCGCTTCTGGTTGGGTTTTCCCTGGATCAACAGGTCTCTGTGCAAAAGGCGTTCGGCGGCCCGCTGGCGATCCGCGAACGCCTCGGCGCGATCGACGCTGACACCCTCGCGGAGGCGGACCTCGATCCGGTTTTCCGCGCCAAGCCGGCCGTGCACCGCTATCCCGGCGCGATGGCCAAGCGAGTGCATGAGCTGGCGGTGCATGTGCGGGAGCGCTACGACGGCGATGGTGAGCGTGTGTGGAGCGACGCCGCGGATGCGGACGCGCTGCGCGCGAACCTTGCCGCGCTGCCGGGCTTCGGCGAGATGAAGGTCAAGGCGCTCGGCGCCGTGCTGGCAAAGCGCTTCGGCGTGGCCGCCGCCAAGCAGCTCGTGCCGCCCCACCCCACGCTCGGTGACGTGGACTCGCCGCAGGCCCTGCTCGACTACCAGGCCGCCAAGCGCGCCCACAAGGCGGAGTGGTCGAAGATGAAGATCCGGGAGTGACCGTCGTCGTTTTGAACGGGTGACCGAGCTCGCCGCGTACGGCGGCGACCCGTCAGCTCGGAACGCGCTGCAGGCTGAGCTCGCGCCCGCGCACGCTGTGCCCGTCGAGCGCTCCGATCACGCGCTCGGCCTCGGCCGCTGGGACCGACAGAAAGGAGAAGCGCTCGAGCACGAGCACGTCGCGGACCGCCTCGCCGTCGAGGCCGGCGGAGGAGGTTACGGCGCCGACGATGTCCGCCACGCGCAACCCGGCGGCGCGACCGCCGCCGAGCACGAGCTTCGCGTACGGCTCGTCCTTGGTACGCGAGACGCGCGGCTTGGAGTGCCTGCGCGGGCGCTCGCGCACGGGTGTCGGAGCCCCCACGGCGCCCGTCTGCCACTGCGGGATCGACGTGCCGATGTGGCGTTCGATCGCCTCCATCTCGCGCTTCTGCCGGTCCTCCACGAACGTGATCGCCCGGCCCGAGCGTCCGACCCTGCCGGTGCGCCCGATCCGGTGCACGTAGGTGTCCGGCGAGGTGGGCACGTCGTAGTTGATCACGTGCGTGACCGTCGAGATGTCCAAGCCGCGAGCGGCGACGTCGGTTGCGACGAGGATCGGCACGCGGCCGCCCTTGAACGCGAGCATCACGCCGTCGCGCGAGCCCTGGGACATGTCGCCGTGCAGCGCCCTCACGTTCAGGCCGCGGTCGCGCAGCGTGCGAAACAGCTGGTCGCAGCGGATCTTCGTGCGGGCGAACACGATCGCCTGCTCGGGCTCCTCGGCGCGCAGCACTTCCACGAGCTTGTCCGGCTTGCCCTTCGTCTCCACAGGCAGCTGGAACTGGGCGACCGTGTCGATCGTGAGCGTCGCCGCCTCCACCTGGATGATCGCCGGGTCATACATGTAGCGGTCGGCCAGTTTGCGGATCGGCGGTGGCATCGTGGCCGAGAAGAGCGCCGTCTGACGGCTCGAGGGGGTGAGCGAGAGGATCTTCTCGACGTCCTCCAGGAAGCCCAGGTCGAGCATCTCGTCAGCCTCGTCGAGCACGACGAAGCGGCAGTCGTGCAGGACCAGCGAGTGGCGCGAGATCAGGTCTAGCACGCGCCCGACCGTGCCGACGACGACGTGTCCTCCGGCCCGCAGCTGCCCCTGCTGGGTGCGAATCGGCGCGCCGCCGAACACCGCTACGACGTCGACTCCCTTGTGGGCGCCGTAGGTGCGAAGCGCCTGCGTGACCTGGATGCACAGCTCCCGCGTGGGCGTCAGCACGAGCGCCTGCACCTCGCTCAGCTCGGGGTCCACGTACTCGACGATCGGCAGCCCGAAGGCCGCCGTCTTGCCGGTGCCGGTCTGGGCTTGGCCGATCACGTCCTTGCCTTCGAGCACCGACGGGATCGCCTGCTCCTGGATCGCGCTGGGCGACTCGTAGCCCACGTCGCGCAGGGCCTTCAGGGTGGGCTCGGAGAGCCCGAGGTCGGCAAATGTGCTCATCGCTGGGGCATGAGCTTACGGACTTGACCGCAAGGGCCTCTCGCCGTTGGCCCGAGCGCGATGAAGCTCACCCTCAAGCCGAGGGGTCGAGCAGGAGCTTGCCCGTGGTACGCCGTTCGCGCAGGTCGATGTGTGCCTGGGCGGCGTCCGCGAGCGGGTAGGTCTGCCCGACGACCGCTTTCAGCTCGCCTCGCGCCGCGCGCTGGAACAACTCTGAGAGTGCGTCCGTGAACATTCCCTCGCGCCCGACGCAGTGGAACAGGTAGAAGCCGACCACCGCGCGCGAGTGGCGCAGCAACGATCCGGTCGCAACCTCGTTCGGCTGCTGGGAGGCGATCCCATAGGCGACGATCCGCCCGAACGGCGCGAGCGCGTCGTAGGAGCGCTCGAACACCTCTCCGCCGGCCATCTCGAACACGACGTCGACCGGACGTCCGTCGTTTGCCTCGATCAGCCGCTCGGTCAGCCCCTCGGGCGCCGGGTCGATCGCCACGTCCGCGCCCAGCTCGAGCGCCAGCGCGCGCTTCTCCTCGCTCGAAGCGGTCGCGATCACGCGTCCGGCGCCGAGCGGATGACCGAGCTGGACGGCGAGCGAGCCGACGCCTCCCGCCGCAGCGTGGACCACGACACTCTCTCCCTCGGCCACGCGGCCGGAGGTCCGATACAGGTGCCAGGCGGTCAGCCCCTGGACGATGATCGCAAGCGCCGTGCCGTCGTCGAGCTCGTCCGGGATCGGGAAGGTCAGCTGCTCGGGCGCCGTCGCGTACTCCGCATAGCCACCGGTGCCGACCAGCGCGACCACGCGCTCGCCCGTGTCCTCGCGGATGCCCGCCACCTCGCCGCCGGGGATCAGCGGAAGCGTGGCCTTCTGCACGTAGGTGTTCGTGCGCGTGTGCGTGTCGGCGAAGTTGAGTCCCGCGCGCGTGACGCGAATCAGCACTTCCTCGGGACCCGCCTGGGGCTGGGGCAGCTCCACGAGCTTCAGCACCTCCGGGCCGCCGAACTCGGTCATCTGAATCGCGCGCATCCACGGTGAGGCTATCGAAGCGCTTCGCGATCGACCGGCCGCTCCTCGCACACGGGGTCGGTCTGCTCTAAGGTGCGCGCCGATGTCGATCACCGTCGTCGGATCCATCGCCTATGACGCCGTCAAGACGCCGTTCGGCGAGCGCGAGCGGATGCTCGGCGGCGCCGCTGTGCACTTCGCCCTGGCGGCCTCGTTCTTCGACGAGGTGCGCGTGGTCGGACCGGTCGGCGAGGACTTCGGCGAGCCACAGCTCGAGGTGATGCGCCGGCGCGGAGTCGACGTCTCCGACGTCGAGCGGATTGCGGGCGGCAAGACCTTCTTCTGGCGGGGGGAGTACGGCTGGGACCTGAACTCCCGTGAGACGCTCGACACCCAGCTCGGCGTGTTCGAGGGCTTCCAGCCCAAGCTGTCCGAACCCTCGCGCTCGAGCGACGTGCTGTTCCTGGCGAACATCCAGCCGGATTTGCAGCTGGAGGTGCGCGCGCAGGTCGCCTCGGCGCGGTTCGTCGCGCTGGACTCGATGAACCTGTGGATCGACATCGCGCGCGACTCACTGGTGCGGGCGATCGGCAGCGTCGACTGCGTGATCCTCAACGACGCCGAGCTGCGCCAGCTGACCGGCAAGCCGAACCTCCTCTCAGCGGCGCGCGAGGTGCTCTCGTGGGAGCCGTCCGTCGGCGCGACCCGCGGCCCGAGCGTGATCGTCGCCAAGCAGGGCGAGTACGGCGCCGCGCTCGTCACCCGCGAGAGCTTCTTCGCGCTGCCCGCATATCCACTCGAGACAGTGATCGACCCGACCGGAGCCGGCGACACCTTCGCCGGCGGGTTCGTCGGCTACATCGCCGCCCACACCCGCGCGGACGCGGACACGGACGCCACAGACGAGGACCTGCTGCGCCGCGCGATGGCCCACGGCACGGCATTGGCCTCGTTCAACGTCGAGGAGTTCGGCACCGAGCGAGTCGAGCGCCTCACCCACGGTGAGATTGCCGCGCGCGTGCAAGATCTCCACGCGATCACCCGATTCAGCGACGTCAGCTAGGTCCAGATCCTTTAGACGATGAGTTTCGTTTTTTCGACCGCAGCCAGAACCTGCTTCGCCGTGAGCGGCGTATCGAACGCGCCGTCCGGAGCGATCATTTCGCCGGTGGGGTCGTTCAGCAGGCCGATCACGCTGGCGTGACGCGCCTCGATCGTGAGGATCGACACGGCGGCCTTCACATATGCGGCCTTCTTGATGTTCAGAGCCTGCCCCGAATACGCGTGAACGCCTGTGTTCTCGAGTACCTGAGCGGTCGTCATGAACGTGGCGACGTTCGTGTTGGCGCCGGCGAAGTTGAACTTCGGTTCCTTCGCGGCCTTTGACCCGAGCTTGCTCTTGAGGAACGCCACGTGGGCGTTCTCGTCCTTGGTGACCACCTTCAGGAAGGCGGACGCCTGCGGGCTGAGCGGCAGGTTGGCTGCTGTGGCGCCGTTGTAGAACGCCGCCTCCAGGTACTCCAGCGTCAGTGCGTAGTTGAGGATCCCGACGTCGCCCTTGCCAAACTTGGCGGGGGGACGGCCTCCACCGGCCGCCAGAGCGCTCGGGGCGAGGGCGCCGAGCACGGCTCCTCCGCTCATCGCCGCGCCGCCGGCGACGGCGGACTTGCGTAGGAACGCCAAGCGCGTATCGCCCTCTTGGAGACCGTCCATGGCCTCGGCGTGAGTCTCGCCCACCGCACCGTCTACATCCACCTGCGCGAGATCGATCGAGTGCGACATGGTCATGCGTCTCCTTGTTAGTACGTCAGGGTTAGATGAGCGGCCCCCAACGTTGGATGAGCTGATCCCAACGCGCCCGACTCAGTAGGTGCTATTCGCAGGAGCGCCACCGCGCGGATCACATCGATCCTTGGGGTGCGTTTCGTCAGGGTTCGCTGGTTCCTTTTTCACCCTTATAGAATCGGGGTGCTTTTCGCGCCGTGGATCGCCAGCGAAAGTTTTGCGATTTTTGCACAGCGCTCTGTCTGCGCTTAGCGAAACCTGCGGGCTACATCTGCGGCTCTCGCAACAGGCTCCTGCCATGCCCATCAAGGCAAGCTCGCTGAGGCTCAACCAGCCACGCCGTGCTCACGCCGCGCGGTGCTGCTCACTCCACGCCTCGACCTCGGCGCGCAGCCAGTAGTACCGGAAGATGCACCCTGCCGGAGGTGGGACTTGCGGGCTGCGACGGCTGATGGCGTAGTGCAGCTCTCTTTGCGTGAGTCCGCACAGGCGCATGATGTGGTGGCTATCAACCACCTCGCCCTGCATCTCGCCTCGCTTGCGCTTGGGAAAGGGCTTTGCCCTGCACGCTGCCCTTGGGTCTGGGTGGCTCCCAAGCCGAGGTGACAGTGACCGCCACTGCCTCACCCTCACTCAGGCGAACAACTACGCGTGGGCCGACCGCACGTTCCCAGCCCACGCCTTCACGCTGCATGGAGCGCGCGTGTGGCACTGGGATGATATCGAGGCCATGACCGGACGGAGGTCGAACTCATCGCCGCGCCTGACGCGCAAGGCGAATCCAACTTCGCCACCTCTGAAATGACGAACGTCATCGCGCTCGGCGGCTCCCGCTACATCGTGAGCGAGAGCGCTATCGGCGCAGGCTCAGTGACGGGCTACGTGACAGGACCCGCGACGAGCCGCACCGCCGATGCCAACCTCGCCTGCCCCAACGCCTGCGGCGCGCTCTACTGTGCCGGGCTCTGCCTTCATCGGCTGGGGCGGCGCCTGCTCAGGCAGCGCCCCGACGTGCTCGCTCACGCTGAGCGCGAGCGTCGAGGTCACAGCGACCTTCAGCGGGCAAGCGATATTGACTCCCGTGCTGCCGCTGAGAGATGAAACGGAGCCCGAGGAACCCTCGCCGCCGGCTGGGAGCGCTCTCAGTATGGGAGCCTGGGAACCCCCGCCGCCCTCCGCCTCCAGCCTCCCAGCGCGATTAGTGGGCCTCCACTACAGGCGCCGCCATCTCCAGGCCGAAGTGAGGTGCGAGGAGTTGAGACCCTGCCGCCTGAGCCTCGTGCTGTTCGCGGGCGCTCGCGGCACGCAGGCGATGATCGCGCGGCGCTCCTTCGCCGTGCCGGCTCAGCGGAGCGCGCGCATCAGCCTCGCTCTCGACCGAGAAGGCAGACGCATCCTCGCCAGACGCCACCGTCTGCCCGTCACGGCACGGCTCCTGCTCAGCGGCGCGAGGCGCGCGTCCGTGGTCGAGCAGGGCCGCTTCACGCTCACGGGATAGGGCGCTCCGCGCACCTTGCCTCCTCCCTGGCTCATCTGGCGCCAGCAGAGCTGCGTGAGCGTGAAATCAGACCTCGACTCGCGTGATTGCCGGCCTGCGCTCTGGTTCGCACAGTTCTTCCATGAGAAAGCGAGCAATCGCCGCCGCGATCATGGCGAGCACCCCGGCAACCACGCTGATAAGCCCCGCGAGAGCAACGGCAATCACCAACGCGAGATCCCTCCTGCGTGCTTTCTCCCGCCAGAGCGGACACACGGTCTCTCTCAGGTAGTCACCCCACTCCTCGATGACACGGAGGGCAGTACGCCGACCGAGGGCTACGAGATTGACGCTGGCCGACTCGATGAGTTTGCGGATCCCTTGTTAGCAGCCGCTCCAGCACGGCGGCCCGCCAATAAGAACATCCTCGCCCCAGCAAACGGGCCTAGCACCACGACCTACTCGGCCACCATTCCAGGGCGAGAGCGCTCGACCGAACGAGCTACCGTCTGGTACTCCCCAGTGCTGTAGGTGCGCTGGATACCCGGTCAGGTACGAACGCCCGGAACGCCCGCAACGAAAAGCGCCAGTTTGCATAGTGGCTACCTGGCGTTAGGAACAGCGTTACCCGGAGGCGGTAGGCTGGTGCCCGTAGCAAGGCTGGCCCGGTACGGACGGTCTCCCTGGTTTGGGAGCTTTGCCCGTACCGGGCCGGTGGCTTCCTGCATCATCCCCTCCGAAGACACGGCGACCCAGCGCCTTCTCCCTGGATTGAGAGACCGTGCCGGGCCTTGGTCCGACGCCTCCATTGGGAACGACCGACACCATACGACATGGGGGTGAGGGTTCTCGCACGGGCACTAATCTCACGTCGCTGTTTGCGGCGTGTCTGCACGAACCTGCCGCGACTTTAGAACTCACGCGGAGCCAAAAGCCCTGCAAACAGGCCCTACGTTGCCGCCGGCTATCTCATTGATGCCCTCCCCAACCACAGTGTTGATGATGTGGCCTACCGTCTGGGGGATGTTGCCGACTGTGCCATTGAACGACCGACGCATCTCCCCCTCCTGATGCTGCCGCGCCTACACTCCCCATGCGGCTCACGGCTGCCTGAACAACATGTCGGCGAACTTCCGAGCCAGACCACTCCGCACCACGACGCAGGGCACAGACGCAAAGAGGGTGAAGACGGGCCTCCCAGCGCGCTGGGTGGTTCGTCGGGACACTTGGTGACGTGGTTGTCTGAGAGGCCGGTGAGCTGGCTTTTGGTGCTCTGCACCTCCAGCCAGCCTCTCACCTGACTTCTCCTTGGACTACGAGGATAGGCCGAGACGGGTGGCGCGCGGACGGCTTTTCAGCGAGTCGCGAGTGCGAGTCTTTTTCGGATTTTTCGGCCTGAAACTGGGACTCAAGCGACGCCTAGATACCCGCGAGCGCCGATGCCCGCGGTATCACGGACTGCTGTGAATCACAGCCGTAGAGCCAAGTTGCGAGCCGAGAAAGGAACCAACGGAAAGGAACCAGCGAACCCGTCAAGCTGGTGGTAGTACGATCCCTCGCAGTGAATACGTGGACCTTCATCTGGCTGATGGTCTTCCTGAAGATCCCGATCGTCGCGATGTTCCTGCTCGTGCGATGGGCGGTCATGCAGCCACCCGTGGACGGCCCGGACGAGGACGGCGGAATCGGTCCCCGCTCGCGTCCGCTGAATCCTCACCACCCACGCTCGCGCCTGCCCCGCTCGCCGCGGCGCGGACCCCATGGCGACCCATCGCCCGCCTCGCCCAGGCGCGCGCGCACGGCCGTCTCGCGCACGCGCCTGCCCCACCACTAGGGAAGCCGGCGCCCCCGCCTGCCTGAGGGGCGGCCCCTCGCCTGCCTGAGGGCCGGCGCCGCCGCCCGCCCCGGCGAACGCCGCATGGAGCGCACATGCGAGAATCGCCGCATGCCTCAGCTCATGATCCACGTCCCGGCGATCTCGACCGTCCTACCGTGACGAGGGTCCTCTCCCCCAGCTCGGTGCTGTCCGACGGAACGATCATCCGTCTGGTCATCGAAGGTCGCATCCGCATCGATCCGTGGGATGAGGACCTGGTCCAGCCGGCCAGCGTCGATCTGCGCCTGGGAAGCTCGTTTCGGGTCTTTCACAACCACAAGATCACGGCGATAGACCTGCGCGACCCGCCGCGCGGGCTGACCGAGCAGGTGGCGCCTCCCGACGGGGAGCCGTTCGTGATCCATCCGGGCGAGTTCTGCCTGGGACGCACACTCGAGCACGTCGAGCTGCCCGACGACATCGTCGCGCGCATCGAGGGCAAGAGCTCGCTGGGACGACTGGGCCTGATCGTGCACGCGACGGCCGGCTTCTGCGACCCCGGCTGGAAGGGAACGCTGACGCTCGAGCTCAACAACCTCACGCGCGTCCCGATCAAGCTCTACCCCGGCCTGCCGATCGCCCAGCTGTCGTTCATGACGCTCGACTCGCCGGCGCTCAGGCCGTACGGACACGAGGAGCTGGGCAGCCACTACCAAGGCCAGGTCGATGCCACGGAGAGTCGCTACGGTGGTGCTGAGAACAGTCGACAGGAGAGCGCATGAGCACCACCGAGACTCCCAAGCAGACATCGAAGGAGGACTCCCCCTCCACTTCCGCCGGACCCACGCTGACGGTCACCGACAACCGCACCGGCAAGACCTACGAGTTGCCGGTCGAGGACGGCACCGTCAGGGCGATGGACCTCAGACAGATCAAGACCGGCGAGGGGGACTTCGGGTTGATGGCATACGACCCGGCCTACACCAACACGGCCTCCTGTCGCAGCTCGATCACATACATCGACGGCGAGGCCGGCATCCTCCAGCACCGCGGCTATCCGATCGAGCAGCTGTGCGAGCATTCGAGCTATCTCGAGGTTTCCTACCTGCTGATAAACGGTGCGCTGCCCACCCAGACGCAGCTCGAGCAGTGGGTGCACGAGATCACGATCCACACGTTCGTGCATGAGAACGTCAAGGACTTTATGCAGGGCTTCCGCTACGACGCGAACCCGATGGGCATGCTAGTCGCCTCCGTCGGCGCGCTCTCGACCTTCTATCCGGACGCCAATCGGATCCATGATGAGGCCGTCCGCGCGATCCAGATCATCCGGCTGCTGGCGAAGATGCCGACGCTAGCCGCGTTCGCCTTTCGTCACAACATGGGTCAGCCCTACGTCTACCCGGACAACGACCTCGATTACGCGGGGAACTTCCTCGGAATGATGTACAAGATGACCGAGCTCAAGTATGAGCCCGATCCTCGCTTGGCGCGCGCGCTCGACGTACTGTTCATCCTCCACGCCGACCACGAACAGAACGCTTCGACGAGCGCCGTGCGCTCCGTCGGCTCGACCCAGGTGGATCCATATTCGGCTGTCGCGGCGGGTGTCGCCGCGCTGTACGGTCCGCTGCACGGGGGCGCCAACGAGGCGGCCCTGCGGATGCTGAGTCGGATCGGCAAGGTGGAGAACATTCCCGGCTTCCTCGAGGGCGTCAAGGCCGGCGAGGAGCGGCTGATGGGCTTCGGTCACCGCGTCTACAAGAACTACGATCCGCGCGCTCGCATAATCCGTAAATATCTCGACGACGTGTTCGAGGTCCGCGGCAAGAGTCCGCTCTTGGACGTGGCGACGGAGCTTGAGAAGCGGGCGCTAGACGACGACTACTTCACCTCGCGAAAGCTCTACCCGAACGTCGACTTCTACTCGGGCCTGATCTACGAGGCGCTGGGTCTGCCGGTGGCGATGTTCCCGGTCATGTTCGCGATCGGTCGCACGAGCGGTTGGATCGCGCAGTGGTTGGAGATGGTCGAGGACTCCGAGCAGAAGATCGCCAGGCCACGACAGATCTACACGGGCGCGCGCGATCAGGAGTACGTCCCGATCAACCGACGCGCCTGAGAGGCTGCGCCCAAAGGGGCGTTCCCCAGGGTTCCCGAGCTTCAGCAGCTCTACATTCAAGATGGGTGCTAACACCCATGCGCTTCGCTGGCTCAGATGTCGTTAAAGACATAGATCACGAAGCCAGCACCCAATCCGAAGGAGCAACTCGATGCAAAATCTTCTACGCCGGCGCCTGCACGACGACGAGGCCGGCTTCACACTGATCGAGCTGCTGACCGTGATCCTGATCATCGGCGTCCTGGCCGCGATCGCGATTCCCTCCTTCCTCAATCAGAAGGGCAAGGCAAACGACTCCTCGGCCAAGTCCCAGGCGCGCAACGCGGAGACGGCGGCCGAGACGTTCTCGACCGATAACAACGGCGTGTACACGGGCATGGAAGAAAAAAAGCTCCAAGCGATCGAGCCCACGCTCAACGAAACGACCAGCGCAACGCTGACCGTCAGCGGAGTGACCGCCAACGAATACACGGTCACCTCGACCTCGAAAGCGACCGGAGACGCCTTCAGCATCAAGCGCACGTCGACTGGTCAGGTCGAACGATCCTGCACCGTCGCCGGCAAAAACGGCTGTCCGACCAGCAAAAGCTGGTAGGGCTGCGCCTACGCCGACCGGCTACGGCTCCACCAGGCCTCGTCTGATCGCGTAACGGGTGAGGTCGACGCGGTTGCGCATGCCGAGCTTGCCGAGGATGTTCGCCCGGTGGCGCTCGACCGTCTTCTTGCTGAGCACGAGCCGATCGGCGATCTCCTCGCTGGTGTGACCTTCGGCGATCAGCTTCACGACCTCCATCTCGCGCGCTGTGAGCGGGTCTTTGGGGGTGGCCTCGCCGCGACGATCACCGTCCAAGTAGTCGCGGATCAGCGTTGCGACGGCGGGCGGGTAGAGAAACGGCTCTCCTCGCATGCTCGTGCGACAGGCAGCGACGAGATCCCGATTGGCGGCCGTCTTCAGCACGTAGCCCGAGGCGCCGGCCTTCAGCGCCTCGAAGAAGTACTGCTCGTTGTCGTGCATCGACAGCATCAGAATCCGCAGCTCGGGCCGCTGGCGATGCAGCTCGGCAGCCGCCTGCAAGCCGGTCATCCGGGGCATCGAGACGTCGAGGATCGTCAGGTCCATGTCCCCGGCCAGCGCCTGTGCCAACGCATCGGCGCCATCCCCCGCCTCGGCCACCACCTCGATGTCGGGCTCGGCCTCGAGCACCATCCGCAGCCCGCTGCGGACGACCTCGTGATCGTCGGCCAGCAGCACCCGGATCTTCAGCGGGGTCGTCATCGGGAGCCCTCACACGACGTCGGCGCCGTGAGGCGCACCTCCACGCCCGCTCCGGGAGACGAGATGATCTCCAGGGAGGCCCGGATCAGAAGCGCTCGCTCGCGCATGCCGGCCAGTCCGCTGGTCTGCCCCAGCTGCGGGGGCAGCCCCTCGCCGTCGTCGCGCACGCTGAGCACGACTCCGCGGTCCTCACGTCTCAGAGCCACCCACACCTGCGACGCCTGGGAGTGTCGCAGCGCATTGGTCAGCGCCTCCTGGGCCACCCGGTAGATCACCAGCTCGATCTCCGAGGTGAGGGGGGGAAGGCCTCCCGAGACCTCACGCAGCACCTTGATCGTGCCCTGGCGCTCGATCCGCAGGCACAGCGAGATCAGCGCATCTGTGAGCCCGAGATCGTCCAGCGCCTCTGGGCGCAGCTCGCGTGCGATCCGGCGCACGTCGTCCAGGCTGGTGCGGATCGTCTCGACGATCTCTCCCAGCTCGCGCGAGCGCGGCGACCGCTCGCGGTCCGCTCGTTCGGCCTGCAGGGCGACGGCGGTCAGGGTCTGGCCGACCTCGTCGTGCAGCTCGCGGGCGACGCGCAGCCGCTCCCCCTCCTGCGCGGCGAGCGCGCGGCGGGCGCTTTCTCGCCGCTCGGTCTCGATGCGGTCGAGCATCTTGTTCAGCGCGCGCGCCAGCGCGATCACCTCGGTACTCGCCCAGCTGGAAACCGGAGCGCGCTGACCGGGGCGCATCGGGTCGACATCTCCCATCAACGTGGCCAGGCTCCGCAGCGGCGCCAGCACGACTGCCAGCAGCAGCAGATCGACGGCCAGGGTGGTGAGCGTTCCGAGCACCAGCACGACCAGCTCGGTGACGCTGATCGGGTTCGACACGGTCGCCGGACTTACGATCAGGATGAATACGGCCAGCGCGAAGACGATCGCGTTGACGGTGAAGACCCGCGACAGGATCGACACCGGGACAGGACGAAAACGGGAGCTCACAGCACAAGCGTCCCGCCGTGGCGACGCAGCCACTCACGGTCCTCGCGATAGTCCGGCCAGCGCCGCTCCACCAGCGCCCAGAAGCGCGGCGAGTGGTCGAGTATCTCCAGGTGGCAGATCTCGTGCCAGACGACATAGTCAAGGACGCGCTCCGGCGCCAGCAGCAGGCGCCAGTTGAAGCTCATCCGTCCGTTCGCCGAGCAGGAGGCCCAGCGGGTGCGCTGGCCGCGGATCGACAGGGCGCTGTAGGAGCTGCCGGCCCGCGCGCTCGCGCGGTCGAGACGCGGCGCAATCTCGGCGCGCGCGGCGCGGCGATAGAAGCGCTCGAGCGCCGGAGTGGGATCGCCGGCGGGGACGAGCAGGCGAGCGCCCTGCCGGTGCACGCGCGTGCGCCCGGACTGCGGCACGAGCTCCAACAGCGTTCCCAGATAAGGGACGGCCCCATTGCGCTCCGCGACCCGCGCGATCGCCTCCCGCGCCTCCGACAGTCGCCGCTCGATCCACGGGCGCAGCTCGTCCACGGCCGCCGCGGCGGCTCGCTCGGGCGCGCGTGCGGGCAGCACGACCTCCACGCCGGTGTGCGCATGAACGTTGACTCGCACGCGCCGGGCTCGCGAGGAGCGGCGCACCGTGTAGGAGATCTCGCGCACGCCAGGGAGAGTAATCGCCTGATCGGGTGCATAATCCGGCGGCATGACGAGATCGAAAGTCAGGCTGCCGCGCGAGGTGCGCGAGCCCTACGAGGTCTACCTGAACGGAGTACGCCAGCAGTTGGGAGTCGACTTCATCGTCCGCGACGGCTCGCTCGTGTTCGAGCAAGAGCTGCGCAAGGACCGCATCAGCAAGCGCCGCTGGCTGCTCGGCGCGTGGGGCGTCGGCACCTACCGCCAGAACGACTCGATCGACGTGCGCTACGAGGCCCGCGATGGGTCGCCGAGGCTCGCCGAGGGGCTGGACATCGACCCGGCCTAGCCTTAGCTCGACGGTGTCGACCGCGCGTGGCTCGACGCGATCGACCCGGCTTGGCCCTTCGACGAGGCCTGCTCCCATGGCCTTGCCAGCTTCAGTGCGCTGAGGATCGCCCGCGTGGCCGGGGAGCGGTTGAGGGTGTAGAAGTGAATGCCGGGCGCCCCGGCCGCGAGCAGCTCGGCGCATTGCAGCGTGGCATAGGCGACGCCGAAGTCGAGCACAGCCTCGGGATCCTCCGCCCGCGCCTGCAGCTCGCGGCGCAGACCCTCGGGGATCGACGCGCCGCACATCTTCGCCATCCGCTCGACTTGACCGGAGTGGGTGATCGGCATGATGCCCGGGATGATCGGCGCCTCGATCCCGTTCGCGCGAGCGCGGGCGAGGAAGTCGAAGTACAGGGCGTTGTCGAAGAACAGCTGGGTGATCAGGAAGTCCACGCCCGCACCCACCTTCTCGGCCAGATAGTCGAGGTCGGCCTCCGGGCTCGACGCGTGGATGTGAGTCTCCGGGAAGCACGCGGCGCCGATCGCGAACGGGTAGTCGCCGGCGATCAACTCGATCAGCTCGCGCGAGTACTCAAGGCCCCCCTCGGTCTTGACCCAGCCCTCCTGGCCGGCCGGCGGATCCCCACGCAGCGCGAGCACGTTGTCGATTCCCGCGCGCTCCATCTCCGAGAGCGTGGCACGCAACTCCGGCACGGTCGCGCCAACGCAGGTGAAGTGCGCCATCGCCTCGAGTCCGTACTCCTCTCGGATCCGCTTGACGATCTCGATCGTCTTCTCGCGCGTGGAACCGCCCGCGCCGTAGGTGACCGACACGAACGACGGGTCCAGCGTACGCAGCTCCGCGAGCGCCGCATACAGGTTGCGCTCGCCTTGATCGGTCTTCGGCGGAAAGAACTCGAACGAGAAGACCGGGCCACCGGCGGCGAGGATCTGGTCGATGCGCATAGCGTGATTATGCAGTCCATCGCTCGAGCTCACCGGGAATGCGCCGCACCCGAGCGGTGGCCTCGAGGTGTGTCAGCATCGCGAGCGTCTCGGTGAGCAGCCACGGTGCCGTGAACGAGGAGAGCGCGTGCTCGTACACGCGCGGGACGATCTCGAACGCGGTCGGGGTATCTCCTTTTGTGATCGCGGCGAGTGTCTTCTCCAAGCGCTCGCCGACGAGCTTGCGATTGCCTTCGATGTGAGCGTGCACGTCGGTGAAGGTGCGGCCGTGGCCCGCCAGGCACAGGCGGGCGTCGAGCGCCTCCACCACGTCGAGCGAGTCGAGGAATTCGCCGACCGGATCGGGCGAGTAGCCGTAGTCGAAGAACAGCGATATGCGCCCAAGCAGATGATCGCCCGAGATCAACAGGCGCTGCTCGCGTTGGAACAGGCAGACATGCGATGGCGCATGTCCGGGCGTCTCGTGCACCGTCCAGGGACCGAGATCGGTCTCGACCATCACGCCCGCCAGCAACTCCCGGTCGGGCTCCACCACGGCGGCGATTCCGGATTCATGCGAGTCCCGCCGTTCGGCGACATAGCGGCGCAGCGGCTCCTCCGGCACTCCGCTCTGACGGGCGACCTCCACGCGCCGGGCGATCGCCGCGTCCGGATCCTCGGCCCAGCGGCTCATGTGCTCGTGATTGGGATGCATCCACAGCTCGCAGCCCGTTCGCTCGAGGATCGTCGCGGCCTGTCCGTAGTGGTCTGAATGGGCATGCGTGCAGACCACCAGGCGCACGTCGTCGAGGCTCAGGCCACACATCGCCAGCGCCCGTTCGAGATGCGCCAGCGAGCCCTGCTGGTGCATGCCCGTGTCGAACAGGACCACGCCGTCGCCTGCCGCGACCGCCCAGGCGTTGCAATGGGGAACACCCGGCCAGGGGAGCGGCAGGCGCAGGCGGTAGACGCCCGGGAGCACACGTTCGCCTCGTCCAAGCTCGCGCCTGCTCGTCACCTCGGCCACGCGGCGGAGACTAGACTACGCATCTTCACCGGCGTCCACGAAGGAAGGCGGCATGGCCGAGGAGGACAGCGCAAGCAGGGCGGCCACCAGGGTTCAGGAGGTGGCGGCAAGCGTGCACCAGGCGGCAGCTTCTCGCGGGCGGATCACCGGGAGCCCGGTCGAGGCGGTGGTCCGTCGCTACTTCGACGCGATCGGCTCCCACGACGTGGATGCGGCGGCGGCGATGTGGGCGCCCGGCGGGCGCGAGGACGTCCGCGGCCAGGGAATATTCGACGGGCCAGAGGGTGTGCGCGAGTTCATCGGCGACCTCGTCGCCGCCTTCCCGGACCTGCGCATGGAGGTCGTCTCCACGACGACCGAGGATGACCGCTGCGCCGTTCAGTGGCGCCTCACGGGGACATTCGCCGGACCGGCTTCGTTCAACGGCTTGAAGCCCACGGGCGATCGCATCGAGCTGGAGGGAATCGACCTGCTCGTAGTGCGCGACGGGGTGATCCAGTCCAACGACGCGTTCCCCGACTCGATGGCGCTGCCGCGCCAGATCGGGATGATGCCGCCGCTTGGCTCGGCCGCCGAGCAGCGGCTGATGGGAGCGTTCAACGTGAAGACGCGCTTGATCGGCGGCCTGGCCGCTGGCGACGCCGAGCTGGTGGCCGAGGGCGTGTGGGTCGTGCAAGGCCAGCCGGGACGCTGCAACGTCTATCTGATCGAGGACGACGGCGGCGTGACGTTGTATGACGCTGGAGCTCGCACGATGAGCCGTGCAGTCGCGCGCGCCGGCGCCAAGCTCGGAGGCATCCGCCGCGTGGTGCTCGGCCACGGACACACCGACCACCGTGGCGTCGCGCCGTCTTTGGGCGTGCCCGTCCTGTGCCATCCCGACGAGGTGCAAGATGCCGAAGGCAGCGGCGGCTTTCGCTACTGGCCGGCCGATCTCGCCGGGCTGCCGCCGGTCGCCAGGCAGGCCCAGAAAATGTTTCACCGCTATGCCTGGGACGGCGGTCCCGTACGGATTTCGGGCACGGTTCAGGAGGGCGACGAGATGGCCGGCTTTCGCGTCATCCACTTGCCCGGGCATTCCCCTGGACTGATCGGACTGTGGCGCGAGTCAGACCGGCTGGCGCTCGTCAGCGACTGCTTCTACACCCTCGACATGTGGGGTCGCGGCTGTCCGCCGAGCCTCCCTGCCGACACATACAACTACGACTCAGACCAGGCGCGCGCGAGCATCCGCAAGCTCGCTGCGCTCGAGCCGGCGGCGGCCTGGCCGGGACATGCAAAGCCCGCGGTCGGCGACGTGCGCGCTCAACTCGAGCGCGCGGCGGCAACCTGAGCCGCCGATGGGCAGGCGCGGCCGCCGACGGGCCCACGAGGCCACCTCACCGCGAAAGCCGCTCGCCCCGAGCAGCGACTACACCGATCCCGATGGCAACGTGCTGACGCTGCGCGGCTCGCTGACGCCGGCTGCCCGTCGCGAGTACGCCGACGCCCTCGCCGGAGCGGGTGGGCGGCCGTCGGCCACCCACGAGGACGCCTGGCAGCGTGCCGTCGAGTTGCTGTTCGAGCGGTTGGCGGTCCGCTGGGAGATCGCAGGGCTGCCGATCGACCGCCAACGGGAGCTGCTTGTTCGCTTTCGCGCCGCGAGCCAGCCGGAGCGCGTGTGGATTCGCGACGTCCTGCGCCGGCACTGCTCCGAGCACTTCCCCGACGTAGCTGCACCCTGAGCGCCGAGCCCGAGCGCCGAGCCCCGCCCCGCTCACGGATCCTCAGGACCCTATGACTCCCGCGTCCCGTGGCGTCAGGCCGAGTCGTCGAGCAGCTCGAGCCGTGGGCCGTGTGTGCCGCTCGCGGCGGCGAACCGTGCGGTGGCCGGGCTGAGCACGAACTCCAGCTCCTCCCCGCTCTCGCTGCGAACCTCAAGACGCCGCCCCTGCTCGTAAACCGCCAGCACCGTGCCCCGTTCGAACCCACCGCCAAAGTGGGCGATCCGCGCCGGGGACCCAACTCTGGGGACTGGTCGTGAGGGACCGAGCACCGTTCGATGGTAGGCCGACCGGCCCTCCGGCCGGCCACGGACGCGCGCGGGGAGCGCTACCGATACCTTCCGGTCGATGCCACGTCGCACCAAGATCGTCGCCACCATCGGTCCCGCCTCGCGCGAGCCCGAGACGCTGCTGCGCATGATCCAGGCCGGGATGGACGTCGCGCGGCTGAACTACTCGCATGGAACCCTCGCAGAGCACTCGGAGACGGTCCGGCGCGTGCGAGACGCGGCCGGGCGCGCCGGACGACCTGTGGCAATCCTGCAAGACCTGCCCGGCCCGAAGCTGCGAATCGGTGCGCTGCGGGAGGACGTCGTCGAGCTCAAGCCGGGCGACCGCGTGACGTTCTTCTGCGGCGTGGACGCCAAAGACGGAGACGCCGGCCACATGACGATCTCCTGGGCCGGCCTGGCCGACTCCCTGGAGCGGGGGGCCGTCCTGTACCTGGCAGACGGATCGGTGCGACTGCGCGTGAGCGACGTGCGCGCGTCCGACAGCGAGTTCGAGGCGGAGGTCGAGGTCGGCGGCGCGGTGGCTTCGCGCCAGGGCCTGAACATCCCCGGGCCGGTCGACTCGCTGCCGTCGGTCCCCGAGGAGGATCTCGAGCTGCTGCGCCACGGCGAGTCGATCGGCGTGGACATGGTCGCCCTGTCGTTCGTCCGCCGCCCTGAGGACGTCGAAACGGTGCGCGACCACACGCGCCTGCCGCTGATCGCGAAGATGGAGAAGCCTCAGGCGGTCGAGCGGGCCGAGGAGATCCTCAAGGCCGCCGACTGCGTGATGGTCGCTCGCGGCGACCTCGGCATCGAGCTGGCGATCGAGCGCGTGCCGATCGTCCAGAAGCAGTTGCTCGAGCTGGCGGGACGGATGGCCCGCCCGTCGATCACCGCGACGCAGATGCTCGACTCGATGGTCACCTCCTCGCGCCCGACCCGCGCCGAGGTGGCGGACGTGGCGAATGCGATCCTCGACGGCACCGACGCCGTGATGCTCTCCCAGGAGACGGCGATCGGCGCCTATCCCGTCGAGGCCGTGGAGATGATGGCCGCCGTCGCCGTGCAGGCCGAGTCGATCGCTCCGTATGAGCGCTGGAACACCTCGCGCGTGCGTCGCACCGACACGGACCCGGCCTACACCGTCGCCCATAGCCTGTGCCTGGCCGCACGCGAGTTGAACCTCGACGCGCTGATCGTCCCCACTCTCTCCGGGCGCTCGGCGCGGCTGGTCTCCGCCCATCGACCGACGGTGCCGATCTACGCGCTCTCACCAGGCAAAGAGACGGTCAGGCGCTGTGGCCTGATGTGGGGCGTGCAAGCGGCCTCGATGCGTCGTCACGAGACCACCGAGGCACTGATCGCCGACGCGGCGCGAAGGGTCGTCGAGCTCGGCTGGTGCACAGTCGGTCAGCGGGTCGGGATCACCGCCGGGCTGCCCTCGGGCCGCCCCGGCACCACGAGCCTCGTGCAGATCCAGGTGCTGTGAAGCTCCCGTCTCGCGCGTTCGGCGCGCCCGGGCGGCGACCGTCAGTTCGGTGAGCGCCGGTGTCGAACCGCACTCGCGGGCGCCCTGAGCACGCGGGCGCTCTGAGAAGTCAGCCGGCGACGAGACCCGTGCGCCGGTAGAACTCCGCCTCTTCGGCGCCCAGCTCGGTGACCGGCTCGTCGCCGTACATCCACTCGCGGGCGATCCTGTGCCAGTTCGCGTGCGCATGCAGCTGGGAGAGCACCGCGAGCGTCAGCATCTCCATGCGTCTGCCGAAGAGGTGCTCAGGACGCATGTCCTGGTGGCGCATCTCGCGGAAGTGAGTGGAGCGGGGATCGGAGCTCTCGATCATCACCTGCGTGGCGATCTCCGGTGTGAGCTCGACCGTTTCGTCCGCCGTCGTGTACCACCAGATCGCGTCGCGGATGAAGTCCAGCAGATGATCGGGATTCACCCGCTCCGGATGTGGCAGGAAGCCGGAGGTCGCGAGCAGCTCGTGCAGCGTCTGCGCGTCGCCCTCGGCGACCGCCCGCTGACAGGCGAGCTCGAGCTCCACGGCGGGCGCGTCCATGCGCTTGAACAAACCGAAGTCGAGGAAGGCGATTCGCCCGTCGTCCTGCAGCAGGAAGTTGCCGGGATGCGGGTCGCCCGAGAACTGCCGGTGGCGGTACAGACAGCCGAGAAAGAAGCGGAACACAATCTCGCCGATCCGATCTCGCTCGGCCTGCGGATAGCCCTTCAGCTCCTCAAACCCCACGCCGCTGACGAACTCGCTCACGAGCACGCGCTCGCGCGAGAGCGAGCCGATCACGTCGGGCACGACGATGAACGGGTGCCCGGCGAAGATCCGCGCCAGCGAGCGTTGGTTCTGGGCCTCGAGCTCATAGTCGAGCTCCTCGCCGATCCTGGCCCTGATCTCCTCGGCGATCGCCTTCACGTCCATACCCGGCGTCATCCGCTTGAGCAGCCGCATGATCATGTCCAGGTTCTGCATGTCCGCCCGCACCGCCGCAGCCACACCGGGGTATTGCACCTTCACCGCCACATCCCGACCGTCGATCAGCGTGGCGCGGTAGACCTGCCCGATCGACGCTGCCGCGATCGGCTCCTCGTCGAACGACGCGAACAGCTCGACGAGCGAATCTTCCAAGTCGCTCTCGATCACGCTCTTCATCTGCTTGAACGAGACCGTCGGCGCCGCGTCCCGGAGCTTCGCCAGCTCGCGCTGGAACTCCTCGCGGTGCTCCTCCGGGACGAGGCCGACATCGAGGAAGGACATCACCTGTCCGAGCTTCATCGCGGCGCCCTTCATCGTCCCCAGCACCGCCACGATCTGCTTCGCCGTCTCCAGCTGGCGCCTGGCCATGGCATCCTCGGAGGCCTGCTCGCCGCGGGTGACGTTTGCCGCACGGGTGCCGAACTGCTTCACCGCCTCGCTCGCCGCGAGTTTGCCTACGGTCGCCGTCCGGCGCACTCGAGAGGTGGGGATCTTTTTACTGCTGCCGCTCTCGCGTGCCATGGCCGCATCTTACGGCGGTCCGGCCGTAATCACCGTGATCTCCAGGCGCGGTGATCACCCGTCCGCCAAGCGCATCGGCAGGATCCGACGGGACGCCTCGGGTGGGGCGCAAGCCACGCGCGTCAGGCGGGCTGCACCTTCGAGCCCGGAACGATGTCGTCGCTGCCATCCCGCCATCGCACCCAGGCCTTCTTGCCACCGTCGTAGTCGTCGCCGAGCAGCACCAGCGTGGCCGGCTCGCCGAGCGCGATACAGGGCTCTGCGCCCTGCGGGTCCAGACCGCGCCACACGCGGATGAATCCGTTCGCGTCCCACTCCTCGGCCACCGTCGTCGCGTCGGTATGACCTGGATAGATGATCGTGTCGCGCGGCAACTCCATCAGCGTGCCCATGATCGAGTCCCGCAGGTCCGTGTAGGTGGTGTGTCCCGGCGCTCTGACGCCACCGACAGAGCCCTTGAACAGGGTGTCGCCGGTGAACACGACGGCCTCGCCGCCGGCAAAGCCGCCGGGCGCGGTGCTGATCGACGAGCGCGCTTGCGGGCGCCTCGCGGCGGTTTCCTCCCCGTCCCCGCGCGCGCGGCCGACCAGGAACGACAGCATCCCGGCCGTGTGACCGGGCGTGTGCAACGGGCGCACCTCGAGCTTGCCGAATTCGAGCGTCTGGCCCGCCTCGATAGTCCCCACCTCCCCGTCCTTGGAGCCGCTCTTTCGCCCGCTTGCGTCGCCAGGGGGCGCGAGCAACTCGTGCTCGAGCGAGCTGATCAGGACCTCGAGCTTCGGCCAGCGCTCGCGCAGCGCGTCGACCTCACAGACGTGGTCGTAGTGGTGGTGGGTGAGCAGCACGTGGGTGGGCGCCAGGTCGAGGCGCTCGGCCGCCGCGATCAGTGGCTTCACCGGTCCGCCCGCGTCGACGAAGAACGCGGGGCCTCCCTCGCCGTCCGAGACCAGATAGGTGTTCGACAGGAACTGCCGGTGCATCGAGCGCTCGACGATCATCGCGCCATCCTTGCACGAGCCACTCGTCGATGCGGGCGACGACGGATCACCAACCATTGCGGCGGTCGTGGGCGGGCCGTAGCGCATTTCCTTGCCAAACCCGCGCTAGGCTGATCGCTTCCAAGATGCTCGCCCCGCCGAGCCAAGAACGCACGAGGAGGAGTGGTAGATGCTCAAACGGCTTGCAACGATCGGTCTGTCGACTCTGGCCACGCTGACCCCGATCGCCACAGCGTCTGCCTACACCTACAAGAAGCCGGCCGGCAAGGACTGTGGCAAGACGACCTTCTCGGGAGGCTTCGGAGGACCGCTGCCCTCCAACGTGCCGAAGAACGCCGTCCCGCAGATCGACACGTTCGTCATCCGCGGCAGCGTCGCCTGTGCCAAGGCCAAGCAGGTGATGGGTGCCTTCGAAAGGAGCTTCAACACCCCGGCGGGCGGAGCGACCGGCGTCTCCCCGGCCGGTTGGAAGTGCGGCTTCAGCAAGCAGGAGAAGGGTCAGGAGTGCACCAACATCTCGACGCACGCGGCGGTCGCCAACGCGATCGTGTACAAGATCCCCAAGCGGACCAAGCACAAGAAGCGATAGACGGCGGTTCCGTCATCTGACGTCGGGCGCCCTCGTCAGGCGACCGACTGCCCAGCTCGAGAATCTACCGGCGTGTCTGCCGCCCTCCGACAGGCTTGTAGTCGGCGCCGCGCAGATCCGAATACGCGTTCCACAAGACCGCCTCCGGAATGTGGCCCTTGTCATAGGCCGCCCGGCTCACGTCGATCTCGACCAATCGGACGTTGGGGTCTGACCCATGTGCCGCGACCCAGGCGACGTCGACGACCGGTCCGCTTTCAGGGTCTGAGCTCATACCGGCCAGCTATGTTGCCAGCATCCACACTTGATTGGCCCGCCGGCCACACCCGGCGGCCGTCGGTTCATCCCTGCTCGATAAGCTCGACGCGGCATTGATCAGGATCGCGTACGAACACAAGCGTAAGCCGCCTTGCTCCTAGCCAGAACGGTGCCAAAGGATGCGCAAGATAGCTGTAACGCATGTCGCAATAGCGGCACTGGCGAGAATATTCTGGGATGCGCGAAACGCAACGGGATTCATCGTCCCTGCTCAATGATCTCGACGCGGTATTGGTCAGGATCTCTGACGAACACGAGCCGGGAGCCGCCCTCGCGCACCGAATACGGCGGCTTCTCGGGCTCGATCCCCTGCTCGGCCAAGCGTGCGAGCGTAGCGTCGAGGTCGTCGGACGTGATGGCGATGTGGCCGTAGCCGGTGCCGAGGTCGTAATGATCGACGCCGAAGTTGTAGGTCAGCTCTAGGCGCGGCATGTCGCCGTCGCCGGGCTGGTTCATGAAGACGTTGACGGCCTCGTCGCGGATCGGGATGCGTCCCACCTCCTTGAAGCCGATAGCTTCGTAGAAGGCGACCGAGCGGTCGATGTCGGTGATGCGGTAGCAGGTGTGGATGAGGGCCATGCGTGCAGTCTACGCCGCCACGGCTGCCTCACCCAGCGGACCTCTACGCACTCCTCGATCGAGATGTATCTCCCGGTTGCGTGACTTAGATGTAGACGGTTGTCGTTGTGCTACACTATGACGCGCCATGGCAGCTACACATCCAGCACGTACAACTAAGACAGTCGGAGTTCGGGAGTTGCGCCAGAACCTGAGCCGCTACTTGGAGCGCGTCAAGGACGGCGAGACTCTGACGGTTACAGAGCGGGGGCACGAGGTCGCGCGACTCGTTCCGTCGGGTCCCGAGATCAACCCGGATTACCTGCGGCTCGCCGAGAAGTTCGGAGCAACGATCCCGAAGGGCGACCTCGTGGAGACGAGCAGGAAGTTGCGCGCCTTGCGAAGTGGCCATCCCGGTGCTCCAGCCGGGACAGGTGACGCGCTGCTCGCCGAGGGTCGCGGCTGGCGCTTCTAGACGTTGTCGGCTATCTACCTCGACACAAGCGCACTCGTGCGCATGCTTCTGGGCGAGCCAGACGCGCCGGCAGTCGAGCGAGAGCTGGACACCTTCGATCGACGTATCGCCAGCCGCCTATTGCAGGTGGAGTTGCGACGTGTGGGTCTCCGCGAGGATTGCCTTCACGATGTCGACCAATTCCTGGCGGGCGTCTCGTTCATCGCCATGGATGACGAGATCCTCGCTGCCGCAGCGACCATCATCCCGACCACGGTCGCCACACTCGACGCCATCCATCTTGCAACAGCCGTGCATCTGTCCCGCGCAGGTGAGCTCGACGCGCTGATGACCTATGACAAGCAACTCGCTGCCGGTGCGAGAGCGCACAACATCACAGTGCTGTCACCAAGCTGATGCCGTACTGACCGACGTCTTAGATTACGTGCAGACACGAACTCGATGGATGCAGATTGAACTAACTGAGAAACCTGCCTTCAGTTGACTCAGCGGCCGGGGTAGGGTTTGCGCACATCCCTATCGGAGGAGGAGCAGATGAACACATACGTGATCCTACGGCGCAGCGGGTGGCGATCGCCGGAGGAGTTGCAAGAGGCGGCCGGACGTTCCAAAAAGGTCGGCGACGAGGAGATGTCAGACGACATTCGCTGGGTTCGCAGCTACGTCTTGGAGGAGAACGGCGGATCGGTCGGAACGGTCTGCATCTATCAGGCGAGCAGCCCCGAGGCGATCCGCGATCATGCCTCCCGGGCCAACCTACCGGTCGACGAGATCATTCCCGTCGCAGATACGGTCATCGTCCGTCCGGATCCAGAGGCTGCTTCCACATCTTGATAGCTACCGCGTTGACAAGCATCAACTATGCGTCGGCATCCAAGGCAAACGCACCAGCTCTATAGCCACGACGTTCACCGAGACGAGCGAGCGGCGCGGTGAGCCGTCGCTCGAGGGCGGGAAAGGGCGAGAACACGACCATATCGCTGTAGTGGTAGAGCATGACCGCGCCCTTCAGCAGCGCGGTGAAGCCGGTTGGGATTCCCCGCTTGGTGAACGCGCCCGCGCGGTCAAGGGCCGCGGCGTCTTCGAGGAACGCCTGGAGCTGACCTCCAAGGGGAGAGCGAATCTCGCAGATCAGGTGGGCCGGCTCGGCGCCGCTGTTGTGGTAACCATGACGGACGCCCGGCGCGACGGTGGCCTTCTCGCCGGGACCGGCGATCACGCGCTTGCGTCCGAGCACGAAGGTCACCTGGCCGGCGAGCACTTCGAAGCGCTCCTCCATCTCGGGGTGCACGTGCGTCAGCAGCACGCCGCCACCCGGGTCCACCCACGCATCGACCTGGAGGACCTCTCCGCCATCATGATCGGGAATGCGACGAAAGACGTATCGCTGTTCGAGCACCGGATCGTCTACGACATGCTCATCCACCTCTGCCCCCTTTGCTTGGGATCGCGCTCTAACCTAGTAACGGCTAGGTCAATGGAGAAAGTACCTAAGGAACGTTAGGTTGTCAACTCGACCCGCGACGACGAAGAGCTCGAGCCCGCGCCGGCGCATGACCGCGCAGGCGCGGCGCGAGGTGATCGAGCAGGCCGCAACCGAGGTGTTCGCCGAGCACGGCTATCGCGGCGCGTCGATCGACGAGATCGCCAGGCGCTCCGGCGTCTCACCGCCGGTCGTCTACGACCACTTCGACTCCAAGCAGGACCTGCACACGCGCCTGCTGGAACGCCATCTCGCCGACCTGCGCGCACTCTGGCGCGAGCAGCTGCAGGGCGACGAGCCGCAGGAACAGAGGATCGCGAGGGCGTTCGACGCCTGGTTCGCCTACGTCGAGACGCACCCGTACGCGTGGAGGATCCTTTTCCACGACACGACCGGCGAGCCCGCCCTGCAGGCGGCGCATCTCGAGATCCGCGCCCAGAGCCGAGCGGCCCTGCTTCCCCTGCTCGCCCGCGAGCTCGGGACCGAGGGCCTCGCCGCCGGATCGGACGAAGCCGAGGCTCTGGAGATGGCATGGGAGCTGCTGCGCTCCGCGCTTCAGGGGCTTGCGCTGTGGTGGCACGAGCACCCGCACGTACCGCGCGCCGAGGTCGTCGCCACGGCCATGAATGGTCTCTGGATCGGGCTCGAGCGCGGGCGGGCGGGCACGAGGTGGCAGCGATGGCCAAAGGCATGACCTGCCAAAGGCATGACCTGATCGAAAGCGTGACCTGATCGCTACCCTTGCTGGAGCAATGGCGGACGCGACCGGCAAGATCGCCAAGAACCTCGAGCGCTTCGCGCAGGCGGTGGCATCGCACGACCGCGAGAACCCCACGCACACCGCCCACGGCATCGGCCTGGCCCACTTCGACCTGGAGCGCCTAGGGTTCGATGAGGGAGAGGAGATTCTGCCGGGGATCACGATCCACGCCGACAGCGGGGTGACGGGAAACTTTCGCGTGCTCTGCGACGGCGAGCACGACGAGGAGCAGGCCGAGTCCGAGCGGGAGGTGGTCGAGGCGATCGCCACCCGCTCGACTCCCGCCGCCAAGCCTCCCCTCTCGCAGCGCGAAAGATAGCCACGCCCGACCAACGCCATCCTCGATTTGGCGGCGTCCGACACCGCGGCAAAACACCTAACTGTCAAGCGTCAGAACAGCCGGGGCGACTCCTCGCCGGAACATGGAGTCCGGCAACCCACGTACTGTTCAAGGCAGATGAAGCTCTCCACACTGGAAACCGCGAAGGCTGCCAACACGAGCGGACATGACCAAACGTCTCGAAAGAGGCACGGCGTCCACTACACACCCTCCGATCTCGCCGAGTTCGTCGCTCGGCGCGCACTCGGTCGCCTCAAACCCCGTGAGTTCGTCGTGCTTGACCCGGCATGCGGCAATGGTGAGCTGCTGCTCGCATTTGCAAACGGAGCAGCAAAGGCAAAGTTTCCCGCACCGAGACTCATAGGTATCGACACTGACAAAGAGGCAATAACCGCGGCGCGCAAGAGACTCGCGAAGGCTCCAGCCTCAAGCGTCACATTGCGATGTGAAGATTTTCTCACACGCGGTACAGATGATACGGATCCCGCATCTGGCCCTTACGACGTAATTATCTCGAATCCGCCGTACGTGCGGACTCAAGTCCTTGGTACCGAACGTGCCCAGGCTCTGGCGTACCAGTTTGGCCTGACTGGACGAGTAGACCTCTACCACGCATTTGTGGCGGCAATGACGGCTAAGCTCCAAATGGGAGGCATACTAGGACTGCTCTGCTCCAACCGCTTCCTGACGACTAGAGGTGGTCAATCTTTGCGCTCGCTGCTGATAGCCAACTACGACCTGGAGGAGCTGTGGGATCTGGGTGACACTAAGCTCTTTGGCGCAGCTGTACTGCCCGCAGTACTCATCGCTCAACGAGGTGACGCTAGAGGCGGCGACAGATCCTTCGTCCGTGTGTACGAGGATCAGGACGGATCCACCCCTGCCACAGCGAAGGTTTCCTTGCTGGCTGGACTGGAGAACGGTCTGGAGGGAATCGTGAAGGCCAATGGTCGTCGCTTCAACATCGAACGCGGACGCCTCCTCGACGAAACCCCCAAGCGCCCTTGGCGACTTACCTCCGCGGAGGGATGGAAGTGGCTTGCAAAAGTAAGGCGGCACTCCACTGGACAGTTGGGAGACCTCGGACCCATCCGAGTCGGCATAAAGACGACGGCAGACAGTGTCTTTATCCGTGCATCGTGGAGTGATCTACCAGAGCGACTTAGACCCGAAGAAGACCTGCTTCGCCCCCTTCTCACCCATCGGGTAGCGGGACGATGGCGAGCGAAGGAGAACTCAGCTGACACCTGGTCAGTGCTCTATCCGCATGAGAGCGTGGACGGACGTCGGCAGGCGGTGGACCTTACACACTTTCCACGCGCCGCGGCTTACCTAGAGCAACACCGAACTCGCCTGGAGGAACGAGATTACATTCGTAAAGCCGGGCGAGCATGGTATGAGATCTGGGTCCCTCAACAGCCGGAGGCATGGGCGGCTCGCAAGCTGGTCTGGCCCGATATTTCCGACCGACCTCGATTCTTCATCGACCTTACCGGAGCGGTCGTAAATGGTGACTGCTACTGGCTCTCTTGTCCAAATGCTTCAGACGAGGAAGTCGCGCTTGCGGTAGCAGTAGCAAACTCGAGCTTTGCATTACGCTATTACGACATGTGTTGCGGCAATCGTCTGTACGCCGGACGACGACGTTTTATCACACAGTATCTTCAAGAGCTGCCTATGCCGGCAGCGAGTTCAACGCAGCTGCGGGAGATCGTTGCAATGGTGGATCAGTTGCAACGGACAAAGGAACCAGAAATGTCGCCTGCGTGTTCCGAGGCAGAGGTAGCACTAGATGCAATCGTCAGTGAACTATTCGGGATAAAAGAAACTCCTCGGAAGTCGTAGCTGGAGCTTGCGGTTCTGCACCAAGCCACCGAAGCGTTGAAACTCGGTGAAAAAGTCCTCCCCTGTCGATACCACTATATTCTGGATGCGTAGCGTGCCGTCTGCACGATCCGCATAGGCAACGAGATAGCGGGCGTCGCAGTGTCGGAGCCTAGGCGACAGAGTGACTGCGGGTTCTTCACCATCTGGTGTTACAAGCCCTAGATCGATCGTAGGAGAAGTTTGAAGCTTAACCTCAAGAGCCTGACAAACAATGTCGGGGAATCGGCCCGTGTCTGCGTAGCTCGCAAGATTCAAAACTTTACACGCGAGACGATGGAGCTGCTCACCACGGAGCCGCTCACTGGTCGAGTCCTCCAAGTCGCATCCCACCAATCCGAGGAGGCGCTCGTGAAGCGCCCGAACCGTAAACACCTTACCGTGCACCGGCGGACTGGCGGGATGCAACCGCGTGAGTATTGCATCGTCGAGATCGTCACCCGGTCCAAGCTCTGTGACGAAACCAAGAGTATCGGTTGAAGATATCAACCTGTTTCCGACACTCCCCGGACGCCGGCTCGCTTGATACTTGCTTGTCAAGGTTCCCGTCTTATCGAAAGCAGCTAGCTCGGCGCCCTCGGCGACACGCACAGACCTCACACTACCGGTACCATCAACCCGAATGACAACGTAGCGCCGGGTTGGACTCAGCGCCTCATTCCAGATTTGGAGGTTGTCATGCTGCTGAACGTATACGTCGAGATCCTGCGCGGGAAACCGTGGCTTGACACGCTTGAAGGTCTTGGGTATCGGATAGCCGAGGGCGCGGCAGACAGCTTCTTTTGCGAGCTTTGAGCGCGTCCTGAGAGGCCCAGCGAAGACTGCGTCGGCGAGCTCGTGGCGACGCAGCGCTTCGAGCTCGACCCGATCGTAGACGACCTCCGGATAATCGATCAGCGACTCGTATATGTCGAAGTTCAGTTCGACGACCGCCTCGCGGATGGCGAACGCATCATCGAGCACTGACGACACACTTGATGATTCGAGCCTCCGCTTGATGTTCCTTCAGGTCGAAGCGATAGTCTCCTAGCTTGAACTATTCAATACGAAGCACCGGATATACGCCGAGAGAAGGAAACCTCAATCGGCTACAGCACGACAGGGACGGGAATCCCGGCCCGAACCGCGATCGACGCCACCAGCCGCTCGATCGTCGGACACTCAAGGCCATGGCGGGCGGCCGCGCGCAGGACCGCACCGGGGATCGCGTCGAGCTCCGGCGAGCGCCCGGCGGCGATGTCGCGCTGCATCGAGCTGCCGAGCGTCTCGTGCGCCTTCGTCAACTCACCGAGTGCGACAGCCGGATCGGCGTCGAGAGCTCCCTCGGCGCGGGCCACGGCGCAGCTCTCCTCGATCGCCCCCACCAACTCGTCGCGCAACTCGGGAGTCGAGCGGATCTCCCCCAGCGGCCGGTCGAATGCGCTGGTCGTGCACGCGAGCGCGTTCAGTCGCACGAGCTTGCTCCACATCACCTCCGCCTCCGAGCGAGCCGACATCGGTAGGCGCACGCGGGCGCGCACGCCCGCACCGGAGAGCGACGCCGCAAGCGCCTGCATCCGCTCCTGTGCGTCCGGCTCGCGATAGGCCATCTCCACGAGCAGGAACGGGCTCGTGTGGACCACCACACCCGGCTCGGGACGGTCGGCCTCGACGCGGATCGTCGCCGCCGGCACGGAGGCTGAGGAAAAGCGCTCGCGCAGCATCGCGAGGTGGTCGAGCCCGTTGAGCAGCGGCAGCACAAGCGTCGGGGCCGCGTCGATTCGCTCGAGTGCGGGAATCAGCCCGGCTGCCTTGGTGGCGACGATCAGCACGTCCACGGGCTCGCGCAGGCGGGGGACGGCACGTGGATGGACGACGAACCGGCCGAGGCCGACGCTGTCCACTCGCAGCCCGCGAGCGGTGAGCGTCTCTACTGTGGACTCACGCGCGACGACGGTCACCGCCGTCCCCGCTCGCTCGAGCGCACCGGCGACCAGCCCGCCCACGCCGCCGGGGCCGAGAACGGCGATCTTCATGGTCGAGGATCTATCAGCACGCCGGGGTTCATGATGCCCCGAGGGTCGACCTCCGCCTTCGCGCCGCCCAACGCGGCGGCGAAGGGATCGGGGCGCTGCAGGTCATACCAGGGACGATGGTCGCGCCCGACCGCGTGGTGATGAGTGATCGTCCCGCCCTCGGCGAGGATCGCCGCGGAGACCGCGCGCTTGATCGCCGTCCACTGCTCGACCTCCTCGCCGCGTCGAGCCGGGGCGATCACGGTGAAGTACGGCGCCGGCCCGTCCGGATAGACATGCGTGAAGCGGCACGACACGCGCCCGGCGCCGCACGCCTGCCGAGCAGCCTGCTGGGCTGCGGCGGTGACCCGTTCGTGGAAGGCCGAGAAGCGCTCCCAGGTGACCGCCGTCTCGAACGTCTCGCTCAGCACGCCGACCGCAACCAGCATGTCCCGCAGGTAGGGCGCGCCGAGAAAGGCCTTGCGCCATGAGCCGACGGCATCGCCGCCAGATCCCCGACGAGCACCCTCCTCGACCACGCCGCCGTGCTCGGCGCAGATCTCAAGCGCCCTGTCCATCGCCGCGCCCACCGGGTGATCGGCGGACTCGAAGCCGAGCACGAGCAGGGCGAATGAGCCGTCACCCGCCATCGTCATGCGCGCCTCGTCCGCGTCGATCAGACGGCAGTTGGCCGGGTGCAGGCCCGACTGGCTGAGCGCGCGCACGCACTCGGCGCCGTCGGCGAACCGCTCGAAGCGCACCCCAGCGCCGCGACGGTGTGCGGGCCGCGGCTGCACGCGCACCCACGCCTCGGTGATCACCCCGAGCGTGCCCTCGGAGCCGACGAGCATCCGGTCCGGGCTCACCCCCGCCCCGGAGCCGGGGACCCGTCGGGACTGCCATGTCCCGACGGGGGTGATCGCCCGCACGGACTCCAGCAGATCCTCGATGTGCGTCCAGACCGTCGCGAAGTGTCCGGCCGCGCGCGTGGCGATCCAGCCCCCCAGTGTGGAAAGCTCGAAGGACTGGGGGAAGTGACGCAGCGTCAGGCCGTGCTCTGAGAGCTGGGCCTCGAGGGCGGGACCCACAGCGCCGGCTTGGATGCGCGCCGCCCGCGACACCGAGTCGACCTCGAGCACGCGGTCCAGTCCGCGCAGGTCGATCGACACGACCCCGTTGTAGGAGGGTGCCATCTGTCCGGACACGCCGCCGACGACCGACGTGCCGCCGCCGTAGGGGATGGCCGCGACGCGCTCGCTCGAGCACCACTCAAGCACCTGCTCGACCTCGCGCTCCTCGCGTGGGCGCGCGACGAAGTCGGGGGGATGGGCGAAGTGCCCGCGAAAGCCGCGGACGACGTCCGTGTAGGACTTGCCTAGAGCGTGAGACGCGCGCGCGTGGATGTCGCTCACACAGATCGCCGCCAGCTCCTGTGGCGGAGCGATTCGCGGGGGCGCGAGCACGACGTCGTCGAGTGCCACCGGATCCTCAACCTCCCTGAGCTCGACTCCCAGGTGGGCCGCAAGACCGGGTGCAGCCGCGCTCACCTCGGCCGGGGACGGTTGCTGGTCCTCGAAGCCCCAGCCCCAATGCTTGCGTCGGCGGTTACTCACCCCAGCGAGTCTAAGCTCAACTAGCCTTTCGGTTGATGGCAACCGAGCCCAGAACCCCCCATACCGAGCAGCCGAAGATCCTCGCGCGAGGACCGTGGCCGCTCGATCGCGTGACAGCGCGCTGGCGCGAGGAGCACTTCGAGCCAGGCCCCGCGCACACCGACGCCGCCGATACCGCGATCCGCGAGCTGCAGGGTCGCGGCTCCCCAAGCCACGACGGCTTGGCGGCTCGACTCGTCGACTACCGCGAGGAGCAGCAGGGGATCGCCCTCGAGCTGCAACCCCTGAGGTGGGCGCTGCGCCTGGTGGAGGGGGACGCGTCGGCGAGCGTCGCGGCGCTGTGCGTCACACGCTCGGCGGACGGACGCTGGCTGGCCGGTCGCCGCGCGCAGTGGGTCGCCTCGTGGGCCGGGCGCTGGGCGCTGGGCGCGGGCGGGTCGGTCGACTTCGGTGAGAATCCCGCCGAGACGCTCGTCCGGGAGCTGAAGGAGGAGTGGGCGGTCTCGCCCGCGCGCGTGCGCGGCGAGGCGTTGATCGTGCTGCCGCACAGACTCGTGATGTTCGTCGGACAGGCATGGCTCGCCGAGGGTCAGGACACCGAGGTGACACCTGAGGACGAGCACGACGCGTTCGCGTGGTGGCCGAGCTCGGTGGAGGAGTGGCCGCAGGAGGCGGAGGAGCCGTTGCGCCGGATGGCGCGCTGGCTCTCAGAGTGACGTTCAAGCGACTGAAGTGGGTGTCGTTCACACATTCGTGCGTATATCTGGCGCTGCTCGTGTGTGCCTTCGCCGCGGGCAATCCCGAGCCGCTGACGTTCGTGCTGGGCCTGGCGCACGGGGTGATCTGGATCGGCATGTCTCTGGCCTGCATCCTCGCCGCGCGCTTGCGCATCGTGCCGCTGCGGCTGGCTGTTGCCGTGGCCGTGCTCGGGGGCATCGGGCCGTTCTTCGGCAGCTGTGAGTTCATCCGCGAGCAACGCCACCGGCCGCGCTAGAGTGAGAGATCGATGGCGACGAGCACCGCGGCTCAGCAGACGATAGACGTCATAACCCCAGCCGCGGGCGAGTCGGTGACCGAGGGAACGATCCTCGAATGGCATGTGAAGGTCGGCGATTTCATCAAGGTCGACGCCACGATCGTGGAGATCTCAACCGACAAGGTCGACCTCGAGCTGCCCTCCCCGGCGAGCGGCACTGTCACAGAGATACTGATCGAGGAGGGCGAGACGGTTACCGTCGGTCAGGTGATCGCACGGATCGCCGCGGGAGATGACGCGGGGAGTCGAGACTCAGAAGCGAACAACGACAGCATGAACGCTTCGCGCGGGGGCGCGGGGAATGGCGCCGCGGACGGGCAGACCGGGCATGCGGCCGGTGGTGAGAAGGCGGCGAGCAGCAGTGGCGAGACGGGCGGACGGACCGCGCCGGGGCAAGGCGGCGGCGAAGCGGCGGATGGGGTGAAGGTGTCCCCGGTCGCGGCCCGCGCCGCGGCCGTCGAGGGCGTGAACCTGGAGAACGTCGCGGGCAGCGGCCCGGCGGGGCGCATCGTCAAGGCCGACGTGCTCTCCGCGGCCTCGGACGGGGGCGGCGAGAATGCGGGCGGCGCGAACGGCAAGGCGCGCGGCGAGCAGAGCGCCAAGCCGATGCGCGGCGGCGCGGCGGCGCTCGCGCGGTACATGGACGAGTCACGCTCGATCCCCACGGCCACGAGCTTTCGCACGTTGACGGTCACCGCTCTGGACGCCCGCCGCCGCGAGCTGAAGGCGGCCGAGCGAAAGGTCTCGTTCACACATCTGATCGCCTATGCGATCGCGCGCGCGGCTGACGACATGCCGGTGATGGCCAGTCACTTCGCCGAGATCGACGGCAAGCCCCACCGGCTCGAGGACGGGCAGGTGAACCTCGGGCTGGCGGTCGACGTGGAGAAGAAGGACGGCACCCGCACCTTGATGGTGCCGGTGATCGCCGACGCGGGACGGCTCCCGTTCGACCGCTTCCTCGCGGCCTACGACGCGCTCGTGGAGAAGGCCAGGACGAACACGCTGAGCGCCGATGACCTCGTCGGCGGGAACGTCACGCTTACGAACCCCGGCGGCCTCGGCACCGTTGCTTCGGTTCCCCGGCTGATGAACGGCCAGGGCACGATCGTGGCGACCGGCTCGATCGCCTACCCGGTCGGCCTTGGCAACATCGGCGCGATGATCGGCGCGGAGAAGGTCATGACGATGACCTCCACGTATGACCATCGCGTGATCCAGGGCGCCGAGTCCGGGCGCTTCCTGGGGCGAATCGAGGAATACCTGCAGGGCGAGCGCGGCTTCTACGAAGGCGTGTTCGCGTCGCTGGGCCTGGAGCTCGGCGCCGCGCCCTCACTGCCCGCTCCGGCCGCCGCCGCCTCGGCCGCGGCATCGAGCACGAGCGAGGCGCCCGCGGACGAGGAACTGCTGCAGGCCGTCCAGGCGGCGAGCACGCTCGTCAGCCGCTTTCGCAGCCACGGGCATCTCGCCGCCCGCCTGGATCCGCTCGGCTCCGAGCCACAGGGCGATCCGGGACTCGAGCCGGAGGCGCTCGGGCTCACCCCCGAGATCACCGCGCGGATCCCGGCGAAGATCCTGCACATGTACGTGCCGGGGGCGACGCTCGCCGACGCGCTGCCCCACCTCAGGGAGACCTACTGCGGCACGATCGCCTATGAGATCGAGCACATCGCCTCGCACCGCCAGCGCGTGTGGTTGCGCGAGCACATCGAGTCGGGCGCCTTCCGCCAGCCACTGACGGTCGAGGAGCGCACGACCCTGCTCAAGCGTCTGGTCGAGGTGGATGCGCTGGAGCGGTTCATGCACAAGGCCTACCTCGGCCAGCACCAGTTCTCGATCGAGGGCCTCGACATGACCGTGCCGATGCTCGACGAGCTGATCCAGCTCTCGGCCGCTCACGGTGGCAGGGAGGTCGTGATCGGGATGGCCCATCGCGGTCGGCTGAACGTGCTCGCCCACAATCTCGGCCGCGCATACGACACGATCTTCGGCGAGTTCGAGGGCGCCTCGACGCTCGAGGCGGTGACGACGATCCCCCAGGGGGGCACGGGGGATGTGAAGTACCACCACGGCACCCAGGGCTCCTACGAGCTCGCGGATGGGGGCACGATCCGGGTCAACCTGGAGTCCAACCCCAGCCATCTGGAGTACGTCTCCGCGGTGGTCGAGGGCGCCACGCGCGCCGCGCAGACCGCGCGCAAGGGAGCACACGCAATGCAGGACACCAACGCCGCGGTGCCGATCGTGATCCACGGCGACGCCTCGTTCCCGGCTCAAGGGGTCGTCGCGGAGACGCTCAACCTGCAGGGTCTCGACGGATACAAGGTCGGCGGCACCGTTCACCTGATCACGAACAACCAGGTCGGCTTCACGACCGATCCGGACGACGCGCGCTCGACGCGGTGGGCCTCGGACTTGGCGAAGGGCTTCGACGTGCCGATCATCCACGTGAACGCCGACGACGTGCCGGCCTGCATGAGCGCCGTGCGGCTCGCGTTCGCCTTCCGTCAGGAGTTCGGCCACGACGTGCTGATCGACCTGATCGGCTACCGGCGGTTTGGACACAACGAGTCCGACGAGCCCGCCTACACCCAGCCGGAGATGTACGCGAAGATCAAGAGCAAGAAGCGCGTGGCGGAGCTGTGGGGCGAGCGCCTGCTGGCCGACGGGGTGGTCAGCCAGGAGCAGATCGACCAGCTCGCGCAGGGGGTGTGGGACAACCTCACGATCCTGCACCAGCGGCTGAAGGCGAAGATCGCAGCGGTCGCCGAGCACGGCGCGGTCGAGCAAGGCACGGGCGAGTACCAGCTCGACCGCTCGCCCAGCCCCGACGTGGACACCGCGGTGCCGGCCGAGCGGCTGCGCGCGCTGGGCGAGGAGCTGCTGAGGGTGCCGGACGGGTTCACCGTCCACCCGAAGCTCGTGAAACAGCTCGAGCGCAGACGAGAGGCGCTGGGAGCGACGGATACGGCCCGAAGCAACGGCGGCGCGCCGTCCTCCGCCGCCGATCGGACCGGCGGCGCACCGTCCGCGGGACAGGCCGCGGGCGCGACGGCACGGATCGACTGGGCACACGCCGAGGCGCTCGCGTTCGCTTCCCTGCTGACCGACGGCACACCGATTCGCCTCACCGGACAGGACACCGAGCGGGGCACGTTCAGCCAGCGTCACATGGTGCTGCACGACTCCAAGACGGGACAGACCGTCTCGCCGATCCAGAACCTGACGGAGGCGCTCGCGCCGCTCGAGCTGCACAACAGTCCGCTCTCAGAGCTCGCGTGCATGGGCTTCGAGTATGGCTACAGCCAGGAGGCGCCGGAGACGCTCGTGCTGTGGGAGGCGCAGTTCGGTGACTTCGTCAACTCGGCGCAGGTGATCGTCGACCAGTTCATCGTCTCCGGCCTGGCCAAGTGGGGGCAGACCTCGCGCCTGACGCTTTTGCTGCCGCACGGCTACGAGGGCTCGGGACCCGAGCACTCCTCCGCGCGCCTGGAGCGTTTCCTGGCGGTGGCGGCCGAGGGAAACATCCGCGTCGCCAGCCCTACGACGCCGGCCCAGTACTTCCATCTGCTCCGCCGCCAAGCGCGGATCGCCAAGCAGCGCCCGCTGGTGATCATGACGCCGAAGTCGCTGCTGAGGCTGCCGCAGGCGACGAGCTCGGTCGCCGATCTCGCCGAGGACACGCGCTTTCAGCCGGTGCTGGCCGAGCCGGGGGTCGCCGACAGCGAGGTCACACGGCTGGCGCTGTGCACCGGCAAGATCTACTACGACCTCGTCGGCCACCCCGACCGCGAGGCTCACCCGGGGCTGGCGGTGGCACGTGTGGAGCTGCTCTATCCTTTCCCCGAGGGTCAGGTGCTCGAGCTGATGGGCCGCTACCCGAACCTGCGCGAGGTCGTGTGGGTACAGGAGGAGCCGCGCAACATGGGCGCGCGCGCCCACATGTTCCCCCGCCTGATGCAGATCATGCCCGAGAACATCCACTTCGGCTTCATCGGCCGACCCGAGCGCGCCAGCCCGGGCGAGGGTTATCCGGCAGCGCACATCGCCGAACAGAACCGCATCGTCACGACCGCGATCGATCTCGGCCGGCCGATCTCCCAGTACCCGCGAAAGACGCCAGGTGAGCGCTGATGGCTGCGCTGTGGCGAAGGTTCATGCAGATCTGGCGCCAGCGCCGGCGCAAGCGGCTCAATCGCTAGCAACCTCGCCACACGCTAGCGACCGCGCCACACGCTAGCGACCGCGCCACACCGGGTCGCGCTTCTCCTTGAACGCGGCCGCTCCCTCTTTGGCGTCCTCGGAGGCGAACACCGGGCCTGAGATCGCGCCCTGCTTCTGCCACATCTCATCGCTCGGCCAGTCGAACTGCTCCTGGAGGATGCGCTTGGAGGCGATCAGCGCGAGCGGGCCGTTCTTGGCGAGCGCTCCGGCCAGTTCGAGCGCCACGTCCACCGCCTCACCGGGCGCGGCCAGGCGGCTGACCAGGCCGAGCTCGTGAAAGCGCTCAGCCGGCAATAGATCGCCGGTCAGCGCCAGCTCCATCACCACGTGGTAGGGGATGCGCCGTGGAAGGCGCA
Organism: Solirubrobacteraceae bacterium; assembly: GCA_036498245.1. Taxonomy (GTDB): domain Bacteria; phylum Actinomycetota; class Thermoleophilia; order Solirubrobacterales; family Solirubrobacteraceae; genus Palsa-744. The sequence continues at coordinate 117,448 of DASXIB010000016.1, forward strand.
GCAGCGCGCCGCCTGCGGCCACAAGCGAGCGCTTGGCCTCGGGTATTCCCATCTTCGCGCCGTCCGCTGCGACGATCAGGTCGCAGGCGAGCGCGATCTCCATGCCTCCCGCCACCGCGAAGCCCTCGATCGCCGCGATCAGCGGCTTGCGCGAGGCGCGCTGGGCGATTCCGGCAAAGCCGCGATCGCCGAACCACGGCGACTCGCCCTTGACGAACGCGCCCAAGTCCATACCCGCGCAGAAGAACCCACCGGCGCCCGTGAGGATGCCGACCGACAGTGAGTCCTCCCGGTCGAGCTCGTCGAGCGCACCGGCCACACCCTCGGCCACCGCGGCGTTGACCGCGTTGCGCACGTGCGGGCGGTTGATCGTGATCAGCAGGACGTTGTCGCGTCGCTCGGTGAGGACCGCCTGGGAGTCGTTCATACGCGCATCCTACGCCGCGAATAGGGTGAGCTCTGGCTCCCGCTCGCCGCGGAGTACCTCGACGTCGACCTCCACGCAGTCGATGCCCCGTGCCTGCGCGAGCACGCGCGCCTGCGGCTTGATCCACTTCGCCACCAGCACGCCGCGGCACGAACCGAGCGCCGGATCGAGTCGGATTCGCTCGAGATAGCGCGTCAGCTGCGCCACCGAGTCCATCGTCGCGACCCGCTTGATCTCCACCGCGATCCACTCATCGGCGCCGTCGCGGCACATCAGGTCGACCGGCCCGATGTCCGTCGGCCACTCGCGCCGCACCAGGCGAAATCCCTCGCCGCACCACTCCGGCGCCTCGGCCAGCAGCTCCTGCATTTCGCGCTCGAGCCCCTCCTTCTCGAGCGAGGCGAGCACGTCGAGCTCGTGGTCGACGTCCGCCACGACCTCCGCCACGGCGATCTCCACGCGCTCGTCGTCGCGCTGCTTGCGCACCGTCAGGTGGCGAAGCACGCCGTCAGCATCGTGCTCCTCGGCGAGCACGGTCGGCGGAGTCATCCAGTTCAGCGGCTTCACGTTCGGGCTGCCTCCGTCGGCCCACACCATGAAAGTGCCGTCCCCCTTCAGCATCAGCAGGCGCACCGCCTCCGGCAGGACCGTGGTGGTGCGGCCGATGTAGGAGACCTCGCAGCGGGCGACGATCAGGCGCATGCCCGCAGGAAGGTATCCGGAGCACCGGATCCCACAGCGCTAGCTCAGGATCAGGATGCCGGCGGTGAAGGCTGCTCGCCCGCTTGAACCGCGTCTGCATGCGCGGGGGCGCCCGGGTCGGCCACGGGGGCCGATGCCTTCGCGGGCTGGACCGGCGACTCGGTCGAGGCCACGAGCTGTGCCTCCTCCGGCACGAGCGAAGCGGTCACGTGCTCCTCACCGCCGGTGGCCTCGCTGATCGAGTCGCGGAACTCGCGCATCCCGTTGCCAAGCGAGCGAGCCAGTTCGGGCAAGCGCTTCGGTCCGAGAACCACGAGGGCGACAACCGCAACGAAGATCAGGTGAAGTGGATTTACGATTCCCATGATGCCTTCTACGACCCCGGCCGCGACCCGGATCAGATAAAGCGTAGCGCGCACGCCGGGGCTGCACATACTCTTCGCTCGTGTCCGGCGAATCCGTCTCTGAGGGACGCACCTATCCGCCGCCCCCCGAGGCCGAGCCGTTCTGGCCGGCCCAGCTGACCGTGCTCGCGGCGATCGGCCTGCAGCTGCTGCTGCCCGAGCGACTCGTCGTCGGCCCCTTCTGGCTGGTGCCCGGCCTCGAGGCGGCCCTGCTGTTCGGCATGTTCATGGCCACGCCCCGCCAACTCGAGCGCGAGCACCCCGTGCGCCGGCGGGTGGCGCTCGGCCTGACCGCGTTCGTGAGCGCCGCCAACGCGTTCTCGCTCGCCGAGCTGACCCACTACCTGCTGCACCACAACGTCGCCAACGGCCGCGAGCTGATCGTCTCGGGCATGGTCATCTGGTTGACCAACTTCCTGATCTTCGGCCTGTGGTACTGGGAGTTCGATCGTGGTGGACCCGGACGGCGCGCGGCCGGACTGGACGGTCCCCCGGACTTCCTGTTTCCGCAGATGTCCGACGACCACATCGAGCCGAAGGACTGGCGGCCGAAGTTCGTCGACTACACCTACGTCTCGCTAACGAACGCCGCCGCCTTCTCTCCCACCGACACGATGCCGCTCACGCCGATGGCCAAGAGCGTGATGGGCCTGCAGTCGATCGTCTCGCTCGTGACGATCGGCCTGATCGTCTCTCGCGCGGTCAACGTCCTGTAGGCGATCATCCGATCCGCACCGCCCGTCCATCGCGCGCGGCCGGCTCGCTGTGTCGCCAAGTCGGAACGCGCTACCCGACCGGCGCCGCGCGCGGTTCGAGAGCAAGCGCCTCGTCCACCACCTCCTTCAGATCCTCCTCCGCGCCCAGCTCCAGCGCTCGCCTGAGCGCCTCGAGCGCGCCCTCCCTGTCGCGCAGCGCCAGACGCAGCCGCCCGAGCCGTTCCCACGCGCCCGCGTCCGTCGGACCGTGGTGGACCGCCCGCGCCGCCGCCTCCTCGGCGAGGTCGAGCGCGCCGATGTCTTCGTAGATCCGCGCCGCGAACCTGTGCGCCGCCGGGCGACCTCTGTCCACGCGCGCCCAGTCGCGCACCGACCGCGCCGCCGCCTCGAGATTCCCCGCCTGCCAGAACGCCTGTGTCATCAGCCTCAGCACCGCCACATTGGTGGGCTCGGCGTCGCGCGCGTAGATCAGCCGCTGGGCCGCGAGCGCGTATTCCCCTTCGGCCATCGCCCGCCGGGCGGCCGTGAGGAAGCGCTCGACTCGCTCCGCGGCCGGGTCGGGCTTCGAGAAGTCGACGAACTTCATGCTTCCCGCCGGCACCGTCCGCACGCCATGGCTGAACTTCACCCGTGCCCACTGCTGCACCTCCTCGGTCTCCTCCGGATCACCGGTGAAGTAGATCCCCGCCACCGTCCCCACGCCCCACTCCGGATAGGACTCGCACCGCGCGTAGCGGTGCACCACCGAGTGGTCTGGCACTCTGCTGGCGAACGGATCGTTCTTCGCGCGATCGGCCGCGTGCGCGCGCGCACGCTGCTCGGCCTCATACGCCCGTCGCCCCGCTTCCTCGCGCTCCCTTCTCGCCGCCGCCGCGCTCACGCGCACGGCGTTGCGCGACACCCGACCTCCCTTGAACCCCTCCGCGAGGCGCTCGAGCTGGTCGGCCGCCTCGTTGATCGCCTTCAGGTGGCGCTCATGCTCGTACTGCCTGCCCTGCGGCGCCACGTCCGGGTGCCAGCGCTTGGCCATCCGCCGGCGCGCCAGCTGCACCTGGCGCTTGTCGAACGGCGCCTCCAGCTCCAGCAGCAGCAGGTGCTGCTCGATATCCAACACGGTCGTGGGCATGACCCGGACACGTTAGCGAGGCGACGCTCTCCCGCAAAGCCTCCACCCCACCCCGATCCGGCGCGGCTCGAGGCCGTGCCGCCAACCGCTCCCGCATCGAAGTCACCTCTGCACGCCGGACGGCTCCGCCGTCCCATCAAAAAAATCAAGACCTCCTATCCTGGCGTCTCGCATGTCTTCTCAGTACGTCTTCACGATGCATCGTCTGTCGAAGCTCCATCCGCCGGAGAAGACCGTGCTGAACGACATCACGCTGGCCTTCTACCCGGGCGCGAAGATCGGCGTGCTCGGCTACAACGGCTCGGGCAAGTCGACGCTTTTGCGGATCATGGCCGGCTCAGATCAGGAGTACCGCGGCGAGGCCGCGCTCGCGCCGGGGGCCAGCGTGGGGATGCTCGAGCAGGAGCCCCACCTCGACGAGTCCAAGGACGTCCGCGGCAACGTCGAGGACGGCGTCGCCGAGACCAAGGCGCTGCTCGACCGCTTCAACGAGCTCGCCGCGAACTACTCCGATGAGGTCGCCGAGGAGTTCGGCAACCTCCAGACCAAGATCGACGCGGCCGACGCCTGGAGCCTCGACACCCAGCTCGAATACGCGATGGACGCGCTGCGCCTGCCCCCGCCGGACGCCGACGTGAGCACCCTCTCCGGCGGCGAGCGCCGGCGCGTCGCGCTCTGCCGCCTGCTCCTGCGCGCACCCGACCTGCTGTTGCTGGACGAGCCCACCAACCACCTCGACGCCGAGTCCGTGGCCTGGCTCGAGCAGCACCTCGCCGAGTACAAGGGGGCGATCGTCGCCGTCACCCACGACCGCTACTTCCTCGACAACGTCGCCGGCTGGATCCTCGAGCTCGACCGCGGCAAGGGCATCCCCTACCAGGGCAACTACTCAAGCTGGCTCGAGCAGAAGCAGATCCGCCTGACCCAGGAAGAGCGCTCGGAGAAGGGCCGCGAGCGCACAATCGCGGCGGAGCTCGAATGGGTTCGCACGAATCCCAAGGGCAAACGCGCGAAGTCCAAGGCCCGCCTGGCGCGCTACGAGGAGCTCGTCGCCGAGGAGCGCAACGTCAAGCTCGACGAGGTCCAGATTCACATCCCCCCGGGCCCGCGGTTGGGCGACCGCGTGCTCACCGCATCCGCCCTCACCAAGGGCTTTGGCGAGCGCCTGCTGATCGAGTCGTTGTCATTCGACCTGCCCCGCGCGGGCATCGTCGGCGTGATCGGCGCCAACGGCGCCGGCAAGACAACCCTCTTTCGCATGATCACCGGCCAGGAGACACCCGACTCCGGCAAGCTCGAGCTCGGCGACACCGTCAAGCTCGCCTACGTCGATCAGTCGCGCGACTCCCTCGACCCGGCGAAGACCGTGTGGGAGGAGATCTCCGAAGGCCTCGACCAGCTGAAGGTCGGCGATCGCATCGTCAACTCCCGCCAGTACACCGCCGGCTTCAACTTCAAGGGATCCGACCAGCAGGCGCGGATCGGCAAGCTCTCCGGCGGCGAGCGCAACCGCGTCCACCTCGCCAAGCTGCTGCGCTCCGGCGGCAACCTCCTGCTCCTCGACGAGCCCACGAACGATCTCGACGTCGACACGCTGCGCGCTTTGGAGGACGCCCTGCTGGGCTTTCCCGGTTGCGCGGTGGTGATCTCCCACGACCGCTGGTTCCTCGACCGCATCGCCACACACGTGCTCGCCTTCGAGGGCGACTCCCAGGTCACCTGGTTCGAGGGCAACTTCGAGGCCTACGAGGAGCACCGGCGGAGCGTGCTCGGCGCTGCCGCCGACCGTCCGCACCGGATCACCTACAAGCGGCTCGTCCGTGGCTGACGCCGGGTCATCCGCGGGCGACTCGTCCGCGGGCGACTCGTCCGCGGACGGCGGCGCAACGGCTACGCTCGGCGCGTTCGACCGCGACACGGCGGTCCGCCGCGTGCCAGTGGAGGAATCCTCTGACGGCGCCTTTGCCGCGCGCGCGCGCGAAGGAGTGCGCGAAGAAGGCGACTCTGAGACTGCTCGCAGCCGTGACGGCACGGATGGTGGCGCCACGCTGCTCGCACGAACGGCCCCCTCGACGGCCATCTTCGCGGCCGAGGTATCCCCGGACTGGCGCGCCGGTCGCGGTCCTCACGGTGGATATCTCGCGGCGATGCTCCTGCGCGCACTCTCCGAGACAGTCGCCGATCCCGCGCGTGCGCCGCGCTCGCTGACGATCCACTACGCCCGTGCCCCCGACCCGGGCCCGGTCAGCATTCGCACCGTGGTCGAGCGCGAAGGACGCTCGCTCAGCACCCTCTCCGCGCGCATGGAGGGCGACGACGGCTCGCTAGTCGCGCTGGCCCTGTCGGCTTTCTCGGTCCCCTGGGCCGCCCAAGAGATCGCCGAGCTGCCGATGCCCGACGTCGCGCCGCCCAATCCGGTGCGTGAGTCCGGCGCGCTGCTGAACGAGCACGCCCCTCCGTTCGTACACCACCTCGTGATCCAACCGCGCATGGGCGCGATTCCCTTCACCGACTCCGATCATCCGATGGAAATCGGCGGCTGGCTCGGTCTCGCCGAGCCCCGCGCGATCGACGCGCTGTCGCTGGCGTTCTTCAGCGACGCGCTCTTCTCCCCGCCCTTCATCCGCCTCGCCCAGCCCGCGGTCACGCCCACGATCGACCTCACCGTCCACTTCCGCACGCCGATGCCTCGCGTGCCCGACCCCGACCCTGGCGAGCTGTGCCTGGCGCGCTTTCACTCCGGCCTCGTCCACGAAGGCTTCTTCGAGGAGGACGGCACGATCTGGGCCGCCGACGGGACCGTGCTCGCCCAGTCGCGCCAACTCGGCATCGTGCTGCCGATCGCAAGCAGGTAGGATGCCCACCATGAGCAACTACACCGCCAAGCGGATCGGCGATATGGAGGCTGCCTACGGGGGCGGACTCGTGAAGGCGCGCGCCGAGCTCGGCGTCACATCCTTCGGCATCCAGGTGATCAGGCTGCCCGCCGACTACAGCGACTACCCCGATCATGACCACGCCGAGGACGGTCAGGAGGAGGTCTACCTGACCATCTCCGGCTCCGGCTACATGGAGATCGACGGCGAGCGGGTCGACCTCGGCCCCGACGTGCTCGTGCGGGTCGGTCCGGGCACCAAGCGCAAGGCCTACTCGGGTCCTGAGGGCCTGCACATGATCGCCATCGGCGGGGTCCCCGGCAAGGCCTACGAGGTTCAGTCCTTCACCGAGCTCAGCGCCTAGCGCGCGAGTGAGGTCTCGCCGTCCAGGCTCAACGCCACGGCCGCGATCAGCCGGGCGCAGGCATGCACGTCGTCGAGCTGCACCAGCTCGACGGGTGAGTGCATGTAGCGGATCGGGATCGACACGAGCGCTGTGGGCACGCCACCGCGGCTGTTATGCACCGCATCCGCATCGGTTCCCGTATGGCGTCCCGAGGCCTCGACCGTGAAGGGGATCTTCTCCGCCGTTGCCGTCTCGTACAGCAGCTCGAACAGTCCGGGGTGAAGCGTCGAGCCGCGGCTCAGAACGGCGCCTGAGCCGAGCTCGTGCTTGCCGACCTCTTTGACGTCGATACCGGGGGCATCTGTCGCATGGGTGACGTCCACCACAATCGCCGCATCCGGATCGAGCGAGTAAGCGCTCGTGCGCGAGCCGCCAAGGGTGATCTCCTCCTGCGCCGCGGCCAAAGCCGTGAGCTCCCACTGCCCGCCCCCGGACTCGGCGACCAAGCGGGCGGCCTCGAGCGCGACGAACGCGCCCAGGCGGTTGTCCAGCGCGCGCGAGGTGAGACGCCCGTTGGGCAGTTCAACCGGACCGGAGTCGATCACCGCGACGTCACCGATTCGCACGCGCTCGCGCGCCTGCGCGCCGTCGCGGGCGCCGATGTCGATGTGCATGTCGCGCATCTCCGCGACCTTCTTACGATCCTCCTCGCGCAGTAGGTGGATCGGCTTGCGTCCCACCACGCCAAGGATCGACCCCTCGCGCGTGTCCACCATCACCCGCTGGCCGACCAGGATCTGCGCGTCCCACCCACCGACCGGCTGAAACCACAGATAGCCCTCGTCGTCGATGTGCGTGACGATCAGCCCGATCTCGTCGATATGGCCGATCACCAGCAGCCTCGACGGCGAGCTCTCGAAGCCATGCTTCGCGGCTACCCGCACCCGCGGCGTACCGACCACGTCGATGCTCGCCTCGCCGAAAGCGCTCGCGGCGTCGCGCCAGACCGCGGCGGGGGCGCTCTCGTAGCCCGAGGGCCCGCGCGCGGTGAGCATGTCGAGCAGCACCTTCGGCGCCCCCGGTGAGGTCCCCTTCCGGCCCGTCGCCCGCTTTCCGCGAGCGGCCCGTCCGCGAGCGGTCTTCCCATCGGCAGTCTTACGGCGATCGGCCTCCCCCCCGGTAGGAGCGCCGCCGGTGGTATGTCGACCGTCGGCGTCCTCGCTCATGAGGCCAGCAACTGTCGCAGGACATACCGGAGGATCCCCCCGTGGCGGAAGTACTCGGCCTCCTTCGGCGTGTCGATGCGCACGCGTGCGTCGAACCGCACGGGCTCTGAGCCCTCGCGCCGCGCCTGCACCCGCACCTCGCGCGGCGGGCCGCCACCCTCGGCCATCGCCCTCGCCATGCCCTCGATCGAGAACAGCTCATCGCCGACCAGCCCAAGCGATTCTGCGCTCTCCCCCTCGGGGAACTGCAAGGGAAGCACCCCCATCCCGACCAGGTTCGAGCGGTGGATGCGCTCGAAGCTCTGCGCGATCACCGCGCGCACCCCCAGCAGGCTCGTGCCCTTCGCCGCCCAGTCGCGCGACGAGCCCGAGCCGTACTCCCGGCCGGCGAGCACGACCAGCTCGACGCCCTCGGCGGCATAGCGCATCGCCGCGTCGTAGATCGGCATCTCCTGCCCGTCCGGCAGGTGGCGCGTGATGCCGCCCTCTCTGAGCGCCTGGCCAGGTGGGCTGGTCTGGAGCAGGTTGCGCAGGCGGATGTTGGCGAACGTTCCCCGCATCATCACCTCGTGGTTTCCCCGCCGTGAGCCGTAGGAGTTGAAGTCTTTCGGCGAGATTCCCAATTCCTGCAGGTAGGCGCCGGCGGGCCCGTCGCGCTTGATCGAGCCCGCCGGAGAGATGTGGTCGGTCGTAACGCTGTCGCCCAGCAGCGCGAGCACCCGCGCATCCTTGACATCCCGCACCGGCTCGGGCTCGGGCGGCATGTCCTTGAAGTAGGGAGGCAGGCGCACGTAGCTCGACCGCTCGTCCCACGCGAAGCGCTCGCCCGCGGGAACCTCGAGGCCGTTCCAGCGCTCGTCGCCGGCGAACACCTCGCCGTAGCTCTTGCGGAACATGTCCGAGTGGACGGCCTCTCCGATCGTCTGCGCGATCTCCCGCTCGGTCGGCCAGATGTCCCTGAGGTAGACATCCCTGCCCTCTTCGTCCACGCCAAGCGGTTCGCCGACGATGTCGAAGTCCATCGTGCCCGCCAGTGCGTACGCCACGCACAGCGGCGGCGAGGCGAGGTAGTTCATCTTCACGTCCGGGTTGATCCTGCCCTCGAAGTTGCGGTTACCCGACAGCACCGAGACGACAGCGAGGTCGGCCTTGCTCACTGCCTCTGAGATCTCCTGCGGGAGGGGACCGGAGTTTCCGATGCACGTCGTGCAGCCATAGCCCACGAGGTTGAACCCGAGCCGCTCGAGCGGCTCGGTCAGCCCAGCCCGGTCGAGGTACTCCGTCACCACCTTCGACCCGGGCGCGAGCGAGGTCTTGACCCACGGCTTGCGCGTCAGCCCGCGGGCGACAGCGTTGCGCGCAAGGATGCCCGCGCCGATCATCACCGATGGGTTCGACGTGTTCGTGCAGCTGGTGATCGCCGCGATCACCACATGGCCGTGCTCGAGCGCAAAGCTCTCACCGTCGAGCGTGACACGAGGGCCCGCGGGGCGTGTCAGCGTGGCCGAACCCCCCTCCCGTCGCTCCGAGCCCGTCTCGCCCCTCGACCGGCCTGCTTCGCCCGTCGAGCACCCCGGCGTGTGCCGCGCCGTGAGCTGGGGATCCTCGACTGCCGGCGGGCTGTGTCCGGGCGCGCCGTTGGCCGGTGGGTCTGAGGCCGGGTAGGACTCGGCGACCGCCTCGTCGTGAGCGTCGGCCTGCTCGCCATCGCTCGGCATGTAGTCACCCAATGCCTGCCTGAAGGCCGCTCTGGCGCCACTGAGTGCGACCCTGTCCTGTGGTCGCTTGGGACCGGCCACGCTGGGTTCGACCGCACCCAGGTCGAGCTCAATCGTCTCTGAGAACGTCGGCTCTTCGGTGGCCTCGTCGTGCCACATGCCCTGCTCCTTGGCATACGCCTCGACCAGTCCGATCTGCGCGGGCGGGCGCCCGGACAGCTCGAGGTAGCGAAGCGTCTCCGCATCGATCGGGAAGATCGCGCAGGTCGAGCCGAACTCGGGCGACATGTTGCCGATCGTCGCCCGGTCGGCGATCGGCAACCCGCTGAGTCCGGCGCCGTAGAACTCCACGAACTTCCCCACCACGCCGTGCTCGCGCAGGAGCTGGGTGACGGTCAGCACGAGATCGGTGGCCGTCGCTCCCTCCGGCAACTCGCCGTGCAGCCTGAATCCGAGCACCTGCGGAATCAACATCGACATCGGCTGGCCGAGCATCGCCGCCTCGGCCTCGATCCCGCCCACGCCCCAGCCGAGCACGCCCAGGCCGTTGACCATCGTCGTGTGCGAGTCGGTCCCGACGAGCGTATCCGGATAGGCCTGCCCGGTCTTCTCGTTGCCGAACACGACCCGCGCCAGGTACTCCAGGTTGACCTGGTGCACGATCCCCGTATCCGGCGGCACCACCGAGAAGTCGTCGAACGCTCCCTGTCCCCACCGCAGGAAGGCATAGCGCTCCTGATTTCGCTCGAACTCGCGCTCGGCGTTCACGCGGAAGGCGTCGCGCGTGCCGAACGCGTCCACCTGGACCGAGTGATCGATCACGAGCTCCGCCGGCACGAGCGGGTTGATCCTGGCCGCGGCGCCCCCCATGTCGGCGATCGCGTCGCGCATCGCCGCGAGGTCGACCACCGCCGGCACCCCGGTGAAGTCCTGCATCAGCACTCGCGCGGGAGTGAACGCGATCTCCTTGCTCGGCTGCGCCTTGGCGTCCCAGCTCGCGAGCGCTTCGACGTCGGCGGCATCGACCGTCGGCGACGACCCGGTCGAGCCGTTGCCCTCGGCGCGCAGGAGGTTCTCCAGCAGCACCTTCAGCGAGAACGGCAGTCGCGCCACGTCGAAGCGCGGCTGGAGCGCATCCAGACGGAAGATCTCATACTCACGCCCCCCGACCGCGAGCGTGCTCTGAGCATCGAAACTGTTCTGCGACATGGACCTTGTTCTCCCTGAGGGCAGCCGACGGTTCTATGAAAATCCTGTCCCCGCAGTCTCGCAGAGTCGCTCGCGAGGCCGCTGCGACGAAGAGGATGACCCCGAAGCCAAGCTCCGAGGCCATCCTCACTCACCGTGGAGAGATCTGTGCCGGCTTGCTACTTCTTGATCAGCGGACCGGCGGCCGCCAGCACCTGAGGCTTGGTCAAGGGCTTGTCGAATCCCTTGTTCGGCGTCGGGCTCTTGCCGATCAGGAGGTTGATCGCAGCGGCATGACGCGCCTCGATCTGGACGATCGAGCCGGCGGCGGCCAGGACCTGCTTGCTCTTGATCGACGGAGCGGCCCCGTTGTAGGCGCCCACACCGGTGTTCTCCAGCACGGAAGCCAGCGCCAGGAACGATTTCTCGTTGGTGGCGGGAAATACGAACGTCGGTTTCTTCACCGGCGTGCCGCCCAGCTGCTTGATCGCGGCGATCAGAGCGAGGACGTGTTCGCCCTCCTCCTTGCCGAACTGCGTCGCGTAGGCCTTGGCCTCGCCGCTCAGCCCGACCTGTTTGCCCTTGACCTCGTAGAAGTTGGCCTCGAGGTACTCGAGCGTCAACGCGAAGTTGAGGATTTCCGCGTCGCCGCCGCCGGTTTCGCCGAGCGCCTGTGAGACGAACGGCGTCACCGCCGAGGTCCCATAGACCGCACCGGCCGCCAGGGCGCCGCGCAGGATAAAGCTTGAACGGGTCATTCCGTGCACCTCGAACCCGGTCAGCTCAGGATTTGCCAGCTTGATTTGAGACATTTTCCAAAGGCTCCTTTCGCGCTCAGGCCAGGAACGGCTTGACCGCCGCCAGGACCGTGGACATGTCGGCCGGCTTGGCAAACGCGCCATCCGGGGTGAGGGACTTCTTGACGAGCGTGCCGAGGGTTGCCGCATGGCGCGCCTCGACAGAGTGGATCGCCAGCGCCGAGGCCAGCACTTCCGGGCTCTGAATGCTCCCGGCCTGCCCCAGGTAGGCCGCGGCGCCGAGGTTCTCGACCGTGTAGGCGAGCTCGGCCACTTTCGTGGCGGTCGTGATCGGGAACTTGGTCTTCGGCCTTTCCGCCGGCGTCCCCCCGAGCTGCACGACCGCGGCTTTCAGCGCGGTCACATGCGACTGCTCCTGTCCGGCGAAGTCCTTGATCAGGGCTCCCACGGCGCCATTGAACAACCCCGCAGCGACCACCTTGTCGTAGAAGTCGGTCTCCAGATACTCGAGCGTGAGGGCATAGTTGAGGATGCCGACGTCACCCGAGCTGCTGTTCGAGGACTGCGTGCTGCCTGTGCTCGCCGGCGCCGCGGCCGTCGTGGCGGACGAGCTTTTTTTGCTGCTGCCACAGGCGGCCAGCACGAACGCGCCGAAGCTCGCCGCGCCGGCGCTCCCGGCCATCTTCAAGAAGCGCTTGCGATCGGCGTCGTCGCGCACCAGGCGCTCGACGATTCCCGCTGGCTGCAGAGCGCCGTCGTCCCTTCCAGAGTCATCTGGCATTTCGAGAACCTCCAGTAGCCCATACTCCCGGGACGCGAAACGCAAATGGCCGATCCGCCCCAGCTTTTGTCCTGCACCGGGACTTAGGACTCCCGGCCGTCACTGCGGATGTATTCGCACCTATCCGCTCAGCGGATCAATGCGATGCGCGCGAGACGCGCCCCTTGCCCTGGCGCTTTGAGCGCAACAGAGCGGCGTCGCATGCCTCGAGCAGGTCATCGGTGTTCATCGGCGCCTGCCACTGGGCGACGCCGATCGACGCCGACACGCCCTCCTCACCTGCCTCGAACGAGGGCACGGCCTGCAGCCGCTCGAGCGCCCGGGCGGCCGCGGCGGCGGCGGCCTCGAGATCGGCGTTGGGCAGGATCACGACGAACTCGTCGCCCCCGTACCGTGCAACTCGATCGAAGGCGCGAAACTCCCCGACCAACGCCTGCACGACCCCACGCAGCAGCGTGTCCCCCGCCTGATGGCCGTGGCGATCGTTGACGAGCTTGAAGTTGTCGAGGTCCATCAGCAGGCACGAGAGCGGACTCCCGGCCCTCGTCGCCCGGCCGATCTCCTCGTCGAGACGCCGGCGCATGGCCCGGTGGTTCATGCACCCGGCGACCGGATCCGTCCCGGCCTCGGCCCGTGCGCGCACCAATGCGAGCGCCGTGGCGGCCTGATCGACAAGGGTCCTCGCGAGCTCGACCGCTCGCTCGCCAAACGCCTCGGACAGCCGGCGGACGAGCACGACGACGGCCTCGACCTCGCCTCGCTCGGCCAGCGGCAGCAGCAGGGCGCAACTGGTGGCCCCCGTGGCCGCCAGCCGCGGGACGCTGGCGGCCAGCTCGCGCGTGTCCGCGGCGAGGAAGCTGCGACCGGTGCTCGCGACCCAGCTCACGCCGGGTGGACGCTCGTCGCGAGGCAGCAGATAGCTGAGCCGCCCGTAGCCTTCGAACATGTACACGGCCACCAGCTCATCCTTGACCCCCGGCGGGGCGAGGTGATGGAACTGAATCTCCTCGGCGCCCGGCACCGACAGCAGCTCGCCCGCGAGCGCGCGGAAGATCGTCTCGGAATCGCCGGAGTCGTCTGCCAGCAGCGTCAGACGGCGCACGCCCGAGAGCAGTGGGTCGCCCCCCTTCTCGGCGGTTGAGGTATCCGTACCCATCACCATCTCACCCTCTCAATTTAGGGCATCGGCGTGAGAACGCCAAGCGGGCGGCCCCGCTGGCCGCCCGCTTGGCACATCGTCAGCGCGCGCGCTTACCGTCTGAACTTCACCGCCACCGACGCCGTCGAGCGTTCGCCACCTCGCTGCTTGGGCACGAAGCTGACGCGAACCCGGAGCTTCAACGGGTGATGGCGCCGCAATGCTCGCAGGCCCCGGCGCGACAACCTGACCTTCAGCGTCGTCCTCGTGGCCTTGCTCACACGACGGGAGGCCGTCACGACGTCCGCGCCCCTGGCGCTGATCCGCCCCGCGGCGAAGGTCTGCACTTTGAGGTACAGCGTGTGGCCGGAGACCCTGTGACCGAGGACCCGCACGCCGCAGTTGGACACGGATATCCGCGTGTTCTGTTTGATCACCGCCCCGCTCTGGGCGGTGATCGTCGTCGGCATGACCAGGGGCTTCGTGCACAGGCTGCCGATCGCCGTCAGCGCTGAGTGAGGCCCGACCGGGAAGTCGAGCGCGACACTCGAGACCGGCACGTCGGGCAGCGTCGCGAAGTTGGACGTCGTGATCCCGTTTTTGATGTTCGTGTTTCCCACGAGGATCACCCGCACGCCGTCGCCTTCGAGCACCAGGTCGAGATCGGGGAACGCCGCCCCGCCGTGCGAGACGAGGTAGGCCGAGCCCGTCAGCGTGCCCGGCAGCACCGGCGTGCTGACGGTAGCCGTCCCCACTTCGGAGCCCAGCGGACGGCAGCTGATCGGATTCGCCGCGAACGTCGCTTCTGGGCATGCCTTCTGCAGCGTGGTCAGCCGTGACGGCAGCGCCTTCGGCAACTGAGCGAGCACCGAGCGGATGTTCGCCTGGTGAACGGGCTGCGTGATCGTCACCCGCAGACTGGCACCCTTGGATCTCGAGGTCTTCGCGCTCGTCGAGGCCTTGAACGAGGGCTTGAACGCAAGCGCGCCGCAGCCGGTGACTCCGAACGGGCTCGACAGGCCCTGCGTCGCGCCGAACGTCGACGTCAGCGTCGAGTCGGTCGCAAGCGCCCCGCAGAACGTCGGGTTGAACATGAAGCTCGGCCGGTTGACCGTCACGTTGATGTTCTTCAGCCGCAACGGCACCCCCCCGACGATCGTCGGCAGCGAACTCGTGACGATCACGCGGCTGGTGTGCGGGTCGACGTTGATCTGCGCTCGCGTGACGACGTTGCCGAGGTTGAACGGGCCGGCCACGGCGGGCACCACGATCGACAGCCCGTAGGGCGCCCCGGCGTATGGGCCCGTCAGGAAGACCGGACCGGAGAACGAGTACGGTTCCGCGCCGGCTCCCGCCGCCACGGTCGCGACGCCGATCTGGCTACTCGACGCGCAAGCCCCCTGGGCGGCCTGCGGTTCGCCGCAGAGCGCCACCGAGGGGATTGCGCCGAGCAGACCGGCCGGCAGCGTGGTTGCGACCCGGGACAGGTACTGCTGACCGTCGGCGCGCCCGAGGTTGAACGAGTAGGAAGTGTAAGCGCCCGCGTTCAGCGAGCTGTTCTGCGTGCTCTGGCTGAGCGAGAACGGAAGCGGAGAAGGACAGCCGTTCGTCACAAACGGCGTCGAGCTCAGGAACTGCGCCCCGCCCGTGTACGGCGTCAACAGGGTTTCCACGTGTGCGGTCCCACACGCCAGCGGGTTGGCAAGCGGCGCCTGTTCACCACCCTTGAGCTGCAGGATCAGGTCACTGAACGGCAACTGCGGATTTTCCACGAAGCTTGCTTCGACGCGACCGGTGCTCAGGTTCGGGCTGACCAGGCCCTTGAGCCTGACCGACACTCCCAGGTTGCTCTCAGCGTCGATGTAGATCGTGTAAGGGGGTCCGGTGATCGGGCCGCCGCCCGGGTTGCCCAGGTACACGTTGCCGAAGAGGGATTTCGGCGGTAGGTCCGTTTCGATCGCGACTTCGCCCACCTTCGAGGCTATCGGGCATTTGACTTCATTGGCGGTGCCGATACCGATCTCTGCGGCCGTGCAGGCTTCCGTTCCCAATCCATGCGCGGCCGAGGGGTTGAGCGTCAATCCTTCGGGCAGCATCAGGTGCACGTCTTTGATGTCCGCCGTGTTGATTTCTCCCGAACCGGCGTTCTGCGGCACCTTCACCTCGGTCATCCCGCCATCCGGCTTGTCCGATTGAGCGGTTGCCGGATGGACTTCAACCGTCGGTTTGAACGGGACTTTGTCGCACCCTTCGACCCCCACAGGGGTGTGGGTTTGGGTCCTTGAGATCTGCCCCGCACCGGATTCCACTTCGAGGTACGAGGTCGTACTGCTCGAGCACACGCTCGGAAGAGTCAAGAAGTTGCCTTTGCCGGCCCGGCCGTTGAAGATCAGCTTGGACTTGAGGGCGGGGTTTTCCTGCTCGATTCCGTTGATTTCGAAGTACTCGTGGTAGTCGCCAGAGGCGATTCCCCTTGCTTCCAGCGCCGGTTCTTTCGCCCAGCTGACGTGGCCTTCGAGCAGGACATGTTCGTTGGCGAGCAGTCCAGCCACTGCTTCCACATGGATACCGAACTCAAGTGGTAGGCCCGCGGGCTGGACCAGGTCATACACGGGGGCTTCGACTTCCAGTTTCGTGCCAAGGGCTTTGATGAAGACCGTCAGCTGGTTCGTACCCACCCGAGAACCAGGGTATTTCGTTGCGCAGTTGTCTGCTTTGAATTCGGCGATTGGACACTTTTCCAGCGTCTCAGGATCTGCCGCAAGACCCGGCGGAATGTCAACCCGGACTCTCTTGAGCGGCGCGCCTTCGGGTTCTTCGGCCAGCAGGCCTTTTTTGTGGTTGACTTCGAACGTCGTAATTCCAAACGGGGGATGACCTGCCGCCTGGGTGTAGAAGACGGCTTTCGGGCTCGCGTACGTGCACGAAGCTTCCACGCATGTACCCGCTTCGAAGTTGCTTTCCATGACACCGAACGCCGCATGCGCCGCGGGTGCGGAGGTGGCGGCGAACAGGGCAATACTTGCCAGCGCGAAAAGCGATCCCTTACGAGCAGCGTGCCTCATCCTTCCACCCCTCCTCTTTGCATCCGGGCAAATGACAGTAAGGGCTCACGCCCACTCCTACCTCTATACCCCACTTGTCGTGCTTCTACTCCTCGATTGCGTGCGGTCAAGCCGGCCGGGCGGCAGATGAGGCGCGAAGTCTCGTCCGATCGAGCGCTCGTCCGATTTGCGATCGCCGAGGGACGACCACCGAGGGCAAGGACGGAGCCGCCGAAGCGGCTCCGTCGCCTGCCCGCGACCTACCTGAACCTCACTGTGGCGAAGGCCACCGAGCTGCGTGCGCCCCTCTGCTTGGGCACGAACCCAACCCGTACCCTGACGCTGAACGGACGTCCCCTGTGCCGACCCCCGCGTGAGAGGGGCACCTTCAGGGTCGCCGTCCGCGCGGCGCCGCCGAGGCGCCGGAACGTCGTCGCGAGGCTGGATCCTTTGCCACTGATGCGGCCGGCGGCGAACGTCTGCACGGTCAGGTAGGCCGTGCTTCCAACCACCCGACGTCCGACGATGCGCACGCCACAGTCGGTCACGGCGATCTTCGTCTTCTGTTTGACCTGTGCCCCGTTCTGACCGGTGATCGTGGTCGGCATCACCAGCCCGTTCGCGCACAGGTTGCCGTTGGCCGTCACGGCCGAGTGGCCGCCGATCGGCAGGTTGACGGTGATGCTCGAGACCGGGACGTCGGGAGTGCTCGCGAAATTCGTCGTGGTGATGCCGTTTGTGATTTTCGTATTGCCCACGAGGATCACGCGCACGCCGTTGGCTTCGAGGACCAGGTCGAGATCGGGGAACGCCTCTCCACCGTGGGACACGAGGATCGCCGGTCCTTTCAATTTGCCGGGTAGCACCGGCGTGTTGGCCCTCGCGCCGCCGACGAACGAGCCGCCTGGACAGCTATAGGGGTTGGCCGCGAACGTTGCTTCAGGACATGCTTTCTGCAGCGTCGTCAGCCGCGAGGGGAGCTGCTTTGGCAGCTGTATGAGCACGGACTTGATGTTCGCCTGGCCGGCCCCCTGGTTGATCGTCGTTTCGAGGCTCGCCCCGTTGGCCTTCGACGTCCTTGCGCTCGTCTTCGCCTTGAACGACGGCTTGAACGCGAGCGCGCTGCAGTTGTTGACCTGGAACGGGCTCGACAGGGTCTGCGTCGCACCGAACGTCGAGGTCAGCGTCGATTCTGTCGCGAGCGCGCCGCAGTTGGTCGGGTTGACCAGGAATCCCTGCCTGTTGAGTTCGACGCTGATCCCCTTCACACGCAGGGGCACGCCCTTGACGATCGTCGGCAGGTTGCTTGTCGCGACCACTCGCGCGCTGTACGGGTCGACGTTGATCGTGCCGCGAGTGACCACGTTGCCGAGGTTGAACGGTCCAGCCACGGCCGGCACGACGATCGAGAGCCCGAACGGCGCACCCCCGTAGGGCCCTGTCAGGTACACGTTGCCGGCGAACCCATACGGCGTGTGACCGGCGCCCGCGGCCACACTGACCGTGCCGATCTGACTTGCCCCCGTGCATTCGCCTTTGCCCGCCTGAGGTTCGCCGCATTGCGTCACCGACGGGATCAGCCCGACGAGCCCCGCCGGCAGGACGGTCTTGACCTGCGACAGGTACTGCTGGCCGTCAGACCGTCCGAAGTTGAGCGTGTAGGACGTCTTCGCGCCGGCCCTGCCCGGAGGCTGGTTCTCAGCGCTCTGGCTAAGCGAGAACGGCGGCGGCGAGGAGCACGCGCCGCCTTTGCCGTTGCCATCGACGACGAAGCTGCTCAGCGGCGACTGTGCGGCTGTGCCGGTGAACGGGGTGATGCTCGTTTCGGTGCTCGCCGTCCCGCACGTCAGCGGGTTGGCGAGCGGCGCGAGCGCGCCCTGGGTGAAGACCAGCTTCAGGTTGCTGAACGGCTGTTCGGGATTTTCGCTGAACGTCGCCGTCAGTCTTCCCGTCGCTTCATTCGGCACGACCGAGCCTTGCAACCGCACATCGACTCCATACCTCGTCGATTCGGCGTTGACGTAGATCGTGTACGGCGGTCCCGTGATCGGACCCGCTTCAGGTCCGCCGAGATACATGCTCCCCGTCAGCGATCCTTCGGGCAGGGTGGGGACATTCAAAGAGACGGTGCCGAGCTTCGATTTTTCCGGACAGGCGACGCCGAAGGCACTGCTGTGGATCCTCGCCTGCGCCGGTGTGCAGGCTTCCAAGCCCGCCGCGGCCGACGGGTTCAGCGTCATGCCTTCGGGCAAGACTATGCTCGCCGTCTTCAGCTGCGAAGAGTCGATCCCGGTCGGGCTGGGATCGTGTGGCAGCCCCAGTTCGGTCGTGATGCCGTCGGGCTGGTCCTGCTGAGTGGTTTCCGGGCTCAGCGCAAACGTCGGCGCGAAGGGCACGGGTGAGAACGGCGACGCGCCATTGCATCCTTCGGTGCCAAGGGGACCGCTGTATCCCTGCTTCGCCGGTTCTCCTTTTGCCGGAGTCACGGTGATCGTCGTCGTCGTCTGCGGCCCGACCCCCGAGCAGCTGCTGGGATTTGTTATGAACCCGCCATGGCCGGTCGTCCCTCTCGTGCCTTCGAGGATCAGCCGTGAGCTGATCAGCGGCAGAGCCGCCGAGACCTTGATTTCGTAGTAGTCGTGATAGTCGGCCTTGCCCGTCCCCGCGGCTTCGGCTCCCCATTCGACCCCCCCTTCAATCAGCGTGTGAGCGTAGTACTGCTGCGCCTCGAGAAATTCTTCTGTTGCTTTTTTTTCTGGTTCGGTTCCCGGCAGGGGATGTTCCGCAAACGCTTTTTCCAGCGCTCCTTTCGTCAGGGGCACGGGAAGTTTGAGCGCGGCACCGAAGTCCGACGCCCGCCCTTGAGGCTGTTCGAGGTTGTAGACGGTGCCTTCCACGGGCACGTCACCCGCCGCGCCGGCGTAAACGACGACTTTGTCGACGCCGATCACGGTGTTCCCCGAACCCGCTTCCGAACATTTGGGTTTCGGGTAAAAACCGGAGCCTGGAATCGCTTCTTCTTCTTTTTCGCTGGCGTCGAATTCCTTCAGCGAGCACTTCCCCACGGCCTCGGGGCTGGTGCTGACGCCAACACCGACGTCGGTGCGGACGTGCGTCACGATGCCGCCTTCCGCGATGCCTTCCGGCACTTCGTTGGGGAAGCTGCCGGTCGTTTTGACCTTGAAGGCCGTGATCCCGAAGGGGGGATGTCCAGCGGCCTGGGTGAAGAGTTCTTCAGTTTTCAGAGGAGGACCCCCAAATTCGCCGCAAGTCGAGACCTTGCAGTTCGCCGCGAAGATGTGTTCGATTCCGAACGACGCCTGAGCCGCCGGCGCCGACACGGCGACGATTGCACCTGCGATCAACGCCAAAACCGAGATACGGACTTGCGAGCACATCTTTACCTCCCTATAGAACCGGGCTTCTATACCCGGCTTCGACTCCTCATATACCCAAAAGTTGCGGTTCGCTGCCGATTCCTATTGGACGAATCTCCGGGATGTCCTGCCCTCCTCGTGCACTCCCCACCGGATATCGCTCGAATGACCTCCGCCTCCCCGTCGCCTGTCTTGCAAACGACATCTTACACCACTAGCCGCGATCTTACATCACTGTCCATGACAGCACGCCGATAGTCGGGACGGCCCCGAGGACTGCGCCCGTCAAGACGGCTCGAAACCCGCATTTGCGAGGAGGTTTTACGCCGATCCTTGGTCCCAAGAGCTAGCGAGCGCATAAGCCGATGCGCAGGCGGCCAGCCCCAGCCCCATGCCTCGAAGTTCAGTCGATCAGCCGTTTGCCGAGCTGCCAGATCGCGAGGCGCCACATCAGCAGCGCGAACGCGAGCAGCACCGCGATATGCCCGAGGTCTGCCGTGCCGAGTCCGCCGAGGGCGGCGTCGCGCACGAGCTGGACGCAGTGGTACAGCGGGTTGATCTGCGCGACCGTCCGCACGCCGACCGGCAACGCCGAAACCGGGAAGAACGTGCCGGCGACGAGGAACATCGGCGTCAGCACCGCGCTCGTGACGTAGTTGAAGTTGTCGATCGTCTTCGCCACCGCGGCGATCGTGACGCCGAACGCCGCGAAACCGAAGCCCGTGACGAAGCCGATGAACGGGACGAGCAGCATGCCCGCGTTCGGCTCCAGGCCGAATGCGATCGCCACCAGCAGCGGCGCCACTCCGTATACGCCGGCTCTGATCGAGATCCACAGCACCTCGGCGGTGATCAGCTCTTCGACGTCGACCGGGGTGGCGAGCACAGCGTCGTAGGTGCGCTGGAACTGCCAGCGCA
Source organism: Solirubrobacteraceae bacterium (assembly GCA_036498245.1). Classification (GTDB taxonomy): domain Bacteria; phylum Actinomycetota; class Thermoleophilia; order Solirubrobacterales; family Solirubrobacteraceae; genus Palsa-744. The sequence goes on from DASXIB010000016.1 coordinate 138,193, forward strand.
CGAACGTGTTGAACATGCCCGGAAAGGCGGAGGAGAAGAGGACCGCGGTCGCGACCGTCCCGGTCCCGATGTACTGCACGGTCTTGATGTGCCCGATGTGCGAGACGAGCGATCCAAACCCCAGGCCGAACGCCAGCAGGTAGATCGTCGGCTGCATCACCGACGAGAACGTCGTCGCCTTCCAATAGCGGCCGAACATGACCACGTCCTTGCTCATGACCGCGGCGAGCGCCGCCGGTTCGAGCCGCCGCGCGCTGCGGATGGGCGAGCGCGGGACGATTTCGGCGTGAGCGCTCATTCGATCTGCTCCCCGGTCAAGGCCACGAACGCGTCCTCCAGGTTGGCGGGACGGCGCACACCCTCGGGCGCGTCTCCGTTGAGGGACTCGGCCCGCAGGATCGCGATCGCCGGCCCGCTGCGACGGCTGGACCAGCCGTTGCGCAGCGCCAGCTCGTTCACCTCCGCGAGCCGCTCGGGCGGACCATAGATCTCGAGCACCTGCTCGCCCGCGTGCGTTCGAACGAGCTCGCCGGGGGATCCCTGGGCGATGATCCGTCCGCTCGACATCACCGCGACGGTGTCGGCCAGCCGCTCGGCCTCCTCGATGTAGTGCGTGGACATCAGCACCGTCACGCCCGAGACGCGCAACCCGTCGATCAGCGACCACAGCTCCTGGCGGACCTGCGGGTCGAGTCCGACCGTCGGCTCGTCGAGCAGCACGAGACGGGGCCGGTGGATCAGCCCGCGCGCGACCAGCAGCCGCCTGCGCATGCCCCCTGAGAGCTCTCTCACCTGCGTGTCTGCCCGCGCCCCGAGGTTCGCCACCTCGAGCGCCCGGTCGACGGCCTCCCTGCGCTCGCCCCTGGGTACGCGATACAGGCGCGCGAAGATCGCCAGCACCTGGCGACTCGTCAGCTCGACGTCGAGATTGTCGAGCTGGGGCACGACCCCCATCTCCATCCGCGCCTGCTTGGACTGGCGTGGCAGCTCATATCCCAGCACCGAGATCTCGCCCGTCTCGGCGAGCGTCTGCGCCGTGAGCATGCGCATCGTCGTCGACTTCCCCGCGCCGTTCGGTCCCAACAGGCCGAAGCACACGCCACTCGGGACTTCCAGATCCAGGCCGTCTACGGCGGTGATCGCGCCGTAGCGCTTGATCACGCCTCTCAGCGAGATCGCCGGCGCACTCATCCAGCCAGCCTATCCGGAGATGGCACGCCGAGGCGGAGCGTCGGCAGCCACCGCCCCGGGGCCGGGCTCGGCGCGCACGTCGCGCACTCCGAGCGGCTCGCCGCAGCGCTCGCAGATGCGCCGCTCGCCGAGCCGGCCGCCGCAGCCCCTGTGGCGGATGACGATCGGCGGACCCTGCTCGGCCAGATGACGGTCGCCCCAGTGCATCAGCTCGACGATCACGGGCCACAGGTCGAGGCCCTTCTCGGTCAGCCGGTACTCGTTGCGCAAGGGTCGCTCCTGGTAGGGGATCTTCTTGAGGAGTCCCTCGGCGACGAGGCGATCCAGCCGTGAAGCGAGCACGTTGCGGGCCACCCCCAGCTCACGCTGAAGCGCGTCGAAGCGACGAACGCCCAGAAACACGTCGCGCAGCACCAGCAGCGTCCAGCGCTCGCCCACGAGCTCGAGCGCTCCCGCAATCGAGCAGTTCTGCGTCGTGTAGTCGCTCCTCAGCATCCCAACCGGAGGATATCAGCCAGTTGCATCAGAAAACTCATTGCTATAGATTGCGTCCTGTCATGCAACCCACTGGTCATACCGGTCGCAAGTATCGCGAGCCGACCAAATCAGCCGGGACCGCTGCCCGACGGCGGCCTGGACCTCACAGCTAGGAGGCGTCCGATGGAGCGCAGGTGGCAAGTACTGATGGTCGTGGTGGTCGGCGTGTTCATGGCCGGTCTCGACGTGTTCATCGTCAACATCGCCTTTCCCCAGCTTCACCACGACTTCCCCGGCACGAGCCTCGGCTCGCTCTCGTGGGTGCTGAACGCCTACACGATCGTGTTCGCCGCCTTTCTGATCGCCGCCGGCCGGTGGTCCGACGGATTCGGGCGCAAGCGCTCGTTCCTGCTCGGCGTAGGGCTGTTCGTCCTCGCCTCGGCGGCCTGCGCCGCGGCGCCGTCGGTCGGCTTCCTGATCGGCGCGCGCGCAGTCCAAGGTCTCGGCGCGGCGCTGCTGATGCCCGCCTCGCTCGGTCTGGTGCTGCCCGAGTTCCCCCCGGAGAAGCGCCACATCGCGATCGGTGTGTGGGCCGCGGTGGGAGGAGTCGCGGCCGCGGCCGGACCCCCGCTCGGCGGTCTGCTCGTGCAAGCGGGGTGGCGGTGGGTGTTCATCGTCAACGTCCCGATCGGGCTCGCCGGGCTCCTCGTCGGCCGGCGAGTCCTGCGCGAGATCCGCCATCCCGAGACCGAGCGACCCGATTTCCTCGGCGCCGTGCTGCTCACCGTGGCCGTGGCCACGGTGATCGTGGCGATCGTCAAAGGCCCGGACTGGGGCTGGTCGAGCGCCGGAGTGCTCGGGCTGCTCGCGCTGGCGGTGGCGTTGTTCGTGTGGCTGGGCCGGCGCATAGCCCGCCATCCGGCGCCGATCGTCGAGCCGGAGCTGCTCGCCGTCCGCGCCTTCAGCGCCGCGACGCTGGGATCGCTCCTGTTCTTCATCGCCTTCGGCGCGATGCTGCTCGCGTGCGTCCTGTTCCTCACCGGCATCTGGCACGAGCCGATCCTCACGGCCGGTCTTGAGATCTCCCCGGGACCGGCGACGGCCGCGATCATGGCGGTGCCGGGCGCTCGTCTCGGCAGTCGCTTCGGTCCGGGGCGAATCGGAGCGATCGGCACCTTCCTGTTCGCGCTCGGAGGGGTGTGGTGGATCGCGCGGCTCGGCGGGGACCGCCGCTTCGCGCTCGACTTCCTGCCCGGCATGCTCGTCGGCGGGGTGGGCGTGGGCCTCGTGATTCCCTCGCTGACGGGGGCCGTGGCCGCGACGCTCCCGCCCGCTCGGCTGGCCACGGGCATCGCGGTGCAGACGACCGGTCGCCAGATCGGCTCCGCGCTCGGCTTCGCGATCCTGATCGCCGTACTCGGAACACCGCGCAGCGCGTCCGACTTCACGGCCGCGTGGGAGTTCATGCTCGCTGCCAGCGTGCTCGCCGGCGTCGCCCTGCTCGCCGTCGGACCGACCCGGTCAAGGGCCCCCGCCGCCGAGGAGTCGCTCGCGGCCGAAGAGGCACTCGCCGCCAGGGTCACAGCCTGAAGGGGCCGCCTATGGTCGGATGTCGATCGCGGAGCAGGCGAATCTCCGACGCCGGTCCATACCCCGCGAGCGCCGGTTGGACGAAGCTGACGAGCACACTGCCCATGCTTTCCCCCCACCGAGCGAGGCGATTGGCGATGGTCCGCAGAGCACCTCAGATCGTGGCCCTTGGCGGCGGCGGCTTCTCGATGGAGCGGGACAGCTCGCTGCTGGACGACTACGTGCTGTCGCTGACGAACACCGTGCGCCCGCGCGTGTGCTTCCTGCCGACCGCCTCGGGAGACGCCGATCACTACGTGGTTCGCTTCTACCGTCGCTTCTCGCCCACATGCGAGGCAAGTCACGTGTCGCTGTTCCGCCGCGACCAGGGCACGGGCGGTGTCGAGGACGATCTTGCCACGCATCTGCTGGCCCAAGACCTGATCTACGTCGGCGGCGGCAACGTCGTGAGCATGCTCGGCGCGTGGCGCGCGCACGGGCTCGACGGCGTCCTGCGCCGGGCCTGGCGCGAGGGCGTCGTGCTGTGCGGGCCCTCAGCCGGCTCGCTGTGCTGGTTCAGGGAGGCGCTGAGCGCATTCCACGGCGCGCCCCGGAGCGTGCGCGGACTGGGCCTCTTGCCGTACTCCAACTGCGTCCACTACGACGCCGAGCCGGCGCGCCGCACCGAGTACCACCGCTTCGTCGGCGACGGCATGCGCGCGGGCTTCGCCGCGGAGGACGGCGTCGCGCTGCACTTCCGCCGCACGCGCCTCGAGCGGGTCGTGAGCTCACGCTCCGACGGAAGCGCCTTTCGCGTCGAGCCCGCCGGCGACGGGGTCGTGGAGACTCCACTCGAGGTGTCCTACCTCGGCGCCGGCGCACGTCCGCTGCGATCACGGCGTGCGAGCAGAGAGCCCGTTGCCGCGTGAGCCCGCCGGAGACGCAAGGCAAGCCCGAGCGGCTGATCTTCGCGATGGGGGGCGGCGGCTTCACGATGGAGCCGAACAACCCGCTGCTCGACGACTTCGTGCTCGGGCTGGCCGGCGCGAGGGAGCCTCGCATCCTCTTCCTGCCCACCGCGGCTGGCGACACGACCGCGCAGATCAACGCGTTCCAGGCGCGCTTCGCCGACCGCACGTGCGTGGCCGAGCACCTGTCGCTGTTTCGCCTGCGCGACTGCAAGCGCCCGCTCGGGGAGATCGTGCTCGAACAGGACATCGTGTACGCCGGCGGCGGCTCGATGCGCAACATGCTGGCGATCTGGCGCGCGCACGGGCTCGACCGCCTGCTGGGCGAGGCGTGGCGGCGCGGCATCGTGCTCGTCGGACTGAGCGCCGGCGCGATGTGCTGGTTCGAAGGCGGGATCACGCGCTCGAGCGGTCCCCCCGCGCCGATCGCGGGGCTGGGGCTGCTCGCGGGTTCGTTGACCGTCCATGCCGACGGCGAGCCCGAGCGCCTGCCCGCATGGCTGGCGAGCGTTCGCGACGGGACGCTGCCGGGAGGCTGGGCGGTGGACGACGGCGTCGGGCTGCTGTTTCGTCGCCAGCGGCTCGAGCGAGTGGTCAGCTCGCGCCCCGGCGCGGGCGCACAGCGCGTCGACGCGATCGCCGGCGAGTTGGTCCGGCACCGCATCGAGCCCGAGTTGCTGGGTGACGACCGTCAGGGGCCGCTCGGCGGGACCGACGAGGCCGTCCAGGAGCTTCGCCGGGTCAACCGGCTGCGGCGCGGAATCGCCGGTCGCTGAGCGCGGAATCGCCAGGCGCCCTACTCGTCGCCAGACGCTCTACTCGTCGGCAAGCGCCGCGTGAGCGGCGTGCACGCCGGGCGCCAATCCGAGCCGTATGCCAACGCGCTGCAGGAGATCGAGGAGCTGCTCACGCTCGTCGTCGCTGAGGTCTGCGCACAGATCGCGCTCGTGGCCGACTGCAAGGGCAAACGCGCGCACGAGCAGGCTCTTGCCTGCATCCGTGAGGTGCAGCGCGCGCGCGCGCCGGTCCTCTGCTCGCAGCCTGCGTTCGAGCAATCCGCGCTGCTCGAGTGCATCGATGAAGGCCACCATTCGACTCGGCAGGATCCGCATTCGCTCGCCGAGCGCCTGCTGAGACAAGCCTTCCGCTGCTCCAACGGCGCGCAGCAGCGCGAAGTCGCGAGGCTCGAGATCTATCGGGGCAAGGATCTCACGAAAGCGACGGGCGATTGCGTACCCCGTCGTCGATACGGTGAACCCGACCGAACGAAAAGGCACAGACCCGTCGGGCGAAACGCTCACATCCTCAAGCGCCGGGGGCGGGGAGGAGCCCGACAGCTCGCCGTTCTCACGCTTCACAAGAAAAGATCATAACAATCTGAAATGATTTCTGATAGAAATCATTTCTTTGCAGAATTGTTGCTCGGTAGATGGATCAGCCCGAATCAGTCTGTTCGCTCGTAAAGCCCGCTCCACCGCCCGATGAGCATATGTCGCTCGGCACCAGGCATGAGCGCGGGTGACCGATCAGTTCCGGAGCAGGACGCCGTCTAACCCAAAGCAACGTCGACACAGAGGCAACAAAGGAGCGCACATGGCATCGCTGACACGCTGGGTACTGGCTCACAAACGCATCGTCGTCATCTTCTGGGTGGTGCTGACGCTCATTGGCATGGCCTCTTCCGGCTCGGCGACCAAAGCGCTGAAACAGAAATTCTCGGTGCCCGGCAAGGAAGGGTGGGTCACGAACCAGCAGATCGCCCACGACTTCCACGGCACCGGCGGCAACAGCGCCCCGCTGCTCCCCGTCGTGACGCTGCCCCCGGGGCAGTCCGCGAGCTCCGCCGCGGCGCAAGCCGACCTGCGGGCAGTCGAAGCACGCCTACAGAAGACGCTGCCGGGAAGCCGCGTGGCCAGCTATGCGAGCACGCACAACCCCGCCTTCGTCTCCAAGGATGGACGCACCACCTTCATCGTCGCCTACCCACCGCCGGACCCCAACCAGCCGTTCGGCGATAACCCGAACGCGGCCAAGAAGGCCACCAAGGCCCTGACCGGCGCGACAGTGGCGGGCGCACCGGTTCACGTGACGGGCTTCGACGCGCTGTCCGTCCAGAGTGGAGGCGGCAACGGCCCCGGGGTACTCGTGGAGGCGCTGCTGGGCGGCTTCGGCGCCCTGCTCGTGCTCGCGTTCGTGTTCGCGTCGTTCCTGGCGATCGTCCCGATCATCATGGCGATCGTCTCGATCCTGACCACGTTCCTGGTGGTGTGGGGCCTTACGACCGTCACCGAAATCTCGCCGATCGTGCAGTTCCTGATCGCCCTGATCGGACTTGGAGTATCGATCGACTACTCGCTGATCGTGGTGGTTCGCTGGCGTGAGGAGCGCGCCCACGGCCTGCAGGGTGACGAGGCGATCGAACGCGCGATGGCAACCGCCGGGCGCGCTGTCGTGTTCAGCGGCACCACTGTCGCGATCGGCCTGCTCGCGCTCGTCGCCCTGCCGCTGCCATTCCTGCGCTCGGTCGGCTACGGCGGGATGCTGATCCCGCTCGTCAGCGTGCTCGTCGCGACCACGCTGCTGCCGGTCGTGCTGAGCAAGCTCGGCCCGCGCCTGGACTGGCCCCACGTGCGCAACGACGACAAGGCCAGCCGCTCGTGGACCAGCTGGGCCCAGCTGGTCGTGCGCCGCCGCTGGGTGGCGGCGATCGGCGCGGCGGCCGTGCTCGCGGCGCTCCTGCTCGCGGCCACCAACCTGCAGCCGGGCCTGCCGAACGTGAACACGATCGCCAAGCAGGGCGACGCCAAGCAGGGCCTGCTGACACTGGAGAGCTCGGGGATCGGCTCGGGTGCGTTGCTGCCCAACGAGGCGCTCGTCACGGGCTCCTCCTCGCCGGAGCGGGTGGCCGGCGCGTTGGCCGCCGTGCCGGGTGTGCACGGCGCCGTGGCTCCCATCTCGCCGCAGTGGCGTCACGCGGGGGCGGCGGTCGTCGACGCCTTCTCGACCCCCGACGGCTCCTCGTCGGGTGGCCGCGACACGCTCGATCGCGTGCGCACGGCCGCACACGCCGCCGGCGGTGAAGTGCGCCTCGGCGGTCTGGCCGCTCAAAACGAGGACTTCATCAACGCCGTGTATGGCAACTTCCCGCTGATGATCGCGCTGATCGCGATCATCACCTTCGTGCTGCTCGCACGGGCGTTCCGCTCGCTGCTCCTGCCGTTGAAGGCGGTCGTGCTCAACGTGATCAGCGTCGCCGCCGCGTGGGGCGTGCTCGACCTCGTGTGGCAGCGCGGCCACGGCTCGAGTCTGATCTGGGGGATTTCCGCGACCGGCTCGGTGACCGCCTGGATCCCGCTGATGGTGTTCGCCTTCCTGTTCGGCCTGTCGATGGACTACGAGGTGTTCATCCTCGCGCGCATGCGCGAGGAGTACGACGCCACCGGCTCGACCGACACCGCCGTGGTGCGCGGCATCGGGCGCACCGGGCGGCTTGTCACGAGCGCCGCGCTGATCCTGTTCCTCGCGTTCGTCTCCCTCGCCTCCGGGCCGGAGACGGAAATCAAGGTGCTGGCTACCGGCCTGGCGGCGGGCATCCTGCTCGACGCGACCGTCATCAGGGCGCTCCTCGTCCCCGCGGTGATCTCTCTATTCGGCCGCTGGAACTGGTGGCTGCCGCACCTGCCCGCACGCCTGTTGCGGGTCGAGCCCTCGCCCTCGCCTCGGCTGGCGGCGGAGCCCGAGGGTTCCTCGTGACGGCGACGGCCGTCCGCGGCGTGGGCACCGCCACCGAGAACGGGATCGAGGTCGAAGGCCTGGTCAAGGATTTCAAGGGCGGCGTGCGGGCGGTCGACGGGATCGACCTGCGCGTGTCGCCCGGGGAGATCTACGGCTTTCTCGGACCCAACGGCGCGGGCAAGTCGACCACGGTGCTCGTGCTTACGACGCTGCTGCCGCCGACGTCCGGCGCCGCCCGGGTCGCCGGGCTCGACGTCGTGCGTCATGGCTCCGAGGTGCGGCGAGCGATCGGCGCCTCACTGCAGGAGTCGGCGCTCGACCCGTTCCTGACCGGGACCGAGCACATGCGCCTGCAGAGCGCGCTGCATGGGCTGGGCAAGACAGAACGGAAGGTGCGCGGCGAAGAGCTGCTGGCCCGGGTCGGGCTGACCGAGGCGGCCGAGCGCAAGGTCGGTGGCTACTCAGGGGGTATGAAGCGCCGGCTGGACTTGGCGCTGGCGCTCGTGCACCGCCCGCGGCTGCTGTTTCTCGACGAGCCGACCACCGGCCTCGATCCGCAGAGCCGCGCCGCGTTGTGGGATGAGGTACGCAGACTGGCGGGCGAGGGCGTGACGGTCTTCCTCACCACCCAGTACCTGGAGGAGGCCGACGTGCTCGCCGGCCGTGTCGGGATCATCGACCGCGGCAAGATCGTGGCCGAGGGGACACCGGCCGAGCTGAAGGCGGAGATCGGGCGCCCGAGCGTCGAGGCGATCCCTCGGGATCCGGAAGACCGCGAGCGGCTGGCCGCGGTGCTGGCTCGCTTCGGCGAGGAGGCCGCCGCCTCCGGCAACGGGGTCGCGGTTGGACTGCCCGAGGGCGTCGGCGACCTGGCGGAGATCGTCCGCGTGCTCGACTCCGAGAGCCTGCCGATCGCCGACCTGCGCCTGCACTCCCCCACACTCGACGACGTCTTCCTGGCCAAGACCGGCCGCTCGCTGGAGGGCGCCGCGGACGGTGCGCAGGACGAGAGCGACGAGCCGGCCGCAGAGCCCGTAGCGTCGTGAACGCCACGCTGCTCACCCAGATCGGGGCGCTCGCCCGACGCTCGATGCTGAAGACTCTGCGCCAGCCGTTTCAGATGTTCCCGATCGTCTTCTTCCCGGCGATGCTGCTTGCCGTCAACGCCAGCGGGCTGAAGGCGGCGACACGCCTGCCGGGCTTTCCGACGCACTCCTACATCTCGTTCGCGATCGCCGTGGCGTTCATCCAGGGTGGGATGTTCTCGCTGATCAACACCGGCACCAACCTGGCGGAGGACGTCGAGAGCGGCTTCTTCGACCGTCTGGCGCTGACGCCGATGCGGCGGGTGTCGCTGATCGCCGGGCTGCTGGTGGGCGTGGCTGTGCTGGGAGCGCTGCAGTCCGGCGTGTACATCGTGATCGGCCTGATCGCCGGCGCGCACCTGCAGACAGGACTCGCGGGGGCGCTGGTCGTGGTCGCGCTCGGCGCGATCACCGCGGTCGCCTTCGGAGCGCTCGGCTGCGCGGCGGCGCTGCGCACCGGCTCGGGCGAGGCGGTGCAGGGACTGTTTCCACTGTTCTTCGTGTTCATCTTCCTGTCCTCCAGCAACCTGCCCCGCCAGCTGTTGAAGACCGGCTGGTTCCACACGGTGGCGACATGGAACCCGATCTCCTACTTGATCGAGGGCTTTCGCAGCCTGTTCATCTCCGGCTGGGACGGGACCGCCCTGGCGCGCGGCTTCGCCGTGGCGCTCGGCCTGTCGCTCGTCGGCCTGCTCGCCGTGACGGGCGCCCTACGCACGAGGATGCAGAGGACATGAGCACGAACCCTCCTCACTCCGGGCGACACGACCCTCCCAGCGCCGGCCTGTGGGGCGTGGCTCTGGCGATCGCCTGGCGAAGCATGCACACATACGTGCGCCGACCAGACCTGTTCGTTCCCTCGCTCGTGTTCCCGCTCGTCTTCCTGGCGAGCTTCGCGGGCGGTCTCACGGCGCTCGGCTCGGTGCCCGGCTTTCACTTTCCCGCCGGCTACACCGCGTTTCAATTCGTGTTTGTGCTGTGTCAGTCGGCGATGTTCAGCGGCCTGTTCACCGGCTTCACGCTCGCCTTCGACTTCGAGAGCGGATTCGCGCGGCGCCTGATGCTGGCCGCCGGCAACCGGCGCGGCATCGCGTTGGGCTACGCGCTGGTCGCGCTCACGCGCGCGACGATAACCCTCACGGTCGTCACCGTCGTGGCGCTGATCGCCGGGATGCGCGTCACCGGCGACGGCGTCGATCTCCTCGGTCTGTACGGGCTGGCGGCCCTGCTGGTGCTCGTCGGCTACGGCTGGGCGGCGGGCGTGGCCTTCCGCTTCCGCTCGATCCAAGCCGGCCCGCTGATGCAGACCCCGGTCTTCCTGATCCTGTTCCTCGCGCCCGTGTACGTCCCCCTCGGACTGCTCAAGGGGTGGATCCACGGTGTCGCGAGCGTCAACCCGGCGACCGCCTTCCTCGACGCCGGTCGCGGCCTGATCTCGGGTGCGCACGACCACACCGGCGTGGCTTACCTCTGCGCGGTGGGCCTGATCTTGCTGTTCGCGATCTGGTTGCTCAGCGGGCTGCGCGCTGCCGAGAACGCCGGTTAGACCCAGCTTCAGCGTCGCGCCAGCCGGCGCCCGCTCTCGATGTTCGGAGGGGTGTAGTTGAGCTCGTAGTAGTGGTAGAGCGCGGACTCGTCCTCCTGTGAGAGCTCCTCGCCGTGCAGCTCGAGGTTGGGGGCGTCCTGCACCTGAGCCTTCGACACCGCCACCTGCAGCGCCTCGGGACCGACCTTCAGGCCGCCCAACGGCACGAACGTCAGATGACGGCCGATCAGGCCTTCCTTGACCGTGGCGAACTGCGGCTCGTCTGTTTCCACGTCGACGTATACATCCTCGAGCTTGCCGATCTTCTCGCCCTCCAGATCGACGAGCAGCTTGCCGTGCCAGTCGGCGATGTTCCACTCGGCGCCCTGCTGTCCCTCGTTCATTCGCCCGTGCCTCCCTGAGTTGGCGCTGCTCATTGCGGTCGTCTATTCATACACCGCATCGGGAGCGAGCTTAACATCCTCCTTGAACCCGAGATCGTGTGTGCAGATCAGCCGCGCCTGCTCCCGCGACTCGAGCTCCTCGATCAGATCCCAGGAGGCGACCATCGCATCGGGATTCCACAGCAGCGCCGGCAACGCCCGCTCACGCAGCTTCTCGATCGAGTAGGTCGCATCACTCAAGAGAATCACCGTCTCGTCCTTCAACCGCACGATCAGCGACTGGTGCCCCGGGGTGTGCCCCGGCGTGGGAAAGATCACGAGACTGCCGTCGTCGAAGAGATCGACCTCCTCCTCACCGTGGAGCACTTTCCATTTGACCGGAAGGTCGAAGTCGGCCTTCACATATGCCCCCTGCTGATAGACGGGTGGATCGAGTGCGAAATCGAGCTCGCTCCGCTGGACGTAGACATCGGCGTGCGGCAACGCCTCCAGTCCCCCGGCGTGATCGAAGTGCAGATGCGACTGAACCACGATCTTAATGTCCGAGGGCTGCATGCCGATGCTGCGCAGCATCCCCTCCGCGTTGTCCTCGCGCGAGAGGTGAATCTCAAGCGTTTCGGCCATCGCGCCCAGCCGTCCTCTCGGATCCTCGGCCAGCGTTGGGTGACAACCGTTGTCGAACATCACATTGCCGGCCGGGTGCTCGATGACATACAGGAAGTAAGGGGAGTACACCTTTTCTCCCACGCGACTGTCAAACGGGTCATACACAGCCCGATCCTCCGTGTCGCCACCGCAGTGCAATGCGTGAAGTCGCATATGGTCGCCTTTCTCTCTCGGCCCTGAGTGGGCGCGATTGGTCAGTTTCTATCGATGAAGCTCGTAGGATCGAGCGACGCAATCGTGCGGGTGAGCAATCCGGCGGTGAGTCCCCGGTCTTCCATCACCTCGCGGCGCGCGATCGCTCCCCGCACCATGCGTCCCCCCAGATACCGCAGCGGCTCTGGAGGCAGACGCCTAGGCGACTCGCGGGTGAGCACGTCACCAGCGAACCCGGTGCGGATGCCGCTTGCAAGCCCGGCGAGCACCTGGCCACCGAGATAGGACGGTCCCACCCCGTTGCCCGAGTACCCGGCCGCAACGACGATGTCACCCCGACCACCCAGCGACCCGAAGTAGGGCATCCCCGACACCGAGTAGTCGATTGGCCCCCGCCAGGCGCCCTCGTGGCGGACGTCCCCGAGCATCGGGTAGACCCGCCGGAACTCGCCCAGCACTTCCTCCACGCGCCGGGAGGGCCCGTCGTAGCGATCGCCGAGCCGGCCGGCGAAGATCAACGAGCCGCCTCCCTTGGCGAGGGTCAGTCGTCCATCCACGGTCGGCCGATACGCATTCACCAGGCGTCGGGCGTCGGTGATGCCGAGACCGTTGGTCCAGCCGAGCTCTCGCAGCCGCTCGGGGATCGGCTCGGTCACGAGCACGTCGGTCGAGGTCACCACCAGCTTCCGCCGCAGCTCGGGCAGGCTCGCGGCCCAGGCGTTCATCGCCAGGACGATCGCTTTCGCCGTCACCCGACCATGCCGCGTGTGAGCGACCGGCGGCGTTGCGCGCTCGAGCTTCGTCATCCGCGAATCCTCGAAGATCCGCACGCCGCGTTCGATCGCCACCCTGCGCAGGCCCCGGGCCAGGCGCGCGGGCTGGATCGTCGCGACCGTTGGCTCGAGCACACCGGCCACGAACCCCGGCGTGCCGGCGAGCTCGGCGATCCGAGCGGCGCTCAGCTCGAGGAACGGGTGCTCTCCGTGTGCAGCCAGCTCCTCGATCGCCGTGCGCCAGGCCCCGATCTGGAAGCGGTTGCTCGCTGCCCACAGCCAGCCGTCGTAGCGGTAGTCGATGTCGATCTCGTGCTCGCGGCAGAAGTCGCCGATCTCGGTCACGGCGCTCGCCGATGCCCGGCACAGCGAGAGTGCCGCCTGTGCGCCAACGACCTTCTTCAAGGTCGAGAATTTCGACCACCAGCTCATGATGAAGCCCGAGTTTCGCCCGCTCGCGCCCGCCCCGCAGATGTCGCGCTCGAGCAGCACCACGTCGGCGCTCGGGCTGAGTCGCTTCAGATTGATCGCCGTCCACAGCCCGGTGTAGCCGCCGCCCACGATGCACACGTCCGCATTCACCTCGCCGCTCAGCGCAGGTGTCCGCGCGACGTCGCCCTCGACCGCCAACGCCTCTTCGAGCCAATACGAGCGCACCGCCGCCCCCTCGACTCGGCCTTCCTGGCGAGAGGCGATCATCTCGCGACGGCCGACATCCAGCCGACCGAGACCTTCTCCGATCGCTGGTTTTCGAGCCACACCTCGAATTCGAGCCTGACGCCGTCGCCCTCGGATTGACGATCCACGAGGACGCCCTTGACGTCAAGGGCGTCGTTCGAGTAGATCGGCTTGAGATAGGACACGGAGATCCAGCCGGTCTCAAACCAGGAGCCTTCGAACAGGGATGTCCCGAGCTCGGCGATCCGCATCGTGCCCATCAACGCCTGGGCCAGCGTCTGCTCGAAGCCCGCGCGGCGTGCGGTGTCGAGATCTGTGTGGCTGGTGCGCCAGAACTCCTCCACGTTCGAGTACACCGACATCTGCGCCTGGTGGATCGTCTTCGCGGGAGCCGCGATCGGGGCGCCGAGCGGCATCTGTGACGTCGCCGTCGGCACCGGGACGGCATCGGCCGGGTAATCCGCGCGCACCCTCCTCGTCGAAGTCTTGGCGGCGACAGCGCCGGGGCTTGCGGCGCTCGCCGTGGCGCCACCGTCCGCAGGCATGGAGCGGCCGTCAGCGGGCGTGGCGCCGGCGCGATCGGAGCTCGCCGTGCCGGCGCCGAGCTCGATGCTCGAGTTCATCTCCACGATCTCGGTGGCGCGGTGGCGCACGATCGGCCGGTTCTCAGAGACCGCATACGCCGTGCCCTCGGTGACCACGTACTCCTTGCCGCGCTTGATGTACTTGTCGGTGACCTCGCCACGCAGGATGACCTGCTCGCCGATGTGCACGGGCGACTCGAACCAGATCTCCTCCTTCTGGTGAAGACCGATGTCGGCGTTCGGGTCATAGCGGGTGTTCCACAGACGCAGCAGCGGGGCGATCAGAACGCCCGCCTGCGCGATGCGACCGCCGAAGGGGCTGTCGCCGTGCAACGCCCAGCCGAGATAGTCCTCGACCGCGTAGGCGTACCGCCTCACGTAGTGATCGTCGATCGTGGCCCGCAGGGGCCCGAGCTCTTCGCCGATCTCTATCTCCGCGTAGGCCGGCCGCTTGAGCCCGTCGCCCGGCTCTCGCATGCCCTGCTCCTGCACGCCTTGCTCTTTCACAGTGTCACTCATGTCATCGACCGTGCTCGATCTCTTCTGGCTCCAGATACCACTTGCGCCTGTCGCCCACCCTGCTTCTGAGGCGCCAGCCGAGCGACTTCGGCTGCGCCACGATGCGCGCGGTGAGAGCCTCGACGCGTCGCTCGAGGATCGCGCGATCGCGCTCGTCCAAACCCAGCTCGACCGCCACCCCGGGCACCGCCGCGAGTCTCTCCGTAGCCGTCCGCCACAGACCCCAGTCGGCGGCCAGCAGCTCGGCGATCCGCCGTCCGTCGATCCCGTTGGCGTCCGAGTCGCCGATTTCCCGCGCTCGCAGAAGTGTGACGATGTCCTGGAGGTCCTTGCGGTTGAACTCAACGATCTGAAGCTTCGTCAGCAGCAGCTCCGCCGTCGGCACGGTGAGTGGATCCACGTCGAGCCGGCGCGCGAGCACGATCCGGTGGCACATCTCGAACTCATCGACGAACAGGTCGATGTGACGGGCATGGTCGAGGTCGTAGAAAACGAGGCGCGAGGGGTTCAGGGAGTTGAACGGCTCCTTCGCCCGATAACCCTGTCGCTCGAGCAGGGGCCCGACCTTGGCGCGGCTTGAGTGTTCGATCGCGAAGTCGATGTCCGCATATGTTCGGGTCGGCCCCGGCGGGGCCCAGCCTTCGGCGTGGGCATGTATCGCAAGCCCCCCGAGCAGGCGCATCGCAATCCCCTCCTGCTGCGCCACGCGGACGAGTCTCGCCGCCTCGGTGACGATGTCGGGATCGATCGCCTCGCCGGGGACGCCCGCGTCGGTCTCTGCTCGTCGATCCTCGCCCTCGGGTCGCCCGGCCCGCTGCTCGGCCCTGGGAGTGTGATGCGCGAGGCTCACTCGGGCGGAATCTCTCTGTAGACGCGTCGCAGGTCAGTCCCGTGACGTCCCTGCCAGAACGTCGCCACCAGCCAGTACACGATCGCTGCGACGAATGTGACCCCCGCCACGAGCAGGAACTGACCGGGTTTGGCGAGTCCAAGACCCTTGTAGTGGAAGTAGATGAACACGAGCAGCGCCGACCCCGCCAGGGCAGTCGCTCCCGCGATCGAGACGAGCGGGATCCTGAGCACCGTCCGAGTAGACACGGATCCTCGATAGACATCCGGGCGGCGCCAGGGAAATACCAGCGCCGCCAGCCCGACGAGCCCCATCGCGACGAGCTCGATCACGGTGCCGTACACGATCACCTGGAAGAAGCTGTGGGTAACGAATACGGCCCAGATCAAGACGAGGATGACGATCGCGATCGTGACTGCCACCGCCGCCCACGGCGTCTGCCCACGCCCGACTTTGGTCATCGCCTTCGGCAGCACGCCGTCGAAGGCGAACGCGAACAGCATGCGCGTAGGCGCGAGCAGGCCCACGGAGACCAGCAGTGGCCAGAACATCGAGTAGCTGAGGCCTAGGATCAACGCGACCCAGCCACTGTGGACGATGACGCCGCTCAAAAGGAAGTAGTAGGGCGCCACGGGCAGCGAGGAGGGCATCCCTCCCCCATAGCCCGCAGCGAGGAACTCGCGACTGAACACGTGAAAGACGACAAGCACGCAGACGAGCACTGAGGCGAGGTTCAAGAACCCGGCCAGCGCCATCCGGTTGGGCGTGCCGAGCGACGCGCCTTTGCGAATCTCCGCGCCGATGTAGGTCGACCAATAGGTAAAGATCGCGAACGTCGCAAGGACGCCCAGCATCGGCACGGTGGCACTCCAGGAGAAGGCCGGGTGCGGGTTCACTCCCGCCTTCGCCGCGGAGGCGATCACACCGTTGTAGGTGTCGCCGCTGTGCGAGTAGGGCAGCGCAAATTTGTTGAACGCGTTCACGAACCCGCCGTGGGTGGTGAAGATCGCGATCAGGACGCTGATCGCAAGACCGCCGATGCAGACGGCGAAGAGAACCGTCTGGATTTTCGCCAGGCGGCGCCAGCTCTGCACCATCGCAAGGCCGACGAGCAGGATCATCCCCGCGGCGATCCCGAACAACCAGCCCTTCTCGCTCGTCACCTCGGTGCCCCAGCGAACAAAGGTCGGATGGTGCTCGAGCAGGCCAAAGCTCACGAGGCTCGGCCCGATTCCCGTTTCGACAAAGGCGATGCCGGCGAAGACGGCCGTCAGCACGACCGCCATGATCTGGCTGAACGCGGCGATCATGCCCAGGGCGGGAGTGAGGATTCTGCCGACCAGCGTGTAGTCCCCGCCGGTGCGCGGGATCGCGGCGGTGAGCAAGCCGTAGGCGTAGGCGAATGCCAGCATCAGCGGCGTGATCAGGGCGAGCGCGACGAAGTAGTTTCCGCCCGGAAACAGGCTCAAGGCGAACAGCAGGCCCGCGGCCAGCGTCTGGACCGGATTGCCCGGTGTGAAGTTGATGACCGTCGAGACGAACGGTGAGACCTGGCGGACGAGGCCTGTCGCGTTGCGCACGAAAAGCCCGTCCCCCTGCGCTGCGACCGATCCCGACTCCGATGAGGACCCCGGTGAAACTGTTCCTTGCTCTGCGTTCATACTGTCCCCTCCTCCTGGCGATTAGCCGACGACGAGCTGGTGAGAATCGACCTGACCGTCTGCGAAACGCACCACCACCCCGTGTATCTGTCCGGTGTTGTACTCAGAGCCCGGATTCACGAGCACGGTGGAGCCAAGTTTGGTCGAAGCGGCAGACTCATGGATGTGCCCATGCAGCGCGAGCGCCGGGCGGAACTCCTCGATGATGTGACGAACCGCCGTGCTGCCCACGGGGATGCTCACCGGGTGTCCTCCCTCGAGGACGGGGGTGAAGTCGGGGTTCAGCTTCCTCGCCGTGTCGAGACCCGTGTCATACGGTGGCACGTGCAGGTTGAAGATGCTCCGCTCGGGAGTCTCGAGCTGATCGGCCAAGTCTTTGAGCCGCCTGTACAGATCCTCCTCGTCCAGCTCGCGCGGGCTGTCCCAGGGAGTTCGATTCGTATAGGAGAAAGACAGCATCTCGTGGTCCTGCACACGCACGATGCGAGCGTCGCAAGAGACGATCGTGCTCGACGCCGCCAGGATGTCGTCGACGAAAAGAGGATCGTCGTTGCCGGCCATCACGAAGGTCTCAGGCGTGCGCCCCTCGGAGCTGACACGGCCGTCGGCGATGTCAACCCAACGGCGAAGCTCGCTGCGAAGGACACGCATGAAGACCTCCTCTCGCGCGGCGGGGTCATGGCGCGCCGCCTCCAGCTCGCCCGCGGAGGCGAGCCATGGGTACATGCCGTTGAAACGGATCGCGGCCAGCAGCTGCTCGAGCGCCTGCTCTCCTCGCCCATGCCGGCGCTCGCCGAGGAACTCCGCTGTGAACTCCTCACCGTCGCTCAGTACGGGCACAACCGCCTTGCCGGCCAGGTCTCCCCCCATGATCAGTACCTCGACGCCATATGCCTTTGCGGCCCCGAGAAACTTCCGCCAACACAGCTCGGAGCCGTGGATGTCAGACGCATAGTAAAGCGACAGCCCCGACGGATCGGTCGCCTGTTTTCGACGCTTTAGAACCCTCATCCTCTGTTCTCGTCATTCGAACCCAACGACCCATCACGAGAGACCATACCACCGGGTGTGGGCGCCGGGTGGGCGTGGGACGGCCGCCTCGCCGCCCGCGTCAGGGCGCCCGCGTGGCAGGCGATTCTTGGCACTGTCCAGCCGGTCCGCAGCGATTTTAAGATCGCGTCGGGAGCCCGTTCTGCGTCAGTCGGCGCCCAGCGCCGGAAGGCCGGTGCGGACCGACGGCGCATCTTTGCCCATACGCACGGGGGCCAGCAGCGTGGGCAGCTCTCGCCCCTGTCTCCCCGTCACACCCACCACACGTTCTGCGATCGCCAAGCGTGGGTCGGCGAGCGCTTCGGTGATCGTGTTGACCTTGGCTCCCGGCACACCCGCGTCGGCGAGAATCCGCTCGATCTCGGCCGCGTCGCGCTCGGCGGCCCAACTCGCGATCACGGCGTCCGCGTCGGCTCGATTCTCGATGCGGGCATCCTCGGTCGCGAAGCGCTCGTCGCCGAGCAGGTCCTCGCGCCCGAGCACTTTCAGGATGCGCCGCCAGAAATTATCCGGCCCGGCGTGGATGTACACCCACCCATCTCTTGCCCGATACGCGTTCGCCGGCGCCGAGGTACGGTCGATGTTGCCGGCGCGGGCCGGGTCCGTGCCGTTGGCCGCAGCCGCTGCCACCCACGGCCCGAGCAGCGCCAGCGCGGAGTCCAGCAGCGTCGTCTCCACCGACGTGACCCGGCCACCGCATTCACGCTCGTGCAGGGCGGCCAAGCAGCCGACCGCCGTCGACATCGCCGTCGCCACATCCACGATGTAGGACCCGACCAGCAGCGGGAAGTCCTCCTCCTGGCCGTTGATCGCTGCGAGTCCGCTCATCGACTGCAGGATGCAGTCGAACGCCGAGCTCTCGCGCAGCGGCGACTGCTGGCCGAAGCCCGAGACCCGCGCCACGATGCAGCGAGGATTGACGCGCGGAAGGTCCTCCGGCCCGAGCCCGATCTGCTCGAGCACGCCGGGACGGAAGTTCTCGATCAGGATGTCCGCCTCGCGAACCTCCTCGTGCAGGCGCTCGAGGCCTGAGTCCGTGCGCAAGTCGAGCGTGAGCCCGCGCTTGTTGCGATTCATCTGCGCGAAGTAGAGGCTCTCTCCGTCCAGATATGGACCCTCGTGGCGAGACGGGTCTCCGGCGGGGCTCTCGATCTTCACGACGTCCGCGCCAAGATCGGCCAGGATCATCGCGCAGTACGGAGCCGCGATCCAGCGCCCCATGTCGATTACCCGGATACCGTCCAACGGAGGCACCGTCATCGTTCCCTCCTCAGTTCGCATTTGGCTGCAATGCCTGGACCCCGGCGGTCTCACCGCCGTCGACGACGATATTCGCCCCATTCACGAAACTGGCGCGCGGGGAGAGCAGGAAGGCAACCACCTCGGCAATCTCCTCCGGACGAGCCATCCGACCGACCGGGATCCTCCGCTCCACGGCCGCCAGCATGGCGGGATCCTCGACGATGCGTCGCGTCATCTCCGTGCTCACCTGACCGGGGGAGATCGCGTTGAACCGCACCTGTCCGCCGAGCTCGAGCGCCAGCGTCTGCGTCAGCGAGATCGTCGCTCCCTTGCTCGCGGCGTAAGCCGAAAGCCCCTCCTCGCCGCCGCTTCCCGCAATCGAAGCGATCGTCACGACCGCCCCGCGGGCGGCCAGCAGAGCGGGCATCGCCAGGCCGGTCAAGGCGAACACGCTCCTAGCGTTGACGTCCATCAGCCGATCCCACTGGTCCATCGCCGTGGCCGTGAACGCCGCCCGGTGACTCTGGCCGGCGTTGTTGACCAGCGCGTCGAGCTTGCCCGCGCCCAAATCGACCGCGCGGTCGACGGCGCGGCGAGCAGCCGCCTGCTCGACGATATCCCCAGGGACGAAGGACGTACCCGAGACCTGCTCCTCGACCAGCCTGCCCGCCGGCTCGTCGCGACCGGTGAACACGACCGCGTAGCCCTCGCGCGCGAGGATCGCCACACAGGCGCGGCCGATCCCCCGCGTGCCCCCCGTCACCAGCGCCACGCAAGTGCGCGTTGGTGGCGAGCTCATACCCCGCTCCACCGCGAACTCCTTGCGTGAGGAGGGCGATCAGGGCGGAGGGGCAGCGGTGGCATCGCCCGATCGTCTCATAGAGGAGCGCGGGAGGAGCGCGCCACGCAGCCTGATTTGTATTACACCTTGGACAGTCGATCTACTATGCGATACGCTAAGTCTACCAAGCGGATCTTTGTTCTGATCGACAAGACAACCTACGGAAGGGTACCGTGGCTGCTTCTTCTCCAGCTTCAGGCGGACGGGAAAACTCGGTGCAGGTGATCGCCAAGGCGGCGGCGATCCTCGATGCGCTGGCGGAGAACCGGGAGACCTCCGCGGCGGGGCTGGCTGCGCGGCTGGGGGAGCCGCGCAGCTCCGTCTACCGGCTGCTCTCGAGCCTGCAGCAGCTCGACATGGTCGATACCGGGACCAAACGCGGTTCCTACAGGCTGGGGCTCAAGCTGCTGCGCTTGGGAAGCGCGGTGCAGGGACGCCTGGACATCCGCACGGCGGCGATGCCGACGATGGAGCGGATCCACGACGAGACCGGCGAGACGGTGTTCCTGTGCGTGCGGCGCGGCGACGACGCGGTCTGCGTCGAGCGGCTCGACGGCCGGCGCGTCACCTCCCTGGCCCTGAGGCTCGGCGGCGCGCTGCCCCTGCACGCCGGTGCCGCGCCGCGATCGCTGCTCGCGTTCGAACCGCGCGCGCGCTGGAACGAGTTCCTCGCCGGCGGAGAGCTCGAGCGCTTCAGCCCGGTCACACCGGTCACGGCGGACGAGCTGATCCCGATGCTCGAGTCGATTCGCCGCAACGGGGTCTCCGTCTCAGACGAGGATGTCACCCCCGGCATCGCCGCGATCGGCGCGCCCGTGTTCGACCATCGGGGAGAAGTCTCCGCGGCACTGTCGGTCAGCGGTATGCGCGAAGCAATCATGGGCGAGCGCGACGGCGGGACCGTTCGCCACCTGATCGTCAATGGCGCTGCGGAGGTGTCACGGGCGCTGGGACACGACACCAGGCACGGAGCCCGCGTCGGACCGCGGGACGAGGGACTCACGGTGGATCTGCGCTCGTGAAGCGCGACGCGCACGCGGATGTCGGCGCGAGCGTGGAGGGAGACTCCTCACATCTCGCCGAGATCCGCCGTCGCGCCTCGCTCGTGCGCCGCGAGACGATCCGGCTGATCGAGTCGGCGGGGAGCGGCCATTACACGAGCGTGTTCTCGGCGGCGGAGATCCTCGCCGCGCTGTACTCGGGTGTGCTGCGGTTGAGCGACGATCCCAACTGGCCGCGGCGAGACCGGCTGGTGCTCTCCAAGGGACACGTAGCCGTCGGCGTCTATCCGCTCCTGGCCGACCGCGGCTATCTGGCGCAGGAGTTGCTCGACACCTACAGTCAGCTTGGGAATCCGCTCGGCGACCACCCCGACATGCGCTATGTGCCGGGCATCGACTTCTCCTCCGGTTCGCTTGGCCACGGGCTTTCGGTCGGGGTCGGCATGGCCCAGGCGGCGCGCATGCGCGGATACGACACGCGCGTATGGGTGCTACTGGGCGACCAGGAGCTCAACGAGGGACAGATCTGGGAGGCCGCACAGGTTGCCTCGCACTTCGGCTTGGGCAACCTCGTCGCGATCGTCGATCGCAACCAGATGGGCCTTGACGGGCTAACCGAGGACGTGATGGCCGTCGAGCCGATCAACGAGCGCTTCGAGGCCTTCGGCTGGCGGGTGGTCGAGGTCGCGGGACACGATCCGGCTGCTCTCGACGAGACATTCACTGCGGTTCCCCCGCCGGCTAGCGCCCAGCCCACGTGCATCGTCGCGCACACCGTCAAGGGCCATGGCGTCGCATACATGGAGCACTCGCGCACGTGGCATCTGGGCTATCTGGCGCCCGTGGACGCGGCGGCGACGCTCAAGGAGCTGGACGAAGATGGCTAGCACACACTTCCACGCGCCGATCCCCGCCGATCCAGCGAGCTGGGACATGGCCGCCTACGAGCGCTTGGCGCAATCGGCGGTCGCCGGCGAGGTCCTCGCGGAGATGGCCGACGATGATGAGCGCCTGGTCGTCCTGACCGCCGACCTGAAGTACTCCAACCGGACGGCCGACTTCGAGCGGCGTCACCCCGACCGCTTCTTCAACGTCGGCATCGCCGAGCAGCACATGGTCACGATGGCCGCTGGCATGGCGACGTTCGGGTACATCCCTTACGTCGCTACGTTCGCGAGCTTCATCAGCCTGCTGTGCGCCGAGCAGCTGCGCACCGATCTCGCCTATCCGGGCCTGCCCGTTCGCATGCTCGCCCACCACGCCGGAATCTCACTCGGCTTCTATGGGACCTCGCACCATGCGACCGAGGATCTCGGCCTGCTGCGGGCGATGGCCGGGATGACGGTGATCTGCCCGTGCGATGCGACGAGCACCGTGCAGGCGCTGCGCACGACTGTCGACTACGACGGTCCGATCTACTTTCGCCTCGGCAGAGGGCGCGAGCCGTCGGTCTACGAGGGGCGACCCGAGCGCCTCCGCATCGGCGAGCTCGCCGAGCTGCGCGCCGGAGCGGATCTGACGATCGTCGCCAACGGAATCGGCGTGGCCGCGGCGCTCAAGGCCGCTGAGCGCCTGGAGCGCGAAGGGGTGGGCGCGGCGGTGCTGGACGCGCACACGGTGCGCCCGTTCGACGCGGAAGGCCTGTGCAACGCCGCCGCACGCAGTGGTCGGCTACTCGTCGTGGAGGAGCACAACGTGATCGGCGGAGTGGCGAGCGCCTGCGCGGACGCGCTGATGGACGGCGGCGTGGACGGTGTGCGCATGGCGCGTTTGGGCATCCCCGTCGACGAGCACGCCCTGATCGGACCACCGAGCCAGCTGTATGCGCACTACGGGCTCACCGCCGAGGGCGTGTGCGAGGCCGCCCGAGGACTGTTGGAAGGGCGTCCTCGCGCAGCGCCAGCGGCCAAGCGTTCGTAGAGCGCCGTGCGCCTTGAGCGCACCGGCCCGCAAGTCCGATCTGGCCGGCAAGTCTAATTAGGGCACCCTAAGATAGGGTTTCCGACAGATGGTTAGGACTCCCTAACACGTCGGTGAATCCGCGAACGACGAAAGACGCGCCTCGATGCTTGCAACCCGGTCACGCATGGCAATCGCCTTGAGCATCCTGTCGGTGACGCCGGCGGCGGGCTGCGGCGGTGCGGGTGGCGGCCCGGGCACGTCAGGAACTCTCACGCTCTACAGCGCCCAGCACGAAGGGCCGACAAATGCTCTGGTGAAGGCATTCGAACGGCAGACCGGCGCCTCGGTGCAGGTGCGCTTCGGCGCGGACGACGAGCTGGCGAGCCAGATCGCCGCGGAGGGCTCTGTCTCCCCCGCCGACGTGTTCCTGGCCGAGAACTCGCCTCCGCTGACGCTGCTGGCGGAAAAGGGACTGCTGGCGAAGCTCGCCTCCTCGACGCTCGCGCGGGTGCCCACGAAGTACAACTCGCCCAGCGGCGACTGGGTCGGGGTGGCGGCGCGCGAGACGGCGCTGATCTATGACCCGCGGCAGGTGGCGCCGGGCCAGCTGCCGCACTCGATCCTCGATCTTGCGCAGCCTGCGTGGAGGGGACGGCTTGCGATCGCACCCGCCGAGCCGGACTTCCAGCCCGTGGTGGCAGCGGTCAGCAAGCTCGACGGCGAAGCGGCGGCCGAGCGCTGGCTGACCGGGTTTCAGAGCAACGCCAAGCGGTACAACGACAACGAGGGCATCGTGGCGGCGGTCGAGCACGGGCAGGTCGCCGTGGGCGTGGTGAACCACTACTACTGGTACCGCCTGGCCCAGGAGGTCGGGTTCGCAAGGATGCGATCGCGGCTCTATTACTTCGGCCACGGAGACCCCGGCGCGCTCGTCGACGTATCGGGCGCCGGCGTGCTGAGATCCAGCAGACGACAGTCGCTTGCGCAGCGGTTCGTGGCTTTCCTGGTCAGCAGCGCGGGTGAGCGGGCGCTCGTGCGCAGTGGCGACTGGGAGTACCCGCTCGGCAGCGGCGTCGCGCCGGCGCCCGGCTTGGAGCCTTTCGACCACCTGGAAGCCCCGAGCGTCGCGCCGGCCGATCTCGGCGATGGCCATGTCGCACTCGGGTTGCTGCAGCGGGCCGGACTGCTGTAGGAAATCGGGATGACCGGATGAGATCGCCCGCTCCCGTTGGCCCCGAGGCCACATTCGAGGCGACCGCCGAGCGCGATGACAGCTGGGCGGGGCGCATCTTCAGGGTGCGCGGGGGACGGCACAAGCGCGCTCCGCGAGGGCTGGTGGCAGGCGCTGCGGCGGTGGCGGTGGTGGCGCTGCTGCCGCTGGGATTCGTCGTGGACCAGGCAGTCTCTGTCGGCCTCGGACAGGCCGAACGGTTGCTCATCCGTCCGCTCGTGGGGACGCTGCTCGTGAACACGGTGCTGCTGACGGTGACGGCGACGGCCGCGGCGACCGTGCTCGGCATCGGCGTGGCGTGGCTCGTCGAGCGCACGGACCTACCGGGTCGCCGACTGTGGGCGGTGCTTGCCGCGTTGCCGATCACGGTGCCGGCGTTCGTGACGAGCTACAGCTGGGTCTCGCTGACGCCGGCGGTGCAGGGCTTCTGGGGCGCGGCGCTGATCGTGACGCTCGCGTACTACCCGCTGATCTATCTGCCGGTGGCCGCCGTGCTGCGAGGCATGGATCCAGCGCTCGAGGAGAGCGCGCGCACGCTCGGACTCGGGCCGTGGCGCACGTTCCTGCGGGTGACGCTGCCGCAGGCGAAGCTCGCCGTGCTCGGCGGCGCGCTGCTGGTCGCGGTGCACCTGCTGGCGGAGTACGGGGCCTTTGCGATGTTGCGGTTTCAGACATTCACGACCGCGATCTACGACGAGTACCGGCTCAGCTTCGACGGCCCGGCGGCGTCGATGCTCGCGACCGTGCTGGTCGCGCTGTGCCTCGCGCTGCTGCTGTTCGAGCTGCGCCTGCGCGGCCGCGCGCGCTACGCCCGCGTCGGCGCGGGCGCGGCGCGGCAAGCGGAACGGCTGCGGCTGGGGCGGATGACTCCGATCGCGCTGGTCGGCTTCGGCGCGCTGATCGGCGTTGCCCTCGGCCTCCCGCTCGTCACGCTGGGGTACTGGCTCGTGCGCGGGGCGTCCACGAGCTTCCCGCTGGGATCGCTGGCCGGCACCGCGGGCACCGCGCTCGAGCTGGGACTGGGCGCCGCCGCCTTGACCACCGCGCTGGCGCTGCCGGTCTCGATCCTCGTCGTGCGCTATCCGGGACGGCTCGCGACTACATTGGAGCGCAGTACCTACTTCGCCTACGCACTGCCGGGGATCGTGATCGCGCTGGCGCTGATCATCATCTCGGTGAACGTCATGCAGCCTCTCTATCAAACGACGATGCTGCTGCTCGTGGCCTACGCGCTGCTGTTCCTCCCGCTCGCGCTAGTCGCCGTGCGCGCGGCACTCGCGCAGGCGGCGCCCGCACTCGAGGAGAACGCACGCGCGCTCGGGGCTCCACCATGGCGTGTGCTGGTGCGGGTGACGCTGCCGCTGATCGCACCCGGTCTCGGAGCCGCGGCCGCGCTCGTGTTCCTGTCGACGATCACCGAGCTCACCGCCACGCTGCTGCTCGCTCCGATCGGCACGCAGACGCTGGCAACCCGGTTCTGGTCGGATGCGAGCAGCTTCGCCTATGGGGCCGCGGCGCCGTATGCAGCGCTGATGGTCGCGCTGTCGGCGCCGCCAACGTACATACTCACGCGCAAGCTCGGCGCGTTCGAGGCGAGGAGCTCGAAGTGACCGACGTGAGCGTGCCGCCGGGCTCGCAGACACAGGACGTGTCGCGGGCGTCAGGCGTCTCGCGGGCGTCGGGACTGTCTCAAGCGTCGGGCGGGTCGCAGGCGACGCCCGTGTCGCAGGCACTGGGCGTGCACGCACTGGGCAAGGCGTTTGGCCAACACCGGGTGTTGCAGGATCTCGACCTCGACGTGCCCCTCGGCGGTCTGACCGCCGTGCTCGGACCATCGGGCTGTGGCAAGACGACCCTACTGCGGTTGATCGCGGGCTTCGAGCGCGCGGACGCCGGCACGATCACACTCGCCGGCGCCGAGGTCAGCGGCCCCGGCGTGCACGTTGCGCCGGAGCGCAGACGTGTCGGCTTCGTCGCGCAGGAAGGGGCGCTGTTTCCCCATCTCAGCGTCAGCGCCAACGTGGGCTTCGGACTCACGCGCGCCGCGCGGCGGGGCGGGCGGGTCGAGCAGATGCTCGAGCTGGTTGGGCTGGCAGAGCTCGGCGATCGCCACCCCCACGAGCTCTCGGGCGGCGAGCAGCAGCGCATCGCGCTCGCGCGCGCGCTCGCCCCCGAACCAGAGCTGATCGTCCTCGACGAGCCGTTCAACGCGCTCGACGCTGGGCTGCGGGCGAGCGTGCGCACAGAGCTGCGGAGCACCCTCGCGCGGGCTGGCGCGACGGCTCTGCTCGTCACGCACGACCAGGAGGAAGCGCTGTCGCTCGCCGACCAGGTGGCCGTCATGCGGGGCGGGCGGATTGCCCAGTGCGCCGACCCACAGACCCTGTACAGCGATCCCGTCGACGTCGAGCTGGCGCGATTTCTCGGGCAGGCGATCGTGCTGGCGGCGGACGTCGAGCGGGAGATCGCGCATTGCGCGCTCGGCGCGCTCGCCGTCCGTCCTTCGGCGCGCCCGGTGCAGGGAGCGGCGACCGTGATGGTTCGTCCCGAGCAACTCGCCTGGCGCCACGCCACATCCGAGTCCGACGGCGAGGGTCCGGAAGCGGAGGTGCTGGCCGTCACCTACTACGGTCACGACGCGACGCTGAAGCTCTCGCTGAGCTCGTCGGACACACCGACGGAGCTGATCGCGCGCACCCCCGGCCACCGTGCCCCGCGGGTCGGTGACCGCGTCGCGCTCACTGTCGAGGGTCCGGTGGTGGCCTACCCTCGTAGTTGATCCAATCGCGCGGAGTCGGTGGCGTAGGATGCGAGCGATGGGCGAGCTTCCCTCAGTGTGCGTGATCGGGGCCGGCGTGAGCGGGCTCACCGCGTGCAAGGCACTGGCCGACTATGGCGTGCCACATACGTGCTTCGAGGCGTCTGACGAGGTGGGTGGCAACTGGTACTTCCAGAACCCCAACGGGACCTCGTCGGCATACCGGTCGCTGCACATCGACATCTCCAAGCCGTCGATCTCCTTCCGGGACTTCCCGATGCCGGACCGCTACCCGGACTTTCCACATCACGCGCACATCTTCGAGTGGTTGCGCGACTACGCCGACGCGTTCGGGCTGCGCGAGCGGATCCGCTTCGAAACGCGCGTGCAGCACGCCGAGCGCGGCGCGGAGGGCGGATGGCTGATCACGCTCGAGGACGGTGGGCGGGAAAGCTTCGACGCGCTGCTCGTCTGCAACGGGCATCACTGGGACCCTCGCTATCCGGACTTCCCCGGGTCGTTCGACGGGCCGGAGCTCCATTCGCACGACTACGTCGACCCGAGCACGCCGCTCGACCTGTATGGCAAGCGCGTGCTGGTGGTGGGGATCGGCAACAGCGCGGTCGACATCGTCTCTGAGCTCGCGCGCAAGACGGTTTCGGACACCGTCTTCCTGTCGACCCGCTCCGGGGCGTATGTCGTCCCGAAGTACGTCTTCGGCAAGCCTGTCGATCAGGTGGTGAAGACGAACCCGCGGCTGCCCAACGGCCCGCAGCGGCGGCTCGGTCGCATGCTGCCGCGGATCTTCTCCGGGCGCATGGAGGACTTCGGACTGCCCACACCCAACCACAACTTCCTCGACGCGCACCCGACGGTCTCCAGTGAGCTGCTCGGGCGCCTTGGGGCGGGCGACGCCGTGGCCAAGGGCGACATTGCGGAGCTGCTCGGTGACCGCGTGCGCTTCGCCGACGGCTCGGTGGAGCCGGTCGACGCGATCGTGTACGCCACGGGCTACAAGGTCAGCTTTCCGTTCTTCGACCCCGAGTTCCTCGCGGCGCCGGGCAACGTGCTGCCGCTGTACAAGCGGATGCTCAAGCCCGGGCTCGACGATCTTGCGTTCATCGGTCTCGGGCAGCCGATTCCCACGATCTTCCCGTTCTCCGAGCTGCAGTCGAAGCTTGCCGCGCGCTGGCTGAGCGGAGATTGGTCACCGCCGCCGGAGAGCGAGATGGAGGCGGAGATCCGTCGCGACGAGGCGTTTCACACCGGTCACTTCATCGACAAGCCCAGGCACACGATGCAGCTCGAGTGGTACGCCTTCCAGCATGAGCTTCAGACGCGTTCGATTCCGGCCGGCCAGGCGCGCGCGCGGGCCGGAGCGCCGACCGGTCGCGCCACGGCGGGGCGCGCCGCGGCGCTGGCAGGCGCAGACGCGGAGATCCCCGCGTGAGTGTCATCGCTTCTGAGCTCAGCGATGTTCGCCGCGACGCTGAAGCGCCGGAGCTTGGAGGGAGCGCGGTGTCCTTCGACAGCGGCGGGGTGCGCTGCGCGGGCGTCCACCTGCCGGGGCAGGGCGACGCGTTCGCCGACGAGGACGGCCGGCGGCCGTGCGTCGTGCTCGGCCACGGCCTCGGCGGCACGGTCGACTCCGGGCTGCTGGCGTTCGCCGAGCGCTTCGCCGCCGCCGGCCTGGACGCGCTGGCCTTCGACTACCGGCACTTCGGCTCGAGCGACGGCGAGCCCCGGCAGCTGCTGTCGATCCCTCGCCAGCTCGCGGACTATGCGGCGGCGATCGCGTTCGCGCGCTCACTCGAGAGCGTCGATGAGGAGCGCATCGTCGTGTGGGGCTCCTCCTACGCCGGCGGCCACGTCGTCCCGGTGGCGGTAGCCGACGGACGCGCCGCGGCGGTCATCGCGCAGGTGCCGGCGATGGACGGCGCGGTGGCGGTGCTGAACATCGCGCGCTATGCGGGCCCCGGCCAGCTCGCGCGGCTCGTGCTCGCGGGAGTGCGCGACCTCGCTGCCTCGCTGCGCGGGCGCCCGCCCGTGACGATCCCCACGGTCGGGCCGCCGGGGAGCCTCGGAGCGATGACGACGCCCGACGCCGAGCCGGGCTACCGGGCGATCGCCGGTGCATCGTGGCGCAACGAGCTGGCCGCCCGAGTGATGCTTAGCGCCGGCTCCTACCGCCCCGGCTTGCAGGCCGATCGCCTGCCCTGTCCGATCCTCGTGCAGATCGCCGACCACGACTCCGTCGCTCCGGTCAAGGCGGCCCAGGACGCCGCCTGGCGGGCGACCGGCCGGGCCGAGGTGCGCACGTACCCGATCGGGCACTTCGACATCTACACCGGCGAGCCGTTCGAGCGGGCGATCGCCCACCAGCTGCACTTCCTGCGACGGCATGTCGGGGACGCTGGAGTCCGATTCAGCGGAAATCGGTCTTCGACGCTCAGCTAGGTCCGATTTCCGCCAGACACATCGACGTGGGTATGCCACGGTGTGGCTGTGATCTTTGATTCAGAGCGCTTCTGGCAGGTACTCGAGCTCGGCGATCCGCGCTTTGACGGGTGGGTGTTCTGCGGTGTGAAGACGACGGGAATCTACTGTCGTCCAAGCTGTCCGGCGCGCACGCCCAAACGCGAGAACGTGCGCTTCTTCGCTTCCGCCGCTGCGGCCCAGACCGCTGGCTTTCGCGCATGCAAGCGCTGCCGACCGGACGCCACGCCGGGCTCGCCGGACTGGGACCTTCGCGCGGATCTCGTCGGGCGCGCGATGCGCCTGATCGCGGACGGGGTGGTCGACCGCGAAGGCGTCGAGGGTCTCGCCGGGCGCC
This sequence comes from Solirubrobacteraceae bacterium, assembly GCA_036498245.1. Taxonomy (GTDB): domain Bacteria; phylum Actinomycetota; class Thermoleophilia; order Solirubrobacterales; family Solirubrobacteraceae; genus Palsa-744. The sequence continues at coordinate 167,889 of DASXIB010000016.1, forward strand.
TGGGGTATACCGCGAGGCACGTGCACCGCCAGTTGGTGAGCGTCGTGGGCGCGGGACCGCTCGCGCTCGCGCGAGCCCAACGCGCGCAGACCGCCAGGGTCTTGCTCGAGACAACGGTCGTGCCGATCGCGGGAGTTGCGTTCGCCGCGGGCTTTCAGAGCGTGCGGCAATTCAACGAGACGATTCAGCAGGTGTTTGCGGTCACGCCGAGTGGCCTGCGCGCACAGGCACGGCGAAGAGAGGGCCTGGAGGAAAGCGGAGCTCTGACGCTGCGACTCCCCTACCGCTCTCCGTTCGACGCAGAGGGCATGATTACGTTTTTGGCCCTGCGCGTCGTGCCCGGCATCGAGGAGATCGTCGAGGGCGCCTATCGGCGCAGCCTGTGCCTGCCGCACGGGACCGGCGTCGTCGAGCTGCGCCCCGCCGACGGGCATGTGCACGCTCGCTACTGGCTTCAGGACCTGCGCGATCTTGCCGCCGCCGTGCAGCGTTCGCGCGTACTGCTCGACCTCGATTCCGATCCGCTCAGCGTGGCTGAGGCGTTCGGCGAAAACGCGCTGATGGGACCGCTCGTGCGAAAGACACCGGGCCGTCGAGTGATCGGGCACGTCGACGGTCATGAGCTGGCCGTGCGCGCGGTGCTCGGTCAGCAGATCTCGCTGCGAGGCGCATCGACGCTCGCCGGCCGTCTGGTGACATCCTACGGCGAGCGGCTCGAGCGCCCGCTCGGCGCGATCACACACACGTTCCCCTCCGTCGAGGTGCTGGCCGAAGCCGACCCCGAGCGGCTGACGATGCCCCGCGCGCGCCGGCGCTGTCTGCTGGCCCTGACAAAGGCCCTAGCACACGCTGAGATCGCGCTCGACGCGGGCGCGGACCGGGAGGACGCGCGGCGCCTGCTGCTCACATTGCCGGGGATCGGACCGTGGACCGTCGAGTACATCGCAATGCGCGCGCTGCGCGATCCCGACGCGTTCCCGTCGAGCGATCTCGGTGTCCACCACGCGCTCGCGCGGCTTGGCCACGACGGTCGGCCCAAGGCAGCCGAGAGGCTCGCCGAGCGCTGGCGGCCATACCGGGCATACGCCGTGCAGCATCTCTGGGCCTCGCTGCACACCTCAGGAGGAGCGAAGCCAGGAGGAGCGAAGCGCACGTCCGTACCCGCGAGCGACACCGACCGGCTCGCTGCATGAGAGACGCGACCGATCGGGTATCCACCTCGGTCACCCCTCAGGTGCGGCTGTACACGACCATCGACAGTCCGATCGGCGAGCTGCTGCTGCTCGGCGATGGACACGCCCTGCGCGGCCTCTATATGCAGGGCGGTCGCAAGCCGATGACGATCGCTCCGAACTGGGAGCCCTCAAGGAGGAATTTCACAGATGTGCAAGCGCAGTTGCGGGCGTACTTCGCGGGCCAGCGTGTCACATTCGAGGTGCCTCTTGCGATGGATGGCGCGCCGTTCGAGCGCCGGGTTTGGCGTGCGCTGCAGGACATTCCCTATGGTGAGACGATCAGTTACGGCGAGCTGGCGCGCCGCCTAGGCCAACCTTCAGCAGCGCGCGCGGTGGGCCTCGCCAACGGACGTAACCCGATCGCCGTAATCGTCCCCTGTCACCGTGTGATCGGCGCGAACGGAACGCTGACGGGGTACGGGGGCGGACTCGAGCGTAAGCGACTGCTGCTCGACCTCGAGCGCGGACAGACCAGCCTGTGACCACGATCCACCATTGACACGCCGGTCGTATTCCACCATCGAACACCAGTGGCAATCGGCGAAGATGGAACAGGATGCCGAGCGCTCGCAACCTCCTGAACCTGAAGTCGGTCGAGAAGGGCTACGGCAGCCGATCGGTGCTGCACGGCATCACGCTCGGGGTGTCCGCGGGCGAGCGCATCGGCGTGGTGGGTGCAAACGGAGACGGCAAGTCGACCCTCTTGCGCCTAATCGCCGACGTCGAGCTGCCGGACGCGGGAGAGCTCACACGAGCCAGCGACGTTGACGTGGCGCTGCTGGGACAGCGCGACGAGCTCGACGAGCAGCGGACGATCCGCGAGACCCTCGTGGGCGGGCGCGCCGATCACGAATGGGCCGGCGACAGCGCGTTTCGGAGCGTGCTCGACGGGCTCTTGGGCGGCGTCGCGCTGGGGATGTTCCCCGGCGGCATCGACACGCCGATCGCCGGCTTGTCGGGGGGAGAGCGCCGGCGCATCGCCTTGGCGCGTCTGCTGCTCGACCCGCCCGAGCTGCTGCTGCTAGACGAGCCGACCAACCACCTGGACCTCGAAGGCGTCGACTGGCTGGCCCACCATCTGGCCGCGCGACGAGGCTCGCTGCTCGTGGTGACTCACGATCGCTGGTTCCTGGACGCCGCGTGCACGGCGACGTGGGAGCTCGCCGACGGAGCCGTCCACCGCTACGAGGGGGGATATGCGGCGTACGTGCTCGCGCGCGCCGAGCGCGACCGACTGCGGGCTTCGCGCGAGGACCGGCGCCGGCAACTCGTGCGCAAGGAGCTGGCTTGGCTGGGACGCGGGCCGCCGGCGCGAACCGCCAAGCCGAAGTTCCGCATCGAGACAGCCAAGGCCCTGATCGCCGATGAGCCGCAGGCGCGCGATCGCGCCGAGCTGCTGCGCTTCGCCGGCGCCCGTCTGGGCGACAAGGTGCTGGACGCCGTCGACGTTTCGCTCACGTTCGGCGCCAAAGAGGTGCTGCGCGGAGTGACATGGAGCCTCGGACCGGGGGATCGGGTGGCGATCGTCGGGGTCAACGGATCGGGCAAGACCTCGCTCGTCAAGCTGTTCGCGGGCGAGCTCGAGCCGAGCGCGGGCGACGTCCAGCGGGGTGCCACGGTCAGGCTGGCGCACCTGTCGCAGGCCACGGTCGAGATCCCCGACCACCTGCGCGTGCTCCAGGCCCTGGAAGAGGTACGCGGCCACGCGATCCTCAGCGACGGGCAGGAGATCACCGCGGCGATGTTGTGCGATCGCTTCGGCTTTCGCGGCGAGAAGGCCCGCACGCTGGTGGGCGATCTATCGGGCGGCGAGCGCCGGCGACTGGGGCTGATGCGCCTGCTGATGGGCGAGCCGAACGTGCTGCTGTTGGACGAGCCCACGAACGATCTGGACATCGACACGCTGACGGCGCTCGAGGACCTGCTCGACGGGTGGCCCGGCACGCTGGTGGTGGTCAGCCACGACCGCTATTTCGTCGAGCGAGTCTGTGACGACGTCTACGCGCTCACCGCGGCGGGCGGGATCCGCCATCTGCCGGGAGGGATCGAGCAGTACGTCGAGCAGCGCCGTAACGTCGAGGAGGCCCCGCCCGCGCAGGTGGCCCGGCGAGAGAAGCTCCCCACAGGAGCGAGGATCCGCGCGGCACGCAAGGAGACCCAGCGCTCCGAGCGGGAGCTCGTGCGATTGGAGCAGGCGATCGAGCGGCTCGCGCAGAGCGAGACGAGCCTGCGGGGGCAGATGGTCGCGAACGCGACCGACCACGCCCGACTGGAGCAGCTTCAGGCCGAGCTCGAGCTCCTCGCCGCCGAGCGTGGTCGGCTGGAGACGGCGTGGCTCGAGGCTTCAGAATCGCTGGAAGGCTGATTGCGGGCGGTTGGGTCAGGGCGCGGCGAAGGCGATCGGGGCGGCGTCGCCGTCGCCCGTCGGGGAGCTGGGCGCGTCGAGCAGCCTGACCATGATGCCGTGGTCGTCGACGTGGCGCTTCACGTCTCGGACGCTGTGGTGGCCGTAGTGGAAGATCGACGCGCACAGGACCGCGTCGGCGCCGGCTTCGAGCGCTTCGGTGAGGTGGTCGAGCGTCCCCGCTCCGCCGGAGGCGATGATCGGAACCTGCACCGCCTCGCTCAGCTTCGTGAGCAGGTCGATGTCGTAGCCGTCGCGCGTGCCGTCCCGGTCCATGCTCGTGATCAGGATCTGACCGGCTCCGCGCTCGACGCCCTCCTGCGCCCAGGCGATCGCATCGCGACCGGTCGGCGTGCGGCCGCCGGCGACATAGGCCTCCCAGCCGGCGCCGTGGGAGCTGCGCTTCGCGTCGATCGCGAGGATCAGGTTCTGGTTCGCAAAGACCTCGTCGAGCTCGTTGAGCAGCTCCGGTCGCGCGACCGCCGCCGAGTTGACCGAGATGTTGTCGGCGCCGGCGTCGAGGACCGTCTGTGCGTCGGCGACGGCGCGAATGCCGCCGCCGATGGTGATCGGGACGAAGACCCGGTCGACCGCCTCTTTCGCCAGCTTGGCGATCGTATCGCGCTTCTCGTGGGTGGCGGTGATGTCGAGGAAGGTGATCTCGTCCGCTCCCTCGGCGTCGTAGAACTCGGCTAGCTCGACGGGATCGCCGGCGTCTCGGAGGTCGACGAAGTTGGTTCCCTTGACGACGCGACCCGCGTCCACGTCGAGACAGGGGACGATTCGCTTGCAGAGGCCGGGGCGGGAGCTCCGCGCCACCGGCGGGCGCACGCTCCGGGCCGCCCCGACGCAGACGTTTGCGAAGTTCGAAAGGAGCTTCAGGCCGTGGGTGGAGGACTTCTCGGGATGAAACTGCACGCCGAACAGCGACCCCTGCTGGATGGCGCTGACGAACCTCGACCCGTACTCGGTGGTCCCAAGCACGACGTTCTCATCGGCGGGCTGAGCGGCGTAGGAGTGGACGTGGTAGAAGGCGCATTCGTCGGGCAGCCCGTCCAACAGCTCTGAGGATCGCTCCCAGCGGACCCGATTCCAGCCGATGTGAGGGAGCCTCGCGCCGCCGGTGGCGATTTGCCTGACCTCGCCGTCCAGGAAGCCGAAGCCGCGAGCCCCCCCGTGCTCGTCGGCTCCCTCGAAGAAGAGCTGCAGCCCGAGGCAGATACCCAGGATCGGCGTTTCTTCGGCGTGACGTTCGACCACGATCCGTCCGAGGCCGGACAGACGCCGCATCGCCTCGGGAAAGGCGCCGACCCCAACGATCACGAGCCCATCGGCGCCGCGAATCGTCTTCTCGTCCGCGGTCACGCGCACCGTAGCGCCGACGTGCTCGAACGCCTTGGCGACCGATCTGAGATTGCCCAGGCCGTAGTCGAGGATCGCGATTTCCGCTTTACGGCTCATGCGCTAGGCCAGGCGGAGGAAAGATGAGGGCTTGGGCGGTCTTCATGGCGTCGTCGCAGTCGCTCGACGGAGTTTCAGATGGCCTGAAGCAGGCTTACCTCGTCCTCGTGCGCCAAGCAAAGGGATCAGGCCAGTTTACAACCCGTAAAGGGCTCGTCGGTAGAGCTCGTCGGTACGCACGAGAGGGATGCTCCGATCAAAACCATGGTCAGCGGAGACGACGATCGTGGGCGGGTGGAAGCTCGCCCCGCTGGCCAAGACCCATGCGAGAGCATCAAGTAGTTGAGGGCGTCATGTCTCCAAGCCCGAGGAAAGGCGATCTGCCCCAGGGGCGCAGTAAGACCCCCCCAGTGATGAGTTACACCCAACGGATCGACACAGGTGTCGAGGAGCCATTGCCGTCAAGCGTGGTAGAGCCGCGAGCTCCGGCCACGCTTGAATCCGAGGACCGCGGCTTGCCGACAACCCCATGCGCCACTATGAGAGCTAGGCTCAAAAGGATGGAAAAGGCCGCTGGGGTTGCCAATATCACCGAATTGGTGCCACATAGCAATGCGGCTAGAGGAGCAATCTCACCAAGCAGGAGCACCGCTGCGAGCGCAAGTAATTCCATGCGATCAGCGGGCTTCTCAAACGAAACAATCGACAGCAGGTGCGTCTGAACGGCAAGAGCGAGAATCAGCACGGCCAGTACCTGACAGGAAATCTCCATAAAGACTTGAGGCACGGTTCTCGCGACCTCGAGATCCAGTAGGAAGCCCAAGGCGAATGGGTAAACAAGTATCCCAAGCGATATAGCAAACGCACGTGGATGCGCACATATAGGTTGGACCTTAAGTTTAGGCTCTCTCGCCGCCGCGCCTCACCTCGCGCCCCTGCTTGCCTGGGATGAGTCGAATTGTGGTTATGAGCTTCAGCTGGCCGAGTCGTTTAGCCCGGTTCAGTCCTCAAGTCCAACATCTTTACGTTCGAGGCCAAGCACGGCAAGAAGCGCGTCTACGTACTGCGCCTCCTTGACGTGCCGCCTGCCACCCTCAAGATCGTCTATAGCCCGCCGGCACGAGTTCTCGGTCGCCCATCCGAACCCGTTGCCGGTCAGTGCGATTCCGCTGCGAGCACCTGCTCCCTGAGCAGAGAGGTAAGCGAACATCCGGCGGGCAGTCTCGGCCTTGGTCAATCTGAGTCGCTCACGCTGTTCTGCGATGACTTCGCAGCAAAGATTGCTGACAGCGACTACCTCGCCCCACATAAACGCCAATAGTCGCATATCGCAAACTATTTCGTCGACAGCGACGGTCGATAGACGTGAAACGCCACCTCCTTGGAGGCAGCTACCGGCGCGAGGGCGTCGTCGGTGCGTACGTCCCGCTCATGGCCTTAGAATCGCGGCCATGCCATTCACGCTTAGGAACCTCAGGGAGGATCTGGCGGACGTCGGGTCCAACTTCGACGGCGCGCCGGACCTGGAGTTCCGTCTCGCGAGTAAGGCGCTCGAGCTCGAGCAGTCCGGCCTGAGCTATCAGCGCATCCCGCCCGACTACCGGTTCCCGTACGGCCACACGCACAAGGAGCAGGAGGAGGTGTTCGTGGTCGTGGGCGGGAGCGGGCGGATGAAGCTCGACGACGAGATCGTCGAGGTCAAGAAGTGGGACGTCGTGCGCGTTCCGCCCGGTACATGGCGAGGGTACGAGGCCAGCCCGGAGGGCCTCGAGATCCTCGTCTTCGGCGCGCCCAACCTCGGCGAGAACCCGCGAGAAGACGTGGAAGGTCAGCGAGACTGGTGGGCCGCCTGAGCGTCGCTCGGTGGATAGTCAGCTGTTCCTTTCGCGGTACCGGCATAGCGACTGGCGGGCTTCGATTGCGATTTGTGCGCCTCTAGTCTATGATCGTTTTCTCGGTCGTCGCGGGGTCCGCGGCCGCCACGTATAGCTAGCTTTGAACCGGACGCGCGGGCGTGTCCGAGGAGGCTTAGATGAGCACTAACGCATTTTCGCGGGAAGTGCCTGTCGGCGGTTACGTGATCCCCTATCAGCGCGAGCAAGGCAGCGATGTCCCGCTGGAGATCGCCGTAATCATGCCCGACGAGGCGAGAGAGCACCAATCGACTCTTGCGGGTCTAGCCGAGATGATCGGCTGGTCGGCTCCCTCTGGGAGAGAATTTCCCGACGGGCGTCTGACAGTCGTGGGAACGAGACCCTCGCGAGCCCATGTGCCCAAGCTCGCGACTGGTCTCGGAAGCCGAGTGGCTGTGTGCGCCGACCCTAATCCAGCTGCCCTGATCGCTGCATGGGAGGGCTTTCTCGACAGATACCGCGAGGTCGCCTCATCGCTGGCGGAGTCATCGAGCGGCCGCCGGGCTCAGGCGCTTGACGAGGCTGCCGCTGACCGCGACCAGTATCCTTTCACATCAAGCGTGTCATGCGGCCTCTAGCGTCTGCGTCGCGATCTGCGAACTATGAATCAGGTAATGGCGAGTGCGAGCGCGATTACCCAGGCGATCCATGTTTTGTGGGCGTGGGAAAACAGCACACCACCAATGTGCAGGATCGAGACTGCGCACCACAATTAATATGGCAGCGAAGCGTAAAGGTCAGTAAACGCTAGTTCGCATGGGCGGTGGCGCCGGCCTGGGGTGTTTGGTGAAGGCCCTCTGCGAACTCCTCGACGATCTTCGCGCAGAAGGCTGGCAGGTCGTCTGGCTTGCGGCTCGAGACGAGGCCCTGGTCGACAACGACTTCCTCATCGACCCACTCCCCGCCGGCGTTACGGATGTCGGTTTGCAGAGACGGCCAAGAGGTGAGCTTGCGCCCGCGCACAAGGTCTGCCTCCACGAGTGTCCAGGGGCCGTGGCAAATGACGCCGACGGGCTTGCCCGCAGCGAAGATCTTTCGCACGAACTGGATGGCGCGCTCGTCGGTGCGCAGCTGATCGGGGTTGGCCACGCCGCCTGGGAGCACCAGGGCGTCGTAGTCGTCAGGGTGGGCATCCTCGAGGGAGTGATCGACCGGGTAGGTCGAGCTCTTGTCGAGGTGGTCGAACGCCTGGATCTCGCCGCTTTCGGGGGCGATCAGCTTTGGCGTGCCACCTGCGTCTTTGACGGCTTTCCAGGGCAATGTGAGCTCGACCTCCTCGATGCCCTCTTGAGCAGTGAGAAAGGCCACTGTCTTTCCGTCTAGCTGTGTCGATGCCATTTCGTTACTGCCTTCCTCTGTTCGTTGGCGAGCTTCCCGATCTGTAGGTCGTCTACCCCTGGCCCCTGGGCGGCAAACGAGCCATGAGCGCGGCCGCGTATCGGTTTGTGCGCGTGGCTGTGAGTAGACGCGAAGTGGGGGCTGGTGGCTCCGGCGCGGTTGCCGCAGCTGGTCGAAGCGAAGGGAGTGCGGACAGCCGCGCCCGCTAGACGGCGCGGCGTTCAGCCCGCTGGCAGCGCTGGAGCTCCTCAACGTAGGGCGCCAGTCCAAGGGAGCGTAATGCGAGGAAAGCGAGCCGAGAGGCGTCTCACTCGTGGTGCCGGCGCGAGTGTTGCTTGCACTTTCGGGCATCGTCTAGCTATTGCTCTTTTTGGCGCCCTTGCGCCCGGCTGCGGCCTTCTGCGCTTTGGTGCCGCCCTGGGAGGTGGCTTTGCGTTTCGTGCCGGAGCCCGAGCTCTTTCCGCCTCGTTTGGATGAGCCGGGGCTATTAGCGATCTTTGCTGCGCGTTCCTTGCTCATGCCCTTTTCGCGCAGCCCTTCGTACTGTTGGTCGTTCTTGACGCTCGGCCCGTGATCTTTGGCCATCTGGTCCTCCTCGGGGTCGTGGAACACCGCTTCATCTACCCACTCGCCGTATTGGCAAAAAGCGACGAGGGGGCTGCTAGTGGGACTCGGCGGCGAAGCTGCGGAATGCCCAGCCGCTGTGTGGCGTGTCGAGCAGCGCGAGCACGCTCTCGAAACGTGCCTTCCACGCTTTGGAGGATGCGCCGGCCAGATGCACGGTGAGCGTGCCGTCTTCGATCTCGGCGGACCCCCACTCGATCTGTCGTTGCTCGGCGGCCATGAGCTAGAGCTACCCGGCTGCTGGCGGTGTGACACGTGGATCAGGCGGGTGGGCCCAGGCTGTGACCATGCGTTTCAAGCGCGGCTCTCCGCGTGCCGCTTGGCGGGGTCGATCTGCTTCCCGCCGATGCGCTCGGCGAGGCGAGACGCGAGGGCCATGATCGTGAGCGCGGGATTGGCGGAGCCTTGGGTTGGCATGACGCTCCCATCGCAGACGAACAGGTTTGGGATGCCCCAGGCGCGGTGGTCCGCGTCGATCACGCCGGTCTCGGGCTTCTCAGACATGGCGCAGCCGCCGACGAGGTGGGCGTAGCGGTCGATCGTGAGGATGTCCTGTGCTTCGGCGGCGTGGAGGATTTCGTGGAGCTTGTTCTTGGCGTAGGCGACGTTCGCGCGGTCGTTCTCGCACTGGGTGTAGTCAAGGCGCGCGACGGGCATCCCGTTGCGGTCGGTGACGTCGGCGAGCGTGACCCTGTTCTCGGCTTGTGGCAGGAGCTCTGAGAGGCAGCCGATCGTGTACCAGTGGTTGTAGTCGCGCATGTACTCGCGCAGCGCCTGCCCCCAGTGGCCATCGGCGAGGACGTGCTCGGCCCAGCCGATCGGCAGCGGGCCGACTGTCTGGATCGAGAACCCGCGGGCGAACCCTCGTCCGGAGTCGGTCTCGTAGAACTGCTCGGAGTTGATCTCCGGTGGAGGCGCCTTGTACATGCGCATCTCCTCGGGGAAGCGCCCGGCGACCTGCGGTGCACCCTGCACCATGATCCCCCGCCCCACGAGGTCGTTCTCGTTGGCGAGACCGTTGGGAAACCGCTTGCTGGTGGAGTGCAGCAGCAGCCGTGGGGTCTCGATCGAGTAGCCGGCGACAGTGATCACGTCTGCTGCCTGGAAGCGCTCTTGGCCGTCGTGGTAGTAGGTGACGCCGGTGCAGCGCCCGGACTCGTTGGTCTCTATCCGCGTGACCATGCAGTCGGCGCGTACCTCGACGCCGTGCTCGAGCGCATCGGGGATGTGGGTGACGAGCGGGGATGCCTTCGCGCCGACCTTGCAGCCCTGTAGACAAAAGCCGCGGTAGATGCAGTGCGGGCGGTGCCCAAACGAGCCGTTGGCGATGCCGACCGGCCCGACGCGCATCTCGATCCCCAGGCGCCTCGCGCCCTCCCAAGCCTTCAGCGCACCGGCGCCCACGGGGTGCGGGCCGTGCGGATAGCCGTGGGGATCGCCCCAGGGCCACCATTCGCCCGCGACGGGTAGCTCGCGCTCGAGGCGCTCGTAGTGGGGCTTGAGGTCCTCGTAGCCGATCGGCCAGTCGGCGGCTACGCCATCGCGAGTGTAGACCTCGAAGTCGGAGGGGTGAAAGCGCGGGGTGAAACCGGCGTAGTGGATCATCGAGCCGCCGACGCCGCGCCCGCAGTTGTTCTTGCCGAGCTCCACGGGGTCCTCGCCGCCGATGATGCGCTCCTCGGTCCAGTACAGCGCGTGGGCGCCGGCCTCATCGGATACCCAGTCCTCGTCGGGGTCCCAGAACGGTCCTGCCTCGAGCACGAGGACGCGCCAGCCTTTGCGGGCGAGGCGCTGCGCGAGCGTTGCGCCGCCGGCACCCGCACCGACGATCAGCATGTCGACCGCCTCGTCGGGCCTGTAGCGGCGCATACGCTCGCGCCCTGGCACCCCGCGCCTATGGGGGTCGAGCAGAAACGCGGAGTCGTTCTCGGGCGGGCGCAGCGCGCCCTTCAGTGCGACACGCAGGCGCTCTCTCACTCCAGGCCCCGCTGAGACACGTCGGCTACGGGGTCGAGCGCGAACTCCGGCGGGGCCTCCCAGTGCTCGCGCTGCCCGGCACCGAGCCTGGCGTAGCCACGGGGGTAGGCGGGTCCACCGAAGCCGATCTCGTTCCATGCCCAGGGGTGTGAGTAGAACGCGCCGAGCACGCCGCGCATCACTACTCCCCATGCCTTCGTGACGGGCAGCTCCCAGTCGAGCTTGCCTTCGGAGAACTGCTGGACGATCTCGTGCTGGCACTTCGAGCTGGCGGCGGCGAACCCGCCCTCTGCGTCGTGCTCACGGGCACTGTTGTCGAGGTTGGCGGCGACTTGTTGCCAGGTCTCGGGGTCGCGCGGCATGTCGTGATGGCGAAACCCGTCGAGTCTGCCGGCGTGCAGTTTCGCGTCGACCATCTCCAGCACGGGGACGCGTGGCTCTGAGTCCTGTCCGGTCACTACGTCGCAGAACGCTTGGAGCGTGCGCGCCTGCGACTCGGTGAAGAAGCGAACTGGCGGGACGTTCGCTACTCGGTCGAGCACGACGCCGCGCGTCTTGGCATCCCAATGGGAGGCGGCGGTGAGCACGTCGTAGTGGGGGTAGCGGCCTCGCATCTGCGGCGTGGTGCCCTTGCGCTGGCGCGGCAGCCCTGCGGGCGGCTCCGGCGTGGTGTCGCCGCCCTGCTTGGGGAGATGCCCCGCTGAGCTCGACGCCATCGCGTGCTCAGCGCTCCCGCTCGGCGAGCGCCGCCGCTACGCCCATGCCGCCGACGAGCGCGAGGGAGCCGGGTGCGAGCAGCGGCGGCCCCATAACGATGTTGTAGAGCGGCTCTGAGAACCCGCCGGGGCGCTTGCGCACGCCCTGGATGTGGGTGTAGACGCCGATCAGCCCGTCCAAGCAATACAGCGCCGACACCGCAGGCAGGACCGTTGTTGCTGCCCGTTTGGAGCCCACTCCGGCGAGTCCGGCGGCGGTGAGGATCGGCGAGAGCGCGACGGGGGTCCACATCCACTTGTCGCCGAAGGAGCCGCGGAAGTGCTCGAAGTAGATCTCCAGGCCGAGCGGCAGCGCGCTCGCGGCGGTCGCGGCGGCGAGGGTGCGCTGCGCGCGACCCCGGCGCAGGTTTCTCAGCAAGCGCTTGACGCTCATCGGCCGGGGAGAAACTCGGGCAGCTTCTGGCGCAGCGCTTGGGCGATGATCCGCCGGCTGCCGGGGTCTCCGTGGAGGATCGCTGAGGCGAAGGAGCGGGCCTGCTCGATCGTGATGTGTGGGGGCAGCGGGGGCACTTCGGGGTCGCAGCAGACCTCCAGCACTGTCGGGCGGTCGGCTGCAAGTGCCTGCTCCCAGCACTCGCCGATCGCCTCGGGGTCGTCGGTGCGGATGCCGTTCAGCCCGAGCATTTCCGCCCACCGCGCGTAGGGCACGTCGGGTAGTTCTTGGGACTCGACGAACTTGGGATCGCCGGACATTGCGCGCTGCTCCCACGTCACCTGATTGAGATCGCGGTTGTTGAGCACGAGCACGATCAGGCGCTGATCGGTCCAGCACTCGCGGTACTTGGCGATCGTGATCAGCTCGGCGAGCCCGTTCATTTGCATCGCACCGTCACCGACGAGCGCGATGACGGGCCGGTCGGGGTGCGCGAACTTCGCGGCGATCGCATACGGCACACCTGGCCCCATCGTCGCCAGGGTGCCTGAGAGGGTGGCCATCATGCCGGCGCGTAGCCGCACGTCGCGGGCGTACCAGTTGGCCGCCGAGCCGGAGTCGGAGGTCAGGATCGCACCGTCGGGCAGGCGCTTTGAGAGCTCGTGAAAGATCAACTGCGGGTTGACTGGCTGGGCAGGCTCATGGGCACGCTTCTCGATCACTCCCCACCACTCACTCATGTTCTTTTCGATCTTCTCTCGCCAGCCACGGTCCTCCTTGCGCTCCAGCAGCGGCAGCAACGCTTTGAGAGTGAGCGCGCTGTCGCCGACGAGGTTGACCTCCATCGGGTAGCGGATGCCGAGCATCCGGCCGTCCAGGTCGATCTGCACGCCACGGGCCTGGCCCTCTTCTGGCAGGAACTCCGAGTATGGAAAGCTCGAGCCGACCATCAGTAGCGTGTCGCAGTCCTGCATCATGTCCCAGCTCGGGCGTGTACCCAACAAGCCGATTGAGCCCGTGACGAACGGCAAGTCATCGGGGACGGCGGCCTTGCCGAGCAGGGCCTTGGCGATACCGGCGCCAAGCGTGTCGGCGACCTCGATCACCTCCTGGGTGGCGTGCAGCGCGCCGGCGCCGACGAGCATCGCCACGCGCTCTCCCGCATTCAGCGCCTCGGCGGCACGCTGCAGCTGCTCATCGGCGGGAGTGACACGTGGTGGTGTGTAGCCGGGGCCGGAGTGAACGGTGCCGTGCGCATGCGGCGGCGTGGGCACGGCGGGTTCCATCTGCAGGTCGTTGGGGAGGATCACGCACGTGACGGTACGCTCAGATAGCGCGATCCGCATCGCGCGGTCGATCAGATGGCGCACCTGGCCGGGCTCGGTGGCCATTTGCACGTACTCGTGTGCGACGTCCTTGTAGAGAGTGGTGAGGTCGACCTCCTGCTGGTAGTTGCCGCCGAGCCCGAGCCTTGCCTGCTGGCCGACGATCGCCACGACCGGCTGGTGGTCGAGCTTTGCGTCATAGAGACCGTTGAGGAGGTGGATCGCGCCGGGGCCGGAGGTGGCAAGGCAGACGCCTGCTTCACCTGTGAACTTGGCGTGCGCGCAGGCCATGAACGCGGCCATCTCCTCGTGTCGGACCTGGATGAACTCCGGGCAGTCATCGGCACGCCCGAAGGCTCCCATGATCCCGTTGATCCCGTCGCCGGGGTATCCGTAGATACGTTTTACCCCCCACTCGTTTGTGAGTCGATGGAGCAGGTGGTCGGCCACGGTCTCGCTCATAGCGCTCCCTTTCGGTCGGCGGAGATGAAGCACAGGGTCGTGTCGTTCTCAGCGCTCATGTTCACGCTCCTACCCCTGGGGCGGCGCGCCAAAACGGCCTCTGAGGAAGGCGGCGGTGTCGGCTATTGGGCCGATAGCGGCGGCGGTCAGCGCGAGGGATGCGCCGGAGAAGTGCGGGTGCTCGACTGCGGCGGCGCCGGCGGTCTGCTGGACGGCGAGCGCGAGCCTTCTGGTGGCGCTGTGTTCGCGCACGGTGAGGGCGTGCGGGTCGAGGGTGTCTTGCTCGGTGTGGGATCGAGCTCGATCAGGCCGCCGATCGCCGCGGCGCCCGAGCGCGAGAGGGCAATCTGTACCGAGAGCCAGTCGACGGCGACGGTCGTGTCGGCGTCGCTGCGTGCGATCAGCCCGTCTGGTCGCTCGAGGCTGATGAGCCTCCGGTAGGCGATGTCCACGCCAAGGCGCCGGGCGCGTCCGACGCCTTGCTGGGGCTCGTTCATGGTGTGCTTGCGCCGACGGCAATGGAGCTGTTGGGCATGTTCGTAGTCCTCGTCGCGGTTGTGTGTGAGCGCGCCGACGAGCTTGTCGTGGTGGTAGTACCAGACGGTGAATGCACCGTCGGGGTGTTCATCAAGGCGTGTTTGGTCGTGCCCGTCGCCCCATGCTGCGTACTTGAGGCGTGCTGGCCAATGGTCGACCAGAAGCCGGGAACGTCCTGCCACTGAGCGCCTTGCCCAGCGAGGACGCGCCCGGCGATCTCGCCTTGGCCGAGTGCGTCGCCGGATCTGGCGAAGGCGAGAGTCCGTGCGCGAGTCGAGAAGGCGGTGCTGGGCCTGCTTGAGGACGCCAGCAACAGCGCCTGAATGTTCGAGCTCAGTGCTTAGTGGAACGCTTCACGGTCGTGACTGCTGGCCCTTCAGAGCTGTCTTGTTGAGTGCGGTGCGCAGCTCAGCAACTGACTCGTAAACGTCGACCGCGCCAGCTTCGCACAGCTCTGCGTTTGAGAAGCCGCCGGTCATCACTGCGAGCGTCTGCACGCCGGCGCGCCGAGCTGCCTGCACGTCCCAGGGTGAGTCACCGATCATCACGGCCTGCTCTGGCTGCGCGTCGGCGCATTCCAGGGCGGCGTTCACGAGATCGGGTTGGGGCTTGGTGGCTTTCACGTCGCTGGCGCTTGTCCATCCGTGGGCGAGCTGGCGCGCGCCGAGCAGGTCGATGTAGTGCTCGATCTCGGGCTGCTTGGCGGAGCTTGCGAGGATGACTGTGTGGCCGCGGTCGTGCAGGTCTGAGAGCAGCTCGGTTGCGTCCTTCACGGCCTCGACTTCGCCGATCATTTCGTTGTAGTGCTCGCTCTCGCTTGAGCGGATCTGGTCACCGAGCCTGCGCTCTATATTCGCGTCGGTGAGCTTTTCGACTAGCTGGTCGCCGCCCATGCCGATGTGACGGTGAAGGCGCCATATCGGGAGGACGATCTGGTGGTCGCGGAACGCGCGATACCAGGCGAGCGCGTGCTGGTAGTTGGTGTCGACGAGTGTCCCGTCGACGTCGAGGATCGCCACGGTCATGGCCGCACGCCGGGGTGGGTTCGCATCTCAGTGTGCGGGCACGGTTTCGCTGCCGTGCTGTTGGTCGGCGCCGAGGTCGCTTGCGATCTCCTCGAGGGAGCGGCCCTTGGTCTCGGGCACTCTCCCGAGGAAGAAGATGAGGGCGAGAACACCGAAGCCGGCGTATAGCCAGAAGGTGCCCTCGCGGCTGATCGTGCTGACGAGCGTGAGGAAGAACGAGGAGACGAGGAAGTTGGAGGTCCAGTTGCCGACGGTGGAGAGGCTCATCGCGGGGCTGCGGACCTTCAACGGGAATATCTCGGAGATCATCAGCCAGAACACTGGGCCGAGGCCGACCGCGAAGGAGGCGATGTAGACGATCAGGCACACCAGTGCCAGCCAGGAGTCGTTGTGCTGCAGGCTGCTTGAGGCGAAGAACACGCCGAGCAGCGCGAGCGAGAGGATGCACCCGGCCCTGGTACGGGCTCGGCGCAGCACGTCTCGTGCCTCCTGCTCGCGGCCTTGCTCGACCAGCCACCGGGGCGAGAACGGCTGGAAGTACATGCCGATCGCCAGCGCGAGTCCTGGGAGCGCTCCGAGGCCGAGCATCCAGCGCCAGTTGTCGGTCGCGTCCTTCAGCGCCCAGTTGACGAGGTAGGCGGCCATGATCCCCGAGACGATCATCAGCTGGTTGAAGGAGGTCACGCCGCCGCGGATGCGCTTCGGGGCGAGCTCTGAGATGTACATCGGCGAGACGAACGAGGCGGTCCCGACGGAGATGCCGAGCACGAAGCGAGCGGCGATCAGCTCAGGCGCGGTCTGTGAAAAGGCGGAGGCGAGGGCGCCGATCACGTAGATGCAGCCGGAGATGATCTTGGTACGCCAGCGTGAGATTGCGTCGGCGGAGAACCCGGAGAGGATCGCCCCAACGACGGCGCCGATCAGCAGCGAGCCGACGAATGCCTGTTCGTTGAATTCGCCGCCGCCTAGATCCTTGCCGATGAACGGCAGTGCCCCGGAGATGACGCCGGTGTCGTAGCCGAACAGAAACCCGCCGAGCGCGGCGACGAGCGCCAGGCGCAGCACGAAGCGGTTGCGGCCTCTCAGCGCCTCTTTGAGGAAGTCCATCGTGCCCGCTCGCTCATCATGCGGTTGCATACCCGTGGGTCTCTGCTGTGAACCGCCGGACCTCCGCTGCGCCGCAGTGGATTGGCTGATCGGGCGTTTGGGTAGATGTCGCGACGTGTGTCGCTGGGGCTCGAGGGAGGACTGATGGGATCTGTCGTGGTGGCGGTGACAGGCGCGAGCTCGGGCGTGGGGCGCGCTACGGCGCAGGCGTTCGCACACGAGGGCGCGACGGTCGGGTTGATCGCCCGCGGCCAGGAAGCCCTGGCGGCCACCGCTTGCGAGGTGGAGGCGCTCGGTGGGCAGCCGGTGGTGTTGGAGTGCGATGTCGCTGACCCGCAGGCGGTCGAGAAGGCAGCATCCACGCTTGAGGAGCATGGCGAGATCAGGGTGTGGGTGAACAACGCGATGGCTAGCGTGTTCGCCCCCACCTGGGAGATCACCGCGGAGGAGTTCCACAGGGTCACTGAGGTCACGTATCTCGGGGTGGTGTACGGGACGTTGTGCGCGCTTTCGCGGATGCGCTCGCGCGATCGTGGCGTGATCGTGCAGGTCGGCTCCGCGTTGGCGTATCGTGGCATCCCTTTGCAGAGTCCTTACTGTGCGTGCAAGCACGCGATCCAGGGGTTCACAGAGTCGCTGCGCTGCGAGCTGATGCACGAGGGCAGCGGGGTGCGGGTGACGATGGTGCAGCTGCCGGCGATGAACACGCCGCAGTTCGACGTGGTGCGTACCCGCCTGCCGCGCCATCCGCAGCCGGTGCCGCCGATCTATCAGCCGGAGGTAGCCGCACGGGCGATCCTGGCGGCGTCGCGCGAGCCTTTGCGGCGTGAGTGGTGGGTCGGCGCGTCGACCGCTGTGACGCTGATCGGCAACGCCATCGCTCCGGGCGTCGGCGACCGCTATCTGGCAAGGACGGGCTTTGAGGCCCAGCAGACCGATGAGCATGTGCAGGCGGGACGGCCGGACAACCTGTTTGCGCCGCTGCCGGGCGAGCGCTCGGCGCACGGGGACTTCGACGATCAAGCGAAACCCCGCAGCGTGCAGTGGAGCCTGACGCGCCACCGCCGGTGGCTTGGCGCCGGCGCGGTGGTCGCGGCGCGACTGCTGGGGCTTGGCGCGATCCGGCGGGGCCGGTGAGCGTGCAGGCTCCGCCGATCGGCTCCTATGGGCTGATTGGGGACTGCCACAGCGCTGCCCTGGTTTCGGCAGAGGGCTCGATCGACTGGTGCTGCCTGCCGCGTTTCGACAGCGGGAGCTGCTTCGGGCGGCTGCTTGACCGTGAGCGCGGCGGGTTCTGCACGGTGAGCGTAGAGGGCGAGGCGAGCTGGCAGGACGTCGGCTACGTCGAGGACACGCTGGTACTCGAAAGCATTCTCGAAGGCCCGCAAGGGACGGTGCGGGTGAAGGATTTCTTTGCGATGCGAGAGCACGGTGCGCTCGAGCCGCGCCGTGAGCTGGTACGGCTCGTGGAGTGTGAGCGCGGCAGCGCCGAGGTGCGCTTTGAGGTTGCGCCCCGGTTTGACTACGGGGCTGTGCGGCCGTGGCTGCGCCGCGCCGCGGTGGACGTGTTCACGGCGATCGGCGGCAACGACGGGCTCCTGGTTTGGAGCGACGGCGAGCTGGGTGTCGAGCAGGAAGCGATCGTGGCGGGCGGTGAGATCCACGCTGGCGAGCGGCTGCGGCTGTTGATCCGGTTCGTGCGCCCGCACCTGCTCGAGCGAGAGCAGAGCGCGTTGGATACGCGGCAGGTGGACGAGCGTCTGGAGGAGACGATCGCTTGGTGGCGAGCTTGGCGGGAACGGTTGAGCAAGGACGGCCCCGACCACGATGCAGTTGTGCGCTCGGCATTGACGCTGAAGGCGCTGACCTACGCGCCGACCGGGGCGATCGTCGCGGCCCCCACGACCTCGCTGCCCGAGACGCTGGGCGGCGAGCGCAACTGGGATTACCGCTTCAGCTGGGTGCGGGACTCGACGCTTACCGCGCACTCCCTGGCGGAGCTTGGCTGCGAGCGTGAGGCACGGCGGTTTCGACATTTCATCGTGCGCACCAGCGCCGGGCACGCCGAGGACCTGCAGATCCTGTTCGGGATCGGCGGTGAGCGACGCATCTCTGAGGAACGCTTGGACCTGGAGGGCTACCGTGGCTCGCGGCCGGTGCGGGTCGGCAACGGGGCGGCGGGCCAGCTGCAGCTGGACGCCTTCGGTGAGATCCTGAACCTCGCGTGGCGCTGGCACCGCCGCGGGCACTCCCCTGACGATGACGAATGGCGATTCTTCTCAGAGCTCGTCGAGAGCGCCGTCGAACGGTGGTCTGAGCCCGATCGGGGAATCTGGGAGTGGCGTGGCGAGCCGCGGCACTTCGTTCACTCCAAGGCTTGCTGCTGGGCGGCGGTGGACAGCGGCCTGCGACTGGCTGAGGAGTGCGCGCGCACGGCACCAACGCGGCGCTGGGAAAAAGCGCGGAGGGAAATGCGCGAGGCGATCGAGACGCGCGGCTATGACGCTAAGCGTGGCGTGTTCGTGCAGTGCTTCGACGAGCCGGCGCTGGACGCCGCGCTGCTGCTGCTGCCGGTCGTGGGGTTCGTGGAGTTCGATGACGAGCGGATGCTGCGCACCACCGACGCGGTGCGCGAGGAGCTTGACGCGGACGGGTTTCTTTACCGCTACCGCCAGGAGGATGAGCTGCCTGGCCAGGAGGGCGCGTTCCTTGCCTGCTCGTTCTGGCTGGCTGAGTGCTACGCCCGTCAGGGAAAGCTGCCGGCGGCGCGGGAGGTGTTCGACCTGACGATGGGCGCCGCCAGCCCGCTGGGCTTGTTCTCAGAGCAGATCGACCCGGCTAGCGGCGAGCTGCTGGGCAACTATCCGCAGACGCTTACGCATCTCTCGCATGTCGCGGCGGTAGCCGCGCTCGCACAGGCGAGGGACGATCACGGATCGGGCCTGTGAGCAGCGCAGACGCCGAGAGTCCCGCCGGGCATCCTGTCCGCGGGGCTGAGCCAGTCGTCGAGCAGCTTACAGCGCGAGCCTTCACTGTCCCGACAGACGCGCCGGAGGCCGATGGCACGCTCAGCTGGGATGCGACGACGATCGTCGTGGCCGAAGCCCGCGCTGCCGGGCATACCGGCGTTGGCTATAGCTACGCCGCGGGCGCAGCCGCCCCGCTGATCTCAGAGCTAGTGACCGAGGCGGTCCTCGGGAGGGATGCGCTTTCGCCACCGGCGGCGTGGGCAGCGATGCGTCGCGCGGTGCGCAACGTCGGCTATCCGGGGGTCGCCTCGAGCGCGATCTCAGCGGTCGACGTCGCGCTGTGGGACTTGAAGGCAAGGCTGCTCGGCGTCGCGTTGAGCACGCTGCTGGGACGCGTGCGCGAGCGGGTGCCGGTGTATGGCAGCGGCGGGTTCACCACCTACAGCCCGGAGCAGATGCAGCGCCAGCTCACCGGCTGGACGGCCCAGGGGATCGGTGCGGTGAAGATGAAGGTCGGCGCAGAGCCCGACCGTGACCCGGAGCGGGTTCGACATGCCCGCAGCGTGATCGGCGATGAGGTCGATCTGTTCGTGGACGCGAACGGCGCCTACTCGCGTAAGCAGGCGCTGGCGCTCGCCGAGACGTTCGCGCTAGAGGCCGGGGTGTCCTGGTTTGAGGAGCCGGTTTCCTCCGATGACCTCGACGGCCTTCGGCTGCTGCGTGACCATGCCCCTGCGGGGATGGAGATCGCCGCGGGCGAGTATGGCTATGACCTTTTCTATTTCCGGCGGATGCTCGACGCCGACGCGGTCGACGTGCTGCAGGCTGACGTGACGCGCTGCGGCGGCATCACCCAGCTGTTGCAGGTGGGCGCGCTGTGCGCAGCCCGTGGCCTGCAGCTATCGGCGCACACGAGCCCAGCGCTCCATGCGCATGTGTGCGCGGCGATCGAGCCGCTTGCGCACGTCGAGTATTTCCACGACCACGCCCGCATCGAGGAGCTGCTGTTCGACGGCAGCCCGCCGCTGCGCGAAGGCGCGCTGTGCCTGGACCCGGCGGTCCCTGGCATGGGGCTGTCGTTGCGTGAGGGCGAGGCGGAGCGCTACGAGCACTGATGCCGAACACGGCGCACGCCTACGATCACGTGCAGGGCATCTACCTTCCGATCGCCGTGGGCGTGTTCGTGCTCGTGGTCGGCACGCTGCTGGTGCTGCTGGTCCTTGGCGCCAGACGCAGGACGCCGGGCCGGCGCTCGCACGCTCTGCGGGTGGAGACAGCGTATGCGTGCCTCCTAGCGGGCGTGGTGGCTTTCTTGCTGTGGGTGACATTCACCGCGGAGACACCGATCGACCGCACGGCCGCACACCCTGGGGTTCAGATCAAGGTGATCGCCGCGCAGTGGAGCTGGCGCTTCATCTACTCGGACGGCGTGAGCGTCGCAGACGTCGATACCTGGCATCCAACGCCGGCGTATGTGCCGACGAACAGCGAGGTTGAATTCGTGGGTAGTTCTGAGGATGTGATCCACGGCTTCTGGGTGCCCGGCCTTCACTACCAGCGGCAGTTCGTGCCGGGCTACACGACGCGCTTCGATCTCCTCTTCTCCGATCCCGGCTATTACGGGGGTCAGTGCTCAGTGCTGTGTGGCGAGGACCACAGCGAGATGCACTTCGCGCTTGAGGCGGTCAGCCCGCAGCGTTTCCGAGCGTGGCTTGCGAGCGAAGCAGCCCGCCAAGGGACGTCCTCGTGAACGCGGTTGCGGCGCCTGCCCGTCTGGCGTCGCGCACGCTTGCCTGCACCGACCATAAGCGGATCGCGGGCACGGCCTGCTTGGTCGCGTTCGTGTTCTTCCTCGCCGGGGGGCTGTTGGCGTTGTTGATGCGAAGCCAGCTCTCGGCGGACGGCGGCGTGGTCTCCCAGCAGACCTACAACGAACTTTTCACGATGCACGGCTCGACGATGGTCTATCTCGTGATCGTGCCGGTGGCGCTCGCGGTCGGCCTGTACTTCGTGCCTTTGCAGGTCGGGGCAGCGGAGATCGCGGGGCCGCGCGTGGCGCTGGCGGGCCTGTGGATGCTGTTGTGCGGTGGCTTGAGCATGTGGTCGGGGTTTTTGACCGGCGGCGGTGCTGCGGCGGCCTCCTGGTGGGGGTTCGACCCGCTCTCTGACTCGATCCACTCCCCTGGCAGTGGGATGGAACTGTGGATCTTCGGCGTGATGCTGGCGACGCTCGGGCAGATCCTGTGGGCTGGCTGCATCCTCTCCACCGCTTTGCGAGGGCGGGCGCCGGGCATGACGCTGATGCGGATGCCGGTGTTCACCTGGACGATGGTCGTGACCTGTGTGATGGTCATCTTTGGGTTCCCCGCGCTACTGCTCGCGCTCGGTCTGCTGTGGGCACAACGGCACTTCGGGGACGTGCTCGTCGGCGGCGCCGGGGCGGTGGACTATCAGGCGCTGTTTTGGTTCTACGGGCACCCGGTCGTGTATGTGATGTTCTTCCCGTTCGTGGGGATGGTCGGCGAGGTGCTCGCCACGTTCTCCTCCCGGCGATTCTTCGGCTACTCGGCGTTCGTGGTCGCGCTGCTGGCTTTCGCTGGTCTGTCGATGACAGTGTGGGCTCACCACATGTACACGTTCGGGGTGTTGTCGAACAAGTATTTCGCCCTGACCTCGACCGCGTTGATTGTCCCGGCCGGTGTCGAGTATTTCGATTTCCTGGCGACGCTGTGGCGTGGCAGCCTGCGTTTCACCACCTCGTTCTTGTTCGCCCTCGGTTTCCTGGTGCAGTTCTTGGTGGGTGGTTTGACGGGTGTGATTCTTGCTTCGCCGCCGTTGGATTACGGGCTGAACATGTCGTATTTCGTGGCGGCGCATTTTCACTACACGATCTTCGCGGGCAGCGCGTTCGGCCTGTTCGCCGGTATCTACTACTGGTTTCCGAAGATCACGGGGGCGATGCTGCGCGAGCGTCTCGGCAAGCTCCACTTCACGCTGATGGTCATCGGGACAAACGTGACGTTCTTCCCGATGTTCATTCTCGGTGCTGAGGGTATGACCAGGCGGATCGCGCGCTACCCCGCCTCGACCGGCTGGCAGGGCCTGAACGTTCTGGAGACGGCCGGGTCGGTCGTGATCGCGCTGTCGGTGCTGGTGTTCATGTGGAACATGCTGGTCTCGTTGCGTGACCGGCGGGCGGCCGGGGATGATCCTTGGGGGGCGCAAACGCTCGAGTGGGCCACGAGCTCGCCGCCGCCACGCCACAACTTCCAGGCGCTGCCGCCGATACATAGCTACGCGCCGCTGCTGGATCTGCGCGAGGCACGCGAGGAGGTGGGCGTGTGAGACGCGCGGCCATCGTCCTGCTCGTCTGGGGGTCGTGGCTGATGGTGTTGACCGGCGTGCAGGCTGTGTTCGCGCCGAAACTGATCCAGTTCTCGATCCCCGCGGTGGCCAGCGCAGCGTGTGTGCTCGCCGGGCTCGTGGTGTGGGCGCTCGACGTTTGCCGGGGACAGGATGAGGGTCCGCGGCTGATCACCGATAGCTCTGTCGCCACGGTCGCACTGGTCATCGGGGTTGCGGTGGCGCTGGTTGGCGCCGGGTTCGGCCTGTGGCTGATCTTGATCGGCGCCGGCATCACGGCGCTCGGCCTCGGCGGCGTGGTTCGTGAGCAGCGCGGGCGCTCGCGGGCGCTGCACGGAGGAGAGTCGCGGTGAGTGCTCAGCCGCCAACGCTCGAACGCCTGCTTGGCACGTGGACGATCGACCCCGTGCTGCTCTGCGTCCTGGGCGTGGCGGCTGGGCTCTACCTGTGGGGCGTGTGGCGTGCTCAGTCCTCTTGGCCGATCTGGCGGCTAGTCTCGTTCTTGGCGGGGCTGTGCGTCCTACCACTCGCGTTGCTGTCTGGGATCGACGAGTACGCGGATGAGTTGCTGTCGGTGCATGTGATTGAGCATCTGCTGCTGATCCTCATCGCGCCGACGTTGCTGTTGTGGGGGGCGCCGGTACGCCTGGCGCTGAAAGCCGCCAGGCCGGCGTGGAGACGTGCACTCGCGGTGGTTCTGCGTAGCCGCCCGGTGCGCTTGTTGACTCGGCCGGCGTGCGGGTTCGTGCTCTTCACGCTGGCGGTGCTCGCCACGCATCTGACGGGCGTCTATGAAGCGGCGCTGCACGACCAGACGCTCCATGCGCTCGAGCACGCCGCCTACTTCTGGACGGGCACGCTGTTCCTGCTGCCGCTGATCGCGGCCGACCCGATCCCGCGCCCGCCGGGCGCGATCGCCCGGTTCTCGTGGCTGATGGCCGCGATGGTCGTGATGTCGATTCCTGCCGGCGTGTTCCTGTTCGACGAGCACGCCCGCTACCCGTTCTACTCGGCGCCGGCGCGGGCCCTGCACGTCTCGGCGTTGGCCGATCAGCAAACGGCGGGAGTGCTGATGCTGGTGGGCGGCGGAGTGGTGATGGGTGTCCTGGCGATCGTGATCGCGATGAGCGCGATGCTCGCCGAGGAGCGACGCCAGCAGCGCCGCGACCGCTACGCCGATCGGAGCACGGATGCGCGGAGGCTGCCCGCGCGGGAGCTGGCGGGCCGATGAGACGCAGGCTGCTGATGATGGTTGCGCTGGTCTGCGGCGCGCTTGCGCTGGCTGACTTCGCCGCGCGCTGGGATGCCAGCGCAACCCCCTCCTCAGCCCCGGCGTCCGCTCCTCCTGGTCTGGTGGCGCAGGGTCATGCGCTGTTTGACTCCTCGTGCGCGTCTTGCCACGGTCTCAGCGGACAGGGCCTCCGTGGCCGTGCGCCGAGCTTGCATGGCGTCGGCGCGCTGGCGGCCGACTTCTACCTGCAGACCGGGCGGATGCCGCTGCCGAACCCGAGGGCGCAGCCGCTGCGGACGAGCCCTGCGTTCCCGCAGAGCAAGATCAAGGCGCTCGTCGCCTATGTGGCGTCGTTCGGCGGTCCTGGCATCCCGACGGTGCAGCCAAGCCGGGGGTCGCTCGCGGAAGGCCAGCGTTTGTTCGGGCTGGACTGTGCGGGCTGCCACACGATCCAGGGTCAGGGCGGGATCGTGACCGGCGCGATCACCCCCTCGCTGAATCAGGCAACACCGAGGCAGGTCGGTGAGGCGGTGCGGATCGGCCCGTATGTGATGCCGCGTTTCGGCGAAGGCGAGCTCACCGACGCGGAGGTGAATTCGCTCGCGCGCTACATCCAGAGCATCCAGCACCCGGAGAACCTGGGCGGCTGGGGCATCGGGCGGATCGGCCCGATCCCCGAGGGGATGGTCGCGTGGCTGCTGGCAGCCGCCGCGCTGTTGTTGATCGCAAGGCTGCTCGGCGAGCGCACGAGCGAGCAGCCGGAGCGCCCACCCCAGGCAGGTGGTGGAGCGTGAGCCGTGCCTGGAAGGCGATCGTAATGTTCGTGGTCTGGCGCACCGGAGGGCTGCGCGCACGCGGCGAGCAGCCCTCGGTGGACCCGTCTGAGCGGCACGCCGGCGCACCCGCATGGGCGGAGCTGCTGGTGGTGGCGGTGCTGCTGCTGGTGCCCGTCGCGGCGCTCGCGTTCGTCGCATTGTTCGTGCTCGACCCGAACACGCAGCTGCTGGGTATCGCGCTCGGCTTGGCGCTGGCGCTACTGGCCTGTGCGCTGGTGCTCGCGGGCCGCTGGCTGGTGCCACAGGAGACGAAGGTCGAGCAGCGCCCTCAACTGGCGGACCCGGACGCCGTCCGTGAGGTAGTCGAGCAGGCCGCCGGGGGTGTGGAGGGCATCACGCGCCGGCGGCTGCTCGCCGGCGCGGCGGGGGTCGCGGGCGCTGGTTTGACGGCGGCGGTGGTCATCCCGGTAGCGGCACTCGGCCCTGGTCTCGAGGAACAGCTGCGACGCACACCGTGGCACGCGGGGCGCGCGCTCGTTGATGAGCAGGGCAAACAGATCCTCGCGGCCGACATCATCGAACGGAGCTTTCAGACGGCGTTCCCGCAAGCCGCCGATCAGGAGGACCTGGGTTCTTCCCTCGTGGTGGTGCGCGTAGATCCCGCGACGCTGCGACTGCCCGCCGATCGTGCGGGCTGGGCACCGGAGGGCATCCTCGCCTACTCGAAGATATGCACGCACGCCGCCTGCGCGATCTCGCTGTTCCGCGACCCGTTGAGCCCGTCCACCGAGTCGAAGGGGCCAGCGCTGGTGTGCCCTTGCCACTACTCGACGTTCGACGTGCTGGACGGCGGCAGCGTCGAGTTCGGCCCCGCCGGGCGGCCGCTGCCGCAGCTACCGCTGAGGATCGACAGCGCTGGTGTGCTTCGCGCTGCTGGGCCGATGTCCGGGCCGGTCGGCCCATCCTGGTGGGGAGACCCGTCGTGAGCTCCACCGCTAAGGACCGGCCGGTCGACGCGGTGGCGTTCGTGGATGAGCGACTGGGCGCCGCCCGTGGCGTGCGGTGGCTGATGGACTACGTGTTCCCTGACCACTGGAGCTTTCTGCTCGGCGAGATCGCGCTGTACTCGTTCATCGTGCTGGTACTCACCGGGACATTCTTGGCGCTGTTCTTCGACCCGGACACGACTCAGACCGTCTACAACGGCAGCTACCAGGCGCTGCACGGGCAGAGTGTTTCAGGCGCCTACACCTCCACTGTGCACATCTCCTTCGATGTCTCCGGCGGGCTCCTGGCCCGTGAGATACATCATTGGGCGGCGCTCGTGTTCGTCGCGGCGATCACCCTCCATCTACTGCGGATCGTGTTCACCGGCGCGTTTCGCAAGCCCCGCGACATCAACTACTTCATCGGCGTCACCCTCTTGGTGCTGGCGATTCTGGAGGGCTTCGCCGGCTACTCGCTCCCCGACGACCTGCTCTCGGGTATGGGCTTGGCGATCGCGTGGGCGGTCGCGATGTCAATGCCTTTGATCGGCGGGCCGTTCGCGACAGCGTTGTGGGGCGGCAGGTTCCCTGGGTCGACGGCGTTTGAGTCGCGGCTGTTCATCGCGCACGTGTTCCTGCTGCCCGTGATCATCGGCGGCCTGATCGCGGTGCACCTGGCGATCATCATGCGCCAGCGCCACAGCCAGTTCCCCGGCCCCGGCAGACGCGAGGACAACGTCGTGGGCACCCCGATGTGGCCCGGCTACGCGCTGCGCTCGCTCGGCTTGTTCGCGGCAGTCGCCGCGGTGCTGGTGCTGATGGGGGGCCTGATCCAGATCAACCCAGTGTGGCTGTGGGGGCCCTACCACCCCTACATCGGTACGAATGGCGCGCAGCCGGACTGGTATCTGGGATGGCTCATCGGCGCGCTGCGACTGATGCCGAACCTCGAGATCCACGCCTTCGGGCACACACTCATACCCAACCCGTTCTTCGGCGGGGTGCTGTTTCCCGGCATCGTGTTCGGGCTGCTCTACGCGCTGCCGTGGCTAGACCGACGCTTTATCAGCAAGGACTACCGCCGCCACGATCTGCTCGAGCGCCCGCGCGATAATCCGCGGCGCAGCGCTCTGGCCGCAGCGGTGCTCTTGGCGGTGGCGGTGGTGTTCGCGGCGGGCTCGGCCGACCGTCTGTTCTTCCAGTTCGGGTTCGGCTATGAAGGCTCGGTGTGGTTCTTCCGCGGCGCGTTCCTGACGGTGCCCGTCATCGCCTATGTCGTCACGAAACGGATGTGCGTGGGGCTGGCGCGGGAGCGCTCACACCCGTTGCAGGGCTGGAGCGGCCAGGTGGTGGCCCGTAATGCGCAAGGCGGCTTTGAGATTTCCGCCAGAGGCGGCAGAAGCTCGGATCAGTAGTTCGCGGGTGGGTCGTAGGGCGGGCGCTCGACGACTCGTTCTGCGCCTGTGCAACGTGGCCGCCACGCGAGCAGGTAGAACATCGAAAGGATCAGGCCGAGTATCCCGGTGCGCGCGGCGATCTCCTCGGCCCGTTTGAGCGAGGCGCCTTGCTTGCGCTCGCTGCCCTCGATGTGCTTGTATTGGCGTGCGCGCTTGCTGCCTTGTTTTACACCTCGTGGCGGCAATCGTTTACCTCCCGCTGCGTTGCTGGTCTTTGATGGTGGCGCGTAGGATCAGACGTGCGCGGTGCGCCTCGTTGCGCAGACCGGCTCTTGAGATCATCGGCTGCGCGACGGGTGTTGTTGTGCCTCTGAGTAGCCGTCGCACTGCTTCGGAGATACTGGTGAGCTGGGGTCCTGCTGCTCCGCGCCAGCCTGGGGGGCTTTGTGTTGGGGCGGGTGTCATGCGCGCCTGGGCGATGAGCTCGCGCGGATCGAACTCCTCGCTTGACAGGAAATAGCCGATCCTCATCGTGCTGGCCTCCTCCGGGTGCGTTCAGGGTCAACAGGGTGCTGGAGTTCTCCTACCCAATGCCGGCGCAATCAATCCGTTCGGTGGCAGTCACGGGCGATCTCTCCCCCCGCCCGCGCTATAGGGACAGAGCTACCCGCTTGCCAAACCAACAAGCAGGGTAGGTGGACCGCAAACATGAATGCTCAAGCGGACAAGCGACGCCGGCCTTTGGTCGGCGTTTTGATGGTGATCGGGTGGTGGGGGCTGCTCGGCGGCATGTGGATGCTGCTGGTGGATACGGTCTCTACCGCGGAGGTGCTGTGCGCGATAGCGGCGGCGCTGGCCGGGGTGCTCGTCACGCGGCTCGTGTTCGACAGCGGGATCGCCTCGATGCGCCCGGCGGGAAGCCTGCCACGCGCACTGGCAAAGCAGCTTGTGCGAGTGCCCGCCGACCTGTGGCTGCTCGCGGTGGCGCTGGCGCGAGCACTCGCGGGGCGCCCGCGACCGGGACGCTTTTACGAGCTGGCGATCGAGTTGCCGGTGAGCGCGCGAGGCAACGGGCAGCGCGCCGCGATCGAGCTGCTCGGCTCGCTGGCGCCGAACACGATCGTGCTCGGCGTGGATGAGCAGCGGGTGATCGTGCACCAACTACTCGCCCGCCATCCCGAGCGGGAGAGTGTCGTGGAGGTGGGCTCGTGAACGTGTGGCTAGCCGCGGCGCTGGCGCTGCTGCCAGCGCTGTTGGCCTGCGGGATCGTGTGCTTTCGCTCAGCGGCGCTGTCGGGTCTGGTGGCTGTGGAGCTGGCGAGCGCGCTCTCGGTCGTTGAGCTGATGCTGTTCAGTGAGGGCACACACCGCCAGCCGTTCATCGACTTGGCGCTGGTGCTCGCGGTCATGGGGTTCGTCGGGTCGCTGGCGTTCGCACGGCTGATGGAGCACGGCCCATGAGAAGCATCGCCGTGGATGTCCTGTTGTTCGCAGGCGTGGCCGTGCTGCTGCTCTGCGCGCTGGGGATACTGGTGATGGATAGCGCCTATGACCTGCTGCACTACGCCTCCGCGGCCGGGTGGGGCGCGCTGCTCATCGCGCTAGCGATCGTGGTGCGCGAGTCGCTGTCGCTGATCGGCGATAAGGCGCTTCTGACTGCGGCGGTGTTGGTGGTGTGCGGGCCTGTGCTTTCGCACGCGACGGCGAGGGCGGGCCGGATACGCGAGCGCGGCGCGTGGAACCCCGAGCCGCGGGACCGCGAGAGCGAGGCGGAGTCGTGAAGGAGCTGCAGGGCGGCTTGTTCGTGCTGCTGGCCGTTGGTGGGACGGCGGTCGTGTTGATGCGCGACCCATTGCGCCAGGCGCTGCTGGTCGGCATCTACGGGCTGCTGTTGGCGTTGTTGTTCTTCGTGTTGCAGGCCCCGGACGTGGCGCTCTCGCAGATCGTGGTGTGCACGGTCGCGGTGCCGGTGATGATCCTCTTGACGCTGGCGAAGGTCCACGGCCATGAACACGACGATGAGCACGAGAAAACGCCTTCGAGTGGTGATCGGGGGTGAGCGAGCGGGCTCGCCTCAGCATGTTCCTCATCGGCGCAGCGGGGCTGGCGGCGCTGCTCGCCTGGGGCTTGGCTGGGCTGCCGTCGTTCGGCGCGTTCAACGGCGCCTACGCGCTGCTGATCAATCATGTGGTGGTTACTCAGCGTCACGCGACCGACGCGGTGACAGCGGTGAACTTCGACTACCGCGCGCTGGACACGCTCGGCGAGGAGTTCATCCTGTTCACGAGCGTGGTCGGGTTGGCGGTGCTGTTGCGCGAGCAGCGCTCAGAGCGCGAGCGACCCCCAGAGCAGGCCAGCGAGGAGCACCGCTTCCAGGGGTCAAGCTACGCGCTACGGGCGTTGACGCTTTTGCTGGTGGGGCCGCTGGTGGTGCTCGCTTTGTATGTGGACTCACACGGCGCGCTCACACCGGGCGGCGGCTTTCAGGGAGGCGTGATCGGCGCGGCCGGGCTGCTGCTGGTGTTCCTCGGCGGCGGGTATCTGACGATGCGCCGCCTGTCCCCTCATTCGTTGGTGGAGCTGGCAGAGGCCAGCGGCGCTGCGGGGTACGGCCTGATCGGTCTGGGCGGCGTCGTGTTCGCCGGCGTGTTCTTCAAGAACTTCCTTGGGTTCGGCACCCCCGGCGAGCTGCTCTCAGCCGGCACGATCCCGCTATCGAGCATGGCCGTCGGGCTGGAGGTCACAGGTGCGTTCGTGCTGTTGTGGAGCGAGTTCCTCGACCAGGCGCTGATCGTGAGGCCCAGGTGAGCGTGCTCGCCTACGGCACCGCCGGCTGGCTGTTGCTGGTCGGCCTGTATGGGATCGTCACGAGCCGCAACCTGATCCACATGGTGATCTGCCTGTCGGTGGTGCAGTCCTCTACCTACGTGCTGCTGCTGTCGATCGGCTACCGGACGGGGGCAGCGGCGCCGATCTTCGCCGACATCCCGCCCGGCTCGCGTGCGGTCGACCCGATCGTGCAGGCGCTCGCGCTGACCGACGTCGTGGTCGAGGCGACGGTCGTGGCGCTGTTGCTCGCGCTGGCGGTGCAGGCGCACAAGCGCTTCGGTACTTTGGACCCGGCCGAGCTCACGCCTCTGCGCGGGTAGCCGTGCACGCGCTGATCCCGTTCCCGGTGGTCATACCGCTGCTCGGCGCCGCCGTGCTGGCCGCGGCGAACAAGCTCGCGCCACGCTGGGCCACAGACACAATCGGTCTCGTCTGCGCATTGACGGTGCTCGTGCTCTGCGTGCTGCTCGCCGCGCACGCCAGGCATCTGATGGTCTACTGGTTCGGCGGCTTCCACGTCCGCGGCGGGGTGGCGGTGGGGATCTCTTTCTCGGTGGACAGGATCGGCGCGGGGATGGCGAGCCTGGCTGCGGTGATGGTCAGCGCGGCGCTGTTGTACTCGGTGCGGTATTTCGATGAGGTCGGCTCGCTGTTCGCAGCGTTGATGCTGGTGTTCCTGGCGGCGATGGTCGGGTTCTGCCTGACCGGAGACCTCTTTGACCTATTTGTGTTCTTTGAGCTGATGAGCGTCGCCGCCTACGCGCTCACCGCCTACAAGATCGAGGAGGCAGGCCCGTTGCAGGGCGCGATCAACTTCGCGATCACCAACAGCGTCGGCTCGTTTCTGATGCTCACTGGGATCGCGCTTTTGTATGGCCGCACCGGCGCGCTGAACATGGCGCAGATCGGTCACGCCCTGGCGGGACACCCCGCGGATGGGCTGGTGAACGTCGCGCTGCTGCTCATCATGGGCGGCCTGCTGGTGAAGGCGGCGATCGTGCCGCTTCATTTCTGGCTGGCTGACGCGCATGCGGTGGCGCCGGTCCCGGTGTGCGTGCTGTTCAGCGGCGTGATGGTCGAGCTCGCCCTCTACGGCCTTGCGCGCGTGTACTGGAGCGTGCTCTCAGCACCACTTGCGGCGCACACGGGCGGGCTGCGCGCGACGCTGATCGGCTTGGGAGTGCTGACGGCGCTGGTGGGAGCGGTGATGTGCGTGGCGCAGCGGCATATCAAGCGGCTGCTTGCGTTCTCGACGATCAGCCACACGGGCATGTTCCTGATCGGCCTCGGGCTGCTCACCCCCGCTGGTTTGGCGGCGGACAGTCAATACGTGCTCGAGCACGCGCTGCTGAAGGGTGCGCTGTTCATGGCCGCGGGCATCCTGCTGCACCGTTTTGGGACGGTCGACGCGCACGAGCTGCGCGGCAAGGGCCGCGGCCGTGATCCTGGGCTGAGGGTCGCGGCAGCAGTATTTGTGCTCGGCGGCCTAGGGTTGGCGGCGCTCCCGCCGTTCGGCGTGTTCTTCGGCAAGTCGGCGCTCGAGAGCGCACTCACCCATACGTCCGGCTACGGGTGGGTGCTGGCGGTGCTGGTGGTCGCCTCGGCGTTGACGGCGGGTGCGATCCTGCGCGTCAGCGGCCGCGTGTTCGCGGGCTGGGGGCCGCGGCTGCCGCGCCATCACGAGCTCTTGAGCGCCGTCAGCGAGCAGCCGGAGACGCTCAGCCCACACGACCATACCCCGGCGGTGATGATCGCCGCGCCAGTGCTGCTCCTAACAGGCGGGCTGCTGATCGGGCTGCCCTTGAGCCTGCGCGACGGGATCGACGCGGCGGCGGCGCGCATGGCTGACCAGGCTGGCTATCTCGCGGCGGTGCTCGGCGGCCACGCGAGCAGGGTGGCCTCGCCGCACGCGCCGGTGGTGGCGTTGGACTTCGTGCTTGCGTCGGTGACAGTCATTGGCGCGGTCGCGGTCGCGGCGTTTGCGCTCACTGAGAGGCCGCGCTGGCGGCTGCTCGATCGGGCCGAGCGGACGGTAACGGGAAGCATGGTCGCGCTGCGACGCTTGCACTCAGGCTGCGTGAACGACTACATCGCCTGGCTCGTCTTCGGCCTGGCTGTGATCGGCGGCACGCTCGCGCTCACCTGACCGACGTTTCCCTCTCAGGGCGACGGGTAGGCAAGGAAACGATGCGTCCGCCCGTTCCTCACACCGGCAAGCCCTCTGACCAGATGCCCGAGGAGGCGCCAGCCGAGCAGGTCCCTAACGACGTGCCCGAGGCCAAGGAAGGTGCCGCCCGCGAGGCCGCGCGCCGTCACACCAAAGACGCGCGCCGCCAGCGTAGCGAGCGAGAGCGGGCCGGCGAACAAGCCGCGGGCGGTGACGGTGACAGCGGCGGCGCACGATGAGCGACCCACGTTCGCCGTAAGTAAATGGGGCTACCGTTGGCTGGTATGCCGGACTCCCAGCGTGTGAACGGCGAGACCCGCCACGAGACGGAGCTGGAGCGCCTCGACCGCAACCTCGAGGAGATGACCGGCGAGCTGCGCGTCGTCGTCACCGGCGTACAGGTCTTGTTCGCGTTCCTTTTGATCGTCCCGTTCGACACCGGTTTCGCGCATGTAGGGAGGTTCGAGCGCACCGTGTACTTCGTGACACTGATCTTCGCGGCGCTCGCAGCGGTGTGCACGATCGCGCCCTCCGCGGAGCACCGCTTCCTGTTTCGCCACGACGACAAGCAGTACCTCGTGTTCAGCTCAAACCGGGTGGTGATCGCGGGCCTCACTTTTCTGGCGCTGGCGATGTGCGGCTCCCTGCTGCTCGTCACAACCAAGCTGTTCGGGCTCACAGCGGGCGTGCTGACAGCAAGCCTCGGCGCAATCCCGTTCGCTGTCCTGTGGTTCGCGGTGCCGCTGAGGCGACTGCGGATGCTCGACGGGCACCGACGCGATCAGTGAGGGTCAGCTGCGAGCTCGAACCAGACGGTTGGGGCGGCCGCGACGCTCATAGCTGCCCGTACGCCGCAGGCGCGGGCTGATGTGCAGGGGCGGAGCGTCGCGCCACGACGTGGACGGTTGCACCGGGCTTTGCTCGCGGGCGGTGCGCGTGTCGCCGTCGAGCACCAGATGGCGCGAGCCGTACAGTCCGAACGCGCTGCGCCACAGCCGGTGCAGCGCGCCATCATCGGGCGCCTCGGCGAACCACAGCGCCAGAGCGCGGAAGTCGGCCGAGCGATCGGAGCGTCCGGAGCGACGCTCGTTGAGGCTGGCCACCACGGCGAGAAGATCGGGGATCGCCTGGCGAGCGCGGCTGCGCAGCAGCTTCGCCTGGCTTGGGTGGCCGGGCTCGGAGACGAACCACTGGCGCAGGCCCTGCCAGCGTTCGCGCCATGCCGCCACGCCGGCGCGATAGGCGACCTCACGAGGATCGCGCTCGCCCGTGGCTTCGTCTTCACGCTGGCCGTCGCCGCCGCCCCGCCCGTCCGTGCGGCTCCTCCCCACCCCGCCGCCCGGGGCGGGATCTTCAGCGTCGCGGCGAGCCACGATGCTGAGCAGGCGCATCACTTCCCCGTCCTCAAAATCGGCTAGCAATCCCGATATCTCGGCGCCG
Source organism: Solirubrobacteraceae bacterium (assembly GCA_036498245.1). Taxonomy (GTDB): domain Bacteria; phylum Actinomycetota; class Thermoleophilia; order Solirubrobacterales; family Solirubrobacteraceae; genus Palsa-744. The sequence continues at coordinate 201,543 of DASXIB010000016.1, forward strand.
ACGGTGACGAGATCCTTTATGAAACGCTCCAGGTAGTCGACGAGCTGGTCCTTGTAAGCACGGAAAGCGTCCACGTCGGCGTCGTGAAGTTCGATCGTGCGCCGCAACGAACCCATGAACGCCTGGGCGTTGTCGGCGAGATCTTCGAAACGATCGACCAACCCGCGCAACAGCAGCCCCAAGCGCGCGGGATCGGGATCGGCCTCGCCAGCCAGCTCGCGCAGGGCGCGCAGCTGTGTGGCGATGTCCGCGAGGGCGACCGCTTGCAGAGCGCCGCGTTTGCCGAGCTGCTCCTCATACACGCCGAGCGCCCGCTCGGCGGCCTCACCCGCATGGGTCAGCTGATAGAGAAAGCGGGCGCGATGGAAGTCCTCGACCGTCGTGACCCGGCTCGTATCGGGGTCGGCGCGAAGGTTGCCCCACTCCACCAGCTGCCCGAGCGCGTCGGCGAGAGCATCCACTGCCACTCGGCTCAGCCCGGGCGAGTGCCTCGTGGAGGTCCTCGGTCCGCAGGTGCACGACAAATCGCCGCTTCGCGGCGACGAACTCGCCCATCACCCGCCGGTACAGCGCGACGTTGGGTGTCGCGAGGTGGGCGAATGGCCTGAATACTGGTGGCTCCACATCCGGGCACGTTAGCCTTCTGGGGGGACTGGTGAACGCAGAGACAGAGATCACCGCCAGCGGACGCACGGAGATCGGCCCCACGGAACAATACGGCTGCGTCAACGGCTCCGCGTGGCATAGCAACACTCACAATCACCGCACTGGGTACTGGATTCAACCGCGGCTCTGCGTAGGTTGGACGCAATGCCCGCCTACAACATCAAGGTCACGGTCAAGCGCAAGGAGATGCACCTGGAGGTCGATTACGGCCTTACCGGGTCGGGCCACCCGCATCTGTTCCTGCGCAGCTCGACGTCGAGCGCGCCTGTCCTGGCTGACCACGGGCCATGGCCAGTCGGCATACCGTGGAGCGTAACTGACCGCTTGCGTAACGGCGGCGACGAGAAGGGTCGCGTGCTAGCCATCTGGCAGGAGCTACCCGGCGTGTCGCCAGTGCCACTGGCGACACTCGCGTGGCACGCGCACGGCACCGGTCCGCTGTACGTGTTCGACCTCGGCCACGCCGAATCGCTCACCATCGATATCGGCAGACGGCTCACTGCCATCCTGCTCGACGCGCTACTCCAAGCAGCTGCTCATCCCGATGCGCCAGTAGCCCCCGAGTGGCGAAGTCGGCTCCGTTGGTCGCAGGTGGCACTCGCGCACGCGCCACACCGCGAGCGCGGCCATTTCCGAAGAGAGAACCTGCGACGTGCGCTGTCGTTCCGTTTTGTCAAATATCAGCCGCCACCCGCCCCAGCGCGTTGGACGAAGGGAGCATGGCTGGGCGAACGGACCTTCTGACTCCCGCACGGATGAGCGAGGAGATCAACGCTACTCGTCTTGCAGTGTCGCCTCCCGCAACTGCGCATCAAGGTCCCGGTCGCTGAGCTCGATCGGCTCGGCCGCGGCGATCTGTTCGATCCGCTCGAGCGCCTCGGGGCTCAAGCCATTGGCGAGTGACGCGCGAAGCTGCTCCAGCGAGGGCATTTCGACAGGACCAGCCGAGCGCGGTGGAGCAACCGTTGCCAGCTCAGCCAGCAGGATCCGGAGCCCGTCGCGACCATGGCGAGCCAGCACCTGCGCCGGTGAGTGCCCACGCAAAGGCGGGCTCGGCGCGAGTGTCCACTCGCCGACCTGGCGATCAGCGGCCATATACCGACGCGCCGCGTTACAGAGAGCAAGCAATAGCTCGGCTCTCTCCAACAGTTCAACCCGGGGACGCGCAGGAGCCGAACCCATGCCCCAGCTGCGCACTGTGTCGCGCGTGGTGCCCAGCGCACTCGCTAGCCGCGAAAGCGATGATCCATAAAAGATCGACAACTCCGACACCGCATGCTCGGCCTGGTCGCTGCGAACGGTACGAGCCCTCGGCGATCGCTTGACCTTGTTCTTGGATGGGAAGTGCAGGATCGGGGTACTCATAATATCTACTCTCTTCTATTTTACGTATAGTGTAGCACGCATGCGCGAAAGTCCCCACGACACGCAATGAGTACTATTCCCAGAGGTAGCCGAGCGCGCTCCCTCTTGGATGAGCGAATGGCGCAGAGCGAACCAGCACAATCCGCGCGGTCGCCCTGCGGGACGTAACCGTGAGGCGATAGCTCGCTGTCGCGGGTTCGTAGCGAGTCTCGATTCGGTCGCATTAGCGACCGCCTCCACCCCACCCAAGCAACCCCCTACTCGCGGGGCGCTGAGACCCGGCAATTTGCTTTTACAGAGCCAAAACCGACCGCTCGCCAAGCACGCACCACACACACTGCCACTCAACGATCGACGACGAATCGTCGCGGGTTCATAGCGGGGGCGGGATTCGAACCCGCGACCTTCGGGTTATGAGGTCGCACCGGGGGGGTCAGGTGGGGCCAGATGGCCCGTCTTTGCTGGGGTTGGGTCGGGCCCGGCGGGCTCGGATTCGCTCAAAACGGAACCTTGAATGGAACCTTGGGAGGTCAACCGCCGCCGGGCCAATCAGTGAGCAGCGATGCCGCCCAGCCGGTGGCCTTTTCGGCCGCTGTGAGAGCAGCAGCCCGATCCAGGGTGGTCGGCTCGTCGTAGCGGAACTCGGCTGCCCATGGCGTAAGCCAGCCCGTGTCCGCCAAGCTCGTCGGAAGATCGATGCCCGCCTCCCGTACCAGCTGAACGAGGAAGTCAAGGTCGTGCGTGAGAGGCAGTTCCACATCGGTCAGCACGAGGGCAACCCTCAGTGCCTTCTCGACCGCCGCGTGCGTATGAAAGCCGATGATGCTGTCGCCGATTTCGGTCTGATCCTTGAGCACACGGCAGACGTGAACACGACCCTTCGCGCCATCCAGCAGCAGCTCGGCGTACTCGATCTGCTCAGGACTCGGCGACAACGCGTCCCTCGCGCAGTGCGCGGTCGACCATCGTGCCCCGCACCTTTGAGCGCCGTTCGGCGAGGGCCTCGTCCATGACGATCACGTCCACTGGAGCGCCGAAGTCTCCAAGCGCGCGGCGAAGCTTGACCGCCTCGGCAACGCGATCCGCGACCTCCCGCTCGATGACCAGGAAGTCAAAGTCGCTTCCCTCTTCGGCATCTCCGCGAGCGCGCGAGCCGAACAGGATCACCTTCGCCGGCGCCGAAGCAGCGCCGATCAATGCACGCCCGGCCCGCTCGATCTTCTCCTCAACGGCAGCGCTCATCTCGTTGTGCGCTTGTGGAAGGCCATGATGAATCATTCCAGCAGAGCTACCTGCGGCGCAGAGCTGTGATGTAGCCGATGCAAAGCGCCTCGATCCTGTCCCTGGGCATCGCAGTCCGTAGGGCTCTTGCCGCCATCTCGATGCCAGGTCGCCCGCGCCTGCCGAACAGCTCCTCAAGGAAGTTGAGCGCCTCCTTCGTGGGAGGTCCCGCCACCGTGTCCTCGGCGAGAACTTCGAGCGTGGCCAAGATCTCGTCTGGCCTGGTCGTCTGCATGAGTCGCACGACATCGGCGGCATCCTTATCGTCGAGGCGGCCCGCGCGGCCGCTTGCGACGCGATCGTGGAGCTTGTGGGCCTTAGCAACGAACAGCGCCGCGGGCCCCGCCACCCTCGCGTCCATTGAGCGCTCGTCGCTCGGGTCGAGCGCGACGATGGTCATCGTGCTGTTGTCCACCAGCGCGGCCTCGAGTCCAACAGCGCGCCGAGCAACCCGGCGACCATGGCCTTTAAGGCGAGCAGCACGTCTGCCGGCACCCGACGCGACACCCTCGGGAACGATGAGATCGACCGGAACGAAGATCTCCTTTCCGGCGGCCAACGCACCGGCAAGCCAGATGCCCGGCTCAACGTGGCCACCGGACTGCAGCAGCAAGTGGAACCCAGCGGCGGACATCGCGGCTTCGAGCTCCGGGGCATCTCCGAGGAGAAACGGGTTCAGTACGAGGTCCCCGTCGGTGGTGTAGGGAGCGATGGCAAGATCGGCGGTGCCCGTATGGAGGTATATGGCCTGTGCGCCAGCCAGGATGAAGGCGTCACCGTGCGGCGCGAGCACCGTCAGCGCGTCGAGCAGGACGCGCCGCGCGGCTACGTAGCGCGCGTCGAGGTCGGGTGGCTGCGAGGCATCGCCGACGTCTGTCATGCCTTCGCCTCGGATGGTCGTAGGTCAGCGAGCGAGGAGAGACGCCAGCGTGGTTCGTTCTCGACCATCCAGGCGATGAGCGCCTCGCCCTCCGCCGGCATCCGCCCGGTGCCCGTCAGGCAGTCGACGGCGGCTTGGGAGGGTGCGACGTAGGTAACGCCAGAATCTTCTGCCCCGCGCTCCCAGACGACAGGGTCGAACGCTCGAAGCAGGGCGACGTTGGCTCCCTCGTCTGCTGGGAGCAGACCAAGTGTCTTGACGAGCGCGTCGATCTCGTTGCAGTAAGCCATCAGCAGCGCCGGTGCCGCGACGGGTGCAAAGCGCACGGCGGCGAACGATCCGGTGACCGAAAACAGCACCGGGTCCGACAGCCCGGCTAGCTGCGAGAGCGCATCGTTCGCCCCGCGGGGGGCGAGGAAGGTCGACGCGTCGTTGGTCGTGAGAACGTCGTATGACTCCGCCCACCTTCGCAGCAGCCCCGGCACGTCGACGTCCTGTACGCGTCCTCGGCGGACGCGCTCGACGAGGGCATCGCGATCCAACGCATCGAGCAGCCGCGAGATGTAGCCTGCTGTGAGGCCCGTGACGGAGGCGATCTCGCTCACTCCGTACGGGGGGCGGACATCCACGAGCAGGCGAATGAGTCGTGCTGCCTTGGGCCCGCGAACTCTGGCCTGGCCACGGGACGCGGGCTGGGGGTTTTTGGCGGCGCCGACTGCGCGCATGTAGAGCGCGGGATTATCCAGCTTGAGCAGCGTGTTGCCGGTGAGATCGATGTAGTTGATGCCCTCCCCGGTGAGCAGTTCCTGAGTTCTCGAGCTGATCCAGGGAGCGACCACGAGAAGGGGGATGTGGCCGGCAATTGAGCGGATCACGCTCGACAGCCCGCCCGACAGCTGTCCGACGGCGCGAGGATCCAACGATCGCTTTGCCTCGACTGCGAGGGTCACATAGGTCCCCCTTGGGTCGCGGAGGGCTATCGCGCCATCCGTCGGCGTGCGGGCCTGTCCCGTGTCGGCAGCCATCTCGGACCGCGTCGAGCGCTCCACGGTCCAGCTATCCGGGAGCATCTCCCGCAGCCGTGCAATTGCCGCGTCAACGAGATCAGTTGCCTCGATGCTCTCGTTTGCGATCATAACAAAAAGAGCTTAGCAGAAAAGATTTCCTAATCAGAATATTTTGCTGATGTCGCAAATCTTTCCAGCCGGGAAACGTTATCTGCCCTCAAGCCCGATACGTGCCCGCTGAGCATCCGCGCCACGGTCGCCGCTTATTCGAACAGTCGGCCCTCGACGTCGGGCCAGTACCTGTAGAGGGTCTTGGCTTGGTCGAGCACGAGCTGGGCGAAGTGGTTGATGTCCTGGCCGCCTCCGCCTCCCGATGCCGCGGCCGGTGGCCTGTATTCGTGCTCGCGCAGCAGGCGCCTGATCTTGCGGCGGATCGCGGCCTCGGTCGATGCGCGGTCGGCCCAGTCGACGGTCAGGTCTTCTCGGATGCTTTTGACGAGGTCGCGCGCGATCTTGGCGAGCTGCGGGTCGACGTTCGGAGCGTCGGCGCCGCCGGCGAGCGCGTCGTAGAAGGCAGCCTCCTCGGCGGTGAGGCCGAGCTGCTCGTGGCGGCGACCGGCTTCGCGCAGGCTCCTGGCGATCTCGACGAGGCGCTGTACGACTTCGGCGCTTGAGATCTGGCGCAGCTCATAGCGGTGCAGCACAGCGTCCAGCTGGTCGGCAAAGAGCTTGGCCTGCGCCTGATTGCTGCGGCTTCGGCTTTTGACTTCGTTCTTCAGCAGCTTCTCGAGCAGCCGTATCTGAATGTTTGGATGCTCTGTCTTGGCCGCGATCGAGTCGAGGAACTCGTCGGAGAGGACGGAGATGTCCGGACGGTCCTGGTCGGCGAGCGCAAGTGTCTCGATGACCTCGCCCGCAGCGAGCCCCTCCGACATGAACTGCCGTACGGCCTGCTCGGCCTCGGCGCTGGCCTGTGGGACCGGCGTGGCGACCTTGCGGACCTCGCCCGCGAGCTTCTTGAAGAAGGAGATCTCCTCCCGCAGGTCGATGACGGCCTGCTGCGTGCCGATCAGCGTGTACCACTTCGCGAGCGCTGCCTGCTCGTCGAGGAACTCGCGGACACGCTGCTCGTCGCCCAGCACGTAGTCCCAGCAGTCGAGGATCAGACGCGAAGGGTCGGCCGCTGCGCGTAGCTCGCCCTTGCGGTAGCCGGCGGGGTAGAGCATTGCGCAGAGCACCTCGTACTTCTCCCAGAGCCCCGCGATCGCTTGAGCGATCGGGATGGCCGGGTCTTCGAGCTCAGTTTCGTCGTAGGCGCGCAGCGAGGCGCGTAGGTCCTCACCGATGCCGATGTAGTCGACGACGAGTCCGCCGCTCTTGTCCCGGAAGACGCGGTTTACGCGTGCGATCGCTTGCAGTAGGCCGTGATCGCGCATCGGCTTGTCGATGTAGAGCGTGTGCAGCACCGGGGCATCGAAGCCGGTCAGCCACATGTCCTTGACCACGACGATCCTGAGCGGGTGGTCGGGCTCGCGGAAGTCCTTGGCGAGCTGAAGGAGCTGTGGCTTTGAGCGGCGGAAGAGCGAGATCGGCTTCTCGTCGGTCGCGCTGGCGGAGATCACGCAGTCGACGGCCTCTTCGCCGAAGCGCTCGCGCAGGCTGCCGGTGAGCTCGGCAGCGATGCGCCGTGAGTAGGCGACGACGAGCGCCTTGCCCGGAAGCGCTTCGCAGCGCGTCGTGAAGTGGCGGTGGATGTCAACCGCCAGCGTGTCGATCCGCTCCGGCGATCCGACGACCTTCTCGAGCTTCGCCCAGTTGGTGATGAGCTTGCCTGCGGCCTCCTGCTCCTCGGCTTCGAGGATTTCCCCGACCTCGGCGAGCTGCGCCTGGTCGTCGACCGACAGCGGTATCTGGCGCGACTCGTAGTAGATCGGCACGGTGGCGTGGTCTTCTTGGGCGCGGCGCATCCGGTATACGGAGATGTAGTCGCCGAATACCAATCGCGTCGAACGGTCGGCGCCTTCCACGGGGGTGCCGGTGAAGCCGATCCGCGTCGCGTTGGGAAGCGCGCGCGTGATGTTCTGGGCGTAGGCCGCGTACTGCGAGCGGTGGGCCTCGTCAGCCATCACGACAACGTTCTGCCGCTCGGACAGCACCGGCATCGGCTCATCGTCGGCCGGTGCGAACTTCTGGATGGTCGTGAAGACGATGCCGCCCGCGGGTACCTTCAGCAGCTCGTGCAGGCTGTCCTTTCCGCCGGCGATCTCCTGCGCCTGGTGGCAGAAGGGCGCCAGATGCGTGGCGCTGAAGGTTTTCTGGAGCTGGTCGTCGAGGTCGGTGCGATCGGTCACCGCCACGATCGTGGGGTTGGCGAAGCGCGGGTCGTGCCGCAGCTTGTTGGCGAAGAACACCATCGTGTAGCTCTTGCCGGCGCCCTGCGTGTGCCACACGATCCCGCCGCGGCGATCGCCACCCATGGCCACCGCGACAGACTCGACAGCGGCGTGAACCGCATCGACCTGGTGGTACTTGGCCATCACCTCCCACGTCCTCGCGCCATCGCTCTCGAACAGGACGAAGTCACGGATCAGCTCTAGGAGGCGCTCGGGCGAGAAGACCCCCTCGATCATCGTCTGCAGCGGGGAGCGACCACCCGGCTGCCGGTCCGCATCCCCCATCTCCTTCCATTCGGCAAAGTGCTCGGCCGAGGTGCTCCACGTCCCGACCCGCGCCGACATCAGGTCCGAGACGCCGACGATCCCTGCGTAGCGGTAGAGGCTGGGAATAGTGTCGGTGTAGTGGTGGATCTGATTGATCGCGCCGTGCGCGGACTCCGCCAGCCCGGGCGCCTTCAACTCGAGCTGGCCGAGCGGCAGGCCGTTGACGAACAGCAGGATGTCCGGCCGCCGGTTGTGCCCGCCCTCGACGATCGTGAACTGGTTGACCGCTAGCACTTCGTTGCGCTCGGCGTTCTCAAAGTCGACTAGCTTCGCGCGCTCGGCCTGCTCGACTCCCGCCTCATCGATGTACGGGATTGCCACACCCGCGGTGAGCAGCTCGTGAAAGCCGCGGTGATCCTCGATCAACGAGGGCGACGTGCCCGTCATCGCCAGCTCGCAGGCCCTCTGCACAGCGTCGCTCGGGAGGCCCGGGTTGATCCTCGCGACCGCCTCACGCAAACGCTCGGTCAGCACCACGTCGGACCACAGCTTGCGCTCCGCCGCGGGAGTATCCGGTGCGAGATCGCGGCCGTGGACATGCGTCCAGCCCGCCTGACACAGCCAGTCGAGCGCCGGCTGCTCGACGAGCGCGTCCTCGCCGGCGGACGCGGTCAAGTCTTCGCTCCCGTAAGTTGCTCGGCCGATCGGCCGATCGCCTCCTCCGCATCGGTCGTGTCGGGAACGCAGATCTCGCCTGAAACGAGCCGTGGAAGCAGGGCACTCCGAAGTTCAGTCAAGCTAGTGGCTTCCGCCGTCACGAGGCGAAACAACTCAAACAGACTGCGCACCTCCGCTTCGATTGCAGCCATGTCCTGGGGCCAGCGCAGCGAGACTTCCTTTAGGCGCCTCATCGAGAGCTTCGGCTGAACGGCTCCGGTAACAAACGGGGTGACAGTAGCCTGGCGCATTATGAGGTACCCAACCTCAGGGGCAGCGTCATCAAACGTTAGAACGTGGGCATGGTTATTCACCCAAAAGGCCCCCCACGCGTACTGGACCACGGGGTGACCCTCCTCGGTCTGCACCGACCCGTCCTCGCCCACAAGTACGTACCTGCCTGAGAACAGGTAGTCGTCAATTGAGTCGAGGACGCCAGTCGCGCCGTAATACGGAAACGGCCCTGGCCGGAGCGCGCGCTGACTCGAGGACAATGGGATGCGACGCTTGTTATGGAATTGGGCCACGTCACCGACAGACACGGGGGTCGAACCGTGCCCTTGTGCCCTCTCAACGAGTCCCGCGCCGGTCGCGAGCAGGACCTCTCGCATCCGATGGTTGCTCTCGATCTTCTCGTCGAGGGCCGAGAGAACGGACGCTATGCGCTTCTGCTCCTCGATAGGTGGCAGCAACATCGAAATCGTGCGCTGATCCCGAAGCGATATGTAGTCGGCCATGTCCGTCTGGCCCTTGAGACCTTTGAACTGGAGCGCGCATTGAGGGCCACGGATCCACCCGAATAGGAACCCAGGATCAATGCTGGAGCGGTCAACGACGCGCCAGAAGCAGAGCTGCGGCGAGTAGGCGAACCTCGGCGTGTCACCGCGCACAAATGCAAAGCGTCCGACCGTCCCCTTCGACGTAAAGACGACATCGTCAGACTCGGAGACCTTCGCGCCTGCGCGACGGACGTTCTCGCTCGACAGACGATCGGCGTCCGCCAAGTGGAAGCCGTCGCGCACATTGCCGGCACGGGCAAATGGCAGACCCTCATCACCTAGTTCGCTGTTCTTCGCTCGGTAACCGTCGTTGACGATGAGCTGACCTCCGTCGATCAGCTCACCTACGAGCACCAAGCGCCAGCCGACGGGCGACTCAGACCGCATACCCCACCCGGGCGAGCGCTTGCTTGACGGCGTGAGCAAGTCGCTCACTCTCAGCCATCTCCTCGGCGAGCCGGTCAACCAGCGTGGCCATTCTCTCCTCGAACGCCACCTCATCCTCCTCACTCTCAGGCGCGCCTACAAAGCGCCCGGGTGAAAGTGTGAACCCCGCGGCCTCGATCTCTGTCAGGTCGCTAGCTCTGCAGAAGCCCGGTTCGTCGTTGTAGTCCTCGCCAGTCGTGCCGCGCCAAGCGTGGTAGGTCAAGGCAATGCGTTCGATCTCCTCTTGCGTCATCTCGATCTGCGTAGGGCTGATCTTGCTCCCCATCTGCCGGGCGTCGATAAACAGCGTCTCCTGACGACGGTCTCGCTCGCTGGAGGATGCCTTGTCGCGATCAAAGAACCACAGGCACACCGGGATTCCCGTTGTGTAGAAGAGCTGCGCGGGCAGCGCCACGATGCAGTCGACCACGTCGGCTCTGATCAAGTTCTCGCGGATATTTCCCTCGCCGCCGCTCATCGTGGTGAGCGAACCGTTCGCCATCACGAAGCCCGCGCGGCCTTTCGGGGCGAGATGGTGCAGGAAGTGCTGTATCCACGCGTAGTTGGCATTGCCAGTCGGCGGCACGCCGTGCGCCCACCGCACGTCGTCGAGGAGAGCAGGGGTCGACCACTCCTTCTGGTTGAAGGGTGGATTGGCCATGACAAAGTCGGCCTTTAGCCTGGGGAAGGCGTCGTCGAGCAGCGAGCCGCCCTCGGTGTACTGCACATCGCCGGAAAGGCCATGGATCGCGAGGTTCATGCGGCCGATCCGCCATGTCGCCTGGTTTCGCTCCTGGCCGTAGACCGAGATCTTCTCGGGGCGCCCACCGTGTGCCTCGACGAACTTCGCTGACTGCACGAATAGACCGCATGACCCGCAGGCGGGATCGAAGATCCGACCCTCGTACGGCTCGAGCATCTCCACAAGCAGGCGGGCCACCGGAGCGGGGGTGAAGTACTCGCCGCCTCGGTGTCCCTCGGCGCGTGCGAACTCCTTGATGAAGTACTCGTAGGTACGTCCGAGGATGTCGCGCGCTTCGCTCGGATCCTTCCCGAAGCCGATCTTCGCGATCGTGTCCACAAGCGAGCCGAGGAGGTCGGCAGATAGCGGTGCACGCGAGTAGACGCGCGGCAGCATGCGGCGCAGCTCCTTGTTCTCGCCTTCGATCGCGCTGAGCGCATCGTCTATGCGCTTTGCGATGTCCGGGCTGGACGCCGAGGCGAGGATCGCCGGCCAGCGGGCCTGCTCGGGCACCCAGAACACCTGCTTTTCGGCGTAGGCGTCGCGATCGTCGAGTTCTTCTGCCCTCGCCGCCGGGTCTCCCACGTACTCCTTGCTCTTCGCATCGGAGAGCTCGGCCTCCAGCGCGGTGCGGCGCTGTTCGAAGGCGTCCGAGATGTACTTCAGGAAGATCAGGCCGAGGACGAGGTGCTTGTATTCGGCCGACTCGACCGAACCGCGCAGCTTGTTCGCCGCCTCGAACAGCGCGTGGCCGTTGGGTTGTCCGTTGCCATCCCCTTTTGCCACGCTCGAAACGTATCCGGTTATGAGCGAAGCCGTCGGAGCTTGTTTCGAGATGTGCTGGGCCGTCTGTGGAGCGTCAGGCGGACCCAGGGTGATCTGGACCGCCGAAGGCCCGCTCGACCAGCGCCGCTCCGTGTGTGGGATCGGGCGCGTAGTGCCGGTAGATCTCGGTGGTCTTGGCGTCGGCGTGGCCCATCCACTCCTGGATCGCGCGTAGAGGCGCCCCGGCGGCGGCCATCTGCGTGCCGAAGGTGTGGCGTAGCTCGTGGAAGGTGATCTCGCGGACGCCTGCCTGGGCTAGGTGGTCCTTGAAGCGCTTGCGCATCTTCGACGGGTCGAACACATGCCCGGTGTCGGGGTGGCAGAAGACGAGATCCCGGTCGACGCGGAAGCGGGAGCGCCGGTGGAGATCTTCGAGCTCTCGGGCGAGCCGTGCGGCCATCGGGACTGAGCGGCCTTCGTGGGACTTGGGGGTGTCCATCTGTCCGCGCGTGAAGTTGTCCGCGACTCGGATGCGCGCGACCTGCCAGTCGATGTCGAGCCACTTCAGGGCGAGCAGCTCGCCTTGGCGCAGGCCTGTGAGCGCGGCGGCCAGGTAGAGCACCCGCTCGATGCCCCCGAGGGTGTCGTTGGGAACTACAGCGATCAGCTTGTCCAGTTCGGCTGGTTGTAGGAATCGGACGCGCTGGTGGGGGGAGCGGTTCTTCTTGGGGCGGTCGACGTGGGCGACGGGGTTACTCTGTGCCCAGCCGCGCTTGATCGCGAAGGCGAACACGCCGTGGAGGAAGTTCAGGTGGTTCTGGACAGTCTTTGAGGACAGGCCGTCGTTGCGCTTGCGCTTGAGGTACTGCGCGACCTGAGCGGCGTCGATCTTGTCGATTGGCCGCTCGCCGAAGAACGGGACGAGATGGCGGCGCAGATGTCCGCGGTAGTCCTGGATCGTGGAGCGCTTGCGCTCCATCACGTGCTCGAGGTGATCGACGTAGGCGGCTCCGGCCTCTTGCAGCGTGCGCCTGGCGGCGGTCGGCACGATCACGTCCCGGTCGATCCGCTTGCGCAGCTCCCTCTCGGCCTGGGCGCGCGTGAGCCCGTCGGCGGTGCCCGGCGTGCGCTTGGCGGCGATCTTGCGTTTGACCCGCGTGCCGCCGGACCACCACGAGCCGTACCAGCTGATCCGCCCGGTCTTGTCGGGCACCTCGAACAGGCGCCCGCTGCCGTAGGAGCGCCGACCCGTAGCCGCTCGCCTTGTGTCGATGTCTGATGCCATGTCGGACATCAGCCGTCGAGGTGCTCGGCGAGCCACTGTTCGAGCATCGCGCGCGTGAAGCGTATGTGCCGGCCGACGCGCAGGCACGGTATCCGCTGGGCGCGTACGGCTTCGTATACCCAGCTCGGCTTCACGGACAGCAGCCTCGCCGCGTCGTGCGGGCACAGCAGCGGGCCTTCGGCCAGTGTCGCCTCGGCGACCGGTGTTGTTGTGGGTTCTGTCCCGTCCATACCGTTAATGACCCTGAGCAGGCGAAAGCGGCCAACGAGTTGGTGTACAAGCCCACTCGCCGGGCGCGAGGCGAGACACCCCACCTGCCTGCTGGGGATGTTCGAGGACATCGCGAGCGCCTATATCGAGATCAGACCGAGCTCGTCCAGACGCTCGGTCGCGCGCGACGCCCACACCGACTCACCCGACACGCAGACGATGCCGCTGTCGTGGAGCCTGGCGAGCGCGTCGCTAATGTCGAGCGGCTCGATCTCCGCCAGTTCGACCTCAAGCCCTGTGCGCGACCAGCGCTCATCGCGGTCGTCGCGAAGAACCTGCAGGACAATTGTCCGTTCGACCCGAGGGTCTCCCTCGCCCAAAAGTTGGCTAGGTTGATCTTGCATGGAAGGGTCACTCCTTCTTTGCCGGGCCCCGGGCAGCTACAACTGCGCCGGGGCCGATTCGTACGGCTATCGCACTTAGAAACGTAGCACATGGGATGCTATAGCACTGTGAGTAGGCTCACGCCAATGAACGGCCAGCAGCACTTCGGCGCCAACCTCGCCCGTGCGCGCGAGCGACGCGGCCTCAGCCAATCCCAGCTCGCCCGCGAGGTCGACGTGCTGTACACATACATCTCGCGAATCGAGACCGGCAAGGCCGCGCCCTCCTTCGGACTGATCCTGCGCCTGGCAGCAGCGCTCGAGCTGCCGCCCTCGGATCTGTTCGCCGGCATTAGGTAGCGCACGAGGCTCCCGGACTGCCCGGTCAGCGTCCGCGATCGGCGCCGCGGTCAGCCGCCGGGCGGTCGTGGTTCTGGCTGCGCCGGATGAGGATGGCAGCGGGGGTACGGGGGAGTCGTAGGGGCCCGAGGTCGTATCCGGGGCCGAAGGCTGGGTCGTAGGGCTCGTAGGCGAGCGAGGGTTTCTGCGCTCGGCTGGTGCGCATCCTGTGCGCGAGCTGCATGACGCGGTCGGCGTCCTGTCCCTCGATGCCGAGGTCCTCGCGCGCGAGGAACCAGTCGGTGCCGTGGCGGGCACGACTCGCCTCGACGTAGGCGGTCTCCTTGCTTGTCTGCCAGCCGCCGGTCACGGCGACGGCGCGATCAACGGTGGCGCCCTGCTGGCGATAGACGTGTTGGGCGTAGCCGAGGCGGAGAGTGTCGATGTCCTCGCCGGCGAGCCGCACCGTGCGCCCTGAGCCGTCCAGCGCCACGGTCAGCGCACCGTGCTCGGTGATGCGCGTGACCTGGCCGCGGGTGCCGTTCTCCACGCGCGGCTGGTCCCTGGCGCGGTGCTGGGTAGTGAACGCCACGACGTCGCCTTCCCGCAGCCCGTAGTGGGCATCTGCGAGCGGGACCTCGCGCTGGCCGAGTTCGCCGCGCTCGGCCCGCAGGTGTTGGGCGCGAGCGTTGAGTCGGTCGATCTCCTTGTTGGAGGCGTCGGCGATCAACGCGACCCGGCTGATGCCGTGCTGCTCGGCGAGCGTCATCCAGCGCTGGGCGGCTCCCTCGCCGGCTTCATCGCGGGTGTCGGCGAAGTGCAGCTGTGCGCGGTTGAAGTAGTGGGCCATCGCGCGCTCCGGATCGCCGGCGCGAAGGGCGGCCCACGCCCGCCGCTCCTCGGGGTCCTGGGTGCGACGGATGTCCGCGAGCTCTGCTGTTGGCATGTGCGTAGCAAGGCGGTCGAACATCCCGCCCGGCCCGATCGAGGGGAGCTGCTTGCCGTCGCCGACCGCGATCAGCTTCGCCCCCGTCCGCTCTACAAGGTCCGTCAGGGCATCGAGCCGGGCGTGGTCAACCATCCCCGCCTCGTCCAGGAACAGGGTCGTGTCCCGGTCGACCGCGACGGTCCCCGTGTTCGCGCGAGCGACCAGCGCGTCGAGTGTGAGCGTCTGTCCGGCGAGTGCTGGGCTGTCGGTGCCAAGCCGCTCAGCGGTGGACCCGGACACGGCGATGCCGAGTGTCTGGCGGCCGGCGTGCTGCTCAGCGCGGGCAGCGGCGTCGATCACCACGCCCTTGCCGGTCCCGGCGGGCCGACGAGGACGGCGGCGCGCTCCGGTCCCGTGAGAATCCCCAGTGCGTGGTTCTGCTCGGTGGTCAATGGTCCCCCGAGGCGCTCTGCGACTTCGCGCGCGGCATCGGCCCGTGTTCGCGCGCCGGCATCTCGGCCGGCTGGCCGAGCGAGCTGCGCGGCGCGGCGCTCGATCGCCTGCTCCTGGGCGCGGACAGCGAGCGTCGTCATCCGCCCGCCCTCCAGCGTGAGCACCCGCCGGTCGCGGATCATCTCCCGTGCAACGGCGAGCGCCTGATCAGGGGGCATCTCCCCTGCGGTCTGCTCCAGCGCGACTGCATGTAGATCACGCGCCTGAAACACGGCGTGCTGCTCGGTCAGCCTTGCCTCGATGCGATCCTCGATCAGACGCTCGACCTTCGGTCGCTCGGGGGCTCCAATCAGGTGTATGGCCTCATCGGGACCGAACCCGTGGCGGCGGCCAGTCTCGCCCCACACGCGGCGCAGATCGCCGCGTGTCGTCATCTCCTTTGCCCGGCGGTTCTCGAGCGCGAGGTTGCGCAGCTCCCCACGCTCCGGCGCCCTGCCGTGGCGGGCGCGGAAGCGCTCCGCTGCTCTGGCAACCTCGCGGCTGCGGCCGGAGAACTCCTCGATCAGCCCGCGTGGTACCCCGGCGATCTCGAAGTAGCGGCCGTCCTTGCCTGTGCCGCGTTCGACGTCATAGCCCTCCCCCACCAGCTCCTCGGCGAGCGAGGATCGGTAGAACGCGCCCAACTCACGCGCCGAGCGGAAGATCGGCCGCGAAGCGACCGCGACGATCCGCTCGTCGTCCCTGACCGTGCCGCTGATCACGACGTGGCTGTGCAGCTGCGGGTCGGGCGCCTGCGCCCCGCTGACGCCGCGGGCGGTCGTGTGCCGGTACTCGGCGGCGATCACGTCCTTGGCGTGCTCCTCGACCACTTGCCCGTCGTAGCGGCGGCGCACCACCGGCACCTGCTCGCGCAGATATCGGACCGTGCTCTCGACGGCTCTGGCGTGAGCGGCCTCGATCTGTTCGCGCTGCCACGGGTCGCCCAGCGCCCACACCGTCGAGACGGACTTCGGGGCGCTGAATGTCACGTCGATCCCACCGCCCCTGCCGCCGCCGGCGCCCTCGGGGCGCAGCCATCGGCCGGTGTCGGGACGGCGGCCTTCCATCAACGCAATGAAGTCCGCGCCATCGACCGGCTCGCCCGCCTGCACTCCCAGTCTCGCCAGAGTCTCGCCATCGGAGAGCCAGCGGCCGGGGGCTTGGGTCATCTCCCCATGGGGGGTCAGGTAGTAGTCCCCGCGCTCGGGCGCGACGGTCTTGCTCTCCAGGTAGCGCGCATACCCGCCGCCTCCCGACGCACCGATGCTGGCTGCCGTCATCACATGTGTGATGACCCTGAGCGGCCCGAAACGGCCAACGACTTGCACAGCAATCACACACCGATGGCACACCCGTGCATCTGGTCTGTTCTGCCGTGCTTGTTCAGCGACCGGGAGCTTGCTCCGGGAACCGAGTGCTGGCTCTCGGCGCAGCGCCAGGCAGCCAGCCGGCCGGGGACATGCGAGCCGCAGCCGGCGCAGCGCCCATAGACGCCTGAAGGCTGCTTGCAGCGCCGGTGGGCCGGTACTGGCAGACATGCCTCCGGCTGGTGATACTGGCGCGCGCATAATTCACCTATCGAACCCGGCGAGGACACCTCACACCTGACGCGGTTGATCGACGCTGGCGTGCCGAGCGCTGCCCTCGCCTTCTACGGACGCTGGTGGCAGCTGGAGAACTGGCTTCGCGAGGCCGCCTATGTCGAGATGCGCTCACGCTACGGCGTGCACTGGGGCGAGCACCTGCACGCCTCCGCGGGAAAGCGCCTCGTCGGCGATCAGCGCAACGCGTATATGGCCTCCGCCGACGGCGAGGAGCTACTCGCCTACGCGGACGTCGGAGCGCTGTTCGCGCTGATTGAGGACAACTGGGATCTCTTCAGCCCGCTGCTACCTCCGCGCGAACGATGGC
Organism: Solirubrobacteraceae bacterium; assembly: GCA_036498245.1. Lineage (GTDB taxonomy): Bacteria > Actinomycetota > Thermoleophilia > Solirubrobacterales > Solirubrobacteraceae > Palsa-744. The sequence continues at coordinate 218,379 of DASXIB010000016.1, forward strand.
GTGGCCGGGCGGATGAGCTGCGCGAGCTACGCAACCGCAACGCTCACTGTCGCCGACCGCACGCGGACGACCTGGCCCGCCTGCAGCAGGCACTGCGCGACCTCGAGCGAGGTGCGTGGCTCTTCTACAGCAGCTACCTGGACGCTGAGTTTGTGAACGCGACCCGCGACCCCGTCGGGAAGGCATGGATCGCGGGGCGGCACCCGACTGCGCAGCGACTGCTCGGCAACGGGCACGCAGCACGCAAGTACGAAACGCGGTTCACGCTGCTGCGGACCGTCCGGCCCTGGGCCGAGACGCCGATCCGCAACAAGATCACCGGGACACCCGGGGTTCTCTGGTACGCACGTTGGAACATCGCCGGGCACGAGCTGAACGTCGCCGAGCTGTGGCGGACAGTGCAACGCAACGGCCAGAGCGCCAAGTACCTGGTCCACCTGCTCTTCGACTTGGGCAGCGTGGTCGCCACGTTCGCGGCCGTCGATGACCCCAAGGCGATCGCGGACGCCATCGGGGGCGTGTTCGACGCGATCCTCGAAAGTACCCTCCCGTTTGGCCACACGAACGCGCAGGAGTGGGCGCAGAGAAGCTTCCTCGGAGCCGAGTCGCTGCCGCGCCAGGCGCAGACGCGTGGGCCGTTTGCCACCGTTGACCCGCTAAACCCACCGTTCCCGCTGTTCCGCGCCTGAGCGCAGCGCGGCACTCGCGCGGGCCCAGGCTTATAGCTCAGCGGCCGCTGAGCGGGCCGAAAGGAGCCGCTGGTGCCAGCGGGCGCATCCCACCCCGGGCGTAGAATCGCCAGATGTCCGACGGGCACCTGCGCGCGGGTGAGCCACAGCTGCTGGCGTTCATTTCCAGCGTCATGGACGAGGAGCTGGCGCCTGCGCGCGAATGCGTCGAGCAGACCCTGGGAAGGGCGCCGTTCCTGCTCGCGTGGGCGTTTGAGCACACCCCGGCCAGCGCCCAAGACGTACGGGAGGCCTACCTGGAGAAGGTACGTCGCTCGGCATTCGTCTTCTGGCTTGTCGGGAGCCGAACCACCGATCCGGTGATCAAAGAGGTCGGCGAGGCGCTCGCCTGCCAGCGGCGGCTGATCGTGCTGATCCTGCCCACTGAGCACCGTGACGAGGCGACCATGAAGCTGCTCGAGCAGGTACGCCCACACGTCAAGTATCGGGAGCTCACCAGCGCCGAGGATCTGGCCGCGGAGGTCGACTCGGCGGTGTCGGACGAAATCAGCCGGGCGCTCGCGGACCTACCGGGAATGTCACGTGCAGCGAGGCTCGATGAGCTCGGACGCGCGAGCCGCGCACGATGCGTGGAGCGCTGGCAGGTCGCCGGGGTCGACACCACGCTGGCTCTAGCGATGGCCCACGAACTCGGCATCGGAGCCGCACCTGCCCAGGCGCTTCCGAGCGAAGAGCGACCGCTGCGGGTGCTGGGCGGGGACATGGGTGTTGGCAAGTCGCTCGCCGGCGAGCGATACCACCAGGAGGCGATCGCCGCCCAGCTCCAGGACGCGAGCGCACCCGCGCCTGTGTATCTGCGCGCCCGCGACATCGACGGAGACCTGCAGGCAAAGGCGCTGCAGGCATGCGAGGGACTCGGGGACCCCCGCCAGCAGGGCGCGATAGTCGTGCTCGACGGCATCGACGAGCCCGGAGCAGGTGCCGCCAGCGAGCTGCTGAGCCAGGCACGGGTGCTCGCGGCCGGTTGGCCAGCTACGCGCGTGCTGCTGAGCAGCCGCCCGCTGAGCGCGATCGAGCACGCGCAAGAGCTCGTCCACCTCCAGCAGCTCGGCGAGGCAGAGGCCTCTGCGCTCGTCGGCCGGGTCGCGGGCATCGCGGTCACAACGGGCACGCACGCCGGTTGGCCGGAGAATCTGCGCCAAGCGATTCGGCTGCCACTGTTCGCTGTGCTTCTCGGCGGATACCTTCGCCGCAACAACGGTGCTGTCCCGGCCTCGCGCGGTGAGCTACTGAGAAGTCTCGTGGAACTCGCGATCGGGCGCGTCGATGCTGACGTCACGCCGCTGCTGCGACGCCTCGCGATCCTCTCGCTCCGCCGCGGTGGCGGGCCAGTTCCCGAGGCTGATGTCCTTGCCGGGGAGGACCCAGGTCTAATCGAGGGGACACGGCTCGTCGTACGCCGCGATCGCACACTCGTGTTCCCGCTTATCGTGCTCGCCCAGTGGTTCGCCGCCGAGAGCCTGATCGCCGGCGAGCCGGCGCCGCAAGAGCTCATCGCCGATCCCGCGGGCCTCGAGTCGTGGCGCTACCCGCTGGCGATCGCGGTCGGCACGTACAGCTACGCTCAGGTCAGCGCGCTGCTGGGTCCGCTTGCCGCAGCCCATGGCGGCTTCGCTAGCCAAGTGGTGGAGGAGGGCCTTGCCAAGTGGTCGCAGTCCGAAGACATGACGCCGCCGCCGGCGCTGCAGTGCGCTGAGGAGATCCGAAGCGCGTGCGAAGCGTGGCTCCAAGGAGCGGCATCGCTGAAACAGCTGTTCTGTCCGCTCGTTCGCGACGGTCAGCTCGCGCCGACTGGCACACACGTCGACGGGGCGTGGCTCACCACCGGCTGGTATGCCGGCCCGCGGCAGCTACCCGGTGTGAACGAGCTGCCCGCAGGGGGTTTCGTCGCGCTGCTCGCACCCGGGGGCAGCGAACTGGACGACTGGGCGAACATCCACGGCGCACGTCCCGGCCGCCAAGCAGCGTGGGCATGGAGATGGTCCTTCGAGCAGCTACGGGCCGCGCTCCAGGCGCAGCTGAAGGCGCGGACGCTCAGACTGATCGACGGTCCCCTCGCAGATGCGGAGATCTGGGCGGCTGTCTGCTCGCTGATGAGCCTGTCGTTCATGCACGACGAGGTGATTTCAATCCAGCCGATCTCGGATGCGATCCCCGACGACGCCGAGCTGCTCTTGTTGGCCGACGGGCGACGGGTCCTCGTCCGCGGCGTCGCCGCCGCTTTGCGCGCGAAGCTCGCAGAAGGCATCGACACACTCGAGCCACCGTTCCCAGGCCCGGACCAGGGCCCCGGCGGGTGGGTGTGGAGCGGATGGAGCGAGCAACGAATGCTCGAACGAACTCAGGCGGGCTTCACGGCTGCGATCCACGGCTATGAATGGCTGGCTGCCGGCCAGCTGCGCAGTCTCGCCCCATGGATGCAGACCGCCGCGACTCTCCCCGCGGTGCTCCACGGCTACCTGAACCCAGGAGACCCGACGCGCGGCTTCGAGGGCGGCCCGACGATTGCCTGGTGGCTGGAGGCGCTGCCCGCCGAAGAGTCGTCGCGTGTCGAGATCGAGATCGAGCACGAGGACCGCCGCGAGGAGCAGCATGCGATGTTCATCGAGCAGGCACGCCGCGGCCGAGCGCTGCGGACGCGGCAACGGGCGTGGCTGGACTCGACCAGCCACACCAGCGTACTAGAAGTGTTCAGCTTGTTCTCCGCGCAGGAGGTCGTGTACGACTGGCTCTGGAACGATCTCAAACGCATCAGATGGGTGGACGGCAACCTGGGGGAACGCCCACGGACGTGAGCATGGCGCTCGCCGCGGCTCTCCTCGGTTCAATTCAGGAGTCCGCGACTGGGTCAGCCGTCTTGCCGCCCTGTCCTACGGCTAAGGTGGCGGACGTGGGCTTCGCCGAGCGAACCGGATGGCCGAAACGGGACCGATGACGATCCGAGAGCTGATCGAGGGCGTCGGGGCCGGCCAGATACGCATTCCCGCCTTTCAGCGAGACTTCGTGTGGGAGCCACACCGGATCGCGCTTTTCATCGACAGCATCTACAAGGGATACCCGTTCGGATCACTCCTCTTTTGGCGCGCGAGCGAGCTGCTCAAGCACGAGCGCCAGCTCGGCCCCTACGAGCTTCCGCCGCTGCGCGAGGACTACCCGATCGACTACGTGCTCGACGGCCAGCAGCGCGTGACGTCGATGTTTGCCTCGTTCCAGACGGGACTTCCGCGGCCGCCGGCGGACGAGTGGACCGACATCTACTTCGACTACCAGGTCGAGACTGACCCCCAGGACTCCAGCTTCTTTGCGCTGAAGGGGGACGAGGCGACCCCGGATCGGTTTTTCCCGATAAGCGTGCTGTTCGACAGCGCCGGGTATCGGCAGGCCACAGAGCGGGTCGATCAAGCATTCCTGGCGCACATCGATGATCTCCAGTCCAGGATCAAGGAGGCCCAGATCCCGGTCGAGGTGTTGCGAACCGACGACCGCGCGAAGGTGGCGATCGTTTTTGAGCGGATCAACCACCAAGGGGTGCCGCTCGACACCTTGCAGCTGCTCACTGCCTGGACGTGGAGTGAGGACTTCGACCTCCAGCACCGGTTTGAGGACCTGAGGGAGGCCCTTGAGGACCACGGGTTCGCTGGCGTTGGCGAGGACACCAGCTTGGTGCTGCGATGCTGCGCGGGGATCCTCACGGGCCAGCCGACGGCGGACCATCTCATCTCGTTGAACGGCAGCGAAGTGCGTGACCGGTTCGACGAGGTCGAAAATGGGATCAAGGGCGCCATCGACTTCCTGCGCACTCAACTCGGAGTAGAGACCCTCCGGAACATGCCGTACCCTGCGATGCTGATACCGCTCTCCGTCTACTTCGCCATCCCGGGGACTGAGCAGCTAACCGTGCCGGCACAATCCCGTCGGACACTCGAACGATGGTTCTGGCGCTCCTGCTTCTCCGAGCGCTACAGCGGGCAGACGAACCGCGTTGCCCGCAGCGACGTCGCCGAGATGGTCAAGCTGCGGAGCGAGGAAGAGACGACGCTTGGGGAGTTCACCGTGCCCGTCAACCTCCGCGAGTTCTTCCTCGACACCGCGTTCCGGCTCGGGTCCGCGCGCTCGGCAGCCTTCGTCCTTCTGCTCGCGTCTAGGGAGCCACGAAGCTTCATATCGGGGAACAGAGTTGACCTCGCGGCCGTGCTCCAGGCCTACAACAAACACGAGTTTCATCACATGTACCCTCGCGCGCTTCTACGCGACGATGGAGTCCCGACGGCGAATATCAACTGCCTCGCGAACATGTGCATCCTGAGTCGGACGGACAACAACAAGATCAAACGCAAACGGCCCAGCGAGTACAAGGCGCTGATGCCGACCGGTGACGATCTCGACCCCATCCTGGCCGGCGCGGTGACGTCGGAGACGCTGTTCACCGACGACTTCGACGCGTTCCGCGAGGAGCGAGCCGGGATGCTCGCGGCAATCGCCGAGGCGCTTGTCGCTTAAGACACCGCCGGCCAGCACAAACACCACTGTGTTCTAGGCGCCCTGCGCGCCTGGTGGACCGGAGACGATGTGCGCCCATCCCCACCACCTCCCTGTCGAACACCTCGTCTACCTGCCCGTTCCGCGTCGGCGCGATCTACGGGATTGTCGCCAACAACAGCGGCCGCGATGTCCCCGGCCAGACCACCCTGCACGACGAAGTCGAGCCCACTCCGATCCCGTGGAACCGGCGCTAGCCGTCTCGGCTCCGCTTGCTGCGTTGGACCGCCCACGCTCTACGGCGTGGGCGGCTTCGTGGGCGTTCCGGGTCGAAATCGCCGCGCGGTGCCCAATGGGCGCTCCGCGCTGGCGCCGGCCAGAATCCCGATCCCAGAGCCAATCTCTCCGCCCTGGCCCTCCCCCGCCCCTTCCCGCAACCAACAATCTTCCAATCGGGAAGACAGGATTTGAACCAGCGACCGCTCGGCCCTCGGCCCGCGACCAAGCCAAGGGAAACGCCGGGCCCTTACACGAGCGCAAACGGAACCCTATTGGAACCTTGGCGAGCCGCCCGCGCCCCAGCCTCAACGAAAAAAGGCCCTGATTACCAGGACCTTTCCTCATAGCGGGGGCGGGATTCGAACCCGCGACCTTCGGGTTATGAGCCCGACGAGCTACCAGACTGCTCCACCCCGCGTCGCTCCTAATGTTCTAGCAGACGGCGGCCCTTCGGGTGGCTCTGGGCCATGGATTGCGCCCCACCGTGCGGCAGCGCCCGGGCCCTGAAAATGTCGCCCGGGAACTGGACGGCCGGAGCTCAACGCGGAAGCTCAACGCGAGGTCAAAACTTCAAAACGCAATCGCCTGCCCATCCCTGAAGAACCCGCCAGTAGGTCCATCATCGGGAAGTGTCGCCAGCCAGACGATCCCCGCGGCGCCGTCCTCTACCGACTTTTTCGCGCCCATCGGGCCGCCCATGTCGGTGGCGACGAACCCGGGGCAGGCGGAGTTCACGAGGACCCCCTCGTCCTTCAACTCTGTCGAGAGGATTCTGGTCATCGCGTTCAACGAGGCCTTCGACACTCTGTACCCCGGCGACCAGCCGCCCATCTCGGTCAGGCCGCCCATGCCGCTGGACACGTTGACGATCCTCGCGTGCTCGCTCTTGCGCAGCAGCCCCAGCAGCGCGACCGTCAACCGGTAGGCGCCGAAGAAGTTCGTCTCCAGCGCCGCCTGGATCTTCGCGAAGTCCGGCTCCACGCCGGCGACGCCGAAGTCGCTGCCGATGCCCGCGTTGTTCACCAGCACATCCACCCGTCCCGGATCTACGCTCACCTGCTCCGCCGCCCGCGCGATGCTCGCCGGATCGGCCACGTCAAGCGCCAACGGAGTCACCTGGCCACCCGTGCTCTCGCTCAGCTCCGCCGCCGCCGCGGCCGCCTTCTCGGCGTGGCGCGCGCTCAGCAGGACTCGATACCCGCGCTCGGCCAGCTGGCGCGCCACCTCGCGTCCGATCCCGCGGTTTGCTCCCGTCACCAACGCCACACCGCCGGTTTGCTCGCTCATCGTCTTCCCTTCCGCTCGTGTGCGGCAAACCTATTGCACCGTCTACCATCTCGGCGCATGCGGGTCGCGGTAGTGGACATCGGAACCAACTCCACCCGCCTGCTGATCGCCGACGTCGACCCGTCCGGGGCGGTCTCCGAGGTGGTTCGGCGATCCACCGTAACCCGGCTCGGCGACGGCGTGGACGCCTCCGGCTCGCTCTCTCCCCAGGCGATCGCCCGCGTGGTGGACACGCTCGATGAATACCGCCGCGAGGTCGACGCCCACGACTGCGCGGCCAACCTCGCCGTGCTCACCTCCGCCGTGCGCGACGCGACCAACGGCGAGGGGTTCGCCGCGCGCGTGCGCGAGCAGTACGGTTTCGACGCTCGCGTGCTCACGGGCGAGGAAGAGGCCCAACTCACGTTCCTCGGCGCGATGTCCGACCGACTGGACGAGGCGCAGTCGGCCGGCGAACGGCCGGCCTCGGATGAGCGATCGGACAAGCAGGATCACGATCGGCACGCCGCTGAGGAGCCCACGCTTGTGATCGACATCGGCGGTGGCTCGACTGAGTTCATCGTCGGCCGCCGACAGGTCGCCGGCTTTCACGTCTCCCTGCCGGCCGGCGTCGTGAGGATGAGCGAGCGGCACATCCACTCCGATCCGCCCGCGTCGGAGGAGCTGCAGAGCCTCGCGGGCGACGTTCGCTCGGTATTTCTCGACGGACTCCCGCCGGGCGAGCGCGCGGCAGTTGAGCAGGGTGTGGCCGTCGGGGGGACCGCCACCTCGGCAGCCGCGATCGAGCTCGAGCTCGATCCATACGACTCAAATCGAGTCCACGGCTACCCCCTGCAGCTCGCGACCGTCGAGCTGCTGCTCGCCCGTCTGGCCGACATGAGCGAAGCCGAGCGTCGCACGCTCGTCGGCCTGCATCCCGACCGCGCACCGACGATCGTCGCGGGCATGATCCTGCTCGAGGAGGCGATGCGCGCGTTCGAGCTCACCCAGGTCGAGGTGTCAGAGCGCGACATCCTGTTTGGAGGGGCCCTCCGCCTGGCGGCTGCGGGCGGCTGGCGTGCGTAGTGGCGATCATCCGCCGGATCGAATCGGAGCCCGGTCGCACCACCACGATCCGGGGTCCCGGTCCTAGAACCCCGCCTCAGGCCAGGTTCGCTTAGGCGAGATTTGACTTGCGCGGATACACGACCGTGGGATCCGTCAGCACGTTCACCAGCGCCGGCTTCCCAGCGCTGAAGGCGCGCTCCAGCGCGGGGCGCACGTCCTGTGGGCGTTCCACCAGCTCTCCGTGTCCGCCGAGCGCCTCGACGACCTGGTCGTACCTCGTCTTCGGCCGCAGGTCAGCCGCGACGGAGTACCCGTAGAGGAACTCCATCGGGTGCTTCTCCAGTGCCCAGATCCCGTTGTTGCCCATCACCCCCACCACGTTCACCCCGTGTCGCGCGAGCGTGTCGAACTCCATCCCGCTGAACCCGAACGCGCCGTCGCCCTGCAGCAACACCACCTGACGCTCTGGATGCGCCAGCTTGGCCGCCAGCGCGTACCCGGGCCCGGCACCCAGGCAGCCGAAGGGCCCGGGGTCGAGCCAGCAGCCGGGCTGGTAGCTGTCGATAACTCGCCCTGCGTAGGACACGAAGTCGCCGCCGTCGCCGATCACGATCGCGTCGCGATCGAGCACCGCCCCCAGCTCGGCGTACAGCCTCATCGGGTGCAACGGCGAGCGGTCGTCCTCGCGCTCCGCGCGCTCGCCCTCGCGCCGTTCGGTCTCCGCCGCCCGCAGGTCGGTCACCCACCGCTCGCTCGCGAGCGGCTTGCCGCCGGCCGCCGCACGCAGGTCGCCCAGCGTCGCGTCCACCGCTCCGTAGCACTCCGCCGCGACCGCCCGCGGGTGCCTGCGCTCGGGCTCGGCCACATCGATCGTGACGATCTCCGTGTCCTCCCCGAACGACCCACCGAAGCCCAGCCGGAAGTCCATCGGCACACCGATCACCAACGCCACATCGGCGCCCTTCAACGCCTGTCCTCGCGCGCGCGAGAAGAACAGCTCGTGGTCCGCCGGCACGCAGCCGCGCGCCAGTCCGTTCAGGAACACCGGCACCCGCAGCGTCTCGGCCAACTCCAGCAACGCCTGCTCGCCGTGCCCCCAATACAGGTCGGTCCCCGCCATGATCACCGGGCGCTCGGCGCTCTTCAGCAGCTCCGCCGCGCGTTCGATCGAATCGCCGCTCGCACCTTTGCTCGGTCGCGCGGGCAACCCCTCACGCGCCCCCTCCGGCTCGGGCGCCTCCATGAACACGTAGTCCATCGGAAAGTCCACGAACGTCGGCCCCCCGTGTGGCGCGAGCGCGATGGCGAACGCCTCGTCCACCAGGCCGGGGATCTCCGCGGCGCTCTCCGGGGTGCTGGCCAGCTTCGTCAGCGGGCGCACGAACGGCACGTGGTCGATCTCCTGCAGCGAGCCTTGGCCCCAGCGCATCGCCGGAGCGCGGCCGCCGAGCACGACCATCGGCGAGTGATTCGCCTGCGCGCTTCCCATCGCGCTCATCCCGTTCGTGACCCCGGGACCGGCCGTCAGCGCGCACACGCCCGGCTCGCGCGTGACCTTCGCCCACCCCTCCGCCGCGAAGGCCGCGGTGGACTCGTGGCGAACGTCGACGATCTCGATCCCCTCCTCGCGGCAGCCATCGTAAATCGAGAACAGATGGCCGCCGGAGAGCGTGAACAGCTTGCTCACGCCGTGGGCCTTCAGCCGGCGGGCGATCAACCGGCCGCCATGGAACGTACTGGTCTCCTGTGTTGCGGCTTCCGCGGTGGACATCTGCGCGACGACTCTACCTGCTCACCGGCGACGCGTGCGGGCCAGCCGGAGGGCGATAGTCACCGACCAGAATCAAGATCCAGAGATGCCCGGAGTGGGATTCGAACCCACATACCCTTGTTCGGGCTGCCGATTTTAAGTCAGCCGCGTCTACCGTTCCGCCACCCGGGCTCCGAGCGCCAGTCTATGCAAGCCGCCGTGACGACCTGTTGACAACCCTCGTAAGAGCCCGTCCGTAGCGCATACGGATCGCAGCGTCCCGCTGCAACCACGGTCCGGAAGCGGCGCAAGCCGCAACAGCACGCTCAGACCGCAACTACTCGATTGCTACCGTGTCAGCAAGGGTAAGGCAGCATTTGCAGCGATTGGACCGTCCGTGGAGGTCTCCGCACTACAACACTCGAGCCTGCCGGGCCTGCGCGGTCCGTCTCCTCTGCTGCGCCTACAGGCCGACGAGCGGCTGATAGCGCTCACCCGCCGCGGACAGCATGCTGCGTTCGAGGTCCTCTTCTCGCGCTACCAAGCGCGGTTGCTTTCGTTCTGCCGGCACATGCTCGGCTCGCGCGAGGACGCCGAGGACGTGCTGCAGGAGGTGTTCACCGCCGCCTTCAACGCCGTCCTCGCGGACGAGCGCGAGATCAACGTGCGGCCGTGGCTCTACCGGATCGCGCGCAACCGCTCGCTCAACCACCTGCGTCGCGCATCGGCGATCGGCGTCGACTCGATGGACGTGCACTTCGCCGACCACGGCCTGTCGACCGGCGATCGGGTGATCCGCCGGGAGAGCTTCCGCCAGCTCCTCGGCGACGTGCAGCAACTCCCGGAGACACAGCGGACCGCGCTGCTGCTACGCGAGATCGATGCGCTCTCCTACGAGCAGATCGCCCACGCGATGGAGACCACCGTGCCATCTGTGAAGTCGCTGCTCGTGCGCGCGCGCATCTCCCTGGCCGAGGCCGCCGAGGCGCGCAAGCTGAGCTGCTCGGAGGTTCGCCTCGAGCTCGGCGAGGTCGCCGAGGGCCTGACGAAGTTGAGCCCTCCGGGACGCCGGCACGTGCGTGGCTGCGAACAGTGCCGCTCGTTCAAGAAGCAGCTGAAGACGAACAACCACGTGCTGGCCGCCGTGTTCCCCGTCGGTCCACTCCTGCTGCTCAAAAAGCTGCTGCTGACGAAGCTCGGCTCGACAGCCTCGGCGGGTGGCGCTCATATGGCCGGTGGCGCAGGAGCAACGGCGACGATGGGGGCCGGGGCCGCGGCGGGCGCCGGGGCGGCCGGGGGAGCGGGTGCCGCCGGCAGCCTCCTGACGGCGGGAGTGGGCGCCCTGGCGACAAAGGCCGCTGCCGGGCTGGCCGCGGCGGCGATCGTCACCGCCGGCGCGGTCGAGGCCGACCACGTGGCTCGCTCGGCTCATCCTCATCGCACGCCGATCGCTTCGATCGCCACGCCCCATGCCACCCACCTGACGAGCGAACCGGTCGTCGTAGGTGAGCAGCCTCAACCGATCAGCTCCGGAGCGCACATGCACGCAAGGCACGCGGCAATCACGGTTCACGCCGCACTCCATCCTGGCTCAAAGGCGGGCAAGACCGTGCCGCCGGCCGCCTCCGGGCACTCGCCGGTCACGCCGACTCCCGCGGACAAGGCAGCGCCGCTCACCGTCCCGCCGAAGCCCGCGCCCACCCAGGTAACTCAGGTGACCACCGAGACGACGCAGCTTCCGAGCGCCGCCACGAACGCCCCGCAGCCCACCACCCCCGCCGCCCCGGCCCCTGCGGAAGCGGCCTCGCCGGTGACACAGCCTGAACCGCAGCCGACCCAGAGCGACCCGCCGCCCGCACCGGCGGCGACGCCCACCCCCACTCCAACCACACCCACCTCCACCACGCCCGCGAAGCCGCCCGCGGCTCCAGAACCACCGGCCGTAGTTGCGCCCGGCGAACCTTCGCCCCCTCCGTCTGGCTCCCCGCCGAAGACGCCCGTGCCAGCCGAAGGCAAGGGCCCCAAGGGCACGCCCACGCCGTAAGCGGTTTGGCGCCCACGCCGTAAAGCGGTTTGGCCCACGGCGTTGGCGGCTATTCGAAGGTGAAGCTCTGCAGCGGGATATGTAGAACGCCCGTGGACGCCACGCCCTGCGGTTCTCTTATCTGAGCGTTGGCCGTCGGCGAGGTGAGCATCACCAGATCCACTCCGTCCCTCGCTCCGGGGCGTTCCGGTAGGAGCAGGATGTCCCGCCCGTACATCTTCTGCCCCCGCACGGTGGTCGTGTAGAAGATGCTGTAGGCGGGCACCGTGTTCACGCGCGTCTTCCCCTCGCCCCGCAAGACGAAGTCTCGATCGCGGCTGCTCAACTCGTGGATGCGCGCGGACGCGTACAGCGGCAACTCGCCGGAGAGGCCGCCGGAGTAGGGCGGCAGATGCAGTGGTGCGACGGCGAGCGAGTCCTCGAGCACGCCTCCCGCGCGCAAGCGCTGGACCTTCGCGTAGCCCCCCGGGTCGGGGACCGTCCTGTAGAGGCTCCGATAGTGAAAGCTGAACGCCACCTTCCCCCGATGGGAGATCGTCGCGTCCTGCAACGTGAGCACGGCGGCGAGGATCGACGCCGCGAACAGCACACCGGCGGCGACCGCCGCGACACGGACCATACGGGGGTCGCCGGGAAAGCGACGGGCGAGCAACTGACCGAGGGTCGGTCCGTAGTCGGGCTTCAGGGACACGGCTGCCACCGCCGGCAGTCTATGAGTGATCGGAGGACCGACGAAGAGCCGAGCGGGCGGAGGGGGGTCGAGCGGAGGGGGGTCGAGCGGACAGAAGTCAAGCAGACGGGCTCAGCCCAGCCCGATCACCTTCAGGCGCCGTTCCAACGCGCTGGTGGCAAACGCTCGGGTTTCCGCCACGCGGATGCCGAACATCTCGACGTCCTCTTCGGACTCGCTCATCCACCGCGGCCGAAGGACGCCCTGGGCGACAGGGCCGACCTCGCCGAGCGTCCGGCCGATCGCCTGCTTGTAGCGCTCGTCCGTGGCCGCCATGTCCCGCAGGAAGCGCGCACCGAAGGCGACGTGACGGTGCTCGTCGCGAGCCACGTTGATGAAGCCCTCCACGAACGCCGGCAGCGTCCCCATGCGTTCGTTGTAGCCGATGATGAAATGCTGGCCGGTGAGCGCGAGCATCCCCTCGATCACCATGTGGTAGATCGTGACCGCCTCGACCAGCGTCTCAGTGTCCTCAGGCTCCCGCGCCAGGCGCTCGACGCGCTGAGCGAGCATCTCGTCGAACAGCACGCCGAACTCGGGGTTCAGGTGCTCGCTCGTCTCCTTCAGCCGGCCGTCGAGATCCTCCGCCTCGAGCACGCCCACCTCGGCGTAGAAGCGATCGAAGAACGCCACATGCCGCGCCTCGTCGGCGATCTGCGTGCAGAGGAAGATCCGGATGTCCTCCTGCGGACACGCCCGCATCATCGGGCCCAGCTCCGCGGCAACCCGCTGCTCGCCGATGAAGAACGCGCTCAGCCCGTACATCCGGGCGAACCGCTCTTCCGGCTCGATCCGCTCGTGCCAGTCGATCCGATCCTGTGTGAAGTCGAGATCCTGGACCGCCCACTGCTGGCGCTCCCACAGCGAGTACAGCTCGCGATATCCGAGCAGCTCCACCTGGCCACGCTCAGAGGACTCCTGCAGCGCGGGATCGCTGGTCGCGCGAAAGTCCGCTCGCCCGCCCAGCTCTTCGGACTGCACGGTTGGCTGCGCGCTCTCGGCCACGCCCGCCAGCCTACCTCAATCCTGGCCAGCCGGCCAATCCTACTCGCCGATCGAGAAGAGGCTTTCCAGGTCGTGGCGGGAGAAAGCTGCGAACGCGACCATCGTCTGCGTGCGGATCACCCCGGAGAGACCACCGATCTCCGCGGTGACCACGTCGGCGAGCTGCTCGTGGTCGGGGACGCGCACGATCGCCACGAAGTCCCACTCTCCCGTCACCGAGTACGCCTCGGCGACGCCCTCGATGTCGGCCAGCGCGCCGCCGAGCGTGGAGAGCGCGTCGCGCTCGGCCTCGATCAGGACGACCGCATTGGTCAGCGTCATGGGGAGAGCGTCTCTCCCGGCGCCAGCACCACGACCTCGCCGGCTCCCGCGGCCTCGACGTCAGCCTTGAACGCTCGCGCGTCGGTCTCGATCGGCGGGAACGTGTCGTAGTGGCAAGGGATCACCTGCCGGGCGCCGACCAGCTTGGCGGCCTCGACCGCGTCGAAGCGATCCATCGTGTAGTGGCCGCCGATGCACATCAACGCGACGTCGATCTCGCCGACGCTACGTGAGATCAGGCCGAGATCGGAGAACAGCGCAGTGTCGCCCAGGTGGTAGATGGTCTTTCCGGCGAAGCTCACGACCAATCCGGCCGGTGTGTTCACGGTGCCCTTCGGAGTCGTCGAGGTGTGCCACGCCGGCACCAACTTCACCGCGCCCCAGTCGAACGTGACAGTGCCGCCCAGGTTCGGGTCGTGAGTCTTCTCGATGCCCTCTTCGCGGAGCTCGTTGGCGATCTCGACGATCGCCACCACCTCGGCGCCCGTGCGCTTGGCGATTGGCACCGTGTCTCCGATGTGGTCGGCGTGACCATGGGTGAGCAGGATCGCGTCAGGCGAGAGATCGTCCGCAGCGACTGCCGCCTTGGGATTGCCGGTCAGAAAGGGGTCGATCAGAACCGACGTCTCGCCATCGGTCAGCTCGAAAGCCGACTGGCCCAGGAAGCGGATCTCCATCTGCAGCTCCTCATGTCGCGGGGCGGGAAACCCATCATAGGAGCGTTCCACCTCCCCGTTCCGCCTCCCCGTTCCGCCTCCCCGTTCCGCCTCCGGCCCCACGCCCCTCCGCTATAACTCCGGCGGGTCCACGCGGTGCACCCCCACCCCCACGATCAGACCGACCACGCCGCCCGTGACTCCCGCCAGCCAGCTCACATCGGGAAGGGCCAACGGCATCGCCAACAGCACGGCGACGATCGCCCCGGTACCGAGCAGGTCGCCCTCGTAGTAGTAACCGGCCCGCGCAGCCTCGAGGTCGGGAACGGCCCACGCCGCGATCAGCCCGAGCGCGGCCCCGTTGCCGCCGCTGACGATCGGCTCGGCATAGACGGCACTTGCGACCAACGCGCCGGTCACGCCCGCCGCGAGGAACACCATCGCCACCACGATCGGTCCCCGCCGGCGCTCCAACAGCCAGCCGAAGATCGCAACCGCGACGAGCGTGGCGAACTCGTACAGACCGTTCAGGTAGGTGAACTGGCTCGTCAAGAGCTTCCACCAATCTCCGTGCAGAGGACCGACGATAAGGAGCTTGTCCAACCCGACGAAGCCCCCGCGCCACGCCACCCACGCGGCGCAACTCACGGCCACCAGGGCGATCGTCGCGTATGGGCGCGAATCGATGCGGCCCTCCCGCTCTCGACCGGATCGACGTCGATGTCGCCGCAGGCGCTCGAGCGACGGCCTGCGGAATCGCGCCCCGCGCCGGTCTGAGCGTCGTCTCGGCACGTTCTCGCGCGGAAGCTTGGGCGCGCGTCGCTGCAGGCGATGGCCGCAGTAGGGACACTCGGTCACATACGGGCTGACCTCCGATCCGCATTGCTTGCACACCACGAACAGATCGGCACCGGAAGACATCGTCGATCCATTCTAAGGCCGCCCAGTTCCGCCCAGGCCCGCTCGAACACCACCAGATGAGCGCTCGCCGGTAGAGTGCTTGTTCCTCGTCCATGCCTCACGGGCGCCGGACAGGCCCCAGACGAGACCGTATCAGCGACTTCAAAGGAAACTGCTCGATGCAACTCGGCTACGACCAGAAGCTCTACATCCTCGCGTTCGACCATCGCGGGTCGTTTCAGAAGAAGTTCTTCGGGATCGAGGGCGATCCCGATCCCGAGCAGACGGCGATGATCGCCGACGCCAAGCACCTGATCTTCGAGGGCATGCTGCGGGCCGTCAGTGCCGGGTCGGAGGCCTCGGTCGCCGGCGTACTCGTCGACGAGCAGTTCGGCTCGACCGTGCCCGAGGAGGCTCGAGAGAAGGGGCTGAAGCTCGCAATGCCCGCCGAGCGCTCAGGACAGAGCATGTTCGACTTCCAGTACGGAGAGGACTTCGGCGCTCATATCGAACGGTTCGACCCAGACTTCACGAAGGTGCTCGTCAGGTACAACCCGGACGGGGACGCCGCGGAGAACGGCGAGCAGCTGACGAAGCTGAAGCGACTGTCGGACTGGCTGCACGAGCACGAGCGGAAGTTCTTGTTCGAGCTGCTCGTGCCGGCCGAGGATCGCCAGCTCGAGTCCGTCGACGGGGACGGCGAGCGCTACGACGCAGAGCTGCGTCCGGAGTTGATGAGGAGGGCGATCGCCGAGATCCAGGCCGCGGACATCGAGGTGGACATCTGGAAGATCGAGGGAGTCGACGAGCGCTCGGACTGCGAGATGCTCGTCACTCAGGCTCGCTCCGGGGGCCGCGACGGCGTGGTCTGCGTGGTCCTCGGCCGGGGTGCCGACGACGCGAAGGTCGACCACTGGCTCAGCGTGGCCGCTCCGGTGGATGGGTTCGTTGGCTTCGCGATCGGCCGCTCGATCTGGTGGGAGCCGCTGAAAGCGTACGTCGACGGAAAGATCGACCGGGCCGCCGGGGCGCAGAAGATCGCCGAGAACTACCTGCGCTTCATCGACGTCTACGAGCGCGCCGAGACCGAGGCTCCGGTCGCGTAGCCGCAGTTGCTCAGCGAGCCGCCGTCATGAAGATGCGACAGAGTCTCGCCGACTGGGAGCGAGCGTTCGTCAAGGAGATATCCCTCGATCGCCACCGACGCGCGTCGTTGAGACGCACCGCCGAGCAACGCGCGCGCAAGCGGGAGGTCGACCGGCGTCACAAGCACGGCTCGTTTCGGTTCGTGCTGCTCGTTCTCGCGCTGATCATGACCGCGGCGGTGGTCGCTATGGTCATGTTCCGCACGCTCTACCTCCTGCTCGGCTGACAGCCAAGAACGGCCTCGGCCCACTCCCGGGCCGACTCGCTACGAGGGCTCGCCGAGCTCCCGCAGGGCGTCGCTGACCTCGGGGCGGACATCCTCCTTCGGCACGGCTCCCTCGCCGTCCTCCCGGTGTATCTCCAAGTAGATCTCCTTGCGGAACACCGGAACGTCCTGAGGCGCTTGGATGC
>DASXIB010000017.1:0-36457 GCA_036498245.1 Solirubrobacteraceae bacterium
GAACTAAAAACCGCGGAAGTCCCCGGTCCGGAAGGCAAAAGCATCGGCGAGAAGTACGCGATTCAACTGCTGCCGGCTGAAAGCGCACCGGAAAACGACAAAAAATGCGACACGAACAACGTGGTCGAAACCATGCTCGAACAGAAACTGGGGGGCGCCGCCGGGACCTTCCGCTTGGAGTCGACGGGCTTTGCCGAAGGCAAGGAGCGCACGATCGTGGCGACCTTCAAGAACGCCAACTTCGTCAGCTACGTCTGGTACAGCGTGTATGAAACCGGTGACTCGTCGCTGTACGGTAAAGGTGGCCCGGAATGTGGTCATTTCTACGGAGAACGGCCGTCCTGTGGCGCATTCGACAACTACTTCATATCCAACGAATCCGTCAGCGGACCGATGCACACCGAGGACCACGTAGGGATCTGCGGTACTCCGGAATTCGGCCGTAACGCGAACGACCGGATCGAATTCGGCAATGGAAAGAACAGAGCGGTAGGTGCTATCGGCTACTCCAACGAGAGCTGCGGCGAAGCGGCCAAACCCACATTCAAAGGCAAGTTGATACCGCCCAACGAAACCCTGTCGATCCAGCCGCCGCCGGGTGACGAAGAACTCGAACACATTGTCGAATCGGGATACAAGTACTGCGGCAAGACAGAAATCGAACTGACCGGCGAAAATATGAAAATCACTGGACGGACGTGCAGTGAAGTAGAAGCAGGTGTGACGGAAGCAAAATCCACGACCAGGGCTTTCCCAGCCACCGGCGTCATCTACGTGTCCGGCAGTTGCGGCGAACTCTACTCTCCGTTCGGTCCCATCCCAAGCTATACCGGAGACGCTGAATGCGGCAACGTGTACGTACACGGCGAATACAAACAGTCGCTGACGATCGCGGCCCAGAACGACGTCGTCATCAACGGCAACCTGACGACGCCGGTCAACGGCGAAGGAAAGCCCTCGAGCAACGCCTTGCTGGGTCTGATCGCGAACAACTTCGTGCGCGTCTACCATCCGCTGACGGGCAAACGCGAACAGAAATTCCGCAAATGCGGCACGGCCGAAAATGACGAAGTCAACGATCTGAAAAAACCGACGATCTACGCGGCGATCCTCGCGCTCAAACACTCGTTCATCGTCGACAACTTCGACTGCGGCAAACCCAACCTCGAAACCCTCAATGTCTACGGTGCGATCGCCGGACTGTTCAGCAACGGGATGACAGGAGTGTTCAGCGGTAAAACGGTTCTCAGCGGGTACGGATACAACCTCAAATACGACAACCGCCTGCAGGTCGCCGAGCCACCGCACTTCCTCAACCCGATCCAGGCCGCCTGGTTCGTCCAGCGCGAGACGCTCACGAACACCCCATAGAGACGCCGGCCTCAGCGGCGATAGACGTGGCGCGGCAAACCTCGCGCGAGCCGGTCAATGCGGGCGGAGGGACTCGAACCCTCACGGACTTTCGCCCACTGGCTCCTAAAGCCAGCGTGTCTGCCAATTCCACCACGCCCGCACGGCGCGTCCCTGCGATGCAGGCGCACACGGGGACCGCTCGAGATTGTATGGTCATAGCTTCAGATGTCCTCCACATCCGGGCGACAGACCCAACCAGGCGTGGTCATCACGCACCCAAACCGCGACAAGGCCGTGGTGCAGGCCACCCGCGCGACGGTCATCCTGCTGCTGCTCGCCACCGCCGCGCTCGTCCTGATCATCACGGTCGGCGGCTGGAGCGTGCTGCAGGGGGCTCTGCCCGTGCAGATCGGCTTCATCATCGTCTACCTGCTGCTCGCGTACTTCGCGATCCGCTGGAACCGCGGGGTGCTGCCCGTCGCCGCCGCGCTCGCCGTGCTGCTGGGCATCTTCGCCCTCGTCGCCGGGCCGGCTTGGTTCGCGCGCGACAAGACCGGCTTCGTCCAGCCCGACCTGAACGCCGGCCTGCTCGGGCTGCTCACGCTGCTGATCGTCCCCGTGCAGATGCTCCTCGTCGCGTTCGCCATGCGCGGTTTCTCTCAGGGCTGGAACGTCGAGCTCGAGCGCCGCGCTCCCGGCACCGGCACGCCGCCCCCTGCGGGCACCGCCCCCACCTACACCGACGCGCCGCCCCACCCCGCCTGATCCCTTAGCTTGAGGCGAGTCATGCGGCGGGTGGGAGTCGAACCCACACGCCCTTGCGGACAGAGGCTTTTGAGGCCTCCGCGTCTACCGTTCCGCCACCGCCGCACGCGACAGCCAAATATAGGCGTTACGGAACCTCGCGGGACCGGCTAAGGGCGGCCGACGAGCTCCAACAACCCCTCCACGAGCTTCGGTGGCGCGACGAGGATTCCCCACGGCAAATTCTCGTGGACCGGCAGATCCACCACCTCCAGCCCGGCCTGCTCGCAGATCAACACGCCCGCCGCGATGTCCCACTCCTTGACGGTCCGCTCGAAGTACGCGTCGTACCGTCCCGCCGCCGTCCACGCGAGATCCAGCGCGGCGCTGCCCAGGCGGCGGATGTCTCGCACCCGTGGGGCCACCCGCGCTAACACCTTCCCCTGCGCTCCCCTCACGTTCGCGTCATAGGCCATACCAGTGGCGAGCATCACGCTCGACAGCGCTTCCCGGCTCGATTCCTCCGGTGCACTCGCGCGCGCGGAGCCGACCAACTCGACACCGCCTCGTGCTCCGACCAGCATCGGCGCTCCTCCGCGCGTCGCGGTGAACAGCTCGTCGCGATTCGCGTCGTACACCGCGCCCGCGAGCGTTCCAGAATCGTCGCGAACAGCCACGCTCACGCACCACTGGGGAATGCCGAAGAGGAAGTTCACGGTTCCGTCGAGTGGATCGACGACCCACGTCAACCCGCTCCCACCCGACTCCCCCTCTCCCCCCTCCTCGCCCAGAAACCCGTCATCTGCTCGCCGCGCAGCGAGCAACTCGCGGATCGCCCGCTCGGCCGCGAGATCGGCCTCGCTGACCAGGTCGGTCGGGGTGCTCTTGCTCCTCACCTCCCGCTCGGCTCCTGCTCTGGCCCGCTCGGTCAGCAGCGCACCCGCCATGCGAGCCGCATCAACGGCTACGTCCAGCAGCTCATCCGCTTCGCTCACGCGAATCCGGGCGGCCGATGCTCGGCCCACGGGCGCGCTGACTCGATCTGCCCGGCGAGCGCCATCAGCGTCGCCTCGTCGTTCGCCCTGCCGACGAGTTGCACGGCTCGTGGCAACCCTTGCTCCCCGAAGCCGGCTGGGACCGAGCAGGCGGGTTGGCCCGTCGCGTTCCAACAGGCCGCGTAGGGCACGACCGTCGTGGCGAACACGGTCGTCCACAACCACCCGCGGCCCTCGCTGGCGCCGATCTCCGGCGGTGGGGCGGGCGTGACCGGCGTCAACAGCACGTCGTGATCGGCAAGTGTCTCGTTCAACCTCGCGGCGTAGGCGGTCTCGTGGCGCCTCGCCCACTCGATCAGGCTCGCGGGGACCAGTCCGCCGACCCGCGCGAGCGTGCGCATGCGCCGTTCGAGCCGCTCGGGATGCGCAAGCGAGGAGGCCTCCTCGTGCACTCCGCGCAGGAAGCGAACGGTGAAGTCAGGCGAGGGCGCGAGCGGGCCATAGTCGACCTCCCGCTCGTTCACCTCGTGCCCAAGATCGCGCAAGAGCTCAGCGGTCTCCTGCAGGGCCGCGCGATTGTCGGGATGCAGGCGCACGAGCGGCGACGGCGGCAGCTTGCTCGAGACGGCGATCCGCAGCGTCTTCTTCGAAGGCCCTCCCCCGGCCGTCGCGGATCCTCGTCCGTCGCTCGAGGCTACCGTCCCCTCCGTCGAGACTCCTCCGCCGTCCATCGCGGCGAGGAAGGACATCGGCGGCGGCGCAGGAGCGCCGTGGTCGGCGGGACCGTCGGCAATCGCGTCGTAGAAGAGCGCGCTGTCGCGCACCGTGCGCGTCAGCACGCCGTTGACCGACAGCCCCTGCACCGCGTCCAGATGAGGGGCCAGCGGCACGCGCCCGCGCTGGGTCTTCAGCCCGAACAGCCCGCAATACGCCGACGGATAGCGGATCGAGCCGCCGCCGTCGGACCCCAGCGCTGCTCCCACCAGCCCCGCGGCGACGGCCGCAGCCGTGCCACCGCTCGACCCTCCGGGACTGTGCTGCAACTCCCACGGGTTGCGCGTCACCCCCCGCGTGGCCGACTCAGTCCACGGGAATGTGCACAGCTCCGGCACGTTCGTCTTGCCGATCACCACCGCCCCCGCCGCGCGTACTCGGCGGACGATCTCGGCGTCCTCGCGCGCCGGCTCGCCGTAGGCGTTCGTTCCAAGTCCGGTCACCTCGCCGGCCACGTCCATGTCGTCCTTGACGGCGATCGGCACGCCCAAGAGCGGGCGCTCCCCGCCCGCGCCGCGGCGGGCATCGGCCTGGTCGGCCTCCATCAGCGCGCGCTCGGCCAGCACCACGCGAAAGGCGTTCACCCGGGGGTTCAGCCGCGCGATGCGCTCGAGGTAGAGCTCGACCAGCTCGCGCGAGGTCACCTCGCCCGAGGCGACCAGCTGCGCCTGGCGGGCGATGCCGGCGTAGGCTAGATCAGTGGGGTCCATCGCGGTGGAATCTAGTGGAAAGGAAAACCAACACGACCGCCGCCCACACCCTTAGGATGACGCGGAGCGCGCTTTTCGGGTCCGGCTGTCGCCGGGTGATGAGGGAAAGGGCCTGGGGCGTGTCCTAGGCAGGGCAACCGCACAAAGGGGGAAGCAAATGTCCTATCCCGTCACGTTCGAGGCCGACTACGTCGAGCGGCGCAGTCGGCTGACCGCCTTCTTTCGCCTGATCCTGGCGATACCGCTCTTCATCTGGCTGTACTTCTACGCGATCGTCGCCGCTGTGGTGATCGTGATCGCGTGGTTCGCGATCCTCTTCACTGGCCACTACCCGCGGGCCCTGTACGACTTCGTCGCGGGCTATACGCGCTTCATCACGCGCGTCACCGCCTACACGACGTTGCTGAGCGATCCCTACCCGCCCTTCGGCGGCGCGCCCGATCCCTCCTATGCGGTGCGTATGGAGTTCGCTGGACCGCTGCCCCGATACAGCCGCCTGAAGACCCTCTTCCGCTTCATTCTGGCGATCCCGATCGTGATCCTGCGCTACGTGATGGGCCTGCTGCTCGAGATCGGCGCGTTCGCCGCGTGGGTGGTGATCGTGATCACAGGCAAGATGCCGCGCGGCCTGTTCGACCTGATGGTGCTCGCCAGCTCCTACACCGCGCGCAGCGACGCATACATCTATCTGCTGACCGAGACCTACCCGCCGTTCCAGGACGCCCAGACGCGCACCGCCGGCACCCCCGGGCCGCCGGTTGCGGAGCCGCCGATCGCGTAGGACACGGCTGGTCAGCCCGTCGCACAGCTGGGACACGCGAACCCGTCTCCCGAACTCTTCAAACCGGAGTCACCGGATTTCGCTTCGCCGGCCAATCACGCTGCTTTCCCCTCGCATGGGCGAAACGACGGACCAGCTCCGTGCGCAGATCTTCGGGCTCGACCACCGCGTCGATCACCATCTCGGAGGCGAGGTGCAGGATGTCGATGTCCTCGGCATACTCCTTGCGCAGCTCCTCCGTACGCAGCGCCCGTGCATCTTCGTCTTTGATCGCCTGCAGCTCGTTGTAGTAGACGGCGTTGATCGCCGCCTGCGGTCCCATCACCGCGATCGACGCGCTCGGCAGCGCGATGCAGCAGTCGGGGTCAAACGCCGGGCCGGCCATCGCATACAGCCCCGCGCCGTAGGCCTTGCGCACGATCACCGAGATCTTCGCCACTGTCGCTTCGCTGACCGCGCTGATCATCTTCGCCCCGTGCCGGATGATCCCCTGGCGCTCGACCTGCGTGCCGATCATGAAACCCGGCACGTCGGCCAGGAACAGCAGCGGCACGTTGAACGCGTTGCACGTCCAGATGAACCGCGCCGCCTTGTCCGCGGAGTCGCCGAACAGCACTCCTCCCTTGTGCTTCGGCTGATTGGCGAGGATCCCCACAGCCTCTCCCTCCAGCCGCGCGAAGCCGACGACGAGCTCCTTCGCCCAGCGCGGGTGGATCTCCATGAACGACTCGCCGTCCACGAGCGAGTCGACCAGCAGCTTCACGTCGAACGGCTTGTTCTCGTCGTCCGGCACGAGCTCTGAGATCGGCGTGTTCGAGGCCGGCCGGGTCGGCGCCGCGGCCGGAGGCTCACCTTGCCAGTTTGAAGGCAAGTAAGACAGATAGCGCCGTGCCTGCGCGATCCCTTCCCCGTCGTCCTTGACCAGTTGATGTCCACAGCCCGACACCCCCGTATGCATCCGTGCGCCGCCCATCTCCTCGAGGCTCACCTTCTCCCCGATCACCATCTCCGCCATCCGCGGCGAGCCGAGATACATCGACGCGTTCCCCTCGCGCATGATCACCACGTCGCAGAACGCCGGTATGTACGCGCCGCCGGCGGCGCTCGGGCCGAACAGCACGCACACCTGCGGCACCAGCCCTGACAGCTTGACCTGGTTATGGAAGATCCGTCCCGCCCCCCGCCGGCCCGGGAACATCTGCACCTGCTCGGTGATCCGCGCGCCCGCCGAGTCCACGAGATAGACCATCGGGATCCGCAGCTCGAGCGCGCGTTCCTGGATCCGCAATATCTTCTCCACCGTCTTCGGGCCCCACGAGCCGGCCTTCACAGTCGGGTCGTTCGCCATCAGCGCCACCGGACGGCCTTCGATCGTCCCGATTCCCGTCACCACGCCATCCGCGCCGAGCCCATCGCGATCCCAGTTCGCCAGCAGCCCCTCCTCGGCGAAGCCCCCGCCTTTCCCCTCGTCGGGATCGAGCAGCAGCGCGACGCGCTCCCGAACCGCCAGCTTGCCTTGCTCGCGGGCCTTCTCGCGATGGCGCTCGGGGCCACCCGCGAGCGCGCGCTCGGTTGCGTGCCCGTTGCGATTGACCATCTCAGCGCCCGCGCAAGGTCGCGTCCGCTAGATCCCCGGGTTCTCGACCGGCGAGTCCCCCGAGTAGTCGTAGAAGCCAATCCCCGACTTCCGCCCGAACCAGCCGGCCGACAGCATCTTGCGCAGGAGCGGCGGTCGCGCGAAACGACGCTCGCGGAACTCCTCGAACAGCACGTCGCAGATCGAGCCGAGCGTGTCCAGCCCGACGAAGTCCGACAGCGTGAGCGGTCCCATCGGGTGCCCCGCGCCGGCCTTCATCGCCTCGTCGATCTCCCCCACCGAGCCGACGCCCTCTTCGTATGCACGCATGCCGTCGAGCAGGTACGGCACGAGCAGCCGGTTGACGATGAATCCGGCCTTGTCCTTGGTCGGGATCGCCAGCTTGCCCTCCGCCCGTGCGAACTCCAGCCCGGTTGCGAACGCCTCATCTGAGGTGGTCACGCAGCGCACAACCTCGACGAGCTTCATCACCTGCGCCGGGTTGAAGTAGTGCAGCCCGACGAACTGCTGCGGGCGCCCGGTGGCGGCTGCCTGATCGATCACCGCGAGCGACGAGGTGTTCGTCGCAAACACCGCCTCCGGCTTGACGATCCGGTCGACCTCCTTCCACATCTCGAGCTTCAGCGACAAGCTCTCGGTGATCGCCTCGATCACCAGGTCGCACCCGGCGAGATCCTCATAGGCGGTGGTGCCGTGGATGCGCGCGCGAACCGCGTTTGCGTCCTCTTGGCTCGCCTTGCCCTTCTCGACCGCCCGCGCGAGCTGCTTCTCGATCTTGCCGATCCCCTTCTGCAGCGTCGCGTCGTCGACCTCCCGCAGCACCACCTGATAGCCACTCTGCGCGGCCACCTGCGCGATGCCGTGCCCCATCAGCCCGGCTCCCAGCACACCCACCTTCTCGATCTGCGCCATCCGTATCCTCAATCTCCTCGATTGCCGTTGCCGGTTTGCCGTGGTCGGCTTGCGAATTGCCGGCCTGCGGTTGCGGAGGCGGAGCCTAGTACGATCGGGCTCCAAATGGGCACTGTCATCACCGAGAACCGCGGCCGTGTCCGCCACGTCGTCCTCAACCGCCCCGACAAGCGCAACGCGATGAGCCAGGCGCTGCTGTCCGAGCTGCGCGACGTCCTGCGCGCCGCATCCGAGGAGCCCTCTGTCGACTGCGTCGTGCTGCGCGGCGAGGGACCCGTCTTCTCGGCCGGCGTCGACCTCGGCGAGCTGATGGCCTTCGCCGGCGACCCGAACGTGCTTCGCCCCTTTCGCAACGTCTTCCTCGACTGCTCGAACCTCTGTGAAGAGATGGCCAAGCCCGTCGTCTGCCAGATCCACGGCGCCTGCTTCGGCGGAGCGCTCGAGGTGGCACTCGGCTGCGATCTGCGGATCGCCTCGACAGAGTCCAAGCTCGGGCTGCCGGAGGTGAAGTTCGGGATCATCCCCGACGTCGGCGGCTCTTCGCGGCTGCCCGCCGTCGTCGGGCTCGGCCGCGCCAAGGAGCTGATCATGACCGGCAAGACGATCGAGGCCTCCGAGGCGGAGCGGATCGGCCTGGTCAACCGCATCGTCCCGCGCGAGCAGCTGGAGCAGGCCACCGATGAGCTCGTCGAGGAACTGCTGGCGAACTCACCCCTCGCCGTCGGACGGGCCAAGCGCGTGATCGACGCCTCCGCCCGCCCGGCGCTCTCGACGACCCTCGAGATGGAGGTCTCCGCGCAGGAGGTCTGCGTGGCCTCGCTGCGCGAGCGGATGCGCGAAGACGAGCCGGCGGCGGACACCACGGCGCGCTAGCGCCAATCCACGGCCCCGGCCACCAACGTGTGGCTACCGAGCGGCCGGCTGAGGATCTCCTGTGCGCGAGCGGCGCAGGCGATCAGCGCGGACAGGTCGATGCCGGTTGCGATTCCCATCTCGTGCAGCATCGAGACGAGGTCCTCGCTGGCGATGTTCCCGGTCGCCCCCGCCGGCACGGGACAGCCACCCAGCTCGCCGAAGCTCGACTCGAAGCTCTCCACCCCCGCATCCAGCGCGGCGAGCACGTTTGCCAGACCCTGTCCGCGAGTGTTGTGGAAGTGCGCCGTCAGCTCGACCTCCGCCAATGCGTCTTTCCAATCGACGAACACCTCTCTCACCTGGATGGGGTTGGCCATCCCGGTGGTATCGCCGAAGCCGATCTCCTCAGCCCCCGCGTCGCGCAGGCGCGTAGCGATCTCGAGCACGCGCTCAGGCGGCACATGACCCTCGTAGGGGCAACCGAACGAGGTCGAGATGACTCCCTCGCACCGCAGGCCGGCCTCGCGTGCTCGCCCGAGCACCGCTTCAAGCCCAGTGAGCGACTCGGCGATCGAGCGGTTGACGTTCTTGCGATTGTGGGTCTCCGAGGCCGACATGAAGACGTTGATCTCGTCAAACGCCGGACGAGCGCCGGTGTGAGCCTCGAGCAGGATGAGCGCGTTGTCCAGCCCGCGCTCGTTCGGCACCAGCACAGACATACTCACCTCCCGTGGCACGTCGACGCGCGCGAGCACGTCCGCGGCGTCCGCGAGCTGAGGAATCACGTCCGCGCGCACGAAGCTCGTGACCTCCAGCCGCTTGCATCCGGTTCGTGCCAGCGCGTCGATCAGCTCGACCTTGCGCGCTGTGGGAATCGTCTCGGGCTCGTTCTGAAAGCCGTCGCGCGGCCCGACCTCCCTGATCCGCACGGCGCTCGGCAGGCCGTTCCCCTTCGACAGCTCGTCCATCACCACATCGACAGGCCACCGCTGACGTTCAGCGTCTGCCCTGTCACATACGAGGCATCCTCGCTTGCGAGGAAGGCGATCGCGGCGGCGACCTCCTCGGGCTCGCCGGCCCGTCCCATCACGGTGGCGTTGACCATTCCCTGCTTCAGGCGCTCGCCCACCTCGCCCAGGATCTGCGGAGCGGAGTTCAGCAGCGGCGTCTCGATCGGTCCGGGCGCGACGGCGTTGCAGCGCACGCGATAGCGCGCCGACTCGCGGGCGATCGCCTTGGTGAAGCCGATCACGCCGGCCTTCGCCGCGGAGTAGACGACGGACCCCTGCGAGCCGACCCGACCGGCCTCGCTGGCGACGTTCACGATCGCGCAGCCGCTGCGACGCTCCTGCATCCTCGGCAGCACCGCGTGCGTGACCGCAAGCACGCCGCGCAGGTTGACCGCGAGCACGAAATCCCACAGCTCCTCGTCAGAGTTGACGAAGTACGAAAAGCGATCAGTGCCGGCGTTGTTGACGAGCACATCGATGTCGCCGAGCGCTTGCACGGCGGCGCTCGCCCCCGCGCACACGGACGCCGTGTTGGTGACGTCGAGCACGCACGCGAACCCGTCGAGCTCGCCGGCGATCTCGCGCGCGCCCTGCTCGTCGACATCGCCGATCGCCACACGCGCGCCCTCCGCCGCCAGCCGCCGCGCCGTGGCGGCCCCGATTCCCGATGCCCCGCCCGTGACGAGCGCGACCTTTCCCTCGAGTCTCATCATCGGCACAGCCTAGAGCGCGACGGTGAGAGAACTCTCGGAGCGCTTCGCGCGCGTACGCTCGCCCGCGCGCGAAGCGCTCATATACTCGATCGCGTGGCGCCCCAAACCCCCAGTCCCGCGACGGGCGAGAGCCCTCGCGAGAGCGCCCTCCCGGCGCGTGCCGCGGGCCCCGTAGCGATCGTCGGCGCCTCGGGGGCGCTCGGCTTCGGGCTCGCCGTGAGGTTCGGGCGCGCCGGGGTGCCCGTGGTGATCGGCTCGCGCGAGCCGTCGCGCGCGCGTGAGGCAGTCGATCGGGCGTGTGCAGCGGCCCCTGGCGGATCGTTCACCGGCCACGACAACGAGACCTGCGTGCGCGAGGCCGAGACGGTGATCCTGAGCGTCCCCTTCCGCAATCACTCCGAGACGCTCCACAACCTCTCCGAAGCGCTCCGCCCCGGGCAACTGCTGATCGACGCGACGGTGCCGCTGGCGGCGGCCGTCGGCGGCAAGGCGACGCGAATGCTCGGCGTGCCGCAGGGCTCCGCCGCCCAGCAGGCGCTCGAGATGGCGCCGGAGGGGGTACGCGTGGTCTCAGCGCTGCACACAATCAGCGCCGCCTCGCTGCGCGATCTCGACCTGGCGCTAGACCAGGACGTGCTCGTATGCGGCGACTCGCGCGCGGACAAGCGTGAGGCGGCGGCGCTACTCGAGCGGATCGACGGCCTGCGCTGTGTGGACTGCGGCCGCTTGGAGATGGCACGCACCACTGAGTCGTTGACCGCCATGTTGATCTCCGTGAACGCTCGCTACAAGGTCCATGCGGGCATTCGCCTCACGGGCCTACCCGACCTGCTGTGGGAGTGATGGACGCGAACGTCGTGGTTCTCGCCGGAGGCACCGGCGGCGCCAAGCTCGCGCGGGGAATGGCCGACGTGGTGGAGCCAGAGCGGCTCGCCGTGATCGCCAACACAGGCGATGACATCGAGATCTACGGCGCCCACGTCTCACCCGACCCGGACCTCGTCTCCTTCTGGCTTGCCGACGAGATCGACGAGCGCGGATGGGGGTTGCGTGGCGACACGTTCGCCGTCATGGACGGGATGCGGGAGCTCGGCCTCGACGTGTGGTTCAACCTCGGCGACCGCGACCTCGCCTGGTGCCTGGAGCGCGCCCGCCTGCTGGCCGAGGAGGGCCTCGCGCCGACGGCCGCGCTCGCACGCCTGAACGAGGCGATCGGCGTGCGCGCGCAGGTGTTGCCGATGAGTGACGACCCCGTGCGCACGTGGGTTCGCGACGAGAGTGGCTGGTGCTCCTTTCAGAAATTCATGATCGCCCACCGCGCCGCCGGATTGGTCGAGGGCCTCGAGTTCCGAGGCGCAGAGCAGGCCGTGCCGAGCGAGCAAGCGCTCGCCGTGATCGCGTCGGCGCGCGCGATCGTGATCGGCCCGTCGAACCCGCTCGCCTCGATCGCCCCGATCCTCGCCGTTCCCGGCATCCGCGAGGCGCTCGTCGCGGCCGACGCCCCCGTCGTGGCGGTGAGCCCAATCGTCGGGGGCGAGGTGCTCAAGGGTCCGACCGCCTCCTTCATGGCGTTTGCCGCGCTCGAGTTGAACGCCGACGGGGTAGCCGACTTCTACGGCGATCTCCTCGACGGGATGGTGGCCGACGAAGACGTCGCCCGCCTGCCGACCCTCCGCATCGACACCCGCATGGATCACGCGGCGGCCCGCGCCAAGGTGGCCGGACAGGTGCTGTCGTTCGCCGACGGCCTTGCCGGGTGACGCGTGCGAACGGCCGCGATCCTGCCGGTCAAGCGGTTCGTCCGGGCCAAGCAGCGCCTCGGCTCGAGCGTGGCCGAGATCGTGCGCATGGAACTGGCGCAGGCGATGGTCGGTGACGTGCTCGAGGCCCTCCTTGACACGCCAGCGATCGACCTGACGATCGTCGTCACGCGCGAGCCGCAGGTTGCCGACAGCGCCCGCGAGCTGGGGGCGCTGGTCGTCACGGACGTCGCGGAGGACGGTCAATCGGCTGCCGTGTCGCTTGGGGCTCGACGCGCGCTGGCCGAGGGCATGGAGCGTGCGCTGTGCGTCCCCGGCGACTGTCCGGCGCTCGATCCGAGTGAGCTCGGAGAGCTGCTCACGGAGCGCGAGAACGGCGGCGATCCGTCGGTGACGATCATTCCCGACCGGCACGGAACGGGCACCAACGGGCTGCTGCTGACCCCAGCCGACGCGATCGGTCCCAGCTTCGGAGCCAACAGCTTCGAGCGACATGCCGCGCGCGCGCGCGACGCGGGGGTCAAATGCTTCGTCCGACGGCCGGGCTCGCTACTGCTCGACATAGACACTGGCTCGGACCTCGCGGCGCTGCGCGAGCGTTTGGCCGAGCTCGACGCCACGACGGGCACCGACGGCGGCGGCGTGACAGGCAGGGCTTCGCGCACGCGCGTCGTGCTCGAGCGAGCCGAGCGCGCGAAGGAGACGACACTCTCCCCGGGCCGGGCCTAGCGGAGCCGAGGCAGATGAGCAGGCTGTCCGACAGACTGTCCGCGCGCGCCGTGAGCGGCCTTCCTGAGGTGCGCGCCGGTGACGACCTGGCCGAGCTGATCGTCGCCGCCCTCCTGGGCGAGGAGCCCTTGCGCGACGGGCAGGTCGTGGCGATCGCCCACAAGGCCGTCTCCAAGGCCGAGGGCGCGGTCGTGTCGCTCACCGACGTTCGGCCCTCCGCGCGCGCGCGCGAACTGGGGCTCGAGCAGGACAGGGACCCCAGGCTCGTCCAGGTCATCCTGGAGGAGTCCGCGGAGATCGTCCGCGCCGAGCGCGGCGTGTTGATCTGCCGCACCCGCCACGGCTTCCTCTGCGCCAACGCGGGCGTGGACGCCTCGAACGCCTCGCAACCCGACACGCTCGTGCTGCTCCCCCGCGACCCCGATGCCTCGGCGCGACGCATCCGCGCCCGCCTGCGCGAGTTGACCGCCACGGGCAGCACCGGCCCCACGACCCCCACCGGCCCCACGACCCCCGCCGTGCTGATCAGCGACAGCTTCGGCCGCGCCTGGCGCCACGGACAGCTCGACGTGGCGATCGGTCTTGCCGGGATGCGCCCGCTAGAGGATTGGCGCGGACGCAACGATGCCGCGGGCCGCGAGCTCATCGCCACTTGGCTGGCGGTCGCCGACGCCGCCGCCGCGACCGCGGATTTGGCGCGCGCAAAGGACTCGCGCGAGCCGGTAGTGATTCTCGATGGGCTCGACCGGTTCGTCAGCGACGAGGACGGGCCGGGGGCCGCAGCGCTGCTGCGCCCGCTCGGGGAAGATCTATTTCGCTAAGTGCAGACCTGAGCACCCTAGAACCTGTTTCTGTCATGCGCTCTCCGCCTCCGCTGCGCGCGACTCGCCGCCGCGCCGTGAGAGCGCGTGGCGGGTGTTGACGAACATGGCTCGTGGGATGGTGGTGGCGAACATGCGCGCGGGCCCGATGCTGCGCGTACCGAACGCCTCGAATATCCGAGCCATGCGCTCATCGCGCGCGGCGCCCGCGAAGAGCAGGCGCTCAGGAGGAGTCATCTTCCTGCCGCCGGCATAGTCGTAGATCAACATTGCGTGACCGCGCAAACCGCGAGCGTGGCGGCGGCGATAGCGCTTGAGCCCATGCTGCAACGGCTCGACCCCGAGCAGGGCGGGGACGACGCTGTCCGACAGCCATTCGGCAGACTGGAAGGCCCAGCCACAGCCGACCCCCCACAGCGGGTCGATGGCCAGCGCGGCGTCGCCGACGAGCGCGAGCCCGGGAGCGGTAGGTGTATGGGCAACGTTGGTCATGTCGAGCTTGCCCTGGACCGGTTCGACCTGACGCGAGGCCCGGATCGGCGGGGCCTCGGGCACCGAGGCCACGAACTCCACGAGCGCCTTGGCGGGATCCGCACGGAACTCGGGCAGGCGCTCCTTCGTGGGCATCGCGGCGTAGAACACCTGACCGCCGTCGGTGGGGAAGGCGGCCGCCATGTGCGGGTCGAGCAGCCACAGGGAGGCGTCGGGAGAGCCCTCCGGCTGAGGCCCTTCGAAGTAGCCGCCGTAGGCGAAGCGCCCATGGCGCACCGTCTTTGCGCCCACCCCAGACAGCTTGGCCACGCGTGAATCGCGGCCGTCGGCGCCGACGGTGAGGCGCGCGCGCAGCGTGATGGTTCCGCCGTGAGAATCCTGCGCCCGCACGCCACTGATCGCATCCCCTTCGCGCAGGAGCTCCTTGACGGTGTGCCCGAGCATCAGCTCGACCCCGGAGGTTTCCGCGGCGATCTGACGAACCAGCGGGTCCAGGCGTTCGCGGCGCAGATTGACCCCGGCGGGCACCGTGTTGCCGGTCGCAGGCGCGATCCACCCCCAGCGCGTCCACAGGCGCCCACGCGAGCGTCGAGCTCCCGCCTCCAGCATCGGCTCCAACAGACCCGCCCGTTCCAACGTGGCCACCGCCGACGCTTGGATGTAATGCGAGCACACGCGCTTGAATGCGCTGGCGTCGGGGCGCTGCTCGACGAGGGCCACCCGCGCGCCCGCCCGGGCGAGCATGATCGCGCTCGTGCTGCCGGCGAGACTCGCGCCAACGATGACGGCATCGTACTCGGCCGCATCGGCGCCGTGCCCCGGGGAGCCTGCCGGCACACTTGCCTCTCCGTAGTCCGGGTGATCGGAGAAGATGCCTTCCACCTGTGCAGGATCGGCCACGTCTATCAGCTCCTTCCGTCCGCACCCGCGCGGAGTGCGACGCGCACGTTCTATAGTTCGACTCGAACTATACAGGACGAACTATGAAAAGCAAGCTGATCCGCCTCACGACGACCTCCTACGCGGTCATGAGCCTGCTCGACCTGTTGGGCGAGGCCACACCGTACGAGCTCAAGCAGGCGCTCGAAGGCTCGATCGAGAACTTCTGGCCGGTGCCTCACACGACCTTCTACGACGAGCCGGCGAGGCTCGCGCAAGGGGGTTATCTCTCCCATCGTCAAGAGGCCAATGGGCGCCGGCGCAAGCGCTACATGCTCACCGACAACGGACGCAAGGCCCTGCGCGAATGGACCGACTCCCCGCAGACGGCGCCGTCGCAGTTTCGCGACGAGGGCATGCTGAAGGTGTTCGCGGGCGCCGACCCGCAGTTGGTCTACGCGGGCCGCGGCGACTGGCACCGCGCCAAGCTCGCGGAGTTCGAAGGCTATCTGGAGAACCTGCGGCTGCGCCCCATGCCCGAGGAGCCGAGCGAGGACAAGTGGCGCGGCGCCGAAGCGACGCTCATCGCCGGAATCAACTACCACCAGCAAATGATCGACGCGATCGAACGCTTCGTGGAGCAGGCCGGTTAGCCTTCACGCTGTGCATGGACGAATCTCCATCGGCAGGCTCCTGCTCGGCGCCCTGCTGATACTCGCCGTCGCGGTCGTCGTCCTCAACTGGACTTACGGTCGGCTGCCGTCAGAGCCGAAACCCTCCGGAGCCTTCATGCAGGTGGGAAACCTGCGGATCCACTACCTCGAACGACCGGGCACAGGCTCCCCGGTCGTCCTCATCCACGGCTTGCCTGGTACCGCAAACGACTTCGACGCGGTCACGCCGCTGCTCGCCGGCCATCGCACGATCGCGATCGACCGGCCGGGATTCGGCTACTCGACCGGAGGCTACGTGCCGTTCGACCGGCAGCTACAGGTGATCGACACGCTGCTGCGCACGCTCCACGTCTCGCATCCGATCCTCGTCGGCCACTCCTATGGCGGCACGATCGCGCTGGGGTTCGCCGAGCGCTATCCGAGCGAGGCGCAAGGTCTCGTGCTCGTGGACGCAGCTGCCGCCGGAACGCATCCAGACGGCTTTGCGCGCGTCCAAGCGCGGGCGATCCAGTTCCTGCAGTGGCCGGTCGTGCGCCAGATCGCGGACGCCACCTTCTCGCAGCTGATGCTCACGGTCTCCGCCAACCAGGGCGACAGTCAGGCCTTTCACCCACAGCCCGTGGCGTCTTCTCACAAGCGTCGCGTGCTGGCGATCAACATGACGCACGGCAACCTCGAGGCGCTCGCCGGCGAGCGCCTCGCCGCCGGCGGCGTGATCGATCGGATCGACCGCCGCCTCGGAGCAATCACCCTCCCCACCGTCGTGATCCAGGGCGATGGTGACGAGCTCGTCAAGCCGATCTACGGCCGTCGTCTGGCCACCGCGCTGCCGGGCTCGCGGTTGGTGATGGTGAGCGGTGGGCACATGGTTCCCTACACGCATCCAATGGCCGTCGTCGAAGCGGTCGAAAGCGTTCTCAGGCGGCGACCGGCAGCTCGTAGCGGCGCCTGATCTCGTAAAGCGTCGTTCGCTCCGCCGCGGGACGCCCGGCCCGATGGGCGGCCGCGACGAGCTGATCGGGGTCGAGACGCGTGCCGTGGTAGGAGCCTGCCAGGCGGCTGATGGACTCCTCCATCAGCGTCCCGCCGAGATCGTTGACGCCCCAGCGGAGTGCCTCGCCGGCCGCTTCGATCCCCATCTTCACCCACGAGGCCTGCAGGCTCGGAACCGTCCCGCCGAGCGCCAAGCGGAAGACGGCGGTGTGCTTGAGATTCTCCTCGCGGGAGATCTCCTGCACGCCATGCGTGCGCCCGAGCAGCGTCTGGAACGGGATGAACGAGAGCGGCACGAACTCGGTGATCCCCCCCGTGCGCTCCTGCAGCGTGCGGATCACGCGCATGTGCTCGGCCAGCTCCCACGGCTCCTCGATGTGCCCGAACATGACGGTCGCCGTCGAGCGCAGGCCGGCCAGATGGCTCGCCTCGACGATCTCGACCCAGCGCGCGACCGGCAGCTTGTTCGGCGAGATGCGCTCGCGCACGCCGTCGTGGAGCACCTCGGCGGCGGTCCCCGGCGTCGAGTCGAGGCCCGCGTCGAGCAGCTGCGCGAAGACCTCGGCGGGCGGGAGACCGGAGATGTCGCACATGTGCGCTATCTCCATCGGGCTGTAGGCGTGCAGGTGCAGGTCGACCCCCCTCTCCCCCGCAGTCTCCTTCGCCAGCCGCAGCCAGCCCAGGTAGTCCTCGAGCTCCCAGTCCGGGTGGATGCCGGATTGGATGCACAGCTCGCTCGCGCCGTAGTCGATCGCTTCGAGCACCCGACGGACGAACTCATCGCGATCGTGCTCGTAGGCGTCCGGCGAGCGCTTGCCCTGACCGAACCCGCAGAACGCGCAGCCGACGACGCACACGTTGGAGACGTTGATGTTGCGGTTGACGACGAACGTGACCGTCTCGCCGGCCAGCTCCTCGCGCAGCTCGTCAGCGGCCTGGCGGATCTCCTCGATCGCCTCCGGGCGCGTCTCGGCGAACAGGGCGGTCAGCTCGTCCGGATCGAGTGCGACCCCGTCGCGCCCCTTCTCGACCGCGCCGGCCACCAGATCGGGACGGATCGGGGCGGGAGGATCGGTCCGTCCCGATCCGCGGCGAGGGATGAAGCTCCAGTACTTCAGCTTGATCGTGTCCATCACGCCCCGGGCGATCCACTCGGGGTCGATGTACCGCGGATACACGCACAGCCGCTCGGTCAGCGCGAATCCGTCGCTCTGCAGCTCCTTGCGAACCTGGTGGGGCGAGGGGAACGGGTGCTCGGGGGAGATGTGGTCGCCGTTTGCGCTCAACCCTCCGAGATCGGTGGCACCAGCGGCCACGAGCTCCCCCCACCAGTCCGCGAGGTTCGGGGGAACCTGAATTCCCACGTCGGGCATCAGCCGCCGCGTCTCCTCGATCAGCCGCTTCATGTCCTCGATGCTCACCGGACATGCCCACTCTGGCAGCGGCAGTTGTGGTCGAGGGCGGATAGGACTCTCGCTCACACCCGTGCGCCAGTACTCGCGTGCTGCCTCCTCGGCGATCTCCGCCGGCTCCTGTCCGTAGTAGCGCTGGTGGGGAACGAAGTTCTGCAGGATCACCTCCTGGAGGTGTCCGTGCTCCGCGTGCGCCACCGCGAGGGCTTCGAGCGATTCGACGCGCTCCTGCTCGGTCTCGCCGATCCCGACGAGAATCCCCGATGTGAACGGAATCTTCAACTCGCCGGCCGCGCGGATCGTCTCGAGCCTGCGCTCGGGGTGCTTGGTCGGCGAGCCGGCGTGGACGGTCTCCATCAGCCGCTCGGAGACCGACTCGAGCATCAGCCCCTGCGACGCGGTGACCTCGCGCAGGCGCGCCAAGTCCTCGCGGGAGAGGACGCCCAGGTTCGTGTGCGGCAAGAGGCCCCGCTCCAGCGCCCGCTCGCAGGTCCATACGACGTAGGCGGTGAAGTCCTCGTGCCCGTACTCGCTCAGGCGCT
Organism: Solirubrobacteraceae bacterium; assembly: GCA_036498245.1. Classification (GTDB taxonomy): domain Bacteria; phylum Actinomycetota; class Thermoleophilia; order Solirubrobacterales; family Solirubrobacteraceae; genus Palsa-744. The sequence goes on from DASXIB010000017.1 coordinate 18,747, forward strand.
CGCGCACCTGCGGGTTGACCTCGGGACACTCCCCGGTCAGCACCAACAGCTCCTTGACTTGCCGGCGCGCCGCGCCGTCGAGGATCTCGAGCACCTCCTCGGGCGCGTACAAGTGCGCCTGGTGGGTGGCGAACGCGCAGTACTTGCAGTAGCAGCGGCACGTGCGCGACAGCGACAGCGTCAGGTTGCGCGAGAAGGTGACTCTGCGGCGCACCCTCCGGAGTGTATGAGGTCCCTCGCGAGGCTCAGGCCAGCTTGTCGATCGGCCGCTCGCCGACGCGGTCCTGGGGGTCGAGCACGAGCAGCTTGTAGCCAACCGAAGCCAGCACCCCGCCGATCGCCGGGGCGAGCACGTAGATCAGCAGGAAGCAACCAAAGCCTTTGGCGAAGGAGCCGGCGACGATCGCCGGGCCGAGAGCGCGGGCGGGGTTCAGGCTGGCGCCGCTCAGCGGTCCGAGCGCCATCACGGCGAAGCCGAGCGTGGCTCCGATCACGAGTCCAGCCCAGTCGCGCGTCCCGCGCGGGTTGACCGCCACGCCCATGATCGACCACATCAACACGAACGTGCCGACGAGCTCACACAGCATCCCGAGCACCGTCTTACCACCCAGCAACGCGCTGACCGAGGGATTGCCGAGACCGGGGGTCTGACCGAGATCGTTGAGGATCAGCTTGCACAGCCCGGCTGCGGCGATCGCGCCGATTACCTGCATCACGACATACACGGCGGCCTGGTTGGGCTTGATCTTGCGTACCGTCGCCAGCGCAAGCGTGACCGCGGGGTTGAAGTGGGCGCCGGACACTCCGCCGAGGGTCTGGACGAGCATCATCAACAGGAACGCGTGCAGCAAACCGATCACGGCGAAGTCAGGAGCGCCGACGCCCGTGCGCGCGTAGACGCTGACGATCAGGGCGATGAACAGCACGAGCAGGAATGTCCCCACCAGCTCGGCTATGTATGCAGCCAGCCCACGGTCCTCCACGGTTGCCTCCTCCTCCTCCGCAAATCGGCGGTGCGATGCTCTGGACACAGATCTCATGGTCAGATTCGAGCTTGCGGACTCCAATCCTCCACGTCATCGCATCGTCGGCCAGCGCACCCCCGGTGGCCGGGGTCCGCGCGAGGCGATCTCCTATCCTCCGCCGCCGTGCCCGATCCGACCTACGTATACCTGGCGCGTCATGGCCAGACGGCGTACAACCTGGAGGGTCGCTTCCAGGGTCAGCTGCCCGTGCCACTCGATGAGACCGGCAGGGCACAGGCCGCCGAGCTGGCCGAGCGCGCCAGCGCCCACGCGTTCGCGCGACTGTGGTGCAGCCCGCTGTTGCGAGCACGCGAAACTGCGGATGCGATCGCCGGAGCACTCGGCCTCGAGCCGCGAGAGGACTCCCGCTTGATGGAGACCGACGCGGGCGATTGGACCGACCGCTCGTTCGCTGAGGTGCAGACGCAGGCGCCCGAGCGGTTCGCGGCGTTCGTGCGCGGCGACCCCGACTTCGCGTTTCCCGGCGGCGAGTCGTTCGCCCAGCAGAGCGTGCGCGTGGCCGCGGCGCTGGCCGAGATCGAGCGGGACGAGCTCCCGGCGTTGGTCGTCTGCCACGGCGGAGTGATCCGAATCGCGCTGTTCCAACGGGCCGGACACCGAGTGGCGATGGGGGAACGAGTGCCGAACGCCGCGCTGATCCCGCTCGGCCTAACGATCGAGCAGGCGCGCGACTAGCTCGGCGCCCTCGCGTGCCATGCGCGAGCGCGGCACGACCATGTCCAGGCCGGCTCGCTCGGCACGTTCGCGCACCGAGATGTCCACGTGCGCGTAGAAGCCAAGCGTCCGAGTGTCGTCCAGCTCCCCCGCACCGGACAGCGCTTCCACGAGCGCGGCACCGTCGAGATCCTCATTCGTCAGATCGACCACCAGGACCGCCGCCGGAGCGCCGCCCCCCCCGAGCAGAGCGCCGTGCACACGTTCCCGATCACCGACCAGCTCGACCTCGTGACCAGCGGCAAGGAGCATCGACTGCACGCGCGAGCCGAACAGCAGATCCGGGACGAGCGCCACCACGCGCGCCATCGACTATCGAGCCCCCGTCATCGCCATCGACTATCGGCCCCGCGTCATCGCTACTGCGCCCGCAAGCGGCGAAACTCCTCGCGAGCGGACTCGGGACGACCCCACATCGGTATGACCTCGACACGTCCGCTGCGCAGCTCCCGCACGACGAGCTCACCCTCCACCCCGGCGTCGTCGAGCAGGGCGAGCGTCCCGTGCACCGTGGGCGCCGCGGCCGCGTGGCCGAAGCGATGAGCGACGAGCAGCCGCCAGTGCCAGTCGTGGCGAGAGTACGGACGGGCATTGCACGTCGACAGGTAGACCGCCGCTTCCACATAGCGCGACTCATCACCGATCCGCAGGTCGAGCTCGAGATCGGTCCAATCGTCGGGCAGCGAGTCGACGATCTGCTGAAAAGCGTCGGCCAAGCCCATGGCGGGGAAGCCTAGCGTGACTATCCTCGAATCAGTGGCGACTGCAAGCGCGAACATCCTCAGTGGCGATCTCCCGAGCACAGCGACTCTCGATGCCGAGTACAAGGCCCTGACCGAGACCTGCGGCCTGGTGGATCGATCCGAACGGGGCAAGCTCGCGTTGACCGGCTCGGAAGCCAAGGCCTTTCTCGCCGGACAGGTGACTAACGACGTCGAAGCCCTCGTCCCCGGGTCCGGCTGTTATGCGGCATTTCTCACGCCCAAGGGCAAGATGCTCGGCGACCTGCGCATCTTCGACCTCGGCGACGAGCTGCTCTTGGATACCGAGCGCTCGGCCCTGCAGGCCCTGTTCGACATGATCCGCCGCTTCAAGATCGGCTACGACGTCGAGCTTCACAAGCGCACCGTCGAGTGCGGCCTGCTTTCGCTCATCGGCCCCGAAGCGGGACGCGTGATCGACGCCGAGGGACTCCCGGACATCGAGCACGCCAGCGTTCGAGCGAAGATCGCGGGCATCGCGATCGTCCTCGCACGCACGGACGTCGGGATGGACCTCGTCTGCAACGCTTCACACCGCCCGACCATCGTCGAGGCCCTGCTCGCAGCCGGAGCGCAACCCGTGAGCGAGGCCGCCGCGGAAATCGTCCGCGTCGAGCGCGGCCGGCCGCGCTACGGGACGGACCTGAATGACACCGTCATCCCGCAGGAGGCGGGCCTGAACGAGCGCGCCGTCTCCTTTACCAAGGGCTGTTACGTAGGCCAAGAGACAGTGGCGCGCCTGCACTACAGAGGCAAGCCGAACCGCCATCTGCGCGGGTTGCGCCTCTCCGAGATGGCGCCGCCCGGCGCCGAGCTGCGACTTGGCGAGCGCGTCGTCGGACACATGACGAGCTGTGCGCTCTCCCCGCGGCTCGGACCGGTCGGGCTCGCGCTCGTCCGCCGTGAGGCCGAGCCCGGGGCGAATCTGTCCGTGGACGAGGCCGGCGCGAGTGCGCTCGTCGTGGAGTTGCCGTTCGAGTGAGAGCTCCTACGGACGGTGGCGCGGGTGGCGAGCGACTCCGGAGTAAGCCCGCCCCTCCCCGCCCGGGTAGGATTGAGAGTCCCTTCCCGTCCCCGACACGCGAGGTCCCAGAGCAAGTGGCAATCGATTTGCAGCGAGTATCCGAGGTCGACACCGAGCCCGGCGAGCTGCCGAAGACGATGGCCGCTTGGGTCATCCGCGAGGAGCGCTTCGGCGAACCGAAGGACGCCTTCCAGCTAGAGGAGATCGAGGTGCCGGAGCCCGGCGCCTTCGAGGTGATCGTGCGGGTAATGGCCGCGGGCGTGAACTACAACAACGTCTGGGCCGCGCTCGGCAAGCCCGTCTCGGTGATGCGCTACGGCGACCATCCGGAGTTCGGCCACCACATCGGCGGCTCTGACGCTTCAGGAGTCGTGTGGAAGGTCGGCGCCGGCGTCACCCGCTGGAAGGTCGGCGACGAGGTCGTCGTGCATTGCAACATGGCCTCCTACGAGGACCCGGAGGTGCACGGGCTCGACCCGATGGCCGCACCCTCGCAGAGGATCTGGGGCTATGAGACGACGTGGGGCTCCTTCGCACAGTTCACCAAGGTCCAGGCCCAGCAGCTCCTGCCGAAGCCGGCGGCGCTGACGTGGGAGGAGGCGGCCTCCTACGGCCTCGTCTACTTCACCGCCTACCGCATGCTGATCACACGCTGCAAGCTCCAGGCCGGCCAGAAGGTCCTGATCTGGGGAGCAGCCGGCGGTCTCGGCGTGTTCGCAACGCAGATCTGCGCCGCAGCCGGCGCGCACTCGGTCGGCGTCGTCTCCTCCGCTGAGAAGGGCGAGCTGGTCAAGCGGCTCGGCGCCGTCGACTACATCGATCGTGGCGAGTTCGCCGGGATGATGCGCAAGGGCGGCGAGTCAGAGGAGGAGGAGGCAGCGCGCTTTAAGGTCTCCCGGGCGTTCGCCAAGCGCGTCAAGGAGCTGCTCGGCGACGCTCCGGACATCGTCTTCGAGCACGTCGGCAAAGCGACCTTCCCGACCTCCGTGTTCACTGTGAAGACGTTCGGCAAAGTCGTCATCTGCGCCGGCACCACCGGCCTCGACCTCGACTTCAACGTCGCCTACCTGTGGATGCGCCAGAAGGAGATCCTCGGCTCGCACTTCGCCAACGCATATGAGTGCACCAAGGCCAACGAGCTGATCGAGAGCGGTCAGATCCGCCCGGTGCTGTGGCGCACGCTCGGCTTCGACGGCGTCGCCGAAGCCCACCAGCTGATGCTCGAAAACAAGCACCTCGGCAAGATCTCGGTCCTGATCGGCGCCGATCAGGAGGGCCAGGGCAAGACCGCCGAGGGTCAAGGAGCGATCCACGCGGAGGTAGGCGCCTGATGTCCGATAGCCGGCGCTGGCCGATCTCCGATCGGTCGGCGTCCTCCCTCTCTCGTGTGCCAAGCACACTTCGCTCGGTGCGTCCTTGTCTGGCTTGGCTCTCGAACATCAGGGGGCTACAGACGCAACGAACGGGGAGCGTCTGATGGCGGGAACGGTCATCATCCCGTGGTACGCCACGGGCTTTCGCGGCGAGGGCTTCGAAGCCGCGCTGAACGAGCTCGCCCCCACCGCGCTGCGCTACGGCGCGAGCTCCTACGCGGTCTACCGCGCGCGCGATGACCGCTACAAGTTCCAGCAGCTCGCGAGCTTTGACGAGCACGTGCAGTGGGAACGCTTCTGGGACGGCCCGGAGATGACCGACTTCCGCGTGCTCCACTCCGGCTGGTACCAGGTGCCGGTGCTGTACGGCTGGTGGGACCTGACCACGAGCGGCGGAGTGCGCGCCGAGCTGGATCCATCCGAGAACGGACACGGCAACGGCACCCGCACGGTCGCGGGCGAGAGCGCCTGACGCGAACGCTCGAACTCGGGTTCAGCCCTGTTCGAGGGGCGCCATCGTCAACCCCGCGCCCTTGAGCTGCTCCCAGTAGTGCTCGGCGGCCTCCTGATGGCCGCTGTAGACGATCGCCTGGCCGGTGTTATGGATCACCCCGGCCATCTCGTGACCACGATCAAGGCTCACCCCCGGGATGAAGCGCGCCAGCGTGCGCGCGACATGGTCGAAGGTGTTGTGGTTGTCGTTGCGCACGATCACCTTCCAGGAGTCCCCCAAACCGCTTCCCGGCGGCCCCGTGCGCGGCGCCTCGATCGTCTGGCTCATCCCATCGCAGGATAAACCGCGCGGCGCGGCCTTACAATTGCTGCATGAGCGGCGATCAGCCCCCGCGGCTGCCCCAGCGCGATCGGCCGTGGATGATGCGCACCTACGCGGGTCATTCCACGGCAAAAGCCTCGAACGAGCTCTACCGAGGCAACCTGGCCAAGGGCCAGACCGGGCTGTCGGTCGCCTTCGACCTGCCCACCCAGACGGGCCACGATCCCGACGACGAGCTCGCTCGCGGCGAGGTCGGCAAGGTCGGCGTGCCAATCTCCCACCGCGGCGACATGGCCGCCCTGCTGGACGGCATCCCGCTCGGGGAGATGAATACGTCGATGACGATCAACGCTACGGCCGCATGGCTGTTGGCGCTCTACATCGTCGCCGCCGAGGAGCAGGGCGTCCCCCAGGAGCAACTGCAGGGCACCACGCAGAACGACATCGTCAAGGAGTTCCTCGCGCGCGGCACATACGCATTTCCGCCGGCGCCCTCGATGCGGTTGATCGCCGACATGATCGCCTACACAGTCGAGCACGTGCCGAAGTGGAATCCGATCAACATCTGCTCCTACCACCTGCAGGAGGCCGGCGCGACACCCGTACAGGAGATCGCCTATGCGATGAGCAACGCGATCGCCGTGCTCGACGCCGCGCGCGAGCGGGTGCCAAAGGAGCGCATGGAGCAGGTGTTCGGGCGCATCTCCTTCTTCGTCAACGCAGGTGTGCGATTCGTTGAGGAGCACGCGAAGCTGCGTGCGATGTCGATCCTGTGGGAAGAGCTCGGACGTGAGCGCTACGGGGTCACGGACCCCAAGCACCTCCGCTTCCGCTACGGGGTGCAGGTCAACTCACTCGGACTGACCGAGGCGCAGCCCGAGAACAACGTGCAGCGGATCGTGCTCGAGGCACTGGCCGTCACGCTCGGCCGCGACGCGCGCGCACGAGCGATCCAACTTCCGGCATGGAACGAGGCGCTGGGCCTGCCTCGCCCGTGGGACCAGCAGTGGTCGTTGCGGATTCAACAGGTGCTCGCCTACGAAACCGACATCCTTGAGTACCCCGACATCTTCGAGGGCTCGAAGGTCATGGACGGTCTCGTGGCCGAGCTGTTGGAGGGCGCCCGCGCGGAGATCGCAGTCGTGGCCGAGCACGGCGGCGCGGTCGAGGCGGTTCCCTATATGAAGGCCGCCCTGGTGGACTCCCACCGCGAGCGCATCCGCCGAATCGAGGCGGGAGAGCAGATCGTGGTCGGGCAGAACCGGTTCACGGAGACCGAGCACTCGCCGCTCACCGCCGATGGGGACGGAGGCATCCTGGTGGTCGATCCAGCGGTGGAGGCCCAACAGGTCGAGGCGGTGCGCCGCTGGCGCTCAGAGCGCGACCAGGCGGCCGTCGATGCCGCCCTCGCCGAGCTCGCGCGTGTCGCAGGAGAGCCGCCGACGCAGGAGAACCTAATGGTCCCCACGATCGCCGCCGCGCGCGCCGGGGCAACGACAGGCGAGTGGGCGCAGACACTGCGCGAGGTGTTCGGCGGCTATCGCGCCCCTACGGGCGTGGGCGAGGCGAGCGCCGCCTTGCCAGACGAGGAGCTCGGAGAGCTGCGCGAAGAGGTCTCCCGCTTGCAGGAGCAGCTCGGTCGCCGCCCAAAGATCCTTGTGGGCAAGCCGGGCCTGGACGGCCATTCGAACGGCGCCGAGCAGATCGCCGTGCGCGCCCGCGACGCGGGCATGGACGTCGTCTACGAGGGGATCCGTCTGACCCCCGCGCAGATCGCCGCCTCGGCTCTGCAGGAGGGCGTGCATGTGATCGGCCTGTCGATCCTCTCGGGCTCCCACCGCGAGTTGATCCCCACGGTCATGGAGGCGCTGAGCGACGTAGGCGTGACGGCGCCCGTCGTCGTCGGCGGGATCATCCCCGACCAGGATATCGCCGCGCTCAAACGCTCAGGGGTCGCTGCCGTGTACACGCCCAAGGACTTCGACATTACGCGCATCGTGCGCGACATCGTCGAGTTGTTGGGCACCGGAGGCCAAGCGGGCGCAGACGGTGAGAAGCCGGATGCGGACGACGGGCACGCCGGCAACGGCAAGCAGATCGCGGACGACCACAGCGCGTCCAACGTCCCGGCGTGAGCCGGACCGCGGCGTGAGCGGGAAGGCGTCGCGTGAAGGAGATCGTGGCGTGAGCGGGCAGGGAGCGGCCCTGGGCGCTCGCCTGCGCGCGGGCGACCTGAGCGCGGCTCCGGCGACGCTGAATCTCCTTGAGAGCACCGCTCCCGCCGACCGTGAGCAGTCGCTTGAGCTGCTGCACGAGATCTCCCCCGCGATGCTTACAGGCGAGGCCACGGGGCACGTGATCGGCGTCACCGGCCCTCCGGGCGCCGGCAAGTCGACGCTGTTGTCGGCTCTGCTCAAAGGATGGAGAGAGCGATCTCGCACCGTCGCGATGCTCGCCGTGGACCCAAGCTCGCGACGCTCGGGCGGCTCGCTGCTCGGCGATCGCGCGCGGATCGAGTTCGACCCCCACGACCGCGGGGTGTTCATCCGCTCGACCTCGGCGGGCGAGCGCCTCGGCGGACTCGCATGGGCGACGCGCGCGGCGGCGCACGCGCTGGCCGTCGCGTTCGACGTTGTCGTGATCGAGACGGTCGGGGTGGGCCAGGCGGAGACCGAGGTGGCCGACGTAGCGGACACGGTCGCCGTCGTCGTCCAACCTGGCAGCGGCGACGTGCTGCAATTCCTGAAGTCGGGGATCATGGAGATACCCGACGTGCTGGTGATCACGAAGGCCGACCTCGGCCAGCTCGCCACGAGCGCCAGGCGCGACGTGAACGCGGCGTTGCGCTCGCTCGGCTCCTCCTCGCGCACCCGCGCCGTGGCGGTGTCCTCGCTGTCGCCGCCACAGGGAATCGAGGAGCTGATCGACGCGTTTGATGAGCATCTGGCCGGCATCGACCTCGGGCGGCGACGCCTGCGCGCACGCCGGGCAAACGCGCTGTCCGACTATGCCCACGAGCACGGCGAGCGGGGATTGCGCGCGCTCGGCGGCCGTCGCGCCGCCGAGCGGCTGCTCGAGGAGCAGGAGCCGACCCTCGACACCGCTGCGCTCGTGAGCGCGCTCGAACGGGGCGCCGCCCACGGCGGGGAAGGTTGAGATGGCCGGAGACCTGCTGAGGATGGTGGGAGCGTTCGCACTCTCAAGCGCGCTGGCCGGAGCTCTCGGAGCGCCCAACCTCGGCACCGCGCTGGCGTTCGGCCAGATGGGGTTCGCGGCGAGTGCCGTGTACGTCCTGCTCAAGCGCTGACCATCCCGACAGACCATGCCTCGCATATGCTGCGCGGCATGGCAACCGGCTGCTTCATCTCCACGGGACGCAAGCTCGACAGCGCGATCGAGCGGGTCAAGCTCGCCGAGTCGCTCGGCTATGAGTCGGTCTATGTGACCCACATCGCCGGTCGCGAGTCGCTGACCGTGCTGACCGCCTACGCGCTTGCCACCAGCAGCATCCGCGTCGGCACGGGTGTCGTGCCGATCTACACGCGCACGCCCGCGACAATGGCGCAGACCGCCGCGACGATCGACGAGCTCTCGGGCGGACGCCTCACACTCGGACTCGGCGTCTCCCACCGTCCGGTCGTCGAAGGCTGGCACGGAGAGAAAATCGACAGGCCCGTGGCGGAGATGCGCGAGTACGCAGGCATCGTTCGGGCGATTCTGCGCGGCGAGGAGCCTCCCCGCGGGGAGAAGTGGCAGACCGGCTTTCGCCTCCACGGCCTGGATCCGCGACCAGAGCTGCCGATCTACATCGCCGCCCTGTCTCCCGCGATGCTGCGGCTGGCCGGAGAGATCGCCGACGGCGTGCTGCTGTGGCTGTGCAGTCCCAGCTACATCCGCGACGTGGTCGTCCCCGAGGTCACGACGGGCCGCGAACGCGCCGGACTGACGCTCGAGGGCTTCGACATCGTGCCCGCGGTCCCCGCGGCCCTCACCGACACGCGCGAGGGCGCTTATGCGGCGATGCGGCGCGACCTGATTCCGTACTTCGGCCTGCCCTTCTACCGCGCGATGATCGAGCGCTCAGGGTTCACCGCGGACATCGAGGCCTACGACGCCGCCGCGGGTGACCTCGACGCGATGCAGGCGGCGATCTCCGAGAGCTTCCTCGATCAGCTCACGGCGGTGGGCGAGGAGTCCGACGTCCGCACGGGCATCGAGCGCTACCGCCAAGCGGGGTCCACATCGCCCTGCATCGGCCCGATCCCGACGACGGATTTCGAGGCCACGCTCAGGGCCGGGATCGCATCCTAGCCGCGACCCGCCGAGGTCTCGACACCCCTCAGCGGGCCGGCGATACCCCTTCGCGAACCCGCATCGAGTGCGGATTGACGAGTCGCCAAGCGGCGTCCCGTCGGTGTCCTGCGCCGTAGTCTTATTCCGAGATGATCGTTCTGCTCGGTTTCGCCCTGCTCGCCGGAGGGGGCACCGCCCTGTCACCGTGCGTACTCCCGGTGCTTCCGGCGCTTCTATCCGCCGGGGGTGTCGGAGGGAAGCGGCGTCCGTTGGGGGTGGTGCTGGGATTGACGGTCACCTTCACCGTCACGATCGTCGGGATCGCGAAGGTCGTGGGCGGAGTCGGCCTCGGCTCGGATCCGCTGCGCAACGTCGCGGTGATCGTGCTGCTCGCATCGGGCGTGGCGCTGCTCGTGCCGGGCGTCGGCGATCGCTTGGAGGCGCGACTCTCGCGCCTGGCGGCGCTCGGGGTGGGTGGAGCCCGAATCAGCCGCGGCGATGGCTTCGGCTCGGGCCTGCTTGTCGGCGCTGCACTCGGGTTCGTCTACACCCCGTGCGCCGGACCGATCCTCGCGGCCGTGATCTCCGTCAGCGCGGCCAGCAGACGCACGCTGGCGGTAGCGATCGCATACGCGCTCGGCTCCGCCATCGTCCTGCTCGGATTGACCCTCGGCGGCAGGGCGCTCTTCGACCGTGTGCGCCAGGCCGGTCGTGGCCCGCTCCTGCAGCGCACGCTCGGCGCGATCATGCTGGTGACGGCAATCGCGATCATCGCCAACCTCGACGTCAAGTTCGACCAGCTGGTGGCGGAACGCATCCCCGACGTGAACCTCGCGGCGGGCCTCGAGAAATCCCACGCCGTGCAGAGCCGTCTGCCGGACATCAGCGGGCATGGCGTCAAGTTCCGCCAGAGCGCCTCGACGCCCACGGCTCCGCACAGCGCCAGCCAGGCGAGCCTGCTTGCAATCGCACATGGTCTCCCCAGCGTCGGCACGGCGCCGGCCTTCACCGACACCCAAGAGTGGTTCAATACACCCGGCAAGCGCGCGCTGACGCTCGCCTCCCTGCGAGGGCGCGTCGTGCTGGTCGACTTCTGGACGTACACCTGCATCAACTGCATCCGCACGCTTCCCTATCTGAAGGCATGGGACGCGACCTACCGCGGCGAGGGTCTTGAGATCGTCGGCGTCGAGACGCCGGAGTTCGCGTTCGAGCGCGATGCCGGCAACGTCGCCGGTGCGATCGGCCAGTTCGGGATCCGCTACCCGGTCGTCCAGGACAACGAAATGGGCACCTGGAACGCCTACGGCAACCAGTATTGGCCGGCCGACTACCTGATCGACGCCAAGGGCCAGGTCCGCTATGCCGCCTTCGGCGAGGGCGACTACGGAAAGACCGAAACGGCGATCAGGGCGCTCCTTGCCGAAGCCGGTCACGATGTCGCGGGTCACAGCCACCCGGCCGATGTCGTTGTGCCGAGCCGAGAAGCCACGCCGGAGACCTATTTGGGAATCGCACGCGCGCAGGGGTGGGTCAACGGACCGGTGACGGGACGACACGACTACGGTCCCGGCCACCCTGGCCCACTGGAGCTCAACCAGTTCGCCTTCAGCGGAAGCTGGAGCACTGCCGACCAGCCCGCCACCGCCGTCGCAAACGCAGGGATCGACGTCGAGTTCCAGGCCAAGAACGTATACCTCGTGCTGAGCTCCGCTGGAGCAGCCCCGCGGTCGGTGCAGGTGCTACTCGACGGGCGCCCGATCTCAGCCCCAGAGGCCGGCGCCGACGTGCACGACGGCCTCGTCACGGTTCGCGGGCAGCGCCTCTACACGCTCGTCTCGCTGCCTCGTGACGAACGTCACCGTCTCACGCTGCGCTTCTCTCCCGAGGTCTCCGGCTACGCGTTCACGTTCGGGTAGTCCGCTACTTCGGGGCGCTCGAGGGGTTCTCGACGACGAAGGCGCGCCGCATCGTCCATCTGCCCAAGGCAGCCTGATCGCGATGCTTTAGCATGGCGCGCCTGCACGGGATTGGTCATCGACAGCTCTGGAGGCTTATATGTACCGTAGTAACAGTGGGCTCGGCAAGAGCCCCTCACGGCGGGTCCACGTATGGCTGGGGGTGATGGGAGCGCTGCTTACGGTCGGTCTCGGACCTTTGGCTGCCGGCGCAGGCGCCGATGGCTCCGTGACCCTGCCGGGCGCGCCTTTGAGCGTTTCGGTCGGTTCGCTTGGTGAGTGTCAGTCAAGCTATCCGAACGTCGGCACCAACTACTACCCGCCCTCATCGACGGTTGGGGACTGCGGCTTCTTCCTGGCATTCCCAGCGACCGCTGGTCAACCCACGGCCCTCAAAGAAGAGGTGTACGGCTTCTCAGGCTCAGCCGGGCCTGGCATCGGTGGCGGGGGCACAGGCGGCGTGGACTACACGTTCATCGAACAGGGACCGGCGACCGGCAGCGGAACCGCTGCCGACCCATACGCCGAGATCACCAAGTACAAGGTCAGCGACGGCGAATCGAAAGACTACGCGCTGATCACGGACAAGACCACGTACGTCAACGGCGAAGCGCAGTTCACCTCGACCTACACGGTCGAAAATGTCACCGGAACAGGCGGTACCGCCGCTCCGGCGGCCACACTGTTCTTCCACGCGATCGTCGCGGGTGACCTGTTCGTCGCGAACGACGACCACGGAACCGGAGTGTTCCTCGGTGGACCGCCCAAGTTCATCGGCGGTCAGAACCCTCACACGGGCACGCTGGGTGGCTTCATCGAAGCGGCTTCGCCGGCGCTCCCGTGGTCCAACTACCAAGAGGGCTACTGGGACGGGCCATTCACCACCTCGCCGTTCGAAGAAGACAAAGGGATCTGGAATGCCGTCCGCACTGCCGCGAAATCGAATTCGGCTGTCTTCAACAACACGATCGACCCGAACCTGATCGACAACGGCGCCGGGGTGAGCTGGGATGACCACCTCACCAGCGGACTGGAAGCAGGGAAGAGCGCCAGCTATACGGTTGTGAACCGCTCACAGGTGCCAACCTCGCTCGGTGTGCAGCCGGTTACCCAGTCGCACACCGTCGGCCAGACCGCCACGATCACAGTGACCGCGACGGACAACGTCGGCACGCCCTACCCGAACCGTTCCCTGGTGTATTCAATTGGTGGCGCGAACCCGAAATCGGGAAGCGTCACGACCAACGCAGCGGGCGTCGCGACGCTCAGCTACGTGGGCACGGCCGCCGGCCTGGACACGGCTCAGATGTTCCTCGATCTGGCCGGCACGGGCGTGAAAGCACCGCAAGATCCATCAGCATCGGCTCAGGTCACATGGATCCCGGTGCCGCCCACCCCCAACAGCAGCTACAAAGTCCAGAGCATCCACGCCAACTCCGACGGCACGATAACGATTGTCTTCGTGCCAACCCAAGCGGGCACGGCAAACCTAGAAGTGACGGTGCCCACAGGCACGATCGCCCGCAACGAGGCAATCGCCGCTCGCCGGAAGGCAAAGAGGTGCGGGAGGGGTCAGATCAAGCTCAAGGGCAAGTGCCGTCCGAGGACGACCGTCTCCGGCAGGGTCTCGGCCACAGGCGTAGCCGGCGTGCCGCTTACGCTGACGGTCAAGCCTTCGGGCAAGGTCACGAGCACGCTGAAGAAGGGAAAGACAGTCCACTTGACCGCGACGCTGACCTACAGGTCGGCGCTCGGAGGGGTCCCGACCGTCCAGACCTTCCACGTGACGGTGAAGGGCAAGAGGAAGCACCACCGCAAGAAGCACTAGTCGGAACGCACGACCGAAGCAAAAAGGACGGGGCGCCCTGGGCGCCCCGTCCCGCTTCGGGGCGGGTGCCTACAATGAACCCATGGAGGGTTCGATGGCGGAGACGAGTGCCCGCAGCTGGCTGCGCTGCTACCGCTGCTGGTCCCAGGACCTCGAGGTTCAGGTCCACTACGAGGGGATCCACAAGATCGACCCGGACTCGGGCGAGCGCGCGGAAGTCGTGGACGAGCTGCAGGAGGCCGTCGTGCAGTGCCTGGACTGCATGCACGACCAGCCCCACTTGGGCTTCTCCAACGGCCGTGTCGAGCCGATCGAGGATCGCTGGGAACGGATGATCGCCGGCACTCCGTGGGTCGCCTCGTGCACCGTCGGCGTCGACGCCGACGACGTCGAGAGCTGCTCGGGCCCGGAGGCCGGCGACGCGCTCTCCTATGCCGCCTTCGGTGACCACGGCGTCCGTGAGTTCTTCACCCACGTGCGCTTCCATAAGCACGAGGAGGACGCACGGATCATCGTCCACCTGCTGGTCGAGCTCTACGCGCGCTCGCTCGAGGAGGCGACGGAGGTGCTCGAGTCATCCGCGCGCGGCGCGCTGACGATCACCTCGCTGGCGGAGGAGTCCCGGCCGCCGGCCGCCGCGAACGAGACCCACGGGCACGATTAGGTGCCGGTGACCCACGCTCCGGACGGATGACCAGCCCGGCCGGTCGGTTACTGCTCTGAAGAGGAGAGCCTCAGCACCGGCACGTGTCGGATGCCGCTGGCGCGCTGCTCGTAGTCCCCGTAACCGCTGTACAACCGCTTAGCGAGGTCGTACAGCCGCTCGCGCTCGGCGCCCTCCACCTCTCGCGCCACGTACCGTCCGGCACGTCCCATCGCTTCCAGTCGCGCCTCGGGGTTGGCCTTGAGGTTGTGGTACCACGCCGGGTAGCTCGGACGACCGAAGCTCGAGGCGATCAAGATCACGTCCTCGCCGTCCGTGAAATACACCAGCGCGACCGTCCGCTCCAGGCCGCTGCGCGCGCCGCGCGCGGTCAGCAACACGATCGGGAGCATCCCCATCGCCGAGGTGACACGCCCGCGCGTGGCGCGGGCCAGCCAGGGATCGATGCGGGCGGCGATCCGCGAGTAGAACCAGGTTCCCGGCGCCGACAGCGCCACCTTGGTCAGCGAGCGCCTGAAGCTCGACGGCGGCAGCTCAGGGTCGATCGCGGGCATTCTCATATCTGAGGCCGCCGGTCTTGCCAGATGCTCGAGACCGGGCGATTCGACGTGAGCCTCACCTGGCCCTCGGTCCCGCCAAGATCTACCCGAGCCGCTGCTGCAACGCGTCGAGCTGGGCGTTCAGCTCCTGCGGCAGACGGTCGAATCGGGCGAGGTGCTCGCGGAACTGCGGCAGCTGGGCCTTCCATTCCTCGACGTCCACGCGCAGCAACTCGGCCATGTCGGCTTCTGAGACGTCCAGACCGCGGGTGTCGATCCCCTCGCCGTCCACCGGCGGGATCAGGCCGATCGGCGTCTCCCGTGCCGCCCCATGGCCGGCGCAGCGTGCGAAAACCCACGACAGGACTCGAGAGTTCTCGCCGAAGCCGGGCCACAGGAACCGGCCGCCCTCGTCCTTGCGAAACCAGTTGACGTAGAAGATCTTCGGCAGCTTCTCGCTGTCGCCCCGGCTTCCGATCTTCAGCCAGTGGGCGAAGTAGTCGGCCATGTTGTAGCCGCAGAATGGGAGCATCGCGAAGGGATCGAAGCGCAGCTCACCGACGGTGCCGACGGCGGCGGCCGTCTTCTCAGAGCTCATCACCGCGCCCAGGAACACGCCGTGCTCCCAGTCGAACGCCTCCGTCACGAGCGGCACGACGGTGGAGCGCCTTCCGCCGAACAGCATCGCGTCGATCGGCACGCCCGCGGGGTCCTCCCACTCCGGCGCGATCGCCGGATCCTGCGCGGCGGGCGTCGTGAAACGCGCGTTCGGATGCGCTGAGGAGGCGCCCGACTCCGGCGTCCAGTCGTTGCCGTGCCAATCCGTCAGGTGCGCCGGGGGCGTCTTCGTCAGGCCCTCCCACCAGACGTCGCCGTCGTCGGTCTTCGCGCAGTTCGTGAAGATCGAGTTGCGCTCGATCGTGCGAATCGCGTTCGGGTTCGTCTCCTCGCCCGTCCCCGGCGCGACGCCGAAGAAGCCGGCCTCGGGATTGATCGCATACAGGCGGCCATCCTCGCCGAACTTCATCCACGCGATGTCATCGCCGATCGTCTCCACCGTCCAGCCTTCGAGCGTCGGGATCAGCATCGCCAGATTCGTCTTGCCGCATGCGCTGGGGAAGGCGCCGGTGATGTACTTGACCTCGCCCTCCGGCGAGGTCAGCTTGAGGATCAGCATGTGCTCGGCCATCCAGCCCTCGTCGCGGGCCATCACCGAGGCGATCCGCAGCGCGAAGCACTTCTTTCCCAGCAGCGCGTTGCCGCCGTAGCCCGACCCGTAGGACCAGATCTCCCGCGTGTCCGGGAAGTGGACTATGTACTTGTTGTCCGCGTTGCACGGCCACGGCACGTCCTCCACGGGGTGGGCGGGATCCGAATCCAACGGCATGCCGACCGAGTGCAGGCAGGGCACGAACTCGCCTTCGCTGCCCAGCGCGTCGAGCGCGCCCTGACCCATCCGGGTCATGATCCGCATGCTCACCGCCACATACAGCGAGTCCGTGAGCTGGACCCCGACATGGCTCTTGTCGGAGCCGAGCGGGCCCATCGAGAAGGGCACCACGTACATGCTGCGCCCACGCATCGAGCCGCTGAACAGCTCGCCCAGCATGTCGCGCATCTCCTGCGGGTCGCGCCAGTTGTTCGTCGGGCCCGCTTCCGCCTCGGTGGCCGAGCAGATGAAGGTGCGGTCCTCGACCCGCGCCACGTCCTCCGGGTCAGACAGCGCGAGATAGGAGTTCGGCCGCTTCGCCTCGGAGAGCCGCTCGAAGGTGCCGGCATCGACGAGCGCCTGACAGAAGCCGTCGTACTCCGCCGCCGAGCCGTCGCACCAGTGGATCTGGTCGGGTTCGGTCAGGGAGGCGACCTCCTCGACCCAGGCCAACAGGCGTTTGTTCGTGGTGGGGGCAGGCGCTGTGGTCTCCATGACGTAGAACGGCTCCTCGGTGTCGCGGTGATGATCGGCGGGCGCATCCCTGCGCCGCTATGAAGCCAAGTTTGGCTCCGGGAACGGAAAAACGCCCTTGGGGGGCGATCCGAGGAGCGTATCGCACGACCCCCGCCGCCAGATGTTTCCCTCCCGCCCCGGGCCTCGGCACGGCGCCGCGACCCAAAAGAGCTCTACTCGACGTTCCCCTCCGCGACACCGTCGCCGGGGCTCTTGCGCGGCACCAGCACGAGCCGCTTGAACTCGGCCACGAGCACGCCGTCCTGGTTCAGCACTCGCGTGTGCACCTTCACCGTCCCGCGGTCGGGCTTGGACTTCGACTCCTTCTTCTCGAGCACCTCCGACTCGCAGTACAGCGTGTCGCCGTGGAACACAGGCGCGGGGTGCTTGAGCTCTTCCGTTGCGAGATTCGCGATCGCCTTGCCGCTCACGTCGCTCACGGACATGCCGAGCGCCAGCGAATACACCAGTGGCCCGACCACGACGTTGCGTCCCTGCTGCGATTTGCCTGCGTATACGTCGTTCAGGTGCAGCGGGTGGTGGTTCATCGTGATCAGGCAGAACAGGTGGTCATCGGACTCGGTGACCGTCTTGGCGGGCCAGTGCTTGTAAACGGCGCCGACCTCGAACTCCTCCAGGTAGCGGCCGTAGGGGTGGGCTCCGCTCGCCTCGCGGGCAGCCTGCTCTGTCTCGACGGACTGGGTCTCGCTCATGGGGTGCTGGCGTCTCCTGGGTGGCTTGTCGTGGGCGCAGAACTCTAGTGACCTTGCCTCGGCGGCAGGCAAAATAAG
>DASXIB010000018.1:0-1527 GCA_036498245.1 Solirubrobacteraceae bacterium
GAGGCCTGCGCGGCGCTGTCGATCCCGGTGTTTGCCGTCCTGGGCAACCACGATTGGCATGCGAACCGACACGACGAGCTGGTGGGCGAGCTCGAGCGGGGCGGTATCCGGGTGCTTGACCGCGACTGGGCCATCTGCGAGCTGGGCGGCCTTCAGGTCGGGATTGCGGGCACGAAGGGGTTCGTCGGCGGGTTTCCCGGCTCTCACCTGCCGGACTTCGGTGAGCCCCTGTTGCGGGCTGTCTACCGCGAGTCCACGCACGAGGTGGAGGCACTCGACCGCGCCCTGAAGGAGATAGCGCTTTGCCAGGTCCGGATCGTGACGCTGCACTACGCGCCGACGGACACGACGATCGAAGGCGAGGCACCGGGAATCTGGGCCTTCCTCGGAACTGATCGATTGGCTGCGCCGATCGCCGAGCACGAGCCCGACCTGGTACTCCACGGCCACGCGCACAGCGGGACGTTCGAGGGGTCGATCGGGGGCGTGCCGGTCTACAACGTCTCGGTACCGGTGATGGGACGCGACTTTTGGCTGTTCGAGCTCGACGCGAGCGCGAAGTCGCGCACGCCGATTCACTGATGTCCCGCCAGGCGTAATAGGCTCACAGCGCGTGCCGGCACGCAACGAGATCACCGAAGCAAAGCTCGAGGAGCTAGCGAGGCTCCAAGCCGACGGCCCGCGGGTGCTGAGCCTCTACCTCAACCTCGATCCTGAGAGGTTCGCGACCCCGCCTGCTCGTGCTAGCGAAATGGACTCGCTGCTGGACGAAGCTTCTCGTCAAATCGAGTCACAGCGGCATCCGCACGAGGAGCTCATGCAGCTGCGTGGAGACCTCGACCGGGTACGCGATCACCTGCAAAACGACCGGTATGCCGAGGGCGCCCAGGCGCATGCGGTCTTCTCCTGCTCGAAGCTCGACCTTTTCGAGGCTCTGTCGTTACCCGAGCCGGTGGAGAGCGGGGTGACGATCTCCGACACGCCGTTCATCGAGCCCCTTGCAGAGATCGGCCCGCCCGCGCCGTGGTGCGTGGCGCTGGTGAACCGCCGGGTGGCGCGGATTCTCAGGGGATCGGCCAACAGTCTGAGCGAAGTGGTCTCGTTTGGGGACCGGGTGCACGGCCAGCACTCTCAGGGCGGCTGGTCGCAGGCGCGATATCAGCGTTCGGTGGAGCACGACGTCGACTCCCATCTCCGTCACACGAGCGAGGTGCTGCTGCGTCAATTCGAGCGCAGCCAGTTCGTTGGATTGCTGCTTGCGGCGCCGGAGGAGCTCCGCACCCACGTCGCCGCGACCCTACACCCGTACGTGCGCGACCGGCTCGTGGGCTTCCTGAAGCTCGACGTGGAGAACTCGACGCTCGAGGACGTGCGCGCCGAAGCGGCAAATGCGATCGACGACCACCAGCGCGCGATCCTCGGCGAGCGACTGGAGGAGCTCCGGGCACGGCTGGGGAGGGGCGAACGCGCCGCCGCGGGGGCCGACGATGTGCTTCGCGCCCTGTACGAGCGGCGCGTCGGGACACT
>DASXIB010000019.1:0-2450 GCA_036498245.1 Solirubrobacteraceae bacterium
CGTCCGGGCACATCGGGGGTGACATTCCGCGATATCGCGTACGCGTCGGCGCCGGTGAACCTCTCGCCGCCCAAGATCTCAGGCATCGCGAAGCGGGGCAGGACGCTCAAAGCGTCCCATGGGTCCTGGACGAACGCCCCGACGTTCTACAGCTACAAATGGAAGCGCTGCAGCCGTTCCGGCGCAAACTGCAGTCCGATCCATGGCGCGACCGCCCAGGGTTACAAGTTGACTGCCGCGGACGTTGGCCACGCGATCAGAGTGCAGGTGGTCGCCTTCAACCCAGGTGGCTCAAGCAAGCCGGCTACGTCGGCCCACACGGCCGTGATCAAACCGGCCAGCTGAAACCAAGGCCCGATGCGGCGACTGTGCCGCCGCTCGAACCGAAACGCAGATCGCGTTAGCCGCCGATCCCCGAAGAGCAACCAGCAGCATTGCTGCTCGATCGATTGGGAAGCCACGGCCGCCGGTGGCATCACTCCTGCTTTCCGTGCGAGGGAGGGCGCACGGATGCGGCTACGAGATGCGCGCCGGACGAGCAAAGCGGGAGTCGCCCGGGTCCGTGCTGCCGAGGCTTCTCGAACGCAGCAGGCTGGTAGAGACGGCTTCTAGTCGGTCAAACGGGGTGCTCGGCTAAGAGCGAGAGTTCCGCGCGGGCCTGGGCGGCAAGCCCCGACATCGTGTTCCTCCTTAGGCTCAGCTGGTGGTCGCCAAACTAATCGCCCTCGTCTTCCCGCTAGGTCTTGACACCTTCGCTGTGGCGGCAACGCTGGGAACCATCGGCGTGTCACCCGCCCGGCGGCTGCGGATCTCGCTTCTGTTCACCGCGTTTGAGGCCGGGATGCCGCTCATCGGGCTCGCTCTAGGAGCACCTCTCGGCCACGCGATCGGCGCGACCGCCGACTACATCGCGATCGGCGTGCTGCTCGCCTTCGGCCTCTACATGCTGCTGAGCTCCGAAACCGACGAGCAGGCAAGACTCGGTCGGCTCACCGAGATGCACGGCGCCGGTGCGCTGCTACTCGGAATCAGCATCAGCCTCGACGAACTCGCGATCGGCTTCACGCTCGGCCTGCTACGCCTCCCAGCCGGACTCGTGATCGTACTTATCGCGCTCCAAGCATTCATCCTCACCCAACTCGGGCTACGCCTCGGAAACCGCCTAAGCGATCGCCTCCGCGAAGGCGCCGAACGACTCGCCGGCCTCGCACTCACGGCACTTGGACTAGTGCTACTGAGCGAGAAACTGGTCTCCTAATCGTGCTCTTCATCGCCATTCACGTGGGCGCCGCTGCGTCCCTCGCTCGCGCGCACCAGGCCGCCAGCGAGCTCGAGGAGGGTCTGCGCCCGCAGATGCCGGAAATCGCCGACGTCGTCGTGCACACCGAACCGTGAAGCGCTCATCCGGGAGGCCGTCGTGGTGGGCCACCAGCGCTGTCCCGTATCCGTGGTTCTGGCTTCTACCGTCGGCCGGAGCGCTTATCGGGCTCGCTGCCGCGAGCTATTTCGGCGTCCCTGTGTGGCTGGGTTTCGTTTGTGGTGAGATTCCGGCGCTTGCGCTCGAGGCGTGGTGGCGTCGCCGAAGCCCTCCCTCGGAGAATGCTCCGCAGTCACCCTCGATCGGCCGGTGGTCGTGGCGCCACCCGTTGCGTCAGTCAGAGCCCGAGCGCGAGGGCGATATGGGCAACCGTGGAGATCATGTACACCAGACCGAGGAGGTGACGAAACCAGTTGACTCCGTCGACTAGCTCCTCGTAGGCCCAGATCGTCAGCGCTGCATACGACACCACTGCCCCGGCGACGTGTCCAGCGCCGTGAAATACGGCCGCGGCTTGCCCGCCGACGAACGCTGCGATCAGCGGCACGTTCGGGAACTGAACGAGCGGAAAGTCGCGCGGCCACCCGAACTCCCTCACTCGTCTGATGAGTTTTCGATCCATGCTTGCCAGACACTAAATAGCCCGCTAGTCCCCCGACCCGGAGGCCATATAGCTCGGTGCGCCCCGGCAGCGGACCCGCGGAATCACTGAAGCAGGACCGGCACGCTCCGGCGGGCCACGTCCTGAGATTCGCCAAAGCCAGGGCTCGGGGCGAGACAGCTCCTGCGTCGCCGATGCGCTCGCGCGCGGCGCGGCAGCACGAGGATGAAAGCGGTCGTGACGAGTGGCTCATTGCCCGGCGCTCGGTGCGACGTGGAATCAGACGGTGCTAAATGCGGCGCTCGACGCTGTACTGCTCGATTTCAAAGCCGCGGATGCGGGAGAAATCGACTGGCTCGTCACCGGGGTCGCCGCTCGCGCGGAACGCGTCGAGGTCCTCGGGCCCCGCCCACCGCTCAAAGATATTGACCCGGGTGGGATCCACCGGATCGGGGGAGACCGCGAAGTCGAGGCAACCCGGTGCTGCGCGGGCGAGGCGCACAGCACCAACACTTGCAATGACATGGGCGT
>DASXIB010000020.1:0-9343 GCA_036498245.1 Solirubrobacteraceae bacterium
GCCACGATGAGCGCGAGCAGACGCTCAACCAGTTGCTCGTCGAGATGGACGGCTTTGAGGCGAAGGACAACATCATCATGATCGCGGCCACCAACCGGCCCGACATCCTCGATCCGGCGCTGCTGCGCCCGGGCCGCTTCGACCGCCAGATCGCCGTCGATCGCCCCGACCGCAAGGGCAGGGCGAAGATCCTCGAGGTGCACACGCGTGGCAAGCCGCTGGCGAAGGTGATCGACATCGACGCCCTCGCCGGCCAGACACCCGGCTTCACGGGAGCTGACCTGTCGAACCTGATCAACGAGGCGGCGCTGCTGTCCGCCCGCACCGGCAAGCGCGAGATCGGGCAGGTCGAGCTCGAGGAGGGGATCATGCGCGTGATCGCCGGCCCTGAGAAGAAGACGCGGGTGATGAGCGAGAAGGAGCGTCTGATCACGGCCTACCACGAGATGGGCCACGCGCTCGTCGGCCACTTCCTCGAGCACTCCGATCCCGTCCACAAGATCTCGGTGATCTCGCGTGGGCAGGCGCTCGGGTACACGATCTCGATGCCTCAAGAGGACCGCTTCCTGACGACCAGAGCCGAGCTGAAGGACGCGATGGCGATGACGCTCGGCGGGCGCGCGGCGGAGGAGATCGTGTTCGGCGAGATCACGACCGGCGCTTCGAACGACATCGAGAAGGTGACGGCCACGGCCAAGCAGATGGTGATGCGGTTCGGGATGAGCGAAAAGCTCGGGCCGCGAGTGTTCGGGCACGACCACGGCCAGCCGTTCCTCGGCCGCGAGTTCTCGACCGAGCCGGACTACTCTGACGAGATCGCGCGGGAGATCGACGACGAGGTGCGGCGAATCATCGAGGCTGCCCACCAGCGGGCGCGAGACATTCTCACAGAGCACCAGCACGACCTCACGAAGATCTCGGAGATCCTCGTCAAACGGGAGACGATCGAGAAGGAGGAGTTCCTCGCGCTGCTGGCCGGGAAGAACGAGGAGGAAGTGTTCGGCGCGTCCGAGGAGGAGGCCAAGCCGGAGCTGCCTACGCCGCCGGCGACCGCCGATCGAGCCGAGCGCGAAGCGCCGCGGACGATTCCCCGTCCGGGCTTGGCGGGTGGCACGGCAGAGCTCAGGGGTACCGACCCCGAGCGCCCGGAGCTGGCCTGACGACCCCTCCGCTTGCCTCTCCATCCGGCGACTTCCGCCTGATGGGGATCGTGAACGTAACGCCCGATTCGTTCTCCGACGGGGGACGCTTCCTGGAGGCTGAGGTCGCGGTCAAGCACGGTTGCAAGCTCGTGGCCGAGGGGGCGGCGATCGTGGATGTCGGCGGCGAGTCGACGCGCCCCGGGGCCGAACCGGTGCCCGTGGCCGAGGAGCTCCGCCGGGTGGTGGGAGTGGTCGAGGGACTGCACGCGGCCGGCACGGGCGCGCAGATCTCGATCGACACGTCGAAGGCCGCCGTCGCCGAGGCGGCGCTCGCCGCTGGCGCGAGCCTGGTCAACGACGTGAGCGCGTTTCGCGCCGATCCCGAGATGGCCGCGATCGTGGCGGACGGGGATGCCGATTGCTGCCTGATGCACATGCTCGGGGAGCCGCGCACGATGCAGCGCGACCCGCGTTATGACGATGTGGTGGACGAGGTCAGGAGCTTCCTCGAGGAGCGCCTAGCGTTCGCCGTGCGCGAGGGAGTGAGCGAGACGCGCGTGCTGCTCGACCCGGGGATCGGCTTCGGCAAGACGGTCGAGCACAACCTCGAGCTGCTGAATCGCCTCGACGAGCTTGTCGCGATCGGTCGCCCGATCGCGATCGGGACCTCGCGCAAGAGTTTCCTGGGTCGTATCGGCGCGGGTGTGGGCGCGAGCGCCGATTCGGAGCGCAGGCTGGCCGGCACGGTGGCCTCCAACGTGCTCGCGCTCGAGCGCGGAGCGAGCGTATTCCGCGTGCACGAGGTCGCTCCCGTGCGCGAAGCGCTCGCGGTGGCGGCTGCTACGTTGGGCGGGCGATGGACGGCGAGGAGCATGACGAGGACGACGCGGAGGACCTAGACGACGATCGTGAGCTCGACGACGAGCGCGGAGAGTCGATGATCGAGTCGGTCACCGTCGAGATCAGCGGCCTTTCTCTGTATACCCACCACGGCGTCAGCGACGCCGAGCGCGAGGTCGGCCAGCGGCTCGTGCTCGACCTGCGACTGGACGTGGGGGAGACGGACGCGACGGTCACCGACTCGATCCAGGACACGGTCGATTACGCCGAGGTCTGCCAGCTGGTGGCGCTGATCGCCCAGCAACGCTCCCACAAGACACTCGAGCGGTTGTGCAGCACGATCGCCGACCGCCTGCTGGCCGACTACGACCTGGAGGGCGTGTGGGTCAAGGCGACCAAGCCCGAGCCGCCGATCCCGTTGGCCGTTGACGAGGTTTCCGTCGAGGTGTGGCGAGAGGCGTCTGAGTAAGAGCGGGAGGCTTTTGAGTAGAGGAACGATCGGACTGAGGCGGCGTCTGCCGGCTCGTATCTGGCGCCCGTACCTGGCAGTTTGAGTTTTCCCTTGACAAATTAGTTAGCAGTCACTCATAATATCCCGAGATGGAGCGACCCGAAGGCTCGGAGACCCGGTGATCGACAGTCTGGCGCGGCTTGCGACCACCCGCTCGCGCCGCGTGCTGATCGTCGCGGGCGTCGTGTTCCTGATCGCCGCGGCGGTTGGCGCTCCGATCGTCTCACTCCTGAAGTCCTCCTCTTCGGACTTCCAGGACCCGAACGCCCAGAACCAGCAGGCTCTGCGGGTGATCGAACGGGCCACGGGGCAGTCGGCGAGCTACGGCGTCGCCGCGCTCGTGCCCAGCGCCGGTGACGTGCGCACGGATGCGGCCGCACAGCAGCAGGCGACGCACGTGGTGTCGCTGCTGTCGAAGCAGCCGGGCTTCCAGCGAGCGCTCGACTATCCCGCCACGCACGTGCCCGCGCTGATCTCCCGCGACGGGCGCCAGACGCTCGTGCTCGCGGCGTTCGCCACGCGCGATCGCTCCACCGACGCGGTCGATCATGTGCGTCCTCAGCTCGCCGGCAGCGGCGTGCGGTTGGGCGGAAACGACGTCGCCTTCAGCGAACTCAACAAGCGCACCTCCTCTGACCTCACCCGTGCCGAGACCTTCGCCTTCCCGATCTTGCTGCTGCTCTCGTTCTGGGTCTTCCGCGGGCTCGTCGCGGCGCTGTTGCCGCTGCTGGTGGGTGGGTTCGGGATCGTCCTCACGTTCCTGCTGCTGCGGGGGGTCGACCAGTTCACAGGGCTGTCGATCTTCGCCGTCAACCTCGTCACCGGAATGGGACTCGGGCTGGGAATCGACTACAGCCTGATCGTGCTGTCTCGCTATCGCGAGGAGCTCGCCACCGGCGTCGAGCCGCGCGAGGCGATCGCGCGCACGATGCAAACGGCCGGACGCACCGTTCTGTACACGTCGCTGACGGTCGCTGGGGCGCTCGCCTCGATGCTCGTGTTCCCGCTGCGGTTCCTCTACTCAATGGGGATCGGCGGGGCGCTCGTGGCGCTCTGCGCCGGGGCCGTCTCGTTGATTGTGCTCCCCGCCGTGCTCGTCGCGCTCGGTCCCCGGATCAACGCGCTCTCACCCGCGCGACTGCAACGCAACGCGGCGCTGACCGCGAAAGCGGCTGAACGCGGCGCGTGGTTCCGCCTCGCACGGGGAGTCATGCGCCGTCCGGGCATTGTCGCGCTGCTCACGGCATTGGCGTTGATCGTGGTGGCGCTGCCCTCGCTGCGCCTGCAGCTCACGCCGGCTGACGCGCACGTATTGCCGACGTCTGCCCAGCCACGTCAGGTAGCCGAGGCGATCACCCGTGACTTCGCCGTCGACGGATCGCAGACGCTCACGATGGTCCTACGCGCTCCCGCCGGCGCTGCCGGGACCGTGGCGGCGCTCGCGCAACGGGCGCAGCGCACGGCTTCGGGCCAGGCCAGCCTCGCGGGGCCGCCGCGCTACCTCGGCCGTGGCACATGGGAGGTCGAACTGCTGCCGCAGGGAGTTGACGGCTCGCCCGCGAATCAGCGGCTCCTGCACCGGATACGCGCGCTCGGCAGCCCGCCCAATCTGCTCGTCGGCGGTGCGACGGCGTGGTTCGTGGACCAGAAGACGGCGATTGCCGCGCATACCCCGCTCGTGCTTGTGATCCTCGCGCTCGTCACCGGCGGCTTCCTCTTCCTGATGACCGGCTCGCTGCTGCTGCCGTTCATCGCGTTGCTGATGAACCTGCTGACGGTCGCCGTCGGCGCGGGTCTACTGGTGCTGGTCTTCCAGGAGGGCCATTTTTCGTCGCTGCTCGGGTTCAGCCCGATCGGAGGCCTCGAGGAGTCGAACCTCGTGCTGCTGTTCGTCGTCGCCTTCGCTCTGTCCACGGACTACGGGGTGTTCCTGTTCGCCCGGATCAAGGAGGCGCACGACGACGGGTTGCCCACGCGCGAGGCGGTCGCTCACGGGCTCGAGCGCACCGGGCGCCTGGTGACAGCCGCCGCGCTGCTGTTCTGCGTCGCGATCGGCGCGTTCGCCACCTCGCACGTCTTCTTCGTCAAGCAGCTCGGGGTCGGCGCGGCACTCGCGGTAGCGATCGATGCGACGGTCGTGCGCGCGCTGCTCGTCCCCGCACTGATGGGCCTGCTCGGCGAGCGCACCTGGTGGGCGCCCCGGCCGTTGCGCCGTCTGCATGCCCGGGTCGGCTTGCGCGAGCATGCGGTCCCTGGCCCGTCCGGCGCCTGAGCTCGATTCAAGCCCCCTTACACGCTTGAGGTGACTGGGCGGATGCTGAGGTGGCTGGGCGGATAGCGTGCGGGGAATGCCTGCTCACACCGGACTCCTCGGCCTCGGCTCGAATGTCGGCGACCGCCGATCTCAACTGCAGGCGGCCGCCGCCGCGCTGTCCGCCGCGGGCGTGCGAGTGCTGGCCTCGTCTTCCGTCTATGACACAGACCCTGTCGGGGAGGTGCTCGACCAGCCGAGCTTCCTCAACGCCTGCCTGTCTGTCGAGACCTCCCTCGAAGCGCTCGCCCTGCTCGACTTGGTCAAGCGGCTGGAGCGCGAGCTGGGGCGTGAGGACGGCGGCCCACGCCACGCGCCGCGAACGATCGACATCGACATCCTGCTGCTCGGAGAGCTGGAACTGAGCCACGAGCGCATGGTCCTGCCGCACGAGCAGCTGCTGAACCGGCGCTTCGTGTTGATTCCCGCACTCGAGCTCGACTTCGGCCTGAGCGCGCCGGATGGCACGCGACTCGCCGATGCGCTCGCGGCGTTGCCGCTCGAGGAGGGTGTCCGTTGGGCCGGGCCACCTCTGGATCTCCCGGGGGATTGACGCGCTCCGGGCCGATGTGATCTAGCCTCCTGCCTGCAGGTCGGCTAGCGGGTGGTGGCGCCTTATATAGCTGGCGAAAAGCGGTGAGGTGAAGTCGATCGATCCGCGCTCTGGACTGTAGAGCAGCCCCTTGTTGTCGATTAGATTCTGGCGTTGCACCGCGGTCTGTTGTTGGGTCATGTTGATATTGGCGCTGACATCGGCCGTCGGTTGCTGACCGTCCCCAAGTGAGGCGAGCGCGGCAAGGTAGCGGCGCTCTGCCGGGGTAGCCCTATTCCAGCGTGCGCGGTGAAAGCCAGTATCGAGTTGCTCCTGGGCGATCTCGTCCGCGACTTGGGCAACCTCAAGCCCGATCGGAGAGCTCTGAGCTATCTGCCAGGTGTACTTGCCGTAGGTTTGGAGGAAGAACGGATAGCGGCCCGTACGCTCGAGAAGGAAAGCGAGCGCCTCCGCGGTGTAGGAGACACCCTCGCGCTCGGCCGGGACGCTCAGTGCGGCGGCAGCGGCCTCGGGTGAGAGGGCTCCGACGTGGTGGTAGCTGAACAGCCGCTCGGCGTAGCTGCTGGCCTCGACCAGGCGCGAGGCCAGCTGCGGCAGCCCAGCGCACACGGGCGCGATCGGCAGGCTCCGCTGTCCCGCGCGATGGAGGGCGGCCAGCACGGCCCCGAGTTCCTCACTATTCGCGAACTGCATCTCGTCGAAGAACAACGCGATGCCCGTCTGTGCCTCGCGTGCCGATTGGCCGAGCTCGAGAAGCACCTCATACAGGTCCACATCGAGCTGACCGCTGTCCCCGCGCCCCCTCACCGGGTGGACGTCGATAGAGAACGTTACTCCGGTGGGCATCGCGGTAGCCGAGAAGGAGCTGATGATCCCCAAGGCTCGGCGTGCTAGCTCAGCAAGCCCAGGCTGGCGGGCGAGGCTCTGCGCCGCTTGGATTGCGATCGTTGCGAGCACGGGTCGCAGTGGGCCCCGGCCCCCGAGCTCGACATAGCCAGTGCCCCAGCCTTGTTCCTCAGCGCGGCCGGCGAGATCGTTCAGAAGCACGGTCTTCCCGACCCCGCGAAGGCCCCACAGCGCAAGACCTTGATCGGCGCGTCCGTCAGCCAACCGCTGCAAGAGCACATCGAACCGCTGCTGCTCCTCCTCGCGTCCAGCCAGCTCGGGTGGAACGATCCCCGCCCCGGGCGCGTATGGGTTTCGAACCGGATCCACAGTCTTTACTATAGTGATGTATAGTGATCTATAGCAAAATCATATACAGCTTTATAGAATGCTAGCGATCCGGGCGGACGATCAACGTATTGGTCGAAGCGTGAGTCGTCCGGATCAAGCCACCACAGGAACATGACCACACCGCGATCATTTGCGGCGTGCTCTTATCGAGGCCAGTAGTCAAACGACATATAGAGCCCCGGCGAGCCCGTCGCCCCATCCCTGCTTCACAGTGTCGAAGATCGAAAACGCGGCGGCTCCCACGAACATCGCCACCCAGAAGTACGGCGACCTGATCTGCTCTCGCAAGGGAGGACGCTTGCTCTCCCATGCGGGGCCGTTCGCCGCCTCCCACGACTGCCGAGCCATATGTTCGGCGAGTCTCTGGTCCCACGGCGCCTTCGGCGTGTCGCCTGCCACGAAAGCAATCTAGCGCTTCTTGGACCTGATCTGGCCACGGATCTGCCTCCTGGTCGGTGGCCCTCCGTCTCGAGCTGGCTCGACGTGAAGACGCGCCTCAGCGGACGACGATCTTGCCCCTCATACCTTCGCTTTCGTGGATCGTGCAGCGGTAGGCGAACGTCCCGCTATGGGTGAAGCGCAGCGTGTAGGAGCCGCTCGTCTGGGTGCGCGAATGGACCGTATGGAAGGTGACGTTGTGTTCGTTTTCACCTCCGTCCCGCCACGCCCACTTCACGCTGTCCCCACGGTTGATGCTGAGGGTGCCGGGGTGAAAGCGGGTGTTCTTGAGCGTGACCGTGTGAGTGCTCGCGGCCCGGGCGCCCCCGAGGGCGACCGTGGGAATCAGGATCGTGCAGGCAGCCACGAGGGCCAGTGAGAAAGCGCCGAGTGTCTTCCTATTCATTTTTGAAGCCTCGCTATCTGAGTGTGACCCGCTCGGGTCGGTTGACGCTCAATCGGCTGCGCTCGTCCTCCAACCAGCTCATCCTTACCCCTACCGACTCCGCTCGCGCGTGGATCTTCCCGGAACTCATCCTCCGCGCCGTCAGGTCGTGGATGGTCCGCGATCGCCCCAGCTGGCCAGCCGCAGCAGCGTAGCCCGGTCAAGTCCGCGTCCGGACACCACGCACAGGCGGCCGTCGCGCAGCCAACTGACAACGGGAGCGCCGTTCTCTGACAGCAGCCGATAGGAAACGCCGGCCCGCCAGGCGATGGCGCCGCCGCTCGTAGCGGGCGCCGGTGTGCCGGAGACGATCGCGTAGCCGATCCGCCGGCCGCGAGCGTCGGTGTAGAAGACCGTCGTGACGGTTCGCCCGCCCACACGATCGGTGCGCGCGCCGGCGCCATGCCAGCCGAAGCGCTCTCCCCAGTAGGGGAAGGGCACGCCGTCGACCGCGGCTGTGAGCTCCGCGCGGTGCGTCTGGCTCTCCGGCGGGGCTCCCGTCGTCGCCGGACGCAGAGTAAGCGCGGACGCCTGGCGCAAGCTGAGCCCTGGGGAGCCGCCTCCGGTCAATGCCGCCACGATCGCGCCCGCCGCCGCCGCGGCTGCCATCGCGCCGAGAAGCCGACGCGGAGGAACAAGCCGTCGGCGCCGTCGGGAGGCGAGGAGCGCGTCCACCTGTCGATGCAGCGAGTCAGGCGCGCGCACATCGCTCGCTCGCACCAGCTCGACCAGCTCGGATTCTGTGTGTGGCGGCGGTGCTGTCATGGAGTTCCTCTACTTGGCAAGACTCCACGCGCGCTCGTCTCTTCCCGCCGGCCGCCCGCGACTCGCTGCTCGGATGTGGCGGCATCGGGAGCGAGCAGCCGCGTGACCTGCCTGCGAGCACGGAACAGCCGCGTGGTGATCGTCGCCTCGCGTACGCGCAGCGCGCGGGCCGCCTCACGGTAGGAGAGGCCAAGCACGTCCACTGCGACGAGCGCCAGGCGAAAGTCCTCCGGCAGCTCGGCAATCGTCGCGTACACCTCCCGCATCTCCAAGGCGCGCTCAGGTTGGCCCATCGGCTTGGGGTCGGCGGCGGCCACGTCGTCCAGCGTCGCCACGGTCACAGGTCGTCTGCTCGCGGTGCGACGGCTGGTGAAGAACGTGTTGCGCAGCACACGCATCAGGTAGTAGAGCTCGTCGTCGCCGCTCAACACGCGCGGGCGTGCGAGCACGCGTGCGAACGTTTCCTGCACGAGGTCCTCCGCGTCCTCGCGTGAGCCGCACAGCGCCCACGCGGCTCGATAGAGACGGTCCACGTGTTTGGTCAGGGACTGCGGGTCGAGGGTGCGCATTTATTTTGGTGCGGCGGTCTATTGGCACGGGAACGGTCGATCCCGCCTTGCGACTGTAGCGCCGGGAAGGATCGCCGTGTGGAGGCGTCCCGGTAGGTGATGACCACGCGCACGCGCTTCTCCCTCAACGTGCTCGCCGCGTTCATCGCGGCCTTCTTCGCTTTGCCGGCGGTCGCCGGCTCCGCGACAAGCCCGACGGTAAGTGCGACGTATCCGTACTCATGGTCACCCTCGACAGCCGCGGTGATGCCGGGCGGCGCGGTGACGTTCCAGGATCTGCCCGGTCAGGGGCTGCATGGAGTGATCTGGAAGACCGGCAATCCCGAAGCGCCGGCCTGCAGCGGCGTTCCGGGAGAAGGCAAATCCAACTGGAGCGGCAGCTGCACGTTCTCAAAAGAAGGCGTCTATCAATTTGAATGCGCCGTCCATCGATCGCTGATGACGGGCACGATCTACGTGAATGCCTCCGGGACGGTGCCGCCTCCGCCGCCACCACCACCACCACCACCACCGCCGCCGCCGCCGCCGCCTCC
>DASXIB010000021.1:0-26129 GCA_036498245.1 Solirubrobacteraceae bacterium
GAGAGAGAGAGAGAGAGAGAGAGATGTGTCAGCAGCGCTGACGCATCTACCTACGGGACCCTCCGGGCCCGCGGCGATCCCCGACACGTATGTCCCCAACGAACTCACGCGAAAAACAGCTCCCTCACCAAGAAGATCAAAGCCCCTCCCCACAAAAACCCCTATTCCAGAACTGCAAGGTCGACCACCAGGGCAGACCCAAACCCGATCCATATGTCTCCGTACGCCCCATGACAAAGCGTACACGATAGACACAACATATATCAAGCCCGACCCGTTTGTCAATCCCCCTGCTCTAAACCGGGTCGACGCAGGAAGTAAGCATCTCTACTCCTTACTTTCGGAGCCAGAGTGCTACCGTCCCGAAAGAGCCCGCGCATCGACACGAGCTACGACCCGACACGAGGACCCGAGACCGAGGAGAGACGCCAGCATGGCCGCCACCGCAGAGAGCGTGCGCAAGCCCGACCACCAGGGCGCGCGCAGGCACTTCATCTTCACCGACGAGCACGAACAGCTGCGCGAGTCGATCCGCAACTTCGCGATCAAGGAGCTCGCGCCGCACGCGGAGGAATGGGAGGAGACGACGTTCCCCGACTCGGTCTTCCGGCGCATGGGCGAGCTCGGCTTCCTCGGGCTCGACAAGCCGGAGGAGTACGGAGGGCAGGGCGGCGACTACTACACGGCGCTCGTGCTGGCGGAGGAGATCACGAACGCGAACTCCGGCGGCCTCGCGATGGGTGTGGCGGTGCAGACGGACATGGCGATGCCGCCGATCCTCGCCTTCGGCACCGAGGAGCAGAAGCGCGAGTGGGCGGAACCGGCGATCAAGGGGGAGAAGATCCTCTGCCTCGGCATCACCGAGCCGGACGCCGGTTCCGACGTGTCGGGGATCAAGACGCGCGCGGTCCGCGACGGTGGGGACTACGTGATCAACGGGTCGAAGACGTACATCACGAACGGCCACCGCGCCGATGTGATCGTGCTCGTGACGAAGACCGACGCGGATTCGAACCCGCCCACCCACGACGGCTTCACGCTGTTCCTCGTGCCGATGGACGCCCCAGGCGTGATCCGCGAGAAGAAGCTCGAGAAGCTCGGCATGCACGCCTCGGACACCGCGCTGCTCGCCTTTCAGGACGTGCGCGTGCCCGCATCGGCGGTGCTCGGGCAGGTCGGCAAGGGCTTCTACCACATCATGTGGGAGCTCCAGGGCGAGCGGCTGATCGGCGCCGCCGGCTGCGTCTCAGGCGCGCAGAAGTGCTTCGAACGCACGCTCCAGTACGCGCACGAGCGCAAGGCGTTCGGCCGGGAAATCGGCAAGTTCCAGGTGATCCGCCACAAGTTCGCGGAGATGGCGACGAAGATCGAGTCGGCCCGTCAGATGGTCTACGTGACGGCGTGGCGGTTCAACAACGGCGAGTACCCCGTGCGGGAGATCTCGATGGCGAAGCTCCACGCCGCGCGCATCGCCTGCGAAGTCGCCGACGAGTGCATCCAGATCCACGGCGGCGCCGGCTACATGCGCGAGTACGGCGTCGAGCGCGTGTGGCGCGACATGCGGCTGAACCGGATCGGCGCGGGCACCGACGAGATCATGCTCGACGTGATCGGGCGGTCGTACGGCCTTTGATCGAGTCGCTCAGTCGACCGAGCCGCGTGGCACGACCCACTCCATCTCCTGCCCCGTGACCGTCGCGATCAGATCGAAGTCGGCGTCGTAGTGGAGGACCGCCAGCTCAGCGCGCTCGGCCGCCGCCGCCACCATCAGGTCTGGGAGGTTCGCGCCGCGGTGCTGACCGCGCTCGGCGAGCAGCCCCTGCACCTCGACGGCGCGGTTGAGCATCGGCTGGTCGACTGGAACGTGGACGAAGCGCAACTCGAGATCGGCGCGCCGGGCATGGTGCTCCTCACCCGAGCGAGCGCTGAACAGCGTCTCGAGGTCGGTCACCGAGCAGGCGGCCACCGTCCCCGTGACGATCATCGGCTCCATGCGAATCGCGACGGAAGGCTTCGCCATGCGGGCGAGCACGCTGTTGTCTACGAGGTAGGTGGCCGTGGCCACGCGCGTTCCATTATCGCCGGGTTGTGCAGGTCCTCGTTCTCCTTGAACCACTTGATCAGCCGCTTGCCGGCCTCCATGCGGACTACCTCGCGCAACGCCTCGTCCACCGTGTCCTTGATCCCACTCGTGCCGAGTAGCTCGCGAGCTTTGGCGAGCATATCCTCATCGATATCCAATGTTGTTCGTCGCACATCATTAATATAGCCTAGCTCCGCTGTTTGAGGCATATCATGCACCGATCGCAAAATCTATGACGCCCACACCCCCCTTCTCCGACGAGCACGACGACCTGAGACAGTCGATTCGCGGCTTCATCGAGCGCGAGCTGACACCGCACGCGCAGGGGTGGGAGGACGAGAAGTGGTTCCCCAACGAGGTCTTCTCGAAGCTCGCCGATCAGGGGCTGCTCGGGCTGAAGTATCCGGAGGAGTACGGCGGGCAGGGCGGCGGCTACCTCCACGACGCGGTGCTCGTCGAGGAGCTCGCCCGCAGCGGCTCGGGCGGAACGGCGGCGGGGATCGGCGCGCACGTCACGATCGCCACGCCGCCGATCTGGAAGTTCGGCACAGAGGACCAGAAGCAGCGCTACCTCGTGCCGGCGATCCGCGGCGAGAAGATCGGCGCCCTCGCGATCACCGAGCCCGACGCGGGCTCTGACGTCGCCGCGCTGCGCACCCGCGCGACGCGAGTCGACGGCGGCTGGGTGGTGAACGGGGAGAAGACCTACATCACCAACGGCGTCCGCGCCGACTTCATCGTGACCGCCGTGAAGACGACCGAGGAGGGCGGCCACCACGGGATCTCCTTCCTGATCGTCGAGCGCCAGGAGGGCGTCAGCTCGGCGAAGCTCGAGAAGCTCGGCTGGCACGCCTCGGACACCGCGACGATCTCCTTCGACGACGTCTACGTGCCCGAGGAGAACCTGCTCGGAGCCGAGCACGAGGGGTTCAAGCTGATCATGGCCAACTTCCAGTGGGAGCGCTTGGCGATGGCGCTCGGCGCCGTCGGCGCGATGCAGCTCGCGTGGGAGCGCACGGCGGAGTTCGCCCGCGAGCGCCGCGCGTTCGGACGTCCCCTCTCCGCCCATCAGGCGATCCGCCACAAGCTCGTCGACCTCGCCACGACCGCCCACACCTGCCGCTGCGTGACCTACGACGCGCTGCGTCGCTTCGTCGCCGGGGAGGAGCCGCTGCGCGAGGTGACGATGGCGAAGCTCCTCACCCAGCGCGCCTCCTTCGAGCTGATGGACGAGTGCCTGCAGATCCACGGCGGCGCCGGCTACATGCGCGGGGACGGTGGCCCGTCCGCCTGGGTCGAGCGCGCCGCCCGCGACGCCCGTCTCGGGCCGATCGGCGGCGGCTCTGACGAGATCATGCGCGAGATCCTCGGTCGCGTGCTCGCGCTGTAGGCGCGTCCGCTGTCGCGGCATCTCCGCTTACCGTCGCGGCATATCTCCTCCCTCCCTCTCCCGTCAGCGCAGATCTCTCCTTTTTCGCCCGGGTCACCGCGCCTCTACAACCGTCCACGCCCGCAGGACGGCACTCATGTGAGCGGGCGCCCCAGTCGATCCGACGGGCATGGCCCGTGTCCGCCCGCCCCTTCTCGCTGCCCTCTTCGCCGCCTGTCTGTGCGCGGTTTTCGCGGCCGCCGCGGCGGGCGTCGATTACAGCTTCAAGCACACCTCCGCGCAACACTCCAAGCGCGGGCACGCCCGGCCACACCACCATCATCGCTCGTCCCGATGCGCTAGGCGCAGCAGCTTCCACGCCGGTCGCCGCCCCGAACCCCAGCACAGGCACTGCCCGACGACGCACGCCCACCGACGACACAGCGCCCCCGCGCATCGCGGGCATGGGAGACATGGGAGACATGGGAGACATGGGCACCACTCGCATGGGCGCCACTCGCGCTCGAATGGCCGCCACTCCCGTTCGAACGGCCGGGCTCGCCACAGCCTGCCTCCCGCAGCGTCGAACAGCACCGTCTGCGCCAACGTGAACTCGCGGCCCGGCCCGGACGATCTCGAAAGCGTTC
Source organism: Solirubrobacteraceae bacterium (assembly GCA_036498245.1). Classification (GTDB taxonomy): domain Bacteria; phylum Actinomycetota; class Thermoleophilia; order Solirubrobacterales; family Solirubrobacteraceae; genus Palsa-744. The sequence continues at coordinate 4,100 of DASXIB010000021.1, forward strand.
GCGCGGCCACGCTCTGTCTGGTCAACCGGGAACGGATCGCCCACGGCGAGAGCGCCCTGCAACCCAACGGGCGGCTCCAGCAGGCCGCTCAGAGCCACACCGAGGACATGGCGTTCGGCGACTACTTCGAACACGTCGGACCGAAGGGCGACACGCCGCTCGGGCGGATGCGTTCGGCGGGGTACGTCTACAGCGACCGCGTCGGATATGCGATCGGCGAGAACATCGGCTGGGGGACGCTCTGGCTGGCGACGCCGCGCGCGATCGTCGCGGCCTGGATGGCCTCGCCCGACCATCGCGCGAACATCCTCGACGCGCGCTTCCGCGACACCGCGATCGGGGTCTCCCCCCATCCCCCAGCCTCGCTCGCGCACGGTCAGGGCGGCGCGATCTACACGCAGGACTTCGGCGTGATCGGCACCGGGTGAGCGACTACGACACCGGTGAGGATGTCTCCACGGATGTGACCGGCGTCCGGCCTCTTGGCCGAGCCGGCCTCCACTCCTGGATTCAATTTGTGACCGTTCCGGCCGCCACGGCAGTTACATGGCCGGCCGTCCCGGGCCGGCTTTGAGAGGCTCGGATATTCTCCGCGCACCTCGACACAAGGAGACTGACTAAATGGGAGTACTCGACGGCAAGTCGGCGATCGTCACTGGTTCGGCGCGCGGGATCGGGCGGGCGACCGCTGAGCTGCTCGTCTCGCAAGGCGCGCAGGTCCTCATCAACGACCTCGACGGCGACGTGGCCGAGCAGGCCTCCTCGGAGATCTCCGGCGAGACGGCCGTGTACGCCGGCGACCTGACCAAGTCGGGCGCCGCGGATGAGCTCGTGCAGAAGGCCGTCGACTCGTTCGGCAAGATCGACATCATCGTCAACAACGCCGGCTACACGCTGGACGCGCCGGTCCACAAGATGTCTGATGAGCACTTCCAGGCGATGCTCGACATCCACACGGTCGTCCCCTTCCGCGTGATCCGCGCGGCCGCGCCACACCTGCGCGAGCCGGCCAAGAAGGAGCGCGAGGAAGGCAAGGAGGTGTTCCGCAAGATCGTCAACATCTCCTCCACTTCGGGCACGTTCGGCAATGCCGGCCAGGCCAACTACTCGGCGGGCAAGGCCGCCGTCGTCGGCCTCACCAAAACGGTCGCCAAGGAGTGGAGTCAGTTCAAGGTCAACGTCAATGCGGTCGCCTTCGGCTTCATCGACACCCGCCTGACGCAGGCGAAGGTCGACGAGAACGTGATGGAAAAGGACGGCGAGAAGATCCAGCTCGGCATTCCCGAGCAGATGCGGGGCATGGCCTCGATGCTGATCCCCCTCGGCCGCCCCGCAACGCCCGAGGAGGCGGCCGGCGGCGTGTTCTTCCTCTGCTCCCCGTGGTCGAACTACGTGCACGGACAGACGCTGCACGTCACCGGCGGGCTGTTCGGCGGGATGTCCGGCTAGACCCCGCGCAGGTCCAGCAGGCAGCCCGAGAAGTAGGCGCCCGCGGGCGAGGCGAGGTAGGCGACGATCGCCCCGACCTCGCTCGCGGAGGTGTCATCGCCGAGGGCGATCGTCACGGTGGTGATCCCGTGGCGCGCCCACTCGATCGACAGCGTGCGGGAGAGGTTCTCAAGGCCCGCGCGTGCGGCGTCGGCGTGCTCGCCGGCGGACGGGGCGGGAGCGATGTAGACGATCCGTCCACCCTCCGCGCGCGGGAGAAACGCGAGGTTGGCCACCGCGTGCGTCGCGCTCCAGGCCATGTCGAGGCACGTGCGCAGGCCCCCATGCACGAACAGGCCGGCGCCGTCGACGGCGAGCAAGTCTAGGCTCCCGATCTCAGCGACGGCCTCCTCGGCGACGTCGGGGGCACACACGTGGACGCGGGCTCCCAGCTCTGTGCACGCCTCGTCCACCGCGGAGGAGAAGTGAGCATCCGGCTCGGTCGCGCCCGCCACGAGGACGGATGTTCCCTCCAGCAGGTCCTGACGTAGGAGCTCGGACGCGAGCACAGGGTTATCGCTCGAACGTGAGCGATGTCAGCTGGACGGACCGGCTACGGGCGAGGGGCGCCACTACTGCACGGCTACGCGCCGCGCGCGGCGCTGCTCGCGCGCACGGCGCAGGACGCCCTTGCGCCCGTGTTCCTCAAGGCCCGCATACAGGGCGCGGATCTCGAGCAGGATCTGGTCGGCGACCGCCTGCTGCTGCTCGCGCGTCGGCTCGGCGATCCGCTCCCAGCGCATCGCCTCACCGTACTGGACGGTGATCTGCGGGAACTGCAGCCGCTTCCAGTTGCGGATCCGCGAGGAGCCGTGGATCGCGATCGGCACGACCGGCGCGCCGGTCTCAAGGGCGAGGCGCCCGATCCCCCGCTTGGCCTGCTCGGCCACTTTGCCGGTGCGCGAGCGTCCACCCTCGCAGTACATCGTGATCGCACCGCCCCGCGCGAGGATCGTCTCGGCGGTGATGAACGTCTCCTCATCGCGCGCCCCGCGCCTGACCGGAAAGACGCCGCCGTGGGTGTAGATGAACTGCATCGGTCCCGGTTTGAACAGCTGCGACTTCGCCATGAAGCGAACCTTGCGGCGGATGTAGCAGCCCATCAGGAAGTGGTCCATGAAGGAGAAGTGGTTGGGCGCGAGGATCACCGCGCCCGAACCGGGCACGTGCTCGGTGGAGATCGCCCGCGCGCGCAGGAACGTGTACGCGTACAGCGAGGTGAGTATCCGCGTCAGCTCGTACGCCGAATCCGGTTCGCGCGTGCGCGAGCGCTCGTGGAAGCGGTCGAAGTGCTCCTTCGGCCGCGGGTCGGTGTAGACCTGCTCGCGCATCGGTGCAAGATCGCTCATCGCACGGTTTACCTCGCGGAGGGCGCAAGGTTACGCGCGCGGCCCGAGGTTACGCGCGCGGCCCAAGGCATCCGCCCAACCCACCAGCAGACTCGCGCGCTCCTCCTCGCCGATCCGCGGCTCATACCGCCCGCGCTCTGCCAGGGCGATCCGCGCCTGCCGGCCGACGAGGTCGTCGATCGTCCACATGCCGACGCCGATGCCCGCGAGGCAGGCGGCGCCGAGGGCGGTCATCTGGGGAGTCTCTCCCAGCACGACCGGCGTCCCGAGGACGTCCGCCTGGAACTGCATCAACCAGCCGTTCGCGGTGGCGCCACCGTCCGCGCGCAGCTCGTCCAGCGGCTGCCCGCAGGCGAGCTCCATCGCGCGAACCGCGTCGAGCGTCTGGTAGGCGATCGCCTCGAGCGTCGCCCGCGCCAGGTGCGCGCGCCCCGTACCCTGCGTCAGCCCGACGATCGTCCCGCGCGCGTGCGGATCCCAGTGCGGTGAGCCCAGCCCCGTCAGCGCGGGTACGAAGTAGACGCCGTCGTTGCCCTGCAGCGAGGCCGCGAGCGACTCCGTCTCATCGGCGCGCTCGATCACGCGGAGCCCGTCGCGCAGCCACTGGACCGCGGCGCCCGTGACGAAGATCGACGCCTCCAGCGCATACGCGCGCGCGCCGCCGATCCCCCACGCGACCGTCGCCAGCAGCCCGGGCGGCGGCTCGGGCGGGGTGAAGCCGGTGTTGAGCAACACGAACGAGCCGGTTCCATACGTGCTCTTGCCCATGCCGGGCTCAACGCAGGCGTGACCGAACAGCGCCGCCTGCTGGTCGCCCGCGACGCCAGCCACCGCCACCGCGTGGCCATGGAGCGCCTCGGGCCGTGTCCGGCCCACCGTTCCGGCGCTTTCGCGCACGCGCGGCAGCGAGCGCTCGGGCACGCCGAACAGATCCAGCAGCTCAGGATCCCAGCGGCCACCGACGATGTCGTAGAGCATCGTCCGCGACGCGTTCGAAGGATCGGTGACGTGCTCGCCGGTCAGCTTGAAGATCAGCCACGAGTCGACGGTCCCGAACACAGCGGTCCCGCCGCGCGCGCGCGCGGCAAGTCCGGAAACGTGCTCGAGCAGCCACTCGATCTTCGTGGCGGAGAAGTAGGGGTCGAGCACGAGACCCGTTCGCGCGCGCACGAGCGGCTCGTGCCCGGCGGCCCGCAGCTCCTCACAGCGCGCAGCCGTGCGGCGGTCCTGCCACACGATCGCCTCGTGCAGGGGCTCGCCCGTGGCGGGGTCCCACACGCACACGGTCTCCCGCTGGTTGGTAATCCCGACAGCGTCCAACTCGCCCGCGCGCACGCCCGCGTCCGCGAGCGCCTCCCCCGCGACCGCCTGCGTCCCCTCCCAGATCGCGCGCGGATCGTGCTCGACCCAGCCGGGCCGCGGAAAGCTCTGCGAGATCTCGCGATATCCGCGCCCTACCTCCGCCAGCGCTTCGTCGAACACGAGGCACGTCGTGCCGGTCGTCCCCTGGTCGATCGCGAGGATCATCTCGCCGCGAGCTCCTCGTCGCCCTGCGATCTCGGTTTGCGACGCAGGTGTCGACGTGCGGATTCGAGCGATTCGATATCGGTCACATCCTGCGGACGACCGGCGGCACGCTTCATCGCAAGCATGTCATCGATCGAGGCGATCCGCACTCTGTGGCCACTCAGATCCATGACATCGGCACGGCGGCGCAGAGTCTTATACGGAGGCGCTCCCGCGGGGTCGACGAGCAGGTCGATATCACCCCTCGGCGTCGTCAGGCATACGATCTGCGTTTGACGCAAGGTGCGCCCGTCGGGGACGAACGGCACCATCTCAGGGATGCCGCGCAGGCGGGCTTCTTGTGTCACAAGCACATTCCCGAGAGCATCCAGGTTCTCTTGCACCGTCGAGTAGCAGATATCGAGATCCTTGGTGTAGCGGGGCATCGACTGCAAGATCACAGCCACCCCGCCGACCACCACGAAGTCGACGCCTCCCTCGACCAGCGCCCCTACCAACGCCGCCGGTTGATAGACCTCAGACAACTTCCCCACGGAATCGAGCTCCGGCGAGCATCAGTTCCTGGCCCCACTCGAACATGCTTTCCAGCTGCGCGAGTCGTTGATCGGGACTCAGCCTGAGTTGCTCGAACACCAGGGTCTCATCGATGCCCGGCTTCACCGGCTCTGAAGTGAGGACGAGTCGCCGTCCAGTCACACGCAAAGCATCGTCGAGGGTGGCGATCGTCGGATTGGCTTGCGGCCGCTCCAGCTTGGCCACCGCCGCCTGGCTCACCCCGAGTCGGCGGGCGAGATCGGCTTGGGTGAGACCGGCGTCGTCGCGAGCATCTTTGAGTAGAGAAGATGGAGAGACCATATTAGGATTATAACTTATAAGTTATCAGAAATAGGAATAGCTTGCCTCCCGCGAACAAGGAACACCCGCACGAAATCGACGAGCTGGCGTCCGCGATGGACGAAGCCGGACAACGTTCGACCGGTCGCTCGATGAGCGAGGTCGAGCTCGATCTCGACCACCCGATGGCCGGCGCGAACCGCGTCGATCGTGATCCCGATCTCCATGCCGAAGCCGTGCGCGAGCGGCAGCACGTCGTGGAGAGCGCACGCGCTCAACGCCCGCTGGCCGGAGATCGGCGCTCGCGTATGGAGACCGCAGCGCCGTCGAATCGCCCAGCGCGCGAAGCCGACGGCCAGGCCCACTCCGCCTCCGACCCGCCGGGTGAACGCCGCCACCGCCACGTCCGCCTGTTCCCGGCGCACGACGTCGACGAGAGCGCTGAGCTTCGCGGCCGTCTCCCCGAGATCGCCATCGCAGAGGAGGACCACGAGGTCGCTCGATCCGTGAGCGCTCAAAGCCTCCCGCGCGGCCGCCGTGACAGCGCCGCCCTTGCCGATCACGCGCTCGCTGCGAACCACCCGCGCGCCCGCCGCCCGAGCGATCTCGGCAGTGACGTCGGTGGAGCCGTCGTCGGCCACGAACACCGGCGCGGCGGGAAAGGCGAGCGCAAGCGCGGCCAGAGTCGCTCCGATCCGGTCGGCCTCGTTGTAGGCGGCGAGGATGACGATCGTGTCCGAGGTCATGCGGTCGGTGGCACAGGCTATTGTCCGCGACCGCACGCGCCGTCGATCAGGAGGTTTCGAGCATGGCTGAGGTGGAGGCCCATATCACCGGGACGGTATGGAAGATCGAGTGCGCCGTGGGCGACACGATCGAGGAGGGCGACACAGTCGCGATCCTCGAGTCGATGAAGATGGAGATGCCGGTCGAGGCGGAAGACTCCGGGACGGTCGCCGAGATCCGCTGCAAGGAGGGCCAGGCGGTCAACGAGGGCGACACGCTGGTCGTGCTCGAATAGCGATGGCCGCCGGCGAGGAGGGGCGCCCCCGTGACGAGGAGCTCGACCGGGACACCGACCGCGACGACGGGCCGGGGCGCGACGAGAACGGTCGCGAAGTGGATTCTCCGCGGCGCGAGCTGGCCGACGGCAAGCTGATCGTCGAGCGGCCGGCGACGGGTGTCGTGCGCCTGACGATCTCCAACCCGGCGAAGCGCAACGCGCTCGATCATCCGATCCTCGACGCGATCACCGCGACGCTCGGTGATCTCTCGCGGAAGGAGGCCGACGCTCGCTGCGTGATGATCACAGGCGCGCACGGGATGTTCTCGGCGGGCTATGACATCGGGGAGATTCCGGAGGAGGAGTTCGAGGAGCGCGCCGAGCGGCTGGTCGCGCACCCATTCACCGAAGCGATCGACGCGCTCGAGGCGTTCCCCTATCCCACCCTCGCGGTCCTTCCCGGCCACACGATCGGCGGGGGCCTCGAGCTGGCATTGGCGTGTGATCTGCGCATCGCCAAGGACGCCATCAAGCTGGGGATGCCCCCGGCGAAGCTCGGATTGGTCTACTCGCACACCGGCCTCGGTCGCTTCATCGACGCGATCGGGGCCGCGCGCACGCGCGAGCTGTTCCTGCTCGGCCGCTACGTCGAGGCGTCCACGGCGCTCGACTGGGGGCTCGTCAACCGTCTCGCCACGGCCGAGCGGCTCGACCCCGACGCGCTCGAGCTGGCCGGCGAGCTGGCGGGCAACGCCCCCCTGTCGCAGATCGGCAACAAGCGCGTGATCGCCGCCCTGCTCGACGCGCGGGGCGAGCTCGAGGAGGGAGTCGAACAAGAGCTGATCGAGCTGCGCCGCGCCTCGTTCGCCTCAGAGGACATGCGCGAGGGGATGCGCGCGTTCGCCGAGAAACGTCCCGCTCGCTGGGCCGGGAAGTAATCGCCGGACAGTAGAAGAGCCCTGGGCCAGGAAGCGGGCGCAGGATATGCGCCGGCCTCCAAGATTCATCTGACTAGCCGCACATAAGTGACGGCCTATTGACACGATTCCAATTCACTGGCAACCTACCGCGAGCAAGGGGAAGGGGGAACGGATGAGCAAAGTCGCGACGACGCTGGTCGGAGCGGTGGGGCTGCTCCAAGGCGTGCTGACGGCCGTGGGCGCGACCAACGGCGGCCTGGCGGCGTTGATCCTCAACGAGCCAACGCTTGCATGGATCGGGCTGGCGCTGGTGGTGTTGGCAATGTTGATAATCGGCGTGTACGCGGTCTTCAACGGGACGGGAACCGGCTGGAAAGTGGCGGGGACGGTCGGCGTGATTGCGATCATCGGTGGGCTGACCGTCACCGGGTACGCAGCTCTGGTGGCCCCGACGCTCGCCGCTGAGCCGAACATCGCGGCCTCGGTCACCTGGGGCAGCCCGATCACCTTGCAGGCCACGATCAAGTCCAGTGCGGTCGAACGCGATGACGTCTTCCACATCGAGGTCGACGGACTCAAAGAGAAGCAGTCCGATCATTCCTACGTCCTCTCCAGTCCCGTTCTGTATCAAGCCCAGCTGGGCTCGGACGGCTCCGGAGACGTGAACGTCTCGCTGACGATTCCGATCCCAAACGACCACTACGACGACATCGGCATCTCGGCGTGGAGCGGAGAACATGCCGGTCCCTGCGGCTCGCTCAAGCAATCCAAGAGCACGATCCCGAGCGGCAACACGACCTCCTACGCGCGCAAGGGCTGCGTGGTGGTCCACCTCGCGGGTTTGCCACCCAACCCGGCGATAGCCGTCCGCGACACTCCATAATCTCCCGGCCATGCCGCCGCTGATCACCCGCGAGGAGGCCCTGCGCCTCGGTGAGATCGAGGACCACGCCGAGATCGAGGCACTGATCGAGCGAGCCTGGGAGGCACGGGTCGAGCGCTTCGCCGACTCCACCGACATGTGCTCGCTCGTCAACGCCAAGTCCGGCGGCTGCGCCGAGGACTGCGGCTTCTGCGCCCAGTCGCGATTCGCCGAGGCCGAGACGCCGCTGCACGCGATGATGGACCCCGAGCAGGTCCTCGAACATGCGCGCGCCGCGGAAGCCGCGGGAGCGCATCGCTTCTGCATGGTCACCCAGGGCCAGGGACTGTCCAAGCGCGACTTCGAGAGGTATCTCGAAGGCGTCCGCCTCGTTACCGAGCACACCAACCTCAAGCGCTGCGCGTCGGTCGGGCACATGTCGCGCGCCCGCGCCGAAGCGCTCAAGCAGGCGGGCATCCAGCGCATCCACCACAACGTCGAGACGGCCGCCAGCTACTACGACGAGGTCTCCACCACCGTCCGCTACGAGGGACGCTTGCGCACGATCCAGGCTGTGCGCGAGGCCGGCATGGAGACCTGCGTCGGGGGCATCCTCAACCTCGGCGAGAGCCGCGAGCAGCGCGTGGAGATGGCCTTCGAGCTGGCGGCAATCGATCCGACGAGCGTGCCAATCAACATGCTCAACCCGCGCCCGGGCACAAAGTTCGGCGACCGCGAGTACATGGACCCGTGGGAGGCGGTCAAGTGGATCGCGATCTTCCGGCTGATCCTGCCCGCAGCCCTCTTCCGGCTATGCGGCGGGCGCGTCGAGAACCTCGGCGAGCTGCAGCGGCTGGCAGTCAAGGCGGGGATCAACGGGGTGATGATGGGCAACTTCCTGACGACGCTCGGCAACGAGCCCGAGCTGGATCGCGAGATGTTCGAAGAGCACGGGTTGAACGTCGCGCGACAGCCTGACAACGGCGCCAACCCGCGCCCGGACAACCGCTCGGGCTGGCTCTCGGGAGAGACGCCCGACGTGGTCGAGGCGCTGCTCGACGCGGGCCCATCCGAGAAGGTCGACCTAGGGGTGCAGCTGTGGAACCCCTCGACTCAGCTGCGCTATCGCGCCAAGCGCTCGGTCCCGCCGCGCCCGGACGGCGCGCGCAACAGAGTGCCGGTCGGATAAGGGACCGGCTCGGGAATCGGCTGAGCATGCCGGCGAGAACGCCATCGAATTTCGCCTCTGGACACCAGGCTTGAGATGAGCGAGCTCGAGACCCGCCTGGCGGAGCTCGAGCGGCTCGGGCTCACCCGTCGCCTACGTTTGATCTCAGGGCCCCAGGGCCCCACGGTGCTGCTCGACGGCAAGCCGGTGCTGCTGATGTGCTCGAACAACTACCTCGGCCTGGCCGACCATCCGCGCGTGCGCGAGGCGGCAGCACAGGCCGCGGCCCGCTGGGGCGTGGGCGCGGGGGCATCGCGCCTCGTGTCCGGCACGATGACGATCCACGGGCGCCTCGAGGAGCAGCTGGCGAGATTCGAGGGCAGCGAGGCGTGCCTGCTGTTCGGATCGGGCTACCTAGCGAACCTCGGCGTGATCGGTGCACTGGCAGGACGCGGCGACACGGTCTTCTCCGACGAGCTCAACCATGCGTCGATCGTCGACGGCTGCCGGCTGTCGCGCGCCGAGACCGTCGTCTACCGCCATCGCGACGTCGAGCATCTCGACTGGAGTCTTCACCGTCATCGCGCCCGCCCGCGCGGAGCACGTCACGGCGCTTCCTCGCGTGACGCCCCTCATGGCGCTTCCTCGCGCGCGACCGGCGAGCGCGGTGGGCGGAGGTTGATCGTTACCGACTCGGTGTTCTCGATGGACGGCGACGTCGCACCGCTGGTGGAGATCGTCGAGCTCGCCCGCGAGCACGGGGCGCGCGTAGTGGTAGACGAGGCGCACGCCACCGGCGCACTCGGACCGCAGGGACGCGGCGCCGTCGCGGCGGCGGGCCTCGAGGGCGAGGTGGACGCGATCGTCGGCACGCTCGGCAAGGCGCTCGGCTCCTACGGAGCATACGTCTGCGCGAACGAGGAGATGGTCCGCTACCTGATCAACACGGCCCGTCCGTTGATCTTCTCCACCGCGCCGCCCCCGCCCGCGGTGGCCGGCGCGCTGGCGGCGCTCGAATTGCTGCGTGAGCGTCCGCACCGCGTGCAACGGCTGCATTCGAACGCACGTGCGCTACGGCGCGCGCTCGCGTCCGAGGGCTTCCCGGTCGGCGACGGGGAGATGCACATCGTGCCGCTCGTCGTGGGTGAGGAGCGCGCGGCGATGCGCCTGTGTCAGGAAGCGATCGAGCGGGGAGTATTCGCCCAGGCGATCCGCCCGCCGACCGTGCCCGCCGGAACATCCAGGCTGCGCCTGACGGCGATGGCGTCGCACACCGTCTCAGACATGAGCACGGCGGCGCGCGCGCTGGGCGCGGCCGCCCGCGCCCTGGACCTTGACCCCACGGCGATGGGCCCGTCCGTCGCCGAGCGTGATCTCACGACCGCCGGCGAGGAACGCGAGACCATCGTGCGCGCGGCCTAGCCGCTGTCGATGCAGCGGCCACCCACGCGAGGGCTGTTCGTGACGGGCACGGACACGGGCGTCGGCAAGACGATCCTCAGCGCCGCGCTGGTGGCAAGGATGGTGGCGGAGGGTGAGCTTGTGCGCGCGCACAAGCCGGTCGTGACCGGCGTCGAGGAGCTCCGCCCGACGGGACGACCTCCCGCGAGCGCCGGGGCGACTTCAGCGAGCGCCGGGGCGACTCCCGCGAGCGCCGGGCCGGTTGGGCCGGCTGCCCCGCGCGGGGAGCGGACAGCCGCCTGGCCGCCCGACCACGAGCTGCTCGCCATGGTGGCAAACATGACGCCGGCCGAGGTCTCACCGCTCCGCTATGTCCCCCCCGTCTCACCGCACCTGGCGGCGGAGCTCGCGGGAGAGAGCATCGACCCCCTCCGTCTGCTCGACGCCGTGAACGTCGCGCGGGCGGACGCAAGGATGCTCGTGGTGGAGGGCGTGGGAGGCCTGCTGACACCGCTTGCCGAGGACTTCACTGTGCGTGACTATGCGGCGGCGCTCGGGCTGCCGGTGGTGATCGCCGCACGTACTGGACTGGGCACGATCAACCACACGCTGCTCACTCTCCAGTCGGCTCGCGCCGCCGGGTTGGATGTGCGAGCCGTGGTGCTCACGCCCTGGCCGGCGCGCCCCTCGCGGCTCCAGCAGTCGAACCGCGAGACGATCGCGCGCCTCGGCGCGATCGAGGTGGAGAGCCTCGCCGCCGTGACCAGTCCCGATCGCGACTGCCTGGCGAGAGCCGGCGCCGCGCTGCCGTGGCGACGCTGGCTGGAGGCGCCCTCGCCCGTTCTATAGTAGTTGTATGGCTATAACTACCAGCGGGACGGTCGGCGAGCGAGCACCCGCCGACCGCCGCCGGTATCTGATCCTGGCCATCTGCTGCATGATCCTCTTCATCGTCGGGCTGGACAACACGATCGTCAACGTCGCGCTGCCCTCGATTCGCCACGACCTCGACGCGTCGATCCCCCAGCTCCAGTGGACGATCGACGCCTACACGCTGGTGCTGGCGAGCCTGTTGATGCTGTCCGGATCGATGGCCGATCGCCTCGGCCGGGCACGGGTGTTCAAGGTCGGGCTGGCTCTGTTCACGGTCGGCTCGCTGCTGTGCAGCGTGGCGCCGACCGTGCAGCTCTTGATCGTCTTTCGCATGGTGCAGGCCGTCGGCGGCTCGATGCTCAACCCCGTGGCGATGTCGATTATCCGCAACACGTTCACCGATCCGCGCGAGCGCGCCCAGGCGATCGGGCTGTGGGCCGGCGTAATCGGCGTGAGCATGGCCCTGGGTCCCGTGCTCGGAGGCGTGCTCGTGGAGAGCGGCGGCTGGAGAGACGTCTTCTGGGTGAACGTCCCCGTGGGTCTTGTCGCGATCGCCCTCACGAGGCGATTCGTCCCGGAGTCGAAGGCCCCGCGCGCGCGGCGGGTCGATCCGGTGGGACAGCTCCTCGTGATCCTGCTGCTGGCCTCGACGGTCTACGGGATCATCGACGGGCCCGCCGCCGGGTGGCTCTCGCCGCGAACGGTCGGCCTGTTCGCCCTCGCGGCGATCGTGGCCCGCGGCCTCGTCTCCTACGAGCGCCGCCGCGTCGACCCGCTGATCGACGTCGGATTCTTCCACAGCGCGCCGTTCTCGGGCGCAACCGTGATCGCGATCGCGGCCTTCACCGCTCTCGGCGGGTTTCTCTTCCTGAACACGCTCTACCTGCAGAGCTCACGCGGACTCTCACCGCTGCAGGCAGGTCTCTATACGCTCCCGATGGCCGCCATCACCGTGGTCGTCGGACCGTTGACGGGACGCCTCGTCGGAGCGCGAGGGGCGCGTCCCTCACTCGTCATCGGCGGCGCGGCAATTTTGCTCAGCGGCCTGATGCTCACCACCGTGACGGTGACTACCTCGCCGGCGTGGCTGATCGCCAGCTATGTGCTCTTCGGCGTCGGTTTCGGGTCGGTCAACCCACCGATAACGAACACCGCGGTCTCGGGTATGCCCCCCGCCCAAGCCGGTGTGGCTTCCGCGGTCGCCTCCACCAGCCGTCAGGTCGGACAGTCGCTGGGCGTCGCGATCGTCGGAGCCGTGGCCGTCTCGGGCGCGAGCGGCGGCGGGATTGCCCTGGCCAGCCACCCTGGTTGGTGGATCGTGAGCGGCTGCGGTGCACTGATCGTCGTCCTCGGAGTCCTCACCACCAGCCGCTGGGCCCTTGGCACCGCGACCACCACGGCCATGCGTCTGCGCGAAGAGCCCCAGGCCGCCTCCGCCGGCGCATGAGCGACGCAGCTCACCGCATCTGGCAGACAATGCGCGCGCTGGTGCTCGACAACGAGCGTCGCAAGGAGGCCTGTGACGCCCTGGCCATGAGCTTCGTGCGCGTCAAGGCGCTGCGCGCTCTTGCCGACCGACCGATGACGGCGCGCGATCTAGCCGCGCAACTGTCGACCGATCCCCCGTACACGACCTTGATCCTGGACGACCTGCAGGAACGGGGGATGGTCACGCGTACCGCTCACCCTTCCGACCGGCGGGCGAAGATCGTGAGTGTCACCCCCTCCGGGTTGGACGCCGCGCACAGGGCTCAGCGGATCCTTGACCATCCGCCCGCGGCACTCCGAGAGCTGACGCACGCGCAGCTGGCGACGCTCGAGAAGATCATGGCCGAGCTCGAGTCACTCAGCGACTCGACGCGATCCGCGCGGCGTCGACCACGGCGACCGTCACCTGTGCCAGATCGCCCTCGTCGATGACGTAGGGCGGCATCGTGTAGATGAGATCGCGAAACGGCCGCACCCACACGCCGCGGGCTTCGGCCGCCGCGGTGGCGACGGCGACGTCGACGTCGTCTCTCAGCTGCACGACTCCGATCGCGCCGAGCACGCGCACGTCGGCGACTCCCGGCAGCTCGCGGGCGGGTTCCAACCCCGCCCGCAGCCCCCGCTCGATCGCGCTCACCCGTTCACGCCATCCGCCGTCGGCCAGCAGCTCGAGCGACGCCAGCGCGACCGCGCAGGCGAGGGGATTGGCCATGAACGTCGGCCCGTGCATCAACCCGCCGCCTTCGCCTGAAGAGACCGCTTCGGATACCGCGCGTGTGCACAGCGTAGCGGCGAGCGTGAGATAGCCACCGGTCAGCGCCTTGCCGACGCACATCACGTCCGGGGTCACGCCGGCGTGCTCGCAGGCGAACAACGCACCGGTGCGCCCGAACCCGGTGGCGATCTCGTCGAGCACCAGCAGCAGTCCGTGCTCGTCACATAGACGACGCAGCAGCGCAACACACTCCGGCGAGTGGAACCGCATCCCCCCCGCTCCCTGCACGACGGGCTCGACGATCACAGCCGCCAGCTCGTACGCGTGCCTGGCGATCAGATCGCTGACGTGATCCGACCAGGCGCCGTCGAGACCAGCGTCGAATCCATCGGGTGGACGCTCGGCGAATACGTGCTCCGGGAGCACGCCGGTGAACATGCTGTGCATCCCACCGACCGGATCGCATACGGCCATCGCGCCGAACGTGTCGCCGTGGTAGCCACCTCTCACCGTCAGTAGGCGCGTGCGCCGGTGACGACCTAACGCGCGCTGGAACTGAAGGCACATCTTGATCGCCACCTCGACCGACACCGACCCGGAGTCAGCGAAGAACACCTGCTCGAGACCGGCGGGCGTGAGCTCCACCAGACGCTCGGCCAAACGCACGCCCGGCTCGTGCGTGAGCCCGCCGAACATCACGTGCGCCATCTTCGAGAGCTGGTCTCGCACGGCGGCATCGAGCGCCGGGTGGCAGTAGCCGTGAATCGCGCACCACCACGAGGACATGCCGTCGATCAGCTCGCGCCCGTCGGCCAGCCGCAGGCGCACGCCATTCGCCGAGATGACGGGCAGCGAGGGAACCGTGGCGGGCAGCGCGCCGTAGGGATGCCACACGTGCTCGCGGTCGCGCGCGAGCAGTGCATCCCAGCCAGTCAGACCGTCAGGGTTCGTGGGGCCCTTAATCCTCGTAGAGGACGAAGTCTCGCTTGCGCGCTCCGCACACAGGACAGAACCAGGTGTCCGGGATGTCCTCGAAGGCAGTGCCGACGGGAATTCCCCCGTCCGGGTCGCCCTCCTCGGGATCGTAGATATACCCGCAGGACTCGCAGATCCAGCGCTGCAGGGTCTTGGCGGTGGCGCTCATGGAAACAAAGATTACCGGCCTCCCCGCCGCCGGGTAAGGTCAGCCAATGAGCGGTCCCCGCGAGCATGAGCACCCCACGCTCACCGGCGGCGAGGAGCACAACCCCGGCGCGGCGACGCACGCGCGGCAGGCCGCGACGGTGATCCTGCTGCGCGACCGCTCGGCGCTCGAGGTGCTGCTCGTCAAGCGCACGCCCAAGGCCAGGTTCATGGGCGGCGTGTGGGTGTTTCCCGGCGGCGCCGTCGACGACGAGGAGGGAGAGGGCGACCGAGCACACCGCGTCGCGGCGATCCGCGAGCTGCGCGAGGAGGCGGCGATCGAGCTCTCAGGGCCCGATCAGCTGGTGAAGTTCTCCCGCTGGATTACCCCCGCCGCGGTGAAGATCCGCTTCGACACGCACTTCTTCCTCGCCTCTCTGCCGGCCGGCCAGAAGGCGAAGGTCGACGGCGAGGAGTGCGTCGAGCTGGGCTGGTTCTCACCCCGGGCCGCCCTCGATGCTCATCGTGACGGAGAGATCGTGCTGGTGTTTCCGACGATCAAGCACCTCGAGCAGCTCGACGCGTTCGCGTCGGTCGACGCTCTGCTGACACACGCCCGCGGACAGGAGGTGCGCGCGATCCAGCCGCGGGTGATCGTGGAGGGAGAGGTCGCCCGCGTGCTGCTCCCAGGCGAGCCCGGCTACGACGACCCAGCGGCGGTCTGACCCAGGCGGTCTGACCAGGCGGTCTGACCCAGGGTGAAACCGTCGCCGGCGCGTGCCCAACCCGGGCATACGCTAGAAAGGCACGATGCCCGCGGCACGCACACCGAAACGGCCAGTCCTGACCGTCGCCGTGACCGGCCCCACGGGTGAGATCGGTCGGGCGCTGCTGAGGGCACTCGATCGCTCTCCCCAGGTCGAGAGCATTCTCGGGATGGCGCGGCGGCCGTTCGACCCCTCCGAGGAGGGTTTCAAAAAGGTCTCCTACCGTCGCGGGGACGTGCTCGATCCATCCTCCGTAGCGGAGCTGGTAGGAGACGCGGACGTGGTCGTCCACCTCGCCTTCCTGATCATGGGCGGACAGGAGGAGACCCGCGCGGTGAACCTCGAAGGCTCTCGCAACGTCTTCCAGGCGGCCGTCTCGGCGGGAGTCGAGCGGCTGGTCTACGCCTCCTCGGTCGCCGCGTATGGATTCCATCGCGAGAATCCCCAGCCGCTCACCGAGGACGTTCCCGCGCGGGGGACCGCCAGCCACTACTACTCCGCCCAGAAGGCGGAGGTCGAGGCGGTGCTCGGCGAGGTGCTGCGCGGCTCCTCGACCGCCGCCTACGTGCTCAGGCCGTGCATCGTCGCCGGTCCGAACGCGCCGCTCCTGCTCGACAGCCTGCCGTACACGCAGATCTCCGAGCGCCTGCCCGGGCCGGTCCTGCGGCTACTCGACGGCGTGCCGATCCTGCGCCCGGTGCTGCCCGATCCCGGTGTGCCCTTCCAGCTCGTCCACCACGACGACCTCGCCACCGCGATGCGCGCCGCCGTGCTCGGCCGCGGCGTCCCCGGCGTCTACAACCTCGCCGGCCCCGGGCAGATCACCGTTAAGGATCTCGCCCGCGAGCTCGGCTGGTACTCGATCCCGCTGCCCGAGCTCGCCGTCGACGTGATCGCGGAGACCGTCGGGCGCTTGGGCTTCCTGCCCGCTCAGGCACAGTGGGTCGCGGCCTTCCGCGAGTCGGTGATCATGGACGTCGCCAAGGCGCGGCGCGAGCTGGGATGGCGCCCCGCCCACGACGCCCTGCATACTCTACGCGAGACGATCGCCGCCGAGCGGCTCGCCCGCTTCGTGCGCTGACCCGCGGCCGGCCCTGACCCGCTGCCTGCCCCGACGCGCGGCCCGCGCTAACGCGCGGCCTGCGCCTCGATCACGTGGGTGACGGCGTTGATCAGCGCCAGGTGGGTGAACGCCTGAGGAAAGTTGCCGAGATGTCGGCCTGAAGAGGCCTCGAGCTCCTCGGCGTACAGCTCGAGCGGCGAGGAGTAGGAGAGCAGCCGCTCACACAGGTGCTCGGCCTCGCGATGCTCGCCGATCTCCGACAGCGCCGAGACCAGCCAGAACGAGCAGATCAAGAACGTGCCCTCTTTGCCGCGCTGCCCGTCGTCCGTCTCCTCGGTGCGATAGCGCAGGACCAGTCCGCCCTCGGTCAGCTCCTCGCGGATCGCCATCACTGTCGCGCGCACGCGCTCGTCCTCCGGACCGAGGAAGCGCAACAACGGGACGAGCAGGTTCGAGGCGTCCAGCGCGTCGGTGTCGTAGTGCTGGCGAAATACCCCGCGCCGATCGACCCCGCGCTCGAGGATCTCCTCGCGGATCTCATCGGCGATCGACTGCCAGCCGTCGCGCCGGTCCTGCTCGCCGCGCCGTTCAGCAAGCCTCGCCCCGCGGTCCATCGCGACCCAGCACATCAGCTTCGAGGACACGTAGTGGCGAGGCTCGCCGCGCGCCTCCCACAGGCCCTGGTCGGGCTCCTTCCACGCGTTCGCGGCGCACTGCGCCTGATCGCACAGCACCGGCCACAGCCGCTCGGGAATGTGGTCGCGCTTCTTCGAATGCAGGTAGACCGAGTCGAGCACGGCTCCGTAGACGTCGTTCTGACGCTGGTTGTATGCGCCGTTGCCGATCCGCACCGGGCTCGCTCCCTCGTATCCCTTCAGCTGATCGAGCGTCGACTCCTCCAGGTTCATCTCGCCTCTGACGCCGTACATGATCTGCAGCGACCCGTCCTCGTTGCGGTCGAGGTCGGCCACATACTGGACGAAGTCGTCGGCCTCCCAGTCAAGGCCGAGCGCGTGCAGCGCCCACAGTGTGAACGAGGCGTCGCGCATCCAGCAGTAGCGGTAGTCCCAGTTGCGTTCGCCCCCGCGCGTCTCGGGCAGAGAGGTCGTCGGCGCCGCGACCAGCGCACCGGTGGGCATGAACGTCAGGCCCTTCAGCACGAGCGCCGAGCGCTGCAGGTGAAAGCGCCACGGATGGTCTGGGTAGGTTCCTTCCGCCAGCCACGTGCGCCAGAAGTGGCTGGTGCGCTCCAGATGGTCCTCGGCCTGCTCGACGGTCCGGGGGCCGAGGCGCTCCTCGGTCCACGACAGCGCGCAGAAGCGCTTCTCCCCCTCGACCATCGTATGACGTCCATGGACGCGGTTGCCCTCGATTCCCATGCGCATATCGCTGTACAGGCGAAACCCACCGTCGCCGTTACTGGCATCGAGGGCATGGCCACCCTCGGAGCCTGTGTCCACGACGCTCCACTTCGCCGGGGTCGCGCCGTAGGCGAGCATCGGCTCGCACACCACCTCCACCTGGACCTGACCCTGGATGCATTCCACGAGGCGCACCAGCAGATGGTCGGCGTCGAAATCCGTCGGCGGGCGGGTGTGACTGGAGCCGTGCTTGTTGTCGTGCCACTCGCCGATCGTCAGCCCATCGACCACGCGCAACCATCCCTGGGGCGTCATCCACGTGGTCTCGATCAGGTTCGTGCCCGGGATGTACCGTCGACCGGCGGGAACGTACAGGCCGTATGGGCCCACCCGCCAACTCCCCGCGCCCCGGTCGAGCATCGCGGCGAACACCGACGGCGAGTCGAAGTAAGGAAGGCACATCCACTCGATCGACCCGTCCGAGGCCACCAGAGCGCCCGTGTGACAGTCCGACAGGAAACCGTAGTCGGCGATCGGAGGAAACGGCGAGTCCATCGAGGAGGCCGCAGACCGCGCGACGGCGGCGGGGGTCGCTCCGGCGTCTGTCCGTCCCTCGATACCGCCCGTGGGTCCTCGATCCCCAGGCGTGGGTCTGCTCACCACGCGTCGCGCTCGAAGAAGGGCCGCTCGACTCCTGAGGGCAGCACCTGCTCGTCGTCGAGCTTGTCGAGGTGGGCCGCGAGCGTGGCGGTGGCCAGCGGACGCAGCTCCTCGGGAACCTCCGGCCAGACCGCGTCGAGCAGCTGCTTCACCGTGCGCAGGCCCCGACCGAGCGCCATCATCAGGGCGTTCTCGCGGTCGATTCGATGGCCGATGTACTCTTCGAACTTGGTGTGCGGATCCCACACCAGCGGCCCGTGGCCGGGGCACAGGACGTTGAAGTCTTCCCGCAGGCTGAGCCGCGTGAGCGCGAGCAGGTAACCGGACATGGCACCGCGGTGGGGACTGATGAACACGCTGCCGCTGCCCAGCACCGCATCTCCGGTGAAACAAGCGCCGTCGGCTATCAGTGCGAAGTGATCCGGTGAGTGCCCGGGAGTGGCCACGGCCTGGAAGGGACCGAAGCGGACATCCTCGACCAGCTTGACGTCGACCTCGCCGCGCCCGGCCGCGAGCGGCGCCGGATAGTGCTCGAGCAGCGCCCACGCGGCCTCCGCGTGATCGGGGTGGTCGTGGGTGAGGGCCACGCCGCCCAGTCCGCCACGGGCGTCGATCGCAGTGATCAGGCGCGCGATGTGGGCGTCGATCAACGGGCCGGGATCGACCACCCACGCGGGCCGGCGTCCCACGATCCAGCTGTTCGTGCCCGTCAGCGTGAGCAGCCCCGGATTGGGCGCGCGCACACGCAAGACGTCGTAGTGGGTGAGCAGATCGGCCTCGGACTGGGTCTCCGAGGAATCCGTCCGCGGGTCGGAATCGGGCGGAAGCGAGGCGCTCACGGGCGCGACGTTAGCTGATGAGACGTTTTGACTACGTTAAGACGTTATGACTAGATACCACGACCACTAACGCAAGCGACCGCCACGGGCGCTGCCGCCGCGCCCTGATCCGCTTCGCCGGCGCCCCCGTCCGGCGCCCGTCCGAGGGGAGGCGCCCCGTGGTCCGGTCGCATCGCTTGGCAGGCCGCCGAGCTCGAGCTCGCGATGCAGGCCGAGTCCGCCGACCATGCCGGCCAGCTCGCGGGCCTGGTCGTGGGCGACAAGCGTCACTCCCACCCCGCTCGCGCCGGCGCGGGCGGTGCGCCCGATCCGGTGCACGTAGTCCTCGCGCGTCGCCGGGATGTCGTAGTTGATCACATGCGTGATCCCCGCGACGTCGATTCCCCGCGCGGCGACGTCGGTCGCGACAAGCGTGTCGACCACACCCGCCTCGAAGTTGGCCAGCGCCCGCTCGCGCTGGCCCTGAGACTTGTCACCGTGCATCGCGACTGCCTGCACTCTGCTGCCGGCAAGGCGCTTGACGAGCCGGTCGGCGCCGCGCTTGGTGCGCACGAACACGAGCGTCAGCCCGCGCTCTGAGTCGCTCAGCTCTGAGACCAGCCGCGCGACCTTGCCCTCGTGGGAGACCGTGACGAAGCGATGCTCGACGTCGCCCTTGCGCTCCTCGGAGTGCGCGTGCTCATGACGGCGCGGACTCGACGTGTAGGCGTTCGCGATCCGGCCTACCTCGCCCGCGAGAGTCGCCGAGAACAGCAGCGTCTGGCGCTCCTTGGCGGTCATCTTGACGATCCGGTCGACCACCGGCTTGAAGCCCATGTCGAGCATCCTGTCGGCCTCGTCGAGGACGAGGATACGGACGCGCGCGAGCGATACGTCGCGACGCTCGATCAGGTCGAGCAGCCGCCCGGGCGTGGCCACGAGGATGTGGGCGCGGCTCGCGAGCCGCGCCTGCTTGACGATGCCGGCGCCGCCGTAGACGGGCGCGATCGAAAGCGCCCGGGCGTGCGCAATCGGGCGCATGTCGTCGACGATCTGGATCGCCAGCTCGCGGGTCGGCGCCAGGATCAGCGCTGAGGGGCGGGCGTCTGAGTCGCGCAACCGCTCGACGAGCGGCACGCCGAAGGCGAGCGTCTTGCCCGACCCGGTCGGCGACTGGGCAAGCACGTCGTGACCGGCCAGCACGTCGGGAATGACCATCTGCTGGACGGCGAACGGCGTCTCAACGCCGCGCTGGGCCAGCTCATTGACGACGACCTCGGACACGCCGAGATCGGCGAAAGTCTGATGCTTCATGTGTTGATGCTCCTTCTGGCGACCGTCGGCCGCCGCTGCGGAATGGAGATTCGACTGACCCCATCCGCACCCTGTGAGCGCCAACAAAGACAAAGAACCTCACGGACGACTTCGCCGCCCGTAGGGGGACCGTAGCAGTCTCGCTACCCATGGCTGCAAGCGGGCACCCACCTCGACCGTCCTTCGAGCGAGCTCTCGGTAGACGGTCGGATGGCTTCCGCGACTTACTGGAGACTGGCCATCACGTGCTTCACGACCGTGTAGTCCTCCAGCGAGTACACGCTCAGGTCCTTGCCGTACCCGGACTCCTTGAACCCTCCGTGGGGCATCTCCGAGACGAGCGGGATGTGGTCGTTGATCCACACGCACCCGAACCGCAGCGCCCTGGACACGCGCAGCGCGCGGCCGACATCCCGCGTCCACACCGATGAGGCGAGGCCGTAACGCGTGGCGTTCGCCCACGCGATCGCCTGCTCCTCGTCGGTGAACCGCTGGACGGTGATGACCGGCCCGAAGATCTCCCGCTGGATCATCTCGTCCTCTTGCTTCAGACCAGCCACCACGGTCGGCTCGAGAAAGAAGCCCGGCCGCTCGGGCTCGTGCCCACCGGTGACGATCTCAGCGTGCTCGGGCGCGCGCGCGAGGAAGCCCTCCACGCGCTCGCGCTGGCCCGCGGAGTTCACCGGGCCGAGCGTCGTGTCCTCCGCGAGGGTGTCGCCGATCACAAGGCCCTTCGCCTGCTCGGCGAGCCCGGAGACGACGTCGTCGTACACCCCTCCCGAGGCCAGCACGCGCGTGGCCGCCGTGCAGTCCTGTCCGGCGTTGTAATACCCGGTGCCCGCGATCGTCTCCAGGGCGCTCTCGAGGCTGACGTCGTCGAACACGACCACCGGCGCCTTGCCCCCGAGCTCGAGGTGCACGCGCTTGAGCGTCTCCGCGGCGGTCCGGGCGATGTGCTTGCCGGTCTGCACAGACCCGGTCAACGAGATCATGTCGAGCTCCGGGTGGGTGATCAGCGCCTGCCCGGTCGGCGTGCCGTGGCCGGTGATCACGTTCAGCACGCCTGGCGGCAGGATCTCCCCCGCCAGCTCGGCCAGGCGAAGGGTCGTCACCGGCGTCGTCTCGGCGGGCTTCAGCACGATCGTGTTGCCCGCCGCCAGCGCCGGGGCGATCTTCCAGATCGCCATCATCAATGGGTAGTTCCACGGGGTGATCTGCCCGATCACGCCGACTGCCTCGCGGCGGGTGAACGAGGTGTAGCCCTCCATGTACTCACCCGCCGCCCTGCCCTCCAGGC
>DASXIB010000022.1:0-60912 GCA_036498245.1 Solirubrobacteraceae bacterium
CATCGCCCGTCCGCTCAACCGCAGAGGAACCCGCCTTCGCGTTATCGGCAATCGAAGTCGCCGTCGCCGTCAACTCCTCCGCCGTCGCAGCCGCCTCAGCCACCGCCGAAGACTGCTCACTCGTAGCCGCAGCCGTCTCGGCGACCGCCGCCTCCATATCTCTGGCCAGCGGAGCCAGCACGGCGGTGGCAGCGCTGATCCGATCCAGTAGACGGCTGACAAGACGGACGACATAGACACCGATTGCGATTGCGGCCGCGATCGCAAGTAGAGCCGCGATGAGCGCTGCCGTGCTCGCTTCCGAAGCCTTGCTGTTGGCGCGTGAGGCCGCGTCCGCGGCCCTGCTCGCGACAAGGCGATTGAAGACATCGATGCGATTCTCAAGCGCTTTCACGGCGGCTTGGTAGACAGCCACGCCCGAGTCGAATTTGGCCGTTCCGGCGACGGGCGCCACCCGGTTTCGAAAGACCGAGTCGAGGCGCTGCTGGCCGGCGCTCACCGCATCGACGATTCCCACCGGGATCGAGCTGAGACGCGTGCTGTCCTTGAGCGAGCGCAGCACTCCGTTCAGGTTGGTCTTTATTTGGGCAAGATCGGCAAGATCGGCTCGGTTCGCATCGCCTCCATAGGCATCGACGACCCCGCCCTCGTCGGTCACGTCGGTGCGGACCTGCTGGGCAAAGAACTGTGTCTGGGCCAGGTTCAGCGCGGTCTTATCGCTGTTGAGCGCATCGCCGTAGCGCCAGATGGCAACGCCGACAGCAACCGCGAGCAAGACCACCAGCACTGCAATCGCAACAGCGATGCGTTTGGCCGGACCGGCCAGTCGAATGCCCACCGCGGTCATCCTAGTCCCGAGGGCTGACGTCGCAGATCCGTCACCGTGCTCGGGGCAATTTGGTAAACAGCACCGGACCGCTTGGCCGAGTACATGGCCTGGTCAGCGCGCTCGATCAGCTGCTCTGGCTTCTCCTTCGGGTGGGCCAGCGCGATCCCAATGCTTGGAGTGACGCTCACCTCCTCGTCTCTGAGGGAGATTGGCTCACACACCGCTCCGGCGAGCCTCTTCGCGATCCGGACGGCCACGTCAGTTCCTTTTACGTCCCGGACCAAGGCGGCGAACTCATCTCCGCCGAAGCGACTCACGACGTCGCCAGGACGCACCCACGCCAAGAGGCGGCCGGCCACGCCCCTGAGGAGAGCGTCTCCTGCGCTGTGCCCAAGCCTGTCGTTGACACTCTTGAAGCCGTCCAGGTCGAGAAAGAAGACGGCCGTCACGGATTCGTCTCGCTCGGACTGAGCCATCGCGTAGGTGGCCCGATCGAGGAAGAGCAATCTGTTTGGCAGCCCGGTCAGGGCGTCGTGCAGAGCTCGGTGCGAGAGCAGCAGGTCCGAGCGAGCCCGCTCGATCGCATATCGCACCGCGCGGCACAGATGAGCGCTGTCCATCTCTCCCTTGACCAGATAGTCCTGCGCACCGGCCTGGACCGCCTTGATGCCGCGGGACACATCGTTGTCGGCCGTGACGACGACCACGGGGATCTCGGGCGCGACATGCCTGATCTCCATCAACCCGTCCAGATGAGCAGCGTCGGGCAGCGTAAGGTCAAGCAGGATGCACGCAACTCTGGAATCGCTGAGGAAGGCCTTCGCCTCGGCCAGGGTCCCAACACGAGCGACATAGAGCTCGATGTCCCCGAGCTCGAGCATTCGCTCGATCATCATCGCCTGAGAAGAGTTGTCCTCGACCATCAGCAGGCATGCCGATGAAGCAGGGGCGGGACTGGAAGCGGACATCACCTGACTTCATCGCCACAAGATCCGGCGATCTTTAGCTTGAAACGGCGCTCACCATCGCCGGTCTGAGCAGCAGCGTTGGCGACCCGGATGGCTTAGTCGAATGCGCGTGCCGGCAACACGAACCGCCGTGCCGGGCCCGCTTCGAGGCCAACGGTTGCACGCGATCCATGCAGGCCGCTGCTGCGCGAAGGTGCCGCGGTGGAGTCGGCACGGCGACTCGTTCGCAGCTCCGAGCCGGAGCACGGCGTCCGCGGCCCGAGATCGGTCGAGGTTCAGGGCCAAACGATCGGGGAAGCATTCTTGGGGATCTCTCAGGGTCTCGGGGGGATCTTCTCGCACGGCGGGTGCATGGTGCTGAGTGAACCCGGGAGCCCCCGGACGACCAAAGGACAGAACCCATGTTCAACTCCACCAAGAAAGTGCTGGCCGGCCTAGCGGCGCTTGCCGCCCTGGCCCTCGGCGGCTCTGCGATCGCCGGCGCAGCGACCTCATCCTCGACCGCGCCTAGCACGAGCCAGAGCACGTCGAGCGCACAGGCACCGCCGGAATTCAAAGGTCCGGCGCATGGCACCCCCGCGCACGAGGACGCTGAGAAGGCGGTTACCGGCGACGCGGCCGCTAAAGCTCAGGCCGCGGCAGTCAAGTCCGTCGGCAGTGGCACAGCCGGTGCCGTCACGCGCGACTTCACAGGCAACGGCTATGAGACGACCGTCACCAAGACCGACGGCACCAAGGTCGAGGTTCACCTCGACAGCTCCTACAGCGTCATGCAGGGCCCTGGCGGTCAAGGCGGGCCGCCCCCCGTCGGCTCCGGAGTCTAACCGCGGAGTGTGACGAGGGCCGGCGATCGCCGGCCCTCGTCGTGCGGTCCCAGCCACGACCACCCAGCCACCTCGGGAGCGCTCGGCGAGAGGCTCATGGGGCCTAAAGCGGATATATCAAAAGGTGTATACTTATACTCCGTGGAGTATCCCGCATTGATTCGCAACGCACGCCAGGCCGCCGGCATCACCCAAGTGGAGGTAGCGGAGCAGGCCGGCACGACGCAACCGGCGGTCGCGGCGTATGAGTCCGGCGCGCGGACGCCGAGCCTCACGACGCTCACACGTCTGCTCGGCGCGTGCGAACACGACGTCGAGGTTCTTGCGCGCCCGCGGATGCGCCGCGGTGCGGCGTCGTTGGTCGAGCTCTCACAGGCAATCAAGCAAGACCTCGCGAGCGGCAGAGAGCAGGATGCGCTGCGACTGCTGTTCGGGTTCGCTGACGACTTCCGAGGGTCCTCGCGACCCGGCGCGATCGAGTTGATCACCCGCGAGCCCGCCGCGACGGGAGATTCGCGCTTTGACGCGACGCTTGCCGGTGTCGCGGAGTTCTTCGCAATCGAACGCGGAATCCCGATACCTGGGTGGGTCGATCAACCGTACCGCTTCGTCGAGCCGTTGTGGTTCGTCACGAGCCGGCCCGAGTTCGACGCCTACACCCTGGCCAACACACCAGCCGTATTCGCCCGACACGGGGTACTGATCGCGCGCGAGGTCTTCGACCGTGCCTGAGCGTCAGTTCAGTAAAGCGAAGATCCTCAACGCGCTGCAAGCGCTCGGCGATGAGCTAACCCGCCAAGACATCCGCGGACAGATCTTCATCGTTGGCGGCGTTGCAATGGCGCTCGCCTACTCCACACGGCGCGTGACAAAGGACATCGACGCGGTATTCGAGCCCAAGAGCGCGATCTATGGCGCAGCGGAAAAGGTCGCCGAAGAGCACGGACTACCCGCGGACTGGCTGAACGACACGGCGAAGGCATTCATGCCGGGAAAAGACCCCCAGGCGCGACCTCTTCCCACTGTCAAGGGAATCGAAGTAACCACCGCCTCCCCCAGATATCTGCTCGCGATGAAGCTGATGGCGATGCGCTTCGGCGAGGACGACGAGGACATCGAGATCCTACTTAACCAGTGCGACATGCACAGCCCGCAAGAGGCGCTCGACCTCCTCAAGGACATGTATCCCACTAAGGAGCCACCCGCGAAGACGCGCTTCTTCCTGGAAGAGCTCCTGAAGCCGATAGGCAAGAGCTGAGAGGCCCCGTCAGAGGGGCGCTATCAGGACCCAGAGGCGCCCAAGCGGCGATTGGGGCGCTGCGGTCCCAATCCTCGCAAACATCGCCGAATACCGCCACCCAGCGTTTCACGGCTTTTCGCCGGTGTTCACGGCTAGCGAACCTGCGGAATATCGGGGCGAACGGTTAGAGTTGGCTTTCCTATGCGGTTTTCTGACCCTCTGCTACCGATTTTCTACCGCCGTACCGCGCCGAAGCCGGGCGGGCGGTGCAGGCGGTCAGGTTCGAGCCTGAAGCCACGCGCGATAGCGGCGCAGAGCGCGGCGTTGCGCGCGCTGGTCGAGCACGAGCGCGTAGAGCGGGTGCGTCTTGCCCGTAGGGTGCCGACCGCGCGTGACGCGGCGCATCTGGTGGCGGGCGAGCGCCATGCCGGCAGCAGAGGCAAGCGTCTTGTCAGACCACCTGACGGGCCGGGGCCGCTCGGTGGCCTCACGGCCTTCCTGCCAACGGCTGCACAGGTCAGGGGTGCTCGCCATCGCGCTCGCCATGCCGACCAACGCGACGCCACTGGCTAGCACCTGCTCGGCGGTCGCTCGGCTCCTGATGCCGCCGGTCAGCATCAGCGGTAGCGGGCTGGTCTTGACAAGTTGGGCGGCCAGATGGAGGAAGTACGCCTCGCGCGCCGCGGTGCGGCCGTCCGCGGGGCGGCCGGACATGGCAGGGCTCTCATAGCTGCCGCCAGAAAGCTCGACCAGATCAACCCCGAGCGGATCAAGCATCGCGAGCACCCTTGCCGCGTCCTGCTCGTCGAACCCGCCGCGTTGAAAGTCCGCGGAGTTCAGCTTCACCGCGACCGCGAACGACGGGGACACAGCCTCGCGGATCGCGCGCACGACATCGAGCAGCAGCCGCGCGCGGCGCTCCAAGCTCCCGCCCCACTCATCGCTGCGTTGGTTCACGAGCGGCGAGAGGAACTGCGAGATCAGATAGCCGTGCGCGGCATGAACCTCCACACCGTCGAACCCGGCGCGTTCGGCGAGGCTCGCGCTCGTCGCGAAGCGCTCCACCGTCGCGGCGATCTGCTCGCCGGTCATCGCAACCGGACGGGCGAAGCGCTTGCTGTGCTTGCCAAGCTCGATCGCGACCGGCGAAGGCGCCCACACCACCCCCGGCATCTCCGCCCGCACCTGCCGGCCGGGATGACTGATCTGCATCCACATCGCCCCGCCGCCGGCCTTCCCGGCCTGCGCCCAGCGGGCGAACGGGTCGAGCGGCGCGCGGTCATCGAGCACGATCCCGCCCGGACCAGTCAATGCCTCAGCGTGAACCATCACGTTCCCGGTAATCAGCAGCCCGGCGCCGCCGGCACCCCAGCGCCGGTAGAGCGATATGAGCCGTTCGTCCGGGAGCTGCGCGTCGCCGGCCATCCCCTCCTCCATCGCCGCCTTCGCGACCCGATTGCGCAATGTGCCTCCCGACCGCAGCACCAGAGGCGAGAACAGCTCGCTCGACATCCAAAACACCGCCTTCTAGAATGTTAACGGCGCTCACATTAGCTCAATCGAGTAAACGCTGTCAACATCAGGGTCGATGCCCTCCACTAAGGCGACCTACCACCACGGCGACCTCCGCGCAGCGTGCCTCAGCGCCGCGATGGAACTACTCGAAGAAAGCGGCGAGACCGCGCTGTCGCTGCGCGCAGTCGCACGCCGGGCTGGGGTGTCGCCCGCAGCCCCGTACCGCCACTACGCCGATCGCGAAGCGCTCGTCTCCGCAGTCGCGGCGCTCGGCTACCGCGAGCTTGCGCAGAGACTAGCCGCGGCACACCCCTCCCCGTCAACCCCCGAGCAGCTGACGAGCGTCGCAGTTGCCTACGTCCAGTTCGCGCTGGAGCGACCGGCGTTGTTCCGCATCATGTTCGGAGAACCATGCAACCGAGACAACGAGGAGCGCACAGCCGCAACCGCCGCGGTGACGCTCTACCTTCGCGAGATCGTCGCGCGAGTCTTCCCCGACACCGACGCCGAGGCAATGGCAACCGCGACCTGGGCGCTCGTCCACGGGCTCGCGTTCCTACACCTCGACGGCAAGCTCGACGCCTCCACACCCTCGGCAGTCGCCGATCGCGTCACCGCTGCGATCCATGCGCTGCTGAGCGCAACCAGTCACAGCGGACGCGCGTCCGCTGTGCTCCCCAGTTAGCTTACTCCGCTCAGCCTAGCGCGCTGGCCCTCGCCATAGGAACAAGACTGATTCCTATTCATGTGTTATTGTCCTCGCCGTCTTGACCCCGCAAAGATCACCCGGAGGCTTTTGATGAGGAGATGGCGGCTTGGTTGGCTGGCGGCGATGCTGTTCGGTGTTGCTGTCCTGATAGCTGGCTGTGGGGGGTCGGGACCGTCCGCGACGGGCTCCTCCTCGGGAAAGCTCCAGCTGGCGGCGGCGGAGAACTTCTGGGGCAGCATCGCGGCTCAGCTCGGCGGCGAGAAGGTCGCGGTGAGCAGCGTCATCGTCAACCCGAACACGGACCCCCACTCCTACGAACCGACCGCCGCCGATGGCGTGACGATGGCGCAGTCGCAGATGGCGATCGTCAACGGGATCGGCTATGACACGTGGGCCTCGAAGCTACTCGCGGCGAACCCTTCCAGCGGCCGAGTAGTGCTCGACGTGGGCAACCTGCTTGGGCTCAGGGAGGGCGATAACCCCCATCAGTGGTACTCGCCAACGAGCGTGCAGCGAGTGATCGAGCAGATCGTCGCCGACTACAAGCGGCTGGACTCCAAGGACGCGGCCTACTTTGACCAGCAGCGCAGCGCCTTCGAGACGACGGACCTCGCCGAATACGAGCGACTGCAAAGCGCTATCCGCTCCCGCTACGGGGGCGTGCCGGTCGGCTACTCGGAGAGCATCTTCCAGCCGTTGGGTCAGAGGCTGGGTCTGAAGCTGATGACCCCCTACAGCTTCGCCAAGGCGATCGCGGAGGGAACGGACGTGAGCGCGCAGGACAAGCAGACGGTCGATCGTCAGGCCGAAACGGGGGCGATCAAGGTTTGGGTCTACAACAGCCAGAACGCGACGCCGGATGTGCAGCGAGTCAACCAGCTCGCCCGCGAAGCCCACATACCGATCACCACGATCACCGAGACGCTTTCACCCGCCTCGGCTACCTTCGAGCAGTGGCAGAGCGCGCAGCTAAAGAGCCTGATGGCAGCGCTGCACACGGCCACCGGCAGATGAGCGCAACCCCCTCGACAGGACCGCCCTCGACGGCCACGAGCCCGCACCCCACCCCTGATGCTCCCGCAGTGCGCGTAACGAACGGTCAGGCGCAGCTCGGCGGGCGAGTGGTGTGGAGCGACGTGGAGGTGGAGATCGGCCAAGGTGAGTTCGCGGCGATCCTCGGCCCGAACGGATCGGGCAAGACGACCCTGTTGCGGGTGCTGCTCGGCGAGCTCCAGCTGACCCGCGGCAGCGCATCGGTGCTGTCTCGTCCTGCGGGCGCGTCCAAGGGACAGATCGGTTATCTGCCGCAGCGCCGGCATTTCGACGCGGGCACGCGGGTCCGTGGTATCGACCTCGTGCGGCTCGGGCTCGATGGAGCGCGGTGGGGTTTGCCGCTGCGCCGCTCCGGGGGTGAGCGGGTCAAGGAGGCGATCGAGCTCGTCGGCGCCAGCGACTATGCGACGCGGCCGATCGGCGCGCTGTCGGGTGGGGAGCAGCAGCGCCTGCTGATCGCCCAAGCGCTCATCAGTGAACCGAGGCTGTTGATCCTCGATGAGCCATTGGACAGCCTTGACCTGCCGAATCAGCGCGCGGTGGCGGCGCTGCTTGAGAGCATCTGCCGCGAGCGGGGAGTGACGATCCTGCTGGTCGCGCACGACGTGAACCCGTTGCTCTCCTACCTCGATCGCGTCGTCTACTTCGGCGGTGGGCACGCGGTCGTCGGGGAGCCGCGTGAGGTCATCACCGCACCGACGCTCAGCAGCCTCTACGGCGTCCCCGTGGAAGTGCTGCAAACAGCCGACGGACGGCTCGTCGTGGTCGGACTGCCCGAAGCGCCAGCCCATCACAGCGACCGCCATGCTCACTAACGCGCTTCTCGCCGCGAGCGCCCCGTCGCTGAATCCGGTCTCCGACCTGGAACAGTTGACGGCCTACCCGTTCATGGTCAACACATTGGAGGCCGGCACGATCGTCGCTGTGATGGCTGGCGTCGTCGGTTGGTTCATGGTCTTGCGTCGTCAGACGTTCGCTGGACACACCCTCTCGGTGATGGCGTTTCCCGGCGCCACGGCCGCCTTGCTGGTCGGCCTGTCGGCCGCGGCCGGCTTCTTCGCGTTCTCGGGCCTGGCCGCGCTCACCATCGGCATGACCTACGGGGCACAGCGCGGCAACCGCGGACAGGAGTCCGCGATCACAGGCACCGTGCAGGCGTTCGGGCTCGCGTGCGGGTTCCTATTCCTGGCCCTCTACCAGGGCGTACTCGCCAACTATGAGAGCCTGCTGTTCGGCAGCTTCCTCGGCATCACCGCGGGGCAAGTGCTGACGCTCCTGCTAGTCGCCGTTGCGGCACTCGCCCTGCTTGCGCTCGCTGGACGGCCGCTGCTGTTCGCCTCGCTCGATGAAGGCGTGGCTCGCGCACGCGGCGTACCGACCCGCGGCCTGAGCCTCGCCTACCTGCTGCTGTTGGGAATGGCGGTCGCCGAGACCGCGCAGATCACGGGGGCGCTGCTCGTGTTCGCGCTGCTCGTCGCGCCCCCAGCGACCGCACAGCTCATCACCACGCGCATCGGCGCGAGCCTTGCGCTCAGCGTGGTCCTTGGCGTGCTGATTACCTGGGTCGGGCTGGCGCTCGCCTACTTCTATGACTACCCGGTCGGCTTCTACATCTCCACCGTCGCCTTCGCGTTCTACCTGACCGTTCGCATCGCCCGCACTATCGCCGATCATCCGCGGCCGGCGCGAGTGCGTGTGCCGCCCGTGGAGGCTCGCAGCTGATGTTCGCGCACGAGTTCTTCCGCAACGCGCTACTCGCTGGCACGTTCGTCGCGCTGGCCTGCGGCGCGGTCGGCTACTTCGTCGTACTACGAGCGCAAGTGTTCGCGGGCGACGCGCTCAGCCACGTCGCGTTTACCGGAGCGCTCGCCGCCGCCGCAGCCGGCATCGACACACGCATCGGCCTTTTCACAGCAACAATCGCGGTCGCGCTTGTGCTCGGCGCCATCGGCCAACGCGCGAGCAGCGACGATGTGGCAATCGGGATCATCTTCGCCTGGATACTCGGACTAGGCGTGTTCTTCCTCGCGCTGTTCAGCACCAGCTCAGGCGGCGGGAACGGGCTGCTCGGCGCGCGTGCTCTGTTCGGCTCCATCTTCGGGCTCACCCCAGCCGACGCACGCCTCGCGGCTCTCGTCGGCGTGCTCATCGTCATAGCCGTAGCGGTGATCGCACGGCCGCTGCTGTTCGCCAGCCTCGACCCCACCGTCGCCGCCGCGCGCGGCGTGCCCGTCAGAGCGCTCGGACTCACGTTCCTCGCGCTCGTGGGCGCTACGACCGCTGAGGCGACCCAAGCCGTCGGCGCGCTGCTGCTGCTCGGCCTGCTCGCCGCGCCGGCCGGCGCGGCACATCGGCTCACGCCCAACCCCTACCTCGCGTTCACGCTCTCTATGGTCCTCGCGCTGATTGCGATGTGGCTTGGCCTCGTGCTCAGCTACGCCGTCCCAAGCCTACCCCCCAGCACCGCGATCATCGGGGTAGCCACCGCCAACTACCTGCTCGCCTTCGCGCTCACCGTCCGCCAACCCACAAGACAACTCGTCCCCCCTCTGCGCATGTGGCCACGCACCGAGAACTAGACTGAGACTCAATGACGAACACGCAGACCGATAGCTGGGCTAACCATGCACAGCAAGTGCTCGCACGCAGCGGCCACCACTCCGGTCAGGCACGCCGGGCGCTCTTGGAACTGCTCGACTCCCAGCCATGTGCCCTATCCGCGATCGAGATCGAAGACGAGCTGCGCAAGAGCAAGCGACCCGTCGCCCGTGCCAGCATCTACCGCATCCTGGACGAGCTCGAGCGCCTGCGACTAGTGCAGCGAGTCCAAGTCGGCCAGGACATGACCCGCTATGAGCCAATACGAACCGGCGAGGGCCACCATCACCACCTCGTCTGCGAGAACTGCGGCACCGTCACCCCATTCTCCGACGCGGGCCTAGAGAACGCGATCCGCAAGCTCAGCCATCGCCTACCCATGAGCGTCGCCGAGCACGAGATCACCCTACGCGGCGCCTGCCAAGACTGCGCCGCATAGCCAGAACAACCTACGACCAATTCCTAGTGCGCGTGGGAGTGAACGCCCTTGAGCGCGTGCGGTGGAACGCGAGCAACCAATACCGCCGCGAGCCCAGTCGTGACGGGCACCGCGCAGACCAAGCCAATGCACCCAACCAGGGTCGCGAATACGGGCTCGGCAATGTCCTGGGTTGAGAGCGCGTCGGTCAGACCGACGCCGGAGTAGTGCGTGATGAGCAGCAGCGGCAGCGCAGCGCCCGCGTAGGCGAGCACGAGTGTGTGGATCGTGGCTGAGAGGTGGTCGCGCCCAACGTGAAAAGCGGCTTTGTAGAGCGCTCGCGAGCCGAGGTCAGGGTCGGTATCGGCGGCCTAAGCAAGACGCCGGTCGTCCAACTCTGCGACTAGGGCGGAGACGCGCTGCTGGATGTCGTCGCGCGTTGCGCGGATCTCGGCGAGTGGGCGGCCCTTGGGGTCGGGAAGCTCCCAATCGAGATAGCGCTTGCCGGGGATGTAGGGGCACTCGTCGCCGCAGCCCATCGTGACCACAACGTCCGCCTGCTCTGCAAGCTCGCGGGTGAGCAGTTGCGGCCGACGGTCGGCTAGGTCGATGCCGAGCTCGCGCATGACCTCCACGACCTTGGGGTGGACGTGCTCTGCGGGCGTGGTGCCGGCCGAGAGCGCAATGTGTCGCCCGGCGGCTTCGCGTTCCAGTAGCGCGGCGCTTATCTGCGAGCGTCCGGCGTTGTGCAGGCAGACGAACAGAACGGTCGCCATTTAGCCGCTGATCGCCGGTTGCCCGACCGCTCCATCCGTGCCGGGCCGCTCGTGGTGGGGAACCACCAGCTCGGCGGCATCGGCCGCTGTCACGTCGGGGTAGAGCGTCCTGACGGCGAGGATCGCACAGACACCGCCGAGGAGCTGCGCCACGACGTAGCCGGGCACGGACGCGGGCGCGATCCCGGCGAACGTGTCCGAGAACATGCGCCCGACGGTGATCGCGGGGTTGGCGAAGCTGGCCGAGCTTGTGAAGAAGTAGGCGGCGCCGATGTACGCGCCGACCGCGGCGGGGGCGGCGCTCAGGCGTTTGGTGCGCGCGAGCGAGAAGATCACCAGCAGCAGCCCGGCGGTGGCGATAACCTCGCTGAACATGTGTGCAGGCGAGGCGCGGTGGTGCCTCGAGATACTGAGGGCCGCGAGCGCGAACATGCCGTTGGCGGCGATCCCGCCGAGCACACACCCAACGACCTGGGCGGGTATGTAGGCGAGCGCGTCGCGCCAGCCAAGGCCGCCGAAGGTCGCATCCGCCAACGAGACGACAGGGTTGAAGTGCCCGCCGGACACGGGGCCGAACATGAGGATGATCGCTGCCAGGCCCATCGCGGTCGCAGCCGCGTTCTCGAACAACTCCAACCCCACGTCACCGGGCGAGAGTGTCTGTGCGGCGATGCCCGACCCGATCACGAGCGCAGCGAGAAACGCCGAGCCCAACAGCTCGGCAAGCAGTCGGCGGTGGAGCGGCGGCGTGTCCACAGGCCGATCGTATTACATCGACAGACGTGATTGTTATTGATATATGTATATAGATGTCCGTCGATTTGGAGCTGGCACCTAAGACCAAGCGCCCGGCCGGGGAGCGCTGCTGCGAGCCGATCGTCTACCCCGACGTAGACCGCACCCAAGCGATCCGCTTGGCCGAGATCGCTAAGGCACTCGGCGACCCGATCCGCCTGCAACTCGTGGACGTGCTGCGCAAGCACGCCGGCAAGGTCTGTGTCTGCGAGTTGGTGCCGCTGTTCGACATCTCACAGCCAACACTCTCTCACCACCTGAACAAGCTGCGGGCCGCTGGGATCGTGGACTCCGAGCGACGCGGTTTGTGGGCGTATTACTACGTGATTCCCGATGCCCTACAGGAACTATCCGCAT
The DNA here is from genome assembly GCA_036498245.1 of Solirubrobacteraceae bacterium. Lineage (GTDB taxonomy): Bacteria > Actinomycetota > Thermoleophilia > Solirubrobacterales > Solirubrobacteraceae > Palsa-744. The sequence continues at coordinate 12,083 of DASXIB010000022.1, forward strand.
GGCTGACCTGACCCCAACCGAGGCGACTGCCTATCCCTGCTGCGCCCCTGAGCGGCAGGCAGCGGGGCGGATAAGACCTGATACTCGTGTCAGCCGGTACTCAGATTCGGACGAGCGGACAAGCGCGCAACGGAAGGAGCCTGAGGATGGGAAAGCTGTGCTGGCACATGATGATGAGCCTCGACGGCTTCGTCGCCGGGCCAAACGACGACATGCAGTGGGTCTTCGGAACCAAAGGCGGACCAAGCCCGACGGTTGAGGAAGTCCTGCAATCGACTGGGGCGTTGCTGGTCGGCCGGCGCACCCAGGACGTTGAGGACCGGCTACAACACGGCTTCTACGGCGGCGCTTTCCACGGCCCGTTCTTCGTGCTGCGCCACGGTCCGCCGCCCCGGCCTCCCGTCGTGAAGGGCGTCACCGGCCAGTTCATCGACGCCGACATCGAGGAGGCCGTGCGGAGCGCGAAGCAAGCGGCAGACGGCGGCGATGTCGTCGTCTTGGGCGCGAACGTCGGTCAGCAATGTCTCGAGGCCGGGCTTCTAGATGAGATCATCATTCACATCGCACCGGTTCTCGTGGGCGACGGTATCCGCCTGTTCGACCGCGCCGGCGGCGTCGCAGTGAAGCTCAGGCCGATCTCCTCCGCGGAGGAGGCAGGAATGACGGTGCTGCGTTACTCGCTCTAAGCGACCGGCATGGGCCGCACTTGCCCAACCCCAGCCGCAGGATGCCGACGATCACGACAGCAAGCCTGGCTGAACCGGCGGCTCAGGAGCCCAGCCGCGAACAACGCGCGCCTGTCGGGTCGAACGCCGCCGTCCGTCGAGATCAACGAGCTTCATGAGCCGCGAGCCCAGTGCATAGTGGTCAGTGAAGGGATGATCGGTCAACAAAACCCCGCATTTGCGGGGTTTTTTAATCGGGGCGCCGAGATTCGAACTCGGGACCTCACCGACCCGAATCGAGACTCCTTTGCCTGGTTTTTCTAGTTTATGCCTGCAAATGGCGGGTTTTGCTGGACTGGATTCAGGTGGTGGAAGATCGGAGTTTGAGCGTGATTCGGGAGGGTTTAGGCACTGGAATCGAGTTACTGCCTAAACGCGGCGAGCCGCACCTAGATGATTCGAACCACACCTCAGGATGACTTCCCAAGGGATCAGAAAGGGCCCCGACGGAGGGTATCGCGGTGGATGCTCGTCGATTCGTGAGCGGCCGCCCCGGCCGTCATATCCGCGTCGCCCCCGTGTGGTCAGGGCCGTCGTACAGCACCTCACTGGTGCTAATCATGTTCAGCCGGCAACGCGGACCTGGGCCGCGTCGAGGCGGCGCATGAGCATGCTCGCGAACGCGAGTGTCTCGAGCGCCTCCTCCGCGTCGAGCGCCTTGAATAGCTCGTGGGCATCAGGGTTTCGGATCCCGCGCACAGCGCCGCTGAACAGAAGACGAAAGCCCACTTGGATGTTCCGGCCGGTCTCGGTGGACAGGTCGCCGAGGGCGAGCGGCGGGCCAGAGTCCGCGAAGGCTTCGCCCATCAGCTTGCTGCCGTCGAGCTCGAGTCCGGTCATCGCCTTGACGCGATTGTTGATCGCCTTAAACGCCTCGAAGATCGCGACCTCCGGGTGGCCGCTCTCAAGGTAGCGGTCAGCGACTTCTCGCACGTCGGTGTGGAGCGCGGCGATGCGCGCGTCCTGACCGAGCGGTGTGAGCACGCCGACTGCGTCAGCGGCCCGCTCGCCGATTGCGAGCCTGCCCTCGCGCACGTGCCAGCCTTGCGCCGCGAGCAGGGCGGTGATCCGCTTTCGGATCTCCGGCCGCGGCGGTGTGTGATATCGGCCCTCGAGCCAGCCGCCGATGAACTCCCGCAGCGCTCGGCGTGCCGCCGAGCCGCCGTCGTGCAGCGCCTCGAAGATCCCGAGCACGTACTCCCACTTGCTGCCCGTGACCTCGGCAGGAATGAACTCCTCTGGGACTCCCGACTCGCGCAGGTACCGCGGTAGCTGGGATCCAGTGTAGGTGTCGCCAATCGCGCGTGCGATCTCCTCGAGCGTCATTCCTGTGATCGGCCGGTCGTCGTCCTCGTCGGGATCGGGCAGCTGCCGTTGGATCACGCGGCCGCGAGCCCGATCGCGCCCATCGAGCGTCAGACGTATGTCGTGGATCTGGTGCAACCACTGCTGTGCCTCTGTTACGGGATTGAGCACGCGGACGCCCGGGTTGAACGGGTCGATCCACTCGAGGTAGCCGGCAGCGCGGGCGAGCAGCAACTCGCGCGCGAACGTCCTGCAGTCGTGGTCCCAGTCGATCGTTCGACCCTGACTGGATGCCTGCATCAGTTGCGCGCCGCTCGATAGCTGCCCGGCCTGCTCGCTTGTCTCGAACTCATCGATCAGACGCTGAAGCTGTAGATCATCCCATCGCATCGCGACAGCTTCTCAGGAGCCGACGATTGGTTGCTCGCTGGTCTGGGTGCGTGCATGGCGCAGATACACGATCTCGATTCTCGTCCGCTCGTATTGAAGCCACAGCCACAGAGTGCCCCGCATCAGAGCCAACCCAGCGAACGGGTAGCTAAAGACAGAGTCCATGCTAATGAGCCTCAAGACAACTCCAATCGCCTAGATCTCAGCGCGCGCGGGGACTAGGCCGCGCGCTGTTGTTGCTCGACTAGCTGTTGCCTGCGCGCAACATCACGCACCTTCCCCACTGCCTCTAGGACGTCAAAGAGCTCGTCGTCTCGGCGGAGGTTCGCAAGCGCACCGCGGTGGGTGTTCCTGACACTCGACGCGGCGAAGTTGCTGGCGACAGCGATCTGCTCCTGCGTCATCGCCTGGTAGTAGTGCTCCTGGATGACTTGGCGCTGGCGGTTCGGTAGTCGCTCGACCGCGCGCTCGCACGCCGTACGGATGCGGGAGTACGTCGCATACTCGTCGGCGAGTTCGAAGATGCGCTGGAGGTCATGCGTTCTCAACCAGGCGTAATGACCTGGTGAGGCCGGCGCGATGAAGTAGGAGGCTTCGCGCCCGTGCCCGGTAAGCATCTCGTCCAGCACCGACCTGATTCCCCAGTCGTAGGGCAGGCGTCTGTCGTCCTCAGCGATCTCGAGACGAACGTGGTCCAATGCACGATGCGCCAGAACGTTCTTCAGCCAGGGAAAGAATCGGCCGGGGAACGGACGCGGACAGTTGCACAGTACGTCCATCAACGCGTGCTGGACCACTTGGTCCAGTTCAGCTCGATCGAGCTCGTTTACACGTCGTGCCTCTTCGCGCTGGTGGACGCCTTCCGCACGAGGATCGAGGTCGATGCCTCCATAGCGGCGCAGGCTAACTACGACCGCGCACCAGGCTGGACGGCAGAGCACAACCAACAGTTGGATCTCAGCCGCAGAAGCCTCCCGACGACGCATCTTGTCGGTCAGATCTGCGAGCAGACGATTGCGTGAGTCCCAGTCATTTATCTTCGTCCAAATACTTCCAGTCATCGAGCCTGGGCACGACCAGCTCAGCCCCGGGGAGGGCGTCCAGCTCCTTGCGCTGATTGATCAGACGGAAGGTCGCCTGATCGTGCGCGTGTGCGTCGACATCCTCGGCGTAGCCGGTTGACAGCCGGACATGCTCGAGCGTCTTGCGCTGGCGCTCTTCGATGATGACCCTCCGTATCTGGTGGGTAGGTGCCTCCGTGTCCGTCTCGTCGTGATTGCCATCGATCATGTGGCCTCCAAGTGAATCGCAATGGCCGGACTTATTTCCGGCTCACCTGGTAAAGCGAGAGAGCGTCTATTCGGCACCCTGCTGCACAATCGAGAGGATGACCGCGGCAACCGGGCTCGACCGCGGCGGATGCCGCGGCAGCCAAATACAGGCTGGAGATGATAGATCTGCTGCTCATCGCCGAGGCTTCGCCCGCATCCCTCGCGTTCTCGCACCCCGACAAGCGGAGAAGGAAACGATCCTCGCGGTCCCGACTGTGAGGCCCTACCGTTCGGAGCCACCGAGAGGGAGGACTCGTGTACGTCAGCGCCATACGAGCGACGGGTTATCGCAACCTTGACGCGACAATCGGGCTGTGCCATCCGTTGGCCGTCATCGTCGGTGAGAACAACGCCGGCAAGAGCAACGTCATCGATGCACTGCGTACCGTGCTCGAGCCCGAGGCCGGACCCCGTGCGCGGTGCTGGCTGCGAGAAGAGGACTTTGCCCACGACGGATATGGGACTCGGACCGCCGACGAGCTCGAGCTCGAGGTCCATTTGTCGGCTCTGAGCAAGGCAGAGCAGGCCCGCATGGTCACCTGTCTCGCCCCGCAAGAGGGCGAGGGAGCCGCAAAGATCCGATTGAAGGCGTCGATCCATCCGAGCGGTCGCGTGCAGACTCAGTGGTTCGGCGGAGACTCCCAGCAGGCCGATGTCGAGCGGCACGCCCGAGACGCGGTGCGCTTCGTATATCTCCACCCATTGCGCGATGCGGCCCGTGATCTCCGCCCGGGCCGCGACAACAAGCTGATTTCGCTGATATCCGCTCTCGCGCCCGAGGGGCACGCTGATCGCGACGCTATCGTCCACGCCGCCCAGACCGCCAACGAAGCGCTGGACTCGATCGCTACGATCGTCAACGCTCGTGCCCACATTGCCCAGCGACTGGGGTCGATGACAGGTGGTGGCCGCTATGCACAGGAGAGCGGGCTCGCGTTCGAGGATCCACAGTTCCGGCGCGTTGTCGGGGCGTTGCGTGCCAAGATCGGTCAGCTGGCCGCTCTTGAGATGGACGAGAACGGTCTCGGGTACAACAACCTCCTGTACATGGCCGCGCTCCTCGCTGCCATCGCCGACGCTCCGGCGGACGAAGAGCCGACGCTCCGCGTGCTCCTCGTTGAGGAGCCCGAGGCTCACCTGCATCCGCAGCTTCAGGACTTGCTCATGCGCTTCCTTGAGAGCGAGGCGGTCGGGCCGACCCAGGTTGTGGTCACGACACACTCGCCGAGCTTTGCGTCGTCGGCGCGCGTCGAGCGACTGACCGTGCTCGCGCGCCCGTCAGCCACGGCGCGCCCAGAAGCCCACTTGCCGCGAGACTTTGGCCTCGACCCTAAGCAGCTCGCATACCTTCGGCGGTTTCTCGATGTCACCAAGGCCTCGCTCTTCTTTGCACGCGCGGTTATCCTCGTTGAGGGCGTCGCTGAGCAACTGCTCGTCCCGGTCATCGCGGAGCGCATGGGTCGCCCGCTCGCTCCGAATGGCGTAGCGGTGATCAACATCGGTGGCGTGGCGTTCCCGCCCTTCACGGACCTCTTTGGTTCGGACGGACTTCCATACCGACTAGCAGCGATCTCCGATGGCGACGGTCAGCCCTCGGCCGAAGAGCTCGAGGGGGAGGCGCTCGAGCTGTCCCCGCGCGCGGCGGCACTCAAGGAGCGCGCCGGCGACAACGTGCTCGTGTGTCTCGCGAACCGCACGCTCGAGTGGGACCTCGCCGTCGCGGGCAACACGCAGGTCATGCTCGACGCACTCGCCCAGGTAAAGCCGGTCGCTGGGCCGGCGTTGCGGGACGCGATTGCTGAGCTGACCCCCGAAGAGCAAGCGCAGGGGATTCTCGACAAGGTGTCAGACGTCAAGGGCAGGTTCGCGCAAGAGCTCGCCGAGCGCCTCACCGACAACACGATTGAGCTGCACGTTCCCGACTACCTTCGGGCCGCGATCGAGTGGGTCGCCGATGAGACCACACCGGAGGCAGTCCCCGCCGAGTAATGGAACTCACCCCGCGTCAGCAGGACATCGTCGACGTCCCAGGCAACTTCATCCTGCTCGCATGTCCGGGGTCGGGCAAGACGCGTGCTGCCGCACACCGCATCGCGCGTCTCATCGCTCAGCCCGGCACGAAGATCGCGGCGTGTTCATACACCAACGTTGGCGCCAATCGCCTCGGCTCGATGCTGACGCGTGACCTCGGCGTCTCCCTTCAGCAGCAGCACTTCCTCGGTACCATCCACACGTTCCTTCTGCGCTATGTCGTCTACCCATACGCGCACGCACTCGGCGCGCTGAAGGGACCCTTCGTGCGTGACGGCGGTAGCTGGCCCGACCTCGCCGTTCACGGTGATCACCGCCAGCGCATGACCCTCGACCAGTTTCGCTTTACGAGCGACGGATCGCTCACGATCTCGGGAAAGCCGCGGAGCGTGTCGGGGACTCCGGAAGAGATCATCACGTCTGTCGGCCAGGAGGTGCGGAACCGCAAGGACGGGCTATTTCGAACGGCAGGCGTTCTCACGGCCGATGATTCAATGTGGATAGCGCTTCAAGTCCTCATGAAATTCCCCGTCCTCGCCGAAGCCGTCGCTGCGCGCTTCGACGAGCTTCTGCTCGATGAGGCGCAGGACACATCTGAGCTGCAATTGGCTTGTCTCGAGCTGATCCAGAAGACGGGCCGACTGACGTCCATGGTTCTGATCGGCGACCTCGAGCAGTCGATCTATTCGTTTCAAGGCGCGAGTGCCGAGCGCTCCGCCGCCTTGGCGGAGACCTGTGGTCTACGGACAGAGACTCTGAGCGAGAACCACCGCTCTTCGCAGAAGATCTGCAACGTTGCGGTGCACTTCTGCTCGCGCGATGCGCCCGACGTCGCGGTGGGTGAGCATGCCGAGTGTCCCATCGACCCCGAGGTTGTGCTGTACCCACCCGACGACGCCGCTGCAGCGATGCCTGCCTTCCGAGCGCGGCTAGAACACCATGACGTCGAGCTAGAAAAAGCGGTCGTGCTCGCGCGCGCGTGGAAGGTCGTCAACGCGCTCAATGGCCGAACGACGGTCTTCAACGAGCACGACCGCCAACAGCTCGTTGGTAGCCTCGCGGCTCGACTAGCCACTGGCACGCTAAGGGCAGCAGATGTTCGCGCCACGCAGCGGCTGATCGCATATTGCGCCTGGGACGCCCATCACTTCGATGAGCTCGACGAGAGCCAACGGGAGCGGCTGCGCTCTACGGCCTATCGGTTTCTCGGGAGCCTTCCGCCGCTAAGCGGCGATCTGCAGACCTGGCTGCACAACGCCGGTAAGGTCCTCCAGTCAGCTGCGAGTTCGTTGACGGACACAGTGCGCCACACCGGTGGTCGTATGCTTGCCGCGGGAGCAGCCCTCAAAGAGCACGATGCCTCGCAGGCATTTGCATCATCAGAACGTGCACTGTTCGCGCAGACTGTCCATTCATTCAAGGGCGAGGACAGCGACGCTGTGATGGTCGTCATCAGACGACACCACGGCAATGATCCGACCTCGCAGCTTGAGTTGTGGGAGGCAGCCGTTAGCGGAGCGGACATCAACACCGAGAAGGAGGAGGAGCGGCGCGTGCTCTATGTCGCACTGACGCGTGCGGCCCGCTACTGCCTTGTGGCACTGCCGGACGATCACCGCGGACGGACCGTCGTCGCCGCTTGCGCGGACCTCGGCTTTGTCGTTGTCGGCAGCTCGTGACGGGCAATTACCGTGAGAAGGCTCTCGGCGAGATCCCGCTATATACCTGAGCGACAGCAAGAGCTGAGCCGAACCGTGTTTGTGTCGCCAGGACCGCCTACACTTGGTCTTGGAGATCACGTGATGCCAGAGCCAGCCGCGACCAACGATCACATCGAGAGGGCGAACGCCCAGTTCTGGACTCCTCCTTCCCTGGAGGAACTAATGGCCGATGTCGCGCCACTTGAGGCGGACGAGCACTTTGACATCCCCGATGTGACCGACGAGGAGTGGGATGTGTTCGTGGCGGCGCTCGACGAGTGACCGCAACCGTCCTCGTCGACACGAACGTTTTCACCGCCCGCCTGCGGGAGCGCTCGCCGCTCGCCACGAGCTATGCGAAGCACCTGTTCGGGCAGCGCATCGCGGTCGCTCCCCAGACGGTCGCCGAGGCTCGCTACGGAGCGCTCAGTGCCGGATGGGGCGTAGCCCGGGTAGAGCGCCTCTCTCGTCTAATCGCACGCGCGCGCGTCCTGCCTGTTGATATCGACACGATCGAGGCCGTCGCCCAACTGCGAAACGAATGCCGGCAGGTCGGGCACGGCCTACACCAGCGAGGCCACAACGCCGACCTATGGATCGCGGCGACAGCGATCCGCTGGCGCATTCCGCTCGTAGCCCACGACGCGGTCTTCGACGGCTGCCCCGGCCTCGAGCTCCGGACAGAGCTCGACACGCGACACGCCGACTGAGTCGACACCGGAGCGTTCAGCGTGGCCGCCCCCTCTCATCATTGAGAACGCACTCGCCGCGGCCGACACGAAGGACGAGCCCGACGGCGACTTCGTGGTCTGAGCTGCGACAGATCAGACATGATGTCTTTTGTCTGTTCTGTATTGTCTAGTCACTTGAGATAGTGCCCCTAGATGGGGGCGCAGGACGACAATCTCACGGTCCCACCTTCCGCACCTCGCCGCACACCCTCGAGGCTCGACGGGCTTACATTCGACGAAGAGCTGCTCGACCTGCTCGCAGACCGGCTCGCCGATCGCCTGGCCTCACGACTCGAACTGGCTACCAAGCCGCGCGAAGCCCTGGTCAACGCCGACGAGGTCGCACGCATGATGGGCAGGAAGCGCAGCTGGGTCTACGACCACGCGGGCGATCTCGGCGCCGTGCACCTCGGACCAGGATCAAGACCCCGCCTGGGCTTCTACCCCGCACGCGTGACCGAATACCTCCAAAGCGTCGCGAACCCGCAGCCGATCTCGCTGCCGAAGCCCGCCCCACGCCACCGCCGATCCCGCCCTGGGTACACCGCAACCGGCGTGAAATTGCTGACCGTCCGCGGCCCGAGCTACAAGGCGCAACCGCCAAACCCCTGATCTACCAGGGTCTCGCGCACGTCATTGCGACCGCTGTTGCTTTCCGCTGTCGATATCGCTCCCGCTAGGACCAGCTAGATCGACTCTTCGCGGTCGTCGGCGGCTTCTTCTTCGAGCGTCCAGTCGTGGCCCTCGATGAGTGCCTTGAGCTTTGCTCGCTCTTCAGGGCTGCGGCGCATCATGTGCGCGTAGACACGCAACGTGAAAGCGGGGTCGGTGTGCCCGAGCTGGTGCATGACGTAGGTCGGGTCCTTGCCGATCGCGAACAGCACCGAGGCGAACGTGTGCCGGAGCTTGTGAGGCGTGATCCCGTGCGGAAGTGGTTGGCCGCCGCGCTGGGCGAGGAGTTCTTCGGCGCGGGCGACGACAGGAGCGACGACGCGCTGGCGGAGGTTGTGGCGGTTGCGGGCGTTGCCGTTGCGGGTGGTGAGGATCGGGTCATCAGGGCCGGCGGCGGTCTCGGCCTTGTGCTCGATCAGGATCTCGCGCAGCAGCGGCAGCAAGTCGATCTCGCGCGTGCCGGCGCTCGTCTTATCGGCGGCGATGTCGATCCTGCCGTTGGCGAGGTCCTGGTCGCGGCCTAGCAGCGCGCCGGCGGCCGAGGCGCGTGGGCCGCCAAGCATCAACAGCGCGATCGCGGCGCGTCGTCCCTTCGTGCGTGATTTGGAGTCGCGGTCGAGCTCCCCGGCGGCCTCGAGCATCACCGCGATGTGCTCGGCGCTATCGAGATACACGGGCCGCGGCCTTGTCGCCTTCAGCCTGCGGCGCTTGCCCTTCACTGGGTTGTTTGGGATCAGGTCATGGTCGGCGGCGATCTCGAGGATCTGCGAGAGCAGATCCAGGTGCATGTTGATCGAGCGATTCGATAGCGGACGCTCCCTGCGGCGATAGCGCCGTCCGCGGCCGTCGATGACCTCGGTCATCCGCGGCTTGCCGGCCTTGATCGCGGCCGTGAGCGCAGCGGACACGCGAACCTTCTGCTGACGGTAGGTGTCGACCTCGCTGATCGTGATCTGCGAGAGCCTGTGCTCGGCGAAGAACGGCAGCAGATGGTTGGTCAGATCGTTGCGGTAGCTACGCGCGGTGTTCGGCGTGAGCTCGCGCTGCTTGGCTGCGAACCACTCGGAGGCGAACTCAACAAACAGCGGATCACGGCCGGGTTCGGGCTTGGGCGCCGGTGGCTGCCAGACCCCTTGGTCGATGTCGCGGAGCACCGCGGCTAGCTCCCGTTCGGCCATCACGGCGGTCCAACCATCCTCGGGTCTACCGAGCGTCAGATACTCGCGCTTGCCGTACGCCCAGAACCGAAGCGCGAAGCTGCGCTTCCCATTGACAGGCTTGATCACCGTCCCCGTGGCAGGGCGGCCCGTCACACGATCTCCCGACCCGCGGCGAGCAGCTGTCCGAGTCGCGCTAGCAGACACAAAGACGAGTATGCGCCCGCGTCCGGCCCGGCCTGACCACAGAGCCGCATCGCCTCACGACTCCCCGCGACCGTTGACCGGCAGCAGCTCCACACCCGTCGAGGTGTGCCCCGCCCGACGGCGCCGCTGCGGCTGCGCGCGCACCGGCAACGGCGGCGGCCCGGGTGGCTCGCCCGCCGCCTGCACATAAGCCTCTACGCGAGCGCGGGAGAACCCGAGCCGCGGCCTCGGCCCCGAGCCCAGGCGCACCGCACCAAGCTCGCTGGAGTGCTCATAAACCCACGCGCGCGACCGGCCCGTAGCGTGAGCGATCTCCCGCGCGTCGACGAGGCCCTCGAACGGCTCGGGGGTGATCGCGTCAATCCGAACCGCCAGCCGCTCAGCAATCAAGTCGGCGAGCGCGTCGAGCAGGTCATCGGCCGCTCTCCGTTCGACCAGCGCCGGGTGCGGCACGACACGATCGCCGCGATGCGGATCATCACGGTCCGCGCGACGGTCGAAAAAGCCGGAACCTGCGGACATAAATGGCTATTGGGGCGCGTCCGCGCTATGCCTCCCGACGGCGTGACTTGCTGCTGTCGGGCATGGGCGTGACCGGTGCCAGCCGGATGTCCGCATGCCGCTACGCTCCACCCCACACGGGAAAGGGCGCTTCGAATGACCAGTGAGAATCAGCAGCCTGAGATCTATGCCAGCACTCACCTGCTTCTTCGCCATCTCCAGAGCGAGGGCGCACAAACGCCCCGTCACCTCGAGCGAGCCCTCGGCGATGTCGACCAGATCGGCCCAGAGCAAATCGAGGAGTGGATTCGGTGGGCAACCGACAGCGGGTTCATCGAGCCGACCGGCGGAGAGCGTTACAACATCACCGCGCGCGGCCAGGGAATCGTCGGGCCGCCCGACTACACGACCTGATCCCCAAGGGCGAGCGAGCTTTGCTCTCGCATGAAGCCGAACATGCGCGAGGTCGCCGTGACGCCGCGGCCGCGCGGTACAAGCCCGAGGTGGTCGAGCTGCTGCTCGTCGCCGAGGCGCCACCGACCGCGCTTGACCGCTACTTCTACTTCAAGGATGTGCCCGACCAGGACAGCCTCTTTCGTCACGTCGTCCGCGCCGTGCTGGCGATCGAGCCATCGCGATCGCAAAAGCCCGCCCAGCTGCAACGCCTGGCAGACCGCGGGGTGTCCCTGATCGACCTCAAGCCCGACCCGAAGTTGCCAGGCGAAACGCTCGACGCCTACGTGCCCGAGCTCGTTGGCAGGGCCGTCGGACTTCGGCCGCGCCACGTGATCACGATCAAGGCCAACGTGTGCGAGCTCTCCCAGCAGCCGTTGCGCGCCGCCGGCCTGCACGTGATCGACGAGCGCGTCCCGTTTCCTGGTAGCGGACACCAGCGGCGGTTCCTCGAACGCATGGCCGCAGCGCTGACGTCGATCGGCTGACGCCCGTGAGCACCCGCACCGCGGGTTACGGTTTGCGGTCATGACGGACACCAGCCCTCACTCGCCTTCGCCGATTCCAGTGCACGTCGGGCTTGCGGCACCGAAAGAACAGCAGGCTTCTGCGCCACCACGGCGATCGTCGATGATCGGCCGCAACCGTCGGGTGTCGCCGCTAGAGGATCCGGCGTTCAGGTGGGCTGAGCACGATCTCGAACCGCGGTGGCTTCGGATGGAGAGCAGCGATTGCGCCGCGGCGCTTGATCCGAGCATCTACCACGACCGTGGGGCCGACGAGCTGAAGAGATTCCTAGCCGGTGCGCGAGCCCGCGACGAGCTTGCACTGCTGATCACGACGATGGGCAACGTGAACGATCACAGCCCCCGCCCGCTCACGGCAACCGCGGACGCGAGCATCACGCTGCCCGACCTGGAGACCTACATCAGTGGCGCCCGGGTTCCCGCCGAAGCAACGATCTCGCTCGCCGACGGGCTAGACGCCACCGACCGGGACCTGGCGCTGCGCCTGCGAAACGAGCGAGCGTCAGACGCACCGTGGTGGAGCCTGACGCTCACCGGCAGCGAATCCTGGCCAGGTTCCGGGGGACCGCCCACCCGCTATGAGCCAAGCGGCGAGCTGCAACCGATCCTGATCGATGGCCTCGGCCAACCCGTGCTCGCAGCCTTCACGCCCCCTGACGGTAGCCAGCGCTGGTACGTCGTGCCCGACGCGTGCGACTGGCACAGCATTCTCGACTGGCTCGTGAAGCGCGCACTGCCCCAGCACGTGCCCGGAGCGCTGCGTCGCTCCCGCTCGCCTTTGGCGCTCGACCCGCAGCTCCAAACACCAGACGAGGCCGCCGCCAGACGGGCGCTCGAGGAACTGAACGCAACCTTCGCGGAACAACACCGTGAGCTTGAGAGCCAGCTCGAGCAAGCGACGGCCAAGGCGGAGCCGATCCGTACCGGGCTGCTGTACGGGACGGGGACAGACCTCGAGAACGCCGTCGCAGCAGTTCTTGAAACGGCTGGCCTGAACGTCGTGAAGGTCGACGAGCTACTCGGCGACACGAGCTCGGCAGATCTGCTCGTGTCGCTGGCCGGCAAGCGGCAGCTGATCGAGGTGAAGTCCGCGAGCGGCAGCGCCACCGAGGTGTTTGTGCGCCAGCTCGAGACACATCTGCAGACGTGGCCACAGCTTCGTCCCAACGACCCGGTCGATGGGGGCGTGCTCGTCGTCAACCACCAGTACCGACTGCCGCCCGACGAGCGCAGCACATCGGTCTACGCCCGTCCAGAGTTCCTCGCCGCGCTCACCGTGCCCGTGCTCTCGACCCTCGAACTTTTCGACTGGTGGCGTGCATCAGACTGGGCAGCCATCCGCACAGCAGTGCTCGGTGACACGCCCACCGCTGAACGCGAGAGCGAGCGAGCCGAGCCGCTGCCTCCGAGGCCACCCAACACCGCAGCCCCCGAGCACCCTGGACCACGTATCCGGCGAGGACTGTTCCGTCGCCGCTAGCGCTCCGACGCGGAGTAACGACCAACGGAACCAGCCGGACGCGGTTGACGGTCGCTCGCGCGCGCGGACGCACCTCGTTGACTGGTGCGGAACCCAAAGACCGCACCGGACCTTGCGGACAGCGCACTCCAAAAAGCCCCTGCAACTAAGCCAGATTCCCGCTCAGCACCCACCACGGCAGATGCTTAGTGCCTAATGAATGCCCCACTCTTGCGGGCCAACGGCGCGCAAGAAACCCCGCATTTGCGGGGCTTTTTAATCGGGGCGCCGAGATTCGAACTCGGGACCTCACCGACCCGAACGGTGCGCGCTACCAGGCTGCGCCACGCCCCGACGCACCGGCAGTATCCCACACCGCTATCTTCGGCCGATGCCCGCCCAGCTATCCGCGATCGTCGATGACCTCGACCGTCTGCTCGAGCCCTCGCGCTTTGACGACTACTGTCCAAATGGCCTGCAGGTGCCCGGCCGAGCGCTGGTCGAGACCGTCGCCACCGGCGTCTCCGCGCACGTGGAGCTGTTCGAGCTGGCCGTCGCCGAGCACGCCGATCTGCTCGTCGTCCACCACGGGCTCTTTTGGGGCGCCGGCCTCGGGCCGATCGATCCCCTGCTCAAGCGCCGGCTGCGCATCTTGTTCGACGCCGACATCTCGCTCGCCGCCTACCACCTGCCCCTCGACGCGCACCCCCGCGTCGGAAACAACGCCCTGCTCGCTCACGCGCTCGGAGCGGAGCAGCTCGAGCCTTTTGCTCGCCACCGCGGCGAGCCGATCGGCTTCATCGCCCGACTTCCCGATGGCGGTCTCGCGCCCGCCGAGCTGTTCGCGCGCGTTCGCGAGCTCACCTCGCGCGAGCCGCTCGTGTTCGATGCAGGACCCGCTCGAATACGTCGGCTGGCGATCGTCTCAGGCGCCGGCTCCGACTATCTCGCCGAGGCCGCCGAGTCCGGCGCCAACGCCCTCCTCACCGGCGAGCCGGCCGAGCGCGCGATGGCGCAGGCACGCGAGCTCGGCCTGCACTTCATCGCCGCCGGCCACTACGCCACCGAGATGCTCGGCGTCAAGCGCCTTGGCGAGCATCTCGCCGAGCGCTTCGCCCTGCGTCACGTCTTCCTCGACGTGCCCAACCCGATCTAGCTCCCATCTGCGTCCTCGAGCGCGTCGTCGGATCGACCACGGCGACAACCGTCACCCGCGTCGAGATAAGCTGACGACAGTACGCCTAAAAGCCCACGGGGACCCGCTGGGGACTAAGATCCATCGGTTACGTGAGCCGGACGATCTAGGAGGAGAGTTCCATGGAGGCTGCCATCGCCTCGTCGACAACGGCATCGCACACGATCGCCGATCTTATTCCCCGCGCGGCCGCCGAGCACGGCGAGCACACCGCGGTGCGCCACAAGCGCGACGGCGCCTGGCACGACGTTACCTACGTCCAGCTCGCGGAGATCGTGCAGGAGATCGGCCTTGGCCTGATCGACCTCGGCATCCAGCCCGGCGAGCGCGTGTGCATCCTCGCCAACACCCGCCCGGAGTGGTCCTACGCCGACATGGCCGCCACCTCCGCCGGCGCCGTGGTCGTGCCGATCTACCAGACCAACTCCCCCGAGGAGTGCCTGTGGGTGATCTCCGACTCTGAGGCCTGCGCGGTCGTCTGCGAGAACGACGAGCAGCTCGCCAAGATCGCCGCGATCCGCGACCGGCTGCCGAACCTGCGCACCGTCGTCGTGATCGACGCGCCCGACTCCGCGCGGGCAACCGCCGAGATCGCCTCGCTCGACGCCATCCCGCTCGAGAACGTGCGCGAGCGCGGCCGCTCTCGCTCCCCTGAGGAGCTCGACGCCCGCCGCGCGGGCGTGCGCCCCGAGGACCCCTTCACGTTTATCTACACCTCCGGCACGACCGGACCGCCGAAGGGCTGCGTGCTCACCCACGGCAACTACCGCGCGATCGTCGACATGATCCGCGAGATCGGCGAGATGCGCGAAGACGAGGTCGTCTACCTGTACCTGCCGCTCGCCCACTCCTTCGCGCTGCTCGTCCAGCTGGCCGTCTTCGACCTCGGCTCGACGCTCGCCTACTTCGGCGGCGACACCAAGCAGATCGTCGCCGAGCTGATGGAAGTGAAACCGACATACCTGCCCTCCGTGCCGCGCGTGTTCGAGAAGGTCTACACGCTCGCCCACGGCGCAATCGAGGCGCAGTCGCCTGAGGAGCAAGAGCAGTCGCGCGCGGCGATCGCACTCGGCATCAAGGTGCGCGACCTGATGAACCGCGGCGAGCCCATCCCCGCCGAGCTCCAGGAGCCGTTCGACCAGGCCGAGGAGAAGCTGTTCAAGAACGTCCGCGCGATCTTCGGCGGCCGTGTGCGCCAGGCCACGAGCGGCGCCGCGCCGATCGCCCGCGAGATCCTCGAGTTCTTCTGGGCCTGTGGCGTGCCAGTGCTCGAGGGCTACGGCATGACCGAGACCGCCACCGCGGCGACCGTCTCGACGGTTGAGCACCACCGCTTCGGCACCGTCGGGCGCGCGCTGCCCGGGGTCGAGCTGAAGATCGCCGAGGACGGCGAGATCCTGATCAAAGGGTCGAACATCTTCCGCGGCTACCACAACCGCGCGGAAGAGAGCTTCGGCGCGGTCGAGAACGGGTGGCTGCACACCGGCGACCTCGGCTCGATCGATGAGGACGGCTACCTCTCGATCACCGGCCGCAAGAAGGACATCATCATCACCGCCGGCGGCAAGAACCTCACTCCCGCCAACCTCGAGAACGACCTCAAGCAGTGCCGCTGGATCTCACAGGCGGTCATGCACGGCGACCAGCGCCCCTACCCCGTCGTGCTGATCACGCTCGACGAGGAGGAGATCCCCGCCTACGCACGCGAGCACGACCTGCCCGAGGACATCCCCTCGCTCTCCCGCAGCCCCGAGGTGCGCGCGCTCGTCCAGCGCGAGATCGACCGGGCCAACGCCAAATACGCACAGGTCGAGCAGGTGAAGAAGTTCACGATCCTCGACCACGACCTCTCCCAGGCAACCGGCGAGCTCACCCCGACGCTGAAGGTGAAGCGCAACGTCGTCAACGAGAAATACGCCGATCTGCTCGACGCGCTGTATGCCGGCTGACCGGCAGTCGGCCGCATAGCTGCCAACATAGGGTTGAGATGCGCAGCGATTCACGACACCTCCCGCCCTATTCGCGTTACCATAAGTCCTATGAAGTTGCAGGAAGCGATGCGTAGCGATCCCGCCGATAACGGCGGCCTGTTCGTCGGACGACGGCCGGGCACCGCTCCGGTCCGCTTTCGCAAGCTGCCCCAACGCGGCAGCGAGCTGCGCCGGCGCATCGACGGGTCGCTCGCAGGAGCGCTCGTCGCGGCGATCACCTTCATCAGCCTGCTCTGCTGGGGGCCGATTCCGCTCGCCTGCCTGTGGCTCGGATCTCGAGCTGACTACCTCTCGGGCAGCGTCAGCCTCGGCATCCTCGTCTCGTTCGTCGGCTTGTTCTCACTGCTGTTCGGCGCGCTCTCGCTGCTGCGCCGCCTCGACCAGGCATGGATCCTCGTCCGGCGCGCCGCCGGACACGACCAGCGCACGGGCATCCTCGGGCGTGTCTTCGCTACCACGGCGATCATCTGCGCGCTCGGCTTCACCGTCTGGTTCCTGATCATCCACGGACCCGGTTCGAGCACCTTCTCCGGCGGCCATCCGTGAGTCTCGTCGACGCGGCCTACCTGCGCGCCATACCCGCCCCCCGCTGCTAGAACCACACCTACCGTGGGTCTGCTCGACTACTACCGCCAGTTCGAAGGGATGTCCGAGGAGGAGGTCAACCGCGGCTTGCGCGAGCAGGCTGACGAGCGTCGGCGCAAAGCGCTCACCCGCGTCGAGACGCTCGACCTCTCCCAGACCACCTGGCCGGCGCTTCCCCACCCGAGCATCGTCAACGCGATCACCTTCGTCGCCCGTCGCGGGCTGCACCGCTATCCGCACCTGCGCGGCTCTGACCTACGCAACGAGCTGGCAGCCCGGCACGACGTCGACCCGGCGCGCCTGATCCTCGGCAACGGCGCCGCCGAACTGCTCACCTCCGCCACACGTGCCCTGATCGAGCCAGGCCAGCAGTTGCTCACCTCCTGGCCCTCCTACCCGCTGTACCCGATCATGGCCCGCCGCGCGCACGGCCAAGCGGTGCCCGTCTCCGGCGGCGTGGACGCCCTGCTCGAGGCGGTGGTGCCCGACACTCGCGTGGTCGCCCTGGCCAGCCCGAACGACCCCACCGGCGAGCTCCTGCCCACGAGCGAGCTCAAGCGCCTGATCGCCGGACTGCCCGAGCAAGTGGCGATCCTGCTGGACGAGTCGCTCGTCGAGTTCTCAGACGCCCAGCCCACCAACAGCTCCCTCGCCCTGCTCGAGAGCCACCCGCGGCTGCTCGTCTTCCGCAGCTTCTCCAAGGCGTGGGGCCTGGCCGGCCTGCGCGTCGGCTATGCGCTCGGAGGTCCCGGCTCGGAGGATCTGCTGGCCGAGCTGGATCCCGACCTCGGCGTATCCGAGGTCTCCCAAGCGGGTGCCCTGGAGGCGCTTCGCAGCTGCTCGGAGCGACTCGACCGCCGCGTCGCCACGATCTGCGAGGAGCGCACACGTCTGATCGCCGCGCTGCGCGAGCGCGAGTTCGAGGTGGCCGACAGCCAGGCCAACTTCGTCTGGGCCGCTCACCCCGCGATCGACGGCGGCGAGCTGGCCGCGCGCCTGGCTCGCGCCGGCGTCCTCGTGGCCGCAGGAGCAGCGCTCGGCGAGCCCCGCCACGCGCGCATCGCCCTGCGCGACGCCTCGGCTTCGACCCGGCTCCTCGCCACGATCGACAAAGCCTTGGTTGAGGTGGCCGCTTGACCAAGCGGCGCTGCCTCTAGCCGGCCGATCCCGACTGGCGCAGCAGCGCACCCGTCGTGCCCTCGAGGATCTTCCGCCACGCGCTCACCTGCTCGCGCTCGAGGTCGAAGTGCTCGACAACTTTCCGCACCCGCTTCGCCGAGATGTCAATCCCGTGGCGCTCCGCCACCTCTTTGTAGCGCCCGTATTCCCCGGCGAGATGCTCGGTTACCGATTGAAATCCGTGGCGGGCGATGTCCACGCGCGAGGTGAAGTTCATCATCGACGTCTGGAACATCAGCTCGTCCGTCGGTGCCGGCTCGATCAGCACGATGTCAACGCCCGGATAGCGCTCCTCCCAGCGTTCCGCCAGCTCGTGCAGCCGCTGGTGGGCGAGCAGCTTGAACGCCTGATATCCGATTTGCGGAAAGCCCATGTCTGAGACCCTCCGCGGGCGCGTCCCGCGCAGCGTCCTCACCTCGCTGGCGAAGTCGTTCACGAACGGGACGAGCGGGTTGATTACCACCACAAGCTTGGCTCCCGCCTCCACTGCGATGTCCAGGTTCGTCGTCGACACAAGACCGCCGTCGACCAGCTCCCGGCCTCGCACCTCGACCGGCGCGTACACCATCGGCAGCGCCCCTGACGCGCGCACCGCTGTCGAGATCGGCACGTCGTCGAAGCCCTTCTCACCGAACACGATCCGCTCGCACGTGTCGAGGTCCGTCGCGGTCAGATATAGCTCGCTGCGCAGCTCCCTGAAGTCGTCGCTTCTCCCCGGCTCGCCGAGGACCTTCTGCAGATAGCTCTCGATTCCCGCGCCCGTATAGGCGCCCGAGGGCAGTCCCTCGGCGAGACCCAGGAGTATGTCCATCAGCGAGACCTGCCCCCGTTGGCCGATCGCCTGGCGCGCCAGGCCGATCGCGCGCAGCGGCAGCAGCGCACTCTTGCGCGCCAGCTCGAGCAGGTTCGGCTGCAGCAGGTCACCGACGTCGATGTCCCTGAAGGGCGCTTTTCCCTGGCGCGTGACGACGCGCATCATCTCCTCCGGCGTAACCCCGTTGGCGCACAGCGCGGCAATGAACGACCCCGCAGACGTGCCAACGTAGACGTCGAACTGGTTGACCGAGCTGTTGACGGCTAGCAGATCAAGCGCCCGCAGCGCTCCGATCTCATACACGCCGCCGGTAAAGCCACCGCCGCCCAGCACGAGCGCCGTCTTGTGCGGCGTGCGCCGCCGCCCGCGTGCGCCGCCGTTCGCCACTGCCCGCGTCGAGGCCGTCGCACGAGCGGGCGGTTTAGGCCCTCGCCGCTTCCTTGCCGTCGGTTCCAGCTTGACAACCTTGCCCATGGCCTGTGATTTTACGGTCCTTGCCCCGGTACCGCCGCTACCTCCTCCCCATGCCCCTCCTCGCGGCGCTGCCGATCGCCCTCTGCGCGCTCGTCGCCCTGTGTGCAAGCGCCGCGCGCGCCGCGACCAGCCTCGGAGCCGTCCGAGCCGACATGTCCCACGAGATCGGCCTGGCCGGGCCCTCCTCTGGCGCCTACGTCTACGACCTCACGACCAGGCAGACGCTGTTCTCAGAACGCGCCGAGATGCCCCGGCCGCCAGCCTCGGTCGAGAAGCTCTACACCTCCGCCACGCTGCTCGAGCGCATGGGTCCCTCCGCCCGCCTGTCCACCTCCGTGCTCGGCGACGGCCGACTCGTCCCCGGTGAAACGTGGGAAGGGGATCTCTACCTGCACGGAGGCGGCGACCCCACCTTCGGCAGTCCATCGTTCGTCCACGGACACTATGCCGGCCACGGCGCGAGCGTGTCGGCGCTCGTCGACCAGCTGGTCAGGGTGGACGGCATCCACCGCATCACCGGCAACGTCCAGGGCGACGAGTCCTACCTCGACTCGCTGCGGGCGGGCCCGGCCACCGGCTACCGGCCCGACCCGTTCCTCGAAGGCACGCTCTCCGGACTCGCCTTCGACCGCGGCGCGAGCGGCCCTGAGACCGGACCGCACGCCCCCGCCGCATTCGCCGCCCGAGAGCTGTGGGCCGCACTGAAGAACGACGGGGTCACCGTGGAAGGCTCATCCGGAGCCGCCACCGCGCCCGCCGGCACGACCGTGCTCGCACAGGTCCAGTCTCCCCCGGTCTCCCAGCTACTGCGCCTGATGCTCCCCCCCTCCGACAACTTCTTCGCCGAGCTGCTCCTCAAGGATCTCGGCGCGAGCTTCGCGGGCGCCGGCACGACCGCCGCCGGCGCCTCCGTCGTGCGGCGAACGCTCTCCCCCCTGGGGATCGCTCCCCACGTCGTCGACGGCTCCGGGCTCTCCCACGCGAACCTGACCACCCCCCACCAGGTCGTCGCCCTGCTCTCCAACCTCGCCTCCGTCTCGCTCGGAACCGTTCTGCGCAGCGATATGGCCGTCGCAGGACACACCGGCACGCTTGCCTCGCGCATGCGCGGCACAACCGCCGCCGGGCGCTGCCAGGGCAAGACCGGAACCCTCCTCGGCGTCTCCAACTTGGCCGGCTACTGCCAGGCCGTGAACGGCCACATCCTCGCCTTCGCCTTCTTCACCGACGGAATCGAAACGGGCGCCGCCCACACCCTCCAAGACCATATGGCGATCACGCTCGCCGGCTACTGAGCGGGCTCGTCCCCCAACACCTTCCGCAACCGGTCTTCGTCGAGCACCCGGACCCCGAGGCGCTCGGCCTTCTCCAACTTCGACCCCGGGCTCTCGCCCGCCACCAGATAGTCGGTCTTCTTCGACACCGACCCTGTCACCCGCCCCCCCGCGGCCATGATCCGCTCCGTTGCGTGCTCGCGCGACCACTGCGGCAGCGATCCCGTCAGCACCACGGTCATGCCCGCGAGCGGGCCCTCGGACGGCGGCGGCCCCTCCACGCGAAAGCGCAGCCCGATCCTGCGCAGGTCGGCGATCAGCGAACGCATGCGCTCGTCGTCGAGCTGCTCTCTGATCGCGGCAGCCATCTTCTCGCCGATCCCCGGCGTCTGCGCGATCTCCGCCGCCGACGCGCTCAGCAGAGCATCGACCTCGCGGAAGCGCTGCGCGAGGTTGCGACCCGTAACCTCGCCGACCTCCTCGATTCCCAGCGCGAACAGGACCCGCCCGAACGGGCGCTCCTTCGAGGCGTCGATCGCCACGAGCAGGTTACGAGCCGAGACTTCCGCGAAGCCCTCCATCGCCGTCAGCTGCTCCTCCTCGAGCCGGTAGAAATCCGCGGCGCTCTTCACCAGCCCACGCTCCTGCAGCACCGCTACCTGCTTCTCGCCGAGCCCCTCGATGTCCATCGCCCCCTGTGAGACAAAGTGCTTGAGCAGCTGCCACGCGCGCGCGGGACAGTCGCGGTTCGGGCACTTCGTGAACACGCCTTCCTTCGGCTTGACGGTCTTCGTCTGGCAGAACGGGCAGCGCGTGGGCGGTCGCGGTCGCTGCGGACGGCCCTTGCGCTCGACCACGTGCGGTGCCGGCGAGACCACCTGCGGGATCACGTCCCCGGCGCGCATCACGATCACCTCCTCGCCGGCGCGGATGTCCTTGCGCACGATGTCCTCCTCGTTGTGCAACGTCGCCAGCTTGATCGTCACGCCGCCGACCTCGACGGGCGCGAGCACCGCGTAGGGGCGCATGTCGCCGAACTTGCCCACGTTCCACATCACCTTCTCCAGGCTCGTCACCGCCGTCGTCGGTGGGAACTTCCACGCCACCGCCCACCGCGGGTCGCGCCCCACCGAGCCGAGTCTCCGCTGCAAGGCGAGGTCGTCCACCTTCACCACCACACCGTCGATCTCGAACTCGAGCTCGCCGCGACGCTCCTGCCACTCGAGGCACTGCCTGACGACCTCGTCCTCGCTGCCCAGCACCTTGATGTCCGGGTTGACGCGAAAGCGGTGCGCCCGCAGCCACTCGAGCGCCTGGGAATGCCGCTCGAACGACAGGCTCTCGTCGGTCACCCCCACCTGGTAGCACCACATCGACAGCGGCCGCTTCGCGGCGTCCGCCGGGTCGAGCTGGCGGATCGTGCCGGCCGCCGAGTTCCTCGGGTTCATGAACGTCGACTCGCCCGCTTCCGCGCGGCGCTCGTTGAGCGCGGTGAAGTCCTTCAGCGACATGTACACCTCCCCCCGCGCCTCCACCAGCGACGGGGCGTCCTCGATGCGCAGCGGCACCGAGCCGATCGTGCGCAAGTTGTGCGTCACGTTCTCCCCAACCTCGCCGTTGCCGCGCGTGGCACCCCGCTCGAGCATCCCGTCGCGATAGACGAGGCTGATCGCCAGCCCGTCGATCTTCGGCTCGACCACGTAGTCAAATCGCGGGTTCGCGATCCCCTCACGCGCCAGATGCGTGCGCATGCGCTCCACCCACGCCCTCAACTCCGCCTCCGAGCGCACGTTCCCCAACGACAGCATCGGCTCCAGATGCTCCACCTTCTCCAGTCGCCCAACCGGCTCCGCGCCGACGCGCTGGGTCGGCGAGTCCGCGGTGACGAGTTGCGGATGGTCGCGCTCGAGCGCGCGCAGCTCGTCGAGCAGCTTGTCGTACTCCTCGTCCCCGATCTCCGGGTCGTCGAGCACGTAGTACCGATATGAGTGGCCCTCCAGCGCCGTGCGCAGCTCCCTCGCTCGCGCGCGCGTCTTCGCCGACGGCTCGACCGGGACGCTGCTCGTGTCGCCCTGCTCGCCGGGCGTGGAGTCAGCCGGCTTGCTCGACGCGCTCACGGCACGTCGTGTGCCGGACGATCTGCTGGCCGATCTGTGATCGGTGGTGATGCGAGCAGCCCCTCCAGGTCGAAGCGCCGCAGCGCCTCGAGGCTCGGACGGTCGGTCAGGTCGAAGTGGATCGGCGTCACCGCCACGCGTCCGGCAGCCACCGCCGCGAGGTCAGTGCCCGGCTCGTCGTGAAAGCCCGGATCCGATCCGTAGATCCAATAGCGCCTGCGACTCTCCTCCTCGCGCTCGAGCTTCAGCTCGTCGCGGTAGATGCGCTTGCCGAGGCTCGTCACCTCCACGCCGTCGGGTTTGCCCGCGGGCACGTTCACGTTCAGGAGGGTGCGCGACGGCAGCGGCACGTCCTCGATCCGCTCCACCAGCCGAGCGACGAATCCAGCGGCGACCTCGAACCCAAAGCCGCCGTCGAAGCGGTAGTCGAGCGCCCGCGCGCCCGACTGCTGGGAGACGGCGATCGCCGGCAGACCCAGCACGACGCCCTCCAGGGCAGCGGCGACCGTCCCTGAGTAGGTGATGTCATCGCCCAGGTTCGCCCCGTGGTTGATGCCCGCGACGACGAGATCGGCCTGGAAGTCCTCGATCAGTCCGAGGCTCGCGAGCCTCACGCAGTCGACTGGTGTGCCGTCGGTCGCATAGCCCACGGTCCCGTCGGAGAATGGCACCTCGGCCACCCACAACGGCCTGCGCGTAGTGATCGACCTGGCCATCGCCGAGCGGTTGCCATCAGGCGCGATCACCGCCAGCCGCACGCCCGCGACCTCGCTCAGCGCGCGACGCATCGCCTGCAGGCCGTCGGCCTCGATCCCGTCGTCGTTCGTCAGCAGCACGTCGAGCATTTCTCCAGCATAGGGACCGCTTCGGTTCCCTCGCGTTGCTTTCATGGTGCGTTCATGAGTACGCCACGCTCGCGAGCGCGAGGCCATGCGCGGGCGCAGTGGCGCCCGCCTCGGCGCGGGGCCTGCCCTCCAACAGTCGCCTGAACTGATCGACCGTGCCACGTCCGCTTGCGACCTCGAGCATCGTGCCAACCAGCACCCGGTTCATGTGGCGCATGAACGTCTCCGCCTCGATCCACAGCTCGAGCAGATCCCCCTCGCCACGCCATTCTGCGCGCAGCACCTCCCGCTCGAAACGCGTGTGCTCGCTTTCCGTGGGCGTGAACGCCGTGAAGTCGTGCCGTCCCACGACCGCGCTCGCGCACTGCTCGAGCACCCGGCGGTCGAGTCGCGCGGCCCACCACAACGCTCGCCTGCGCTCGAACGCGCTGCGCGTTCGCCGCGCGAGCACTCGGTAGCAGTACGTCCGGCTGATCGCGTCGCGGCGGGCATCGAACCCCTCCGGTACCGGCTCGGCCGCGAGCACCGCCACGTCATCGCCGATCAACCCGTTCAGCCGCAGCGGATCGACGGCCTCATGGGCATAGCTCGCCACCTGCCCCCATGCGTGCACGCCGCGGTCCGTGCGCCCAGCCACGGTCAGCTTCAGCGGCTGCCCCTCGATATCCGCCTCCCCGAGCACCGTCCGCAGCGCGCGCTCGAGCTCCTCCTGCAGCGTGCGCTCACCGGGCTGGCGCGCCCATCCTGCGAACCCCGTCCCGTCGTACTCGATCGTGAGCTTCGTGACCATCCCGCTCTTGGCGCCACCCGTCCCGCGCTCCGTGCCTCCGCTACGCGCCGGCGCGCGCGTCAGACGAGCTCGATGAAGACCATCTCCGTCGAGTCCGAGCGCCGTGGGCCGAGCTTGAGGATGCGCGTGTACCCACCGGGACGATCGGCGTACCGAGGCGCGACGTCCTCGAACAGCTTGTACACCGCGAACTTGTCCTGCGACAACGTCGACAGCGCCTGCCGTCGCGCATGCAGGTCCCCTCGCTTGGCGAGCGTGATCAATTTCTCGATCTCCGGCTTCACCGCCTTGGCCTTCGCCTCGGTCGTCTTGATCCGCTCGTGCTCGATGATCTCCTTGCTCAGGTTCATCATCAGCGACTTGCGGTGGGCGCTGTCGCGGCTGAGCTTTTTTTTCGTCTTCTGGTGGCGCATGGTCTGTGGGAGTCTAGCCCTGACGCCGACTCTAGTCCTGGCGCAGACCGAGTCCGCGGGCGTGCAGCGTTTCGATCACCTCGTCGATCGACTTTTTGCCGAAGTTCGGGATCGCGTTCAGCTCGGCCTCGGACTTGGAAATCAGGTCGCCGACCGTCTGGATGCCCGCGCGCTTGAGGCAGTTGTAGGAGCGCACGCCGAGCTCCAGCTCCTCGATCAGGATGCTCCACTCCTCGCCCTGCAGCGCGCCCGCCGCCGGACTTCCGCCCCCGACCGCCAGGCCATGACCGTCGAGCTGCCCGCCGGGCGTGGCCCGCAGCTCCTGTATGCGATCCGCGTCGGTGAAGATCGCCAGCTGGCTGATCAACAGCTCGGCCGCCTCGCGCAGCGCCGCCTGTGGATCGATCGAGCCGTCGGTCTCGATGTCCAGCGTCAGCTTGTCGAAGTCGGTCTTCTGTCCCACGCGCGCCTGCTCAACCGCGTAAGCCACTCGCCGTACCGGCGAGAAGATCGAATCGATCGGAATCACGCCGATCGGCTGGTCCGCGGACTTGTTCTCCTCCGCCGGACGGTACCCGCGCCCGCGCCCGATCGTCATGTACAGCTCGAGCTTTGTTTTCTTCTCGAGCGTGGCGATGTGCACGTCGGGGTTGAGGATCTCCACGCCCGCCGGCAGGTCGATGTCCTTGGCCGTGATCTCCCCCGGGCCGGTCACTACCAGCGGCGCCTCTACCTCGCTCGCATCGGAGTGCATGCGGCAGACGATCCCCTTCAGGTTCAAAACGATGTCGGTCACGTCCTCCTTGACGCCCTCGATCGTCGAGAACTCGTGCGCCACCCCCTCGATGCGCACGCTCGTGACGGCGGCCCCGGCCAGCGATGAGAGCAGCACGCGCCGCAGCGAGTTGCCGAACGTATAGCCGAATCCGCGGTCCAGCGGCTCGATGGTAAATGTGCCACGGTTCTGCTCCACGGACTCGCTTGTGATCCGCGGGATTTGGAAGTCGAGCATCAGAGTCCTAACGTCGTTTTGGTCTCGCACCGGCGTCGCCCTGACGCCGGCTCTGAAGCGTCGCGGCCCACATCGGCCACGGCGTTGGCAAAGCTCTTGCTACTACTTCGAGTACAGCTCGACGATGAGCTGCTCCTGCACCGGCGCCGCGACCTCACGTCGCTCCGGCTTGCGCAGCACCTTGGCCGTCAGCGACTCGTGGTCGGCCTGCAGCCACGCGGGAATCTGTCCGGTCAGCTCGGTCGCGTCGCGCACGACCTGCGTCGCCGGGGTGTCGGCCTTGATCGCGATCAGCTCACCGGGGCGCACCTGATAGCTGGGAATGTTCACGCGCCTGCCGTTGACCGTCCAGTGGCCGTGACGGATCAGCTGGCGAGCCTGACGGCGCGACGCGGCGAAGCCCAGCCGCACGAGCACGTTGTCCAGTCGGCACTCGAGCAGCGCGAGCAGGTTCTCGCCCGTAATCCCCGGCTGGCGCGAGGCCTTTTCGTAGTAGCCGTGGAACTGCTTCTCCAGCACCCCGTAATAGCGACGCGCCTTCTGCTTCTCGCGCAACTGCAGGCGATACTCGCTCTGTTTCATGCGGCCGCGTCCGTGCTCTCCCGGCGGGTAGGCACGGCGCTCGACGCCGCACTTGTCGGTCAGGCAGCGCTCGCCCTTGAGGAACAGCTTCTGTCCCTCGCGGCGGCATTGCTTGCACTGTGGGCCTGTGTCTCGTGCCATTCGTTGGGTGCTCTTCTTCCTGCTCTCGTATCTGGATGGTTCGAAGCTATACGCGGCGCCGCTTGCGGGGGCGGCAGCCGTTGTGTGCCTGCGGCGTCACGTCCTTGACGCCCGTGACCTCGAGGCCCGCGGCCTGCAGCGAGCGAATCGCCGTCTCCCGACCCGAGCCGGGACCCTTCACGTAGACCTCTACCTTCTGCAGCCCCTGCTCGAGGCCCTTGCGCGCCGCAGCGTCGGCGGTCACCTGGGCGGCGAACGGAGTCGACTTGCGCGACCCCTTGAAGCCTGCGCCCCCCGCCGACTCCCACGCGATCGTGTTTCCCTGCGTGTCGGTGAGCGACACGATCGTGTTGTTGAACGAAGTCTTGATGTGCGCCTGACCCACTGGGATGTTCTTTTTCGGCTTGCGCCGCCCGCGGCCGGGGCGTTTGGGGGCGGGCACTACTTCTTACCCGCTTTCTTTTTGCCGGCGACCTGCATCCGCTTCGGGCCCTTTCGCGTGCGCGCGTTCGTCTTCGTCTTCTGTCCCCGCACCGGCAGGCCGCGCCGGTGGCGCAGGCCGCGATAGCAGGCGATCTCCTGCAGGCGTTTGATGTCCTGCGAGCGCTCCCTGCGCAGGTCGCCCTCAACGGGCAGGCCCGCGTCGATTGCGTCGCGCAGCTTCGAGACCTCTTCCTCGGTCAGATCCCGCACATACGTGTCCGGGCTGACCCCGACCTCCGCGAGGATCTCGTTGGACCTCGAACGTCCGATCCCGTAGATGTATGTCAGGCCGATCTCCGAGCGCTTGTTCAGGGGCAGGTTGACGCCTGCGATTCTCGCCATACCGTCCTAACCCTGTCTCTGCTTGTGGCGCTTGTTCTGGCAGATCACCAGCACCGCTCCGTGGCGGCGGATGATCTTGCACTTCTCGCACATCGGCTTGACCGACGGTCTTACCTTCATGATCCCTTTCGGCGGCTGGGTTCCGGCGACTCGGCTCTGGCTGCCGTTTCGGCCGCCGCTACCAAGTCGTGGAGATGCTCTCTCGCGGTCGCACGACCTCGCGTTCGAGCAGGACTCCGGATGGTAGCAACTCCGGCTCGCGCCGGTCCGTCGCACGCTCCGCATCCGTCACGCCTTACGTACCCGAACCGGCGCGCCTTGGTCACCGATACGTCAGACGCTTTGCGCGACCGGCTCCTCCTGGCGCGCGTCGCGCGCCAGGTGCCATGGCGTGAGCACCCGCGGCCCCTCGCAGGTGATCGCGACCGTGAACTCGAAGTGCGCGGCCGGAGAGCCGTCCTGGGAGAAGATCGCCCAGCCGTCCGCCGCCACGCGCACGCTCGGGCGTCCGGCTGTGGTCATCGGCTCGACGGCGATCACCATGCCCTCCTTCAGCTGCGGACCCTTGCCGGGACTGCCGTAGTTGGGGACCTGCGGATCCTCGTGCATGCTTCGCCCCACCCCGTGCCCGACGAGCGAGCGCACGACCGACAGCCCCGCCCCCTCGGCCACGCGCTGGATCGCGCTCGAGACGTCGCCCATGCGGTTGCCCGGCCTGCACTCGCCGACGCCGGCGTGCAGCGACTCCTCGGTCGCGCTAAGCAGGTTCCGCGCCCGCGGATCGATCTCCCCCACCGGGAACGTGCGCGCGGCGTCGGCCACCCAGCCGTCGAACGTCACTCCCACGTCGATCGAGATCACATCGCCCTCCTTCAGGCGATAGGGCCCCGGTATCCCGTGCACGACCATCGCGTTCGGCGACGCGCAGATCGAACCGGGGAAACCGCGGTAGCCCTTGAACGTCGGCACCGCGCCGCGCGAGCGGATGAAGCGCTCGGCCGCACCGTCCAGCTCGGCGGTGCTCACACCCGGGCGAACCTTGCCCTCGAGCAGGTCGAGCGTATCCACGAGGATCGCGCCGGCCCTCGCCATCCTCTCGATCTCCGTGGGCGACTTCTTGATGATCACCCTGCAAGCTTAGCTCGGGCCCTGGAACCTCACTGCACCGCTGCCCTGCTCTCGACAGGCTCCCTACAGCTTCTCCTCTAGCCGCACGGTCGCGAGCGTCGCGCGCACATGGGCATGAACCTCGTCCGCACTGCGCCGCCCGTCGAACCTGCGCAACAGGCCGGCGCAGTCGTAGTAGCCGATCAACGGCTCGGTCTGGCGGTGGTAGACCTCGAGACGGCGGCGAATCGTCTCCTCCCGGTCGTCGTCGCGCTGGATCAACCGCGAGCCGTCCTGGTCGCAGATCCCTTCGTGCTTCGGCGGATCGAAGTCCACGTGGTAGATGTGACCCGGGTTCTTCACGCACACGCGGCGTCCGGCCAGGCGGCGGACGAGCTCCTCGTCCGGCACCTCGATCAACAGCGCCGCGGTCAGCCGCCTGCCGAGCCCGCTCAGCGCCTCGGCCAGCGCGTCGGCTTGCCGCTCGTTGCGGGGAAAGCCGTCGAGCAGGAACCCGTCGCCCGCGTCCGCTTCGCCGATCCGGTCGATGATCATGCCGACGATCACGCTGTCCGGCACGAGCTCGCCGGCATCCATGTAGCGCTTGGCCTCACGCCCGAGCTCAGTGCCCTCGGCGACCTGCGCGCGCAGCATGTCCCCGGTCGAGATGTGCGGCAGACCGAAGTCCTCTCGCAGGCGGTCGGCCTGCGTCCCCTTGCCCGCGCCCGGCGGACCGAGCAGGATCAGGTTGAGCTCGGACACCGTGCCGAGCTTACTTACTTCAAAAAGCCCTCGTACTAAGAGCCTGTCTCAAAATGGGGCGGTGCGGTCGGGGCGTCTCTGGACCAAGCTGGGCGACGCGGGCCGTTGAAGGCCGTGCTGGTAGCACGGGCAAGACGGCACGTGGCGATCCAGCGCAGTGTGTCCAGGGGCGCATCCGGGCGTGCCGACCTTTTGAGACAGGCTCAAGGCGGGAAGGGGGCAGGCCCCCCTCCCGACCTCCCCCCGGGGGGATTACTTCAAAAAGCCCTCGTAACTTCGCATCATCAGCTGTGCCTCGAGCTGCTTCATCGTTTCCAGCGCGACGCCGATGACGATCAGGATGGAGGTCCCTCCGAGCGGGATGTTCTGGTGCGTGCGCGCGATCAGGATCGTCGGCAACGCCGCGACCGCCGCGAGGAACAGCGCGCCGGGGAAGGTCAGCCGCGCCAGGATCCGATCCAGGAACTCGGCCGTTGGGCGACCGGGTCGCACGCCGGGGATGAAGCCTCCGTACTTCTTCAGGTTGTCGGCCTGATCGACCGGGTTGAACGTGACGGCCGTGTAGAAGTAAGTGAAGACGATGATGAACAGCGACTCGCCGACGACGTAATGCCAGCCGTTGGGCGAGAAGAAATCCGAGATCTGCTGGCCCCAGTGGGTTTTCACGAGCTGCCCGACGGTCGGCGGGAAGGCCATGATCGAGGCGGCGAAGATCACCGGGATCACCCCCGCCATGTTCACGCGCAGGGGCAGGTAGGTCTGTCCGCCCTCGGACATCCGCCGTCCGATCACGCGCTTGGCGTACTGCACGGGGATGCGCCGCTGACCCTCCTGCACGAACACGATCCCGGCGACGACGGCCAGCACGAGGAACGGCATCATCACCTTGAAGACCTGGTCCTGGCTGGTCCACCAAGTCTGGATGCCCGCCGGCAGCCGCGAGGCGATCGAGGCGAAGATCAACAGCGAGATGCCGTTGCCGATGCCCCGCTGTGTGATCAGCTCGCCGATCCACATCAACAGTACGCAGCCTGTCGTCAGGCACACGACGATCAGGAAGATGTGCGGCGCGTCGAAGTGCGAGACGACCGATTCGCCGGCTTTCGCCTGCAGCGTGTGGAACAGGAACACGTAGCCGATCGACTGGGCGAAGGCGAGACCGACGGTCAAGTAGCGGGTGTACTGGGTGATCCGCGCCTGCCCGACCTCGCCTTCCTTGGCCAGCTTCTCGAGTGACGGCACCGCCACCTGCAGCAGCTGCAGGATGATCGAGGCGGTGATGTACGGCATGATCCCGAGCGCGAACAGTGCGATCCGCGACAGACCGCCGCCGGAGAAGAGGTTCAACAGCCCGAGGATGTTCGAGCCGCCGAACTCCTTCTGGATGTTGTTGACAGCCGCCAGGTTGACGCCCGGCACGGGTATGTGGGCGCCCAGGCGGTAGATCAGCAGCATGCCCGCGGTGAACGCGAGCTTCTTGCGGATGTCCGCTACGCGGAAGGCGTTGAGGATCGTCGAGAGCATGAGCTTGAACCCGCTGGACGACGGTCGTCCGCGGAGCTCCCGATTCTAGCTCTCGACGGTGTGGCAGGTGCCGCCTGCGGCCTCGATGCGCTCGCGCGCACCGGCGCTGAAAGCATGGGCGTGGACCGTCAGCGCCTTGCTCAGCTCGCCCTTGGCGAGCACCTTCACAGGTATGCCCTTGCGTGTGCCGAGCCCGTTGGCCTGCATCAACTCGACGGTCACCTCGGTGCCGGCATCGAAGCGACTCTCGAGGGCGGCGATGTTGACGGGCTGGGTGTGCGTGCGGAAGGGCTCGAACGGCATCGACTTCTTCATGTGCGGCCCGCGCAGCTTTCGCATCCGCATGTGGATCGGCATCTGGCCGCCCTCAAAGCGCGCTCTGCGCTTGGAGCCCGAGCGCGATCCGGCGCCCTTCTGCCCGCGACCGGAGGTCTTGCCGGTGCCGGAGCCTTCCCCGCGTCCGATCCGCTTGCGAGGTCGGCGACTGCCCGGCGCGGGGGACAGACTGTGCAGCCCGATGCGCTCCTCGGCCTCTGCCTCTTTGGCCGCGCTCATCGCCTGCCGTCCTCGTCGACTTCGACCAAGTGGCGTACGGCGTGCAGCATCCCGCGAGCTTGCTCTGAGTCGTTGACCTTCACCGTGTGCCCGATCCGCCGCAGGCCGAGCGAACGCAGCGTGTCTAGCTGTTTCTTGTTCGCGCCATTCCGCGACCGGCGCTGGGTGACACTCAGGGCGCTCACGCGGGTGCCTCCTCCACGGCGGGCGTGTCCTCGACCGGCGCCTGTGCGGCCACGTCCGTCGTCTCGGACTCCGCATCCGACAGACCGTCGGACGCCTCCGGGGCGCCATTCGTCGATTGGCCGCCGAGACCCAGCACCTGGTCGATCGACAGTCCTCGCAGCTTTGCGACCTCCTCGGGAGTACGCAGACCACGCAGGCCGGCCACGGTGGCCTTGACGAGGTTGATCGGATTCTGCGTGCCGAGGCTCTTCGACAGGATGTCGTGGATACCCGCGAGCTCGAGCACCGCCCGCACTCCGCCGCCCGCGATCACCCCGGTCCCTGGGGACGCAGGCTTCAGGAAGACCCGCCCGGCGCCGAAGATGCCGGTGGTCTGATGGGTGATCGTGCTGCCGTGCTTGGGCACGCGGAAGAGATCCTTCTTCGCCCGCTCGACGCCCTTCTGGATCGCCAACGGCACCTCGTTGGCCTTGCCGTAGCCGATGCCCACGACTTCGCGCTCGTCGCCCACGACGACCAGCGCGGTGAACGAGAAGCGCCGGCCGCCCTTGACGACCTTCGCGACGCGGTTGATCTCCACCACGCGCTCCTGGAGGTCGAGGCCGGACTGGTTTACTGAGCGGTCTGAGGTGATTGGCATGGGCGAAGGAGAGGGTAGCGGTAAACGGGGAGAGGCCTATACGGTGATGCCGGCCTCGCGGATCGCCTCGGCGAAAGCGCGAACGTGGCCGTGATAGCGATAGCCGCCACGATCGAACACGGCCTCTGAGATGCCTGCCGCCTTGGCCCGCTCGGCCAGCAGCTCGCCGCTGCGCTTCGTGCGCTCGGGCTTTCCCAGCGAGCTCAGCTCGGGCTCGAACCAGCTGACCGCCGCGAGCGTGTTACCGGAGAGATCGTCGACCAGCTGGGCGGACAAGCCCCTGTTGGAGCGGAACACGGAGATCCGCGGGCGCGTGGCGGTGCCCGAGATCTTCGCCCGCACCCGGCGGCGGCGCTTCAACCGGCGGTCGCCCTTCGTGACGACGCTCATGCCCTCTTGCCCACCTTACGCTGCACATGCTCGCCCTCGTAGCGGATGCCCTTGCCCTTGTACGGCTCGGGCGGCCGCTGCTTGCGGATGATCGCGGCGGTCTCCCCGACGAGCTGCTTGGAGATGCCTTTGACCACGACCCGCGTCGGCTGGGGCACTTCGAACTCGATCCCTTCCGGCGCGGGGATCGGCACGGGATGGGAGTAACCGACGGCCAGCTCCAGGTTCTTGCCCTTCAGCTGCGCACGATATCCCACGCCCTGGATCTCCAGACGCTTCTCATAGCCCGCCGTCACGCCCTGAACCATGTTGGCCACCAGTGAGCGCGTGAGTCCGTGCAGCGCCCGGTGCTCGCCGCGGTCGGTCGGGCGGGTGACCACCAGCTGCTCGCCGTCCTGGGTCACTTCGATGTCCCTGGGAATGCGCTCGGACAACTCGCCTTTGGGTCCGTTCACGCGCACCGACTCGGGCTCGATCGCGACGACCACGCCGGCGGGGACGGGGATTGGCTGTCTACCGATACGTGACATCAGCTCGAGGTCACCAGACCTGTGCGAGGACCTCGCCGCCGACGCCCGCCGCGCGCGCGTCGTGGCCGGTCATCACGCCGTGGGAAGTGGAGACGATCGAGGTGCCCATGCCTCCGAGCACCTTCGGGATGTGCCGCGCATCGACGTACGTGCGCCGCCCGGGCCGCGAGATCCGGCGTAGCCCGGAGATCGCCGAGCGACGGTCCTCGGTGTACTTCAGGCGAATCTGAATCAGCTGCCCCGCGCCTTCATCGGGGGCAGGGACCACCGACCACGACTCGATGTATCCCTGCTCCGTGAGGATCCGCGCGAGCTCGCCCTTGAGTTTGGACGCGGGGATCTCAACCGTCTCGTGAGCGGCGTGGATTGCGTTCCTGACGCGAGTCAGGAAGTCAGCTATGGGGTCGGTCATGGACATAGTTACTCGAAAGGTTGTGGAGCCCTACCAGGAGGACTTCGTCATCCCTGGGATCTGGCCGTTGTGGGCGAGCTCGCGCAGACAGATGCGGCACACCCCGAACTTGCGATACACCGCGCGTGGACGTCCGCAGCGGTTGCAGCGAGTATAAGCACGCGTCTTGAACTTCGGCGTCCGCGTCTGCTTCACACGTAGCGACGTCTTGGCCATCAGGCGGCCTCCTCTTGGTCGGCGGGGTCTGCGTCCTGCGAGCCGGGAGCGTCGAATCCGGCGGGCCGGCCCTCACGGGCGAAGGGCAATCCGAGCGCCTCCAGCAGGGCAAACGCTTCGGGGTCGGTGGTCGCGGAGGTGGTGATCGTGATGTCCAACCCCCGCACCTGGTCGATCGCGTCGTAGTCGATCTCGGGGAAGATGATCTGCTCGCGCACGCCCAGCGAGTAGTTCCCGCGACCGTCGAACGAACGCGGGTTCAGTCCTCGGAAGTCGCGGATCCGTGGGATCGCGATCGAGACGAGGCGGTCGAGGAACTCATACCCGCGCTCGCCCCGCAGCGTCACCGCGACCCCGACCGGCATGCCCTCGCGCAGTTTGAAGGCCGCGATCGACTTGCGCGCGCGGCGCACGCTCGGATGCTGGCCGGCGATCGTCGCGAGCTGATCCTGCGCCGCCTTCAGGACTTTCGAGTCCTGCTTGGCCAGACCGACCCCCATGTTCAGGGTGATCTTCTCGAGCTTCGGCGCCTGCATCACCGAGGAGTAGCCGAAGCGCTCGACGAGCGCCGGACGGATCTCCTCTTCATAGCGGGTCTTCATGCGGGCAGTGGAAGCGGTAGCAGTCATCGTCATTCGCTCAGTCGAGCCTCGCGCCCGAGCTCTTGGCGACGCGGAAGCGCCTACCGTTCTCGCGCTCGATCCGAATCCGCGTGGGCTGTTCCTTTGAGTCGAGCAGCATCACGTTGGAGACGTGAATCGGTCCCTCGCGCTCGATCACGCCACCCACCGCCTGCTGATTCTGCGCTTGCTGCGGTCGCGTATGGCGCTTGATCATGTTCAGCCCCTCCACGTATACACGCTCCTTCTTCGGTTCCACCCGCAGGATCCGTCCGCTCTTGCCGCGGTCCTTGCCGGCCATCACGCGCACCTGGTCGCCCGAGCGAATCTTCAGCACGCGTCGCGGCAACCCGACTCCGCCACCGGCCGATCTCCGGGGGGTCATCACAGGACCTCCGGCGCGAGCGAGACGATCTTCATGAAGTTGCGCTCGCGCAGTTCGCGCGCGACCGGTCCGAACACGCGCGTCCCGCGCGGATTGTTCTGGTCGTCGATGATCACCGCGGCGTTCTCGTCGAAGGCGATGTACGTCCCGTCCTCACGGCCGATCGGCTTCTTCGTACGCACCACCACGGCGGTCACCACGTCGCCCTTTTTCACGGCCCCCTGAGGGTTGGCCTGCTTAACGGTCGCGGTGATGACGTCGCCGACGAACGCATACCGGCGCTTGGAGCCGCCCTTCACGCGAATACACAGGATCTCCCGCGCGCCCGTGTTATCGGCCACCCGCAACCTGGTCTCGTTCTGGATCATCGCGCCCGCTCCAGTACGTCGAGGAGCTTCCATCGCTTCGTCCGCGACAGCGGCCGGCTCTCGATCACACGAACGGTGTCACCCTCGTGCGCCTCGTTGTTCTCGTCGTGCGCGTGCAACGTGCTCGAGCTGCGCACGATCTTCTCGTAGCGCATGTGGCGCCGGGCCGTGTCGATGCGCACGGTGATCGTCTTCTGCGCCTTATCGGAGACGACGATTCCCTGGCGCACCCGGCGCGTGCCTTCGACGGGCGCGTGAACTGGCGGGAGTGGCTCGGCTGCAGGCGCGGCGGCACGGCGCTCGGTGGCTTTGGCGCGTTCCTGGAGCCTACGCGCACGGCGCCGGAGCGCCTTGGTGCGCCGCTCGGCAGTGCGTTCGGAATGCCGCTCCTCGGGGGACCGCGGCGGGCGCGTGTCGGGGGCCCGCTTGGCCCGGGCCCTGCGGCGGCGCTCCTTCGGCGAGAGCTGCTCCACCGGCTCGGCCGGAGGCGCCGGCGCCGCGGCGGGCGCAGCAACGGTCTCCGTCGCCTCGGCGGGGGTCTCCGTCGCCTCGCCGGCCTCGGCCTCGGCGGGGGTCTCCGTCGTCTCTGTCTCTTGCTCGTCAGCCATTTCGTTCCTTCTCCCGCACGACGGTCAGGGCTCGGGCGAGGTTGCGTCGGGCTCGACCCACGCCCGCGGTGTCGTCCAGTTCGCCCGTGGCGTTGGCGAACCGCAGTCCGAACAGCTCTTTACGGAACGTCGCCACACGCTTGGCAAGCTCCGTCTCCTCCAGGTCTCGCATCTCCTTGGCCTGCATGCCTCAGTCCTCACGGAGCACAAACTTGGACTTCACCGGCAGCTTGTGCGCAGCCAGCCTGATCGCGTCGCGGGCTAGCGGCTCGGGCACGCCGGCGAGCTCGAACATGACCCGTCCGGGCTTCACCACCGCGACCCAGCCTTCGGGATTGCCCTTGCCCGAACCCATGCGTGTCTCGGCCGGCTTCTTCGTCACCGGCTTGTCGGGGAACACATTGATCCAAACCTTGCCGCCGCGCTTGATCTTGCGCGTCATCGCGATACGAGCGGCCTCGATCTGGCGGTTGGTGAGCCAGCCCTCCTCGAGCGACTTCAGCCCGTACTCACCGAACTGGACCTTCACCTGGCCGCGCGACATTCCACCGCGTCGTCCGCGGTGCTGCTTGCGGTGCTTGACACGCTTGGGAGACAGCATCAGCGGGCACCTCCGCCGGGTCCGCCGCCGGGACGGGGGCCACGCGAGCCGCCGCCCGGTCCGCCAGGACCGCGCCCACCGCCACCTGGACCTCGGCCTCCACCGCCGCCGCCGGGGCCCCTGCCACCGCCGCCGCCACGGCCGCCCTGTCCGCCGAAGCCACCCGGCCCTCGACCCGAGCCGCCCTGTCCGCCGGGCCCGCGACCGCGTCCACCGCCGCCACCCCCACCGGGCCCGCCACCGCCGCGACCGCGGCCGCGCCCGTCACGGCCGTCGCGCCCACCGCGCCCGTCGCGATCGGAGCTGGGCGTCGCCGGGGCCGTCATGTCGGTGAGATCCGCGCCGGTGTAGCCCTCGGGCATGATCTCGCCCTTGTTCACCCAACACTTGACGCCGATCCGACCAAAGGTCGTGCGCGCCTCGTAGAAGCCATAGTCGATGTCCGCGCGCATCGTGTGCAGCGGCACGCGACCGTCGGAGTAGCTTTCGACGCGAGCCATCTCAGCGCCGCCCAGGCGACCGGCGACCTGCACCTTCACGCCCTTCGCCCCCGATCGCATCGCGCTGGTCAGCGCGCGCTTCATCGCGCGACGGAAGGCGACCCTGTTCTGGAGCTGCTCGGCGATCGACTGCGCCACCAGCTTCGCGTCGAGCTCGGGGCGCTTGATCTCAAGGATGTTCACCTTGATCTGCTTGCTCGTCATGCGATGCAGATCGCGCCGCAGGGCATCGACTTCGCTGCCGGACTTGCCGATCACGATGCCGGGCCGGGCGGTGTGGATGTTGACCTCGAGCTCGTTCGCGTCCTTGCGGATCGTGATGTCCGACAGACCCGCGTGGGCCAGCTTGCCGACGATGTGCTCGCGGATGCGAATGTCCTCGGCGAGATACTCCGAGAAGTTGCGCTCGTTGAACCAGTTCGACTTCCAGTCGTGGATGTAACCCACGCGCATGGCCTCTGGATGAACCTTTTGACCCATTTCCTAAGTTCTTCTCTCTCGCTCAGTCTTTGCTTTTGTGTCTCTTGGCGGTCCGAGGCTCGGCGCCCGGTATCAGCGTGATCGTCAGGTGGCTGGTGCGCTTGCGGATCGGCGTGGCGCGTCCCATCGCCCGCGGCCGAAAGCGCTTGATCGTCGGTCCCTCGTCGGCATACGCCTCTCGGACGATCAGATCGTCCTCAAGCAACTCGTGGTTGCTCTCGGCGTTCGCCACGGCCGACTCCAGCAGCTTGCTCCAGTCGCGCGCCACCTCACGAGGGGTGAAGGCGAGGATAGCGCGTGCCTCTCCCACGGTCTTGCCCCGCAAGTGCCCGCACACCATTCGCGCCTTGCGCGCGGAGGTGCGCACGTAGCGGGCACGCGCGCGCACGACCCGCCGCCGCGCGGGCGCTCCCGCAGTCGCCGGGCGGGCGGCTGCTTTCGCGTCAGGCTTCTCCACCTCTTCGGCTTTGGCTTTCTCACCGGCTTTCGCCCCCCGTGCTTTTGCGGCTTTTTTGCCGGAGGTCGACTCCTCGGCGGACTTTGAAGTCTCGGCAGGCAAGGCTTTTTTTCGGCGGGCGGGTTTTTTCTCAGCTTTTTTGCCAGCCGCTTTGGTCTTCGCATCCGCAGCGACGCCCTCATTAGCGGCTTTTGTCGCTTTCTTGGTGGCGGCAGGTTTCTTCGTAGCGTCCTTGCCCTGCGCCTCGGGCGTCTCTCCCGGCTTCTCGTCCTCGGCGCTCATCCGATGACTCCTGGGCTCGCAGGGCAAGGACGCAGGGAGCGTGGCGTGCTTCGCACGCGAGCGACTGAGGATGCCGATCCAGCGCAGCTATGCGAGTTCAGGCTCATCGGACTCTTCCCGACCCCACATGCCCGCGGAACATCCGCGTGGGCGCGAACTCGCCGAGCTTGTGGCCGACCATCGACTCGCTGATGAACACAGGCACATGTTTGCGTCCGTCGTGCACGGCGATCGTGTGCCCGACCATCTCCGGGAAGATCGTCGACGCGCGCGACCACGTCCTCAGCATTTTCTTGTTGTTCGCCGCGTTCAGCGCCTCGATACGCGTCATCAGGCGCTCTTCCACCCACGGCCCCTTCTTGCTGGACCTGCTCATCGCTGTTTGCCCTTCCCTCGTCTACGGCCGCGCACTATGTACCGATCTGAAGTCTTGTTCTGCTTGCGCGTGCGATAGCCGAGTGTCGGCACCCCCCACGGGGTGACCGGATGGCGCCCGGCGGTGGTCGAGCCCTCACCGCCGCCGTGCGGGTGGTCGACTGGGTTCATCGCTGTGCCGCGTGTCTGCGGACGCACCCCCATGTGCCGCTTGCGGCCCGCCTTGCCGACCTTCACGTTCTGGTGCTCTGAGTTGCCGATCGTCCCGACGGTCGCGCGACACTCTGCGCGTACCAGCCGCATCTCGCCGGAGGGCAGGCGCAGCGTGGCCATCTCCCCGTCCTTCGCCATCAGCTGCACCCCGGCGCCCGCGGATCGCGCGAGTTGGCCGCCGCGTCCTGGTTGCAACTCGACGTTGTGCACGACCGTTCCGACTGGCATCCGCGCGAGTGACATGCAGTTGCCCACGGAGATGTCCGCCTGCTCGCCGGAGGCGACCGTCATCCCCACCGTCAGCCGCTGGGGCGCGAGGATGTAGCGCTTCTCGCCGTCTGAGTAGTGCAGCAGCGCGATATACGACGAGCGGTTGGGGTCGTACTCGATCGCCGCCACCTTCGCGTCGACGCCGTCCTTGCGGCGCTTGAAGTCGATCCGCCGGTAGGCGCGCTTGGCGCCTCCGCCACGGTGCCGGGAGGTCTTGCGTCCGTGAGCGTTGCGCCCGCCGCTCTTCTTCAGCCCTTCGACGAGCGTCTTCTCGGGCTTGTCCTTGGTGACCTCGGAGAAGTCCGGGTAGGAGACGAACCGCATTCCCGGACTCGTCGGCTTTGGCTTTCTGATCGCCATCTGTCCTCGCTATCCCTCGAGGGCCTCAAGGCCCTGGAAGATCGGGATGCTCTCGCCGGCCCGCACCTGCACGATCGCCTTCTTCCACGTCCGCGTGCGACCTTTGGTGACACCACGACGCTTGGGCTTGGACTTGACGCTGAGCGTCCTGACCTCCACCACGTGCACGTCGAACAGCGCCTCGACCGCCTGGCGGATCTGCGTCTTGTGCGCGTCGGCATGGACGCGGAACGTGTACCGGTTGGCGGCCGAGAGCACGTAGCTCTTCTCCGACACCACAGGACGGATGATCACCTGTGAGTGATCCATCAGGCCGTCTCCTGCTTCGCGGCCCGCGTCGCGCCCGTGCGTGCGGTGAGCGCGTCCAGGGCCGCTTGGGAGACGACCAGCGAGGCAGCGCTCAGCAGGTCGGTGACGCCCACGTTCTCGGGCGTGAGGACGGCCACTCGGACGAGATTGCGAAACGATAGCGCCGCCGGCGACTCGGACTCGTCGAGCACCACGAGCGTAGAGCGCGCCCGCGTGGACGTGTCCCAGTTGTCGAGCAGGTCGAGCGCCTGCCGTGTCCTTGGCTGCTCGAACGCGGTCGCGTCGAGGATCGCGATCGAGCCACGCTCGGCGTGAAGCGACAGCGCACTGCGCAGCGCGGCGCGTTGCTCCTTGCGGTTGACCTTGAACGTGTAGGAGCGCGGCTGAGGACCGAACGTGACGCCGCCGCCGGTCCAGATCGGCGAGCGATTCGACCCCGCCCGCGCCCTGCCGGTGCCCTTTTGACGCCACGGCTTCGCGCCGCCGCCCGAGACCATGCCGCGAGTCTTGGTCGCCGCCGTCCCCCGCCTGCGCGCCGCCTGCTCCGCGCGCACGCTCTGGTGAACCAGCGGGCCGAGGAAGCGAGCTCCGAAGGCCGCGTCGGCGAGCTTGACCTTCTTGGTCGCGCCCGTCGCGCCGGACGGACTCAGCACGGGCGCCTCAGGCATCGGAGCGCACCTCCACTAGGCCGCCACGGGGTCCTGGGACCGAGCCGCGCACCAGCAGAAGGTTCTCCTCGGTGTCGACAGCGATCACCTCGAGACCCTTTTGAGTCACACGCTTGTTGCCCATCTGCCCCGGACCGCGGATTCCCTTCATCACGCGCGCCGGCGTGGCCGAGGCGCCGATCGAGCCGGGAGCGCGCACGTTGTGCGAGCCGTGCGACTTCGGCCCACTGGCGAAGTTATGTCGCTTGATCGTCCCCTGGAAGCCCTTGCCCTTGGAGGTACCGGAGATCTTCACCCGCGCCCCCACAGCGAAGGACTCCACCGTCACCGTACCGCCGATCTGCAGCTCGCCGGCCTCGTCGCGGAACTCCACGAGATGGCGCATCGGCGGCGCGTCGGCCTTCTTCAGATGGCCGAGCTCGGGCTTCGACAGATGCTTCTCCTTGCTCTGCCCGAAGGCCAGCTGAACGGCCTCGTAACCGTCGCGTTCAGGCGTACGGATCGCGGTGACCGGGCACGGACCGGCCTCAAGGACGGTCACGCGCGCGACGCTTCCGTCCTCACGGAAGACCTGTGTCATTCCGAGCTTCTTTGCAAGTATCGCTGGCATGCGGTGATCAGTTCTGTATCCGTGAGGTACCCGAGTCAGGTGGCGAGTCGGATCTCGATGTCCACGCCCGCCGGCAGGTGGTCCAAGCGCTGCAGCGAGTCGACCGTCTTCGGAGTCGGCTGATGAATGTCGATCAGGCGCTTGTGCGTGCGGATCTCGAAGTGCTCGCGCGAGTCCTTATCCTTGAACGGCGAGCGGATCACGCAGTACACGTTCTTCTCCGTCGGCAGCGGCACGGGACCCGACACGCTCGCTCCCGTGCGCGTGGCGGTCTCCACGATCTCCTTCGCGGCGGACTCGATCGCGGACGTGTCATAGGCCTTCAGCCTGATGCGGATCTTGTTTTGTGTGGCTTGAGCCATGGATTAAGTGAGCGCTCTCTGAATTTCTTCGTCGGTCTTTGTGTCTATCTCTGCCGATCCGGCGCTTCCCGCCGGTCCTGATGCTGAGTTTCTGCCGGCTCGGTGCGAACGGTCGCCTATGTGAGCGCCGGTCCCGCACCGCGAGCCTGAGGAGCAAGTCCCTGTCGGGTCTCCGCGCCTCGTCACTGTTCCCGTGTCATCGACACAAGAGCGTGTTCGTCGTATCGGACTGTCTTTCGTTGCCTCCCGATCCAGGAGGCAGCGATTGTTCTCGGGTGCTACTCGATGATCTCGGTGACCACACCCGAGCCGACCGTGCGCCCACCCTCCCTGATGGCGAAGCGCAGGCCCTGGTCCATGGCGATCGGCTGGATCAGCTCGATCTCCATCTGGACATTGTCGCCGGGCATGACCATCTCGACGCCCTCGGGCAGCTTCGCCACGCCGGTGACGTCGGTGGTGCGGAAATAGAACTGCGGGCGATATCCGGTGAAGAACGGGGTGTGACGTCCACCCTCCTCCTTCTTCAGGATGTACACCTCGGCCTTGAACTTGGTGTGCGGCGTGATCGAGCCGGGCTTGCACAACACCTGGCCGCGCTCGATCTCCTCACGCTTGGTGCCGCGCAGCAGGCAGCCGACGTTGTCGCCCGCCTGACCCTGGTCGAGGATCTTGCGAAACATCTCGACGCCGGTGACGACCGTTGTGGTCGTCTCCTTGACGCCCACGATCTCCACGGTATCGCCAGTGTTGACGATTCCCTGCTCCACGCGGCCGGTCGCGACCGTGCCGCGGCCGGTGATCGAGAAGACGTCCTCTACCGGCATCAGGAAGGGCTTGTCGAGCTCGCGTACGGGCTCGGGGATATAGCTGTCGAGCGCCTCGGCGAGCTCGACGATCTTGCCCTTGTACGTCTCGTCGCCTTCGAGCGCCTTCAGCGCCGAACCGGTGATGAAGGGGATGTCGTCGCCCGGGAAGTCGTACTCGCTCAACAGCTCGCGCACCTCGACCTCGACGAGCTCCAAAAGCTCCTCGTCATCGACCATGTCGGCCTTGTTAAGGAACACGACGATGTAGGGGACGCCCACCTGGCGAGCCAGCAGGATGTGCTCGCGCGTCTGCGGCATCGGCCCGTCGGCCGCGGACACGACGAGGATCGCGCCGTCCATCTGCGCGGCGCCGGTGATCATGTTCTTCACGTAGTCCGCGTGACCGGGACAGTCGACGTGGGCGTAATGGCGGTTCTCCGTCTGGTACTCGACGTGCGAGGTGGCGATCGTGATCCCGCGCTCCTTCTCCTCCGGAGCGTTGTCGATCTCCTCGAAGCTGCGGGCTTCGCCGCCCATCTTCTCCGCCAGCACGGTCGTGATGGCAGCGGTCAGCGTCGTCTTGCCATGGTCGATGTGACCGATGGTCCCGACGTTGACGTGCGGCTTGTCGCGCTCGAACTTCTCCTTCGCCACTTTGTGTTCGCTCCTCAATCGGCTGTTTACGTTCGCCGCTAAGAGGGCGAACCTGGGAAATCTATCTAACTGCGGTCCGTCGTGACTGCTGGTGCTTGAAATCTTCTCGCTCGAGTGCCTCCGCTCTCGCCGCCCGCGCTTCCGTGACGCGGACTAAGCGGGAACTGGCTCCCCCGTACGCTGCTCGACGATCTTCTCGGCGATGTTCGGCGGAACCTCTTCGTAGCTCTCGAACTGCATCGTGTACACGGCCCGGCCCTGTGTGTTGGAGCGCAGGTCGGTGGCGTAGCCGAACATCTCGCTCAGCGGCACCCGCCCGGTCACCGCCAGCGCGTTGCCGCGGCGCTCCTGGCCCTCGACGCGCCCGCGGCGACGGCTCAGGTCGCCGATCACCTCGCCGAGGAAGTCCTCGGGGGTGACGACCTCGACCGCGAAGATCGGCTCCAGCAGCACCGGTTTGGCGCGCCTGGCCGCCTCCTTGAAGGCGATCGAGCCGGCCACCTTGAAGGCGATCTCCGAGGAGTCGACGTCGTGGTACTTGCCA
This sequence comes from Solirubrobacteraceae bacterium, assembly GCA_036498245.1. Lineage (GTDB taxonomy): Bacteria > Actinomycetota > Thermoleophilia > Solirubrobacterales > Solirubrobacteraceae > Palsa-744. The sequence goes on from DASXIB010000022.1 coordinate 55,306, forward strand.
TCGACGAGCGTCACGCGCATGTCGACCATCGGATAGCCCGCCTTGACGCCATTCTCGAGCGCCTCTTCGACGCCCTTCTTGACCGCCGGGATGTACTCCGAGGGGATCGAGCCGCCCTTGATCTTGTTGATGAAGTCGAAGCCCTCGCCCGGCGCGGGCTCGAGGTTGATGTAAACGACGCCGAACTGCCCCGAGCCGCCGGTCTGACGCACGAACTTGCCCTCGATCTTCTCGACCGTGCCGCGCACCGTCTCACGGTAGGAGACCTGCGGGCGCCCCACGTTGGCCTCGACGCCGAACTCGCGCTTCATGCGGTCGACGAGCACCTCCAAGTGCAGCTCGCCCATCCCCGAGATCTCCGTCTGCCCGGTCTCTTCGTTGGTGCGCACCTGGAAGGTCGGATCCTCCTCGGCCAGACGCCCGAGAGCGATCGACATCTTCTCCTGGTCCGCCTTCGTCTTGGGCTCGACCGCGACCTTGATGACCGGCTCGGGGAAAACGATGTTCTCGAGGTGGATCGGTGCGTCGGGGGCGGCCAGCGTGTCGCCGGTGATCACCTGCTTGATGCCCACCGCGGCGGCGATGTCGCCCGCGTAGACCTCCTCGACCTCCTCGCGCTCGTTGGCGTGCATCATCAGGATGCGCCCGATCCGCTCGGTGCGTCCGCTGCCGACGTTCAGCACGCGCGCGCCTGCCTCCAGGCGACCGGAGTACACGCGGAAGTAGGTCAGCTTGCCGACATAGGGATCGGCGGCGATCTTGAACGCCAGAGCCGCGAACGGCTCGGAATCATCAGCGTGGCGCGTGACCTCGCGCTCTGTCTCCTCGCCCTTGACGAGCTCTGTGCCGACGACGGGCGGAACATCCACTGGGGAAGGCAGATAGTCGATCACCGCGTCCAGCAGCGGCTGGACGCCCTTGTTCTTGAACGAGGAGCCGCACAGGACGGGGGTCAGCTTGGTCGACAGCGTCGCCTTGCGAATCGCCTGCTTGAGCCGCTCCTCGGAGATCTCGGACTCTTCCAGGATCAGCTCGACGAGCCCGTCGTCGTAGTGGGAGACCTCCTCGAGCAGGTGTTCGCGCGCCGCGGCGGCGGCTTCGGCCAGGTGCTCCGGGATCTCAAGCTCTTCCTGTTCGGTCCCAAGCTCGTCCTTGTAGACGACCGCCTTCATCGCCACGAGGTCGACGATGCCCTCAAAGGCGCCCTCCGCGCCGATCGGCAGTTGGATCGGAACGGGGTGCGCGCCGAGACGGTCGATCATCGTCTGCACGCCCTGGTCGAAGTCCGCGCCGATGCGATCCATCTTGTTGATGTAGGCGATCCGCGGGACGTGGTACTTGTCGGCCTGTCGCCACACCGTCTCGGACTGTGGCTCGACGCCCGCGACCGAGTCGAACAGGGCGATCGCCCCGTCCAGCACACGCAGCGAGCGCTCGACCTCGACCGTGAAGTCGACGTGGCCGGGCGTGTCGATGATGTTGATCCTGTGGCCCTTCCACTGAGCCGTGGTGGCCGCGGAGGTGATCGTGATGCCACGCTCCTGCTCCTGCTCCATCCAGTCCATCACGGCCGCGCCCTCGTGCACCTCGCCGATCTTGTAGGTGCGCCCGGTGTAGTAGAGGATGCGCTCGGTCGTCGTCGTCTTACCGGCGTCGATGTGCGCCATGATCCCGATGTTGCGGGTGTTCTGGAGGGTGAACTTGCGTGGCATCGTGTAGGTGTCGGTCGCTTCGGTCGGCCTTTTGGGCAAAAAAATGGGCCCCTCGGGCCCACGCGCGCTATTGGTCTTCTCAGGACCGGTCCGCGTGGTTATCTGCTCGAGGTCTCCATCTGGCGTCTGGCTCCGCGGGCGGCCACGCTCGCACGACTAGGTCCTTCCGCGACGCGAGCCCGACTATAGCAGAGGAATTCTGGCGTTTGGAGGTGCGCAAAGGCCCCGACGCGCCGCGTCCGAAGGCGTCCGCTAGGGGTGTGCGAAGGCCCGTGAAGGCGCGGGCAGGTGGCGGGAAACGCCAGCGAATTACGACTCAGGACACTACGCCCCCAGAGGCTCGATCGCGGCCTCGGCGTTCGCCGCGGAGCTGCTGGGCTTTGCACGCGGGTTCTCGGCCCGCAGCAGCACCAGGCAGGGGATCAGCGACAGCGCGGCGATTCCCAGCGACCACCAGTAGGCGGTGTCGAACGCGTCCGCCAGCTTCGCGAGCGAGGGGGCGTGTCCGCTTGCTCGCTGCAAAACCACGGCGAGCACCGCCGTTCCGATCGCTCCGCCCATGCGCTGCAACACGTTCAGCTGGGGTGTGGCGTCGGAGAGCTCCTCCGGCCGCAGCGCGGAGAAGGCGGCGGTCATCGCCGGCATGAAGGCGAACCCGATACCCACGCCCCGCAACACAAGCACCAGCGAGATCGCGAGGATCGAGGTGTTCGGTCCGACGAGCGCGAGCGGGATCGTGCCGAAGCACAGGATTGAGACGCCCACCAGCGCCACCCGCCCACCCCCGAAACGTTCGGTCAGGCGGCCTGTGAACGACATCACCAGCAGCATGCCGAGCCCCTGCGGGCCAACCAGCAGCCCGGTCAGGATGACGCTCTCGCCGCGCACCTCCTGGTAGTAGAGAGGCACGAGGATCATCGCCCCGAACAGCGCCGCCCCCAAACCGAAGGTCGTCAGCGAGGCGGCGCCGAAAACACGGTTGGCGTACAACCGAACGTCGAGCAGCGGACGCTCCACTCGCAGCGCATGTCGGCAGAAGACGACGATCAGCCCGACTCCCAGGAGGACCGGCCACACCACGCCCGGGGCTGTCAGGCTGCTCTGCGAGCCGAGTTGGCTGAGTCCGTACACGATCGCCGTCGACGCCGTCGAGAGCAGGCCCAGGCCGACCACGTCCAGACGCCCGGCCTCGCCCGATTCGGTCTGTGGAAGCATCCGCCAGCCGGCGATGAACGCGAGCAGGCCGATCGGGAGGTTGACGAGAAAGATCCACGACCAATGCAGGCTCTGCAGGATCGTCCCGCCGACCACCGGCCCAAGGATCGGCGCGAGCATCGCGGGCATCGCGACGATGCCCATCACGCGCCCCATCCGCTTCGGCCCCGCCACCTGGGCCATGATCAGCTGGCCAACCGGCATGATCATGCCACCGCCCACTCCCTGCAGTACGCGGAACAGCACCAGCGAAGTGGTCGAACTGGCTACGGCGCACAAGGCCGAGCCGGTGGTGAACAGAACCAACGAGGTCAGGTACACGCGCTTGGCGCCATACCGCCGCGCCGCCCAGCCGGTGACCGGGATCACGGCCGCCAGCGACAGCAGGTAACCGGTGACCACCCACTGAATCTGCGAGATCGAGCTGTGCAGGTCGTGCCCGAGCGTGCGCAGCGCGACGTTCACAATCGTCGTGTCGAGGATCGACATGATCATCCCGAGGATCACCACGCCGGCGATGCGCCAGACGTGCGCCTCGATGCGATCGCCCGCGGCCGGGCCCGAGGAAGCGGCAGATGGCATCGGATCTACCGTAGCGAAGGACCCCGAAGTCCGAGTAGCGGGCCGAGGACCAAGCGAGGCACGACCGGGTCGGCGCCGCAGGACGCAGGAAGCGAAGTGTGCTCTGCACACGAGCCACCGAGGACGCCGACCGATCGAAGATCGGCCAGCGCCGCGTCCTCGGCCCGCTACCAGCGGTAGTGGGCGAAGGCCTTGTTGGCCTGGGCCATGCGGTAGATGTCGTCCTTGCGCTTGTACGCCCCACCCTGCTGGGAGACGGCATCGCTCAGCTCGTTGGCCAACCGCTGGGCCATCGTCTTCTCGCGGCGATTGCGCGCGAACTCCACCAGCCAACGCACGGCCAGCGTGCGCGCGCGGGGCGCGGGCACCTCGACGGGCACCTGGTAGGTGGCTCCGCCAACTCGCCGAGAGCGAACCTCGAGCGTCGGCGTGAGCGCCTTGATCGACGCCTCCAGCGACTCCACGGGATCTTTGTCGCTGCGCTCGCCCAACAGCGCCAGCGCGTCGTAGACGATCCGCTCGGCGGTCGACTTCTTGCCGTCGAGCATCACCTTGTTGATCACCTGCTGCACGAGCTTTGAGCGATGGACGGCGTCCGCCTCGACGGGGCGGACCTGAGCGGCTGCGCGGCGTGGCATCTACTTCTTCTTCACGCCGTACTGCGAGCGCGCCTTCTTGCGGTCGCTCACGCCGGCGGCGTCGAGCGTGCCGCGCACGACCTTGTAGCGCACACCGGGCAGATCCTTGACTCGGCCTCCGCGCACCAGCACCACCGAGTGCTCCTGCAGGTTGTGACCCTCGCCGGGGATGTAAGCGGTGACCTCGATCGAGCCCGATATGCGCACGCGCGCGACCTTCCGCAGCGCTGAGTTAGGCTTCTTCGGCGTCGTCGTGTATACGCGCGTGCACACGCCACGCCGCTGCGGCGCGGCGACCTTCTTCTTGCGCCCCTGACCCGACTTCAAGCCGGGAGTGGCGAGCTTCTTCTTGGGCGCGACGCGGCCCTTGCGCACGAGCTGAGAGGTGGTCGGCATGCGGGCGTGATGCTAGCAGCGCCGGGCGGTCGTGGCTAGCCGGTCGCGGCGACGCCGGCCGCGCGCACCGGCGCGGGCATCAGCGCGGAGGCCACCACGACCAGCACGAACGCCGCCGCCTGCAGGGCCACTCCCACCGGGCTGCCCGCCATCGGATCGCCGAACACGATGATTCCCCCAGCGATGCCCGCGATGTTCGCGGCCGTTCCCGTCACGGCTATCACCGGGACCGCCTCGCCGTCCTGCAACCCCCGGGCCGAAGCGTAGAAAGCGACGATCGAAGCCATCACCGCGACCAGCAGCCACGGGCTCAAAACCAGCCCCACGAAACCGTGCGCGGCCGATATGCCCGTGAGAGCCTTGATCGCTGTGTCCGAGACGCCGAACAGGATCCCTGAGGCGGCTCCGAGCATCACGCCGTGATGCTCGACCGGGCCGCCGATGCGCGGCCCCATGATCAGCAGGCCACCCAGGCCGAACAGGCCCGCCTCGAAGGAGATCATCGCCACGCTTGAGAACTGCGAGTGGGCGCCGTGCATCGCCGGCAGCGTCAGCCCCAGCGTCACCAGTCCGACTGCGGTCAGCGACAGTCCCACCCACTGGCGTGCGCCCACATGAAAGCCGAACATGCGGTCGGCCATGACCGCGATGAACACGACACCGGCCGCCAGCGAGACCTGGACCACAGACATCGGCGCCAGCGCCAGCGCCGCGACGTGCAGCCCCCAGCTCGCGGTCGCGATCACCATCCCCAGCGCGAACCACTTCGAGGAGTACAGCGCCCGCACGCTGCGCAGCGGATGGCTCACCTGCACCTTCGCCACGTCGTTGGCTCCCCGGTACTTGTAGAAGAACCCGAGATTCGCCACGAAGGCGCAAGCGAGAGCGAGGAGGATGCCTAGATCTAGAGTCATTCGGTTCACAGAAAGTCAGACGAGCGGTCCATCGACCACGCAGGTCGGATGCTTTACTGCCCGGCGAGGAACCCGGCAGATTAGCCGTCGCAACCTGTGCGCAAGCTAAAGAGGACCATCTCGACCGATTTGCCGCGCGCGCACGTACGT
>DASXIB010000023.1:0-130196 GCA_036498245.1 Solirubrobacteraceae bacterium
AACGCGCCGAACGTGACCACCTTGGTGACCGTGCCCTCGAGCTCGTCGCCCACGTTGTAGGTGTCGACCACGCGCTGCCACGGGTCCTCCTGGGTCTGCTTGAGGCCAAGGGAGATCCGCTGGCGCTGGCGGTCGATGTCGAGCACCTTGACCGTGACCTTGTCGCCGATCGAGAGGATCTCGGACGGGTGGTTCACGTGCGACCAGGACAGCTCGGAGATGTGGATCAGGCCGTCGATCCCGTCGAGATCGACGAACGCGCCGAAGTCGACGATGTTGGAGATGACGCCTTCCACCACCTGGCCGGGCTGGAGACGATCGAGGATCCGCTCGCGATCCTCCTTGCGCTGCTCCTCCAGTACCGCACGGCGGGACAGGACCACATTGTTGCGGGAGCGGTTGAGCTCGATCACCTTGCACTCGATGGCCTGGCCCATGTACTCGTCCAGGTTGGGGACGCGGCGGATGTCGACCAGCGAGGCAGGCAGGAAGCCGCGCACTCCCAGGTCGATGATCAGGCCGCCCTTGACGACCTCGATGACGGTGCCCTCGACGGGCTCGCCGGACTGGGCGGCGGCCTCGATACGGCGCCACGCCTTCTCGAAGCGGGCCCGCTTCTTGCTGAGTATCAGACGGCCGTCCTGGTCCTCCTTGGTGAGAACCAGCGCGTCGACCTCCTCGCCGAGCGAAACCTCGTCGTGGGGATCCACTGACTTGCGGATCGAAAGCTCATTGGATGGGATGACGCCCTCGGACTTGTAGCCGATGTCGACCAGGACCTCGTCGTTGTCGATGCGCACGACGTGGCCGGTGACCACCTCGCCCTCCTCGATCGGGCGCAAGGTGGCGTCGTAGTTCGGGACGATCTGCCCGTCCACTTCCAGCAGGAGCCCGTTCGAACCCTCGACCACGCGGGCCTCGGGGTTCTCGATCACCGTTTGCACCGGCGAAGCCTAGCGCAGCCGCGTTACCGAGGTAACAAAGGTGTTACCCGGCTAACACCGCCGTTGGCAAGGAACAAGCGCCACTCGCGTGCCACGTGCACATGGCGAGGGAGCCATCGCACGACGCTCGCACGCTCGACGGCGCTCCTATGATTGACGGCGATGCCTGTGCGAGCCACGAAGCGGGGAGCCGAGCGCACCCGCTTGCAGCGGCGCGACTGCGACGTGCTGATCTGCGGCGCGAGCTTCGCCGGACTGGCGGTCGCCCGCGAGCTCGCGGGATCTGGAGCGCGGGTGCTGATGATCGACCGCTACGAGCTCGGCGAGCGCCAGACCTCGGCCTGCGGAATCCCCACACGGTGGCTGCAGGCCCTCGACCTGATGGGCTCGCTGCGCCAGAGCTTCGACGAGTTGCTCGTGCACACGCCCTTTCGCAGCTCCCGCTGGCTGCTGCCGTGGTCGTTCTCCACCTTCGACTACCGCGAGCTGTGCGCGCTGCTGTGGGACCAGGCCGACCATTCGGAGGTGGAGCTCGAGACCGCGACGGTCACCGGGCGGGACGGCTTCACGGTGCACACCGATCGCGGCGATCTACGGGCGCCGCTGATCGTCGACGGGCTTGGCTGGCGGCGGGTGCTGTCGAACGCTCCCCCGATCCAGCCGCCGAACGCACGTCTCTCACGGGGTCTCGAGGTCCACCCTGAGGGCAGCGGCGATGAGATGGAGCTGTGGATCGATCCTCGTTACATCCGCTCCGGCTACTCGTGGAGCTTTCCCGCGCGCGAGGAGGTGCGCGTGGGCGTCGGCTCCTTCTGGCCCGCCCACCACGTCAAGGAGCCCACCGTCAGGCTCGCCCGCGATCTCGATCTGCCGGCGGACGGCTATCAGGGCAACTGGATTCCCCATCAGCTGCGCGCGGCGGTCGAGGACGGCGTCTTCTTCGTCGGCGATTCCGCCGGGCACTGTCTCCCACTCACGGCCGAGGGTATCCGCACAGCGCTCTACTTCGGCCTCGCCTGCGGGCGCGAGCTGCGCGCGGTGGTGGATGGACGCCTCGCCCGCGGTCAGGCGCTCGAGCGCTACGGCGCCTTCTCGGCCGCCCACGAGCGAAAATACCGCTGGCTGCTGAACGTCCAGCACGCGGTCGGTCGGATGACGCCAACGCGTGCGGTGACCGTCGTCACTCGCGGCATGGAGAGTCGTCGGATCTCCGACTGGGCGTTCGAGCATTACCTGGCGATCGCCTCGCCCGACTTCGTCGGGAAGACCTCACCGAGGCCTGTCGCCGCGACGGCCGCCGTCTGAGCGCCCTTTCGGAGCGCTTCGAGCTCAGGCGACCTTGCGCAGGCGCGGGCGGGCGGTGCTCGCAACTGCCAGCGCCAATCGACTCGCCGCGAGCGCACTGCCCCAGCAGACCTCCGAGAGCAGTCCAGGGGCCGCGACCATGTCGCCCGCCAGGAACACTCCGTCACCGCGATCGACCGCCGGACGATCGCGCCAGGTGGCGCCGGGCGGATCGAGCGCGCCCGAGCGGCCGTCCATCACCTGACGGCGCCGCCATGTCTCGCGCTCGCGCCGGTCTGGGAGCGACAGATCGAGCAGTCGCTCCAGGCGCGTGCCCGCAAGATCGGCGCTCTCGCCGGGAAGAATCGGCATCTGTGCCTGCACGAGCTCCTCTCCCACGGGCGCCAGCGACTTGTCGGCCGCGCTGAAGCGCTCGATCCAGCCGGCCTCATCCATGTCGGAGACGACGAACGGATCGCCGCGGCGCCGGCGCAGGCCAAGGTCGAGACATACGGTGTTGCCGCTGAGCCAGCGCAGTGAGTCGTCCCCGAGCAGCCGGCGAGCCTCGCCCAGCTCCGTGGCCACGATCACCGGAGCCGGCGGCAGCTCCTCGACACGCTCACCCGTCTCGATCCTCACCCCCAACTCGCGAGCTCGCCGCTCCAGTGAGCTGAGGAGCACGTTCCATCCCCCGATCACGTACCGGACGGACGGCGAGCTGAGCAGCGTCCTCACCGTGCGCTCCCACACGAACGCCGCCGAGAGCCCGCCGGGATCGTGGTGGAAGGTGTAGACCCCGGCGGCCGCGGACAGCATCGCCGCGGTGCCCTCGTCGGTGTGACTCGCGGCCCAGGTGCGGAAGTCGAGCTCCACGGGAGCCTTGCGGCCGCGCAACCGCAGCACCGAGGGAAGCGCGCCGAGCGGCGGCGTGCGCCTGACCTCGCCCTGCCAGCGCAGTCGCACGCCGGCGAGCGGGACTCCGGCATGGGCGGGCAGGAGGTCCCGCTCTTTCAGCCAGCTCCACAGCGGGCCCTTGTAGAAGACATGGGGACCGAGATGAGCCTTGTATGGCCCTTCGGTGTTCCGCGCGCGGCCGCCGAGGACGTCGTGAGCCTCCAGCAGGCGCACCTTGGCGTCGCCTTCCGCACATGCGATGGCCGCGGTGAGTCCCGCGAGTCCTCCGCCGACTATCGTGATCTGTTGGCTCATCGCGAACGTCCTTTCCCTTCGGGGCGCATGGATCCTGATCGAGCTTCGCCATCCGAGCTTCGTCTTGTGCCAACCACCTTACGCCCGTACTGGTTCGGTATACAGTTCCAGTAATGGCACTACATACCGGACCAGTTGCCGGCCCGGAGCTGCTCGTGGCCATCGACTCGGATAGCAAGCTCGCGCTGCACGAGCAGCTCGAGCGGTCGCTGCGCGAGAACATTCGCTCCGGGCGCCTGCCGGCGGGTATGAGGTTGCCCTCGACGCGCGGGCTGGCCGTGGAGCTGAGCATCTCACGAGGAGTGATCACCGAGGCCTACGGTCAGCTCGCCGCCGAGGGCTACCTGACCACCAGGCAAGGCGCCGCGGTCCAGGTGGCAGCGACGATTCGCGCCTCGCCTCCCCGCGCTCCGGCGCGTTCGCTGCTGCCCAGCTTTCCCTACCACTTCCATCCGGGCCTGCCGGACCTGACCGGCTTTCCGCGCGAGCCCTGGCTGCGCTCGCTGCGGGCCGCGATGCGCGAGTCGCCACTCGACGCGGTTGGCTACGGTGACCCGCGCGGCCTGCCGGAGCTGCGCGAAGGGCTGGCGGGCTACCTCGCTCGCGTCCGCGGCGCCGAGGCGGACCCCGAGCACGTGCTCCTCTGCACCGGCTTCATGCAGGGCTTCTCGCTCACCTGCCGCGCGCTGCGCAGCCAGGGGGTCGAGCGGATCGCGCTCGAGGAGCCCGGCTGGCACGCACAGCGTCTGATCGCAGAGCAGGCGGGCCTCGAGATCGTGCCCGTGCCAGTCGATGCCCACGGCCTGCTCATCGACGCGCTCGCCGCCAGCGGGGTGAGCGCGGTCGTGGTGACGCCCGCCCACCAATTTCCCACGGGCACGATTCTCAACCGCGAACGCCGGACGGCGCTCGTCGAGTGGGCCGAGCGGGAGGAAGGGTTGATCGTCGAGGACGACTTCGACGCGGAGTTTCGCTACGACCGCGTGGCCGTGGGCGCGCTCCAGGGCCTCGCGCCGGAGCGAGTCCTCTACATCGGCTCGGCCAGCAAGCGCCTGGCGCCGGGCATGCGCCTCGGCTGGATGCTGATGCCGTCATGGCTGGCCTGGCATCTGATCTCCGCGAAGGCGATCGAGGACGGCGGCTCTGAGGTGGTCGGCCAACTGGCGCTCTGCGACTTCATCGCCCGCGGTGAGCTCGACCGCCATCTGCGACGCATGCGCCTGCGCTACCGGGAGCGACGCGAAGCGTTGCTGGCCGCGCTCGCTCGACTGCTGCCGCAGGGACGCATCAGCGACAGCGCCGCAGGGTTGTTCGAGCTGGTCGAGCTGCCCGCCGGCACGGATGAGCCGGCGATGCTCGCGGCGGCGGCCAGGCGCGGTGTGGGCATGGAGGGTCTCTCCTGGCACCGCTTCACCTCCGGCGGAGCGCCGGGTGTGCTGCTCGGCTACGGCAACCTCTCCAAGCCGGCGATCGAGCAGGGAGTGCACCTGCTCGCCGAGGCGTTTGCCGAGGTGACCGGTGTCCGCAAGCGCGCCTGAGCAAGCGCGCCTCGGGTTCGTGGAGGTCCCGAAGCGGAATTGGCACAGACGATCGCTCACAGAGTGGCCCTTTACCAGGCACGATGCGAAGCCATATGGTGCGAACCGTGATCCCCAGCTCCAGACGCCTTTCGAGCTCCGCACCACCGGGCTCCCCGGGACCCACGGTGGTAACGGTCGGGGTGGGAGTTTTTGCCGTGTATCACCTGCTGCTCGCGGCCTTCATGGTTCTCGCCCCGCACACCTTCTTCACCGATATCGGCCCGTTCGGCGCCCGCAACGACCACTACGTTCGCGACGTGGCGACATACAACGCGGCTCTCGGCTTTGCCTTTGCCGTCTCGCTGCGCCGGATCGGCTGGCGCATTCCCGTGCTTACGCTGACGACGGTCCAATTCGCCCTGCACAGCATCAACCACCTCGTGGACATCGGTCGCGCCCACCCGGCCTGGAACGGCTACTTCGACTTCTTCTCGCTGGCAGCGCTGACTCTGCTGCTGGCGTGGCTGTCTCGCAAGGCGATGCTCGAAGGGATCGGATGAGGGTCTTCGTCGCGGGAGCGACGGGCGTCCTGGGTCGCCGCCTGCTTCCGGTGCTCCTCGCAGCGGATCACGAGCCGATCGCGATGACGCGTTCTCGAGAGAAGGCCGACGCGTTCACGGCCGCGGGGATCGAGGCGGTCGTCTGCGACGCCTACGACTCCGAGGGCCTGACGCGCGCCGTAGCGAGCGCGAGGCCAGAGGCGATCGTCCACCTGCTGACCGACCTGCCGGAAGACATCAACATGCGTCGTTTCGAGCAGGAAACGGCAAGTACCGGACGCCTGCGCCGCGAGGGCACGCACAACCTCGTCGTCGCCGCCGCGGCGGCGGGCATCGAGCGAATCGTCGCCGAGAGCATCGCCTTTGCCTACGAGCCGCAGGGCGACTGGGTCAAGGACGAGTGCTCCCCACTGGCGACCGCGACGCTGCCGTCCGTCGCCGAACCACTCGTGGAGCTCGAGCGGCGGGTACTCGACGCCGGTGGAATCGTGCTGCGCTATGGAACCCTCTACGGCCCGGGCACCGCGTTCACGAGCGACGGCCCCTGGGCCGCCAACCTCCGTCGGCGACGCCTGCCGATCGTCGGGGCCGGCGCCGGCGTCTTTTCGTTCCTCCACGTCGACGATGCCGCGAGCGCGACCGTCGCGGCGCTCGAGCACAGTGGCCCGGCTACGTACAACGTCGTCGACGACGAGCCCGCCCCGGTGTGCGAGTGGGCGCCCGCTTACGCCCGCGCCGTCGGCGCGCCGGCGCCGTGGCGCGCTCCAGCGTGGGTCGGGCGGTTGGCGGCGGGACGGATGGCCGTCTCGCTGATGAACGAGCTGCGGGGGGCGAGCAACGCGCGCATCAAGCGCGAGCTGGGCTGGCAGCCCGAGCACTCGAGCTGGCGCGAGGGCTTCCGCACGGCGCTCGACTGAGCCCGATTAAGACCGTGCGCTACTTGCGCACGACCAGCACCACCCCGGCGACCAGCAGCACGAGCCCGAGCACGCGCTGCACCCCCACCGGCTGGCGGGCCACGCCGAGCAGGCCGAAGCGGTCGATGATCACCGCGATCGCGAGCTGCCCGGCGATCACCGCCGCCGTCAGCCCGCTGGCCCCGAGCGTGCGCACGGTGACAAGCGCAACCGTCACGTAGACGGCGCCGAGCAGACCCCCCACGAGTGCCCACCACGGAGCCTTCGTGACGTTCCCCAGACCCCCGAGCCCGCCGGTCCAGAAGGCGGCCAGCACGACCAGCACGATCGCGCCGACCAGAAACGAGAAGCTGGCCGCCTGGGCCGTGCCGACGGCCTTGCCCAGGCGCGAGTTGACCGGCGCTTGGGTCCCCACGAGCACCCCGGCCCCCGCCGCCAAGAGCACGGCCAGCGCGCGGCTCACTACTTCGCCTCCAGCCAGTTCTTGCCCACGCCGACGTCGACGGCCAGAGGCGGCTCGCGATCCCATACGCCGACCATCTCCCGCTCGATCAGCTCGCATGCGGCCGGGATCTCCTCGGGAGGGGCTTCGAACAGCAGCTCGTCGTGGATCGTGAGGATCAGGCGCGTCTTCAGCTGGGACTCGGCCAGGGCACGATGGCAGCGGACCATCGCGAGCTTGATGATGTCCGCGGCGGTTCCCTGGATCACCGTGTTGACCGCCAAGCGCTCGCCGAGCGTGCGCACCTGATAGTTGCGTGCCTGCAGCTCGGGGATCTGCCGCCGGCGGCCCCACAGCGTCTTCACGTGACCCTCCTCCTTGGCCCGCTCGATCGTCTCGGCGATGAAGCGCGCCACCTGTGGGAAGCGGTCGAGGTAGGCGTCGATGAACGCCTTGGCCTCCTCCCGTGGGATGTTCAGGCGATCGGCGAGGCCGTAGTCCGAGAGCCCGTAGACGATGCCGTAGTTGATCATCTTCGACTTCGAGCGCATGCCCGGGTCGATGTCCGCTACCGCCACCTGGAAGACCTGGGCGGCGGTGGCGGTGTGCACATCCTCGCCCCGGCGGAAAATCTCCTTCAACGCCGAGTCATCGGCCACGTGGGCAAGCACCCGCAGCTCGATCTGCGAGTAGTCGACGGAGATCAGCGTGTGACCGTCCTCCGCCTCGAAGCAGCCGCGGATCTCGCGTCCGAGCGGGGTACGGATCGGTACGTTCTGCATGTTCGGGTTGGTGCTCGACAAACGCCCGGTCTGGGCGACCGCCTGCAGGAAGGTCGTGTGGATCCGCCCGCGCGCGTCGACCTGCTCGGGCAGCACGTCGAGGTAGGTCTTGATCAGCGTCGACAGCTCGCGCCAGCGCTCGATCCGCGGAATGATCACGTGCTCCTCGCGAATCGCCTGCAGGACGCGGGCGTCGGTCGAGAAGCCGATCTTGCCGCGACGCTTGCGCGAGAGGCCGAGCTTCTCGAACAGGATCTCCCCGAGCTGCTGGGGCGAGGCGATCAGGAACTCCTCGTCGGCGAGCGCGAAGATTTCCTGTTCGAGCTCGGCGATCTCCTCGCGCACGCGCTCGGTGATCTCCGCCAGGCGCTCGAGGTTGAGCCGCACACCGCTCAGCTCCATCTCGCGCAGCACCGCCACGAGCGGCAACTCGATGTCGCGCATCACCTCTTGCAGGCCGCGCTCTGAGATCTGCTCGCGCTGCCAGTCCGCCAGCGCGCCCAGCAGCACCGCATCGGCCGCGACGGGGTCCTCCACGGCAGCGAGGAGCCCACGCTCCTCGCACAGCTCGGCGAACGGATAGCCGCGGCGGGCGGGCTCGAGCAGGTAGGCGCCGAGCAGCGTGTCGTGGGAGAGCCCCGGCGGCACTCCTCCGAGCGCCTTGGCGTCGTGAGCCACGACCGGGCGCTCGCCGCACGCGGCCACCACTTCGGCCGGCCCCTCGCAGTCTCCCACCAGCACTTCGGGCGCCTGCTCCTGCTTCGTTTGCGATTCCTTGCCGGAGGGGCTCGGCCCCTCTCCCGCCGGCGCGGCGGCGACGGCGAAGCGCCACGGCGCGCCCTCCGCGAACAGCGCACCATCGGGGGGGATGACGGCACGCGCCACAACGTGCAGCTCGTCATGTGACTCCTGTCCGCTGACGCTCCCCAATCGCGCGATGTCCGCGGGACCGCCGGTGCGCACACGCGCGGTGAGCCTCACCTCGGCGACCGGCGCAGGCGCGGCGATCTCCGGATCTCCGAGCGCCTCCTCCAGGCGGCGCAGCGGATCGCGCAACTCGTACTCGCGGAACACCTCACGCACGCGCGAGCGGTCGGGCTCGCGAGCGGCCTCGGCGGTGACGTCGAAGTCGACGGCGACGTCACGCTGGACGGTGGCAAGGCTCTTGGACACGCGCGCGTCCTCGGCGTGGTCGAGCAGATTCTGTTTGCGCTTGGCCCCGGAGATGTCGCGTATGTGCGACAGAACGCCCTCGAGCGAGCCGTACCCCTGGATCAGGTCGCTCGCCGTCTTATCGCCGATCCCGGGGACGCCGGGGATGTTGTCGGATGTGTCGCCCTTCAATCCGTAGAAGTCGGGGATCAGCTCTGGTGGGATCCCGTAGCGGTCGATCACCGCCTGGCGGTCATAGATCTTCGTGTCGGTGATCCCCCGCGAGGTCGCCATCACCTTGACCAGCCCGTCGGCGTCGATCAGCTGGAAGACGTCACGATCGCCGGTCACGATCATCACCGGCACCGGTGGCGTGGCCTTGAGCGCCCGCTCGGCGAGCGAAGCGATCACGTCGTCGGCCTCATAGCCCTCGATCTTCACGTTGCGATAGCCGAACGCCTCCACCAGCGGTTCCATCGCCGGCCACTGCTGCTTGAGCAGATCCGGGCGCGAACGCCGCTGGGCCTTGTACTCGGTGAACAGCTCGGTGCGCCCGGAGGTGCCGGCGTCCCATGCCACCACCGTCGGGCAGACGCCGTACTCGGTCACGATCTTCACGAGCATCGAGGCGAAGCCGAAGATCGCGTTGGTGGGTACGCCGGTGGAGGTCGCGATCGACTCTGGCAGCGCATAGAAGGCGCGGTAGACGAGGCTGGGTCCGTCGATCAGGAACAGTCGCCGCTCCTGCCCACTCTCGCCGTTCGAGCCAGCGCCGCTCGCAGCTGCTGCTATTCGTGTGCCGCCCGTCTCAGTCGCCATCGGTCAACCACTCTACGAGGACCTTCGGTGCGACGACAAATAACATGGCCTTAAGTCGACGGGAGCGCTCGGGTCGCGAACCTCCAGTCGCTGGATCCGCCGCGTCGAGAACCCCTAAACCGAGGAGCCCTGTCAGTGAGCGCCACCCCCAGCGCGCAGTACCGTCTCACCATCCGTGTCAGGATCGACGACGCGCACGGCACGCTCGGGCTGCTGACAAGCGCGATCGGCGAGGCTGGGGGCATGGTGGCCGCCGTGGACCTCGTCGAGGTGGACGGCTCCAGCAGCCTGCGCGACATCGTCGTGGACGCTTCAGGACAGGATCACTGGGAGCGCATCCTCGCCGCGATCGACGCGCTCGCGGGAGTCGAGGTCGTCGATACCACCGATCGCACGTTCCTGGTGCATTTGGGCGGCAAGATCGAACAGCACAACAAGCACCCCTTGAAGACGCGAGACGATCTCTCGATGGCCTACACGCCGGGGGTCGCGCGGGTCTGTCTGGCGATCGCCGAGGACGAAGAGAAGGCGTTTCAGTACACGATCAAGCGCAACACGGTGGCGGTCGTCTCAGACGGCACCGCCGTACTCGGCCTCGGCGACATCGGCCCGCGTGCGGCGATGCCGGTGATGGAGGGAAAGTGCTGCCTGTTCAAGGAGTTCGCCGGCGTCGACGCCTTCCCGATCTGCCTGGACACGAAGGACACCGACGAGATCGTGCAGGCCGTCAAGCTGATCGCGCCGGCGTTCGGGGGGATCAACCTGGAGGACATCTCCGCCCCCCGGTGCTTCGAGATCGAGGAACGATTGAAGCGCGATCTCGACATCCCGATCTTCCACGACGACCAGCACGGAACCGCGGTCGTCGTGATGGCGGCGCTGCTCAACGCCGTGAAGCTCACCGGCCGGCACCTGGAGGACCTGCACGTGCTGCTGATCGGGCTCGGCGCGGCGGGGATCGCCGTGACCAAGATCATGCTGGCCGCGGGCGTGCGGAACATCGTCGGTGCCGACTCCCGCGGCGCGTTGCACGTCGAGCGCGAGGACTATCTGGACGGCACGATGAACGCGACCAAGCGCTGGTTCGCCGAGTGCACGAATCCTGAGCGCCGCGCGGGCAGGCCGGCCGAGGTGATCGACGGAGCGGACCTGCTGATCGGCCTGTCCGGGGCGCGCGCGTTGCCGGTCGAGGCGCTTGCACGGATGAACGACGACGCGATGGTGTTCGCGATGGCGAACCCCAACCCCGAGGTCCATCCCGAGGAGGCTGCTCCATACGTGCGGATCGTGGCGACGGGTCGCTCGGACTACCCCAACCAGATCAACAACGTGCTGTGCTTTCCGGGCATCTTCCGCGGCGCACTCGACGTGCGCGCGCCGAGGATCACAGAGGAGATGAAGATGGCCGCCGCCCGCGCGATCGCCGCGATCGTCGACAGCTCGGAACTGCGCGAGGACTACATCATCCCGTCGGTCTTCAACCGCGATGTCGCCCCGGCCGTGGCGGCGGCGGTGGCCGAGGAGGCGAGGGCCGCGGGCACAGCGCTCGCCGGCCAGCAGGTGGGCTTCGCCGCAGGGGACGCCACGAACGGCATCTCGGCGACGACCGCGACGAGCGACGAGCGCGTGAGCGCGTCGGGATGAGCCCCGTCGCCCCCCTGCGCGTGACGGTCACGGGGGCAACCGGGCTGATCGGTCCGGCCCTGATCGCCGCTTTGCAGGGACGCGGCGCCGAGGTGACCGTCCTCACCCGCGACCCCACCCGAGCCCGCGGGGCGCTCGGCGCGATCGAGGCGGTGCGCTGGAACCTGCTCGAGGAGCCGGCTCCCGTGCAGGCGCTCGAGGGTCGCGACGCCGTCATCCACCTGGCCGGCGAGAACGTGGCGCAGCGGTGGACGGCAAAGGCCAAGCGGGCGATCCGCGAGAGTCGCGTGCTCGGCACCGGGCACCTCGTCGAGAGTCTCGCGCGAGCGCAGGCTCGCCCGCGCGTGCTCGTGAGCTCCTCGGCGATCGGCTACTACGGACCCCACGGGGATGAGCCGATCGACGAGGACGCGCCCGCCGGCGGTGACTTCCTCGCGGAGGTCTGCGCCGAATGGGAGCAGCAGGCGCGGAAGGCATCGGAGCTCGGCGTGCGCGTGGTGAGCGTGCGCACCGGCGTCGTGCTCGACCGCAGTGGCGGAGCGCTGGGCAAGATGCTGCCGCCGTTTCGGCTCGGCGTCGGCGGCCCCGTGGCGGGGGGCGAGCAGTACATGTCCTGGATCCACACCGACGACCTGGTCGGGATCATGCTCGCCGCCGTGCAGGACGAGCGGTGGTCGGGTCCGTGCAACGCCACGGCGCCTGAGCCGGTCACGAACCGGGAGTTCGCGAGGGCGCTGGGGCGTGCCCTGCATCGACCGTCGCTGCTACCCGTGCCGGGCGCCGCGCTGCGCCTGCTCTACGGGGAGATGGCCGAGATCGTGACCACCGGCGCCCGCGTGCTGCCGGTCAGGCCGTTGGTGCACGACTACCGGTTTCGACACCCCCAACTCGACGGAGCGCTCCGCTCCGCCCTCGGTTGACTCAGGTTCTCAGGCCGGGACGCCCTCGCGGGCGTGCGCGAGCCGGTTCTCGGTCTCGATGATCACCCGGCAGGGACGCTTGCTGAGCAGGTAGGCCGCGGTCGGGCCGATCCGCTGCTCGCCCGCGGGAGCGTGGATCGTCGACCAGTAGATGACGTCCGTGCCCACTCGTTCGGCTTCCTCGACCAGCGCCGCGCCGGGGTTGCGGGTGCGGATCAGACCGGTGTGGATCTCGATACCGGCCCGGCGGGCCTGGATGCGGGCGCTCTCGAGCACCGAGCGCCCCTGGGCCTCCTCCTCCTCGAGGCCCGCTTCCAGCGACAACTGACTGGGCACCGGCAGCACGAAGATCGCGTAGACCACGCCGTCGTCGCCGATCAGCTTGGCCGCGCTGCTCAGGGCGCTGGCGCTGACGTCCTCGCCGAAGATCGGCACGAGCGCCGTGCGATAGTCGAGCTCGGCGAAGTCCGCAGGTCGCTCTGGACGCGGAGCGCGGGTGGTCGTGAGCAGGTCGAGCCCGTGGCGTCGCCGGTAGAGGACGTAGACAGCGATCCCCAACGACAGCCAGACGACGCCGGCGAAAGCGACTTCGAGGTGCAGGATCGTCACGGTGACGAACGCCAGGCCCGTCCCGAGAACCCCGAGCAGCGCGAACAGGGGCAGCTCGCGACCGGCCACCGTGAGCGTTCCCGGCCCTCGGTATGGACGCGCCTGATCGGGCTCCTTGACGCGCAGGCGGATGACCGACAGGTGGGCGATCGTGAACGAGAGCATCGCCCCGAACGCGTACATGTTCCCGAGGAATTCGGCCTTGCCCGGGACGATCGTCAGACAGGCGATGGCGCCGAACAGGAGGATCCCGATCCAAGGGGTGCTGAAGCGGGGATGCAGCTGCCCGAGGCGATCCGGGATCTGCCGATGCAGGCTCATCGAGTAGACGAGCCGCGACACGCCGAGGATGCCCGCGTTGGCGGCGATGAACAGGATCGTCGCGGCAAGCAGGCCGACGTAGATCTCGCCGGCTCCCTGCAACGCGCCGAGATGCAGGTGCTTGACGATCCCCAGCACCGGATCGCCGGCGAACCCGCCATGCGCCTCGCTCGTGCCGAGCAGCGTGGAGTAGTGGCCGTCCGCCTGCTTGTGGACCGGCAACGCCGACAGTGCCACCATCGGCAGCGCCGCATAGATCGCGAACACCGCGATCACGACGAAGTTGATCGCGCGCGGGATCGTCTTGGTCTCGTCGCGGGCCTCCTCGGCCATGTTCGAGATCGTCTCGATCCCGGTGTAGGCGATCATCCCCACGGGGATCGCGACGAGAAAGTCCTTCCAGCTCGGCGCCACGCCGAGATGGACGTTGTGGATCAGCACGTGCGGCGAGAGCACCAGCACGATGCCACCCGCCACGAGCAGCAGTTGGGTGGCGAAGTCGGTGATCGCGAGCACGATGTTCAGCCGCGCGGCCTCCTTGACGCCGATCACGTTGACGAGCGACAGTGCCACGACGGCTGCGATGCCGAACAGCACGTCGCCGGGGCCGTGTTCGAGGGCCGGCCAGAACAGGCCGCCGAGGTAGTGGGGCACGAAGAACGCGGAGATCGCGATCGTGATCGTGTAGTTGAGCATCTGCGCCCACGCCGCGAAGAAGGACCAGAACTCGTTGAACGCGTGGCGCGCGAAGCTCGAGGAGCCGCCCGCCTCCGGATACATGGCCGTCGCCTCGGCGTAGGTCGCGGCGGTGAGGTAGAAGATCACGCCGGTGATCAAGAAGACGATCGGCGTCAGCCCGAGGGCGTAGGAGGCGACGAGCCCGAGCGCGTAGTAGATCGAGGAGCCAACGTTGCCGTAGGCGGTCGAGGAGAGCGCGCTGACGCCGAGCACGCGCCGCAGTCCATGCTCGGTGAGACGCGCCATCGGCGGGAGCGTACCCGGTGCCTATCGCCCGGAGCGCCGGGGCAGCGCGCGCGATCGCCGTGCGCGATGCAAAATCCCATTCACCGCAGTCGGCAAGGCAGGAACCGGGCATATGATCCCGACGACCCGGGGCCAGGCTATCGGGGCATTGACATGGAAACGTCTCGCCGCGGAAACTACGACTCTGGAGAGGACTTCGTCCTCGAATATGGAGAGCTGAGGTTCACCTTCAACGAGGAGGACTTCTCTGAGCGCTGCGAGCAGGCGGCGCTGAAGCTCGGGTTCGTCGGCCGTCGCCTCGGCGAGGAGGAGCTCGAAGACCTCGTCAACCTCGCGGTCAACGGGGAGATCCTCGACCCTGCCTCAGCCCTGGGCGAGCACGTCAATGACTGCTGGCCGGAGCTGGTGGGCCCGGCCGAGCGCTCGCTGGTCCACTGGCTGCGACGCCTGGTGTTCCGCGGAGCGTGGCTCGACCAGCGCGTCAACGAGGGCGAGCTGAGCGTCTCCTTCCACGAGCAGACCGGCAGCTTCGCTTACGTACAGCCCACCGACCGTGGATCGGCCGGTGGCGGCGAACCGATCGAGCTGGCCCCCGAGCCCTCGTGGGGCCGCGTGGCTTACAGAAGCTAGCTTCTCGACATCGCGTCCGCGCGGGCCTTGGCGATCGCCTCGGCGCCGTCCTGCCCGACGAGCAACTCGGGTCTGAGCGTCCCGCTGGCGAGGAGGTCGAGCGCCGGCAGCCGCCCGGCGCTCGTCAGCGCCGCGTCGAGCGCAATCACAGTCGTCTCGCCGCCGAACGCACGCGTGGCGGTGGCGATCACCGTGAGCGAGCCTCCGTCGCGGAGGTTGCGTGCGGCGACCAGCGCCTTGCGCGCGGCATGGGGATGCAGGCCGTCGAGTGTGTCAATCAACACGAGTGCATGTCCGCCGCGGGCGGCGACGCGCTTGGCGGCGTCGATCGCGCGCTCGACCGCCTGACCTTGCGAATCGGCCGACGCGGCGAACGTGAGCGCTGCGGCGGGAGCCAACGGGCCCTCCTGCCACTCGGAGATCTCCTCGGGTCGCACCCCCGCAAGGACCAGGGTGATCTCGAGCTCCTCCTGCCCGGACAAGACGTTCAGCAGGCGTCTGAGCGTCTCGGTCTTGCCGGCCCGGGGGGCGCCCACGATCACCGCGCGCGAGCCTCGGCCTAGCGGGGTGAGCCACTCGATCGCCTCGAGCGTCGGATCTCCCGCGCCGAGCGCGAGGCGCTCGGCGGGATAGGCCACAGCGACGTCCTCATAGCGGGCGCCCTCGGAGACCGCGTCAGCGGAGACCCCGTTGATCGTGTCGATGCGCACCAGCGAGGGGTAGCGCTCGGAGCGGCGCGGCGTGCGCACCGGTCCGCTCACCCGGTCCCCAGAGACGAGCTCGCAGCGGCGAACCTGCGCGGCGGATATGTAGACGTCCTCGTCAGACGGCTCGGGCGGAGAGACTCGCAGGAAGGCCGAGCCGTTGCCGAGGAGCTCGACGACGCCGTCGGCCGTCCGCGCGGGCTCGACCGCGTCCGATCGTTCGCTCGCTCGCCGGGGAGGGCGCTCGCGTTCCGGGCCGCGACCGCGGGGCGCGGCGGAAGACGACGGAGACGGCAGCGGAGAGTCCTCCGCGTCCGGAGCGTCCTGTCTCGCCTCGTCTTTGACCGTCCGCCGAGATCGAGCGGGGCGCCGCCTGCGAGCTCGGGAGTCCTCGCGCGAGCGACCATCCTCATCCTTGCCACCGTCGGTGTCCTTGGGATCCTTGGCGTCCTCGCGATCCCCAATGTCCTTGCGAGCCGCGGCGTCCTCACCGCCGGCGTCGTCGTGCTCGCCTGGACTCTCCTCCCCTAGGATCGCGGCGACCAGCTCGGCCTTGCGCAGCCGGCGAAATCCGTCGAGTCCGAGCTGATCGGCGATCGCATGCAGATCGGCGAGCGGACTCGCCTCCAACTCGGAGCGCTCGAGTACGGTCATATGCGGTTCCTTCTCCTTCGTCGTGGATGGGGCGGTTGGCGTCCAGCCGCGTTGGACAGCGGCCGGCACCCGTGGGTATGAACACTAGCGACCTGCTCAGGCCAGCTCGTCTGCGGACTCTTGCCCATGCCTCCCAGGCGTGAACCTAAGGTCGCGAGTCGGCGACTTACCGGTCGTAGCGCAATTCCTCGGCCAGGCGCAGATCCCTGCCCGGCTCGAGATCGCCGACCAGGGCCGCGCGCACGGCGATGAAGTCCGCAGCCGCGGCGACGTCGTGTACACGGAACACGTGCGCGCCGGCATCCAGTCCATGGCCGAGCGCGGCCAGCGTGCCGGCGAGACGCTCGCGCGGCGCTCGCCCGGTGAGCGCGCCGATGAAGTCCTTGCGGGAGATCGCCATCAGCAGCGGCCGTTCCAGCTCGTGCAGGCGCCCCACGTCCTTGAGCAGCGCGATCGTCTGGGCCGGAGTCTTCGCGAAGTCCGGTCCGGGATCGACGATCAGTTGCTCGGGGGCCATACCAGCGGCGAGCGCGAGCTCGATGCGCTCGCGCAGGAAGGCCAGCACCTCGCCCGCCACATCCTTGCCGTAGAGCTCGGGCTCCTGCATGCGCTGTCGCGGTGCGGCGCGCGTGTGCATCACGACTAGGGCGGCGCCCGTCTGCGCGCAAACCTCCGCCAGTTCCGGGTCGCGCAGACCGCTGACATCGTTGACGATCACCGCTCCGGCGGCGATCGCCGCGCGTGCGACCGTCGGCTTGTACGTGTCGACCGAGACGACCGCTCCGAGCTCACCGACCACGTGTTCGACGAGCGGTACGACGCGCCTGATCTCCTCCTCGACTTCGACCGGCGGGCGGCCTGTGGTCGCCGACTCGCCCCCGATGTCGAGGATGTCAGCCCCGGCCGCGAGCAGCTCGCCGGCCAGCTCGAACCGCGCCTGCGGAGTGTTCTCGAGCCCCCCGTCGCTGAACGAGTCGGGGGAGGCGTTGACGATCCCCATCAGCCACGGACGCGCGCCCAGTGCGAGCGTGCGATCCACCGCCTTCACGTGATACGGCTCCCGCCGCGCGGCCTGTCCCCGAGCGGCCTCTCGCCGGTTCATGCCGGACCGGTTCGCTCGACTCCGAGCACCTCGCGCGCGACCTCGCGGCTCATGCCGAACCGATCCCCTCGGCGCCAGCCTCTTCGTGGAAGCTCGCGACCTCGCGAACCATGCGCTCGGCGCTCCAGTCGAGCTCCCTGGCGAGCACGTCCGCCACTCGCTGCACGGCACCGGCAGAACCGTCGGGCAACTCAGGCGTGGTCAGCTCGGTGGCAGCGAGCAGTCCCAGGCGGGTGCGTCGAAAGAGCACGTCGGCGATCCCACGCGCCTGCTCGCGCCGGGCCGCCAGAGCCGCCTCGGCCAGCAGGTCCGGAAGGCCTGGCACGATCGGCTGAGCGAGCTCCCCCCGCTCCGCGGCCAGCGCCAGCACCTCGTGCGCCGCGTGGCCATACCGGGCAGCCAGCGCCGCGTAGGACTCCTCCTGGACTCCCTCCACGCGCGGCAGATCCTCGACGGCGATGGCCTGGCCGAGTGGGATCTCGTGCGTGCGACAAGGAGCGTCGCGGGCGTCGCGCTCGACCAGCCGGTCCACAGTCGCCTTGGCCATTCGTCGCCAGGTCGTGAGCTTGCCGCCAGTGATCGTGATCATGCCCGAGGAGGTCTCATACAGCTCGGCCTTGCGCGAGATGTCGACCGACTTCTTCGGATCGCCGGTCGAGATCAGGGGTCGCACGCCGGCGAACGCTCCCGTCAGCTCGGAGCGGCCGAGCGTCGAGCCGAAGAACGCGTTCACCGCGTCGAGCAGGTAGTCGATGTCCTCACCGGAGGGGGCGACGTGCTCCAGCGGCCCCTCGTAGTCGTTGTCGGTCGTGCCCACGAGTGTGCGTCCCAGCCACGGCAGGGCGAAGATCGTCCGTCCCTCGCCGGCCGGGACGATCGCGCCGCCGAGGAGCGGCAGGACATCGTGGGGAAGCGTTATGTGGGTCCCGCGACTGGGACGGATGCGCGGGAGCTCGGCCTCGTCGTGAAGCTCCCGCGGGCGCAGCTGGTCGGCCCACACGCCGGTGGCATTGATCACGTTCGCCGCCCGCACCTCGAACGGCTCCCCGCTCTCGACGTCGAGCGCGCGCACGCCGTGGGCGCGCCCGTCGTGCTCGAGCAGGCCGGTGACGTCCACCCGGTTCGCGCACACCGCGCCGAACCGCTCGGCCTCGCCGAGCACGGTCAGCACCAGGCGCACGTCGTCGGTCTGGCAGTCGTAGAACAGATAGCCGCTGGTCGGTTCGCGCGAGGCGAGCGCGGGCAGCAGCTCGAGCACCTCCTCGCCGGAGATCATCCGATGGCGCTCGGGACTCCAGGATTTCCAGGAGTCCCCCTCTTGAGACTGGCCCGAGCGACCCGCCCTCGCGGGCGACTCCCCCGGCTGCGCCTGCGTGCGAGCGCCCTGGGCTCGCTCAGAGCGCAGGCGGCGCCCGCGACGGGAGCGCAGGCGCTCGCTGGCCGATCTTCGATCGGTAACCGACATGACGTCGTAGAGGTTCAACCCGACCCCGACCAAGCGATCGGGATGGGCTCCCTCAAAGGCCGGGACCACCAGCGGCAGCGGATGGACCAGGTGCGGCGCCAACGCGACCATCAGCTGGCGCTCGAGCAGAGCCTCGCGGACGAGGCCGAGGTCGAAGTTCTGCAGGTAGCGCAGGCCGCCGTGGACGAGCTTGCTCGAGCGGCTCGAGGTCCCGCAGGCGAAGTCGGCACGCTCGAGCAGCGCCACGCTGTATCCGCGCGTGGCGGCGTCCAGAGCGACCCCAGCGCCGGTGATGCCACCGCCGACGACGACGACGTCGAACTCATCCTCGGACAACGCCACGAGAGCCTGGCTGCGCTCGATCACGACGCCAGTCTCTCAGGAATCGAAGGCGGCCCTCAGAGGCCGAGCGCGCCTCTACCGATGCGCACCTCTACCGAGGACGTCCCCGCTTGCGCTTGCGCTTTCTCGACTGCCTGCCCGCGATCGACGCCCGGTGCCCAACTCCGGCGGCGAGGAAGCGCTCGATTTCGGGGTCTGCGATTCGCGCGTACACGCCCGGGTATCCCGGCTGGGCGCATCCGTTGCCGAAGTCGACAAGCCCGACCAGCACGTAGTCCTCGGGGGGATGCGCGGGAGTGTCTCGGTCAACGACCAGCGGGCCGCCACTGTCGCCGTAGCAGGAGTCCACACGGCGGCCGGGGCTGCCCGCGCAGAGCATGCGCGGGGTGATCGTCTGTTCGATCGCCGCATAGTCTTCTTCGCAGACACCTTCGGGGACCAGCGGCAGTTGCGTCGCCCGCAGGCCCAGCGGATAGCTCGGCCCGGTCCCAGGCGCCGGGTTCACGTCACCCCAGCCGCTGACCGTCGCCATGATCGCTTGCGCAGAGCCCTGACCAGAGCCGCTCGTCTCATGCCCGGCGTCGATCGCGATGGGAGCGATCGTGTGGACGCCGTCGATGCTTGGCGGGGTGGCGCCACCCCACAGCGGCCGGCTGAGAGTGAGCATGCCGACGTCGAAATCGCTCGTGAACGGGTTGTAGCGCGAGTCGTACCGCGCATACGCCACGGCATCCCGGACGCCTCCGGGGTCGGTGGGAGACAGGTGCGTGGAGCCCGCGAGCACGGACATTTCCGAGGGTACGTTGACATGCCCGGGGCCACCGCCGACGACGCAGTGAGCCGCGGTGACCACGTGGGTGGCGTCGAGGATCACCCCACCGCAGAAGAAGCCGGCCGCCGGGGAGCCCGTCTGCGGGTTGTACAGCGCGACCTGAAACGGGAAGCGGGCGATCGGGGCACCCGCGCCGCCGACGACGCTCGCGACGGCAGGAGGAGCGGAAAGGCGCGCATCGGCCGCCGCCACAGCGACCGATCCCCACAACGCGCCTGTCAGAGCCCCAGTAAGAAGCGCGAGCCAGGCGTACCGGCGCCGGTCGTCGACCGCTATCAACACTGACGCCTCCCGACCCTGGAACTCTGAGGTTAAGTCTGTCTCCTCTCTATCAGTTGACTATAGAGTACGTCAGCCTTCATTTGCAAACCACGATGTCCCGAAATCATTGTGCTTCGGGTACAAAATTTGGTCTAACAGTCAGACATACCGGCCTCGCGCCCGGCGAGAGTCGCCTCAGATGTGGGCGAGCTCAGCGGTGATCTCGCTGACGGCGGACTTCGCGTCGCCGAACAGCATCGCCGTCTTCGGATCGAAGTAGAGCTCGTTCTCGATGCCCGCAAATCCGGGATTCATCGAGCGCTTGATCACGATTACCGAGCGGCTGTCGGCGACCTCGAGGATCGGCATGCCGTAGATCGGCGAGGAGGGAGTGTTCTTCGCGGCCGGGTTGGTGACGTCGTTGGCGCCGATCACGAGTGAGACGTCCGTGCGCTGGAACTCCGGGTTGGCGTCGTCCATCTCCTTCAACTGGTCATACGGAACGTCCGCCTCGGCCAGCAACACGTTCATGTGACCGGGCATGCGCCCGGCGACCGGATGGATCGCATAGCTGACCTCCACCTGGCGCGCCTCGAGCTCCTTGGTCAGCTCGCGCACCGCGTGCTGGGCTTGGGCGACCGCCATGCCGTAGCCGGGGACGATCACGACACGGCTGGCATAGGCGAGTTGGATCGCCGCGTCCGCGGCGCTCGTGGAGCGCACCGTGCCGGCGTGCTCGCCGGCTCCGCTCGCGCCCTCCACCGCTCCGCCGCCACCGAATCCGCCCGCGACGATCGCGGGGATCGAGCGGTTCATCGCGGTGGCCATCAGGTTCGTGAGGATCGTGCCGGAGGCGCCCACGATCATTCCCGCGACGATCAGCGCCGTGTTGTCCAGGGCGATCCCCGTGGCGGCCGCCGAGAGGCCGGTGAAGGCGTTCAGCAGCGAGATCACCACCGGCATGTCGGCTCCGCCGATCGGGAGCACGACCGCGTTGCCGAGCAGCGCGGAGCAGACCAGGAGGCCGATGAAGATCGCCTGGGAGTGATCTCCGGCCGCGATGTCGACACCGGCCGCGACGGCGAGGATCAGCAGCACGAGGTTGACGACCTGCTGGGCGGAGCCGAAGCTGATCGGGCGCCCGGGGATGATTTCCTGAAGCTTGCCGAAGGCGATGTTCGAGCCCCAGAAGGAGACCGAGCCGACGATCGCGGCGAACAGCGAGAAGATCGCGATGTAGGTGGCGGTGTTCGAGTAGCCGTGGGTGAGGCGGAACTCAGACCAGGAGATCAGGAACACCGCGCCGCCGCCGACGCCATTGAAGAGCGCGACCATCTGCGGCATCGCGGTCATCTTCACCTGCCTGGCCGCCGGTACGCCGACGGCCGTGCCGAGCACGACGCCGAGCACGATCAGGCCCCAGTTGCCCTCGAAACGATTCAACAGCGTCGCGAGCACGGCGATGCCCATGCCGACGGCCGCTATACGGTTGCCGCGTACCGCGGTCGTGGGACCAGAGAGCCCGCGCAGTCCCTGGATGAAGAGCCCGAAGGCGACGATGTAAAGGACGTCGAGAAAGCTCTGGTCCTGCAGGAAGGAGGTCGCGAGGATCACGGCGTCCCTCCCCCCTCCTTGCCTGAGCCACCGGTGGGCTGGTTCTCATCCTGGGCCTTGGGCTTTGACTTGAACATCTCGAGCATCCGATCGGTGACGAGGAAGCCGCCGACGACGTTGATCGTGCCGAAGGCGATCGCGATCACGAGGATGATCTTGTTGAAGACGCCGTTCCCCGAGGCCCCCACGATCAACAGGCCGCCGAGCAGGACGATCCCGTGGATCGCGTTGGTTCCGGACATCAGCGGGGTGTGCAGCGTGTTAGGCACCTTCGAGATCACGACGAAGCCGATGAAGCCGGCCAGCACGAGGATCGCGAGATTGGTCGTGAGCGTACTTGCGAGGATCATGCTGTCGCCTCCGCTGTCGCCTTCGCGCCGGGATTGACGATCTCGCCATCGCGCACGATGCAAGCTCCCTTTACGATCTCATCCTCGAAGTCCAGGCTGAGGGAGCCATCCTCGCCCACGAACAGGTCGAGCAGTGCCTGGACGTTGCGCGCGAACAGCTGCGAGGAGTGCTCGGCCATGCTCGCGGGCAGGTTCAGGGGCGAGACGATCTTCACGTCGTGGCGAACGACGGTCTCGCCCGGCTCGGTCAGCGCGCAGTTGCCGCCCGACTCCCCGGCGAGGTCGACGATCACCGAGCCCGCCTTCATCCCCTCGACCGCCTCGGCCGTGACCAACTCCGGCGCCGGGCGTCCCGGCACGAGGGCGGTCGTGATGACGACGTCGAAGCCCTTGATCGCGTCGGTCAGCGCCTGCTGCTGGCGGGCGCGCTCCTCGTCGGTCAGCTCACGCGCGTAGCCCCCCTCGCCGCTTGCCTCGAGGCCCAGGTCGAGCCATTGAGCGCCCAGCGAGCGCACCTGCTCGGCCACCTCGGGGCGCACGTCGTAGCCGGTCGTGCGCGCGCCGAGGCGCTTGGCAGTGGCGAGCGCCTGCAGACCGGCCACGCCGACCCCCAGCACGAGCACCTTGGCCGGAGGGATCGTTCCCGCGGCGGTCATCAGCATCGGATAGAAGCGGCCCATCTGCTCGGCGCCCAAGAGCGCCGCCTTGTAGCCGGCGACGTTGCTCTGCGAAGACAGCGCGTCCATCGCCTGGGCGCGGGAGATGCGCGGAATCGCCTCCATCGCAAACGCCGTGGCTTTCGCGTCGGCAAGCGCGCGCGTCGTCTGCGGGCTCGTCAGCGGTGAGAGGAAGCCGACCAAGATTGACCCCGCGCCGAGCCCACGGATCGCCTGCGCGTCGGGCGGCGCGATCGTGACGACCACATCAGAGCCCCACACCTTGGCGGCGTCCCCGGTCAGCTCGGCTCCCGCCGCGGCGAAGGCGTCGTCAGGCAGAAGGGCATCCGCGCCCGCGCCGCTCTGGACGACGACGTCGAGGCCCTTGGCCTTCAGCTTGCTGACGACCTCCGGCACAAGCGCCACACGGTGCTCGCCAGCCGCGGTCTCCTTCGGAACACCGATCCGCATAGAGGGCCGGGAACGTATCCCATCGCGCCGACGAGCGCCCGCTCGGGTGTGCGAGACTCGACCCGAGATGACCGTCAATCTCACGCGCATATATACAAAGCTGGGCGACGGTGGCGATACGCATCTCGGCGACATGAGCCGTGTCTCCAAGCTGCATCCGCGCGTCGAGGCATACGGGACAATCGACGAGCTGAACGCAACGATCGGCGTGGCGCTGCTCCAGCCGGGGCTGGCGGAGACGTTCGCCGGATGGCTGCGTCGAGTGCAGAACGACCTGCTGGACGTGGGCGCCGACCTGTCGGTGCCCAGCCCTCCCCTCGAGCCGGGGTCCGAGCGGGCCCCGCGGGCGCGGCTGCGGGTCGACGCCGGCTATACGGAGTGGCTCGAGCACGCCTGCGACGAGGTCAACGCGAAGCTTCCGCCACTGCGCTCGTTCGTGATCCCGGGCGGGAGTCCCGCGGCGGCATACCTGCACGTGTGCCGCACCGTCTGTCGCCGCGCCGAGCGCCGGGCGATCGCCGTCGGGGAGGAGGGAAACCCCGAGGTCGTGCGCTATCTGAACCGGCTCTCAGACCTGCTGTTCATCCTCGGGCGCGCCGCGAACGAGCCGCGGGTCGGGTCTGAGCCGCTATGGAATCCCGGCGCCCACGGCTCGGACACCGCTTCTGAGCCGGCGTGACCGGGAGCGCGCCTCAGCGGCGCGCAGGCCGGCGACGGCCAGGGCCATCCACAGCGTGCCGACGAGGTACCCGCCGATGACGTCACTCGGCAGATGCCAGGCGAGCAGCACCAGCGAGAAGCCGACGCTCACCGCGAAGGCCACACCCAGCAACGCGACGGTAGGGCGCAGACGCTGGGGCGCCACGAGCACGGCGCACATCACGAGCGCCGTCGCCGCGGTCGCATGTCCACTCGGCCACGAGGCGGCATTGATCTCATCGCCGTAGATCCGCGCATGCGGGTGCGCGAGCAGTGGCTTGAGCGTCTCCGCCGTCAGCGGCGCCAAGCCCATCACGAACCCGACCGCGAAGGCGACGCGCGAGCGTCCGCGGGCGAATGCGACCGCCACCAAGAGGACACTCCAGATCGTGTAGAGCAGCGGATCGAGCAGACGCAAAAGACCGTTCGCGACGGCGTCCACGCGCGGGCGGCTGAGCGTGGTGAAGTCGTACAGCGCCACCGCATCCTTGACGTGCGTGGCGGGCACGAGTGCCGCCACGACCCAGGTCAGCGCAAGTGCGGCCACGCATAGGCCGGCGACCCACAGGGCCGCCGCCGCGCTGGGGGGATTCGAAAGCAGTGCCGCTTGGCGTCTCGCATGCATCTCTCAAGGGTAGAGAGGCCGCTAAACGAGGGCTGAAGCTCGGCGGACACGGCCGCTCAGCAGATCACGGCACGACGGGGAATGTCCTGCCGGCCAGCGCGATCAGTGCTTGGGCGGTCACCCATACCGGGGTTTGCGAGCTGGTGCGCGAATAGCGGACGCTGCCGCCTGGGGCGAGCAGGCTCTCGAGGTAGCCGAGTGGCGAGCGGCTGCCTCGGCGCCGTACCGCGGCAGGATTGCGACCGGCGGCAATCAAGCCCTGGACCGCCCAGGCGGTCGATTGGGCGTTGGATTCGCCGCCGTAGCGCTG
The DNA here is from genome assembly GCA_036498245.1 of Solirubrobacteraceae bacterium. Lineage (GTDB taxonomy): Bacteria > Actinomycetota > Thermoleophilia > Solirubrobacterales > Solirubrobacteraceae > Palsa-744. Next base: position 24,823 of record DASXIB010000023.1, read on the forward strand.
TGGAAAGCCGCCGTCCGGATTCTGTGAGCGCAGCAGGTAGGCCGCTGCGGCACTCAGGGCGCTGGCGTCGCGAGCGCCCGCGGTCGCCAGCGCTTGCAGTGTCGCGCCGGTGTCGTCGACGTCGCTGGGCGAGCCGTAGGAGCCGAAGCCGAAGCCGCCGTCGCGTCCCTGCTGGCGCTCGATCCAACCCGCCGCTTCGCGGATCGGGCGGAAGCCCGGCGAATGACCGGCCGCGCGCAGCGCGAGGATCGCGAACGCGGTGAGGTTGACCTGGTGGGCGAACGACTCATCGCTCGCGCGCGCGCGAATCACTTCGGCGACGAGGTTACGGCCGGCGAAGGAATAGGCAGAAGCTCCGCACGCACGCGCGGCGAGGATCGTGCGCTCGGCGTCGCCGAGGCCCTGCAGCGTCGAAGCTTCGCCACGCAGCGAGTCGAGTGGCGAACGTCCGCCACGGCGCACGCTCGCCGGGTTGCGGCCGGCCGCCGCGAGGCCGATCGCCGACCACGCGGTGTACAGCTCGCTCGAGCTCTGCCCACGCGCGCCGCCGAAGCCGCCGTCGGAGTTCTGGGCGGAGGTCAGAAAGGAGAGCTCCGGGGACAGCGACGCGAACGCAAGGGCGGGCGGACCTCCCAGGGCAGACGCCGTGACGAGGAACGCGACCACGAGGATCGCCGAGACCCCCGTGGTCGCCCCACCGATCGCTCCTCGCGGCGGGGAGGGCTTGGGCGCGGAAGGATCGAGCGAGGTGGGTACGGGGGAAGCGGATTCCCAGGTGATGTCCATGCGCACGCGCATGCGCGCCAGAAGCCGTGCCAGCTCGGGGCCGAAGGCGAGGCCAAACGCCAGGCTCGCGACCGTATCGACGAGATCGAACGGCAGTCCTGTGCCCGCCACGGCAAGCAGCGCCCCAGATGTGTGGCTGGCCCCGATCGTCCACGTGTACACGTTCATCACCTCCTTCGCCGCCAGCGCGGCGATCGCACAGCCGAGCGCAAGCGTCACGCGCCCCAATCGCCTTCCGCTCAACCGGCCGAGCACGGCGCCGAGCAGACCCACGCACCCCCATGCCGCCATCTGCCATGGCGTGTAGGGACCCTGACCAAAGAGAAAGTTCGACATCAGCATTCCAAGCGCGCCGACGGTGAAGCCGGGCAGTGGGCCGAGGGCGTAGCCGACGACCAGCGTCATCGCGGTGATCGGCTTGACCTCCGGCAGCGCGACGAAGACGTCCCGGCCCAGTGCGGCGACGGCGGCCAGGGTGCCCACCACCGCGACCAGTCGCGCCGAGCCGGGACGCCGCTCGTAGGCGAGCCAGCCGAGCGCAAGCACGGTGCCTACGATCAGGAACGAGGCCAGCGGCCAACTCACGCCAGGACCTCCAGGATGGTGGTGCGCGCGCGCAGCAGCTCCGCGCCCTGCTCGGGCAGCAGGGCGCCGCCGGCGCCGGAGAGGATGCGGGCTGTCTCGGTCGCGAAGTACCAACCGCCCGCGAGCAGCTCCGCCACCGAGCCGTCGGCGATCACCCGTCCGTCGGCGAGCAGCACCGCGCGACGCGCACAGGCCGCGGCGAACTCGGGATCGTGGGTCGCGACTATCACCGTCATGCCGGCATCGGCCCTGCGCCGCAGATCCCGCGCCAGCTCCGCCTTCGCCTCACGATCCATGCCGCGGGTCGGCTCGTCCAGCGCGAGCACCGCGGGACGCTCGTCCGCCGCGCCCTCGACGATGGCGAGGGCCAACCGCTGGCGCTCGCCGCCGGATAGATCCTTGGGGTTGCGCTCGGCCATCCCCGCCAGTCCGACCGCGGCAAGCGCCTCGACGGGCGCCTCTTCGGCGACGCGCTCGTAGATGAAGTAGTCGCCCGGATTCTGCAGCAGCAGCGCTACCCTCCCGGTGCGCTGCACCTGGCCCCGGGTGGGCTCCATCAGGCCGGCGGCGTGTCGCAAGAGCGTCGACTTGCCCGCGCCGTTTCGGCCCATCAGGGCGACGCTCTCACCGGGCTCGAGCGCCAGGTCGACGCCGCGCAGGATCGCCGGTCCGTCGCGCAGCTCGTGCCATACGCCGCGCATACGCAGTGCCGTCGGCGCCCGGCGCGCACGAGGTGCCTTCGCGGTGACTCCCTCGATCGGCTCCAGGGGGTCTCCATCCTTTCTCAGCAGACCGCGGGAGCGCAGGGCCACGCGCGCCTGCTTAACGCCCTTCGGCGCCGGCTTCAACCCGGCCAGGGCGAACAGCTTGGCGCCCGGTGTCTGCAGTGCAGGCTCGTGCTGCGCAGCCCATTCCAAGAATGATCGGGGGTCGCCGTCGTGAGCCACACGGCCCGCTTCAAGCGTTATCACGCGATCGGCCGAGCCGAGGCAGCGCTCCAAGCGGTGCTCGGCCAGCACGATCGTCGTCTCCCACTCCTCGTTCAACCTCCTCAACAGTCCGATCAGCTCGTCTCCGGCCACCGGGTCGAGCTGCGAGGTGGGCTCGTCCAGCAGCAGGACGCGCGGCCTGCCCGCGAGCGCCGCACCAAGCGCCACGCGCTGCTTCTCGCCACCGGACAGCTCGTGCGTCGAGCGGTCCAGCAGGCTGTCGATGCCGAGCGCGAGCGCCACCTCCTCCACCCCCCGCGCCACCGCCGCGGGCGCGTGCCCGCGGCTCTCGAGCACCAGGGCAAGCTCCGCGCGTACCGAGCTCATCACGAGCTGTGTCTCCGGGTCTTGGAACAGCACCCCGGCGAAGGCCCCCAGCTGCGCGGGTCCGTGCTCGCGCGTATCAAGCCCAGCGAGCTCCACGCTGCCGGCGAAGCGTCCTCCGTGAAAATGCGGGACGAGACCGCAGGCCGCGCGCAGCAGCGTCGACTTGCCGTGTCCCGACAGCCCCGCGAGCAGGCAGAACTCGCCCTCCTGGAGCTCGAGGCTCACGTCGTCCAGCGCCGGGCTCGCCACGCCTGGATAGCGGTAGCTGACGTGGTCGAAAGACAGGATCATCGCGACCGGCTCTCCCGCTGACCGACAGTGTCCCCTCGGCGTGCTGATCGCGTGCCGCTGCAGGTGCTCAGAATCATCTGACGATCCCCCGCCTGTCCGCGAACGGCAGCAGCACGGCCGCGACGAGCGCCCCAGACAGCCCCCAAGTACGACCATCGACCGGCAGATGCAGCAGGGGGTACGCGTCGAATGAGACGGCTCCGCTGAGTCGCCCCGCAAGCGCGAGCGCAACCACGGCGAGCGCCGAGCAGACGAATGCTAGATCGTGCCGCGACCACGGTCCGCGGAAACGTCGTGAGCGCTGCGGAGAACGGCGGTCGCCGGCGGCGACGGCAAAGCCGCGGACCTCGAGCGTGGCCGCCACCTCCATCGCCCGCTCGAGCGAGCCGCCGACGACGGCGCTCAGCAGCGCAACCCGGCCGCGCACCCCGCGCGAGGGGTCCTCCGGACGGGTCCGTTGCGCCTCGGCCAGGCGTCGTGCATCGGCCCCGAGCACGGGGATCATCCGCGTGGCGAGCGATGCGGTCAGCGCGGAGCGAAACGACAAGCGGCGGAATCCCCTCAGCATCTCATCGGGATCGACGGCCAAGCTCGCGAGAGTGGTGATCAGCATCAGCAGTGTCACCTTCAAGGCGATCACGCAGCCATACACGACCGCCTCGACCGTCAAGTCGCCCTGACCGAATGGGCCGAGGTAGCCGAGGCGCGCGAACACGGTCAGGCCGTCGCGCGAGGCGAGCACGTTGATCGCCACGATCGGCAGCCCCACGATCACGGCGGTGCGCAGAGTGCCCAGCAGCCGGCGTCCCACACCAGCCCCCGCCGCGGCCCCGAGCACGGCGATCGCCAGCGCCCCCAAGGAGAGGGGGTTGTAAAGGATCAGTGTGGCCACCATCAGCGCGAGCGCCCACAGCGCTCCCACTCCTGCGCGTACCGCATGCAGCGGACTGGCCAAGCGACGGTAGAACAGCGTGCCGACGCTCCTCATCTGCTCGCCCCAGGCGCCGGCACCGATAGTTCGGCGCCTCTCGCAGCTGCACCGGCCGTGCTCGTGGGCGGCGCGGGCGTGCCGTTCGCCGTAGCCGCCGTGCCGGCCGCAGTCGTCGCCAGCGCGAAGCGATCGCGAAGCGCGCGTTCGCTCAGAGCCCGCGCGGCGCTCTTCGTGCCCGCTTCATCGGTCCCGCTCACCACCCACACGATCGCGCCTTGCTGGTCGCGGGTCGCCGCGACCAGCCCCCACCCGGCGCCGAGCGTGCTCGTGGAACGGCCCTTGCCGTCGAGCAACGTGAGCGTGTTTCCGTTCGCGGCGAAGCGCGCATACACACCGCTAGCGCCCGGTCCACGCTCGAGGCCCTGCACGCTGGGATCACCGCGAACGGCCGTCCAGCGTCCCACCACCACCTGCAGCGCGTATCGCCCGGCGCCGCTGCCGATTCCCGCCACCGCAGCGGGAACGCCGACAGCACGCAGGCGTGCGGTCACAGTGCGACATGGATCGCCCTGCACCTCGGCGCATTCCACGCGCACCGGCAACCGCTTGCCGCCGACCCCATTCAGGAACGGCTCGGGAAACGACCCCACCACCGCTGGCACGTCGTCGGTCTGACTCCAGTCGTGCCGGTCCCACCACACGTGGTCGCCCGGATGAACGTTCGTCGCGGCGGCGCCCTTCGCGGCCTCGATCCCGTTGACGTAATAGAACCAGTCGACCGGATCTCCACCCGTGTCCTGCCCCCCCGAGAGCCCGCCGATGCTCTGCACGAAGCCGCCGCCGTACTTGGTGGTGACGTTCTCGTTGCGCAGCAGCAGACTCATCACGGTCTCCTGTCCGCTCACACGCGGGGCACCGCTTCGGCTCAGCACGCGTGCGCCGAAGTCACGCGTGACGGTCAGCTGGATCCGGCTCGGCGCCGGTCCTGCGCCGAGACCGCAGCCGGCGCTCGTGGCAGCGAGGATCGCCGCCACGGCTACCGACGCGGCCGTCCTATTACTTGACCCGGAATACAACGTGGCTGACTCCGCTAATGGGCGTTGTGGTGTGCCCGATGCCATCCACCGCCTCGATCTCGTATACGTAACGCCCCGCGGGTAGGCGCGCGGGCAGCAGATAGCTGAACGAGGCTTTCGCTCCGACCGAGAACCACGACGCGGCCTTGCCGCACCTGATCGGGATGAACCGCACTCGACTCCCGTCAAAGCCGTAGCAACGAGCGTGATGCCTGCGCTTCAGAGAGATTTGCACCTTCGACAACGAGTCTCCTACCGGCACTTCGACGCTCCCACTCAACAACCTCGGCGCAGAGCGGCGCGAGAATGTGAGTCCGTTTTTCACGCCGGCGATTTTCGCCAGCTCGATTTTGGCCTGACTGCCGGCTGGGACGGTTCCCCCGCCCCCCGTTGGCGATTTCACGCCCGTCGAGGTGCCCGGCGCAGGCGTCCCGCACGTGCCGTCGTTTCCTTTGTGTACACACACAAACGCTTCCCCGGGGATAGACGACGATTCTCCCGCCGACCCATTCGCACGGAGGGTCTCCGTGCCGTCACTCGAAAGCGTCACGATGGTCTGCCCCCGACTGTTCGTCGGGGACGCAGCCCCAATACCGCCGCCCGTCACGATCGCTCCTACCGCCGGTTTAGGTTCGCCGCCGGCATTGGGGTAGGCAAGGACTGTGACAGTCGTGGGCGCCTCGGCGTCAACTGTGGCGGGAGTCTCGATCGCCAGCACGCTCGGGGCTGGAGGACAGACACCAACCGTTTCGCTGAAACAGCTGACAAAGAACAGCACGCTGTCGCCCTGACCGAGATCCGCACCACACACCCCGACTTCCGAAGACTTGTTGTTCAGCCAGAAGGTCCAGTAGTTCGGTTGTGTGAACGGATAGCTGACGCCATCGATAGTTTCGACCCCGTAGCCGAAGCTGCTGCTCCAGTTTCCATTCCAGTTGCCTTTGGTGGCCAACTCGAGAGCACCGGCGGCACTCGTGCCGGTGCAGGAGTCTTCAGATTTGCCGTCCTTGACCACAGGCGCGGTCGTTGTGGTGACCTGGGTCAGCGGCAGCAAAGGCTGGTCATTTGAGCCGATCACCCTGACGGTGACCGTCGCTGGACCAGCCGCCGCCGCCGAGTTTGCACTAACGCAGCCGTACATCAGGACGGACAACGTGGACAGCGCAAGGACGAGCGCTGGATAGGTACGACGGAATACGAGCATGGAGCCACCCCTTTCCACGAGGGCTTGTGGGCTTTGGTCGGAGGCAGGTCTCCTGGCTCCCGGGCCTACCCCTCCGCGCCTTCCCGTCCCGCCGTGGGCGGATCGGTGGCTGCACGCCATGCGGGCGCACCACGGTTGGCATCCCCGGTCACAGTGGCGGGTCCGCGTCGGATTCTCACCGACTTCCCTTTACCACCGACCGTATGAACGTTCGCATCCTACCCCACATGGGTGCGTCTGTTCGATGCCAAGCAAAGCGGCTGAGCTGGATCGCATGGCGGCGACGCCATGTGCCGCCACGAAGCAGGCCAAGGGCTGCTCAGCCGGCCTCAGCGTCCGAGCTCGGCGAGGCCGGCCTGAAGATCGCCGAGCTCGGCCCGCTGACGCTCGTCCAACGCGACACCGGCGGCGATCAGCCGGCGAGCGTGGTCGAGATCCTCAGAGCGCCCGAAGGTCAGCGCCGCCTTGACCAGCCCATCCTTCAGATACCAGTTTGTGAAGCTGCCCTCGTCGATCGACCCGCGCACGATCTCCTCGTCCCACGCATACGCCGGCCCGACGTACTCCATCTCTCCCCAATCGCCCAGCACCGAGAAGAAGTAGGGAACCTCGCTGTGCGACACGTCCTTGCCGAGCATGTTCAGCGCGGCCGTCTTGCCGTGGTTGAACGCCACGTCCCAATGCTCGATCCGCAGCGGATTCCCGCCGTGCACGACCGAATCGTATTCGCAGATGTCCCCGCCCGCGTACACGCCGGGCGCGGATGTCTCCAGACGAGAGCTGCACCGCACTCCGCCACGCTCACCGATCTCGACACCCGCGCGACGCGCCAGCTGTACGTCCGGAACCACCCCCGCCCCGATCACAACCGTGTCGGCGGCGAGCTCGAGACCGCGCCGCGTGAGCACCTTCGTCACACGCCCGCCTGCGCCCGTTCGGGTATCGCCCTCGAACCGCTCGAGCTCGTCCTCGCCGTGGACGGTCACTCCGTGTGCTTCGAGCAGGTCCTGGAAGAAATGCCCGACTCGTCCGCCGAAGCCCCGTTCGAGCGTCGCCCTCTCCTGCATCACGATCGTGCAGCGCTTGCCCATCAACGTGAGCGACGCGGCGACCTCACAGCCGATGTAGGAGCCGCCGATCAGCACGACGTGCTCGGCATCCTTCACGCTCTCGCGGATCGCGTCGGCGTTGCCGAGCGTGCGCAGGTAGTGGATCTCCTCGAGCTCGCAGCCGTCGACGTTCAGCCGACGGACGTTCGCGCCGGTGGCGAGTAGCGCCTTGTCGAACTCGACCTCCTCCTTGGTCGAGAGCTTTGCCGTTCGCGCGTCCACGTCGAGCGAGGTGACGCTCGTGCGCGTGAGCAGCTCGATGCTCTGCTCTGCCCACCACTCGTTCGGCCTGAACAGCGGCTCCTCGCGACTCTCTTCGCCTCGCAGATAGCCCTTCGAGCAGTTCGGGCGGTTATACGGCGGATCAGGCTCGCGCCCGACGAGCAGCACGTCGCCCTCGGCGCCCTCCTCGCGCAGCCACCGCGCGCAGTTCGCCGAGGCTAGGCCCCCGCCGATCAGCAGATAGTCGACCTTGCGCGCGCTCACGACCGCCACATTACAACCCTGGTGGATGGCGAACCGACCAGTGCGTCCAGGTGGGGATGTGATCGAGAATGCGCCAGCGCGGCCCGTCTTCTCCGCGGTTCGGCCCCACGTCGGTACCGTTGTGACTCGTGTCCAACCGGAGGCCGGCGATCACGACGAATACATGATCCGCGCCCTCGGCTGTCGCGTAGATCGTTACCCACCGTCCCGGGCCGGGCAGACCCCAACTCGGATAGGACTGGGCGAGTGGGTTATCGCGCAGGATTTCCGCGATCGGTCGTACTCCCGAGCGGTAAAGCACGTAGTTGACCGTGCTCGAGCAGTCCTCGCTGTAAACCCCGCGCGGATCTGGATGGCCCGCTGGTCCGTATGGAAGCTCCTGGAGCTCGTTTCCCGCGATCAGCATCGCACGCACGACCGCCGGGGCCTGTGACGGAATCAGCGCCACGTGCCCGTCCGCCGGCGACAGCCTCGCCTGGGCGCCTTCCACCATCGATTCCACCGGCGATCCGCCTCCTTCGCCGATCGCGGCTGGGATCGAGACGGACGACGCGGGTCCCCGATAAATGCCGGCCCAGCGCTCCACCTCCGTGACGTACCAAGTGGCGTGGTTGTAGGCGAAGATCGCCCGGCGATAGTCGCTTGGAGCGCCCGATGCGCGCAGGTATGCGGCTGCTCCGTAGATTGCGTCGGCGGCGGTCCACCGGTCGACCCGACCGTCGCCGTCTCCGTCCACTCCGTATTGCGCCCAGGTGCTCGCGAGGAACTGCATGGGACCGCCAGCGCCCGCGGAGTTCACCGCTCCCTCCCTGCTGCACGAGGGGTCCGGATCGCGCCCGTGGTCACACTCCACCCGGCCGATCCCCGCGAGAATCGCCCAATCCAGCCGATATCGCTCCGCCGCCGAAAGGTACAGCCGCAGATATTCGGTCGGGATCTCTGCGCGGGCCCGCGCAGAGACATTGGGACTGGACGGGCTTGCGCCGGCTCCCACGCTCGCCGACACGCCCGTCGTTCCCGCGACGAAGGCCACCATCACGAAGCCCGCAGCCACCAACGCGCCGCCGAGTACCAGCACACCGGCGAGGTGGTCCGCGGCGAGCTGGTACCGGTGAGACCGCACATTCGCTCCACCGACCGTCCCGCTCGTCACCGACGCTCTCTTCCCAGCTGGCGTTTGCGCCGAGCGGCGACCTCGCGCGCGTCGTCCATCACGGTCGACCTCGGCGCGGTCCGTCCAGGCCGGGCGTCCCGCAGCCATGAGTCGATCCCCGACTCTTGGTTATTCGAGGGCGACCGATGGCCGGCCGCGCCGACCCGATCTTCGAGCGCGCGCTCGAAGTCCTTGCCCGCCTTGCGTCGCTCGCGGCGCCCGAGCCCGTCCCCCTCACCCGCACCCGCGGCCAGGTCCTTGGCGGCTCCATCGAGCTCACGGCGCACCGCCAGCTCCCGGTCTATCTCGGTCCGTGCTTGCCTGCGTAGGCGCGGCTCGAGCCGTTCGTACTCCGCGCGACCGTATCCGGCGAGGCCGGCCAGCGCCGCGTAGTCGCGGCGCTGTGTGGACGCCTGCGGCCCGGCCTCGCCGCGCCGGCGCGCACCTTCTGTGCCGGACGGCAGGGCAGCCTGGGCGTCGAGGAACCGCCCACGCTCCTGCTCTTGCTCGCGTGTGTACACGCGTCCGCGTCCCGCGAGCTTCCGCGTCCTGTCTCCTGCTGTTGTGCTCCGGCGTGCTGCATCGAGCGCCCGCTGCTCATCCCCGAGCTCGCGCGCGATCCGCTCTGCGCGCACTCCGAGCCGTGCAGCACGACGCGTATCGCCGGGGGAGCCGCCACTCCCGAGCGCCCGGTCTCGCGCGCCCTGCACGCGCACCAGCTGCGCTCGCTTGGCTGTCAGTCTCGCCTGGATCTCGGGTCCCGCGACCACCAGCGCACCAGCGTCCGCATTGTCCTGTTCGAGTGTGCGACGCACCTGCTCGTCGGCGCGCTCCTTGGCTCGCTCGTGACCAACGGCGAGGAGTGCCTTCCGGTGCTCGACGGTCGGGGCCGGTTTCGAGAATCTGTCCCTCGCCCACTCCGCCGTTCGCAGCATCGCGCGCGGTGTCTCGAGCGCGCGACCGAGCCGTCGTGCGAACGAATGGCGATGCTCCGGGTGCCGAGACTCGCGCTCGCCGCGAGCGAATTCGAGCATCCGATGGCGGTGTCTGAACGCGCTCCACCACAGCATCGAGACGAGCAACCACTGCGTCCACCAGCCGAGCCCGTCCAGGCTCATCAGGATCCGTCCCATCATCAGTACGGCTCCGAGCAGGAACGAGTAGATCAGCTTGGCTGCGACCGCCCCCAGCAGCCGTCCCGCCCAACCCCTGAACGCGGCGCGGCCGCCGTCGCCCAACGCGGGCGCAATCACCGCGATCGGCGCCAGCAGCAGGTAGAACAGGCTTACGATCGCCGCGCCGAGCAGGTGCAGGGCGATGAAACCGAGCAGCAGCACCATCCCCAGCGCCCCGATCGCGATCATCAGCAGACCACCCATGCGTGCCTGGGTACCGCTCCGGCCACGGAACTCCGCCTGCGCAGCCGTCGCCCCACTGCATGGTTCGCTCGAGCCGCCGCAGAGCACGTGGAGCAGCGAGCCAGGGTCGTTGATCGAGTTACGCGCCGGCTGATTGGCCGCCAGCGCCAGAAACAGATCTCCGTTCGTGCGCGCATCCCTGAGCAGCTCCACGCTGTGGCTCAGGACCCGTGCCTGCTCGCTGCCAGGCGGCGCACACACGAGGACCGGGCTGCTCGGCAGCCGACAGCCGATCTGGGCCTGCTCGATCGCGGCAATCCCCTGGCTCGCCGCACGCAGCCTTGGGTCCAGGCGCGCGGGATCCTCACACCAGCGGACCTGGCCGAACTCCATGTAGCACCATGGTGCTCCGACTGCTGCATCGAAGACTCCCCGCATGCTGTCCGCCAAGGTGCGTCCGGGATGTGCCGGTGTGCCCTCGAGCACCGCCCCCAGCGTGCCCAGGCCGGCTTGGTTCGCCCACAGTCCGAGCGCCCCTAACGTGCCCGTGGGGTTCATGATCACCCACAACCCACCCGCCATCATCGCCACCATCAGCAATGCTTGTCCGAGCGTCTCGGTCACGCGACGCCGCACGATCCCGCCGTACAGAGCTCCCACCGAGGCGAGCGCCAGCGCGATCGCTAGCCACGGCTCGGTGAAGGTGCGCTGGGCTGCCCGCAGCCCCGTGGCGACGCCACTCATCGCGGAGCTGTTCAGCAGGTCGATCGTGTAGGACCACTCGAGCGCCACGATCAGCGCGTGCGCGATCCATACGAGCGCAAACCACAGTGGGGAGATCAGATAGTCCTGCTCGAGGGTGTCTCCGTTGGCGCCGATGACCCCCGTGTCGATGTGAATGTCGAACGCATAGTTGCCGGTCGGCGCAGGGGCCGCCTCGAACCCCGAGGTGCGGCAGTTGCGCTCGGCCGCCCGCGAGAGACCGTCTGCTTCCACATCAGCGCACAGGGGACTGCCGAGGCCGTTGCCCACGAGCGGGTCGCCGGCGCTCACCAGCCCCGCGCTCGAGGCTTCTGTTCCGGACCCTCCGTTCGCGGGGGATTCCGTGAAGAGCGGCGGACCGCTGGGCGCACGATGCCCGGCAACCCGAGCCGGCATCGCAGCGGCCCGCGGTGCGCAGAACGCAAACGCAAGCAGCACCAGGCCCGCGAGTGCGGCACGCCCGCTCGGCACCCTCAGATGGCCCCGGGCGTGGTCGAAAAGGCGCGCAGTAGCGCGGGCACCACCACGTCCACCTGGATCGCCTCGACCCGCCCGTAGTGGTCGCGAAACAGGCAGCGACCGGCATCCAGCTCCAGCAGGCTCTGGCGCATCCGCCGATCCTCGGGGTCGAGCCCGAGCAGCGTCAGCGCACGGGCGGCCTCCGCTTCCGAGCGCATTCCGAACACGAACGTCGCTCCGATCAGATTCTCCAGCGACTCCCGCTCGCCGATCAGCGTGTCGGTCACGAGTTGCGTGCTGATGATCGGAACCGCCAACTCCGAGCGTCCCATCCGCTGCAGCGAGGCGAGCAGCGCTCGTCCCGCCGGGTCTCCCAGCAGACGCCAGCCCTCGTCGAAGGAAAACAGCTTCAGCCGATCCCGCTCGGTGCTCATCAGATGCATCGCAAACATCGCGATCAGCCGCACGATCTGCTCACCCACGCGCTCTGCCTGGGAGTACTCTGAGCGCCGTATGCCCGGCTCGGGACCCGGCAGATCGCGAATCGGCAGATAGGTGACCTGGCGATGGCCGACCGCGGGCAGCCTGACATTGGGATCGGCAAAGCCAAGCTGTGTCAACCCGGAGCGGGCATACACCTCGAGTGTCTTTGCGACCTGCCTATCGGTCTCGTCGCCCTCGCGCAACGCACGCACGACCTCGAGGCAGGTCGCCGCGCGCGAGCGCCTCGCCACACGGTCGACAGCACTCACCACCGCCGTCTCCCACGCCGGCTCGGCCCTGCCGGGCAAGAGATCGCGCAGGAACGAAACCGCCGTGTCCTGGCGCAGGTGCTCCGGCGCCACCCGCAGCGGATCGAGCACGCCGCGCAGGGCGGGGTCGGGGCCCAGCGTCACCTGCTCGACGTGAGGCGCTACCTCCTCGAGCAGGTGGAAGCGGTGGTCGCCCTTGGGGTCGCAGTCGATCACCCGCGCGCCCAGCAGGAAGCCCTCGTACTTGAGCTTCTGGTCGAGTGTCGTCTTGCCCGCACCCAGCGCACCAACGCTGAGGATCGTCGTGTTGCGATCGCCGTCCGAGCCCTCCCGCAGGTTGAACCTGACCGGTTGTCGGGAGCCCGACAGGGTGTATCCGAGGTAGAAACCTCTTACCGAGCCCACGGCGTGCGTGGCGGTCGGCATCATCGCGGCCACCTGCTCGGGCGTGAGCGTGTCGTCGTAGCCGGCCACCTTCGTGCGTTGGCCGGGAAGATGCTGGAGAAACAGCGCGAGCTGATCCCCGAGCGGCCGGTGCAGGCGGATGTCTCCGTAAGCACGCCTGCACATCTCCACCCGCTCCTCGAGCTCCTGCTCGCCGCGGGCTCCGATCGCGATCGAGAGGGTGGCCCTCAGCAAGGGAGGGCGACTCGAAGCCTGCAGATAGGCGAGCAGGTCGCGGGCCTCCTGTGTGCGCTCGTAGCCGAGGTCGGAGATACCCTGCTCGCCGTCGGACTCCGCCCGCACGATCTGATCGGCGTCTTGAATTCTTCTACGCGCGATTCGCAGCGCCAGCTCGTTTGGCAGGAAACGCGCGTTCAGCGACAGGTCGATCCCGAACGGCAGGCTCTCCGCGGGAGCGAACATCAGCTCGGCGCGAGCGCCCGGAAAGTGGACTTGCTCCGGCAGCGCTCCCGCCACGAGCAGCGCCTGCCAGCTCGCACCCAGCTCCGATTCGACCCTCAACGATCTGCCGCGGTGCTCGACGTATCCGTCCATCCAGCGGATCACGTCGCCCTCCAGCGGCGCCAGCACGGCGTCGCCGTTGCGCTCGAACATCAGCGCTCGCGGCTCGTGCAGCCCGTCGACCACCGGCTCGCCAAGCCCGCGGCAGAATGCTCGGCGCACGAGCCACTGCAACTCGACGCCGCGCACCTGACGCACGGGTAGGAAGTCGGCCAGTCGCGCATGCGTTCGATCGGCCCGCACTCGTGCCCGCTCGAGGTCGGCCACCCTCAGGAGTCGCCTGTCGCGCGGCGAAAGCATCCCTTCCAACGCTCTCCTCCACTCCCGCGGGTGGCGCTCGGCGGCCTGCGACACGTACGTGGCCAGGTCGCGCTCGGGCTCGCGCAGGCTCACCAGCATGAACAGCATCGGTCGTGCCACACCGATGTTCGTCAGGCGCCGGGCGTGCTCTTCGACGTATTTCCGTCGCGCGCCCGCGTGCGTGCGCGCCTGAGCATGTAGTGACGTGTCCGTCTCGTCCCGCTCACGGGTGTCGTCCCCCAGCTCACGGGCATAACCCGCGAGATCCCATCGCCTGCCGACTCGCATGAGCTGCACGTCCGCCTGGATCGCCTCGAGCGCCCCCAGCAGCGCGAGGAAGCGACTGCGCTTGCCATCCCGGCTCAGCCATTCATACGAGGAGACGGCCACCGCGAACGCCGCCCAGCCGTCGTTCAACCCGTCGGCGAACACGCAGTTGCCGTACACGAACGAAATCGGCGCTTTCACCGGCCGCCCACCAGCAGTCGGCTGCCGCGCGCGAGTGCAATCACCTCGCCGGGAGCGGGTGCCAATGCCTCCGGCAGTTCGCGTACGGCTAGCGCCGGGCCGCGCCCGATCCTCCTGGCCGATCGTCTCCCCAGCTCTACGCGTTCGTGAGCGACGGTAACGAGCACCGCCCCGGGCCCTGTGTACCGCAGCCGGCGCATCCTGGCATCAGAGCCATCCGGCAACACCAGGATCTCGCGCGGATACCACCGCTCCCCAAAGGTCGTGTGGCCCTGGCGCAAGACACAGCCGTCCGCCAGTCGCCGCGGTCCGATCGTGTAGCGCACCAATGCCCCTGCCGCCAAGTGGAACGGACGTCCCTCGATCCGGATCATCGTGAGCACTGCCGCGCCTGCACTGGGCAGCGCCAGATCGCGTAGGTACCAGGGCAGCAGCTGCGCGAGATTCGCGAAGACCGGCAGGGTCGTGGAGAGCAGGGCGCTCACGAGGATGGCCAGGAAGTAGACGACTCCACGAACCGGTATGCCACCCGGATTCAAGCGCAGTCCGTCAACGCGGTAGATGCGCCGTTCCAGATCGAACACCCGCCGGTAGGAGCGGATCTCGAGCATCACTGTCCGCCGACCAGCGAGGTGACGGTGTCTTTGAGCAACGCCACCCCCGCAGGCGTGGCCAGCAGGACCGACACGATCCCCACCGCGAAGACGCCCGCCGCCTCCTTGAAGTCGCGCCGGAATGCGAGCACGGTTCCCGCGACGGCAAAGGCCAACCCGATCAGGCTCATCGCGACCGCACGTCCGGTGTTGCCGGCCTTCGCGGCGGCGGCTTCGAGCGAGCCACCTTCTTTGCCGGACCCACCCGCCTGTTCGGCCGCGTGCGAGCTGAGAACCGCCGCGCGCGTCGCGGCCGGTGCCAGCGCAGGCGCGGCACATGCCAGGAGAACGACGACGCAGCTCACCACGATCGACCGACAACGATGCTCGAGCTTCATCTGTCTCCTCCTCTTGGCGTGTTTATCTGGTGGGATCCATCTGAACCGCCGATACCTCCCAGCGGCCCCGTTCCTGGGACACGTCCAGCTCGTAGCCGAGCGTGTACTGCGCCCCGCGGGCGTCTTGCGCCTGTACGACTGCCACTACTGAGCCGCCTCGTGGCGACCAGCCCATGCGCTGCACCGAATCGAGGGTCAGCCCCAGCCTGGGCAGCGAGACCCGCGCGTCGCGCGTTAGATCCGCCGCTAACTCCGAGTCGGAGGAGGCCAGGTAGTTGCGCAGCGCCCGTTCCACCACAGTGACCAGAGCCGGATCACCGACTTCGCGGAGGCGTTCCGGCGCGACCGCGCGGACGGATGCCGGGGCGCCCACGAACGCCGGGTAGCCCGCAAGCACAAGACCGCCTCCGGCCATCCGCAGGACGCTCACGGTCATGTATATGAGCCCTGCGGTATCCGTCTGGGCGGCGATCGTGTAAACGTGCTCATCCTCCATCGGCTCACGCTGCTGGGCGATTTCGGTCCACTGAACCCGCTCCTGTCCGGTCGACGGCAGCCGCAGTCCTGCGCCGAGCTCCATCCCGGTTCCCACGTATGGAGCGAGCGCACGTTCGTGCGCTTCCGGTTCCGCCGCGTTCCACGTGAGGTAACGGCGCACGAACAACGAGGCGTAGCTCTGAGCGGCCAGGTCTACCGGCGCGGGAGCAATGGACGCGGCCGGGTGCGCCACCTGGGCGCGCGGGGGTGCGATGGCGAACCGCGCACTCGCGGCGATCCCGGCCAGGGACAGCCCACAGAGCGCATAGCGGGGCAACTCTCGTCCCAGACGAATCCGCCACAGCGGTCGTGCCAGGACCTGCACGGTCGTATGTCCTTGAGTGCGACCCACGTACCGCTCAGTGCTCGAACCCGAACTCGGGATGCGTCGACGGTGTGTTCGCTGCGGCGCTCGTCGTCGCTACGGCCACGAGCCTCGACACCTGGTGCGGTTCGCCAATCAACGCCGGCCGCGCTTCGGCGGCCGGCGGTCCGGCTTGGACCCGAGCTTCGCGTAACCGCGGTCGGGGACCGCGCCGGACACGGCCGACCCTCGACGTCCGGACCGAGGCGTGGCCTGACGAGCTCGACGTCGGGCGCCCGGCTAGGTATGTGCGAGAGCGGCCCGTCGCCGAGGCGCCGCGGTCATACCGAGCCACGCTTCTGGGCGTTCGTGGGCCGTGCATGGCCACGACACTCCCGACGGCCCCAACCGCTCCCGCCAGCATCGCCGCACCCGCCAGACGGCGAAGCCGTCGCTCGCCACCGTGCGCCGCGGACGATCCGTCCCCACGCGCGTGTCGCCGCTCCACACCATCAAGAAACCCCTGTGCCGCTCCGTCCAGGAACTCGTCCTGCGAGTACACCCGGTAGATCTCGCGCGAGCGGCGACCCGGAAACCTCAACGTGCTCCCGCCGATCGCGCGAGCACGCGGGCGACCGGAAGCCGAGATGGGGAGATATCGGGCTTCCGGCCGCTTGCGCGCGGATGGGCATCGCCGGGTGGTCGTCCGTGCAATCGGCCGCCGGCGTCCCAAGGAACGCGCCTATGAGTGGGGGGAGATAGGTTCATAGGTGGGTCCCTACCTCTCTCTCCGACCCCCGCGTCGGGAATGGGACATCTCCTTCCCACATCGAGTCCTCGGCGGCCATCAGCTTCAGTCGCGCGCGGGCACGTTGGGCCACCTTGCGGTACTTCTCGGTCGACCAGCCATACCTGTCGCAAAACTCCGCGCGGCCCATCTGCAGACCTATTTGACAGGCCAGGACCAGCTGCTGGTCAGACGTCAGCTCCTGCGCGAGCCGACCAAGGCGGCGCAGCTCGAACCGTGCGAGGACGAGCTTCTCGACCTCGGCGCGTACGTCGACGATCTCCACCTCCGTGCCGCCGGCGTCTCCGAGCGACAGCGCAGACTCCATCGCCGCCTGCATCGGGCTTCGCCCCGCCAGCGCACGACGATGGTCGTGCACGCGCGACAGGAACCGCTGCTCGAGCGCATTCGCCAGATGGGCTCTCGTCGCGAACGTGCCGCCCCTGCTCGCGTACGCGAGCAGCTCGAGTGTGGCCTGGCTGTAGCAGTCCTCTAGATCCTCTCTGCGCAACCTGAAGCGGTGCGCGCGCAGCAGCAGCCCCCGCCTGGCCCGCGCCACGAGCGCAACCTCCTCGACGGAGTCCCGCCAGCGCTCTGCCGCATGGACTGGCCAGACATCGCCCAGTCCTCGTTTTTCAAGCGTGCATCGGGTAGACACCTGTCCATGTCGAACCCAGGCGCCCGCAGACCCCCCCTCCAATGAGACCGGCCGACGCCGATGAGCCTGACCGACCAGCACCGAGGCGGAGTGAGCCCCAATGAGCTTGACCGACCGCCTGAAGGCGCTGGATCGTCGCCAGCAGCACAGCCGGGTGAGCTTCCTCGCAGCGGTCGTGAAGAAGTTCGGCGACGACCAAGCCGGCCAGCTCGCGGCGCTGATCGCCTACTACGGCTTCTTCTCGCTGTTTCCGCTGCTGCTCGTGTTCGTGACGATCCTCGGCTTCGTCCTGCAGGGCAACCCGAGCGCCCAGACGAGCGTGCTCAACTCGACGCTCAGCCAGTTCCCGATCATCGGCGATCAGCTCCAGCGCAACGTCCACTCACTCAAAGGCAGCGGCGTCGGCCTGGCGATCGGAATCGTCGGCTCGCTGCTGGCCGGTCTCGGCATCACGGGGGCCGCCCAGAACGCCTTCAACCAGATCTGGCACATCCCTCATAAGGACCGGCCGAACTTCCTCGTCTCACGGCTCCGCGGCGTGGGACTGCTCGCGATACTTGGACTGCTCAGCATCATCTCGACCCTTGCCGCGGGCTATGTCACGGCGCAGGCGCCCGCCGGCGCGCTTGCGGTCATCGGTGGGGTCCTGCTCGCACTGGCGGCAAACCTGCTGCTGTTCTTCACCGCCTTTCGGCTGCTCACCGCCAAGGAGCTGCCCACGCGCGATCTACTTCCAGGCGTGATCGTCGCGGCGATCCTGTGGCAGATCCTGCAGCACGTCGGCGGGTACTACGTAGCTCACGTCGTCCGCCACGCCAAGGAGACATCCGGCCTGTTCGCCTTCGTGCTCGGCCTGCTCTCGTGGCTGTATCTCGGCAGCCAGGTCACGCTGTTCGCGGCTGAGATCAATGTCGTGCGCGCGCGACGGCTGTGGCCGCGCAGCTTCTTCTCCGACCCGCTGCTCGACGCCGACCGGCGCGCGCTGACCTCTTCGGCGGAGAGCGAGGAGCGAGTGGAGGAGGAGAACGTCGAGGTCGACTTTGACGGGCCTGGGAACTGAGCGTACGCCTCTTGGGGCCTCCGGGGATGTGTTGTTCATTTTTACAACCGGTATAGCTATAGCAATACCGGTTATGTCGGTGCACTATGCACCCAAGCCGCCTCCCTCAAGCTTTCGGTGTCCCCACCACTTATTATTGGGCAAGTGCTTGCATGCGCAACCATCGCGCGCTATACTAACTAAACTTTCGTAAGCTCATATGGAGATATAACCATGGCCTCTCCCTCAGAGCAGCACCAGATCCAGCCATCCGCGCCCAGGCCGCTCCTGAGGCTGATCCCCCTCGACGACACAGTCGTGTTCCCGAGCATGGGCATCACGCTGACCGTGGACGTGGGCGACGACGAGCGGGTGGTGCTCGTGCCCCGCCACGAGAACGAGTTCTTGGAGGTCGGCACGATCGCCGAGGTCTCAGAGCACATCCGCCTGCCGGGGGGTGGCCGTGCGGTGGCCATCTCCGGCGTGCATCGAGCGCTGATCGGCGCCGCCCAGACCGGAGCCGACGGCGATCTGCGCGTGGAGGTCGACGAGCGCCCCGACGAGGCGCCGGTCGACGGACGGACGCGGGAGCTCGAGCGCGAGTACCGGGCGATCGTCGAGGAGATCCTCGAGCTGCGCGGCGACGACGGACGCATCTCGGCGTTCCTGCGCGCGATCGTCGAGCCCGGCGCACTGGCCGACTCGGCCGGGTACTCGCCGCAGCTCTCATACGAGCAGAAGGTCGAGCTGCTGCGCACGTTGGACGTGACCGAGCGCCTGGAGCTGGCCGTGAAGCTCCAGCGCGAGAGCCTGGCAGAGCTGCAGGTGCGCAAGCGCATCCGTGAGGACGTGCAGGACGGCGCGGAGAAGCAGCAGCGCGAGTACTTCCTGCGCAAGCAGATGGACTCGATCCGCAAGGAGCTGGGCGACGACGATGCCTCGGTGGCGGAGGAGTACCGCACTAAGATCGAGGCCGCCGGGATGCCGCAGGACGTCAACGAGCAGGCCCTGAAGGAGCTCAGCCGGCTCGAGCGGATGGGCGAGCAGACCGGCGAGTCGAGCATGATCCGCACCTACCTGGACTGGCTGATCGCCGTGCCGTGGAGCAAGCGCTCGGACGAGCACCTCGATCCGGTCGCGGCGCGCGCGGTGCTCGACGCCGATCACGCGGGCCTGGAGGACGTCAAGGACCGCATCACCGAGTATCTGGCCGTGCGCAAGCTGCGCCAGGACCGTGGGATCGAGGCCGACCCGAAGTCGGGGGCGATCCTCACGCTGATCGGTCCTCCGGGCACCGGCAAGACGTCGATCGGCGAGTCGATCGCGCGGGCGACCGGACGCGAGTTCGTGCGCATGTCGCTGGGCGGCGTGCGCGACGAGGCGGAGATCCGCGGACACCGCCGCACGTACATTGGAGCGCTCCCGGGCCGGCTAGTCAGGGCGCTGCGCGACGCGGGCACGATGAATCCCGTGATCCTGCTCGACGAGGTCGACAAGGTCGGCGCCGACTGGCGCGGTGACCCTTCGGCCGCGCTCCTGGAGGTGCTCGACCCGGCGCAGAACCACTCGTTCCGCGACCACTACCTCGACGTCGAGCTCGACCTCAGCCAGGTGATGTTCCTGGCCACGGCGAACGTCGCCGACACGATCCCCGGTCCGCTGTTGGACCGGATGGAGACGATCCGCTTCGACGGGTATACCTCCGAGGAGAAGCTGGCGATCGCCAAGGGCTACCTGTGGCCACGCCAGCGTGACCGCAACGGTCTGCGCGAGGACGAGGTCGAGATCTCCGACGAAGTGCTGAGGACGATCATCTCCGAGTACACCCGTGAGGCCGGCGTGCGCAACCTCGAGCGCGAGCTCGGCACCGTGTTGCGCAAGACCGCCACCCGGATCGCCTCGACCCAGCCCCAGACAGCCGGACAGCCGAAGTCGGCGGGCACAGAGGCTGGCGCCTCGGCTGAGAAGACGGTCACCGCCAAGGACGAGAAGAAGCCGACCAAGAAGGCGAAGCTCGCTGGAAGTCAAACGGCGAAGGCCCCGCCCGTGCAGACCCCGGTGAAGATCGACGTGGAGGCGGTGCGCGATGCGCTCGGCCGCCAGAAGTTCTTCCAGGAGTCCGCCTCGCGGACCGCCACGCCTGGTGTCGCAACCGGGTTGGCCGTCACCGGCACCGGCGGCGACGTGCTGTTCGTCGAGGCCACCGCGATGAAGGCGGGCGGCTCGGCCGTGGGCAACGGGCTCGTGCTGACCGGTCAGCTCGGCGACGTGATGAAGGAGTCGGCGCGGATCGCCCTGTCCTACGTGCGCGGCCACGCGGAGGAGCTCGGCATCGACGAGCAGGCCTTCGAGGGGCAGGAGTTCCACGTGCACGTGCCGGCGGGGGCGATCCCGAAGGACGGGCCGAGCGCGGGCGTGACGATGGTCACGGCGCTCGCCTCACTGCTGAGCGGGCGCCCGGTAAAGCACACGGTAGGCATGACCGGCGAGGTCACGCTGCAGGGTCGCGTCCTGCCGATCGGCGGCCTCAAGCAGAAGGTGCTCGCGGCCCACGCGGCCGGGCTGACCGATGTGATCCTGCCCGAGCGCAACCGCGGCGACCTGGACGACATTCCCGAGGAGGTGCGCGAGCAGATGGCCTTCCACCCGGTGATGACCGTGCAGGAGGTCCTCGACCGCGCGCTCGAGCCGGCCTACCCCAGCGCGGGGCGCAGGCGCGATGTCGCGGTCTCGTAGATGTGAGCCGGTTCCCGAGGAGGTCCGTCACACGGCGGACCTCCTCGAGCGGCGCTGGCAGCTGTCGATCGTCTACGCCGCGCTGACCGGCGCGCTGCGCTTCAACGAGTTCGCCGAGGCGGTCGAAGGCATCTCTCCGCGGATGCTGTCAGAGCGGCTGCGCGACCTCGAGGGCGCCGGACTGCTCGAGCGTAGGGTGATCCCGTCGAGCCCGCCGATGGTCGAGTACCGGCTTACCGCGCGCGGACGCAAGCTCGGTCCGATCATCGACGCGATGCGCGCCTACGCGCGCGAGCCCGTCGCCTGAACCGCGTCGGGACTCGCGCCCACGAGTTGGCCACCAGGACACGCCTCGGCTCGGACGATGCGGCGAGGGTTGCGGATCCCCGCAGCTCCCGCGAGACCGCCGATCGCGACTAGCGCCGCGGCCACGCCAAGGCCGATGTGAAAGCTGCGCAGTGAGGCGTCCTCGGCAGCGACGGTGACCGCATGCGCCTGGGCGGCGGGCAGCGCATGAACGTCGGGGCGTCCGAGCGGCAGGCGCTTGGCCTGCTGAACCGCGGCGCGGGCGGGACCGTCGAGCGCCATGCCCGAGAGATGGCTGCTCAGGGAAGAGCTGAAGGACGCGGCCACGACCGCGCCGATCGCGGCGGTCCCCAGCAGGCCGGCGATGCGAGCGACGGCGTTGTTGACGCCCGAGGCGATCCCTGCCTGGGACTCCTCGGCGCCCGCGAGCACGGCGGCGGTGAGCGGCGCGACGGTCATCGCCAGGCCGATGCCGAACACAACGAGCGCCGGCAACACGGCGGAGACGTAGTCGACGTGGACGCCGACGCGTTGGAACAGCAGCAGGCCGCAGGCGGAGACGAGCGGTCCCGCGCCCATGAACAGGCGCGGGCCGAAACGATCCGCAAGACCGCCGAAGCGGCGGGAGAGGATGAACATCAGCAGCGTCACGGGCAGCGTCGCGAGACCGCTCTGCAGCGGGGTGTAGCCGCCGATCTGCTGGAGGAAGAGGACGAGAAAGAAGAGCATGATCGACAGGCCCGCGTACATCGAAAACGTCTCGATGTTGCCAGCGGAGAAGTTGCGACGGCGGAACAGCCCCAGCGGCAGCATCGGGTCGCGCGTGCGGGCCTCGTGAAGCGCGAAGCACACGAGCAGCACGACGCCGGCGATCAGGGGACCGACCACGGCGGGACTCGACCATCCGAGTCGCGGCTGCTCGATCAGGGCGAACACCGGCCCGGCGAGGCCGAGCGCGCCGAGGAGCGCACCGAGCACGTCGACAGTGCGCTTGCCGCGAGCACCGCGCTCGGCACGGGGAATCACGGCGAGGATCAACGTGACACAGGCAATCACGAACGGAATGTTGATCAAGAAGATCCAGCGCCAGGAGGCGATCGCCAGGAGCTCGCCGCCGGCAAGTGGGCCGATCACCGTGGCGATGCCCCCCCAGGCGGTCCAACTGCCGATCGCGGGGCCGCGCTCAGACTCGGGAAAAGTGGCGACAATCGTCGCGAGCGCGCTCGGCACGAGCAGGGCACCCGCCACACCCTGCACGGCGCGAGCGGCGATCAGCGCGCCGATCGAGGGCGCGAGCGCGCAGCCCAGGGAGGCGACGCCGAAGCCACCGACGCCGAGCGCGAAGATCCGCCGCTCGCCGAACAGGTCCCCAAGCGACCCACCGATCAGGATCAGCGACCCGAGCGTCAGCAGATACCCGTTCAGCACCCACTGCTGAGCTGCGAGACCGCCGCCGAGATCGCGCTGGATCGTCGGCAGGGCGACGTTCACGACGGTGCCGTCGAGCAGCGCGATGCCCGAGCCCATGATCGTGGCGATCAGCGTCAGGCGCTTGACCGAGGCGTCAGAACGGGCGACCATGGACCTACCGTAGCCGGTGGGGTCTACCGCTCTTGCAGTACGGACAGGATGTTGCCGGAGGCGTCCTTGAACCAGGCGATGTACGGTCCACCGCCGCGGGAGATGCCTCGCTCGTCCTGCTCGAAGCCGTCGTAGATCTCAAAGCGCACGCCGCGGGCGGCGAGTCCGTCGACGGCCTGCTCGATGTCGTCCACGGGAAAATTCAGGATCGTGTAGTTCGCCGGGACGCAGTCCGGCTTGGGATAGACGAGCGTGTCGCGGTCGCCGGCGATGTGCAACGTCATCAGTCCGTGCTGCTCGGATGTCTTCAGCCCGAGCGTCTCGCCGTAGAACGACTGGGCCTTGTCCATATCGTCCACGGCGAACCCGCTGAACGCCTTCGTGTTCTCGAACATGATCGACTCCTCTTCTCGCGAACTGGCGCGAGCGTGGGTGGAAGGTGACGTAATTGAGACCGGGCCTCGACCGCAAACTCATCGCGGGCTCGCGCACGAAGCTCGATCCGCTCTCGGCACGGCTCGAGTTGCCACAACGTAGCGTCCGGACGCGAACGACACGAGGCAGATGTTCGGCTTACACAGCGTGCGCAGGGCGGTCAGTCCTGTGGCGTACCCTGTGGGCATCGTGCGCGCGAGACGCAAGCTCCGACTCGCTCCATCGCCAAGAGTGTGGAGCGCGTTGGCATTCGCGATGACGCTGGTGCTGCCCTCCGCCGTCGTCTCCACCGCGGAATCCTCGTGGGTGCCCACTTCCTCAGGCAGGACGGCCAGCAGACCGGCACCGGTGCTCTATCGCCCGGTTGGCTGCGTGGCGAGGGGTACGGGTCGAGCCTATCTACATGGTCGCGGCCGCAAGGTTGTGGCGATCAGCTTCGACGACGGTCCGGCTGCGGATACGCGAGCGTTCGTGGACATGCTCGAGCGCAATCACGCCCCCGCCACATTCTTCCTGATCGGCGGACAGGTGACGGGCGCCTACGGGTCGACCCTCCGCGGCGAGCTGCGCGCCGGCGACGCGCTCGGCGACCACACGTTCACACATCCGGATCTCACGAAGAGCGGGAACGCGTACGGGCAGCTGCAGAGCACGATCAAGGCGATCCGTGCGCAGACTGGCTACACGCCGTGTGTGTTTCGCCCGCCCTACGGCGCGTATGACTCATCGGTAGTGCGTACGGCCAGAGCTCTGGGCCTGGCCACGGTCCTGTGGAATGTCGATCCCGTCGACTGGGCCCGCCCAGGCAGCGCGGCGATAGAACGGCGCGTCCTCGCGCAGGTTCGGCCGGGCTCGATCCTGCTCTCCCATGACGGCGGGGGTCCCCGCGGGCAGACGCTCGCAGCATATCCGCACATCATCGCCAGGCTGCGCGCCCGCGGCTACCGCTTCGAGACGATCCCGCAGTTGCTCGGATTTCACACCATCTACCGCCGCTGCCGCGCGCTGTGCGACGGAGAGGGCATTCGTGGTCCGTTGCCCTCGGGCTCGATCGTCGAGCCCGTCGGAGCCGCGATAAACGGGCGGCCCGAATGAAGGCGTGTGGGAGAATTCCGCGATGCCTAGTCAGCTCAAGTACGTCGACCCCCTCCGCCCGCGCAGCCTTTTCAGCCGCGCATATGCCGCGTTTTCCAGCACCCGCCTAGGGCGGTTCATCTCGGCCAAGGTCGTGTGGAAGATCGATCCATATCTGTTGCGGGCAACCCGAGGGCGCATCGGGATGGGCCTCGTGCTCCCAACCGCCCTGCTCGAAACCCGGGGCGCGAAGAGTGGCGCGGCGCGACGCAACGCGGTCATCTACTTCCACGACGAGGACCGGGTCACGATCGTCGCATCGAGGGCCGGCGACAAGAAACACCCGGCGTGGTTCCACAATCTTCGGGCCCACCCCGATGTCACGTTCGGTGGCATCCCGATGCGGGCGACGGTGGTCAGCGATGAACCTGAGTGCGACAGGCTGTGGACGCTCGCAGACCGTGTCTTTGCACCCTACGCAACCTATCGTCAAGAAGCGGCGAAAGCGAACCGGACGATCCCGATCGTCCAACTCAGCGCGCGCGAGTCAGCAGACGCCGTCGCGTAGCCGATTTGCCGTATTCG
The DNA here is from genome assembly GCA_036498245.1 of Solirubrobacteraceae bacterium. Lineage (GTDB taxonomy): Bacteria > Actinomycetota > Thermoleophilia > Solirubrobacterales > Solirubrobacteraceae > Palsa-744. The sequence goes on from DASXIB010000023.1 coordinate 49,858, forward strand.
CTGTGATTCGGTGAAACTAAGACAATCGGACAAATGATGGTTGCTGGGGATTCGCCGGCGTGAGCGGCGAGATGCGGTCAGGCGACGTTAGCTGTGCTTGCGAGCTATCTGTGCAAGGCGACGGTCATAGCTCAGCAACTCGCCATCCAGCGCGCGAGCGGTGGCGAGGACGATCGCGTCCGGCAAGCGCAACCGCTCGTAACGGGCACGCAGCTCAGCCGCATGCTCGGCGACTTTCGCGGTGAGCGGCGCGACCGAGATGCCCATAGCCGCTATCGCTTCGCGCGCTTCACGGATACGTCCAGCACGCGCGAAAGCGACAAGCGCCTCGCTATAGGCGCTCGCAGGGACCAACAGCTGTTCTCCTGCCTGGTCTGCGACTTCGATGTCGTTGATTGAACTTGCGTGGTGGGCGTCTGCGGTGTCCAGTAGTCCGATCAGGACACTGGCATCGAGGATCAGCGCTCCCACTCGTCACGAAGCCGATCGATCTCGCCGTCCTTATAGATCCCAGTCGCGATACCCGCGTGACGCCGGACCCGCGAGCCACGCGTCGCGAGGACGATCTCGCCATCGCCAAGCGGACGCACGACGATCTCATCGCCGGCACGTAGCCCCGCAGCACGCATAGCCTCGACGGGGAGCGTGACCTGATTCTTGGAAGATACACGCGGCACATCCTTTACTTTAGCACAATATTTAGTAAAGGAGCGAACAGGAACTCGATGAATACAGCGCGATATGCCCGACGGTCACGGTTCCGGGCGCGCTTTGCACCGACGGACGCAAATGCGCTCCTGCACCGCCAGCCGCATCCATAGAGCGTCGCCGCGAGCAATACCGCGCCGGTTCCCTTCCGCGCTGGCTGCCTCAACACCGTCTTGAACGGCAGCTTGGGCAACTGATCGAGCATGGGCATAGGCGAGCGCCTGAACCGCGACTGCGATTCGTGCCGCAAGTCGAGTTCGAGACGGTCGCGGAGAGGACCAGGGAGGCGCTTCGATGGGCGGACATCGAGCGCGTGTCGTCGGCATCGACGTTCCCTGAGCAGCCCTTCCGATTGGGATTCCGTCAAGCTGAGCACCAAGATGCGCTCAGCCATACCTCTTGTCTGTCAGCATACACTAAAAGAATACTGTAGAAATGTCTGACGCAGAACAGAAGCCCGATCTTCCAGCGCTCCACCGCCTCGCCTACTCCCAGGATGGACTCTTCACGACACGACAGGCCCAAGAACGGGGCATCAGCGCACAGCTTCTTGCCCATCACGCACGGTCAGGCCGCTTCCAGAGGATGCGACAGGGGCTCTATCGCCTCAGCGACTACCCAGCAGGTGAGCACGACGAGATCCGCGGCGCATGGCTCACCGTCGGGATGGAGAGGGCGGTTGTCTCGCACGAGAGCGCGCTCGTACTGCACGGCCTCTCCGATGTGCTGCCCAACACGGTGCACCTGCTCGTCTCCCGCGAACACCGAGGCGTCCGAGCACCCAGCGGAGTGACCCTGCACACCGCCACCGCACCCATCCCGGACGGAGACATCACAATTCGCCACGGCATCCGCGTCACCACACCGGCGAGAACGATCATCGATGCGGCACGCTCAGGCACAGCACCTGAGCAGATCCAGATGGCCATCCGCCAGGCCCTTCGCGAAGGTCGCACGACGCCCGACCAGCTCGCTGAGCACGCCGAGCGAAACGGCGGACACCTCCCCACGCTCGTGAAGCAAACCACCCAGGAAACCACCACAGCGTGAAGTACGACACAGCTGAGGCATTCCGAGCTGCGCTCGACCAGCGCATACGCAACGAAGCAACCACGAGCGGCCTGCCGGTTATGCGACTACGTAAGCGAGTCGCCTTCGAGCGCTTCCTCGCCAGACTCAGCGTCGCGGAGACGGGAAACTGGATGCTCAAGGGAGCATTCGCGCTTGAGCTGTGACTCGGCGTGCGAACACGAGCAACCAAGGACATCGACCTCGCCGGAGCCGACGACGAGCAGACCGCGACCGCACAACTCATCGCAGTACAGGCGATCGACCTCAACGACCATTTCAGCTTCGACGTGACACGAACTGCCGCGCTCGACCATGCAGACACGTTCCGTGCCGTCCGCTACAGCGTGACTGCCGAAGTCGCAGGACGACGATTCGAGCAATTCCCAATCGACGTAGCCCTCAACGACCAACAAACCGCCCCAACCGAACGCCTGCCGATCCCGAGCCTTCTCGACTTCGCCGACATTCAGCCCGTCGAGATGCCCGTCATAGCCCTGGAGCAGCACATCGCCGAGAAGGTCCACGCATACACCGCGACCTACGGGCCGCAGGAACAGGAGAGCACCAGGATCAAGGACCTAATCGACCTCCTCCTAATCGCCGAACTGGCCACACCCAACGCGGACCGTCTGCGGACGAGCCTCACGGCGACATTCCTCAATCGTCAGCGCCAACCTCTCCCCTCTGCACTCCCGCCGCCGCCAGCCTCGTGGGTGGCCCCTACGCCCGCGCCACAGCAGACCTCGGCCTACCAACTGACCTCAGCGCCGCGCACGCGGAAGCCGCGAGCTTCCTCGACCCGATCCTCGCCGACACGGCGAATGGCCACAGGACCCCAGTGCAACGCCGCTGGACCGCCCCTGAGACTCCTCACAAGGACTGCCGCGTAGCCGTCCCAGGGCACCCCGCGCTGCTCTCCGGGTCTTCACAGGCTAGATGCACGCCACAGCAATCGCTGTGCGATTGCTGTCGTTGAGACCCTACATCTGGTGTTGCGACCAGAATTAGCGAGGGATCGAAAAGAGAGCCCTTAGGGGTCGGACGTGTGCAGAGCCTCGTCGAGCGTGCTGGACCACTCGACGCAAATTCCTCGCCGGGCCGTCGGGCCAACCTTTCGAGTCCAGGAGGTGTTCCATTACCACGGAGCCGGACATGCGAAGATACGACCCAGCGCCCGGGCAAGCTGTCGATCAGAGCGCTCGCAGAAGCGGAGCGCCGCATCCTGATACGACTGCACGTCAGCGCGCGTAGCCTCCGTGGTCAGATCACCGTGAGCAATGTTGTTTCGCTTGCGCACGAGCTCGTCGAGCTTCAGGCGCAGGTCTGTCCTCGTGTGGATCGCACGGGTCACCGCACTGAAGATGTCCTGTATGTCCCAGTATCGGTAATAGCGGACGAGGTTCTTCGGGGTCGGCGCCTTCATCCAGGCCAGTAGCTGATCATGGTTCAACGTTCCGGACTGTTCAGCACCCCAGAGCCACCCCTCAGATTGGACGAAGCTCCGAAGCTTCTCGGCTCTGCGGTCCCAGCCCGTCTCAAGCATTGCATCTACGCTTGTGCGGCTGTGCATGAGTCTAAAAAGCTCGGGAAGGTTCACCCCGACCACATTCATAGCATTGATAAAACAGGTGGCCTCCTCGTTGACGGCATAAATGTAGCGCTCAAAATGACTTGAGAGCAAGACCACGCTAGCCCGACCAATAACTCTTGTAGTCGCTGGATCGCTCGGCGGCTGGCCCACAGGTGTAGGATCAGCCCGTTGAAGTTCCGTGACCTCCTCAACAGCCCGCACAAACGCATCAAGGGAATCGGATGCCATTTTCGACCTGTGATCGCTACTTGAGTCCGGCTGGCATCTTGACCTTGATTCCGGCGGCTTGAAGCGCACTAATCGCTACGCGAATGCGGTAGAAGGTGCGACTGCGATCACCCGTCGCAAGGCTGATGCTATCCATGAAGTCGTCGCTCCCATACAGCTTGGCGAACTCGCGAATGACCTCTCTTCGTACTTCGGTGATATTCGTGGAAGCCGGAACGAGATCAAAAGCGACCATCTGTGCATCAAAAAGGGCTCGATTGGGAGCCCTCTCTGTAGCTTTTCCCTGTCGGTCTGTGACCTTGAACGCACTCGAACCCCACACCTGACTGATGCGCGTAACCGCTCCAAGAAATCGGCTGCGGAGCGCCTGAAGATCTTTCTCGGGCGCGTTCTGTACTCCACGCATGTAATCATTGAGAAACTTCTTCAAAGGAGGACGATAATCTGAGAGGTTTGCGCTGAGCGCAAAAAACCGGAGCGCAAACTCCTCGTCGACCATACGCTTTCGGGGAGTTGCTGTGCCAATACATTCCCTATAGATCGAGTCCTTCACAAGCTCGCGAAGCATGGAGTTAAACGATCCACGGAAGAGCGAATTGCGCAGCTCCTGCGCGTTAAGGATGACGGCACCAGTATTGAGTCGCTCGAAAATCTCAAACTTCATGGTCGGATGCGAATCGATTGAGATCACAACGGCGCGCATCATGCGAGTTACCAGAAACCGTTGCTCGCGCGCTGGAAGCTGATGGAACCGAAGGCCGTTGAGGTCCGCCAACACGGTCAGACTACTCAGACGAAACTCATTCTTGAGGAAGCGAACTACCGAGCGCACCCTTTGGTGACCGTCGAAGATCTCCCACTTTGCGTCCTCCGTCTCCGCAAAGTAGAGGACAGGGATAGGTATATTCAGTAGGAGTGACTCAATGAGTCGGCTACCCCGGGGATTGTCCCAGACATACTCGCGCTGAATCTCCGGAAGCAGCAGGTCCTCATTCTCCCACCGCTCCTTAAGTGTCTGGATGGACAGGTCATAGCTCTGGGTCACGACCTTGCGCTCAGCAGGCGGGAAACCTTCGTTCCCGGTGTCCTCGAACTCCTCAGCCTCGGTACTAGTAGCCATGCAGATCCTCCGGTGTAGGGCGCGTCAACTCTAGCTGTCGGGAACGACGCAGACCACGTAGATGGTAAGCAAGCAACGGTACGTGCGATAGCGATCCGATCGCCCGACGCGGGTGATTCGTGGGCGGTCCGCTCGAAATGAGCGCCGTCACGTCCCCACACTGCCCGGTTCGAGCTTCGGCACGCCCACTACCAGAGCCAAACATGCCTTCTCGGGGCGTCCCAGCCCCTCGCGGTATCCACCGGCAACTATCGGGAGATAGGTTGAATCTGCGACCCGCCCGACCGAACCGTGTGGGTCGATCCATTGCAGCGTGTGTGGTTCGTGGGCGGTCGGCTACACAGCCAGCATCCCAGCCCACCTGAATCTATCGGCTCCAAATGCCCCGAATCCATAGTCCAGAGCGGGATTTCGAGGCTTCTGATGCTCCCAGCCGCCCCGTGAGGCGACCGGGATTTCAAATCGGGGCGCCCGGTTAGAGTTGGCTTTCCTAAGCGGTTTTCGGGGCGCCTGCGGTCCATCTGCGGTCCTCGTGCCACGTCCATACCGGGCTTCGCGACCATCGAGACCCGGCGTATGCCATCCCGAACACACGTATGCTGCTCCTGGGAATTCGAGCGACCGGTGCCGGCGCTGCGCGTAATCGTTCACGAGCTATAAAAAAAACGTCGTTTTCTAGGCTTGCTAGCGGAGTCGCGCGGGCAGCGCGTCATGCTGCTGAGCGGTGCGGAACTTGCCTGGAGGCTGACCCTTCGGTCGCGGCGTCTGGAAGTTAGCGCGCAGCGACGAGGCAGGCGCGAGCAGTGAGCCGCTGCCGATGTCGGAAGATACCCGTCGCTCTTTGGGTTCGGGGGACCGACTGAACGTCGTCCTACATGCTCGTCAGTTTTTGCCGAAACGTGGTGTTCAATCTTAGAGCCGGGAATTGCTTCGAGGGCGTCGTAGAGGATGTATGATCAGCATGCGGTTCTGGCCCCCAACTCCGCAACTTGCTGCCATCTCGAGCTCTCGCTTCGTAGTCCGTCGGTCTCCCCGTATCGCAGCTACATTCCCTAGAGCATGATGTGTCAAGCCCAAACCCTCGCGGATGTTCTGGGCAGAGAACACCTCCTGCGCGGCCTTGAGATTCCTTGTCGCTTGCGTTAGCGCGCCTACGCTTATCTGGAGCGTACCCATCTCAAGCCGACACCAAGCTATCCCAACCGCGTCTTTGAGCCGTCGCTCAAGATCAAAAGCTTGCTGCAGTAGATGCGCTGCCTCATCCATTCGCTTTAAGGCACGTGCATTGCGAGCGAGTGACAATAGCGACTCGGCCTCGGCTGGCGCGTAGTTCAGCTCGCGTGCGAGAGTAACTGCACGCTGATGATGACGGTAGGCCATCTCGTCATCCGATATCAAGGCACCGAGGTATTGCTGAGCAGCTAGCTCAGTCGCCTTGTTTCCTGTACATTGCGCAACCGTGATCGCCTCGGAAATCGAATCGATCGCTCCGGGAATGTCACCTTCAACTACTTGAGCTGAGCCCAGCGCCGTCAAACTCGATGTGACCCCATCCATATCATCGAGTTCACGGAAGAGACGAGCCGCCGCAGCGAGATCACCCTTAGCTCGTGCGTCACGACATTCAAGCGCGATCTTTCCGCAGAGTTCGCGAGCTCTAGCCTCGACACGAGTACTGTCCGGAGACGCCTTGCATACAGCGATGGCGTGATCTAGTCTGGCAAGCGCAGGACGTGCCTCGCCTTCAACACTTTCGACGTACGCAAGATCACAGAGCAGATCTGCGTGTTCGCTCGTCGTATCAAGTGGCCGCTGTATGCGCTCTGCGGTATCGAGTCTCTCGCGGGCACGATCGTAGCTACCATCTGCCGCATAGAGATTGCCTTGCAATCTAAGCGCCTTGGCGTGCTCTCGCGGGAGGTCATGAAAGCTCGCGATCTTCTCGGCAGCCTCAAGCAACGGCCAAAGCTCATGCCGCGGTCGCATGCGACTCAGTTGTACCGACGCTCCCAGTAGAAAATCCGACGTGCGGCGAGCTTCGTCGCCGGTCCAGGTTGACCAAAGTCGTTTGTCTTCGATCACAACTTTTGCCTGCCACCGTATCTGGTTCTCCGCAGGTGCCACCTCGGCGATTCGCCGCCACCGTTCACGCTCTACGGGGTCGTGAGCCAATCTATAAAGTCGCTCAAGAACGTAGGCAATCGACGTTGACTCTGCCGCATAGATCTGTTCGAGCGAGCGGGCGCACTTCATAGCCGCCTCGGGCTCGTCCGCCTTACTAAGGCCGTAGCGCTCCAGTGAATACCAAATCCATCGATCGGTAAACCGGTATCGTGGCGTTTGATGGACCGGTCCAGTAAGAATCTCCTGCACAGCTTCCAACAATGGTTTGCAACCATCCTCGCGCGTGAGCCGGTCAGCGAGCCGCTCGCAAGCGTCTAGCGGCGTACCGAGCAACTCGGCTATAGGCGCGATCACAAAGCTTTCACCCTGCAACGCTGCCATGACTAGGAATCGCCTTGTCTTATCAAATGACCGCCTGTCGCTTCCTGATGCTTCCCTAATACGATCATCGACTATGTCCTTGGCCGGCGCGACACCGTGTTCTAGCTCGGCATGGTCGAACACCCACATCCCTCTTCGGTCTCTTGCGATGACATTCTCTCGTCGCCATTCGTCAAAGAGCTGCACTACCCGACCAACCTGTCCGTCTGCCAGAATCGCTAGTGCTCCGGAGACATCGGCGCTAGCAGAACCGATCAGTGCCCCGACAGCCGCGTCGTCGAGGGTCGGTATCGACCACCATCTCGCATAGCTACTGTTGACAAGGTCCGTCGCAAGCCGCAATAGATCAGAATGACTGTCACCATCCGTGAACAGCTGTGACGGTCCATCGAGCCCAACGACTGTCAAGATACGTAGGTCAACATCAGCCTCAATCGACAGGTTCTCGACCAGGTCAGTCCACCACGAGGCATCTGCCGCCGTGCTCTCGATGGCGAGGCAAAGTGGATGTTCGTCGGCGACGGCGCGGAGGACTCGCTGAAGAAGCCGTGGTCCGGTGAGAGCCGAAGTTCTACTGGCGGAAAGGGTGCGATAAAGACGTCGACCGTCGTTGACGCTACTGATTATTTGCCCAAGCAGAGGGCTCAACGGACCAAGCGGCCCCATAAGCGGAGCGAACCAGCCAGTCACGTCCGCCGCGGCGGCCAACACGGTAGATGTCGCCGTCACACGCAGAGAGGCGGGGATGTAAATACCGTTGACAATGCTTCCTCGCAGCAGCAAGGCGGGTTGGCGGCGCCGTGATACGTAGGATGGCAATTGGTCAAAGATGAGGTCGTGACCGGCACCTGGACCGCCGGGCAAAAACACCGTCCCTCCTCTGCCTTCGGCGTATCGTTCGTGTGCGAAGTCGGCGATGCCACAAGCGGCATCGGCCAGGACGCTCGACGGTCTCTTACTACGAATGAGGAAGTCCGAACGACGGAGTAGGTTCATCGCCTCGCACTACATATCGTGTTCATGTGCTTTCGCCTCTCGATGACGACAGCAGATCAGGTGGGGTGGGAAGTGGCCAATCGAGCCCAAATGCATGGGTTCGCCTGTCAGCGACTCTCCCGTCATAGACCAGCTCCACTATAGGTGGTGCAAGCTGTGCAGTCACACCGAAGCCCGGTTCGCTGACCCAGCTAGTGACGAGGCCCAGAACCCCGTCCTTGTATCCCGTATCGCCTTTTAGTCGGCCGTAGGTGAATCTCGGACTGGCCACAAGCGGCGGATGATCTCTAGCCGTGGATACATGCCCGAGTCGTAGAGGCAGAAGTACGGCCGCGAAATGGCCCGATCTGAGCGCCACTGGCCATGTCCTCGTTGAGAATCTGCCACCTTCCCGACGCCACGTCGCCTCTCGGGTCTCTTTCCACCTCGGATAGCTGTGATCTCCGCACACCTGTACCACGAGCTGGATCTGCACCATGGTGACGTAAGGCTGGTCGACTCTGTTCGCCAGTCGTTCTAGCTCGTCGGCAAGACGGCGCACCATACGATGGCGGTCTCGTGCTGATCGTATTGTGACATGCCGGCTCAAGTCCGATGGTGCTTTTCGTGGAAATATGTTTCGCATGCTCAGTGAGTGTTGGTATTTAGCGACCGTACCGAGTTGGGCATTATAGTCCACTTCTCGGAAACGATGATTTGAGACGGTTGGTCACTGGTGCCGAGGGGCTGAGACGCGTAACTGAGCTGCGTGAACTGCAGCGCTCCCTATGTGAACGGTCACGCTCCGCGAACGGAACAATGAGACGCTGGCCCACGAGTTACAGCATGCGCTTGTCCTGCGAGTTGCTTTGACATCCCGCCGCCACTGTTGGTGATGCTGCTCGTCCGAACATGGCTGTAAGATGATACGCGGATACGGTGGTCCGACGAAGGAGCAACATGAGGTTCGAGGTCTATGCGGACACAAGCGACAAGTACCGTTGGCGGCTCTGGTCTGGGAGCAACAAGGTTGCCGCGTCCGGTGAGTCGTTCGCAAGCAAATACAACGCTGAGCGTGCCGCCGAGGGTTTCAAAGCAAGCGCGAAGACTGCGAAATACACAATCTTTGGAAGCGGCTCGGCATGGTACTGGAATGCCAAGGCGCTCAACGGTGAGAAGATCGCTTCAGGAGGCGAGTCTTTCGTCTCGGAGTACAGCGCCCAGCGGGCAGCGGACAACGTTCGCGACAACGCTGGCGGTGCTTCGGGCCTGTAGCGCGGTCGCACCGAGACACGTGTCATGTCGCGACCTCGCACCAGCGGCTTAGGAGCAGGCACCATGGAAGTGATCGAACTTATTCCCCTCGTGAAGGCGTACCCGGCGCTCAGCCGCACATACGGGGAGGTGTCTTGTGTGGCCGGTGTAGAGATAACCGCGGACGGTCCCCGCTGGATTCGCCTCTACCCGGTTCCCTTCCGTTCGCTTGAGGACGACAAGCAGTTTCGCAAGTATCAGCCCGTGCACGTGCGAGCCGCAATGCACAGCGGCGATCTGCGGCCCGAGACGCGCCGCCCAGACCTAGACTCGATCGAGCTGCGCGGCGACCCCATCTCCACGAGAAACGGATGGGCACTACGTCGCCGGTTCGTCGAGCCGTTGATGGTCGCTTCTATGTGCGAGATCATGCGCCGCCAGCGTCGCGATCGGACCTCACTTGGTGTCTTTCATCCCGGACGTGTCATCGACCTGGAGATCGAGAAGGCCAGCGTGGACGAGGGCAAACGTCAGATCGCAAGAGCCTGGATGGCGCAGACGAGCCTCTTGGATGGCCTCGGCTCAGACGAGCGCGCCAGCCAGCTCCGCGAACTCGAGCAGGCTCCTTGGACGTTCAAGTACCGCTACGAATGCGACGAGCCCGAATGCCACACGCACACTCAGTCGGTCATTGATTGGGAGATTGCGCAGTTCTACCGACGTGTGCGCCATTTCGATGACTGGCGGGATCGGATGAAGGCGCGGTGGCTCGGTGAACTCTGTGGCGCCGATCGGGACACCGCCTTTTTCGTGGGCAACATGCACCAGCATCCGAGATCGTTCTTGGTCCTCGGTGTGTGGTGGCCGCCGCGGCGCCCCGAGCAGCTGGCGCTAGCCAATCTCAGCAACGTCTAGTTTGAGGCCGAACTCGCTGCGGAGTGCCTCGACTATCACCGTTCGGTGGCAAGTTGCGGCGTTGTGCTCGACGCACATCAGAGCGGAGCGCTTCTCGCGCAGTAGCGGGATTAGGCTCTCAAGCGCTCCGCGCTGCTCACGTAGCAGGTGCTGCTCGTAGCAGCGTCGGCCTTCCTCTATACGCCCGCTCTTATAGAGATCTCGATAGGGCTTTGGATTGCCAAGGGCCCTGATATGGACGTACTCGACTCCAACATCGGCCATCGCCTGGCCAAGGGCGGTCTTTGCGTAGCCGCGGCGGCGGGAGATTGGGAGTTCACGGACATCGATCAGTCGCTCAACCCCTGCCTCTTGCACATGGCGCGCGAACGCGAGGTGGTCCCTGTGCAGTTCGTAGCCGACCGAGCCGACCCAGAGCTCGGTCGTGGCAGTCTGGCTCCCAGACGCTGGAAGGTCGACCAGCTCAAGGCGCCCAAGAACCTGATCGATGCTGAGCGCCTCGCCAAACACGGCCCTGGTCAGCTCGGCGACCGACCGCGTGTCGTTCCTCACCGTCGCGGTTGCCACAACGTCATCCTGGCAGATCTCGCGGCCGGTTCGGACGGGTCGACACCTTCGTGACGCTCCTCCCCTACCTGGCAGAGTTGCGGTCTATTTGCGGTCCGCTTCGGCGACTCTTGCGGTCCATCTGCGGTCTCCAGACCAACGAACAGCCGCGAACACAAGCAAATACCTACCCTCAAAGGCACAACGTTTTCGGGGATTTTCGCCCATATTCGCTGCTGTTCGCGGTCTGTATGGAAATCGGGGCGCCCGGATTCGAACCGGGGACCTCTCGGCCCCAAACCGAGCGCGCTACCAGCCTGCGCCACGCCCCGAGGCGTTGGCCGAGTCTATCGTCATTCATCGCGCGGGCTGCCTGCCGCCGATCCCCGCTGGTAGCCTCGACGAACGTAATGGCCGACGTCCAACCGCTGCGCGCGCTGCACTACGACCCGGCTGTCGTCGGCCCCCTCTCGCATGTCGTGGCACCTCCCTATGACGTGATCGACTCCGACCAGCGCGCCGCCCTCATCGCACAGTCGCCATACAACGTCGCTGCCGTCGATCTACCCCGGGGCGAGCCCGACCCCTACGCCCTCGCGGGAGAGCGGTTCGAGAGCTGGCAGCAGCAAGGAGCGCTCGTGCGCGACCGCGATCCCGCGATCTGGGCGCACACCCAGACCTACTCGGCGCCCGACGGACGCCCTTTCACCAGACGCGGATTCTTCTGCCGGGTGCGCATCGGGGACTACGGTCCCGGGCGCATCCGCCCGCACGAGCGCACGCATCCGGGTCCGAAGGAGGACCGCCTACGACTCACGCGCGCGACGCGCGCGAACATCTCCCCGATCTTCTCGCTCTACTCCGACCCCACGCACGCCGCCTGGGACGTACTCGCGCCGGCCACCTCGCGAGAGCCGTGGGGCGAGGTCACGGACGCGGACGGCACCGTCCATCGCCTGTGGCGCGTCGCGGATCCCACCGCCATTGCCGCCGTCCAGGCGGCCACCAAGGACGCGGAGCTGCTGATCGCCGACGGGCACCACCGCTACGAGACAATGCAGGCCTACGTTGCGGAGGTAGACGGCATGAGCGCGTCGCGCGCGGATCATGTCGACGCCTCGCGGGAGGCCCACCGCTACATCCTCATGTGCCTGGTCGCCCTCGAGGACCCGGGGCTGACCGTCTTCCCCACCCATCGCCTCGTCAACAAGCTGGACGAGCAGCGCCGAGAGCAGCTCGCACAGGCGCTGAGCCGCGACTTCGAGATCACCGAGGTTCCCCCTGAGGAGATCACCCCCACCGAGACCGACGGGCCGTTGCAACTCGGCTACATCGACTCACGCGAGGAACGCGCGCTTCGCCTCGTCTTGAAGGACCAGGCGATCGCGGACGCGGCGCTGACGGAGCGCTCGGAGGCCTACCGCCACTTGGACACCGGCGTGTTGGAGACGCTTCTGCTGAAGCGCGCGCTCGGACTGAGTGACGAGGACATCTCACACTTCAACGGACTCTTCTACGCGCGCGACACGGCCGAGGCGCTCGCGATGGTCCGCTCCGGCGAGTACGACGCCGCCTTTCTGATGCGCCCGACGCCGATCGCCCAGGTCCGCGACATCGCCGCCGCGGGCGAGAATATGCCGCCCAAGTCCACCTACTTCTTCCCCAAGCTGCTGACCGGCCTGCTGTTCAATCCACTTTCATGACGCGGTCGCGGAGTACCATGTAGTTGGAGGGATTGGACCGCGGGGCTGGATAGGAGGTTGACATGGGTGGATCGGAAGGGCTGACGACGATGAGGGCCACCGCACGACGTGACGGCGGGACGTTCAGGCATACGGTGCAGGTGCGCGACCACCAGCTGGCGGTCGACGAGCCACTGACGGCCGGCGGCGATGACACCGGCCCCGACCCACAGGAGCTGCTCGCCGTCAGCCTGGCCTCGTGCACGGCGATCACGATGGAGATGTACGCGGCACGCAAGGGCTGGGACATCGGCCATGTCGAGGTTGACGTCGAATACAAGCCCGCCGATCGTGGCTGTCCCACCAAGTTCGAGCTGGTGATGCGTCTGCCTGACGACATGCCCGAGGAACAGGTCGAGCGTCTGCGGGTGATCGCCGCGAAGTGCCCGGTGCACCGAGCGCTCGACGGCGAGGTCATGTTCCTGGAGCGCGTCGAGCGCGTTCACCTGACCGCCTGAGGCCGCATATCTCTGACCAGGTTCCCGCGGCGGTGCTTGTCCCGCTGTTCCTCGACCGCGCGCAAGAGCCCCACGCCATCTTCACGCGCCGCCGCGCCGACCTGCGTCGCCACGCCGGGGAGATCTCGTTTCCCGGCGGCCGACAGGATCCAGAGGACTCGAGTCTGGAGGAGACCGCGCTACGTGAGGCCGAAGAGGAGATCGGGCTGCCCCGCGCCGAGGTGAGCCTGCTCGACTCACTGCCGCCAACCTCGACGTTCGTCACCAACTATCTGATCCATCCTTTCGTCGGCCTGGTCCCCGCCGGCCTGGCGTGGACGGTGTCCGAGCGAGAGGTCGACGAGGTACTCGAGCTCCCTCTGGCGGCGCTGCGCGAAGGCAAGACGCGCACGCGCCTGGAACGTCGTGGGATCGCCTTCGAGACGAACGCCTACATCGTCGACAAGCACCTGATCTGGGGAGCCACCGCACGTATCCTCGAGCGCCTCCTGGAGCGGACGCAGGAGTTGGCGCTCCCGCTCCGCACCGGCGACGATTGATCTGCTGCCTGCCGACGACTGATCTGCTGCAGTGACCTCCTGAGAAAGTCCCAGATGGCCAACCTACTCAGCAACTAGGACTAGCTCGGCTGTGGCACCAGCCTGATGTAGGGGCGGGGCTCCTCCCACCCATCGGGATATGTCTCCTTGGCCTCGTCGTTGGAAACCGAGCCGGCGATGATCACCTTCTCACCCGGATGCCAGTTGACCGGCGTGGCGACCTTGTGGCTCGCGGTGAGCTGGAGCGAGTCGATCACCCGCAACACCTCGTCGAAGTTGCGCCCGGTCGTCATCGGGTAGACGAGGATCAGCTTGACCTTCTTGTCGGGGCCGATCACGAACACGTTGCGGACCGTCTGGTTGTCGGCCGGAGTGCGCGTAAGTGGGTCCCCGGACGTGCTGGCTGGCAACATGCCGTAGAGCTTTGACACGTTGAAGTCGTCGTCGCTGATGATCGGATAGTTGGGAGCCGCACCCTGGGTCTCCTCGATGTCCTTGGCCCACGCCTCGTGGTTGTCGAGCGCGTCGACCGACAGGCCGATGATCTTCACGTTGCGCTTGTCGAACTCCGGCTTGGCCTGCGCCATGTATCCGAGCTCCGTCGTGCAGACGGGCGTGAAGTCCTTCGGGTGCGAGAACAGCACTGCCCAGGAGTCGCCGATCCAGTCATGGAATTTTATCCGGCCCTCGGTCGTATCGGCCTCGAAGTCGGGGGCTATATCGCCAAGTTGCAGCGTCATCTGGGGACCGTCCTTTATTAGATAATCCTGATCAGCTTTTGGGAGATTACGTATCAGGATAGCGCGGTCGGGGGCGCTCTCCAGACCCCCTCAGTGCTTGCCTTTCTTGCCGTGCTTGCCTTTGTGCCTGCTCGTCTTGGCGGGGCGAATCGTGATCTTCTCCGTCTTCGTCCCGACTAGCGTCCCGTCCGCGGTCTTGATCGTGACGGTCAGCGCCGCTTTGAAGCTCTTGCCTTTGGCCTTCTTCAGCGCGCGCCTGGCCTTCGGCGTCAGCTTGATCGTGAGCAGTCCCTTGCCCGGTTTGGTGAGCGTCAGGCTGCCGGTGCCGAGCACAACGCTCTTGACCGTCTTTTTCTTTTTCTTGCCGTGCCCCTTCTTGGCGATGACGGCTTGGCTGGGATGCAGCGCAAGCGAGTAGCCGGGGGGCGATTCCCCGGGCCCGGTTCCCGTTCCCAGTTCGCCGTTGACGCTGCAGGGGAAGCCGCAGCCAATCGGCACTTCCACCGTTTCGCCCCGTGTGAGCGTGCCGGCTAGGGACAATTCGACGTGTTCCGTCAGTTCGCTTGCCGGGCCGTAGTTCGTCTGGCCGGCACTGGGGTTGTGGTGCGCGTCGCCCAGATAGCTCGCGGTAATCGCAGGGAAGGTGCTGGGGTTCGTCGGCGGCAGGAACTGCACCGAGCAGCTGGCAGTGTTCCCCGAGTAGGGCGTCGGCACGAGGTTGCACGTGTTGCCGGCGCTGAAGACGCCGCCGTTGGTGCTCGCGAATTTGACCGTCCCCGTCGGGTTGCCGAAAGAGGCGGCGCCCCCGACCGTGGCGGTGCAGGTGTCCGAGGCGGTGGCGATCACCAGGTTGCAGATCACCTGGGTTGTGGTGGCGCCGGCGCTGAGCGGGTTGCCGGGGGGTGGGCTTGCGCTGCCCGGAGTGCCGCTGAAGTTCCAACTCCGCACTTCCTGGACGGCGTAATCTAGGCCTGTGGCCGCCGTGAATCCCGCGAAAGCCGATTTTCCGAGCAGCGAGCCGAGGTTCACTTCGACCTGCAGCAGCGGCGTCGCCGGTTTCGTTTCTCCGTTGCTTGCGTAGACGGCGAGTTTGTTCGCGCCGTCGTAGGTCATCCATCCGAAGACCGGTTTGCCGATGCTGCTGTAGAGCGGGAAGTTGAAGGTTTTGTCACACGTCGGCGGTTGGACGACCGGTTTTTCTGTTGCGCACTCGATGTATTTGCCGGTGTCGCCGTTCTCGACGATCCCAATATGGTCATAGCTTGGGTCGCCCTGGTTGCCGTTGTAGATGTCGAACTCCAACCCGAGGCTGGGGTTGATCCCGGAATAGCCGAGCGCGCCACCTTCGCTGGTGCTCGCAACGGCCTGGGCCCCTCGCGGGTCGTTTTGGAGCAGAAACACAATCCCGTCCGCCGGCGGGAAGCTCCCTTCGGACATCGAGATCTCGAACTGCGTCGACCATGCCTGACTGGGGTCCACCGGGGTGTTGTAGAAAGCGCTGCTCTGCAGGCCGCCTTTGGCGGTCGTCAGGCGCAGCGCCGGCGGGACCACTTCCGCCGCTCCGTTGAGCTGCAGCGCTGAGACGTTGGCGCTGCTGAAGTTCGGGTATTCGATCGACACCGCGGCCTGCGCGCTCCTCCCCGACAGGCCACAGGCGCACAGCACGAGCGCGAGCCCAACCAAGCGAAGCGTCCTTCGGCCGATCGGGCCGCGGGAGTCACCAATAGCGTGGAGCATCCCTCATCCCCCATCCTTCTCGTGGTCGTGAGTCCGTTCGCGACTGAACGCGCCGCCATCTTCAAGCGCAGGCATGATAAGGGATGAGCAGATTTCTCGAAGGACGCTCGACGCCACGCGGAGAGGCGTGGCGCGGTCCGCTTCAGCGACGCTCAGGCTTCGGGCGTCCAGCCGGACATCTCCGACCACACTCCCTCGGGCTTCGGCGTCGACGCGCACGGCACACCCGCGCGGGCGGGCCACAGTCCCCCGGCGACCATCGCCAGCGATCCGAGCAACGCGAGCCACGTGCCCTCGCGCAGCGAAAGCGAGAGGAAGCCGGCGGCCGGATTGGGAGGAGAGACCATGCGATAGCCGACGCAGATGACGGCCACCGCCCCGAGCAGAGCGATCGACGAGCCGTTGCCGGCGTCGGCCACGAGCGCGCCGGTCCGCGCCAGGGGAAGCAGGGCAAGCGCGATCCCGAGGCCGGCGAGGATCAAGAGCAGGACATTGATGTTCTTCAGCACCTGATGCGCGCTCACCGCGACGAGCTGATGGCCGACGAGCGCGCTCACGCTTGCGTGCAGACCGCTCATGTAGCCCTGCAGCGCGGCGTTGCCAAACTGCCCTACGACCTGGCTCTCCATCTGCTGCACATATCCCACCCCGCCCGCCGTCAGGCTCAAGCCGTACCACGGGAGGAAGACGGCGACGGCCAGCACGATCGCGCCCAATGCGGCGACGAGCAGCCCATATCGCGGACGATCCGAGCTCATCAGGGAGCTCATCGACCGGTCGTTCCGAAGCCTTGATCGGGGCATCTCCTCACGGACGAGCTTTCGCACAACCGGCGCCCTCCGCCGTCCGTCTCCACCGCGGAATCCTCGTGGATGCCCACGTCCCCAGGCAGGACGGCCAGCAGACCGGCGCCGGTGCTCTATCGCCCCCCATGAGCGCCGAACACGCGTCCGGTGTCCTTCCAATCCGTCAGGTGATTCCAAGCAGAGCATCCACCGTGCTCCGCGCATCGACGAGCCACTCGTGAGCATCGCCAGGGTCGGCCCGCACGAACCCAACGGGGATCGCGTTCGTCTCGCAGAGCATGCGAACGATCCGCTCGCCTTCCGCGAGCGCCTCTTTCGGAACCCCCATCGACTTGGGCCTACGGGGCACAGCGGCCTCGTAGACGAAACCGCGCATCGTCGTGTCGACAGCCTGTCCGAGGAAGGACGCGAGCCTCGAGCCGTGCAGAGCGAGCACTTCCTCGGTACTGCCTTCGGCGCAAGACAGCAGCCAGCAGACGATCGTGACGCTATCGAGCGCCCCGCGCAGGGTGCCCAGACGATCGGGGGTGCCGACCACGCACTCCGCCCCGGTCGCCTCGATCGCCGCGCGGCCAGCCTCCGTGCGGGTGGTGACACGCGCCGCATGCCCTCGTTCGATCATATCCGCCGCCAGCAGCCTGCCTCTGCAGCCACCGCCGACGATCAGCACCCGCGCCACTGCACCGCATGTTATTGGCCCGGCCAAGGCACGCTCCAAGCGAGACGTGTGCTCCACGTGAGACCGCAGCGCCGGCGCCGCTCTCGCCCATCCCGCCCGCCTCGGAGAGAGCCGCGACGGGCTACCCGGCGGGCGCCGTGGCCAACGCCCACGGCGCCCGGTTGAGGAGACAGACACGCAGCGTCACGTGCCGAGACCTGCTCGAGCGCCACCGGAGAGGTATGGGTAGCGGCGCTCGAGCAATTCCCGGCTCACGACGCTCCAGGCAGAGCGATCGACTTGATTTCGATCCTCCTTGCCGGGGGTTGTATGCCGTCCATTGCCATCAAGAAAAACACAGTTTCTAGCATCTGTCAAGTCCTAACGACAAAGTCTTGTCAAGGGGTCATGGGGCGAGCTCCGGCGAGAGGGTCTCCCAAGCCTCCAATACCATCTCCCCGGCGATGACCGATCCGGCCTTCACGAGCTTCCACCCCCGCTTCTCCTTCGCATGAGCGACGTTGTCACGATGGACAAGATCGTCGCGCTGTGCAAGCGACGCGGCTTTGTCTTCCCCTCCTCGGAGATCTACGGCGGGGTCGGCTCGACCTACGACTTCGGCCACTACGGCGTGCTGCTGAAGAGCAACGTCAAGAACGAGTGGTGGCGCGCGATGCTGCAGGAGCGCGACGACATCGTCGCAATCGACTCCGCGATCCTCCAGCACCCGCGCGTGTGGGAGGCATCCGGGCACCTGGCCGGCTTCACCGACCCCCTCGTGGACTGCCGCACGTGCGAGCAGCGTTTTCGCGCCGATCACCTGCAGGACCTGGCGTGCGGGCGCAAACCGTCCAAGCATCCGGGCGAGACCGAGGAGTGCGACCTGACGCAGGCGCGTGACTTCAACCTGATGTTCGAGACGACGATCGGACCGGTGAAGGAGTCCGGCGCGACCGCATACCTGCGGCCCGAGACGGCGCAGGGCATCTTCGTCAACTTCAAGAACGTGCTGCAGTTCTCGCGCAAGAAGCCGCCGTTCGGGATCGCCCAGGTCGGCAAGTCCTTCCGCAACGAGATCACACCCGGCAACTTCATCTTTCGCACGCGCGAGTTCGAGCAGATGGAGATGGAGTTCTTCGTGCCCCCCGACGACGCACCCCGCTGGTTCGAGCACTGGCTCTCAGAGCGCGAGCGCTGGTACACCGAGCTCGGCATCCGGCCCGACCACCTGCGCCTGCGCGCGCACGACCCCGATGAGCTGTCCCACTACTCCTCGGGCACGAGCGATGTGGAATATCTCTTCCCCATCGGCTGGTCGGAGCTCGAGGGGATCGCCAACCGCGGCGACTTCGACCTCACCCAGCACGCCCGGTTCTCGGGGGAGAAGCTCGAGTACTTCGACCAGGCCAGCGGCGAGCGCTACGTCCCGCACGTGATCGAGCCCGCCGCCGGGGCCGACCGCGCGACGCTCGCGTTCCTCGTCGACGCCTACGACGAGGAAGTCGTGCCGGCCAGCGATCCCACCGCCGAGGGCGCCGAGCAGAAGCCCGGAGGTGAGAGGCGGACGGTGCTGAGATTGCACCCGCGTTTGGCTCCGGTCAAGGCGGCGGTGCTCCCGCTGATGAAGAAGGACGGCCAGCCGGAGCTCGCGCGGGAGATCCACCGCGCCGTGCGCGCCCGGGTGCAGGCCGAGTACGACGACGGCGGCTCGATCGGCAAGCGCTACCGCCGCCACGACGAGATCGGCACCCCGTTCTGCCTGACCGTCGATCACCAGAGCCTCGAAGACAACACTGTGACCCTGCGCGACCGCGACTCGCTTGCCCAGGAGCGCCTGCCGATCGACGGCCTCGCCGCGGAGATCGAGCGGCGGGCGAGCGCTCCCTGGCACACACCCAAGCTGACCCCGAGATAGGAGAGCCGATGGACTTCGACCTGACCGACGAGCAGCGCCTGATCAAGGACACGGCGCGGGAGTTCACCGACAAGGAGATCGTTCACCAGTCGCGCGAAAACGCGCGCAACCACCATTTCGACCTGGAGCTCGTGAAGAAGATCGCCGACCAGGGCTACCTCGGCGCGATCGTGCCTCAGGAGTACGGCGGCGCCGGCCTCGACTACCTCAGCTACGGACTGATCGTCGAGGAGATCGGGCGCGGCGACTCCGCGATCCGCACGGTCATCTCCGTGCAGACCTCGCTCGTGTGCTCAGCCATTCTCAAGTGGGGCACCGAGGAGCAGAAGCAGAAGTACCTGCCCCACCTGTGCTCCGGCGAGTGGCTGGGCTGCTTCGGGCTGACCGAGCCCGACACGGGCTCGGATGCGGCGAACCAGAAGACTCGCGCGAAGAAGACCGACTCGGGCTGGCAGATCAACGGGGGGAAGATGTGGATCTCGATGGGCAACTACGCCAAGCTGGCGCTGATCTTCGCCCAGACCGATCCCGAGCTAGGACACAAGGGGGTGGCCTGCTTCATCGTCGATACCGACCAGCCCGGTTACACCTCGCAGACGATCGAGCACAAGATGGGCCTTCACGCCTCCGACACGGCGTCGATCGCACTGGAAGACGTCGAGGTCTCAGACGCCGACATGCTCGGCGGCGTCGGCGACGGCTTCAAGGTCGCGATGTCGGCGCTCGACTCCGGGCGCTACAGCGTGGCCGCCGGTTGCGTGGGCATCTGCCAGGGATGCCTCGAGGAGTCGGTCGCGTACGCGAAGGAGCGCGAGCAGTTCAACCGGCCGATCGCGAGCTTTCAGCTCGTGCAGGCGATGATCGCCGACATGGTGCTGAAGACCGACGCCTCGCGGATGCTCGTCTGGCGCGCCGGATTTTTGAAGGACAAGGGACGGCCGAACACCCTGGAGACATCGATCGCCAAGCTCCACGCGACCGAGGCGGCGGTCGCGTGCGCAAACACCGCGATCCAGGTGCACGGCGGCGCGGGTTACGTCGACGACCACCCGGTCGAGCGATACTTCCGCGACGTGCGCGTGACAACCCTCTACGAGGGCACCTCGCAGATCCAGCAACTGATCATCGGACGGGCAATGACGGGCATCAACGCGCTCGTGCCGTCCTGAGGCGTGCTGGCAGAGGCCATGTCCGAGCCCCCGCAGAACGTTGAGATCGAGCCGGTGGCTGCGAGCAGCCGCGAGATCCGAAACGCGCCAGGAGTGATCGGCGTGGTCGGGGCGGGCACGATGGGGGCCGGCATCGCCCAACTCGCCTGCCGCGCGGGGGCCACGGCGATCCTCCTGCACGACCCGATCCCCGAGGCGCTCGAGCGCGGGACGCGGCGTGTGCGCGAGGGGCTTGCCAAGGAAGCGGAGCGGGGACGCCTGAGCGACAGGCAGGCGCAGGCCGCGGACGAGCGCCTGCGGCCGGTCGAGGATCTGGCGGAGCTCGCTCCCTGCGAGCTCGTGATCGAGGCCGTGCCCGAGCGCCTGGAGCTGAAGCACGAGCTGTTTGCCCGCCTGTCTGAGATCGTGAACGGCGAGTGCGTGCTCGCCACGAACACCTCCTCGCTGGCGGTGACAGCGATCGCCGCGGCCGCTGCCCACCCCGAGCGCGTCGTGGGGATGCACTTCTTCAACCCCGCCCCGCTGATGCGCCTGCTCGAGGTGGTCGCCGGCGAGCGATCGGGCACGCGCGCGCTCGACCTGGCACAGGCGACCGGCGAGGCGATGGGCAAGACCGTCATCCGCGCCACCGACGGACCGGGCTTTCTCGTCAACCGTTGCAACCGGCCGTTCGGGCTGGAGGCGTTGCGACTGCTCGCCGAGCGTCGCGCGGACATCGAGACGATCGACCGCATCTATCGACTGGAGGGCGGATTTCGCATGGGTCCCTTCGAGCTGATGGATCTCGTCGGGATCGACACGGGCCTCGAGATATCCAAGAGCTTCTACGAGCAGAGCTTCGGCGAGCCCCGCTGGCGCCCATCCCCGATCACCGCCCGCTACGTCGCCGCCGGAATGTACGGGCGAAAGGCGGGCCGTGGCTACTACGACTACTCGGGCGACGCACACAGAGCCGCCGACCCGGACCCGCCCAAGCCACATGCGCAGGCCCGTGTGCACGGCGACGGTCCCCTGGCGGAAGAGCTGTGCAAGCTCTCACCCGGCGAGGCCGGACCCGAGATCGCCGTCGAGGGACTGGGCGGCACCGTCGCCGAGGAGCCGTTCTACGCGATCGTGCCGCTGCGCCTCGTCGAGGTCACCGGTGAGGCCGGTGAGCGGGCCTTTCAAGATCTTGGCCTGCATACCGCACGTGTGCGGCCGTCTCCCGGCGGCGTGCTCCCGCGACTCCTCTGTCAGCTGATCAACGAGTCGGCGTTCGCCCTCGGCGAAGGAGTGGGCAGCGCCGAAGACATCGACACCGGCATGGTCCTCGGGTTGAATCACCCACGTGGACCGCTTGCCTGGGCCGACACGATCGGGCTCGACCACGTGCTCGGCCTGCTCGAGACCCTATGCGAGGAGTACCGCGAGGAGCGCTACCGCCCCGCGCCGATACTGCGTCGGCTCGTGCGAGCCGGCCGGCTGGGCCGTAGCGCCGACCGATCCGTCGCCGGCGGCGGGGCGGGCTTCTTCGTATACACAGACACCGTGGGCTGAGGGGAAGGGCGTCGAACCGCGATCGCCCGTCTCGCCGCCCAGCTCGGATCGGACGCGTGCCACCGTCGACTTCCCGGCCGCAGGCTCGCCCCCTCGACGACCTCACGTTTCCCCGCCGAGACACGTTCTATCTCCATGAGCGGCGTGCTCCCACCCTTTCAGCGCTTCCTCGACGCGCACCGCGATGCGGTTTGGCGCCTGCTCGTGTCCTCCGTCGGTCGCCTCGAGGCCGACGACTGCTTCCAGGAGACCTTCCTCGCGGCTTTGCGTGCCTATCCGCGCCTGCGTCCCGACTCCGATCTGCGCGCCTGGGTCCTCACGATCGCCCATCGCAAGGCGCTCGACGCGCACCGTGGACGAGCTCGGCGCGCGCTGCCGGTGGCCGAGGTCGCGGCCGTCGCCGACCGCGCCACCGCGCCTCTGCCGTCGAATGACGAGGGACTGTGGGAGGCCGTTCGCGAGCTGCCCTCGCGTCAACGCTCCGCGGTGGTGCTTCGCTACGTCGGCGATCTCCCCCACCGCGAGATCGCCATGGCGATCGGCTGCTCGGAGGAGGCGGCACGCCGTTCATTGCACGAGGGATTGACAAAGCTGAGAAAGGCATGGTGATCGTATGACCGAGATCGAGCAGATACTCCGCCAGGGCGCCTCCGTTGGCCAGGATGACGACGCGGCCGCCGCCGCGCGACGCGTGAGCCGACGCGCCTCCGCCGACGGTCTTGCCGACGTCAGCTATGCCCCCGTCGACTCGCCCTTCGGCACACTGCACGCGGCCGTGACCAACCGCGGGCTGGTTCGCGTCGCCTTTCCCGAGGAGAGCGTCGACACCGTGCTCGAACGCCTGTCGCAACGACTGTCGCCTCGGATCGTCGAGGCGCCCGCGGCGCTCGACTCCGTGCGCCGTGAGCTCGACGAGTACTTCGACGGGCGCCGGCACGACTTCGACGTGCCCCTCGACTGGACGTTGATCGGGCCGTTCGGGCGTCGCGTGCTGCACGTGACCGCGGAGATCCCCTACGGAGGCGTGCTCTCCTACGCCGAGGTGGCGGCGGAGGCCGGCTCCCCGCGTGGATCACGAGCGGCCGGCAACGCCCTCGGCGCGAACCCGATCCCGATCGTCATCCCCTGCCACCGCGTGCTGCGCAGCGGCGGCGCGCTCGGAGGCTACGGCGGCGGCCCCGATCGCAAGCGTATGCTGCTCGAGCTCGAGGGCGCGCTCGCTCCCGTGTGAGAGGCTAGGACCTGGGGGTCGCGTCCGTCGGGGACGCTGGGACGCCCGAGCTGCGTCGGACGCTAAGACGCCCGGGCTGCGTCGGCCACCTCGGCGGCCATCGGCGCCCATTGGGCCTCGGCGAGGTCGCCGAGCGGCATTCCCTCGGGCGTCGGCACCTCGGGCGTGTCGCGCAGATACCACTCGGCGTCCAGCGCCGCCTGGCAGCCCGAGCCGGCCGCGGTGATCGCCTGACGGTAGGTGTGGTCGACCAGATCGCCAGCCCCGAACACCCCCGGACGATTCGTGCGGGTCGAGTTGCCCTCGGTCACGACATAGCCGTTCTCGTCCACGTCGATCTGCCCACGCACGAGCGTCGACTGCGGCTCGTGGCCGATCGCTATGAACGCACCTGAAACGGGGATCTCACGCTCCTCGCCGGTCTCCGTGTTCGTCAGCACCGCATGACCCAGCGCGCCGTTCTCGCCCACCACCAGCTCGCGCACCGTGTACGGGGTCAGCAGCTCGATGTTCTCCTGCGCCCGCGCCCGCCCGAGCATGATCTTCGACGCCCGGAACTCGTCACGGCGGTGCACCACGGTCACCTTCGCTGCGAACTTCGACAGGAAGATCGCCTCCTCCATCGCCGAATCTCCTCCGCCGACGATGATCGTCTGCGAGTCGCGAAAGAACGCCGCGTCGCAGGTCGCGCAATAGCTCACGCCTCGTCCGCCCAGCTCCTCCTCGCCAGGGACACACAACTTCTTGTGCTCAGCGCCCATCGCAAGAATCACCGTGCGCGCCCGATGCTCGGTGTCTCCAACCCACACCCTATGCACTCCGCCAGGCTCGCTCGCCAACTCCACCCGCTCGGCCTGCTCGGTCACCAGGCGCGCGCCGAAGCGCTCGGCTTGGTCGCGCAACTTCTGCATCATCTCCGGCCCCATGATCCCCTCGGGAAAGCCCGGATAGTTCTCGACGTCCGTGGTCTGCTGCAGCAGCCCGCCCCACGCGAAACCCTCGATCACCAACGGCTTGAGATTGGCACGCGCGGCGTACAACGCCGCCGTGTATCCCGCCGGGCCGCTTCCGATCACGATCACGTTCTCCACGTCCGTCATCTCATCTCCATTCTCGCGCATTCCCGCACAGGCCGCGAGTCAGCCGGCAGGGTCGCTTTACTTTGTAAAGTATAGCGGCTGGGGCTGGCAGAACAATGACGGCTGGGCTGGCAGAACTCCGGACATCCCCGGTCCAGCTGCCGCCGGCGAGATGCTGCCGCGGGCGAGAAGCCCCGCGGACAAGATGCGCCGCGGGCTAAACATGCACGGCCCCCGTGGGCCCCACGGGCTCCGGGCGTCCCGCCGCGCCGGCATAGGCGCCCTCCTCCTCGCGCCAGCGAGCCACCGTTCGGCGCAGCTGGAAGTAGGCCACAGCGCCGGGTAGCGTCGGCAGCCAGAACGAGATGCCGCGATAGGACAGCACCGCGAGCACCGCCAGGTTGAATTCGACGCCGAAGGCGGCGAACGCTCCGATCATGCCTCCCTCGACGCCCCCCAGCCCCCCCGGCAGCGGAAGCAGGTTGCCGAGCGTTCCAACGAAGTAGGCCATCCAGATGACAGCAAACGACGGCGGCGATCCAAACGCGTGAAAGGTCGCCCACAGGACGCAGATGTCAAAGCCCCACCAGGCCAGCGCGCCGAGCAGGCCGACGTCGCGCGCGCGAATCCGGTCGATCGCGGTCCGCACGCCGCTCGCCGCAAGCGCCGGCCCCGTCGCCACCCGCGCGACCCAGTGGGTCAGGCGTCCTGAACCGGCCGCCCAGCGGTTCAGCCGCCGCTCGACGTCGTCGGGCAACAGCGCGACGGCGCCCGCGACGCCGAACAGGACCGCCGCGACGATCGCCGGGACGATCGTGATCGCGAACGAGCCGCCGCCCGGGAACAGCCCGATTCCCAGCCCCAGCCCGTCGAGCAGCAGTGAGCCGGCGTAGATGACATACAGCAGCACCATGAAGGCGACCATGCGACAGGCGACCAACCGTGGCTCCATGCCCGAGCGCCTGAGCGCCCATGCGGTGAGCGCCACACCACCCGCGCCCGCAGCCGCGAACAGGCGCGTCGCGACCAGGCCGGCCATCGTGATCTGGTAGCTCTCGCGCCAGCCGATCCGTCCCGCGCCGCGCACGAACACCGAGCGAAACAGCACCACATAGCCCGCGAACGACAACAGCTCGAACACCACCGCAGCAGCGATCCACCAGGTGTCGCCGCGCTCGATCCGCCGTACGGTCGTGCCGACGCCGGCGAGCTTCGGCAGCACGAAGTACAGGAAGGCGCTGCCGGAGACGATGAACAGGCCGAAGACGATCGCCCGCTGGCGGGTGACCGCCACCCGCGGCATCTCCTCCGCTCCGGCGGCGTCCGTCACCCCTGCTGCTGCCGCCGCCTGTCCTCGCTCGAGGCTCGCCACGTCGTTCGCGTCGTGCTGTGCCATCCGCTGACTGCTCCTCCTCACCCTCTTCGTTTCAGATCTCCTCGTGCGCGATCGCCTCGAGTGCCGCCACCGCACCCGCCACTCGCACGAGCATGGGCTGCGCGCGCGGCCCGAGCCGGCGAACCACGCCGGTGAGCGCCGCCCCCGCGAGCAGGTCGATCACGTAGTGCTCGCCCAGGTACACGAGCGCGAATCCGAGCGCCGCCGCATAGGAGAACCCAAGCGCGCCGGCGACCGGCCCCACCTCAGAGAGCAGGAGCGCGGCCATCAGGGATGTGGCGAAGTGCAGCGAGGGCATCGCAGCGAGAGGATTGCCTCCGAGCACACTGTAGAGCGGACCCCAGCCGTCCTTCCAGAACTGCTCCCCGTATTCGACCATCATTCGCCGCACGGCCGGTTCGCCCGCGCCGCTCCCGGCGGCCACGGAGACCGCGAACCACGGCGGAGCGGTCGGCGCGAGCCAGTACACGCTCGCGCCGATGTCGAACACCGCATACGTCATCGCCGCCGCCCGCGCGAAGCGGTGAGGATGGCGCACGAGGATGTATAGGAGCGAGCCGTGCGGCACCATGAACCACGACCAGTGTGCCCACACGAGCACTCGGTCGAGCACGCGCCATTCCGGGCCGTCGTGCCCGTTGCGCGCCAGCGCTCGCTGCAAGCGCAGCGTCGGCAACTCGCCCAGGCCCAGAGCGCGATCGACGACGATCGGGTAGCGGATGTGCACACGCGCGCGCTGGGCGTCCGGGTCGTCGTGCGGCGACTTGTACGCGGCTATGTACGCCCACATCTGCAGACCGCACGTGGCCACGTCGCGTGCGCGCGAGCGCGGCGCCGCGACGCACAGGCCGAAAGGAGCCGCGAACGCGACCGTCTGAGTGACGATCGGCGCAACGGGCACTCGCTTGCGCAAGAGCGGCGCGACGACCCCCGCCGCCACGACCCCCCAGGCGATGGCCCTGATCGCACTCCCCCTCCGCACAGGCCCGTGAGTATAGGTTCGCGCCCGGCGTTCGCCGCGGATTCGCGCCCGACGCATCCCGCGCCGACGGACAGTGCCTAGGACCGGGACTCCCTGGCCAGCATGTGGGCCTGCGCGGCTCGCACGAACGCACCGACAACGGGGCTCCCGGGGTCGGCCTCGGGATGCCACTGCACCCCCAGCACGAAGCTCTTCTCGGGCAGCTCGATCGCCTCCGGCAACTCGTCGACGGTCGAGCAGCCGCTCACGCGTAGGCCCTCGCCGAGCCGGTCGACACCCTGATGATGATGGGACTTGGTCGCATGTCCGGTCTCCCCCACCACGCGCGCCGCCAGCGTGCCGTCGAGGATGCGCACGTCGTGATCGGCGCCGTCGAAGGAGCCGATCACGCGCCGATGCTCGGAATGACCGTAGCGCTCGGGCAGATGCTGCAGCAGCGTGCCCCCACGGGCGACGTTGATCAGCTGCATCCCCCGGCAGATCCCCAACACCGGCAGGTCCCGCTCGATCGCCGCGCGGGCCAGGGCGATCTCGAAGGCGTCACGCTCGGGAACCGTGTCGACCGTCTCGGCGTGGGCCTCCTGGCCGTACGCGCCCGCGTCGATGTCAGCGCCGCCGGCGAGCATCAGGCCGTCGAGCAGCTCGAGCGTCTCGCCCGGATACTCGACCGTGCGGGGGTCCGGCGGCAGCATCACCGCGAGTCCGCCAGCGCGCTGGACGGCATCGACGTAGTTGTGCGGCAAGAGCACAGCGGGCAGCCCCCACACGCTCCAGCGGGCGTGCTCGAGGGCGGTGCACATGCCGATGATCGGTCGGCGCATGGGCACACAATAGGATCACCCGCCCGATGTCCACGCGTCCGACAGGCATGAAAAGGAGAGCGCACAGATGAGCGAGCCCTATGCGCAGCTCGAGACGGTCAACGTCTCGGTCGCCGCCGGCGCGGCGACCGTCGAGCTCAACCGACCCGAGACCCTGAACGCGTGGAACGCGCAGCTCGGCGTGGACTTGCTCGCCGCGCTCCATCGCGTGCGCGAGGACACGCAGGTGCGCGCGGTCCTGCTCACCGGCGCCGGCCGCGCCTTCTCCTCCGGCGCCGACCTGAAGGACCTCAGCGGCGGCCACACGACACCCGACGGGCGGCCGGACATCTACAAGACGCTGACCGAGCGCTACCACCCGATCATGCAGACGATCCGTGAGATGCCGAAGCCCGTGCTCGCCGCCGTCAACGGTGCCGCTGTCGGCATCGGCTGCTCGCTTGCCCTGTGCTGCGATCTGATCCTCGCCTCCGAGAGCGCGTACTTCCTGCTCGCGTTCGTGAACATCGGGCTCGTCCCCGATGGAGGCTCCTCGCTGTTCGTTCCCACGCGCGTCGGCATGGCCCGCGCAACCGAGTTGGCGATGCTCGGCGAGCGCCTGCCGGCGGCCCGGGCGCTCGACTGGGGACTGATCAACCGCGTTGTGCCGGACGCGGAGCTCGCCGGCGAGGCGACGGCGCTGAGCGCCCGGCTCGCCCAGGGACCCACCCGCTCCTACGCAGGGACCAAGCGGCAGCTGAACAACTGGCTGTACTCCCGCATGGAGGAGCAACTCGAGCTGGAGGCGCAGATCCAGCGGGAGATGGCCTCAAGCCAGGACTTCCTGGAGGGCGCGATGGCGTTCGCCGAAAAGCGACCGACTCGTTTCTCCGGCACCTGAATAGAATCTCGCCGCCTTGGGCCACCTAGTCCCCTCAACGCTCGCCTTCTTCACCCCCCAGTCGGGCGGGTCGCCGAACGCCGACCGCATCGACACGCTGTACAAGATCACGCTCTACATCGCGCTCGTGATCTTCCTCCTGGTCGAGGGCGCCCTCGTCTACGCGCTGTTCAAGTTCCGCGCGCGCAAGGGGGCCGTCGCCGCGCAGATCCGGGGTAACACCCGCCTGGAGGTCGGCTGGACCGTCGCTGCCGCGGTGATCCTCGTCGCGCTCGCCGTCGTCACCTTCGCCAAGCTCGGCTCGATCCAGAACCCGTCGAGCTCCAGCCCGAACGGCGACCGGCTCGCCGGCCACAGCGGCCTGCTCTACGCGAGCGCCGATCGCAAGCTCCCTCCGGACGGCAAATCACTCAACATCACCGTCATCGGGCGGCAGTACATCTGGCAGTACGTCTACCCCGGCGCGAACGAACCCGACGGGCTGGGGGCTCCCTACTCGTATGAGGAGATGGTCGTCCCGACCAACACCACCGTGACGCTCGACATCGTCTCCGAGGACGTCGTGCACTCGTGGTGGATACCCCAGCTCGGTGGCAAGTTCCAGGCGGTGCCGGGCTACCACAACTACTCCTGGTTCAAGATCGAAAAGCCCGGCATCTACCGGGGCCAGTGCGCCGTCCTGTGCGGACGCGGCCACGCCCGCATGATCGCCACCGTCAAGGCAGTCCCACCCGCCCAGTTCGACACCTGGCTGGCCTACCAGAAGCAGCTGATCGCTGAAGCCAACGCCGACGCTAAGGTCGCGCGCACCAAGCTCAGCTCGAAGACCGGCGCCGGACAGGTCGAAAACCCTTAGGACTCGAGGAGCAGCTCACCCAATGGCCACATACGTAGCCCCAGTTCCCCAGGTCGTAGCCGATCGCGTCGAGCGCGAGGCGGGTGGCTGGACGAGCTGGTTCACCACCACCGATCACAAGCGGATCGGGATCATGTACATGGTCACGACGTTCGCGTTCTTCTGCCTGGGCGGAATCGAGGCGCTGATGATCCGCCTGCAGCTCGGCACGCCGAACAACACGCTCGTCACCCCCCAGACCTACAACCAACTGTTCACGATGCACGGGACGACGATGATCTTCCTGTTCGTCGTGCCGATGATGGCGGGCCTCGCCAACTACTTCCTGCCGCTGATGATCGGCGCGCGCGACATGGCCTATCCCCGCTTGAACGCGCTCTCCTACTGGCTGCTGCTGGCGGGCGGGATCGTCTTCTACGCCTCCGTCTTCTGGAATCCCCCGGAGGCCGGTTGGACGAGCTACGTGCCGCTGTCCGGGTCGCTCTACTCGCCGAGCGGCGGACAGGACGCGTGGATCTACCTGATCCACCTGACCGGGCTCTCCTCGATCCTCGGGGCGATCAACTTCTACGCGACGATCGCCAACATGCGCGCGCGCGGCATGAGCTGGGGACGCCTGCCGCTGTTCGTCTGGACAATCCTCACGTACTCGGTGCTGATCATCTTCGCGATGCCCGTGATCGCCGCGGCGGTGACGATGCTCCTCACAGACCGTCATTTCGGCACGCACTTCTTCGATCCGGCCAACGGCGGCTCAGCCCTTTTGTGGCAGCACCTGTTCTGGTTCTTCGGCCACCCGGAGGTCTACATCACGATCCTCCCCGGCTTCGGCATCGTCTCTGAGATCCTGCCGGTGTTCGCGCGCAAGCCGATCTTCGGCTACAAGGCGATCGCGGCCGCGACCGTGGCGATCGCGTTCCTCGGCTTCCTCACGTGGGCGCACCACATGTTCACGACGCCCACCCCGCTGGTCGTGCTGATCTTCGTGATGATCAGCTCGTTCCTGATCGCGATTCCCACCGGCGTGAAGATCTTCAACTGGATCGCCACGCTGTGGCGTGGCACGGTCGAATTCAAGACGCCGCTGCTGTTCTGCGCCGGCTTCATCGGTCTGTTCATCATCGGCGGCATCTCCGGCGTGTTCCTGGCCGTGTTCCCCGTCGACTGGCAGCTGAACGAAACCTACTTCGTCGTCGCCCACATCCACTTCGTGCTGATGGGCGGCGCGGTGTTCACGATCTTCGCCGCGATCTACTACTGGTTTCCCAAGATCACCGGTCGCATGCTCAGCGAGGGACTCGGCAAGCTGAGCTTCTACCTGATGTTCGTAGGCTTCCTTACGACCTTCCTGATCCAGCACGTGATGGGCCTCGACGGCATGCCCCGGCGGGTATACGAGTACGACAACGTCGGCCACCTCGCCCTCTACAACCTGATCTCCACGATCGGCTCCTTCATCCTCGCCGCCGGCGTGCTTGCGACGATCGTGAACGTCGCGCGCAGCCTGAAGGTCGGTGTCGTGGCGGGACCCGACCCGTGGAAGGGGAACACGCTCGAGTGGTTCACCACCTCTCCCCCACCCGCCAACAACTTCGACGTGATCCCGCGGGTGCGCTCGGTCGAACCGATGAAGGACATCCGCCGCGAGATCGAGCTTCGGAGCGCCGGCTCCCCGGCTGTCCCCGGTGGCGCCACTGTGCCCGCCGGCGCCACACAGGTGGGGGTCTAAGGATGGACGCAGCGCTGGAAGCACACGCCCTCGGCGTCGCTCCGCGCGCGCGCCAGGCGCTCTCAGACTACGTCGAGCTGACCAAGCCGAAGGTCCAATCGCTGCTGCTGCTGACGACGATCGCGACGATGTACGTGGCCGGCGATCCCTCGCCGCTGCTGGTCGCCCTGACATGCCTCGGGGGATACCTCTCGGCCGGCGGAGCGGGAGCCGTAAACCACTGGTTCGACCGCGATATCGACGCGCGCATGGCGCGCACCGCGCAGCGGCCGGTGCCCTCCGGGCGCGTCTCCCCAACCGCCGCGCTCGTGTTCGGCTGCACGCTCGCCGGCCTGTCGCTGCTGGAGCTCTCATTGACCGTCAACCCGCTGGCCGCGGGGCTCTCGTTCCTCGGCTTCCTCGGCTACGTGTTCGTATACACCGTCTGGCTGAAGCGACGGACCCCACAGAACATCGTGATCGGCGGAGCCGCCGGGGCGATTCCGCCGCTCGTCGGCTGGGCTGCCGTCACCGGCTCGGTCGGGGGCACCGCGGTGATCCTGTTCTTCATCGTCTTCTTCTGGACGCCGCCCCACTTCTGGGCGCTGTCGCTGCTGATGAAGGATGAGTACGCGAAGGTCGGCGTACCGATGCTCCCGGTCGTTCGTGGCGAGCGGGAGACTCGCCGGCAGATCCTGCTGTACGCGATCCTCCTGTACGCGGTCACCCAGCTTCCGTTCTGCGCCGGAGGCTTTGGCGCGATCTACCTTGTTGCCTCGCTGGCGCTCGGACTCGGTTTCATCGCAGGCGCGGTTCGGCTGTACCGGCGCGCCGACCGCCGCGCCGCCCTGCAGCTGTATCTCTTCTCCCTCGCCTACCTCGCACTGCTCTTCTGCGCGATGGTGGCCGACGCGCACCTGTAGAATGGCGCCGCTCGCATGATGACCCGCCGGCTCGCACGCAAGAACATCCGCACCGGCCTGATCGTCGGCGCGATCTGCATGCTCATGTTCGCCTTCACCTTCGTGGCAGCCGCGATCTACGTCTCTTGAGCCCGCTCGACCCCGAGATCCCGCCGGTCGGCGAGGAGATCCACCTCCCCGGTCCGAGCATCCTCCCGGTGCTCACGGCAGTGGGCATAACGATCGCGCTCGTCGGTGTGACGCTCAGCCTGATCCTCGTGATCGGCGGTGGCCTCTTGACTTTGGGCTGCATCGTGCGGTGGATCGCCGAGACCCGTCACGACATCGACGAGCTTCCGCTCGATACTCACGCCCAGAGCTGACGTCTACTCAAGCGAGCGACGCGCTTGCCGGCACGGGGCAGATGGCGCCGTCTTCAGTCCAGCAGCGGACGATGTCGCGCACCGACAGGATCCCCGCGATCTCGCCGGCGTCGAGCACGATCAGGTGGCGAAAGCCGCCGCGGACCATCGCCACCGCGGCCTCCTCGAGCGACCAGTCGGGAGCCGCGAACACGACGTCGCGCGTCAGATGCTCGGCAACCTGCTCGCGGTCCGGATCCTGCTCCTCGCCGAGCGAAAGCAAGATGTCGCGCTCGGTGATGATCCCCGGGCCGCCGGCGTCAGGGTCGTTCACCACGGCCGCTCCGACCTTGCGTTCGGCCATCAACCGTGCCACTGCCCGTAGCGTGTGGCCAGGACCGACAGTCAACACGGCCTGACTCATTCCCTCGCGAACCTCCATCGCAGCTCCTTTCCGCTCTCCCTATCCGCAAACCGCCTGCCCGCGCCGGCGGCCCGGTGCCCGTTCGACCGGCCGTGGCCGACCCACGTGCTTGCAACGATTGCCTCAATCTATCGTCACCGGGCACCATGGTCAAGGTCCCGGGCGTTCATCGGACGAAGGCATTAGGATCACGCCTCCCGATGGAGAGGACCGCCGCAGATAACTTTCCCGCGCTCGCCGCGCGCATCGAAGCGATAGCCGCCCATGCCTAGGCAGCGCGGGCTCGTCGCGACGCTCGTCGCCGCGGTGATCGCGATCGCGATCGGCATCGCGCTCAGCTACGCGATCCACTGGTTCCCCGTCCAGGCCTCGACCCAGGCCCGCAACAGCGACCGCCTCTACCACGTGATGGTGATCGCCTCGATACCGATCTTCGTGCTCGTCGTGACGGTCGTCCTGTACTGCGCCTGGCAGTTCCGCATGCGTCCGGGCGAGGAGCTTAAGGACGGCCCCCCGATCCACGGGAGCACGCGCCTGGAGGTCTTTTGGACGGCGATCCCCGCGGTCGTGCTGCTGGGGCTCGTCTCCTACTCGTTCGTGGTCCTGCACGACAACGAGAAGAAGCCCGCCCGGGAGATCCAGGTCGGCGTGACCGGCCAGCAGTTCGCCTGGAGTTTTCAATACCCGCCTTCGGTAACCGGCGGCGCGCCGGTCAGCTCCACCCAGCTCTACCTGCCCGAGGGCGAGTCGGTGAAATTCGAACTGCACTCCAAGGACGTCATCCACGCCTTCTGGATCCCCGCGTTCCGCCTGCAGGAGGACGTCGTGCCGGGAATCACGACCAACTACCGGGCCACTCCCGACCGGCTGGGCACCTATCCGATCGTGTGCAACCTGCTCTGCGGCCTCGGCCACTCGCTGATGCGCTCAAGCGTTCACGTCGTCCCCGCCGCCCAGTTCCAGACGTGGTTGAAGAGCCGCGCAGGGAGCGGCGCCGCCAGCGCCGCCGGCGGCGGAGCCAGCGGCACCTCCGGTCCGGCTGCGGGATAATGTGGGGCAGCCGATGAGATGGGTGCGAACACGCTGATGGCCGCCAGGCTCAGAGCTCCGGGCTTCTACCGCGCCGGCGCGATGATGGTGCTCGGCGTCGCCTTCTCGCTGGGGCTGACGTGGCTGGTGCGGATGTTCACCGGTCACGCCACCTTCCACCACTACCTCAGCGCGGACGCGGTCCTGACGGTCTCGCTGATCGCGTCGCCGCTGCTGTTCCTCGTCGGACTGGGAGGCTTCGACTACTGGTTCTCCTGGGCCGCTGGACGCCCGACACAGCCCGAGGACCACTCGGGCCACGGGGCACACAGCTGGAGGGACTACTTCCGCATCAACACCGACCACAAGGTGATCGGCGTCCAGTACACGGTCACCTCGTTCTTCTTCCTGCTCGTGGGCGGGCTGATCGCGATGCTGATGCGCGCCGAGCTGGCCCAGCCGGGTGCGCAGTTCGTCGACGCAAACACCTACAACGGCCTCTTCTCGGTCCACGCGTCGCTGCTGATCTTCCTCTTCATCATCCCCGTCTTCGCGGGCCTCGCGAACTTCGTGCTGCCGCTGATGATCGGCGCGCCGGACATGGCTTTCCCCCGCCTGAACGCACTGTCCTACTGGCTGCTGCCGATCGCCGGGTTCATGATGCTCGGCAGCTTCTTCGCCCCTGGCGGCGCGTTCGCGGACGGTTGGACCGCCTACGCGCCGCTGTCGACGAACGCGCCGATCGGCCAGACGTTCTTCTCCCTCGGCGTGCAGTTCGCGGGCGCCTCCTCGATCATGACCGCGCTGAACTTTCTCGTAACGATCATCACGATGCGCGCGCCGGGGATGAGCTTCTTCCGCATGCCGCTGCTCGTGTGGGCAAACTTCGCCACCTCGCTGCTGGTGGTGATCGCCACCCCATTCATCGCCGCCTCGCAGTTCTTCGTGCTGCTCGACCGCGCGCTGGGCTTCAACTTCTTCAACGCCGCCAAGGGCGGCGACGTGCTCATGTACCAGCACGTCTTCTGGTTCTACTCCCACCCGGCCGTCTACATCATGATGCTGCCGGGGTTCGGGATCGTCAGCGAGATCATCGCCGTGAAGGCGCGCAAGCCGATCTTCGGTTACCGCATGATGGCCTTCTCGCTACTGGCCATCGTCGTGCTCGGCTTCACCGTGTGGGCCCACCACATGTTCACTTCCGGCATGGCCGCCTGGATCCGCATCCCGATGGCGATCACGACGGCGATCATCGCCGTGCCGACGGGAATCAAGATCTTCTCGTGGCTGGCCACGCTGTGGCGGGGAGTCCTGCACTTGGACACGCCAATGCTGTTTGCCCTGGGCTTTCTGACGACATTCACGCTCGGCGGGATCAGCGGCGTGATGCTCGCGATGGTGCCGTTCGACATCCACGTCAGCGCCAGCTATTTCATCGTGGCGCACATTCACTACGTGCTGTTCGGCGGCTCGCTGATGACGATCTTCGCGGGCGTCTACTACTGGTTCCCGAAGATGACCGGCCGCATGTTCGACGAGCGACTCGGCAAATGGCACTTCTGGACCACCTTCATCACGTTCAACCTGACCTTCGGCCCGATGCACATCCTCGGCCTGCAGGGGATGCCGCGGCGCGTGGCCGACTACTCCAGTAAGTTCGCCGACCTCAACCTGTTCATCTCGATCATGAGCTTCGGCCTGGGGCTGAGCACGCTGATCTTCATCTACAACATGGTCACGAGCTGGCGCGGCGGGCCACGCAGCGTGGGCAACCCGTGGCGAGCGCTCACGCTCGAGTGGCAGGTGTCATCGCCGCCGCCGATCTTCAACTTCGACAAGGTGCCGACCGTCGTCGGCGGGCCGTACGAGTACGGCGTCCCCGGGGCGGTCCACGGCATCTTCGCCCCCGCTCCCGTCGCCGCCGGGGCCGGCGCCGGGATCGTCCACGCCCCCCGCGAGTGAGTGAGGAGAGCCCGGTGCCGATGAAAGAGATCCTCGTCGTGGCCAACCGCACGCTCGGCGGCGAGAAGCTGCTCGACTCGATCCGGGCCCATGCGGCCTCAGGTGACGTCCGCTTCAGGCTCGTCGTTCCCCAGAGCAAGCCGAGCGCGGGCCTCGTGATCTACGACGAGGCCGTCCGGGAATCCGCGCAGGTGCGAGTCGATCTCGCGATCTCGACGATGGCGAACGAGGGCATCGAGGCGACCGGCGAGATCGGCGACGCCGATCCGTTCGCCGCCACGATCGACGCGATCTCAGAGCACCGCCCCGAGCGGATCATCCTCTCTACCCATCCCGCGACCCACTCGGGCTGGCTGCGACGGGATCTCGTCGAGCGCATCGAAAACACCACCGGCCTGCCCGTCGAGCACGTGGTCGTCGATCTCGACCAGGAGGGACTGCCCTTCAAAGTCACGCTCGTGGTTGCTGGCAAGACCTCCAGTGGCGAGGAGCTGATCGAGCATCTCGAGGCGAAGAACGCCGCAGACGGCGGCCAGCACATGTTCATCGCAGTGGTTCCCCAGCAGGACGGCAGCGGCAAAGCGCCGCGCGAGGCGCGCGCGAGGCTGGCGGCGATGCTCGATCGCCTGCACGCCGCCGGCCTCCTCAGCTCAGGGATGATCGGCGACCCCGATCCCTATACCGCGACGGTCAACGCGCTAGAGCTGTTCAGGGTGGACGACGTGGTCATCTCGACGCTGCCCGACGCGCGCTCGGGCTGGCTGCGCGCGAACCTGCTCGAGCGCGTGCGCCACGTCACCTCGGCGAAGGTCGAGCACGTCGTCGTCTCGCTCGCGCCCACCGACGCGGCGCCGGTCGCCTGAGCATGGAGGCCGCCAGCATCAGCACCCACGCGGTGGCCGGACACGGCGAGGAGCATCACGGTCCGCCCCCGGCGAACCGCAGCTCGCGCGTCGAGCCACAGCTGCTGGGGATGCTGCTTTTCATCATCTCCGAGGTGATGGTCTTCGGTGCGTTCTTCACCGCCTACTTCTTCATTCGCATCGCCCAAGGCGAGCCCTGGCCCGCCCCCGGCACGCACCTGCCGGTCGACGTGGCAGGCGTGAACACGGCGATCCTTGTGTCCTCGTCGTTGACGATCCACTGGGCTCAGACGTCGATCCGCAACGGCAACCGGTTCGGGCTGAAGGCCGGCATGCTCACCACCTTCCTACTCGGCTGCACGTTCCTGTTCGTCCAGATCAACGAGTACGCGAACATCGGCTTCGCTCCACAGGATCACGCCCAACAGACGATCTTCTACTCGCTCACCGGCCTGCACGGAGCGCACGTCTTCATCGGCCTTCTGTTGCTGCTGTTCGTGACGATCCGCGCCTTCCGCGGCCACTACTCGCCCGAGGAGCACCGCGGAGTCGAGGTGCCTGGCATCTACTGGCACTTCGTCGACATCATGTGGCTAGTCGTCTACACCACCGTTTACGTCCTCTGATCCTGTGCTGAACCCGCTGCGCTCCGAGCAGGAGGCCTTCCGCTTCCTGCTCTACGTGATCGCGGTGATCGCCGTGATCGTGGGAGTGGTGCTGATCCTGCGCGCGGTGCTGTAACTACTTCAAGTGCTGTAGCTGCTGCAGGGTGCTCGGCTACTTCACTGTGAGCGTGCCCAGCATGCCCGCGGCGCGGTGGCCGGGCGCCTGGCAGAAGAACGTGTAGGCGCCGGGCTTGAGCGTGACGGTGACCGAGGCTGTGGTCTTGGTAGTGAACGGGCTCGCCCCTACGACCGGCCCGCTCGAGCCCTGCTGGATCGCGATGTTGTGCGAGACGCCCGAGGCGTTCGGCATCACGATGCTGACCGAGCCGGCTTTCGCTTCCGCCTTGTTGGTCACGTAGGCGAGCTGACCGTTTGGATCGGCGGCGATTTCGAGCTTGCCCGCCTTCTCCACCGCCGGCTTGCCGGCGCCGGGAGCCTGGACCGCGCTGGCCAAAAGACCGGTGTCCTTGCCGGCCAGGTCGGTTACCTGCGAGACGTAGGCGGCCACGTCGCGTAGCCCCGCTCCGGCGACGAGGTCTTTGGGCATCGCGCCTTCGGGATTTGGAAACTGAACCTGGCCTTCCACGACGCCGCGAATCGTCGAGCGCTTGAGACCTTCGGCCACGCTCTGGCGGAAGGATTCGTCGAGGTTCGGTCCGACGACCCCCTTCGTGCCCGCTCGCGCGAGCGTGTGGCACGAGCCGCACTTGGCCACGAACAGCTGCTTGCCCTCGATCACGTTGGCGTCAGCGCCCTTCTTGACCGAGCAGCCGGCGGCGGCGATTGTGAGCGCACCGAACAGTCCGCCCAGGCCTGCGAGTCGGGCAAGCTCGCGCGGGCGTAGGCGCCTGAAACCTCGACGGGCCACAGGAGCAGGCGAAAGCGGGTACAGAGCGCGAAAATCGGTCATAAGCGGGCGGAACTCTATCCGAACCGGCGGGCGGCTCGACTGCCGCCCGAGCCGGTCTCCGCGTGTCCCGTCACGGTCTGGCCAGCCCGTCCAATTCGCCACGTGCCGCGGTGATCACCCCACGCGCGACGCCGTCCCACGACCAGCGCTCGCGCGCCGTCGCGACCAGCCCATCGCGTGTGTCGCGTCGCACCGCCGGGTGGGCCTGGAGCCAGCCGATCAAGCGCTCGGCCAGGGCGGTCACGGCGAAATCGTCGATCGGGAACGACAACCAACCAGCCGCCACCTCGGGCACTGCGCCGGCCAGCGCATCGCTCACCTCGGCAAGGCCCGAATGGGCGGCGCTGACCGGCAGCGCGCCGCAGGCGGCCGCCTCGGCCGCGACCATGCCGAACGCCTCGGGAAAGGTGCTCGGGACGACGAGCGCCTCGCACGCCGGCAGCAGCTCGGCGAGCTCCTCATGGTCGAGGCGGCCCGTGAGCACGACGCGCTCACCCAACTCGCGAGCAGCGGCCAGATAGCGCTCGCGCGCGCTCGCGGCAAGGCCGTCGAGGAACGCGAGCAGATGTCTAAGCGGCACGTGCGCCTGCGCGTCGGCCTCGCGCGCCCCGTCGGACGTCGATGCCTGCCCGAGCGCCTCGAGCGCTCGGCCGGCGGTGGCGATTTCCCGGACCTGCACCATGTCGCCCACGGCGAGGGCGTCGATCAGGCGCTGCAGCGCGTCGCGGTAGGCGCCGAAGCCGACGACGACGAGCCGAGCCCGCGGCACCTGCTCGAGCACAAGCGGCCAGGCGGCGAGGAGCAGGTCGACGCCCTTGCTGACGATCAGCTTGCCCACGAACGCCACCAGCAGGTCACGCTCGGGATCGAGGCGCTCGAGCGCCGCGGCGGCGGCCCGCTCGTCGCGTGCGAAAGCGCTCGGACCGGCCTGTGGTCCCGCCTGAGGCGAGCTGCGCAGGCGAGCCGCGAGCGCGCGAACGCCGGCCGCTGCCGCGCACCGCGGTCGGGGAGCGAACCGCTCGACGTCTACGCCCGGAGGACCCAGGCGCGTGCGCTCGGGGAGATCCTCCTCCCCCAGGGCATCCCACAAGCTGGTGGCCGTGTGCAACGAGCCAACGAGAATCGCGCGGGCGCCGGCGAGTCCCTCACGGGCGGGCGCGAGGAAGCGCTCGGGGTGGGGCTTGACCGTGTACTCGAGCGCGCTGCCGTGGACCTTCACGACGTACGGGACCTGACCCCGGAGCGCGCGGGCGAGAATCACCGGGCCCATCACGAGATGGTTGGCCAGCGCCAGCTGCGGCCGCGCACGCGCGACGAGCTCGCGCACCGCTGCAACGTTGGCCTCGATGTAGCCGGATATCTCCTCGTCGCTGCACGCGGCGAACGTTCGCGCCTCGATCTGCTCGTAGCGGTCCTCGACATACACAGGCAGCAGGCCCCCGATGTTCGGCCGGTAGACCGTGCAACGCACGGGTCGATCTGAGCCCGCGCGCGAGGGGCGGACGCAGAGCTCGCCATCGTCCCAGTCGCCATAGGCGTCGACGAACGCGTGATCGTCCGGATGGCGATCCTGGCTGAGCAGGTGCACCTCGTAGCCGAGCCGGACGAGCGCCTCCGCCAGGCGGGCGTTGTAGACGTTCGATCCGGTCCCGCCCAGCAGGTAGCCGTGGAAGATCAGGATGCGCACCTGTCGGCAGCCTACCCGGGCCCGGGCTGCCGCTGACCGATCCACACCGGCGGTGCACGGAGTCAGCGCCGGCTGCGTCGGGGTCCGTGTCGGCTGGGCACTGAGGTAAAGTCCCGGCGGTGAGCACCAGCCAGCGCTACCGCCTGCGCAACCCCGCCAGCGGGCGGGAGATCGTGATCGAGGCCGAGCCCGAGGAGATCTACAAGGACCGCGACTCGGGCGAGCAGTTGGAGGTCGTCGGCAAGGTCTTGCCGCTGGCCCCCTCCTCCTCGCGGCTGCCGTGGGCGGTCGAGAATCTGCGCTTCTGCCCGTGGTGCAGCCAGCACGCGCAAAAGGATTTGAACGATTGCCCGACCTGCGGCAGGCGCATGGGGCCACTCACCTCCAGAAATGGGCGCTAGTTTGATACCCCGCGTGGCCCCGGGATGCGAAGAGACGAGCCGGAGAGAGCCCCGGGTGCTCCTCCGGCGCACAATCGCAAGCAGCCCCTCCCGCGCCGCGAGCCCCTCCCGCGCCGCGCTCGTCGCGACCGCCGTGCTGATCTGCGGCTTGGCGCTGGGGGGATGCGGTGGCGGCAAGGTTGCCGATGCGGTGCCGAAGAGCACTCCCGACATCACGCCTCCGGCCGACACAAGCGCGGAAAAAGCCGCGGTACAGACGACCTCGACGTCGACCAGTCAGACCAAATCGACGGGCACGTCGAGCAGCGAAGGCGGCTCGTCCTCGGAATCCGGGAAAGGCGAATCCTCGAGTGGCGAAGCGAGCGAAGAAAGCAAAAAAGAATCGGGCGAAACCGGAGAACCGAGCAAAAGCGAAGGCGGCGGCACCGCCGCGGAAGGCTCGAAAGGTGGCGAATCCGCTGGCTCTAGTCCCACCGGCGGCGCGGGCGCGCCGAGCGGCAAATAGCTAGCGCCCCACCCGGACCGCCCTTCCAGCTCCGAGTCTCAGGGAGTGGCGATCAGCGTCGCGCTGTACGTCAGGCGCGCAGTGCGGTACAGGCAGAAGTACTGCACAGGTGAGCCGACCTGGGTGTGTGTGGTTTGAGCGCTCGTGGTCGTGCACTGGCTCTTCGAGCGACTGGCTCGCCAGGAGGTGTCGTTGCCGAAACCCAACGCCAGCGCGGGTGCCCACGTGGGCACCGTCAGCGCGACGATGTCGCCCTTCTTGACAGGGATCGTCGTGGCGAGCGGGAACTGGGCGGTCTGCCCGAAGTATTCCTTCAGCGGGACGATCGGGCTCTGCGCGATCAGCTTGTACGTGAGGTTAGGTTTGCGCTGTGCGCGCAGGATCGCGATCCCGGCCGAGGCGGCACCGCCCTCGTTGGTGTCGAAGAACTTGACCTGCGTGGCATTCGGCTTGCCGAGCATCACTGTCCAAGCAACGATCGTGCCGGCGTGAGGAGCCGAGAGCAGGTTATGCGTCGTGCCGACCTTGACCTGAAAGCCCGTCGTGCGGCTGACCGCCAGGCACGGGGTAGCGGGACAGCTGGGAACAGTCGCCGGGTTGGTCGTCGGCGGGATCACGCCCACTTCGGTGAGCGTCGCGGGCGCCACGACTGGAAGCGCGAGGAGCAGCCCGAAGCTTGCCAAGGTCGCTGTGAGTATGCGTTTCATATGGGGCATTCAACACGACCGCACGGCAGATGGAGCGGTGGCCTATATAGCTGGCGGTAGATCTATTTCGCTGCTAGCGCGCCAGATCCTGCGCCGCGGAAGCGATCTCCTCTGGATCGCCCGGCGTGGGGACCCACGGCAGGCGCAGCGGATCCTCGGCGTAGCGGGGGATTACGTGGACGTGGAAGTGGAAGACCGTCTGCCAGGCGAGCGCTCCGCAGGAGTTGACGAGATTCACGCCCCCGGCTCCGAGCTTCTCCTTCGCGCGACGTGCCAGCCGTTGAGACGCCACAACGACCGCACGCAGATCGTCGACCTCGATCCTCAGCAGATCCTCGACGTGCGTACGCGGGATCACCAGCGCGTGCCCGCGCGTGGCGGGAGAGATGTCCATGAAGGCCACCGTGCGCTCGTCTTCGTCGACGATCGTGGCGGGCAGCTCACCCGCGAGGATCTTGCAGAAGATGCAATCCGGGTCACCCATCAAGAAGGAGAAGGGTAGACCGTTGCGCGGGCGTAGGACAGCGCCTGCGCCCGCGTGGTGATCTCTCCTGCATACTGCGCCTCGGCGAGTGCCTCGAGCAACTCGCCGAGCCGCGGACCGGCGTCGATGCCCAGCTCGCCGGCGAGCTCGTCCCCACGCCACAGAGGGGGTGGTGGACCGCCGGCGCGCCAGCCAAGCGCGTCCGCCAGCAGCGGACGGGCGACGCGCATGTGCGCGTCGATCGACTGCTCCGCGCGGTCTCCCCGAGTGGCGAGCCGATCGGCGACCGACAGGAGCGTTACGTCGACCTCCACCGGTGCGCACGCGCGCAGGTAGCGGTAGACCGTGCGACGGGAGAGCGGCTGGGGCTCGTGGACGAGGAAGCCGAGGCGGAGATGGTGGCGGACGAGAGCTGCCACGTGCGCACGCAACCGCTCGCTTGCGCGCAACCGCTCGAGCACTCCCCGGGCCAGCTCGGCGCCGAGCGAATCGTGACCGATGAACGTCACGCGCCCGTCGCCCGCGCGCACCTCGCGGGTGAGTGGCTTGGCGACGTCGTGCAGGAGCGCCCCCCAGCGCAGCGCCTCGCCTCTGTTCAGACCGTCTGCGAGCGGCTCCTCCAGCAGCGCCGCAACCTCGCTTGACGGACAGCCAAGCGTCTCGGCCGGATCGTGCTGCAGGGCGATCGTGCGCTCCAGCACCTCCAGTGTGTGGCCGTAGACGTCGCGATGATGAAAGCGGCTCTGGCGCACCCCTTCCATCGCCTCGAGCTCTGGCAGCACGACGGCGGTCGCCCCCAGTTCGGACATCAGCTGGAGACCATGCGACACGAGCGGCGCGGCGACGATTCGGCGCAGCTCAATGAACACCCGCTCGGGCGAAACACCGGCGAGGCCCCCCGCGTGGTCGCGCGCGGCTGCTACGGTCGCCGGGTCCGGTTGGAAGCCCAGCTCGACGACCATCCGCACCAGGCGCAGCACCCGCAGCGGATCTTCGGCGAACGCCCTCGGACCGGCCATACGCAGGCGACGGTCAGCCAGGTCCGCAAGACCGCCGAGCGGGTCGATCGCAGCGCCGCCGGCGATCGGCTCGGCGATCGCGTTGACAGTGAAGTCGCGCAACGCTAGATCCGCCTCGAGCGAGCCGCCGCGCAGCGGCTCGACGTCGAGTTGCCAGGCGCTGTCGCGCGCCACGACCCGCCACAATCCAAAGTCCTCGGACAGGGCAAAGCACGCAGCACGCCCACTGGCACGGGCCACCGCGCGCGCCGCCTGCGCCGGGTCGCCCGCGACGACCACGTCGAGATCCGCGCTCTCGCGTCCGAGCGCCCGGTCACGCGGCGCACCTCCCACGAGCCACGCCTCCTGGCCCGCGAGCGCGGCGCGCACCGCCTGAAGCCCCGTCTCGTTCACGTCCGCCTCGCCTCTGCCGCGGAGTCCGTGGACGGCTCAAGGCCGCCACCCCGCGCGGGAACCGCCGCGTCCTGCGCCGGCGCCCCGTCACGGTGGTACATCCGGGGCACGCGGGGCGTCAGCGCACACGTCACCTCGTAGTTGATCGTGCCGATCCGCCCGGCTATCTCCTCAGCAGAGATCCGCTCTCCCGCCTGATCGCCGATCAGGATCGCCGGCTCGCCGCGGAGCGCATCGGCGTCGTCGTCGGCGCCGAGGTCCACCGTCACGTTGTCCATGCTCACGGTGCCCACCAGCGGACGTCGACGTCCGGCGATCAGCACCTCTGAGTTGTTCGAGAGCGCCCGTCTGTAGCCGTCTCCATAGCCGATCGGCAGCACACCCAGACAGGTGTCGCGCGCGGCGAGGAATCGCCGCCCATATCCAGCGCTCTCGCCCGCGCGACACTGCTTGACCTCGGCGACGTATGAGCTCAGCTCGAGCGCCGGCTCGAGCCCGCGTGCGAAGGCGTCCTCGCCGAACGGGTCCATCCCATAGACGGCGATCCCACAGCGAGCCATGTCGAAGTGCGCGTCGGCGTCGCGCAGCAGCGCGGCGCTGTTGGCCGCGTGCACCAGGACCTCCGGATGCTCGGCCTTGACTTCGCGCGACCAGTCCGCGAAGACGGCCAGTTGGCGAAGGAAGAAGCCCTCGTCCTCGCGTATGTCGGCGGTGGCGAAGTGGGTCATCACTCCGGCCAGCTCGACGCCCTTCGTGAAGCGCACCGCCGCCGCCACCCGTGAGGCCTCGGCGGCATGGCGAGTGCCCAGCCGGCCCATGCCGGAATCGAGCTTGACGTGCACCCTCCCTCCTCCGGCGCCCGCGACGAGGTCGACATCGCGCTCGCGCCAGACGACCACGTCGGCGTCGACGGCCAGCGCCCACTCGAGCTCCGACCTGGTCAACGCGCCCATCACCAGCACGCGCGCGG
This sequence comes from Solirubrobacteraceae bacterium, assembly GCA_036498245.1. Taxonomy (GTDB): domain Bacteria; phylum Actinomycetota; class Thermoleophilia; order Solirubrobacterales; family Solirubrobacteraceae; genus Palsa-744. Next base: position 94,307 of record DASXIB010000023.1, read on the forward strand.
CCACACCCGCTTCGCGCAGTTCACTCGCCTCCTGGGCGCTTGCGACCGCGAGCCAGCCCGCGCCGCCGGCGAGCGCCGCCTGGGCGCTCTGAACCGCACCATGGCCATAACCGTCGGCCTTGACGACTGCGCACAGCGTGGCTCCCGCGCGCAGCTCGGCGCGTAGGAGCGCGCAGTTGCGCTCGATCGCCGCCACGTTCACGCGCGCCTGCGCGCGGCGCTCGGTCATCTCTCGGGTCATCTCACCCGCGCCGCGGGCAAAGCGGCGATCACATCTGAAGCCACCACTCCCTCGGGGACCCCCTGCCGACGAGCCGCCTCGCGTCCGGCCTCCGCGTGGACCCACACGGCGGCGGCCGCCGCCGTGAAAGCATCCAATCCTTGCGCAAGCAGCGCAGCGATCACGCCCGTCAGCACGTCTCCGGTGCCGGCTGTGGCAAGTGCCGGGCTACCGCCCGGGTTGACCGCCACGCGCCCGGAGGGCTCCGCGATCAGCGTGTCGTCGCCCTTCAGCACGACCACCGCTCGAGCCTGCTCGGCGGCCGCGCGCACGTGACGCAGCCGCTCGCGCTCGACCTCCCGGCTGTCCAGCTCGAGCAGCCGCCCGAGCTCGCCCGCATGGGGGGTCAGCACCGCGCGCGCATCCTTGCCTTCCCTGTCGGCCAGCTCCGAGAGCCGGCCGGCATGGGCGTTCAGCCCGTCGGCGTCGAGCACCATCGCCACAGGAGCCTGTCGCGCGAGCGCACGAGCGAACGCGAACGCGCCGTCACTGCGCCCCAATCCCGGCCCCAGTGCGAGCGCCCCACCCCGCTCGGCAGCCTCGAGCACCTCCGTCACCGCGTCAACCGTCAGTCCACCGTCGCGGTCAGCCAGCCCGCGCGTCATCAGCTCCGGTGGCCCGGCGCCCGCAAGTATCGCCTGGAGCGCGGCGGGTACGCACGCCGTCACGTATCCAGCGCCCGTGCGCATGCTCGCTTGCGCCGCCATCCGCGGAGCACCGGTCAGACCCCGCGAGCCGCCCGCGACGAGCACGTGCCCGCTCGAGAACTTCGTCGAGAACGCGTCTCTACGCGGGAGCAGCTCGAGCACATCCGGTCCGATCAGACCGACCGTGGCGGTCTCGGGAGCACCGCGGGGTACCCCAATGTCGATCGTCTCGACCGTTCCCGCATGCGTCTTACCGGCTGCAATCCACAGGCCGGGCTTGGCCGCGTGGAAGGTGACCGTGATCGCCGCCCGCACGGCCTCGCCGGCGACGACGCCGGTGGAGGCGTCCACGCCGCTGGGCACATCCACGCTCACAACCGCCGCCTCCTCGCAGGCGTTCACGGCCGCGATCGCCTCCGCCACCGCACCGTGGGGGACACCTTGAAAGCCTGTGCCGAGCAGAGCATCGACGACCACCGCGGAGCGCGCGAAGGCACGTTCGCCCACCTGCCGCCACACAGCCGGTGCGTCGCCTGGCAGGCGCTCCAGATTCTCCCGCGTGTCTCCGCTCAGTTCCTCGGGGGGCGCCACGCATACCACCGTCACCTCCCGGCCGGCGTCGCGCAGCAGGCGCGCCACGACCAGACCATCACCGCCGTTGTTGCCCTTGCCACAGGCGACGGCCACCGGACCGTCCGGCGCGACTCGCTCGACCGCGCGAGCCACCCCCGCGCCCGCACGCTCCATCAAATCGAGCGAGGAGATTCCACGCTCGTCGATCGCCCACCGGTCGATCGCGCGCATTGCCTCCGCGTCGGGGAGCGGAGTGAGCCAGTCGGGGAGAGTGTCGTGGTCCACGACCAGCGATGCTAGATGACCTACTCCACCGTGACGGTCTTTGCGAGATTGCGCGGCTGGTCCACATTCAGGCCACGCTTGCGGGCGATCGCGTAGGCGAGCAGCTGCAACGGGATCGTGCCCAACAGCGGCTGGAGCATCCAGTCGACGTCGGGCACGCGCAGAACCTGCTTGGCGTGGGCGTTGATCTCGTCGTCGCCGTGGGCCGCGACGGCGATCACGTGGGCGCCCCGCGCGGCGACCTCCTGCATGTTCGAAACGACCTTGTCCTTGACCGGCGAGTCCGTCGCCACGACCACGACGGGGGTTCCCTCCTCGAGCAGGGCGATCGGCCCGTGCTTCATCTCCCCGGCGGCGTAGGCGTCGGTGTTGATGTATGAGATCTCCTTCAGCTTCAGCGCGCCCTCCAGCGCCACGGCCAGCCCGATGTGGCGGCCGAGGTACAGGAAGAAGCTCGCCTGCCAGTCGCGCTCGGCGGCCGCGGCCACCGGCCCCGCCGGCTCGCCGGTCTCGCGATCGGTGGCGGCCTCGATAACTTCCGCGATCGACCGCGGCAGGCGCTTGATCTCCCCCACCAGCTTCTCGAGCGTCGCGGGCTTCATCGTCCCGCGCAGCTGGGCCAACTTCAGCGCCAGCAGATACATCACGGCCACCTGACACACGAACGTCTTCGTCGCGGCGACGCCGATCTCAAGGCCCGCGCGTGTGTACAGCACGCCGTCGGCTTCGCGCGTGGCCTGGGAGCCGACGACGTTCGTAACCGCGAGCACGGTCGCCCCGGCCTCGCGCGCCGCGCGCATCGCCGCGAGCGTGTCCGCCGTCTCGCCAGACTGGGTCATGCCGATCACGAGATCGCCGGGCCCGACGAGCTGCTTGCGGTAGCGATACTCGGAGGCCACGTCGATGTCCGTGCGAATGCGCGCCCACTCCTCGAGCGCGTATCGGCCCATCAGCCCGGCGTGATAGGCGGTGCCACATCCGGTGATCAGGATCCGGTCGATCCCGCTCAGGATCGACTCGTCGAGCGCGCCGACGTCATCGAGGTCCACGTGGGTCCCAGCCGCCGTGCGATCGCCGACCGCGTCAGCCACGGCGTCGGCCTGGTCGTGGATCTCCTTGAGCATGAACGTCTCATAGCCGCCCTTCTCGGCGGTCTCCTCGCTCCAGTCGATCTCCTCCACGGCCCGCTCGCGCTCACTCCCGTCGGAGCCGATGAACTTCACCTCCTCGGCCGTGACGATGACGATCTCGTCGTTCTCGATGTGCTGCACGCGGCGCGTCTCGCCGAGGAAGGCGGGAATCGCGGAGGCGAGAAACGTCTCGCCATCACTGCGACCGACGACCAGCGGGCACTCCCTGCGGGCGCCGACGAGCGTATCGGGCTCATCGACGCGCATCGCGACGAAGGCGAAGTGACCGACGAGCTCCCCGAACGTGGCCACGACAGCGTCGGCGAGCGTGCCGCGAGCGCAGTGGTGGGCGACCAGGTGCGCGATCACCTCGGCGTCGGTCTCGCTGGTGAACACCGCGCCCATGTCCTCGAGCCGACGCTTGAGCGTCACATAGTTCTCCACGATCCCGTTGACCACCACGTTCACCGTGTTGCTCGTGTCGTGGTGGGGGTGCGCGTTCTCCTCGCTCACGCGACCGTGGGTGGCCCAGCGCGTATGTCCGATCCCGGTCGTCGCCGGGCGCGAAGCCACCGCCACGGCTGCGGATGAGCCGTCGCCGTCACCGTCCCCGGAGCCATCCGGGTTGCTCTCCAGCTTGGCTCGCAGCGCGCTGAGGTTCCCCACCGCGCGCACCGACGCGATGCGGTCCTCAGAGATCACGGAGATGCCCGCGCTGTCGTAGCCGCGGTACTCGAGCTTGCTAAGTCCCGCGAGCAGCAGCTCGCGGGCAGGGCGCCCCCCGACGTAGCCAACGATGCCGCACACCGGATCGAAGATACCAGCGGGTTCGAAAACTCCGGAGCTCCACGATTGACGACTCAGGCCAGCTCACGCTGGACGAGTGCGACTAGCCGCTCGCAGACCTCCTCGGCCTCCACGTCGGTCGGCGCCTCGACCATCACTCTCACGAGCGGCTCCGTGCCACTCGGGCGCACGAGCACGCGCCCGCGCCCGGCAAGGGCCTCGTCCTCGGCTCGGATCGCATCGCTCACGCCCGCCGCCGACCCGAGTGCCTGACGGTCGCGCACCCGCACGTTGACCAGCCGCTGGGGCAACTTCTCCATCGCGTGACGCTCGCTCAGGTCACTGCCTGCGAGCGCCTCCAGCGTGAGCAGAGCGCCGGCGATGCCGTCGCCGGTGCGGTTGAACCCGAGGTCGATGATGTGGCCGGACTGCTCTCCCCCGAGTGTCCACTCGCGCGCGCGCAGCTCCTCCAACACGTACCTGTCGCCGACCTGGGTGGTGCCCACCGCCACCCCCGCGCGCTCCATCGCGGTGTGAAAGCCATAGTTCGTCATCACGGTCACGGCCACGCCATTGCCGTCTAGACGTCCGGCTTCGCGTAGGTGGAGCGCCGTGAGCGCGAGCAACTCGTCCCCGTCCACCACCGCCCCGCTACGATCCGCCGCCAGTACGCGGTCTCCGTCGCCGTCGAAGGCAAAGCCGATCGCGTGCCCACCCGCGACCACCCGCTCTGCCAGCGCGTGAATGTGCGTGGAGCCACAGTCCGCGTTGATGTTGCGCCCATCCGGACCGTCAGCGATCGCCGTCACGTTCGCCCCCAGCCGACGGAATATCTCGGGCCCGACATGGTGGGTCGCGCCGTTAGCGCAATCCAGCAGCACGTCCAACCCCGATAGATCGAGGCCGGAGAAGCGGGAGTGGAGCTCGCGCAGGTAGTCCTCCGCGGCGCCTCTGAGCTCGCGCACGCGCCCGATCCGGGATGCACCACCAGTCGCAACAGCACCGTCAGCGACAGGCCCCCCGGCGACATCCCCGCTAGCCTCGGTGACCCTGTCGGACGTATCGGCCTCCCTGCCCGCGGGCGCCTGCCCACCGGACGATGCCCGCTCCAGCTCATGCTCGATCGCGAGCTCCTCCTCGTCGGTGAGCTTGTAGCCGTCGCCCGCGAAGAACTTGATCCCGTTGTCCTGGTAGGGATTGTGCGACGCCGACAACACCGCCGCCAGGTCGAATCCATAGCGGCCGATCAGCAGCGGCGCCGCCGGAGTGGGCAGCACGCCGCCGACCCACGCGTCTCCGCCAGCCGCGCTCACGCCCGCGGCGAGCGCCGCCTGCAGCATCTCTCCCGACTCGCGCGTGTCGCGCAGGATCAGCACCTGAGGGCGCTCTACCCCCAATCTGCCGGTGGCGGCACGACCCAGAGCGAGCGCCAGCTCGCCCGTGAGCAGCTCACCAGCCACCCCGCGGACACCGTCGGTCCCGAACAGCTTGCGCATATCCCCGGCTAGCGCTTGGAGAACTGCGGACGCTTGCGCGCCTTCTTCAGACCGGCCTTCTTGCGCTCCTTGGCGCGCGAGTCGCGAGTCAGGAAACCACGCCGCTTGAGCTCGCCACGCAGGTTCGGGTCGGCCTCGAGCAGCGCTCGCGAGATCCCATGCCGAAGCGCTCCGGCCTGGGCGGAGATGCCGCCGCCGTGCAGCCGCGCGACCACGTCCATCCGCTCCTGGTAGCCGACAGTCTCAAGCGGCTGGCGGATGTTCCGCTGCAGCGTCAACCGCGGAAAGTGCTCCTCCAGGGTCCGGCCGTTGACGAGGTACGTTCCGCTACCCGGTCGCAACGTCACCCGGGCGATCGCCGTCTTGCGCTTCCCCGTAGCCCGATAGCGCGCTCCCGAGGCCAGGTCGATCGCGGCCGTGGAGATCGGCTCGCTGAGAACCTCCTGCTCCTCCTCTCCATCCTGCTCGGCCTGCGCCTCGTCGTCCTCGACCGCATACGGATCCTCGTAGCCCTCGCCGCGGCCCAGCGGATCGACGCCCTCGGGAACGATGTCCACTTCGAGATGCGCGCCCGGCACGGACGGCTTCACTCGGGGAGTCGGCTCCTCTTCCTCGTCGCTCTCCTCAGCGCTCTGCTCCTCAGCGCTCTGCTCCTCAGCGGACGGCTCCTCAGCGGACGGCTCCTCCGCGGCGTCGGCCTGCTCCTGCTCAGCCTGAGGCGCAGCCGTCTCGCCGGCGATCGGCTCCTCAGCGGGCGATTCCTGCTCGGCTTCGGCCTGCTCGGCCTGCGGAATTGCGGCCTCCTCGGGCTCGTCGGCCCGCTCGGCCTCCTGCAGCGCCTCGAGCGGAGCGTCCTCAACTGAGGAGGCAATCTCCGTCGCATCCTCGGTTGGGACCGCGTGACCCTCGCCGACGGGCTCGGTCGGGTTCTCGGAGGACGGCGTCTCCTCCGGCGTCTCAGGCTTCTCCTCGTCGGCCATCAGGCCTCGATCTCCAAAGGTTGCGGTTTCTGGGCCACATGCGGGTGGTCCGGGCCGGCGTAGATCTTGAGCTTCGTGATCTGCTTGCGTGCGAGCCGATTGCGGGGCATCATGCCTTTCACGGCCAGCCTGATGATCTCCTCGGGCCGTCGCGCCAGCATCTCCTCGAACGTGCGCGAACGAAGTCCACCCGGATAGCCCGAGTGGCGGTAGTAGCGCTTGTCGGCGCGCTTGTTGCCCGTCACGTGGATCTTCTCGGCGTTCACCACGACGACGAAGTCGCCCGTATCGATGTGCGGCGTGTACTCAGGCTTGCGCTTACCCCGCAGCACGTCCGCGATCTGCGTGGCGAGGCGACCGAGCGTCTTGCCGTTGGCATCGACCACGAGCCAGTTGCGGTCGCGGTCGGTGGGCTTGGCCACATATGTTCTCGTCGAGGGGGGCATATGACGTGAAAAAGGCCACGCGATAGCGCGCGGCGCGGAGGACATCATAGGCGAAGTCCAGCCCACTCGCCGGTGAGCGATGCCTTACTCCCACTCGATCGTTCCGGGGGGCTTGCTCGTGATGTCCAGCACCACCCGGTTGACCTGCCGCAGCTCGTTGATCATCCGCGAGGCGATCGTCTCGAGCAGGTCGTACGGCAGGCGCGCCCAATCGGCCGTCATCGCGTCGTCGCTCGTCACCGCCCGCACGACCACCACGTACCCGTACGTGCGCTCGTCGCCCTGCACTCCCACCGTGCGCACGTCCGGCAGTACGCAGAACGACTGCCACAGGTCTCGATACAGCCCCGCCTTGCGGATCTCCTCCTGCAGGATGTGGTCGGCCTCGCGCAGCACGTCCAGCCGCTCCTTCGTCGCTTCCCCGCCCACGATCCGGATTGCGAGGCCCGGACCAGGAAAGGGCTGGCGCCACACGAGACGCTCCGGCAGGCCGAGCTCGGCTCCCACCGCGCGAACCTCGTCCTTGAACAGCGCCCTGAGCGGCTCGACCAACTCGAACTGCAGATCCTCTGGCAGCCCCCCTACGTTGTGGTGGGACTTGATCGTCGCCGCCCCCGTCCCGCCTCCCGACTCGATCACATCCGAGTACAGCGTGCCCTGGACAAGGAACGCGGCTTCCGGGCCGCTCCCGCCATCACTCGCGGCCAGCTTCGCCGCCTCCTCCTCGAACACCCTGATGAACTCGGCGCCGATCGCCTTGCGCTTGGCCTCGGGCTCGCTGACGCCTCTCAGCTTCTCCAGGAACCGTCGCTCGGCGTCCACCGCCACGAGCGGCACCTTGAACGTGTCACGGAACGCGCTCACCACCTGCTCGCCCTCGTCCTTGCGCATCAGCCCATGGTCGACGAACACGCACGTCAGCTGCTCGCCGACGGCGCGGTGCACGAGCAATGCCGCCACCGAGGAGTCGACGCCGCCCGAGAGCCCGCAGATCACGCGACCGTCGCCGACCTGCGCCCTGATCCGTGCGATCTGGTCCTCGACGATCGACGCCGCCGACCACGTCAGCTCGCACCCGCACACCTCCGTCAGGAACCTCGTCAGGATCTCCTGGCCGTACGGCGTGTGCACGACCTCCGGGTGAAACTGGATCCCGTAGATCCCGCGCCGCGTGTCCTCGACCGCCGCCACCGGCGAGGCACTGGAGGAGGCGAGCGCCGTGAACCCCGGCGGCGGCTCGAAGACCGTATCTCTGTGCGACATCCAGCACGTCTGTTCGCGCGGCATCCCCTTCATCAGCACTCCCGGGTCGGACACGTGCAGCTCCGAGCGTCCGAACTCGCCGACCTCCGCCTGCTCGACGCGGCCGCCGAGCTCGTGCACGAGCAGCTGCATCCCGTAGCAGATGCCCATCACCGGAACCCCGAGCTCTAGCAGGCCGCGCTCGAGCCGCGGCGCTCCCTCCGCATACACCGACGCCGGACCGCCCGAGAGGATGATCCCGCGTGGCTTTCTCCTCGCCACCTCCTCCAGCGGGACGTGATGGGGCAGCAGCTCTGAGAACACCCCACAGTCGCGCACCCTCCGAGCGATCAGCTGGCTGTACTGACCGCCGTAGTCGAGCACAACGATCTCCTCGCTCGCCACCTGCGCGAGGCCTGGCCACTCGGCGACTGCCTGAGACGCCGTGACGAGCCCATCAGTCATTTACCAACGCTGCTGCCTTCCCGTTCGTGGCGCCCATGCCCACGCCCTGGTCGTGCTGCAGCGACTTGCCCTCAGTCTGCAGCGCCGGCGCGATCACCACCTCCGCCCGGTTGAACTCCGCGAGATCCTTGTGCCCGCAAGTGGCCATCGACGTACGCAGCCCGCCGAACAGGTTGAACGTACCGTCGTTCTCCCGCGCCGGTCCGACCAGGATCTCCTCGAGCGTCCCATTCTGCCGGGTGGCGACCCGCGCACCCCGAGGAAGGGTCGGATGGAAGGTCGCCATGCCCCAGTGAAAACCCCGTCCGGGAGCCTCGTACGCACGCGCCAGCGGGGAGCCGATCATCACCGCGTCCGCGCCCAGCGCAATCGCCTTCGACACGTCACCCCCGTTGCGCATCCCGCCGTCGGCGATCACCTGGCAGTACTCGCCCGTCTCCAGCATGTGCGTCGAGCGCGCGTGCGCCACGTCCGCGATCGCCGTCGCCTGGGGCACGCCGATGCCGAGCACGCCGCGCGTCGTGCACGCCGCTCCCGGTCCGACGCCGACGAGCACGCCGGCCGCGCCAGTGCGCATCAGGTGCAGTCCCGTGTGGTAGGAGGCGCAACCGCCCACCACCACAGGCACGTCGAGGGTGGGGATGAACTCCTTCAAGTTCAACGGCTCGGACACCGTGGAGACGTGCTCGCCGGAGACGACCGTCCCCTGGATCACCAGCACGTCCAGCCCCGCCTCCATCGCGATCTCGTGGTACTTGATCACCCGCTGCGGCGTCAGTGACGCGGCCACGACGACCTTCTGCTCCTTGATCTCGCGGATCCGCTGCGCGACTAGCTCGGGCTTGATCGGCTCGCGATAGATCTCCTGCATCTCCCGCGTGGCCTCCTGCTTCGACAGCAAGGCGATCCGCTCGAGCTGCTCCTCGGCGTCCTCATACCGAGTGAAGATGCCCTCGAGGTTCAACACCGCCAGACCACCCAGACGGCCGACTGCCGCAGCGGTCGCCGGCGAGACGACGCCGTCCATCGCCGAGGCCATCATCGGCAGCTCGAACTGGTAGGGACCGAGCTTCCACGAGATGTCGATGTCGTCGTGGTCGCGCGTGCGCCGTGAGGGGACGATCGCGATGTCGTCGAAGCCGTATGCCTGGCGCGCCTTCTTGCCGCGTCCGATCTCTACTTCCATTGATTGATCCTTGCACTCGCGGCGGACGAGCATAGCAATGGTCACACCGGTTCCAGGACCCTTGGATATGCTCGATTGACCATGTCCACGGCGATGCCCACACGCTATGACCCGCAGACAATCGAGGCACGCCGGCAGGAGCTCTGGCGCGAGCGCGACACGTTCGCCACGCCGCCTCTCTCCACGGACTCACGGGCCCACACCTACATCAAGCCCTCTGCTCCGTTCACCTCGGGCAACATCCACATCGGGCACGTCCGCAGCTACTCGATTGGAGACGCCTACGCGCGCTTTTGCCGCGCGCGCGGCGACGCCGTACTGTTCGCCTTCGGCTACGACGCCTTCGGCCTGCCGGCCGAGCTGGGCGCGATCGCCAACGGCGAGTCCCCTAACGACTGGGTCAACCGCTGCGCCGCACACATGACCGGACAGCTCCGGCGGCTCGGCTTCTCCTTCGACTGGCAGCGCTCCTTTCTCAGCTCCGACCCGGTCATGTATCGCTGGTCGCAGTGGCTGTTCCTGCAGCTGCTCGACGCCGGGTTGATCTACCACGGCACGGGCACCGTCGACTGGTGCGAGCACTGCCAGACCACGCTCGCTTCGATCCAGGTCGAGAACGGTCGCTGCTGGCGCTGCCACAATCCCGTCCGCCTGATCCACCGCCCCCAATGGTTCCTGCGCATCAGCGCTTACGTGCAGGAGAACGACCGCCGCCTATCGGAGCTGGAGAACTGGGACGAGAGCTCGCTGTCCTCCCAGCGCTTCGTCCTCGGACGCGTCGACGGGGTCGAGCTCGACCTGACCCCCCCGTCCGGGTCGGGCGCCTCGCCAGAGTACGGGGACGCGCAGCTGGCGGAGGAGCTGACCGTGTTCACGCCCCACGCCGACGCTTTGGAGCTGGCGCGCTTCGTGCTGATCTCCCCCAAGCACCCTGACGTAGAGCGCTGGATCGCCGATCCCGCCGCCCACGAGCAGCTCGAGGAGCTCCGCTCCGGTGGACTCGAGCGGAGCTCTCGCGACGCCGAGGAGATCCCGTTGATCGACACCGGCCGCGTGCTCGCCGCGCCCGTCAGCGGCGATCCTCTGTCCGTTCTCGTCTCGCCCGTCGTCGACGGTCGCTTCGGCGCAACCGCTGTGCTCGGCATCCCCGCCCTCGACCGGACCGACGCGACGATCGCACGGCGGCTGGGCTTGAGCTTCGACGAGCACGCTCCCGAGAAGCCGACCGGTGGGCAGGCGGCGATACCTTCCAGCGCAGGATCGGACGCCCTCGGCGCGGGGGACGATCGGGCCGTGCCTTCGGGAGACGATCGGGAGCATTCTTTGCGTCCCGCGGTGCGCTACCGCGCGAACGACTTCTCGATCTCCCGTCAGCGCTCGTGGGGCACGCCGATCCCGATCGTCCACTGCGAGCGGTGCGGAGTCGTCCCGGTTCCCCCGGACGAGCTGCCCGTCCTGCTGCCGCTCGACTTGAAGCCCACCGGCGCCGGCAATCCGCTGGCCGAGCGCGATGACTTCGTCCACGTCGCCTGCCCCCGCTGCGGCGGCGACGCCCATCGCGAGACAGACACGCTCGACTGCCACTTCGACGCCCTATGGCTGTGGATCCCCGCCTGCGTCCCCCCCGAGGAGCGCGAGCAGCCGCTCGAGCGGATCCTGGCGCTCGAGGACCTGCGCGCATGGCTCCCGTCCGAGCGACTCGTCGCCGGCTCGGACAGCGGCAACTTCGTGTTCGACCAGCGGATCGTCACCAAGGCGCTGCGCGACATCGGCCCGCTCGCGTTCCTGTCCGACGGCGAGCCTTTCGCCGGCTGCCTGTTCCACGAGATGGTGATCCGCGACGGGCGCAAGATGAGCAAGCATCTCGGCAACGTCGTCGACCCCGACGAGCTGATCGACCGCTTCGGTGCTGACACGGTGCGCCTCGCCCTGCTCTACGCCGCCCGGCCGCAGCGTTCGCTGAACTGGAGCGACTCCGCGATCCAGCGCTGCCACAGGTTCCTCACGCAGGTGTGGGAGTACTCGCTGCCCCGCCTCGCCGCCCCAGCTTCGCCGACGGCGTCCATATCCACGACGGGAGAGGACGGAGACCTCGTCAGAGACACCACCGAGCACCTCAGGCGGCGCTTGGAGAAGTGGTGCGAGACGGCAGCCGAGAAGATCACCGAGGAGATGGAGAGCCTCGAGATGCACTCCGCCGTACGCAACGTGATGCGGCTGTTCGATCGCATCAAGGACTTCGAGAAGCGCGTGCTCGCGCGCCAGCCAGAGCTGAGCGCGGCCGATAGCGATGCGCTCCTCGACGCGCTCACCGTGCTCGTCCAGCTGCTCGGTCCGCTGGCGCCGCACCTCGCCGAGGAGCTGTGGCTGGCGGCCGGTCACGAGGAGTCCGGCGCGAGCGCGCCTTGGCCAGGCGTATCGTCTCGGGTAGCCGCATGAGCCCAGAGACCTCCCACAGCCGTGCTTCGGGGTCCCGCGAGCGCACCCGCTCGTGCGCGACCGGCCTCGTCTGCCATCGCTGCGAGCTGACCTTCTCGCTCGAGCAGGCCGTGTTCGCATGCCCAGACTGTGGCAAGGGGCTTGACGTCGCCTACGACTACGAGCTCGCCGCACGCCGTTTCAAGGAGGTCCCCAGCGAGCAGCGACCACTGAACGTGTGGCGCTTCGAGGAGCTCTTGCCGATTCACGACGCCAGCGCGCAGGCCCGTGTCGGTCGCTATGCCGCCTACACACCACTGATCCGCGCCGACCGCCTTGGCGCCGAGCTCGGCCTATCGAATCTCTATCTCAAGGACGACTCCACCTCCCGCCCCAGCCTCTCCTACAAGGACCGCGTCGTGTCGATGTCCGTCGCGCGACTGCTCGAGCTCGGCAAGCAGGAGATCGGCTGCGTCTCCACCGGCAACGTCGGCACGGCCGTAGCCTCGCTCGCGGCGAAGGCCGGGGTCGATGCCTATGTCTTCTACCCCAATCGCCTCGAGAGTATGAAGGCGCGCGCGTGCCGCGCGCTCGGCGCGAAGGTCTGCCAGGTCGAGGGCAACTACGACGAAGCCAACCGCCTGTGCCGAGAAATCGCCGCGACAACGGGAATGGAGTTCGCGAACATCACCCTGCGCCCGTTCTACGCCGAGGGAGCGAAGACCGCCGCCTTCGAGATCATCGAGCAGCTCGACTGGCAGGCGCCCGACCACATCGTCACGGCGGCGGCCGGCGGCACGCTCTCCTCACGCCTGCACAAGGGCCTCGGCGAGCTGCAGCTGCTCGGACTCTCAGAGACGGACTCCACGCGCATCCACATCGCCCAGCCCAGCGGCTGCAACCCGATCGCCAGCGCGATCCTCGCCGAGGAGGCTGAGATCCACGCCGTCACGCCGGAGACCGCCGCCCATTCGCTGGCGATCGGCGCGCCGGGGGACGGCTACTTGGTGATCGACGCCGTGCGCAAACGCGGCGGCACCGGCGCCTTCGCGAGCGATCCGGAGATCTTCGCCGGCATCGACCTGCTCGCCGCCACCGAGGGCCTCTTGACCGAGCCCGCCGGCGGCACGACGATCGCGGTTCTCGAGAAGCTCGCCGCGGCCGGGCGCTTCGCCCCCGACGACACGATCGTCGCGATCATCACCGGCAACGGCCTGAAGACGCTCGACGAGCATCCCGCGAAGCCGTGGCCGGCCAAGGTCGACTGCGAGCTCGACGCGATGCTCGCCGCCCTCAGCGAGCTCAGGCGCGGCTCGCCTGACGGCGCTCGCGAGGCCCAGCCGGCGTAGCGACGTCCGGCCGGCGAGCTCCTCGACGCTCGCCGCAAGCCCGTCCTCATCGTTAGGCGGCCTCCGAGTAGACCGGTTCCCCGCCGGTCCCGCTCTGCTGATCGCCGGGCGTCTCGGCGCCGGCTTGTGCCGCCGCTCGACTCGGCGCCTCGATGACGGTCGCCGCGACGACCGCGGCAGCCACCATCAGCAGCGCTCCAATCAGAAAGGCAAGGTGGTAGCCGCTCGTCAGCGCCGAGGCCCTCGCGTGCCCCTGCCTGAGCAGGTCGCTGCTGCGCGTCGTCGAGAGCGTCGCGAGAACAGCCAATCCCAACGCCCCACCCACCTGCGCTGCGGTATTGACAAGGCCCGAGGCCAGGCCGGCGTCCCTCTGGGTGGCGCCCGACATCGCCAGCATCATCAGCGCGGGGAAGGAGATGCCGATTCCGAGGCCCAGCACGAGCATCACCGGCAGGACGTCGCTCACGTAGCTGCCACCCACGGGCGCCCGCGTGAACAGGACGAGTCCAGCGGCGACGAGCAGCAGCCCGGGGAGCAGCACCGTCTTAGCGCCGAAACGCATCATCAGTCGTTCGGAGTAACGCAGCGAAAGCGTGCCCATGACGATCGTCGCCGGCAGGAACGCCAGGCCGATCTCCAACGCGTCGTAGCCGAGCACGCGCTGCAGGTAGAGAGCCCCGAGGAAGAACATCCCGAACATCCCGGCGACCGTGAGGGCCTGAACCAGGTTCGCGCCGGAGACGTTCCGCGAGCGGAATATGCGCAGCGGGATCAGCGGGCTGCGTGCCGTCGCCTCGCGCGCGACGAAGGCCACCAACAGGATGAGGGAGATGGCGCCGAGCAAGAGCGTCCGCCCGGCTCCCCAACCGTAGTCGGCCGCCGGCTTGACGATCGTGTAGACGCCCAGCATCAGCGAGCTCGTGATCAGCACTGCGCCCGGTATGTCCGCTCCCTCGGCGATGCCGATGCCCTCGTCCCTGTCGAGCAGCCGCACGGCGAGGATGCCTGTCGCGATGCCGATCGGAATGTTCACGAAGAAGATCCAATGCCAGTTGATCGACTGCGTCAGCACGCCCCCCGCCAGCAGCCCGATCGAGCCACCAGCAGAGGCCACGAAGCCGTACACGCCGATCGCCTTCGCCTGCTCGGCGGGCTCGGGGAACATCGTCACGATCATGCCCAGAACCACCGCCGAGGTCATCGCCCCACCGATGCCCTGGACGAAGCGCGCCGCGACGAGCACCTCCTGGCTCTGCGCGAGACCGCACAGCAGCGACGCCACCGTGAAGACCACGAGGCCGACCATGAAGATGCTCTTGCGGCCGATCAGATCGCCGAAGCGTCCGGCGAGCAGCAGCAGGCCGCCGAAGGCGATCAGGTAGGCATTGACCACCCAGGCCAAGGTCGACTGGGAGAAGCCCAGATCGTTCTGGATCGACGGCAGCGCCACGTTCACGACGGTCGCGTCGAGGACGATCATCAGTACCCCCGCGCACAGCACGTACAGGGCGATCCAGCGGTTTCTGTCGGTCGATGCTCGGTCGGTCATCTCGCTCTGGCTCCTCTGTCGCGGCGCGGGTTTACGTTTCCCAATGCAGACGCGGCGATAACCCGGAACTCATCGCTCGGCTTCAGCAGCGCTCGCTCAGGAGTAGGCGATGAGGCCGAGCCGTCCGAAGTACAGCAGATCCGCGCCCTCGGGCTTGCCGCCGCGGTTGGCGACGGGAACGAGCGTGACGGTGAACTTCGACTCTCCGCCGGCCCGGGCACGCAGGGTGTCGGTGATCGGCAGGCTCTGATACTGCGGGGTGAGCGGATGAGGGTCGCGGAAGTCATACGGGCTGACCGGGCCAGGCGGAACCTCGCAGTGGCCCTCGTCGCCGAGGCAGGGACCGTGACCGAAGACGTAGAAGGAGCCCGCGTATGCTGGGTTGCCCTCGGTCGGCGTCTGAGCGGTGGCCTCGGTGTCGTTGACAAAGGCTCGCACCGCGAAGGACTCGCCCGAATGGTCGAGGCCGTGCAGCTCGAGATCGACATGATCGTAGGTGGAGTGCTTGGCCGGCGGGGGAACGGTGAGTGGCGGGGATACGTAGCGGTCCATGTCAGTGCTGGTGATTGGCGTGGGGATCTTCCGCCGGCACGTCGACGTGCTGGACGGAGGCGGCATAGTCATAGCCGAGGCGCTTCGTATCGAGGACGTCGCCAACGGTCAGCTTGCCGAATCCGAGCGGCCTTGCGTAGGTGTCGGGCGGTGGGCCGGGGCTTGCGTGCTTGGACTGCCACAGAGACCACAGGCGATCGACCATCGTGTGATGGGCCCAGAAGATCGGGTCGTATGCGGAGGTGGCAATGACGCCCATGTCTCCGCCGACCCAGCCGTGCACGTTGTTGTGCAACTGCCGTTCCAGTGCCAGCTCGAATGCGTAGTAGTCGGAGATCGCAAGCACTTCTTCCACGACCTCCTGACCCGGTAGTTCGGCCGGGTTGCCAGGTTCGCGTTGCGTGGTGGGGCTCCAGTTGGGAGGCGGGTTGGGCACGTTCTGGGGCAGCGGCCCGGACGCGAGCGGATTGGGCTGACCTTCGACGTCCTGTTCTTCGTAGGCCGGGGGGATGCCGGCCTGGCGGGAGGCCGGCCAATCCCACCAGCACAGCCGCGCCTGCTGGTTCTGGTCCTGGAGGGCGAGCTCGAACAGGTAGAGATAGGCGCGATGCCATGGCAGGAACAGAAACGCCTGACCCTGGTCGGTGCTGTGCTGGCAGCGGAACTGCGGCCATCCGTGAATGCCGGCGAAGTACTCAAAGCCCTTGTTGTCGCCCCGCGGCTTCATCTTGGCGACGGCGTCGCGCAACGCCGTGAGAGCTTGCTGGGTGAGATTGAAGACGCTCACGCGGTGACGCAAGTCCTGGGAGGGGTTCTGCGGGGCCCTCAGCGGCGTCAGCGGCATGATTCGACAATCTCATCATCTCGAAAGGATTCTGTCAACTGGACTTTACAACCGCGCGGGTGAGTTCTACTGTTCGCCACATGGGTCCTCCGATCGCCCACATCATGGGAGTTCCGGTCGAGGAGACCCTCGCGATGTTCGCCCCGGCCATCACCGTCTTGCTGGGAGCGATGAGCGCCACTGTGCGCGGCCTCTGGCGCCAGGCCCATCGCCGCCGTCAGTCGTCCGCCGATGGTCGACGCACGCGAGCAATGCGACCGCCGGAGGGTTCGGACGAGCGCCCGCTGACGCACATGACTTCTTCTCAGCCGGCGAGCGACCACTGGATCTGTCCCAGCCCCGGAAAGGCAAGCGCAGCGGCCGTCGCGCCTGTCAGGTCCCACTCACGACCCGTGATGTAAGGCCCGCGGTCGATCACCGGCACGGTCAGACTGCGGCCAGCGTAGGTGAAGGTGATGAGCGTGCCACACGGCGCCGTCTTGTGGGCCACCCCGAGCTGGTTCTGGCCCAGCACGCCGCCGCACGCGAGACCAAGGCCATAGTCGGTGAACACCGATGCCACGCTCACCTGGATCCCCGCCTTGGACTCCTGTGACCACGGCAGCAATCCGGCCAGGTTGGCGGCAGCAGCGCTGAGCGCCTGCCGGTGTTCCCGGCGCTGGATCGCAGCCATCTGCGCCAGCTCGCTCCGCACCTGGGCATCCGAGGGGGCACCGGGTGCGGGCTGGAAGGCGGCTGGGATCGGATGGGCGGGTGCTACCGGGCGGGGTGGGTGTGGATTTGTGGGCCTGCCGGCCGGAGGGCTTGCTGCTGATGGAGTTCTTGTTCCGGGCGAGGCGCTCGGTGGAGCGTTATGGGCCGCACTGTGCGGTGTGGGTGTGCCGGCGGTCGGGCTCGAGGTGCCGCATCCGCCCGTCAGCGTCGCAGCGACGAACAGCGCGACCGTGGCCGCGCCGACCATGCAGCTCGGGCGCCGCGATCTGGGCATCCGAGGATTATGGCTAGGCAGGCCACGGAGCCCCGCCCTTGCGGCGTATCCAGCAGCACGGAATGGCGGCACTGTCGGCCCACGAGGGCTCCAGCGAGCCTCCGCGCCGCGCACGAGCCGGCTGTTCCAGCTTCAGGTTGCACCGTCTGGCGACGGGCCTACCATTGCACCACCCGAGCAGAGAGGTTCCGCCATGAACGCCCCATACCCGGTGCTGTTCTCCGTCGACTATCCAGAGCGCCAGCTCAACCGTCTCACCTCGGCGCTTCGGATCTTCACCGTGATCCCGATCGTAATCGTGCTCGGCACGATCGGCGGCTTCAGCGCCCGGTATGACGCGTCCGGGTCCGCGCGCACGTTCGCCGCAGGTGGCACCGGACTGCTGTTCCTGCCGCCGCTGTTGCTGATCGTCTTCCGGCAGCGCTATCCCCGCTGGTGGTTCGACTGGAACCAGCAGCTGTTGCGCTTCTCGAACCGCGTCGGCGTCTACTTCGCGCTGATGGATGATCGCTATCCCTCCACAGAGGAGCAGCAGGCCGTGCACCTGGACTTCGACTACCCGGATGCGAGCCGCGATCTGAATCGCTGGCTGCCGCTCGTCAAGTGGCTCCTCGCGATCCCCCACTACGTGGTGCTCTTCTTCCTCTACATCGGCGTCCTTTTTGCGGTCATCGGTGCGTGGTTTGCCGTCCTCTTCAGCGGCCGCTACCCGCGCGCGATCTTCGACTATGTCGAGGGCGTCATCCGCTGGCACAATCGCGTAGTCGCCTACGCGCTGATCCTGGTGACCGATGAGTACCCGCCCTTCCGGTTGAGTCCTTGAGCGAGCGTCGGCCCCAGATCCGTCACCCCTGGTGGGTTATCAGAACGCGACGAACGCTGAACGGTTCCCCCTTGAGAGACTTCTGGGTTGCCGCAGAGGCTGCGCCCCGCTCCGCAGCATCGAGATCGTCGAACCTCCACAGGGCCAAGAGGCCGGGGACATAGAAGGTCACGCCATAGCTCGCCAGCGAGCCGCAGTCGCATTACTGCCCGCTGATCGCCTCGGCAAAGTCGAAGTCCATTGCGGACCAGTTCTCCACCGGCGACGATCTTGCCGAAAACCCCCGTGTTACCCGGCCGTGGGATCGAATGCTGGTCGCACCACTCATCGCAGGCCCTTCGAAACGCCCGCGTCTTGCTCGCGTCCTCCACCAGGCCGTGGGCGACGATCAGGTAGTCGAAGTCGCTGGCTCCGGACATCTCCTGGCGGGCCATGGAACCGCAGACCACGATGTCAAGCTGGTCGCCGAGGCCGAGCCGGTCATGGAAGAAGCGCCGCGCAGAGGGGATCTGCTCACTGGAGCGCTGCGCGGCCGCCTCGAGGTTTACGAGGAGACCTCGAGCTCGCCGGCGGCCTTGGAAAGCAACGCGTCCACGGCTCGTGAAAGCTACGTCGCGAAGCGGACGCCTCGGTACCTTGCGCGGTCTCAATCGACGACTCGCGTCAGGTCGCTGGCCTATCGTTGTAGCTAGGCCGAGGCCCGCGAACCAACGACCAGGAAGAGACTCACGCTTGAGCACGATCGCACCTGCCAGCAGCAACCAGCCGCTCCCGGCCGCGGTGGCCGATCTCCTTCAACTCAATGAGGGCCTGGTGGGAGCGTCCACCGGCTACATGAAGGAGCATCGCGGAGATTGGTCAGCGCTAGTCGAGGGAGCGCTGGAGCTCTCCACCGGCGCGGTCGAGCTCTCGGCACTGTCGATTGAGGAGCTACCCACACTGCTTGACTACCTCAGCGACGGTCCTGCTCTGCCCTTTGACTACGTCGCGGTCCACGCCCCGGCCAAGGGCGGGAGAGGGCAGCTTCATCGCGCCGCGTCGCTGCTTGGGCGACTTCCCCAACAAGTGGTCTCGGTCGTGACCCACCCCGAAGCGATCAACGAGCATGCCTCGAGCATGCGTGCTCTGGGCTCTCGCTTGGTGCTCGAGAACATGAACCTGCAGAAGCGTTCAGGCCGTACAGCAGCACATCTCGCTCCGTACTTCACAGCGTTGCCCCGGGCCCGTTTCTGCCTGGACATCGCCCATGCCTACCAGTGCGACTCGACGCTTGCACTCGCCGACGTTCTGCTCGACGCCCACGCCCATCGGCTCGCCCAAGTGCATCTCAGTTCAATCCGACCCGACGGCATCCATGTCCCGCTGACAGAGCCTGATGCCGCAACGTTTCGTCCGATACTCGAGCGTTGTGTGGGGGTGCCGTGGATTCTTGAGGCTCCTCTGCGCTAAGTAACCAGGGTGCCTGCGAAGTCGGCGTGATCGCGTCGACCGTAGGATCCATAGCCGGCGCGTGCAGGGACATGAGCATCTTCCGTGCCACAAATGACCGGCGCCCCGGGCTCCTCGGACCGGACCAAGGGCCTTGTGAGGTAGGCCGAAGGCAAGCCGCTCATCGCGGACGGCAAACCAGCGAGGTCCCGCGACGTGCCGCATGGCTACCCAGCGGCCGAACGCCGCACGGTAGGGGATTGCAGGGAGCTTCTATGCGCCCGAGTGGACTCGAACCACCACCCCGTTTACACAGGACAAGGCCCTCAACCTTGCGCGTCTACCAAATTCCGCCACGGGCGCAGAACGCGCGAGTATAGCCTCGGACCGCCAGCCAGCCCATTCGAGGCTTGTGTCTGTCCTCACCCCGCGCTACAGTGCGAACACATGTTCGTTCAAGGCCGCAATCCAATCGAGCGGGGAGCCCGGAAGACATGGATCTGACCAAGCGCCAGCAGGAGATATTCGACTTCATCCGCAAGTACTCGGCCAAGTACGGCTATCCGCCTACGGTCCGAGATATCGGCAAGGCCGTTGGCTTGGCCTCGTCCTCGACCGTCCATGCGCACCTGGCCAACCTCGAGAAGATCGGGCTTTTGCGTCGCGACCCCTCGAAGCCGCGTGCGATCGAGTTGCTCGACCGGGCGATGGGCTCGGCCGTGGAGAGCGTGCGGGGGATCGTGCGCCCGGAAGCCCTTCCGCTGCTCGGCTCGGTGGCCGCGGGTCAACCTATGCTCGCCGACGGGAACATCGAAGACTACGTCTCCGTGCCCGAGATAGCCGGGGGTGGAGACGGCGAGTATCTCTTGCGCATACGTGGCGAATCAATGAAGGACGCCGGCATTCTCGAGGGCGACTTCGTCGTCGTTCATTCCCAGGAGACGGCCCGAGACGGCGATGTCGTCGTGGCGTTGCTGGGCGAGGAGGCGACGGTAAAGCGATTCTTCCGTGAGGCAGACCACATACGCCTGCAGCCCGAGAACGACACGATGGAGCCGATCCGCACCAAGGAGGTCAAGGTGCTCGGACGTGTGGTCGGCCTGCTCAGGACCGTGTAAGCGGTAACCTCATAGCGCAGGTCAGGCAGCCGCGGAGGCGAGAGCCTTCGAGGAAAGTCCGGACATCACAGGGCAGGGTGGTCGAGAGATCGACCCGGGGAAACCCGCGGGAAAGTGCCACAGAAACAAACCGCCGACGTCCGCCGTCCCACGTGAACGGCGGACAGGCAAGGGTGAAATGGTGCGGTAAGAGCGCACCAGCGTCGCGGCGACGCGGCGGCTGGGCAAACCCCACCCGATGCAAGGCCAAACGGGACCGTTTGCAGGTAGCCCGCCAAGGTCCAGGTAGGCCGCTCAGATGGATGGCTGCTCAACGACAGGATCCGGCTTATCGACTTGCTAAGGGAAAGCCCCGCTTCGGCGGGGCTTTCCTATATGTCGAGTAGCTGGATTTCTTCCCTGGCTATGCACAGAAGGCCCCGAAGGGGCGATCTCCATGGATCGCTCGGCGCCGGGCCAGCGCTTCGGGCGTTCCCAAGCCTGAGACTGCAGCCCAGCCCCGCGCGAAGAACTACGAGCCACGACCAGTTCCACCTGGGCGTACGCTTGAGCAGCCGCAGCTCGACGTGCGCCTCACCGAGTGCGGGGGTGAGATCGGCCAGCTCGTGCTCGAGCTGAGCCTCGCGCCCCGACGGGGCCGCGCGCGACCCGTTCTCCAGGGCGGCTACGCCGCCCTCTACAAACTGCTAGCGCCACTTCGAGATCGACGTCTCAGACGCTGCGAAGCGTCGTCCCGCCTCCGCGATGCTCAGCTCGCCGCGAAGGACGCTCAACACGATCTGCTGCTTCTTCTCCGTCGTGAACTTCGAGAGTCTTGCCATCCGGTCATCTCCCTTGGTCTCGGGCCGAGACCCAAACCCACTAATGACTGTCTCGGAAAGCTTGACTCAGGACATGAACGACGGGCTCCCCAACCGGGTCGCGCTCCTGCTCACGGGAGACGTGTCCACAGTCGCAGCGCGTCGGCCAGTGCTCCACGACGTCGTCCACCGCGCACGCCCGCTGATCTGCTCATCCATCCGCAGCAGAACCGCCACCACAACGTCGCAGCCCTGCTCGTAGATCACCTCAGCCTCACTGCGCTCCACGCCTACAGATTCGACGGAGCAGAGTTATGTCCCCCAACCCCCACTGAACGCTTACACGTTCCGGCGTATTAGTCTGACCAAAACCGCCCAAGCTGACCGCTGTCGTAGGCGTCGCCGGTACTTCCCACCGACGCCAGGACATCGTTGTCGGTCCGGCTCTCCGGCCAGGTTCGCCAGCCTGACGGGCCGGGGTGCCGGGGCCCGCAGCGACGCCTTGGAAGGGCCGGAACAAGCCAACGCGCCAGGACCACAGATGGTCGAGCGCGTGGAGCCCCGAGCAGATATCCCAACCGGTCGAGGATCGACTTCCCCGATGATCTAGCCGCTAGTTGGCGGCCACGGTACCCCCTTCGGTGTTCTTGATTTTTCCCACCAAGATCGCTTCGGATTCGGCCAGTTTCAGCGCACTGCCTTTCTGGGCTGGGCTTGTGAATTCGAGTTCTTCGGTCGCGTTGTTTACCTTACCAACAGTGTCGCCGGTCAATTTATAGGTGCCTTTTTTCGCACAGATTTCTTTTTCGCTTGCACTGGAGAGAGTGATAGATCCGATCGTAGTGCCTTCTTTTGCGGCCAATTCGAGTCCAAATTCTTCTTTTTCAAGGGAGGTCAGCTTGGTTTTCGTACTGAGTACGACAGGTTCACCGACTTTGCAGGCTTTTTCACCTGAGACTTCACATAAGCCCAGTTCTATGACATCCAGGCCAGTACCGGGACTTTTGCTGCTGACCCCTTCGGCTAGACCGCTGCCGTTGACTTTTTTGCAAACGAGCGTCAAGCCAAGTTTTTTATCCACAATTTCGACCGATTTTGCTTCGTTGACAACACCCACATCCTCAGTAGCTTCGAGAAAGGCTTTACTCAACTGCCATTGAGGAGCGCCCCCATTCAGCGCAACCCGCACCGACATGCGCTGCGTTGAAAATACATAATCCCATGTAAGAGTCGCGGCAACACCAGCGAATTTCGGATTTGTGGCGCTTTCGTATACCCACTTCTGGAAAGCGTTCTGATACTCCCCCACGAATGCCGTTCCTTCGATCGTAAGGGCACCAATGATCGTGCACGCCGGTTCGGGCGGATTGTTTGCAAGTGTGAACTGCAGTTCCAAGCCTTCTAGGGTGTCAAGGAATTTTCCTGCGTTGACCGACAACGCCGACCCCCACCTGTTACCTACCTTGGAGACCCCCGTCACTTTGCACGGTTCGCTTTGAACGAGACCTATTTTCCTTGTGACTTTGCAGTTTGCTGCAAGAGCGCCCAGCGAGTCGATTTTGTCTGTACCCGGGCTACCTCCAAGCAGTGATGCTATCCCGTTAGATTTCGTACACTTGAGTGTAAATTTTTCTTCGCCTGCACCCATGCCTAATGAAAATTTAATTGTAGGTTCAACTGCTGTTTCGATGTTCACAGGAGTATAACGGTTCACAGGGAGCGCCTGGCCATTGAGTCTCCATTCGACCGCCATTGCTTCTCCAACCCCACCCGTGAGCAGAGCGGTCAGTGCCGTTAGCGCGCTTAGCGCAACGACGAAGCCGTTGAGCGACTTCCCCTTCATGAGACATCACCTCCTGTGTAGCGACTGATGGTCGCCGGGCAGCCCTTGCATGCCCCAGCGATCCCTATAGGTCTCCAGAGCATGAACGAACAGCTCTACGCGGGGAGCAAGGCTTCGCTGGACGCTTTGCATTTGGGGGCATCCGCCCATCGCGCCGCCGATCAGCGGACTGATGCCAGATGAGGCGATGTTTCTCACTTGACCAGGTTGCTCGCGTCCCCGGTTGGCCATCCACAAACGCGGGGTGATTGATCAGAGTCAGGCACTCCTCTGCGGGGTTTGCTCGACTCGGTCTACTCGCACACACTCTCGAAGGTGCAGTCGATCGAACGGTTATCGACTGCGAGGAGCGGGAACACCGCATGCAGGTGCCGGGCAAGCGCGATCTGACCGACGGAGACCCGCGAGCGGCGCACGTGGGATGCTCGGGCTGGAACTACCAGTCCTGGCGGGGAGAGATGTATCCCCGCGGCCTTCCCGCGCGGCGCTGGCTCGAGCGCTACGCCGAGCTGTTCAGCACCGTCGAGGTCAATGCGACCTTCTATCGCCTCATCAAGCGCGAGGCCGTCGAGCGATGGGTGGAGCAGACCCCCGCCGACTTCCTGTTCGCGGTGAAGGCAAGCCGATACTTGACGCATGTCAAGCGGCTGGCGAACATGGAGGAGGGTGTCGCCCGATTCTACGAGCGCATCGAACCGCTGATCCAGGCCAAGCGTCTGGGCCCGGTGCTCTGGCAGTTGCCCGAGACGTTCCACCGAGACGACGGGCGTCTGACCGGCGCATTGGAGCACCTGCCTGCCGGTCGGCACGCATTTGAGTTTCGTCACCCCAGCTGGTTCGTGTCCGAGGTGTATGAGCTGTTGCGCGAGCACGATGTCGCGCTCGTCATCGGCGATCATCCGGATCGTCCCTTCCAGACATACGAGGCCACCGCCGGATGGCGCTACATACGCTTCCATCACGGAACACGCGGCCGGCGTGGCAATTACTCCCAGGATGAGCTCGAGAGCTGGGCCAGACGCCTACGGGACTGGCGCGAGCAATCGGAGCTCTTCGTCTACTTCAACAACGATTGGGAGATCTTCGCCCCCCGCAACGCCTCCAAGCTACGTGAACTGCTCGACCGCATGCCGGACGCCCAGGACAATCCCTCATAGAGCAACACCAGGGCAGCTGCTGAGCTTCCAAATATCCCTCCGACGCCCCCGGCAACGCGCCCACGCCGCCCCTGAGTCAAAGAGCGTCCTCGAGCTTCTTGTAAGCGATCTGCAGGACGTCCGAGCCGAATAGAGCGCTCAGCACGGTTGCGATCCAGCGAGTGGCTCGGGGCGCGATCAGCAAGCCTGCCGTGAATGCAGCCGCGATCCACATGCCCAGGCAATAGGGGCAGATCAGCAGCTCTCCGATCGCCCGCCGCAGCCCGCGACCGCGAGCTTCCTCGTCCACCTCGCCGGGGCCGGCGGCGGCTTGAAAACGGGTGAACGGCGCGCGCACGGCGCTCGTCACCCGATCCTTGGCGATCAGACGAGACATCTTCTGCGTCGCAACCGTGATGAGCAGGAGATCGGCGCAGTCGATACGCGCCGGCACATCGCGGCCGGAGCGATGGATCCACCCCGCGAACACGCCGGCGGCGCTCACGAAGACACCCGTAAGAAGCGCGTAGCTTCCAAGCGGGCGCTCCTGGTCGGGAGAGTGCTCGACGACCGATCGAGCCGCGACGGCGTGTACTGCGGACATGAAGCATCTCCTACCCAGCCACGGCGCGGAATATGTGCGCTCCCGTGAGTCAGTCGAGTCGGGGCTCGAAGTGCAGGGCCTCATCGAGACTGTTCCCCGGAACCACACCGGCCTCGACGATCCGCCGGTCGGCGTAGATGTCCTTGACGAACAGCTCGAGCGCCCGCACTCGTTGAGCCACGCCGTCCGCGAGCGCTTGCCATTCTGAAGCCCCGAAGCGCTGGACGGCCCAAGCCATCCACGCCCGAGGCGTCGCCTCAGTCGGCTTGTTGCTCCTCGTCGGCCTCGCCGTACTCCGAGGCGGCCCGCTCCTCCTCGGGGCCCGCGTCCTGCATGATTCGATCGGACGAGTGCTGATCACCGTGGGAGGCGTGCTCGATCAGTTCCTGCTCGGCGAGCTCGAAGCCCTCCGACTCCCCTCCCCCGGCCTCATCCACTGCCATGCGCTCCTGGCGCCGACGCTCCGCGAGCTCTGCATCGGGGTCGAACGACGCCGGGTCATCCACGAGCTCAACTGTACCGCACCGCTTCTCATGGTTACTGCGTCACATAGGCCCTGGGACATAGCCCCTGGGGGCTAAGGCGGTCACATAGGCTCTCGAGGATCCGGCGCATACGGATAGGCCACCATCGCCTCGGCGATTGCTCGGTCGTCATCCCTACCGCGCTCGCGCAGGCCCCGAATCACCCCATCGCGGTCCTCGACCGTACGGTTCTGACTTAGCTTGCGCTTTCCCTGGATCGCCTCGATCTCGAGCGTGAACGCAGCGACGTGAGGCAGTAGCCCGGCCACGTGGCTCTCCGAAGCGGCCGCGAGCGTCCAGGGAGATGGGAACGGCCTCTCGTGGACGTCGACTAGCTCGCCGAGGTGGTTTAGTACCGCGTCCTGGCTCTCCAGTGGGCGCGGGTGACCATGGGCGTGGACGGCAAGGAAATTGTAAGTGGGCAGGCCGGCAGCCGAATACCATCGCGGCGAGACATACGCGCGTGGGCCGGTGAAGATCACAAGGGCCTCGCGGTCGCCATCGAGGTGTCGAGCCAACGGATCGTTACGCGCGACGTGCGCAAAGAGCGTCCCAAATGGTCCCTCCTCGCGGTGCAGGACGAATGGCACATGGGCGGCGAGCGGGCCGTCGTGGCAGAGCACCAGCAGACCGAAGCGGACGGCTTCGATCGTGTCGTGCAGGACAGGCAGCTCGCGCTCGGCGAAGTGAGGGTTGACGTACATCGGCTTGGGGACCTATCGGTGCATGGTGCTCGCCCAGTCAACGACGGCAAGGCAGACGGGACAAAATGCGGAGACTGCGAAGGGTGAGCGATGGGGCTCGAACCCACGACCGCCTGGACCACAACCAGGAGCTCTACCAACTGAGCTACGCCCACCACGGGAGACGAGGAAGTCTAGCGACGGTTGGGCGATCCGAGCGCTTCTTCGGCCAGGGCGAGGCACACGCTCGGAGATCGGCCGGGGGAATCCTCGATCGCCGCTCGCCAGGCCAAGGCCAATCGAGCCGAATCCTCGCCGAGCGCGCGCACTAGCTCTGGACCGAGCGAGTCGATCACGAGCGCGGCATCCAAATCCGTCGCGCTCGCGCGCGAGGGCGCGCGGGCAGTCGCGCCACCGGCGGCCGTACCGCCGGCGTGGCCGGCCACCTCTCCCGCCTCCAGCGCCGCGGCGAGCACACGGACGGTCACGTCCTCGCTCTGGCGTCGCGCGTTGCGCCAGCCGCGGCCGATCGAGAGCTGCTCGACGGGTATCCGCTCTCCTTCGAGGATCGTCAATTTGGCCTGGTAGGGAGTCCATTTACGCTCTCCCGCCTCGATCCACTCGCCGCGCGCCCAGGGCACGGTCAGCGCGTGTAGCTGCTCGTCGGTCAGGTTGAAGCGACAGAAGTTGTGGGGAAACTGGCGTAGCTCGATGTGGAACACGCGTCAAAGGCTCCCACGCGCTGGCTCGAACCGTCGCCAAGGCATGGTGCTCGAGCGGTTACGGCGCAGTGCCCCCGGCAGGATTCGAACCTGCGACCCTCGGATTAGAAGTCCGACGCTCTATCCGGCCTGAGCTACGGGGGCTGGTACCTCGCCGAACAGTGTGGCGGCGAACGGCGAAGTCTGCCTGGCCCATCCATCGTCTACATGGCCTATCTATCGTCGCACGCGGGCGCGCGAGCGACGCCGTCAAGTGATTTCCCAGCCCATCCGCCGGGAGCCGGATCCGTCAGCGATCCGTCCCGGTACGGCGGGCGCGCGCCAGTCCTTAGGCAAGCTTGAAGGGAAACCTGTAAAAGTTGGCCTATGAGCAGCTCGGTGGAGGACAGTGAGGAGGACCTGACGCGCAAGCAGCGGCGCGAGCAGGCGCGGGCCAACCGCAAGGCGATGGAGGAAGCCGAGGCCGCCGGCGCGGCGCGACGCAGACGCCTGACTCAGCTGGCGGTCGTGATCGGGATCGTCGTGGCGGTCGTCGTCGTGATCGTGATCGCTACGGGAGGAGGCTCGAAAAAGGGCATCCCCACGAACAAGAAAGAAGCGAACCAGAACGTCACAGCAGTGACTCAGCTGCTGAAGGGCATCCCTCAATCGGGGAACGCCCTGGGCAATCCGAAGGCTCCGGTGACGCTGCAGTATTTCGGCGACCTGGAGTGCCCGGTATGCCAGCAGTTCACGCTCGGTGCGCTGCCGGCGGTGATCCAGAAGTACGTGCGGAGCGGCAAGGCAAGGATCGAATATCGCTCGTTGGAGACAGCGACGAGGGAACCGGAAACGTTCAAAACCCAGCAAGTGGCGGCGCTCGCGGCGGGCCAGCAGAAACACATGTGGGACTACATCGAGCTGTTCTACCGCGAGCAGGGTCAGGAGGCGACCGGGTACGTGACAGAAAGCTACCTGCAGGGACTCGCCTCGCAGGTTCCGGGGCTGAGCCTCGCCAACTGGAGCAGCGCCCGCAGCGATCCGACGTTCGCAAATACGGTCACAAGCGACGCGCAGGCGGCCAACCAGGTCGGCTTCACGGGGACTCCGTCGTTCCTGATCGGCAAGACGGGGGGGCCGGCGAAGAAGCTCGAATACGCGTCGCTGACCGACCCGGCGTCGTTTGAATCGGCCATCGAAAACGCGCTGAAGGCGTAGGGTCTCTCAGGTGGTGGCTTCGCGGCGCACCCCCTTTCGTCATCTCGAAGCGCTCGTCCGGGGGCGGAGATCGTGAGCGCACGCACGCTCAGAGCGACGATGGTGGTGCTGAGCGTTCTGGGGTTGGGCGTGGCCAGCTATCTGACGTACACGCACTACGCGAACGTGAAAGTGCTGTGTGCGCTGAACGGCGGCTGCGAGACCGTTCAGCACTCCTCATACGCGACGCTCGTAGGCGTGCCGGTGGCGTTGATCGGGTTGATCGGGTACGTGGCGATCCTCGGCTCGCTGCTGGTGCCGGAAAACGAGACGACGCGATTCGCGACCGCCGCGTTCACCGTCGTGGGGTTCGGCTTCTCGGCTTACCTGACAGGACGGGAGCTGTTCTCGATCCATGCGATCTGCCAGTGGTGCGTCAGCAGCGCGGTGATCATGACGCTGCTCATGGGACTCGCGATCTGGCGATTCCTGCGCGGCGATGACCTGCCGCTGGGCGCGAGGCCGCCGGAATGGGATGAGGGTCCCGAACCGGAGCCCGCCGAGCCGGCCGCGCCGCTCGGCGTCGCCTGATAAGCCGGGACGTGGGCCGCTGAGCGGGAGAGCGTCCCAGCAAGCGCACGGGCGGTGAAACCGTAGACCATCCGTCCAATGGCGCAAGACGGGTCCGGACCTGAGCTGCGGGCAGACCGACGTGGTGGGCAAGGCCATGCGCTCAGACATCACGACGACCGATCAGACAGTGATCGCAGCCCCCGCACTCGACGGGGAGGCGCAGATCGCGCGGCTGTTCGAGATGACCAGCGACCTGCTGGCGGCAATCTCACTCGACGGACAGTTCACGCTGTTGAACCCGGCTTGGGAGCAGGTGCTGGGCTGGACGATCGAGGAGCTGAAGGCGAGGCCGATGCAGGAGCTCGTGCACCCCGACGACCTCGAGCAGACGCTCGCGCTGACGCTCGCGGGACACCACCGGCCGGCCCAATTCGTGAACTTCACGAACCGTTACCGCCACCGCGACGGTTCCTGGCGGTGGCTGTTGTGGAGCGCACGCTGTGACGGAGTGGCCTGGTATGCGGCCGCGAAGGACGTGACCGATCGGATGTGGCTGGAGCGCCAGGCGCTGCACGATCCGCTGACGAAGCTGCCCAACCGGCTGCTGCTGATGGACCGCGCACGACAGGCGCTGGCGCGTCTTCACCGCAGCAAAGGGCTGGTGGCGTTGCTGTTCATCGACCTGGATCGGTTCAAGGCGATCAACGACAACATGGGCCACGCCGTCGGCGATCACCTGCTGATCTCGGTGGCCGAGCGGCTGGCGGAGATGCTGCGCGACAGCGACACTGTGGCACGCCTGGGTGGCGATGAGTTCGTGATCCTGGCCGAGGACCTCGACAGCGACGCCGAAGCGCTGGCTGTGGCCGAGCGGGTGCTGTATGCGCTGGAGGAGCCGTTCCTGGTCGGGTCGGCCGGCGTGTCGATGCTCGCAAGCGTGGGCGTGTCGGTCTCGCACGACCCTGACGCCGACCCGGAGGACATGCTGCGGGAGGCCGACGTGGCGATGTACCGCGCGAAGGGCGCGGGCGGGCGCGGGCTTGAGCTGTTCGACGAGAGTCTGCGCCGGGAGGTGAGCGCGCGGATGGAGGTCGAAGGACGCCTGCGCCACGCGCTGGCCCGCCACGAGCTGCTGATCGCCTACCAGCCGCTGTTGCCGCTGGTCGGCGGAAACGCCGTCGGCTGCGAGGCGCTCGTGCGCTGGCACCCCCATGGCGCCGCGGAGATGGCGCCGGCGGCGTTCCTCGCGCTGGCGGAAGAGAGCGAGCTGATCGTGGAGATCGGTGACTGGGTGCTGCACACCGCCTGCGCACAGGCGGCGGCGTGGCGCAGGGACGCGCTCGAGCTGAGGGTGTCGGTGAACGTGTCGGCGCGCGAGCTCACCGAGGCGGATCTGGCCAAGCGCGTCGGCGAGTCGCTGTCCTACTTCCGACTGCCGGGGAGTGCGCTGTGCGTGGAGGTGAGCGAGGACGCGGTGCTGCGCGACCCCGAGCGGGCCCGGGCGGCGCTCGAGGATGTGAGGAAGCTGGGTGTGACGGTGGCACTGGACAACTTCGGCGCGGGGCAGTCCTCGCTCAGCCTGCCGGGAACGCTGCCGCTGGACATGCTGAAGATCGACCGCTCGCTGATCAAGGGATTCGACAAGGACAAGCGCACGCGAGCGATGGTGGTGGGGATGATCGAGCTCGCGCGGGCGGCGGGACTGCAAACGGTGGGAGTCGGAATCGAGACGAACCGTCAGCTCACGTTGGCCCGCCAGCTGGACTGCACGCTGGGTCAGGGCTTTCTGCTGCACCGCCCGGAGGCAGCCGAGCAACTGCGCCTCGGAGAGGCGGCGGGAACGGTAAGGTCGCCTGCACCATGGCGCCCTCTCGTGCGACTGCGCGGCAGCAGCCGGTAGCAACGGACGTCGAGGAGGTCGAGCGCCAGAAGAGCGCGGCGGCCACGGTGGCGGCCGGCGAGGTAAGGGACGGGATGCGGCTGGGATTGGGAACCGGCTCGACCGTCGTGCACCTGCTACGCGCGCTCGGCGGGCGGCACCTCACGGACGTGCGCTGCGTGGCCACATCGCCCGCCACCGAGCTGGCGGCGCGCGCGATGGGACTGACGGTATGCGAGCTCGACGAGCTCGGCGAGCTCGACCTGGCGATCGACGGCGCCGACCAGGTCGACCCGGCGGGGTGGCTGGTGAAGGGCGGGGGCGCGGCGCTGACCCGAGAGAAGATCGTGGCGGCCGCGGCGAGGCGGTTCGTGGTGATCGTCTCCGCGGAGAAGACGGTGCGCGAGCTGGAGCCGCCTGTGCCGTTGGAGGTGCTGCGGTTCGGCGTTATGCGCACGCTCGCGACGATCGGCGACGCGCGGGTGAGAGCCGCACAGGAGAGCAGCCCGGATGGCAACGCGATCGCCGACTATCTCGGGCCGGTGGGCGATCCGCGCGAGCTGTCGGCGAGGTTGAGCGGGACGCCGGGGGTGGTCGAGCACGGCCTATTCGCGCCGGAGCTGGTGAGCGAGATCGTGATCGCCCGGCAGGATGGCGTGGAGCACCGCGCCGGCGGCAAGCCAGCCGTGTGAGGGACGAGTCGGAGCGGGTCGGGAGGGGGCGAGCCGACGGTCGAGCCAAGCCGATCTTCGATCGGCCCCGAGCAAGGAGTCCGCGAACTGCTGGCGTGCGACAGCGAGCGTTTTCAGTTCGGGGTCATCCCGCTGCGCTATGGAGCGGAGAGGCCTCCTGTGCAGTTTGGCGGGGGCGGAGCTCCTCGCCGGAGGACAACGGATGACGGGCGAGTACGCCGTGCTCGCCGACGACGTAGGCGCCCATGCGCAGAAGCGGTGGAGAGTAGACGTGGAGCGTGACGGCGGGGTCGAGGCCGGCGTGACGCACGCGGTGAATGTCGGCGGGCGAGAAGTGGAAGGTCTCCCCCGCATTAAAGGCGCGCTTGCGTGGCGGGCCGTCGATCGTCAGACGCTCCTCGCGCACGCGTCCGCTGAGCACGGCGACCGCTCCGCCGGAGACGTCATGGTCGTGAAAGCCGGTGTCGTGGTGATCCATCCAGCAGATCAGCCAGGCGGTGAGATGCTCGTCGCTGAGCAACTCCTCGTAGACCCGCTGGGTGGAATCGTGCTCGATCAAGTGGATCCACAGCTCCGGCCGAATCGCGAGGTCGGCGACGAAGGCCTCGAGCTCGGGCCCGGTCAGGTCGCGTCCGCGTGGACGCGGCAGTCCGGCGAGCGGAGAGCTGCTCATCGGCTGCTCACCGCCCGCCGAAAGGTAGAGCCGAGCTCGAGCGCACCACCGCCAAGTGCGACGGGCAGCCTTGGACCGAGCGCGCGACGAGTGCCGTCGGCGAGCAGATCAGGGTCGAGAGCATCCTGGGAGTCATGGACGCCCGGGTCGACGATTGGCCGGTCGGAGCCGTACAGGAGCTGCTCGGGACCGCCGATCGCCGCCGCGAGGGCGCGCACGGCGGCGGGTCCGTAGGAGGAAGTCTCGTAGAAGGTCAGCGGGTCGGGCGCAAACAGCGACGGGCCGCCTCGCGAAAGGAGTCGCTCGGCGTGCAGGGGAGCGAGGCCGGCGAGCATCGAGAACACGACTCGCAGCTCGGGGAAGGCGGGACGGGCGGCCGTGAGGAAGGTCAGCCAAGCGCAGTGCATCTCGGATACGTAGCGGGTAAGGGCCGGCCACCACAGCGGGTCGCCGAGTGAGGTTGCGTTGGCGGGCGGCGGCGTGCAGGGGCCCGGATGCACGAACAGCGGCGCGCGGCGAGACTCAAGGCGCTCGAGCAACGGGCCGAGGGGCGACAGGGAGTCGACGCCGGCGAGCGCGCCGGCGGGCAGAGACACGCCGACGCAGCCACGCTCGAGCGCGCAGTCGACGTCGCCGGGATCCAGGCGGTCGAGTGTGACGGCGCCCCACACGCCGAACGGGTGGCCGAGCGATAGCGCCCCGTCGTGGTAGGCGTCGATCAGCGAGAGGGCCTCCGCGCGAGGAAGCGACTCGATCCCGAGCGGGCTCGAGAGGCACAGGAGAGCTCCGTCGAGTCGATCGCGCTCGACGAGCGCGGCACGGCGCTCGGGCGCCTCGGCGAGCAGGTCGATCACGTAGGGCCGCTCGCCCGCGAGATACAACACGCTCAGGCCGTACTCGAACCGGACGAAGGGCATCTCCGAACGTCGCGAAAGCGCCTCGACGAGCGGCGCCGTCCAGAGATGCTGGTGGACGTCGATCGCGGGCACCGACTGCACCTCGGAGGTCAATGGAGCAGCGGACACAAACCTAATCTTAGCATTGTCGATCGACTTTGTGTACTTTAGAGACGCACCTCCCTGGACAGCCGTAGCTCTATGGCGGACGTAGCTGTGCGGCGCGGGACGTAGTACAGGCAAGCGTCTCGGAGCCAGCAGACGGGACAGAGCAGCGGGGGACCCAGGAATCGAACCTGGCGTTGCGGTTTTGGAGACCACCGTGTTACCGATACACCAGTCCCCCCAGGGAACGCAGATTGTAGGCCCTCGCCGAAGTCCCCTCGACAGTGCCTGATCCACGCGCCTACAGGCCGATCCCGGGCTAAAGCCGGTGCTCGGCCATGCCGAAGCCGTATATAGCTCAGAACGACCTTGTAACAATGCACACTTTCTTTGACAGAGGCAGGCATACTCGGCGACGCTCGGTCAACGGTCCGTGCCCGCGCAGGGCCGCCGTGGAGGAGGGATTCGCGCTGATCGAGGTGATCATCAGCGCGCTGATGATCGGGCTGATCGTGATCGCCACGCTCAACGGCTTCGACGTCGCGAGCCGCGCGTCCTCCTCAGAGCGGGCGCGTGCGCAGGCCGACACGCTCGCCCAGCAGGCGGAGGACAAGCTGCGCGGCGAACCGATCGCGACGCTCGAAAAAATGGAAAGCAAACCGCGTGTGGAATCCGCGGAAGAGAACGGCACGAAATACACGATCACCTCCACAGCGCAGTACGTCGCGGACTCGACCGCCACCGCGAGCTGCAGCTCGAGCGCGGCGAGCGCCGACTACCTGCGGACCACGTCCACCGTGACATGGTCCACGCTGGGCACGAGGAATCCGGTCGTGGAGACCGGCATCATCAGCCCGCCGCCCGGCAGCGCGCTGATCGTGCAGGTCACGAACGCCACCAGCGTAGGCGTTGCGAACATGGTCGTGACCGCCACCGGGCCTGCCCCCGCAGCCACCGTGCACACGCTTGAAACAGCGACCAACGGCTGCGCGATCCTAGCGTTGCTGCCGGGCGAATACAAGATCAACGTGACGAAGACAGGGTACGTCGACCAGAACTGGTACGCGAACACCGAAGAAGACCCGAGCGCCACTCACAACGTGTATCTGACGGCCGAGACCGCGACCAAGGAGCCCTACAGCTTCTCCCAGCCCGGCACGCTGGAAGTCGAATTCACGACCGAAGCGGGCGCCAGCGAAGGCGACTCGTTCGTCGCTTTCAACAGCCTGATGAGCCCTCCCGCATTCAGGCACAGCGGCACGCTCGAAACCTACGCCAACAAAATCAAATCTCCGACGAGTGTGTACCCATTTGCCGAAACAGCGCACTACAGCGTGTACGCAGGCACATGCGAACAAAACAACCCCGTCGCCGTGAACTCCAGCAACAGCCCGCCGACGGCGGTCTCCGTGCAGTCGGGCAAAACCACCGTGGCGAAAGTGACCCAGCCGCCGATCAACATCAGAGTGATGAGCGGCACGGCTCCGGGCAAAGCCACTGAAGGCGTGAAGGTGGAAAACGCGATCGGCACGCTCGTGGAACCCGCCGAACCCAACGGATGCGGTGCGACTCATAAATTCAAAACCACGAAAGAAGGCGCGCTGCCACACCCCGGAATGCCCTTCGCCGAATACACGCTGTGCGTGACCGGGGGAACGACTGGCGTGGCGGCTAAAAGAAAGTACGTCACGACCTTTGAAAACGACACGCCGGCCGGACCGAGCACGCTGGCGACGATGACCAACGGCAAAACGATCGAAGAAGGCAAAAAGAAGATCGCCGTCATATACCTGGGCGCCGGCGCCGCTACGAGCCCCGGTACGCTGACCGAAGGAACAGAATGTCCGTGAGCCTTCCGGCATCGGAGTTGCTCGGCCTGCGCGACGAACACGGCTTCACGCTCGTCGAGATGCTCGTCTCGATCTTCGCGGGACTGATCGTGATCTTCGCGGCCTTCGCGATCCTCGACATCTCCCTGCACCAGTCCTCGCGTATCGCCGACAGGGTGAGCGCCGATCAACGCGGCCGCTTGGCAATGGAGAAGATCGTGCTGAAACTACACTCGAGCTGCGTCGCCGCCGAAACGACCCCGGTGGAAGCGGGAAGCGAAGCGAACAAGCTCCTGATCGTCAGCCAGACAGGCGCCGAAGCCTCGTTCGCCAAAGTCACTCTGCACGAAATCGTCTTCAGCGGAGAAAAGCTCACCGACACCTCCTACCTGAACACCGAAAAAAAACCTGCGCCGAACTGGGAATTCTCGGGCACTCCCCTTGGCACTCAAACGCTGCTCACCCACGTTACACGGGCCAAGAACAGCAAAGGTGAAGAAATTCCGATTTTCCAGTATTACAAGTACGAAGGCAGCACGCTGTCGGCGCCCCTGGCAGTCCCTCTGAACGCGACGGAAGCCAACGCGACCGCCGCTATAGCCGTCAACTTCACTGCGGCGCCCGAATCCGGCAATGTCGGCAAAATAACCAACGATCGCACGTTCGACCTGTCCGACACCGCCGTGCTGCGCTTCAGCCCCGCGTCCTCTTCCGGCACGAATATTCCCTGCGCATGAGCCCTCCTGAAAGAGACCAAGATGAAAATCGCTAGAGATCATCGTGCCAAACGCTCCTGGCATCGTCATTCGATGTCTCGAGCCGTCGGAGGACGTTCGCGCCTTCGCATATCCTTGACCCCCCACCGGGAACCGTGCCTCGGCCTCCGCGCCGGCGCCGAGCACGGCTTTACGATGGTCGTCACGCTCGGCGTGATGCTCGTCACCTCGCTGCTGATGGGCGTCGCCTTCGTGGCGGCTCAAGGGGACATCCACTTGACGCAGAACGACGCCGCCGCGAAGAAGGCCTACTACGCCGCCCAAGCCGGCGTCGAGGACTACGAGTACCACCTCACCCAGGACGGCAACTACTTGAACTACTGCACCACTCCCACGCCCGCAAATCCCGCGCTGAACCAATATTACAAGACAGGCGAAAAAGAACCTTTGAAAG
>DASXIB010000024.1:0-73105 GCA_036498245.1 Solirubrobacteraceae bacterium
TTGACCGGGTTGAGCCGGATCATCGACCGCGATGGTGCTCGGGCTAGCACCACGAAGGGCTTCACGCAGCTCACCGGTGAGGGTGTCCTGGGTGGGACGATCGGTGTGATCCATAGCCGCTTGTTGCTGGAAGAGCCCGCCCCGTTGCTTGGGCTGGTGAGCCAGTTGACCTCGATGATCGTTTTGCCCTATCTCGGTCCGAGCAGCGCGTGTAGGGAGCTCGAGCGAGCAGCACCGCAGACCGACCGTGACCTAGCGGGCGCCTCGCGGCGGAGGGATCCCTTGGATGGTCTGGAGATGCGTGTGACGTATCGCACGCTGTGTGTCCTTGGCGTGCTAGCCACAGAACCGGGCGTGAGTAACAGGATGGTCGCCGACGCGGCGGGAATATCCGATCAGGGGCAGGTATCGAAGCTCCTCTCACGCTTGGAGCGTTTGGGTTTGATCAGCAACACCGGTCACGGTCAGCCCAGCGGCGAGCCCAACGCATGGCGACTCACCACCAGAGGACAAGAAATACACGACGCGACCACCACACCACCACCACCGATCAAGGCGTCACACCAATGAAACACGCACGCACGCAACTCACCACAACCACAGACGCGACCCCCACGCCGCCAGCGACAGTACACGACAAGAAGTGTCGTGCGCGCGGGAGGGACATAGCGATCAAAAGACGCTCCCCTCACTCCGCGGGAGGAGCGAACCCGATGAGAAAAACCCTTTCCAGCACTGTAAACGTCGAGCATGGAGACCAGGTGATACCCACAGAGCACACCGCCAAGACGCCGTCCCCCAAGACCGGTCTCTCCACGACGCTCCGTGGTCTGCTCGGTGGTGGTGGGAGTGGTGCGCCTTCACGCCGTTGCGCTCACTTCGCCCTCGCGCCGCTCCTTGGCCTGATCGTCATCGCTCTCACCATCGTCCTCACCGCAGCGCCTGTCCTCGCCGCACCGCCTGCCTCCTTCGGCGAAGAGGGCACCGGTGCGGGTCGCTTCAACCGTCCCAGTGGCATCGCGGTGGAACAGGCAAGCGGGGATGTCTATATCAATGACGCTTTCAACAGCCGCGTCGATAAGTTCGGCCCCGAAGGGAAATTCCTGCTCGCCTTCGGCTGGGGTGTTGCTACTGGCGCCGAAGAACTGCAGAGCTGCGGCCCCGAATCGGTACCCTTGAGCGCAACTTGCCGTATCGGCATCCTTGGCTTTGGCCCCGGCCAGCTCAGCTTCAGCCCCTCGGGTGTCGCTGTCGATAACTCCGCCGGTCCCTCCCACGGCGACGTCTACATCCTTGACGACGGTAACAGGGTCGAGAAGTTCGGTCCTCATGGCGAATTCCTGTTGATGATCGGCGGCGGCGTCGACCACGGCCCGCATCATCCCGGCAACCTCTGCACTGCTGTGTTCATCGCTGAAGGCGATACCTGCGGCATAGCGACCACTCTCGGCTCTGGCCCGGGTGAATTTGAACGCCTTGGTCGTTTCGCGATCACCGTCGACTCGACCGGGACCCTTTATGTCGGCGATAACGGACGGATCCAGAAGTTCAGCCCAGCCGGTGCCTTCCAATCCCAGATCGCGCTTCCGGGCGCCGTCGCCGAACGGATCGCCGTCGATTCCGCCGGCGACATCTATGTGATCGGTGAAGGCCTCACCAGTGTCCACAAGTACGACCCGACCGGCACCGAACTCGGCAAACCCCGCGACCCCGCCGCCGAATCCAGCAGCATCACGATCGCAATCGGCGCCGCCGACCAGCTCCTGCTCACCGATGAAGCCAGCCACCACGTCGAGGCCTTCAACGCCAGCGGCCAACAGATCTGGAGCTTGCCGGAAGAAGAAGAACACCTCGGCGGCCTCGCCTACGGCAACACGATCGAGCGCATCTACGTCCTACACGAAGGGCCACCTAAGGTCATTCTCCTCAGCCCCCCGCCCCCGGGGCCGCTCGTTCTGGCGGGCAGCGAGGCCGCCACCGAAATCGGGCCCACCACGGCCAATCTGAACGCGACCGTGAACCCCGAGGGCGGCGAAGAAACCAGCTACCGCTTCCAGTACGTCGACCAGCACTCCTTCGAAACCGAAGGCGGCTTCACCAGCCCCAACACTAAAGAAACCACCTCCACGAAACTGACCGGCGGCGCCTTCGAAGATCAGCCCGCCAGCACCGTGATCGCCAGCCTCCAGACCCGCACCACCTACGACTTCCGTGTCATTGCCACGAACAAAGCCAAAGAAACCACTCAAGGCCCCGGTCAGATTTTCACCACGCTACCGCCGGTTTCGATCGACTCCACCACCACCTCCCAGATCACCGCCACCTCCGCCCAGCTCGAAGCCGAACTGAACCCCCACGGCCTGCCGACTACCTACCACTTCGAATACGACACCGCGCCCTACACCGGAGGCACACCCCCGCACGGCACCGCCGTCCCGATCCCCAACGGCAACGCCGGCTCCAGCACCACCGACATCCCCGTCAGCGCTCCGATCCAAGGACTCGCCCCCGCCACCACCTACCACTTCCGCCTCGTCGCCGAAAACTCTTCCGGCAAGGTCGAAGGCCTCGACCGGGCCTTCGAGACCCAGGGTCCTGCCGGCCCCGTCCTTCCCGACAATCGCGGCTGGGAACTGGTCTCCCCGCCCGACAAGAACGGCGTCCCGCTCGCAGCGATCGCTCGCGAAGGCGCCGACATCCAGGCCGCCGCCGA
Organism: Solirubrobacteraceae bacterium; assembly: GCA_036498245.1. Classification (GTDB taxonomy): domain Bacteria; phylum Actinomycetota; class Thermoleophilia; order Solirubrobacterales; family Solirubrobacteraceae; genus Palsa-744. Next base: position 2,714 of record DASXIB010000024.1, read on the forward strand.
CGGCAGCGGCCTCGCCTACGTTGCCAAGGGCTCGATCGGCACTCAGCCGCCCGGCAATCGCAGCTTCGCTGACTCCCAGCTCCTTGCCCATCGTTCCGCTTTGGGCTGGTCGACCCAGGACGTCACTCCCGCTCACGAAGCGCCGCAGGGACTGATCGCGGGGCATCTCTCCGAGTACCAGCTCTTCTCCAGCGACCTCTCCCTCGCTGCGGTCGAACCCGAAGGCGCCACCCAGCTCTCGTCGCTCGCCACCGAACGCACTCCTTACCTGCGCGGGCCCGACGGCTCCTATAGCCCCCTCGTCAGCGCTGCCAATGTCCCCCCCGGCACCAAATTCGGCGGCACCGAAACGAAGAATTCCGAAGGAGCGGGCATCGGCCTCTTCACGGGTGGCGTCGCATTCGTCGCTGCGAATCCCGATCTCTCGGCCATCGTCCTCACCTCCCAACAGGACCTGACAGATCCGGCCTTCGCAGCCGCCGAACACGCCAGCCTCTATCGCTGGAGCGCCGGCGCCCTCGAGCTGCTCAGCCAGGTCCCCGCCAGAGCCGCCACTCGCTGTGGTGGCCCCGGCCCCGCCTGCGTCCCCGCCGCGGCAGCAGGCCTTAGCTCCGAGCTCGGAGAAGGGGGGGTCAAAACGGTCCGCGATGCGATCTCTGCCAACGGCAACCGCGCGGTCTTCGTGACCGAACGGTCACACATCTGGCTCCGCGACACTGCTCGCGCTGAAACTGTTCAGCTCGACGTCCTCCAGCCCGGTGCCGAAGGTGGTCAAGGCGCACCGGTCTTCCAGACCGCCAGTGCCGACGGGTCCCGTGTCTTCTTCTCCGACGCGTCGCGGCTGACCTCCGACTCCACCGCTCAGCCCGCTGGGCAGGGTGACAAGCGTGACCTCTACGAGTGTGAGATCGAAGTCAAGGAAGAACATCTCGCCTGCGTCCTCACCGATCTCACCGCTAACACGACCGAACCCACCGAACCCGCCGATGTCCTACGCGCCGTCATCGGCGCTAGCGAAGACGGTTCCTCCGTTTACTACATCGCCAATGGCGCCTTGGCCCCGGGTGCCGTGAGGGGCAATTGCGAAACCATCGGCGAACCCCGCGAATTCGCCGCCACCAATTCCTGCAACCTCTACCTCCGCCGCGATGGTCAGACCATCTTCATCGCAGCTATCTCCAACCGTGACGCTCTTGACTGGGGTGGAGCGTTAGGGGAGTTACGCCGCCTTACCGCCCGCGTCTCCCCGAACGGCCGCTGGCTCGCTTTCATGTCGGAACGCCCGCTCACCGGCTATGACAACCGCGATGCTGCCTCCGGCCAGCGCGACGAGGAGGTCTTCCTCTACGACTCCCAGGCCGGAAACCTGATCTGCTCCTCCTGCAACCCCACCGGTGCCCGCCCCACCGGCGTCTTGGGGCCGAGTGAAGGTTCAGAGGGTCCAGCTCCGCTAGTCGACGGTCCTCGCGACTGGCTCGGTCTTTGGCGCGCCGCCAACCTCCCCGCCTGGTCTCCGATCTCCCTCGGCATGGCCCTCTACCAGTCGCGCTACCTCTCGGACTCCGGTCGTCTCTTCTTCAACAGCTCCGACGCCCTCGTCCCCCAGGACTCCAACGGCACCGAGGACGTCTATGAGTATGAGCCGTCGGGCGTCGGGGGCTGCACTGCTTCCAACCCCAGCTTTGGTCAGGCCTCGGGTGGCTGCGTCGGCCTGATTTCCTCCGGTACCTCCGGTGAAGAATCGGCTTTCGTGGATGCTTCCGAATCCGGCAGCGATGTCTTTTTCCTCACCGCCTCGAAGCTCGCGCCGAGCGATGTCGACAGCGCCCTCGACGTCTACGACGCCCATGTCTGCACCGCTGAATCTTCCTGCCCGCCACCGCCGCCGCCGTCCCCGCCGGCCTGTGCTGGTGACGCTTGCCAGTCTCCGGTGGTTCCGCCCAGCGACCCAACCCCTGGCTCCCTCACCTTCAACGGGCCGGGGAACCTCACTTCCTCCGCACCGGCGAGGAGGGTTACAAAGAAGACGGTGAAGTGCAAGAGGGGTTTTGTGAAGAACAAAAAGGGCAGGTGCGTCAGACGTAAGAAAAAGGCGAAGAAGGCGAGCAGAGCCACCAATGACCGGAGGGCAAAGTCATGAGACGCGTGATGCTCATAACCACGGTGGTGTCGTCTCTGCTGCTGTCGGGCCTGGCAACTCCAGCCTCAGCCGAAACCCCATGCTCGTCATGTAAACCGTGGTGGAACCTCAACCTCTCCACCCGTCCGGCCACGATCCCTACTGGTGGGGAAGGCACGATCGCTGCTGTGGCGACCAATCTCGGGGATGCTCCGACCTCTGGCTCGCTCACGATCGACGCCACCCTGCCCCCGAACGTTTCCGTGGTCGAAAAGGAAGGTGTGCCCCAGGTCTCGTTCTTCTCCTTCAAGTTCAGTGGCGGGAACGCTGATCTCGGACCCGGCGGCCAGTTCGCCTTCCTCAAACTCTGCAAGGTCTTGGGGAGCAAGATCAGTTGCACGACCGAAACCCCTTTCAAAACGGAGATCGGCTCCCCGCTCGCGCCCTATGAATTCCTCGAACTTCGTGTCAAGGTCAAAGACCAGGGGGCTGCTCCCAGCAGCGAATACGCAGCCGAAGTCAGCGGTGGCGGTGCCATTGCGTTGAGCCGCCATCGCCCGCTGCGGGTCGGTGCTGCTCCTGTCTTCGGCGCCGAAGACCTGGCGCTCGTCCCCGAAGCCGAGGGTGGCGCGGTCGAAACCCATGCCGGCTCCCATCCTTTCCAGCTCACCGCGACCTTAAACCTCAACCAGAACGCCGAACCCGGCCATCCGCCGGCGCTGCCCAAGGACCTGAGCTTCAGGCTGCCGCCGGGTCAGCTCGGCAACGCGACGGCGCTGCCGAAGTGCACCGCCGCGCAGTTTGCCACCATCGCCAATGCCGTGAATCTCTGTCCGCCAGGTACCGTCCTCGGTGCCGCCGACATCACGATCTTCGAACCCTCCAACCTCGGCCTCAGAACTACCCCGGTCCCGGTCTTTAATCTTGAGCCCAAGTACGGTGAGCCTGCCCGCTTCGGCTTCCAGGTTCTGCAGACTCCGGTGATCCTCGATACCGCCGTGCGCTCCGGCGCCGGCGAAGACTACGGCGTCACGGTCTCGGTCGCCAACACCACCCAAGTTGCCAACTTCCTCTCCTCGACCCTGACCTTCTGGGGTGTCCCGGGCGATTCCCGCCACGACGAAGCGCGCGGTTGGGGTTGTCTTGCAGGCAACTTCGGCGAAGCCCAAGAACCCTGCAACCCGTCGGCGGAAACCAAACCGCCGGGCTTCCTCACCATGCCGACCGACTGCGCCGCACCCTTCGACTTCAGCGTCGAAGGAACCTCCTGGCCCAACCAGGCCAACCCCTCGGGTGCCACCCTAACCCCCCTGAGCTATTCCCTCCACGATGGTGCTGGTAACCCGCTGGCGCTGACCGGCTGTAACCAGCTTCCGTTCAACCCGTCGTTCACGGCGGAAGCGTCGGCGGATAGTGCGTCTTCGCCGAGTGGTCTTGACGTGAACCTGAACATCGCGGATGAGGGCCTCACGAGCAGTGGTGGTTTCGCGCAGTCCCAGCTGAAGGACACGGCCGTGACGTTGCCGGAAGGGTTCACGATCAACCCCTCAGCCGGTGTCGGTCTAGGTGGCTGCCGGCCTGCGGACTACGCGCGGGAGACCGTCGGATCGCTGGCGGGTGCGGGCTGTCCGAACAACTCGAAGTTGGGTACGGTCGAAATCGAAACGCCGTTATTGGCGCAGAAGATCCATGGGTCGCTGTTCATCGCCCAGCCCCACGAAAACCCCTTCGGCTCGCTCGTGGCGTTGTATATCGTCGCGAAGAACCCGGAAACAGGCGTCTTGATCAAGCTCGCGGGTAAGGTCACCCCGAACCCCGTCACCGGACAGTTAGTGACGAGCTTCGAAAACACTCCAGAGCTACCGTTCGACCATTTCAACTTCCATTTCCGTGAAGGTCAGCAGGCGCCGCTGATCACACCGGCAACGTGCGGGACCTATACGACGCAAGCTGTGCTGACGCCGTGGTCTGACCCGATGGCGCCCCTCACGGATACGTCGTCGTTCACGATCACGAAAGGCTTCGATGGCGGCGCGTGCCCCACGGGTGGCGCCCCACCGTTCCATCCCCAGATCTTCTCCGGCACGCTCAACAACAACGCCGGCGTGTTCAGCCCGTTCTACCTGCGCCTGACGAGGACCGATGGTGAGCAGGAGATCTCGGGATTCTCGACCAACCTACCCAGCGGGTTGACCGGCGATCTGACCGGAATCCCGTTTTGTCCCGAGGCCGCGATCGCGGTCGCCCGGGCGAAGACTGGGGGAGAAGAGGAAGCCAACCCGTCGTGTCCCGCTGCCAGCCAGGTTGGCCACACGCTCGTCGGCACAGGCGCCGGCGCGGTGTTGGCATACGTCCCCGGCAAGATCTACCTCGCCGGGCCGTTCCATGGCGCCCCGTTCTCGCTCGTGGCCGTCACCTCCGCGAAGGTCGGCCCGTTCGACCTCGGTACCGTCGTGTTGCGCTTCGGGCTGAACATCGATCCCTACACGGCGCAGGTCAGCGTCAGCCCCACGACCTCCGAACCGATCCCCACGATCATCCAGGGAATCGTCACCCATGTCCGGGACATCCGTGTCTACATCGACCGGCAGAACTTCACGCTGAACCCGACGAGCTGCAACCCGCTGGCGATCGGCAGCACCCTGAACAGCAGCCTCGGGGCGAGCACGACGGTTACAAGCCCGTTCCAGGCCGCGAGCTGCGCGAACCTCAAGTTCGCCCCCAAATTCTCAGTTTCGACCTCCGGGAAGACCTCCCGCGCGAAGGGTGCGAGCCTCACGGTGAAACTGACCTACCCCAACGCCCCCCAGGGCTCTGAGGCGAACATCAGGAGGGTCAAGGTGGACCTCCCCAAGCAGCTCCCCTCGAGGCTCACGACACTTCAAAAGGCGTGCACCGCCGCGCAGTTCAACGCCAACCCCGCTGGTTGCCCGGCGGCGTCGTTCATCGGGCACGCCAAGGCGAGCACCCCACTGATCCCGGTCCCCCTCGAAGGTCCCGCGATCTTCGTCAGTCACGGCGGCGAAGCGTTCCCCTCCCTGATCATGGTCCTCCAGGGCTACGGAGTCACGATCGACCTCGTCGGCTTGACATTCATCTCAAGGTCGGGGATCACGTCGAGCACGTTCAAGAGCGTCCCCGATCAGCCCGTGGGTAGCTTCGAACTGATTCTCCCCGAGGGGAAGTACTCAGCGCTTGCCGCGAACGGCAACCTGTGCAAAGCAAAACTCGCGATGCCGACCGAATTCCTCGCCCAGAATGGCGCGAAGATCAACGAGACCACAAAGATCAGCGTGACGGGCTGCAAGAAGGCAAAGAAGGCTGGTAAGAGGAAGCACGGCGCGGCGAAGACCCGGGGGAAGAAGTGACTAGCGTGATCCCCTCGGCGGTGGTATGCGCAGGTCGCGACAGATCGAGCGTGCGGTGGGGTAGGCGATCTCGCGGTGGCGTGGCACCGCAGACGAGCGTTCGGCGTCGATTCCCCAGTAGCTGTGGTTGCCCCCCTCGCGCAGAAGTTTCGCTTAGTGTTTTTCGAGACGGCGCAGGAGGTCTTGGCGCTTCACGCGGCGATAATGTCGAGCGATTCGCTGGCTCGCGCCTCGATCCTCGCGCGCTCGCCGTCACTCCACCGGGGGTCATGGGCAGGGCGCCCAAAGCCGCGTCGATCTTCTTCGCTGGCATCGAGCACCGTTCACGCGACGCGCGCCCCAGCGTGGGCGCTCGAGCGAGGCGTCTTCCGAGAACGAGCGTGCGGCGGACTGCGGCCGCTGGCCGTCTTCGCGCCCGAACGCGCCCGAGCGCCCGCATCGTGTCTGGACGCCGTCAAAGGCGCCGCGCAGCCACGACATGCGTCGCTGCGGCCCGCGTCGCGCGCCGCAGCTTCTACAACGAGTTTTCCAACAGTGAACTAGTGAAAGGACATCTGTTCATGATCAGAACCAAGTCGTTGGCTACCCTCGCCGCGGTCGCGCTCCTCGCCGCCCTCGGCGCGGCATCTGCTTCGGCCGCTCTACCCGAATTCACGGCCGGCGGTAAATTCCCCATCACACTCAGTGGAAGCGGCACTCAACCATTCATCGAAGAACTCGGTGGGGCTGAGTACCAATGCGAAGGAGGCACCGGCAGCACGATCACGGGAACGATCTCCGGCCCCAAAGAAGTCTCGAATATTCTCATCAAGTTCCCCAGATGCGCCAGCTGGTGTCGAACGGTGGCAACCGAAGCATTCGAAACAAAAGCACTCACGGGCACGCTTGCATATATCAACAAAAGCCAGAAAACTGTTGGCCTGCTCTTGCACGGCGTCTCAGAACCGCTCGCCAAATGCACGTTCTGGTCCGGAGCCTCGACGGTTATCGGCGGCTCGATCATCGGGCAGGTATCTCCCGTGAATAACAAGACATCGCTCGTCCTCAGCTTCATCCGCGAACCCAAACAAGCTCGACAAAAAGTACAGAGCCTTGAAGGCGAATCGCTGTTGCACGATCTCACGATCGAACACCTATTCGAACCTCCGGCTCGGACGTTTGGGCTAGGTGTCTCAATAACATTCGGCCCCGAAATCGAAGTCAGGGCCTGAGCAGCCATTGGTAGGGCAGAGGCAGTCGGGAGCCGAACGGCTCTCGCCTGCCTCTGCAGCATCATGGTCGGCGACCGCCGTGTGTGTCGTGTGATCCGTCGGGTGCGCGGCCGTGGGTGTGTTTGATCCGCAGGCGTTTCCGGGGCTGTTGGGGGATCGTCAGAAGGTCTGGCAGGAACAGTGGCCGGCGGGGTCGTTGCCGGGATGGACGAACTACAGCAACGTAAAATGCGGCGTATCAGTCGCGGTATTTGTCTGATAGTGGGCGTTTGTTTTTTTTGTCTGTTGGGCCGCGCGGTGCGCTCTGAGATCTTGGCGTGCTTGGCGCCGACAACCTCATCCAGCTCGGCCTCCATCATCTCGCTCAGCACGCCCAGCCCGACACCGACGCTGAGCGCCAGCAACCCGTCCTTCGCGGCGCCGGCGAGCTCCCCCCAACACCTCCTGCACCCCTGGCGGCAAAAACCCTCTCCGGGCGTGCATCCTGCTCCTGCTCTACGGGCTTCATGGCGGTTCCTCTCGTCTCAACGGACTGATTGCACTCGCCACCGTCCCAACGAGACCGGACGGGGCGGGAGGACCGCCACCTACGAACTTCTATACGCTACGGGACAACCTCTCAGGCCGGACGAACAGGACGAGGAAGCCTTTCGGGACCGCGGCCCTTGTTGCGCGGCGCGGTCGGTCCAGGCTCGCTCTCGCTAGGCAATGTAGAAGCCCAGTCCTGGACGGTAGTACGCTCGCGGATCGTCCTTTGCGCAAGCGTGGAGTTGGGGCTGTCTGGCGCTCGCTTCCGCTCAAATGCAAAGCCCAAGCCTTCACGGTCGACCTTCGGCCTGCGAACATGAGCGCGGTGACCGTCGCTGAGCTTTGGCATCGTGGCCAGGAGGGCTGGCCCCAACGCTTCCCTGTTGCGCAGTTCCCGAACCCGCCGCTGCTGCTCGCTTTCGCTGGGTGGGGACTTGCGGCCGAGTCCGACGGCACCGCACACGAGGTCGGTCGCGCGGTCTTCACGCTCGGACTCGCTGTGTGGGCGTGGGAGGAGGCGATGAGCGGGATCAACTGGTTCCGTCGTCTCCTCGGAGCGGGGGCACTCATCGCGATCGTCGCCAGCCTGGCCGGCGAACTCCAAGCGCACTGAGCGAGTTAGCGCTGCTCGTCCGTAGCATCTGTCTGACCAACAGCGCAGGGCTGTCGCTCCCGCCCAAGAGCGGCGCTAAGTCATCAAGTAGCTAGCGCTCTGGCGATCGGGCAGCAGCGGTGCCCGACGCGAAAGCGCGCGACCCGATGTCACGCCTGACCGCGCGGCCGGTCCAAAGCACGCACAATGCCCCACGCGAGCAGGAGAGCAAGCATCAGCATGATCGCGCGAACAGCAATCTGCGCCCAACTGGGCCCATCCCTGACCAGGTCATATATAGGACCCGTGGACTCGTAGGTGCCGACACCAAGCGCCCCAAGCATGGCTACGAGGAAGATGAATGCGACGGGGACGAGGATGTATTCCGGAACCGGATCGTCGCGGTGGCGCCACCAAAGGGGAAGCGTGATGAGCACCGGTAGCGCGCCCACCGCAACGACTGCCCAAATGGCCAGGACGCCGGCAGCGCACCCCACGTAGAACGCGCAGAATCCTGCGAACGCGAGAATAAGCGCGTTTCCCCCCGATCGCCCCTCACTGATCCCGGTCAACAGACCAACCGCGCTGGGTATCGCCGCGACCGTTAGCACAAAAACCACAAAGCGCCGCATGCCGTAACCGTGAGTTCGCTTTCCGGACGTGGGAGCAACCGCAGCGTCGCCACGCTCGCCCGCCGCTTGCTCTCCTCGGACGTCTCAATCATCCCACGAGGGCGACATCGCGGCCACATGCCCTGCGGCGGTGTGACTGCTCGCCGTGCCCCGTGTGGCGCCGGGGCAGCCGTCTGCTCGTAACACCGCGCACGCTCAAGCGGCCGCTGTGCAGCGGCGGCGATCATAGGTCGCGGCCGCCTGGTGATTTCGAGGACCCTCCTGGATGGGCGAGACTCCGAGGCAGCAGCGCGGACAATCTGGACTCTGGGATGTGAGCACGGACGGCATCCGGCAGGCACTCTAGACCGGGGTGACGAGACCCGGCTCCGAGCCAGAACAGGACTCTCGCCGTCGGACACCTCGTGTTCGCCAAAAGCGGGCACGTCGTCGGCCCCAGACGAGACGCATGCTTGGGACGATGAACAAGCGCGGCATTCCGTGGAGTATCGACACTCGCGTTCGCCGCCGAATGCGAAAGCGCAACTGCTGATCGCACTGACGAGCGGAGATGGTCATGGCAGAACTCGGCGGACACCGCAGAGCGCGTCTCAGCCAAGCTGCTCTAAGAACCAAGTCTCTGCTGGCTCGCGCCATGACACGAGCCAGCAAAACCTCTGCTTACAAGCGGATTCCGATGCGGTGTACAGACAGGGTTCGACCCCCGTCGTTCCCGCCTTTGTCACACACTCTTTTCCGGTCTGTTTTGGGTATGTGCCGGGTGAGGCGTTGCAGCTCTTCCTCGGGCTTGGCGGCGCATGATGTAGCGGACTGGCGAGTCTCCCGGGACGTAGAGGTCTTTGCAGACGGTCGAGCTGGGTCAGTGGTTCGCGGCGAGATCATCACGAAGATGGGTCGAGCTTACCTGCGGAAGATCCTCACAGCGGGACTCAGACCGCTGGATCTAGTCGATCTCGACCTTCCATTCTCGGGCCACCGCCAGCTACGGCCCGAGGAGTGCTGCGGGTATGACGGCGATCCCATCGGGACGCCGGTAGGCCGCCTGTCCTGTTGTCACGATCACGGTGTCCGCCAGATCGTCGCCGAGCTCTTTCTGGAGCCACAGGAGATGGCGCAGATCTCGATCGTTGGGTACCTGGCCGAGCTTCACCTCCAGGGCGAGGATCTTCCGTCCGCGTTCGACGATCAGGTCGATCTCCCGGTCGCCGCTCCAGGTGCGCAGATGCGCGATCCGCCCCTCCGCGCCCTGGGCGTAGACGCGAACGCAGAGCGTGACGAGCGACTCGAAGAGCGCGCCGAGGAGCACTCCCTCATGAGGTACCTTGGGTCCTGCCTGTCGTGCCCGCAGCAGCGCGGTCGCGTCAACGCCGAGCAGGCGTGCCGCGAGCGCCGGATCCGCGAGGTGATGCTTCGGCGGCGAGGAGAGACGCGCCAGCCGGCTACGAGTTGGTAACCACGCCGGGACCGGGTCAAGGATCCAGAGCCGTTCGAGCACATCGCGATAGGGCTGGGTCGTAGCTCTGGTCGGCTTCTCACCACGGTCGCTTGACGCAGCATCTCTGATCTTCTCGTAGGAGGTCGATGTCGCAGTTGCTGCAGCGTAGGCCTGCATCCACCGCCACAGCGTCGCCGGCCTACGTACCTGGCGGCCGAGATCCTCGAAGTCACGGTCGACGATGCGCTGGAGATAGCCGTCGAGCTGTGCCCGCAGCAGGCGTGGGGGAAGGCCGCGGATCGCGGGAAACCCGGAGACGAGGATCTCATCCACGTAGCGCCCCAGATCGACGTCCGTGCGCCCGGAAATGGGTGCTCGGCCGCCTTCGAGCAACTGCGCAAGGCTCACGGTCGGGGAGCCGACGCCGCGCTCGGCGAGCGTCATCGGCCGTAAGCGCAGGCGTACGATCCTGCCCGCTCCCGAGTGCGTCGGCGGATCTGTCGGAGAGGCCGAGCCCGTAAGGAGAAAGCTCCCCGGCCCAGCGGCGTCATCGACCGCGCGACGCACGCGGTCGAAGGACTCGGGGAAGCGCTGCCACTCGTCGATCAGGACTGGCCGCTCACCCTCGAGCAGTCGCGACGGGTCAGCCTGGACGATAGAGCGCTCGTCGTCGTCGTCGAGCCGGTAGACCGTCGCCGCCCGCCGCAACGCTGTGGCTGTCTTGCCGACCGCCTTCGGACCCTCGAGCGCAATCGCCGGCAGGCCAGCGAACAGCTCGTCGAGCTCATCATCGACGACGCGCCGCCGATAGCGTGCATCGGCAGCCTCGCGCGAATCTTGCTCCTGCGCGTTTGCCATCCGCCTACTATACCGTTTCGCAAGTCCCTACAGAACAGTTTCGCACAGAGCTAGAGGACATTTCCGCACCGATGGCATGGGCCTAGCAGTTCCCGTCGAGTACTTTGCTTGCCTGGTCGAAGCTGGGGCAGCGGTTCATCGTTCGGCGTGGTGCGTTGTGGCGAAGATGCCTTGCGAGCCGGACTTGCCGTCTTCGTTCCAGAGGACTACGGCGTCGCCGTGGCGGTCGATGCCGGCTGGAGGTGTCTCGCCGGCGACTTCGCCTGAGAAGACGAGCCGAGTAAACCCGAGGCCGCCTGGGGTGCCTGTAGCGGCAAGGATGCTTGCCTTTGCCGTGCTTTGCGATTCCCGACGCGTTCCTACGATCAGGTAGTCGCCCGAGAGGTTGGCCGCGAGCGTTGCTGGGTCGGGCGCTTCCAGGCCACGGACGACAGCGGGTCGTGTTAGGTGAGTGCCTGTGTTTGGCAGCGTTGAGGTTTCCAGCCGGTTGCCGAGGAAGCGCAGATCGGGTTCCCAGAAGTGGTCGAAGAGGGCTATAGCGGAGCCCTTGCGCTCAGCGACGGCGAGCGGCTCTTCACCCGCGCGCGAGAGCTCCTGGGGAGAGCTCCAGCGCCCGCTGGGACGCCGTACCGCTGCCCATAGTCCGAGCGGCGTGTTCGGTGCAGGGTGCTTCGGCAGCTTCGAGAAGCCGGCGAGAACCGTCACGGTCCCGTCGTCGGAGAGCGCGATCGCGTTGTTCTCATTGGCCCTGGCGGGAATGTGGCCGAAGCGCAACTCGTGTGGCCGGGAGCAGCGTCCAGCGGCGTCGCAGATGTGCACGAGCGGGGCGGGCGGGACGGTGCCTTCCTCCTCCTGGCCAACCATGTCAACGGCCGCGAATTCGCCGCGGTCGTTCACTGCGAACGGTGTTCCTTCGGCCGGGCCGTTCCAACCACCCACAGTTACCACCCGCCCGAGTGTTGCGTTTGCGCGCAGCAGCGCGTAGCGCAATAGGCGACGAGGAGACGAGGAGCTAAACCAGACAGCCACGACCGGTCCCCTGAGGCTTCGCATAAGGCCCCACGGCTGATCGCGGCTCGGGAGCAACACGTGGGGGGTGGTGAACGATCCACCAGAGCTCGTGCTCGCGATCATCCACGGACCGCGCGTCTGCTCCCAAGCCGCGTAAGCCACGCCGGCCCCCGAGATCGCGACCTGCAACCCCTCGGGACGGTCGCTCCCGTGCGAGCTCAGCACTATCGGCGCCCCAAAGCCGCGGTCCACCGTACCCATGTCAACAACCACATCAGAGCCGGTCCATGGGGCCGCAAGGGGGGAGTGCAGAGCTCCAGAGCTCGTTCTGGCAGGTGGAGGCGGCCCGCCGAACCACGCGGCGAGGGTCTGCCCATCCTCGGCTATCGCGAGCTGAGGATCAAAGGCATATTGCGACGCTGGCGCCAAGACCTGCAGGCTGCCCCATGTCGGCGCGCGAGAGCCTGAGCGCCCGCCCGCGCCCCGGCCGCCGAGGATCGCGGCCAGCACGACGCTGAGCGCCATCAGAGTCAAAGCCACGTGGGCCCGAGCCACGAGGCCAGTATGGCGCTCCAGCGGAGCCGATCCCGTTAGTCCTTACTGGGTCCGCTTGTTGCTGGGCGCGCGTAGGATCAGTGGTCGTGAGGGTCGTGAGGCTGTTCATGGTGGTTCTGGTGGCGGGCGTGAGGCTCGCTTGGATCGCCGCCGCAGCGGTCGCCGCTCCGATTACGATCGCTCCGCTGCACGGGAATACGTCTGTTGAGGTGTACGGTGATGTTGCGGTTTGGAGTGACTACGACGCGACGGCTCGATCCTGGCATGTCGTGGTTCGTCGCGATGGAGCGATTTCGGTACTGTCGAGTCCCACGGCCAAGAGCCTGATCGAAGTCGATGTCGGCCCAGGCGCGTCCGGCGCGCCGACGTTGGCCTACGTCAGCTGCACCAGCGGATGTCACGTCGTGGTCTCAGGCGTGGATGGCAGCGATCCCCAGACGGTCCCCGGCAGCGAGGGCGCCTCGCATCCGACGATCTGGGGCGGGCGAGTCGCGTGGGTGCGCGGCAAGGCGAAGGTGATGATCAGCCGTTTGGACGGCACCAAGCGCAGGGTGCTCGCCGGCGCGCCGCATCGCAAGTGTTACTACTCGTCGCTGGTGGAAAACCCGCCGTTGGTCTGCGCCCCGCCGCGGAGTCCCAGCGTGGACGCGCTGCAGCTGTACCGTGGGCAGCTGGCGCTCATCGACACCTTCATCCTCAACGACAACATCGGAGCCGTTGGCACCACCACCGAGGTGCGGACAGAGGCGATCACCGGAGGGCCGCAACGACTCGTAGCGTTGTTGGGCGTCGGAGAGGGCGACGAGAGCTGGCTTGGCCCGTCGTGGTCTGACGGGAAGCTGTACTTCTACGAGGACAGCCTCGGCGCTGGCTTCGTCGTGTACCGCTTCGACCAGGCGCACAACGCCTACGTCAGTGCTCGCGCCCATACCTATCTGACCGGCTTCTCGGTCGTCGGTGAACGCGCATATGAGGCGACGGCTCCTGGTGATCCGAGAGCCGGCAGCAGGTGCGGGAAAGAAGGACTCACGCCGTGCGTCGTGCGGGTGAGCGAACGGTTCGCGTTCAAGCCGTCCAGGGCCCCAGTGCACGTGCCTTGAGGCACGCACGTCCTGATCTGATCCCGATGACCGAGGGCTTGAGCCCCCGTTGCCGACCCGCCGCGCCTCCGGGCTCTATGGGTTGCGTGGCGCGCAAGCCATATGGCGTCGCCCAGCACGATGACCTCAACCCGCACCTGTCTCACCCTGGCCGGCTGTCTCTAGTGCGATGCGTAGTGCGGTGCGTCCGCCGCGGGCCCAGACCGTTGGGCATTCGGGGTCAGCTTGCTTGACAGGAGCGTCACGTGGCGTGCTCAAGGGTTACGGCCGGGGTGTGCGATGGCATTGGGTCACCCCTCTGACCGACTCGCTCTGGACGCTGGTTGAAGAGTGCGCCGAGGAGCACTCCCTCATGAGGTATCTGGGGTCCTGCCTGTCGTGCCTGCAGCAGAGCGGTCGCGTCAACGCCGAGTAGGCGCGCCCGGCAAAAGTCCAATAACTCGGATACCATGCCCGCCTCATGTATCCAACAGACAGAGAAGTCGGCACCGAGGTCTACTCGCAGCTAGCAAACGCGCTGATCGCGCGGCACATCCGCGTGTCCGCACAGAACAGCGAGGTACGAGATTGGCTTGCTGAGCAAGAGATCGACCACTACCCGATCGATCTCGTCGAGTCCCGCATGCGCTGCATCATCGTCGTGGGAGCTGGGGCGAGCGCTCCGCTGCTCGCTCGCGGCGACGATCTCGCGACTCGCCTCGAGGGCGTATTCGGCCGCGACACAGTCGAGCTCGAGCGACTGAAGCTCGTTAACAACCTCGACCCCGACGCGTTTGAGACACGCTTGATCGCGATTAGCAAAACGCCTGACGCCGCACGCCAGGTCAAGAGCATGATCGCTCAGGAGTACAACGTCCACCAGCCGACCCTGCTGGCATATGAGTTAATCGCGCACCTTCTGAAGCACCGCTTCGTCGATGCGATCGTGAGCTTTAACTTCGACGAGCTGCTCGACCGCTCACTTGATGACGAGCTGGCCGCTACGGAGTACCGCAGAATCGTATCTGAACGAGATTGCAAGGACGTTCAACCCAATGCCGATGCGACCGACTACGTGCCTCTCTATGTCAAGCTTCACGGTACGGCAAGCGAGCCGGACAGCTTGCGCTTTACACCTGAGTCCTACTACACGCTGCCGGCAGAGATGGTCAACATCGTGCAGGACCTCCTGCACGTTGATCGCTGCGTGATTGTGAACGTCGGCTCTGGCCTGGCTAGCTTCGACTTTCAGCGCCTACTTGGAATCCCACGCAATCTACACGTGTACGATCTCAGCTTCGCCGACATCGATCCCAACGTGCAGGTGAAGATCGATGAAGAGCGTCGTCGCAGCAATGGGAATCCGGCGCCTGGAGATGATGGCCCGGAACGTACATTCGACTGGCTACACAAGTGCGCAAACCGACGAGACGAGTGCAATGAGCATCTGAAGAACCTATGCTCCGTGCTGGATGACGAAGCACGCGAGATCGTCAGTCCCGTTGGTCAGCTCGTGCGCTTCCGCTCGGTGCGCCGCCATGAGGTGGTGGCGAGGCTACTCGGACCCGGCTCGCACTCGGGGCACCACATCGCCACAGGGCGCTGGACACAGCAAGACGAAATCGATTATCTAAGGAAACGGGCGATCCTTGAGCTGTCATTTGCGGGCGCAAAGGCGCGCGGCCTCATTTCGCTCGTACCGCTCGCACGGGACCGACCCGCCCGCTACTACGAGCTATACAAGCACCGTATGGACGGTCACGGCATGAGTTGGACATCTCTCTGCTCTGCTGCAGGCCTGATTGACTCAGACACCATCCCTGATGTACTCGAAAGTGTCCCGCACCTTCGCAGCCCGCCCCCGATGCCTGCTGAATATACTGAGGAAGATGATCCCACACACAGGCTGCACGAGTTTTCCCCCGAGGCACTAGCTCACCATGTAGTGCGGCGGATCAAGAACCCGTCTGACGAAGACGACGTAGCGACGCTCCAGGAAACGATCGATGAGCTCCAGCACCTACCGGACGTCGAACTGCACACCCAGGATGATCGTGTGTGCTCGAAGGCATTCAAACAGCCGATCACGCTGAGAACGACCAGTGCGCTCAAGATTTACACGTGGCTGATGATCGACAACCTCGAGCCTGAGGATCACGTGTATGTCAGCGCGGAGACAGGTGGATGGCTGCTGGAGGATGCCATCACAAGGCGAATCAAAGATCAGGAGAAGCTCAAGGTACTGCTTGCATTCGGCATTGACGTGACGCGGCTGCGAGAAGCGTATCCGGGGAGGAACCTCAAGCTGAGGTGCCTGAACCCGTGGCACCACAATCGCCACGTAACGATCGTCTGCAAGCGCGACCGACCGATCCGCGCCATCTACTTCGCTCGCCATCTCCGCACGCCGGTTATTACCGCAGTTTACCTCGACAGCATCCGCGATGTGGCGCATCTAGTAAAGACATTCGATGCGCGCTGGAGAGAAGCCGAGCGCTGCAGGCGATAGTCCGTCGACGGCCATGCGTCGCGATCTGCAACTGGTCATCTTCGACTGTGACGGGGTGCTCGTCGACAGCGAGGTGATCTCCAACCGCGTGCTCGCCGAAATGTTGAGCGCCGAGGGCCTGCTGACCACTCTAAGGCAAGCACGGCGCGACTACCAAGGGTTGCTGCTCGCCGACATCTCTTTCCGGGCGGAGGAGAAGCTTGGCCACCGGCTACCTGAGGATTGGCTGGATCGTTACGAGACTGAGCGCGCCGCGGCGTTCCGCCGGGAACTCCGCCCTGTGGCGGGAGCAGTGGAGACGGTGCAGCGAGTCACAGCGGCCGGGATCGGGGTGTGCGTTGCCTCCCAGGGCAAGCTCTCAAAGACGAGATTGTCGCTCGCGCTGACCGGCCTCGATCATCTCCTGCCCGAGCCCGCACGCTTCTCGGCCTACTCGGTCGCTCGGGGAAAGCCCGCACCGGACCTCTTCCTGCACGCGGCCATGTCGATAGGAGCCCAGCCCGCTGGGTGCGTCGTCGTGGAGGACACTCCGTCGGGCGTCACCGCCGCCGCCTCCGCTGGTATGCGCAGCGTGGGGTACGCGGCCGACAGCGATGAGCGAGCACTGCGCGACGCAGGCGCTACGGAGATTCTGCGCTCACTCGATGAGTTGCCACGAGTCCTGGGCCTCGATTGAGGGCCGGTTATGGTGCGAGACGTGCTGGGCGAGTGGTCCGATCCCGAGCGTGTCGCCGAGTACCTGTCTCGGGAGATCCCCTACCGCGATGTCGCCGAGAGGATGTTGCTCGAAGCATTGCCTGAGCGGATCGAGCGCTTCCTGGACCTCGGGACGGGGGACGGCAGGCTGCTCGCACTCATCAACGAACACCATCCTCTTGCACAAGGCGTGGGCATCGACTCGTCCCGACCGATGCTCGACCGCGCCACCGCGCGATTTGCCGAAGACTCGCTGATCGCTGTGCGTGAGCACGACCTTGCCGATCCGCTGGCCGGTCCGGCGCTGGTCAACGTGGTCGTCTCGGCGCTCGCCATCCACCATCTTTCGGATCAGCGCAAGCGCTCGCTGTTCAGCGAGATCCACGCGTTGCTCACGCCTGGTGGAGTGTTCGTCAATCTCGACCTCGTGGCGTCATCCACACCGGAGTCGCACGAGCGCTTCCGCCAAGCGATCGGACGAGAGCAAGACGACCCGACCGATCGCCTCGCGGGCCTTTGCGACCAGCTTGGCTGGCTAGGAGACGCAGGCTTCGAGCAGATCGACTGTCGTTTCAAGTGGCTTGAGCTCGCGCTGATGGTGGCCGTGCGAGCCTAGGTCATCTGCTTCCTTACGCCGTCCGCTGGCGGTAAAGGACGCGCCAGATTCGCAGAACCGGCACAAGCAGTCGGGTGAGCGGTCCTGCCGCTCGTGCGAAGCTGGCGGATATCGCGCTGGTTTCAGGTGTCCTAGCAGTGTCCTTGGAAAGGTAAAGGGCGATCATGCAGCTCGTGATCACCGTGTGCCTGTGACCGCCTGGGAGTCCCTTAGCCAGACTCATCGACCGGCGGATGAGCCCGGCTATTCGTGTGGTGGCTTCCTCGCGACTTGAGTAGTGGGAGATGTAGCTGTGATCGCCATTCTGGGCGTCCTCCTCGGCGTCTGCGTAGCTGTCGAGCATCGTGCACGTCAGAGAGATCCACGGCAGGTAGGTGGCGTAGATGAGCCGGGCTTCCAGCTCTTGGCGGCCAGGTTCTGTGGCGAGAGCTAGAAGCGCGAGGACCGTTAGCCACGCGCTCGCGGAGCCAGCGGACTCAAACCACGTCAGGTCGTGCCGATCCCCGCCCTGGTCCCGGCTCCATCGTTTGAGCGCGGCGTCGCGACGATCGGGGTCCGGCTCGTGATTGAGCGCCAGCACATGTGTTAGGGACGCCGCGTGAGCTAAAAACGGCCTAATTGTCGGGTAGGACGGAAGCCGAGGGCATGTCTCGCGGCAAACCTGGACGAGCGCACGGACGTAACCGCCATCGTCATACCAGGGATGATAGAGATAGTAATCGGAGACGTCTAGCGTATGTTCGACGGCCTCGAGCAGCGCGCGGTGAAGCTGCAGCCCGTTCTTAATGCCGACACAGGCAGCCCGCTCGCTGGTGCAGTCGAGGTAGTCAGCGAGGATCTCGTAGGCGATGAGCAGCCGCAGCAGCTCTGGTGAGCGGTGACGTGGGAGTATCCAGAACAGCGCCGCGCCCTCGATGTTACCGCGCTTGCGATTGAGCGCCTTCAGCGCGTCTTGACGTAATGCATAGTCGGGGATGGACTCTGCAAGGCTGCGCCATCGCTGGGTTTCCCGGGATACGGCTCGCAGGCCCCACCCAAGCTCCCTACCCGTGGCAGCCGCGAGCGCCAGAAGAGTCGGGATCGAGAAGACGAGGGACCGTCGTGTGGGGTTACCGGAGTGTAACCTGACTAGCAAAGTTCGCCGGAGCCTCGTGAACGTGACCGGAATACGACGCGTGAGCCAGAGGCTGGTGTCACGATGACGCTCCGCCAGCGTGGGTTCTCAATGCTCTTGGCAGCAGGCCGAACCGTCATGGTTGCAAGCACTGTTCGCAGGACGGTCTTCATCTCGAGGGTGGCGAGATGAAGACCGGGGCATCGCTTGCGACCTCCGCCCCATGGTCGCCAAGCTTCTGTTACGGGGGGCGCTTCCAAGAAGCGCTCTGGCCGAAATCTGTGAGGCTCGGGGTAGAGCTTGGGGTCATGATGCAAGAGATAAGTGCACGCCAGCAGGTGAGCTGGCGGCCCGTATGTCCAGCCGCCGATTTCGATCGGCTGCTTGACTACTCTTGGGATCGCGAACAAAAAAACAGGACGGTGACGTAGCACCTCGCGAATTGTCGCAATCAGATACTCTTCTCCAGCGTTGGTGTCGATCTCTTTAATGAGCTTGTCTAGCGCTGTTGGATGATGCGCCAGTAGCTGAAATGCCCAGGCCAGCTGTGCTGCTGTTGTCTCGTGACCGGCCAGGACTATCGACATGAAATTGTCACGTACCTGTGTGGGTGACATCGCCGAACCATCGGCGTTGCGTGCGTTTAGCAGATCGTCAAGCACACTGTTGGCGTCACCAGACCTGTCGCGCTGTCTGATGATGTCGTAAAGCAGCTCGTCTACCTCTGCGCGTTCGTGGAGAAAACGCCTCCAGATTCGTCGACCGGGGCCGTGCCGCAACAGTGGCTCCGAAAAGACTGCACTGCCAGTCACCGAGAGCATAGACAGTAACTTCTGATGCAGTTCCGTGAGACGCTGGTCGTTCGTACTTCCCGAAGCGCATAGGACCGTGCGTAGCGCGGTCTGTAGAGTCAACGCCCGAAGGCGTGGATGCAGCGCGAAGGGAGCATCCTGTGGCCAGGAAGCTATCTCACGCTGTGCAACTTCGCGCACAGTCTGGACGTTCCGCGGCATCGCATTCGCACGAAGGGGTGGCAGGATCGTCCTGCGACCGTCGAGGTGGGCCGCTTCGTCGAGGAGCATAAATGATCGCTTTCCTACGAGAGGCTCAACGGTGATCGCGCCTTCGCCAGGATGCAGTACCTCGGGGGGAGCGGTGAGCACTGTCCGTATCTCCTCGGGGTCACATATGAATACAAGCGGCGAGCGACTCGTGATGTTCACGGTGAAGCACTCCCCGTAGCGGTGACGAGACCGCGCAAGATGATTTAGCGGTGACTTCCATATCATCCACGTCTGGACAGGTGCAGGAAGCCGTGAGCCGGGAGGAAGGACCGCTCGCGTCTCTCTCTTGGTCTGTAATTGTAAGCTTGGCGAGCGACGCTTGAGATAGCCGGTCCGCCATGCGCGGATCACTGGTAGCAGTAGGCGAGTGAGAGGGCCGCCTGCATTAGTAAGTTCTCGCGTCGATGCGCGAAGATCGGGTGAGCGAATGCTATCCGTTGAAAGGTGCATCGCGACCATGCAAGCGAGGATCGTCACGTGGCGGTGTCCGTTACGTAGGCCGCGCGCTTTGCGTGTCATCTGTTCGATGATCGCACAGGTGCGCCTTATGGCGGCGTCGATATCGGCATAGTGGGATATGTAGTTGTGATTACCACTGGCTGCATCCTCACCTTGGTCAGCGTAGCTGTCTAACATCAGTAATACCAAAGAGACAAAGGGAAAATACGTCTGCAGTGTTTCGGTGATATCGCTTTCTTTGCATACAGGTTCGGCGGCCAGCGCTAAGAGGGGATACGGCGCAAACCCGCACGCGGCGGCGGCGAGCTCAAACCAACTTAATGCCGGCTCGACAGCAGCTTGTCGCTTAGCCCAGCGCTTTAATGCCTCCTCGCGTCGCTCGAGATCGCGGTCATGGTTGATGCTTTGCACGATGCCGCAGCGTGCGGCCCCTGCAATTACATGCGGGCGGACGCTCGAGTAAGACGGCAATGCCGCGCAGCTCGTACGGCACGCTTCCACGAGTGCGAGAAGATAGTCCCCGTCATCCTTCTGGGAATGGTGTGTATAGTAATAGGATAGCGGCGCCTCGGGGTCCAGCGCGTCGGTCAGTGCACGGTGTAACTGGCAGCCGTCCGCATAATCCGTTTGCTGCTCGCTTATAGTGTCGAGATAGTCCCAAATTGTTTGGTAGGCAACGAACAGGCGCAGTAGCTGTCGATCACGTCGCTTCGGCAAGACGCAAAACAGGGCAGCACCCTCAGCGTGATCACGCTTATGTGCGAGAGAGTAAAGCGCACCTTCTCGCAAAGCGCGATCGGGAATCGCCTCTGCTCGGGCTCGCCAGGTATCGAGCTCGCTCGATACCGCTGGTAGTCCCCACAGCAGCTCACGGGCCGTCGCACCAATCAGTGCACAGACGCTGCGCAGAGTAGAAGGCCCTTTTGGATTAGTTCATATAGCACGGCGAGTTCGGTAGAATAGACTAACGATCGGCGTAGGATCGTTCGACTTCGAGCATCCCCTCGGTCGACTCGCTTGGCCCGACTTGCTGCTCGAGAGACAGGTCGTCGATCTCGCCCGCTGCGGCCTCGGGTGGCTCAGCTGTCCGAGACGTTCAGGATGCTTCACCCATGGCGCGGGAATCCTGTTGGCGTCAGTTGTCTGCGCGTTCGCTCGTTCCGCTTTGCCATCTCGTGTTCCGGCCTGTTCTCGGTGCGCGGAGACCTGAGGTCGTCTGCCTGTCCAACGCTTACGCTTCCCTGCCATGGCGAACATCAACGATCCCGTCTTCGACGAGCCGCGCGAGCACCCAGGCTTTCGCTGTCAACGTGCGCGTCTCAGCCGTCATGCCGGGAGCGAGCGGCTGGGGTTGAGCCTGTGGGAGATCCCGCCCGGCGAGGCTGCGTACCCCTACCACCATCATCTTACCGAGGAGGAGCTCGTAGTGATCCTCGACGGCGCTCCGAGCTTGCGCACGCCGGAGGGCTGGCGCGACTTGGAGCAGGGAGAGGTCGTCGCGTTCCTGCGCGGGGAGCACGGCGGGCACCAACTCGTCAATCGCACCCGGGAGACGGTGCGCTTCCTGGCGTTCAGCACCAGCGGCGAGCCGGACATCGTGATCTATCCCGACTCGGGCAAGCTCGGCGCATTTGAGCGGCTGCCGCAGGGTGGCGGCCTGCGAACGATGTTCCGGATGGCGGATACCGTCGAGTACCACGAGGGCGAGCACCCACCTGACGTGCCACCTCCCAGTGAGGGAGCGTGACGCAACCGAACGCTGTTGCGATCGCGAGCTATCTGCGAGCGAGACGCGCCTCGGACGTCCGGCGATGAGAGGGCTTCGTCCCGCGTATGGGGACGAGCGAGCGTTTGTCGAGCACGTGGACACCGTCCTGCGTCCCGCGGGCTACCGACTGGCCGCCGTCTTCGCTACTGGACAGCTAACTCGGTTCATGAGCCTTTCTCCTGAGAGAGCCTTCAATCTTCGACGAGCATCAGCGCGAACCCGTCGTAGCCCTTGGCGCCGACGGTCTGGATCGCGGTGGCGCTGACCCGGGGCTCTGCGCCAACCATCTCATAGAAGCGGCGCACGCCCCGGATGCCCTCGTTGCCGAGCGTCGGATCAAAGGCGTCGGGGTCGAGGATCGCGCCGTCGCGCACGACGTTGTCGGTGATGATCAGCGTGCCGGGCCGCGACAGCTTCAGAGACCACTCGAAATAGCCCGGGTTGTTCGCCTTGTCGGCGTCGATGAAGATCAGATCGAACGGGCCCGCGTCCTCGGCGAGGAGCTGGGGCAGCGTCTGAAGCGCAGGTCCAACTCTCAGCTCGACGATCTCCGCGAAGCCGGCCCGCGCGATGTTCGCCTCGGCGATCTCCGCATACCGAGGCTCGGCCTCGAGCGTGACCAAGTGACCGCTGGCGGGCAGCGCCCGCGCAAGCCAGATCGTGCTGTAGCCGCCGAGCGTGCCGAGCTCCAGGATAGTGCGTGCGCCCTGCACGCGGGCGAGCAGCTCCAATAGCTTGCCCTGGTTCGCCGTGACCGCGATCGACGGCAGTCCCGCGACGTCGCTGGCTTTCAAGGCTGCTTCCAGCGCTGGATCTTCGGGTAGTAGCAGGTCAGTGATGTATCGGTCCACAGCCGTCCACCGCTCCAGGGGCAGAACGTCGGTGCTCGCCTCATCGGTCACCACGGTCACGCTATCCCATAGGCCTCATGGGGCCGATCGGGCGGGTGGATCAGAGCACCCTACGCGACTCCCCGGGTCGATCCCCTAGCCTGTAGGTGGTCATGATCTTCGTTCTGATCCCAGTCGCCTTGGTGGCGTTCGCACTGTTCGGATTGGGCATGTGTCGCTTGGCGGCGCGTAGCGATCGCAAGCAGGCTATTGCCGTGGCTGAATGGATCGCCACGAGCCATATCGCCGAGCGTAAGGCTGTGCCCACCAACCGCCTGTGCGCGCGGCTCCCGTTTGAATCCCGAAGCGACGCCTTCCGCGCGACGGGCTGATCATGATCGACAGCCTTCCGATGACCTGATGCTCGCGCTCCTGCCCATGTCCGAAACACATAGATCGCCTCCGCGCTCCCGACGTCCGCACGCCGACGCTCGGTCAAGCGCCTCGCTACTGGCCCCGGCGCACGGGCATGAGGCTGGGTTTATCATCAAGCCTCACGGAAAGCGCAAACAACGAGGAAATGTGCTCGGGATAGCCCAGAATCCCTCATCGAGAATTCTCGCCAAAGCCCTCCTCTGCGTGAGCGCGACCATAGCTGTGCTGCTCGGGACGCTCGTCCTCGCCGGGAATGCCCATGCAGTCGAACCCGCCGCGGAACACGCTCCGGAAGCGGCGGTGCCCGCTGAACCTGCCGTAGAACATGCCCCTGAAGTCCCGGTGCCGGCTGAACCTGTTGTGGAACACGCCCCTGAAGTCCCGGTGCCGGTCGAACCTGTTGTGGAACATGCTCCTGAACCCCCGCCGCCCGCTGAACCTGTAGCGGCGCACACTCCTGAACCCCCGCCGCCCGCTGAACCCGTTGCGGCGCACACTCCTGAACCCCCGCCGCCCGCTGAACCCGTTGCGGTACACACTCCGGAAGTCGCGCCCACCGAACCGGGTGCAGGACACGCTTCGGAAGCCACGCCTACCGAACCGGTCGCGGAACACGCTGCGGAAAGCCCATCGTCGTCGTCCCTTGCAGCTCCGCAGGATGCCGCGCCCCCAGGGGGTCCCTCGGGGCCTGGCGCGGCGGAAGTCTCAAGCGCTCCGATCGGCTCGCTCGCAACGATCCTTCCCGCGAGCGACGTCGACAAACCTCCGGCTGACAACTCTCCGGCGACGACCTCGCAGTCGACCTCGCTTGCGAGCTCGACGTCAGTTGGGACGCTGACGCGGCTGACCGCTGTGCAGCGCGCGGGGGAATTACGTTGTGAGCTCTCTGGTCTGGCGGGGCAGATGACGAACAGCTGCACGGCTGGTTGGTTGGGTGGTCAGAGCTTCCTCTCGGCCTCGCCTGCGGACCTCACCAAGGTGACGACGACGCGGGCCGGCGCGCCGGCCCGCGACGGCAGCGAGGGATCCGGAAGCGGAGGCCGCTCGGTTGTCCCATCCTCCCCGCCCAGCGGGGCTGTCGGTGGCTCGGCGACGGGCGGCTCCGGAATTGCGCAGTCCGGCTTTTTCACCTTCGCCGGTCTCCTGCGGTTGGCGCCCCTGCGCGCGATGCGTCGCCTGCGGCTTTCGCGTCGGCCTTTGCTCACGGCGTTCTTCGTTCTGATTCCAGAGCGGCCGGGCTAGCTCCCCCGGTCGCTTCGCTTCGGCGCTGGATCTCCCGATCCAGGCCCTGGAATCAATTCGAAGCTTCTTTGGAAGGAGCTGTATGTGATGGAACGTCATCTGACGACGTCGACGGTGAGTATTGATAAGCGAAACGAAGGCAGCGCGACGGTGATCGGCGCCAATCGGACCAACACCGCTTTCGGCGAGAACACGCATGAACGGCCTGCCGAGAACGAGCCCCGCTCGATGCTGGGGAGGGCAAGCGGCGCGTGGATGCACACGCTGGTCGTGACCGGAGAGTTGACCTATCGCTCGGCTCACGCGCTCGAGGTGGAGATAGAACGTCTTTGTGAAACTGGGATTACCGGCATCACGCTGGACCTTCGCCAGCTCACTCGCATCGACCCGATCGGCGTGGCGGTGATCGCGTTCCGCTGCGGTCTCTGTCGGCGACAGGGTTACGACTTCGAGCTGATTCCCGGGCCGAGGTTCGTCCATCGCGCCTTCGAGCAGGCGGGCGTTATCGGTTTGCTGTCGTTTCAAAACGACGAGATCGCGGCCCGCCGACTGCGCGTCTCCATATCCGGCCAGCGTTCTCGTGACGGATGTGAGCAGTGATCCGGGACTAATGGCAGGTCCGGGCTCGGTCTTTCTACTCGGCCAGGGCTCGGACCGTTACAGAATCGTAATGCGCGGGCTCGAAATCGTTATGCGGCCGAGATGTGGAAGCGGTCATGCTGTCCACGCGGGTCCCAGCAAGACAAGAATGCCGAGAGAGATCAAGCACATGGAAGCCTCGTCGTAAGAGGGCAGACGTGGTTTCGCAGGCGACCGCCTGCGAAGACTTGGAGCGCGACCAGTGGCACGTCTAACCGAGCACGGCCTGCGCCGGTCAGTTGGCGTGCCGGGTCTATTCGCCACTGCCTACGGCAACGTCGGCTCCTCGATCTACTACGCGCTCGGGCTCGTTGCCGCCCATGCGCTCGGGCTCACGCCGCTGGTGTTCCTCTTCGCCGGTGGCTTGTTCGTCCTGACGGCCAAGACCTACGCCGAGGGCGCGGCGATGTTCCCCGAGGCGGGCGGCTCCTCCTCGTTCGCCCGCCACGCGTTCAACGAGGTCGTCTCCTTCTTCGCCGGCTGGGCGCTCACGCTCGACTACATCATCACGATCGCGATCTCCGCGTTCTTCGTGCCGCACTACCTGGGCGCGTTCTTTCCCGTCCTCACCCACAATCCCGGCGACATCATCGGCGGCCTTGTCACGATCGCCCTGTTGGCGGGACTGAACATCCATGGCCTCGGCGAGTCGGCCAAGCTCAACCTGTTCCTGGCAATCGCCGACCTCTGCACTCAGGTGCTGCTGGTCGGGCTCGGCCTCGTGCTCGTCTTCAACCCCTCGCTGCTCGTCCATCAGGTGCACCTGGGCACGGCGCCGAGCTGGAGCCAACTGATCTTCGCGTTGTCGGTGGCGATGGTCGCCTACACCGGGATCGAGACCGTGTCGAACATGGCCGAGGAGGCAAAGGACCCCGGCCACGACATTCCCAAGGCCGTGAACCTCGTGCTGCTGGCCGTCCTGGGGGTCTATGCCGGCATCTCCGTCGTGGCGCTGAGCGCGCTGCCGGTCGTCCAGCACGCCGGGCACTACTCGACCGCGCTCGGCACGACGTTCGAGAACGACCCCGTGCTGGGCATCGTCTCGCGTCTGGGGCTGCACGGCACCGTCCTTCAGATTGCTCGCGACTACGTCGGTGTGCTGGCGGCGACGATCTTGTTCATCGCGACCAACGCCGGACTGATCGGCATCTCGCGCCTTTCCTGGTCGCTGGCCGAGCATCGGCAACTGCCAAGCATCTTCTCGCGACTGCACCCGAAGTTCCGCACGCCGTGGTTCACGATCGTGTTCTTCTCGATCCTCGCGGGAGTCCTGATCCTCCCCGGCCAAACCAACCTGCTTGGCAACCTCTACTCCTTCGGGGCGATGCTCTCGTTCACGACTGCCCACGTCGCCGTCGTCGCGCTGCGGATCAAGGACCCCGGCCGCGAGCGCCCCTACCGAATGCCATGGAACGTGCGCGTGCGCGGCCGCTCGATCCCGCTGACGGCGGTGCTCGGGGCGCTCGGCACGTTCGGGGCGTGGTGTGCCGTCGTCGCGTTGCACCCCGAGGCGCGCACGATCGGCATCCCCTGGATGCTCGTCGGGCTGGTGGGCTACCTCGTCTATCGCAAGCGCCAAGGACTGGACCCGCGCGAGCGCCACAGTATCGAGCGCCCCGCGCGTCCACCGGACTTCGAGGTGTTCGACTACCGCAGTGCGCTGGTGCCGATCTTCGGCGACGACGTCAGCGCGAGCGCCCTGCGCAGCGCCGCCAAGCTGATTGGCAAGGAGGGTGTGGTGTATGCGATCTTCGTGCTACCCGTGCCGAGCCAGCTGTCGCTGGAGGCCGGCCTGCAGGATGAGGAGGCGCAAGGCCGGTCGGTGCTGGAGAGCGCGCGCATCCAGGCACGCCGCGCCGGCATCAAGATCCACGCCGGGTTGATCCGCACGCGCAACCCCGGGGCTGCGCTGGTCGAGGAAGCCGAACGGGTTGGCGCTGACGTGATCTACTGGTCGACGATCCACGCCCCCGCCAGTGAGCAGCGGATCGGCCCGACCGCCGCGTACCTGCTGAGCAAGCGTCCCTGCCGCGTGATCATTGAGACCGAGAACCGACCCTCTGTCAATGGCGTGACTAGGTGATCTGTCTGCGGCTGGCGCGGCTGGGTGATCTGTCTGCGGCGGGCCCAAAGGCCGAGAAAGAGCGAGGCCGAGTGCCTTCCCTCGGTCACCTGGTGTGCTTGCGTCCGCTGAAAGCCGCGAAGCCAGGCTGCGGTCCGATTGCAGGCTCGGCGAGTCCTGCGGAGGTGAGCCAGCGCAGGAGGTCCTCGCGACCGGGCGGCAGCGGATGACCGCGGCGGCTGCCGATCTGGAAGAGTCTTTTGGCGCGCCTGCTGCAGTCCGAGAGAAACGTGGTTCCGATCACTCGACCACCGGGCTTCAGGCAGCGAGCGATCTCCTTCACGACTTGCTCGGGATCGTCGACCATGTGCAATCCGCTGTAGGAAAGAAAGAGATCGGCTTCACCGTCGGCGAAAGGCAATGCCGTCATGTCCGCGGTGACGAACTCGATCTGGTTCAGCGATCGTGTCCTTGCGCGGCGTTCGGCGCGTGCCAGCATCTTCACGGAGAGATCCGCGGCGACATAGCGCACATCCTGATCGGGGCGAACGGCACGGAAGGCGACTCCTCCACCGCACGGCACATCAATGATGGTCGCGCCCTCAGCGATCTGACCGATCGGCTCCATGCTCGCGTATAGGACGGAGGCGTCGATACCCCATATGACACGACCGATCGAGCGCATGAGCCATGGTCGCTCGATGTAGAGGTCGTAAAGCACCCCGAATGGCCCCGCGCAGATGTTCGGCGTGTGCTCCACCACGCCACCATCATGACGGACAACCGCAGCATCGAACGGCTCGCAAGCACCACGCGATGGCAAGCCGGCCGCTGAGCGAAGCTTACGTGGAGCGGAGCTTACGTGGCACCACTCGCTTCCATCCGAGCAGTGCCACGTGAGTGTGTGCTTCGCGGATCAGAGGTCGATCTTGACGCCGACCTCGAACATCTCCACAGAGGCGCGCTGGCCCATCCCGCCTGGGACCGGAGGGTCCATGGAGCTCAGCGTCGCATCTCCCTGTTTCAGCTTCTCCTCGGTCTCGAAGAGGCTGATAGCCAAGACCTTGCCCTCATTCGGCTTGTGAAGTACCAACAGGCCGACGGCAGGCACACCCTCCGGCGGTCCCGACGCCGACCGTTGGTTGATCTCCTCCACCATCTGCCGTACCTGTTGTGGGTCCCCGCCCTCGAACGTCGCCACTCGCGCGTGCATCCGCAGCTCCTTGTCGTTGACTGCCAAGCCGCAAGGATGTCAGAAGCAAGCGCGTCTCGATAGCTTTAGCGAGATGGCCGGCTGGGACGATGTACGTATGATCGCGCTCGCGTTGCCGGAGTCCAGCGAGCGGTCTTCGCACGGTCTTGCATCGTGGCGAGTGCGGGACAAGCTGTTCGTCTGGGAGCGCCCGCTTCGCCCTGGAGAAGCTCGAGCTCTTGGCGATAACGTGCCCACGGGGCCGATACTCGGAGCGCGAGTAGAGCATCTCGGCGCGAAGGAGGCGCTTCTCGCCGATGACCCGGAGGTCTTCTTCACCACACCACATTTCGATGGATACTCCGCTGTCCTCATGCGTCTTGACAGGATTGGCCTGAACGAGCTCGACGAGCTGATCGTCGAGGCATGGCTTTCCCGTGCGCCCAAACGACTCGCACAGCAGTACATCGACACTCATCTGGCGTAATGCCCGCACTGTCGCCGGCGTGCGCACTGGACAGTGCCTGACGCGTTCACAACCGGCGGTAGCACTGGCGCATCCGGATTCACTTTTCCCTCTCGCGCCTGCTCGGGCTCCACAGATTGTCTTACGGACTTGTTCATTTGGGCCTCTCGATCTGGGCTAGAGTCCTCTGGGCGGCGTCCCGAGTCAACAATGTTGACCGAACCGGCCCCTTGCCACGACGCACGCCGAACACGAAGCGCACGCCGACACGAAGGGAAGAATCGCGATGAAGCTCATAGGAGCGGGCATGCCCCGCACCGGCACCCTCACGCAGAAGGCGGCGCTCGAGATGCTCGGGCTCGGCCCCTGCTACCACATGGTCGACGTACTCGCCGACCTCGACCAGGCGGGGCTCTGGCGACGGGCGCTCGAGGGAGAGGAACCCTGGTCTGAGATCTTCGACGGCTTCGACTCGACCGTCGACTGGCCCGGGGGCTACTTCTACCGCGAGCTCATGGACACCTACCCGGATGCCAAGGTTTTGCTTAGCGTCCGTGAGCCCGAGGCCTGGGAGCGCAGCATGCGCCAGACGGTGTGGGCCGTGCGCCACGGCGAGTCGCTGATCCACATGCTCTCCAGCGCTCGCGGCCACGTGGATCCCCAGTGGCAGGGATTCCTGGAGATGATCGACGGCCTGCTGTGGGAGGGCAACGGGAGCTTTGCCGCCGGTCACGCCGAGCCCCAGCAGCTGATCGACACGATGCTCCGCCACAACGAGGAGGTCAAGCGCAACGTGCCCTCCGAGCGTCTGCTGGTCTGGAGCGTGACGGAGGGTTGGGAGCCGCTTTGCGAGTTCCTCGAGCTCCCCGTCCCGCAAGAGCCCTTCCCGCACGTCAACGACCGCACGGAGTTCCTCAACAGGATCGTCGACGGATCGCTCGAGTCCATCCAGGCCTGGCGAGAGCGCGAAGGGTCCGTGGATCCCGCGTTCGCAGTCGCCGGCTGAGCGAGCTAAGCAGTCGACGGTCCCTCGCGCGATCGGCGTCTGTACGGTGCGAGCACCGACAGCTCGACGAAGGGACCACGATGAACAGCCTCAACGCCACGCAGGAGCAGCTGTGCGAGGAGTCGCGCTGGGACTTCTCAGGCCTGCGTGCACTCTTCATCAACTGCACGCTCAAGCCTTCGCCTGAGGTTTCCAACACGCAGGCTCTCGCCGATATCTCGGTCGAGATCATGGAGCGCAACGGGGTCTCCGTGGAGGTGGTTCGCGCGGTCGACCACGCGATCGCTACAGGCGTCCAACCCGATATGACCGAGCATGGCGCCGACCGTGACGAGTGGCCTGAGATCTACGAGCAGGTGAGAGCCGCCGACATCCTGGTCCTGCTATCGCCGATCTGGCTGGGTGAGAAATCCTCCGTCTGCACGCGTGTCATCGAGCGCCTCTACGGAAACAGTCATCTGCTCAACGAGCACGACCAGTACGCGTACTACGGAGGGACGGCCGGCTGCCTGATCACCGGCAACGAGGACGGCGCCAAGCACTGCTCGATGAACATCCTCTACTCGCTCCAGCACCTCGGCTACGTGATCCCGCCCCAGGCCGACGCCAGCTGGCTCGGAGAGGTCGGCCCCGGGCCGAGCTATCTCGACGAGGACTCGGGCGGTCCGGAGAACGACTTCACCAATCGCAACGTCACGTTCATGACATGGAACCTTCTCCACGTAGCGCGGATCCTCAGAGAGGTGGGGGGCATCCCGGCTCACGGCAATCAGCCCTCGGCGTGGGACGCTGGCTGCCGCTTCGACTTTCCCAACCCCGCGCATCGCGTGTGACACAGACGACAGCGGGTAGTGTCGGGGTATGGAGCACAAGCTGCTGTCCATCTACCTGAACGACCACCTTGCCGGGTCGACGCTCGGACGGGATCTCGCCAGGCGCACCGCGGGCAGCAATCGCGACAACGACTACGGGCCTCCGCTGGCGCGACTGGCCGAGGAGATCGACGCGGATCGGGACTCGCTGCTTGCGTTGATGGATACGCTCGAGGTGGGCACCGATCGTGTCAAGGTGCTCGGCGCGTGGGTCGCCGAGAAGGCCGGCCGGCTGAAGCTGAACGGTCGCCTGTTGAGCTATTCGCCGCTCAGCAGGCTCGTGGAGCTGGAGGCGCTCCTCCTGGGCGTCACGGGAAAGCTAGCGCTATGGCGAAGCCTGCAGTTGGGGGAGGCGAAGGATCTCCAGCTGCCCAAGTCCGAGTTGAAACGGTTGGTCGAGCGCGCCGAGCGACAAGCGCGGGAACTCGAGAGTCTGCGGCTGAGAGCGATGGCCGAGGTGCTCGAGCAGTGACCGTTCCCGAGCGTCCCTCGCTCGACGGTCTCGAGCAGCGCTGGAGCGAGCACTGGGAGCGGGAGGGCGTCTACCGCTTCGACCGTGCCGCCCCGCGCGAGCAAGTGTTCGCGATCGACACCCCTCCACCGACCGTCAGCGGCTCGCTGCACGTCGGCCACGTCTTCTCCTACACGCACACCGACGCGATCGCCCGCTACCGGAGGATGCGCGGTCGCGAGGTCTTCTATCCGATGGGTTGGGACGACAACGGCCTGCCCACGGAGCGGCGCGTGCAGAACCACTTCGGCGTTCGCTGCGATCCGTCCGTCGCCTACGACCCCGCCTTCGTCCCGCCGTCCGAGCCCGACGCCAAGGAGCCGGTGGCGGTGTCGCGGCCGAACTTCGTCGAGCTGTGCCTGCAGCTGACCGAGAGCGACGAGCAGGTGTTCGAGGCGCTGTGGCGCACGCTCGGCCTGTCCGTCGACTGGTCGACGACCTACACGACGATCGGCACGCTCGCCCAGCGGATCTCCCAGCGTTCGTTCCTCGGACTGCTCGACCGCGGCGGCGCCTACCAGCTCGAGGCGCCGACGCTATGGGACGTGGACTTCCAGACAGCCGTCGCCCAGGCCGAGCTCGAGGATCGCGAGCGCCCAGGGGCTATGCACCGCGTGCGCTTCCACCTCTCCAGTGACGGCGACACCGCCGGTGGAGGAGGCGCCGAGGGAGGGGGTGCGCTGATCGAGACGACCCGGCCCGAGCTGATCCCGGCGTGCGTCGCGCTGCTCGCCCATCCTGACGACGAGCGCCAGCGCGGGCTCGTCGGCGGCGAGGTGCAGACGCCGCTGTTCGGCACGCGCGTGCCCGTGCTCACCCACCCGCTCGTCGACCCGAACAAGGGCACCGGCCTGGTGATGGTGTGCACGTTCGGCGATCTCACCGACGTCGTGTGGTGGCGCGAGCTCGGACTGCCCGTCCGCTCGGTGCTCGGCGCCGACGGCCGGCTCGTCGAGGTCCCTTGGGGCGAGCCTGGCTGGGAGTCCCAGGATGTGCCGGCGGCGCGCGCGAGCTACGAGGAGCTGCGGGGCAGGACCGTCAACCAAGCGCGCCGGCGCATGGTCGAGCTGCTCGAAGCCTCAGGTGACCTCGTCGGCGAGCCCGAGCCGGTGACGAGGGCGGTGAAGTTCTTCGAGAAGGGCGATCGGCCGGTCGAGATCGTCACCTCTCGTCAGTGGTTCATCCGCACGGTCGAGCACCGTGAGGCGCTGATCGGACGCGGGCGCGAGCTCGAGTGGCATCCGCCATACATGCGCGCGCGCTACGAGGACTGGGTGAACGGCCTGACGGGCGACTGGTGCGTCAGCCGCCAGCGCTTCTTCGGTGTGCCGTTCCCCGTCTGGTATCCGCTCGACGCCTCCGGCGCGGTTCTCTACGACCGCCCGATCCCGGCGCGCGAGGAGCGCCTGCCGGTCGATCCGTCCACCGACGTGCCCGAAGGCTATGAGCCCGAGCAGCGCGGCGAGCCGCACGGCTTCGTCGGCGACCCTGACGTGATGGACACATGGGCCACCTCCTCGCTCACGCCGCAGATCGCCGGACGCGCGGGCGAGGACGATGACCTGTTCGCGAAGGTCTTCCCGATGGACGTGCGCCCCCAGGCCCACGACATCATCAGGACGTGGCTGTTCTCGACGGTGCTGCGCTCGCATCTCGACTACGGCGAGTTGCCGTGGCGGAACACCGCGATCTCCGGCTGGGTGCTGGATCCGGATCGCAAGAAGATGTCGAAGTCGAAGGGGAACGTCGTAACGCCGATGCACCTGCTCGAGGAGTACGGCGCGGACGCCGTACGCTACTGGGCGGCCAGCGGCCGTCCGGGCGCCGACACAGCATTCGATCCCCAGCAGATGAAGGTCGGCCGCCGGCTCGCGGTGAAGCTGCTGAACGCCTCGAAGTTCGCCCTGAGCGACCTGCCCGCCGAAGGCGAGCGGCTCACGCACCCGCTGGACCGCGCGATGATCGCCCGCCTGGCGATTGTGGTGGAGGAGGCGACCACCAGCTTCGACGAGTACGACTACGCGCGCGCTCTCGAGCGCGCGGAGACGTTCTTCTGGTGGTTCTGCGACTTCTACCTGGAGCTCGTCAAGGGTCGTCGCTACGAAACCGCCACGGAGGGCGCCGCTTCGGTGAGCCGGGCACTGCGCCTGTCGCTGTCCGTCTTCCAACGACTGCTCGCCCCGTTCCTGCCGTTCGTGACCGAGGAGGTGTGGTCATGGTGGCAGTCGGGCTCGGTCCATCGCGCGCCGTGGCCGGACGCGCGGGAGCTTCGCGCCGAGCTGGGGGAGGGCGCTCGCGCGCGGGAGGACGACGCGCTCGCGGTGGCCGCCGAGGTCCTCACCGAGGTGCGCAAGGCCAAGTCCCAGGCTCGCCGTCCGATGCGCACCCCGGTCGCCAGGGTGCTCGTGCGCGACACCGCCGAGCGCCTGAGCGCGCTCGAGTTGGGTCTCGGCGATCTGCTGCAGGCGGGCTCGATCGAGCGGCTCGATTCGGCCGAGGCCGATGGGCTCGCCGTCGATGTAGAGCTGGCCGAGGAGGCCAAGGAGGCCGCGGAGTAGCTCCCGACTCGGCCAGCCCGCCGGGCGACCGGCGACACCGACCGTCCTGCGGGGACCAGGGCGGGATTGTCTCCCAAAAATCGGCCATCCGTATAGGGTCCCCCGCGTGACGCGCACGTTGATAGCCGATCTCCCGGGCAAGATCTCAGAGCAGGTGACGATCCGTGGCTGGGTGCATGTCGTGCGCGACCAGAAGCGCGTGCAGTTCGTGGTCCTCCGCGACGAAACGGGTCTCGCGCAGGTGGTGCTCGGCAAGTCTGATGAGCCGAGCGAGCTGAACGAGCGGGTCTCGGCGCTGACGGCGGAGTCGACGGTGACGGTGACGGGAACGGTGCTCGCCGACGAGCGAGTCAAGCTCGGCGGCTTGGAGCTCCAGCTGGAGGATCTCGAGGTCGACTCGCCCGCCGAGCCCGAGCTTCCGATCACGCCCGACTCGGCGCTCGACAAGCGGATCGACTGGCGCTACCTCGACCTGCGCCGTCCCGACAGGCGGCTGATCTTCGAGGTGCAGACCACGGCCGAGCACGCGATGCGCGAGCTCTGGCGCGGCGACGGCTTCTTCGAGCTGCACACGCCGAAGCTGATGGGCTCGGCCAGCGAGTCCGGCGCCGAGCTGTTCAAGGTCGAGTACTTCGACCGCATGGCCTACCTCGCCCAGTCGCCGCAGTTCTACAAGCAGATGGCGATCGCCGCGGGCTTCGGCAAGGTGTTCGAGATCGGTCCGGTGTTCCGCGCGAACCCGTCGTTCACCTCCCGCCACGACACGGAGTTCACGAGCGTAGACGTGGAGATCTCCTGGATCGACTCCCACGAGGATGTGATGGCGTTCGAGGAGCGCTGGCTCGCGCACGTGCTGGACGCGGTCAAGACCGCGCACGGTCCCGCGATCGAAGAGACGTTCGACACCGAGCTCGTCGTACCGACGCTGCCCTTTCCGCGTGTGACGCTCGAGCAGGCCAAGGAGCTCCTGCGCGAGCACGGCCACGACGCGGTTCCCGGCCCAGCCCACGACCTCGACCCGCCGAGCGAGCGGGCCCTGTCGGCGATCGTCAAGCAGCTCCACGGTCACGAGTTCGCGTTCGTCACCGACTACCCCGTATCGGTGCGGCCCTTCTATCACATGCGCCATTCAGACCGGCCGGAGTTGACGAAGAGCTTCGATCTGCTGTGGCGGGGAATCGAGCTGACGACCGGCGCCCAGCGCGAGCACCGCTACGAGCAGCTTCTCTCACAGGCCGAGGACAAGCGCGTCGACACCGGCCCGATTCAGTACTACCTCGACTTCTTCCGCTTCGGCGCCCCGCCCCACGGCGGCTTCGGCTTCGGTCTCACGCGTCTGCTCATGCAGATGCTGAATCAAGACACCGTCCGCGAGGTGACTTTCCTCTACCGCGGGCCGAACCGTATTACGCCGTAGGTTTCCCGGCGATCAACGGGGAAAAGCCTACGGGGTTTCCCAATAGGTTGAATATAACTAAAAATGAACAAATGGGAGACACCGATTGACGAGGTCTCGCCTAGCGAGACATAGTATAGGCAGCATTGAAGCACGATGACATGGTCGTTAGCCGTGTCGTTTGCCAGTGGCCTGTATGCCGGTGCTTGTTTGGACACCGGCGATCTGCATGACTTGAAGTGGAGAGGGGGAGTGTTGCCAAGGCGCCGGCTGGCCGGGACGCCTCGGGATCTCACGCCCGCTTGGACTCCGTCCCGCTTGCCTTGGAGCTCCGCATGTCCCGCATAGGTCTCGCGAAACGGCTGTCAGGTCACCTACGACGTCTCGGGTTGTGGAACTACCTGATCGCACCATTGATTGTCGTAACGCTGGGTGCTTTGATCAGCCGCGTGCCTTTCGATGTTTTCACGCGTGGGCGGCCGGCCACGCCCACCGTCGCAGCCCCGAAGGATGTCATTGGGCAAATCCTGCAGCGCCCCATCTGGTCGTCTCCGCCGACGACCTTTTCCCCCGCGATCGAAAGCTGGACGGGAGGACGCTCCGTCGCGGCACAGCCGGACGGGGAGCCGGTTGCCGTGACACCTGAAGGGCTGACCGAGCACGGCCCGGTGTATGAAAAGATAAACGTGGCCTTGGTGGGGATGATCGCCGAAAACGTCAGTCTTACAACACCGCGGTTTACCCATGGGTATTCCGGGATCAGTGACGAGTTGCGCTTGCTCGGCGCAAATGGAACCACCGTTTTTCTTGGAGCCAACGAGGGAAAACCGATAATCTCGAACCTACGTGGCCACGTGATCATAGCCATCGGTCGAATAGCCGCCCTTGGCATCGCTCGCCTCCCGGACGGGCATGAGACCAGGGCGGTTTACTTCCTGGCCGCGGGAGGCGGTCTAAGGGTGACGTCGGTGCGGATCGTCACCCGTGTCACCATCCTTCGACTCAAGCTCAGGCTTCCCCAGACGATTCGCTCTGCGATCGCAACCGCGTTGAGCGCTCAGGCACAGAAAAGCGCGCGTATTGCGATATGCCCGGTGAGACCTGCCCTCAGCCCGTTGGCGCAGAGGCACTGAGCTCGACTCGGACGATCATGCGGCGTCCACCGTCTCCAGCTCGATCTCCAGCGGCGCGTGGTTCGAAGGGCGCCTGCCCTGGCGGTAGGTGTGATTCACGTCGCAGCGGGTCACGTACGGGGTGAGGTGCTCGCTGGCCAGTGCCAGGTCGATGCGCAGGCCGTAGTCGCGCGCGTAGTGGCCTTCGCGCTGATCCCAGCAGGTGTAGCCGCGATCCTCCGGGTGCAGCCGGCGATAGACGTCCACCAACTCCCCCTCGGCGATGATCTCCGCCACGCTCTTGCGCTCGGCCTCGCCCGTGTGCGAGGAGTCGCCGAGCCACTCCGGCTCATACACGTCCTGGTCGGTCGGGGCGACGTTGAAGTCGCCGGTGATCAGCATCGGGCGCTCCTGCTCGCCGTAGACCTGGCGGGCGATCGCCTCCAGAAAGGCGAGCTTGCCCTCCTCGTCGGTCTCCTCCTCGAGCGATCCGGCGGGCACGTATACGGAGCTGATCGTCAGCCCGTCGACCGTGAGCTGTAGCCAGCGCCCCTCGGCGATCCCGTGGTCGTGGTCGAGTGCGAGGCTGCGACGGTCGACCTCGTGATCTGAACGAACGAGGATCGCCACGCCGGCGCCGTTCTTGCCGGAGCTGTGCTGAGCCTCGTAGCCGAGGTCCTTCAGCTCACCGTAGGGGAAGTGGTGCTCGGGGCAGCGCGTCTCCTGCAGACAGACTACGTCGGGCTGCTGGTCCGTCAGCAGCTCGACCAGGCGCGGCCAGCGTGCGCGGATGCCGTTGACGTTCCAGCTCACGACCCTGATCGATGAGGACGATCTGTCTGCCGTTGCTCTCATTGCTTGCTCCCCCGGGGGTCTCTCTGATGGTCGAATGACTTCGTGTAAAACCTTGTCTTACATCAAACAAGACTAGAGATGACACCGAGATACGCATAGGTATCGAAAGGCAAACGTATTGAGCCTGCATTAGACGTTTCGGCACACAACGTGTCGCTAATACCATGGATAGTTAGCGGCCACGCGTGATGCGAGGGATTGACAGCATGTAGCCTTGCTCCGGGGTGGGCGGCCCAGCGGTGTGCGCGTGTACCGGCGCCGGCGAGCAGACGCAACCCAGCCGAGCTGTCCGCATTGGCCTTTACCTTCAGTCCATGCTCTTGAACGAGCTCAGCGACGGCATGGAGATCGACCAGGTGCTGCTGGTCCGCGAGGCCGAGCGCCGTCAGCGGCGTGACGGCGGTGAGTACCTGCGGCTGCAGCTCGGCGACCGCACGGGGGCGGTGGCGTGCATGGTGTGGGAGGAGCTGGGTGAGGTCGAGGGCCTTGCGTCCGCGGGCTCACCCGTGAAAGTACGTGGGCGCTACACGATCCACCCACGCTTCGGACCGCAGATCAACCTGCGCGCCCTGGAGGGCGCGCAGGCGGGGAGCTTCTCCTTCGAGGATTTGCTCGACGGTCCTTCACGTGCGGTGGAGCAGATGGAGGACGAGGTACGCGAGCTGCTGGCCACGATCCAGGAGCCCCACCTGCGTGTCCTGCTCGACCGCGTGTTCGGCAAGGACTCGGAGCTGTGGGCAGGCTATCGCGTCGCTCCGGCCGCCAAGCGCTATCACCAGGCCTACCGCCACGGGCTGCTCGAGCACTGCCTTGGCGTCGCCCAGGCGGTGAGCGCGATCAGCGCCACATTTCCCGGTATCGACCGCGACGTCGCTGTAACCGGCGCGCTGCTGCACGACATCGGCAAGCTCGAGGCCTACACAGAGGAGGGCGGGCGGGACCGGATCATCGATCTCACCGACGCCGGCCGGCTGCACGGGGAGATCGCGCTCGGCTACTACCGCATCCGCCGGGCGATCGAGGAGATCGACGGCTTCCCGCATGAGCTGGCGCAGGCGATCGGGCACATCATCCTCTCCCACCACGGGTCGCTAGAGCACGGCAGCCCGGTCGTCCCGTGCACGCGCGAGGCGACGCTCGTGCACATGATCGACAACCTCGGCGGGCGCCTGGGCAG
Organism: Solirubrobacteraceae bacterium; assembly: GCA_036498245.1. Classification (GTDB taxonomy): domain Bacteria; phylum Actinomycetota; class Thermoleophilia; order Solirubrobacterales; family Solirubrobacteraceae; genus Palsa-744. Next base: position 40,681 of record DASXIB010000024.1, read on the forward strand.
CTTCGACCGACTCGAGAAGGAGCTCGCTCCCGGGCGGCGCTGGTCGAGCTTCGACCGGGCGATCGGTGGCGGCGCCTTCTTCGCCGGGCGTGGCGAGGGGTCGGCGGCGCAGGAGCCGGCAGTGTCGCCCGCGCGCGAAGCGGCTTGAAAGCTCGCAAATAGCGGCTCGGCGAGGCTAGGTGAGATAGCCCTCTCCCAAGGGAGTTCTATGGTTCTGGGCTGATGGCAAAGGACACCGAGAAGCTGATCCGCCAGCTGTCGTTGATCTCCTACCTGATGGCCGAGCGACGGCCCGTCACGGCGCTGGAGATCCGGCGCGACGTGGAGGGATACAGCGGCATGAACGAGGACGCATTCGCGCGGCGCTTCTACGCCGACCGCTCCGAGCTCGAGTCGCTGCGAATCCAGCTGACCGTCGAGCGCCCGGCCGACGGGGCGGCCGAGCAGGAGAACTACTCGCTGCGCCCCGAGAACTTCCACCTGCCGGCGATCGCCTTCACCGACAAGGAGCTGGCCGCGCTGCAGACGGCGCTCAGCCTGCTGGACGGCGAATTTGCCTACGCCGAGCCGCTGCGCCTTGCGCTCCAGCAGATCACCTGGGGGCGCCCAAGCCCACTGAGCGCGCCCGAGCAGAGCTCGGTCGCACTCGGGATCACCGCCTCGGCCGGCGGCCATGAGCTCTCGGCGCGTCTGGCGAAGGTCGAGACCGCGATCTTCCGCAACAAGACGATCACGTTCGACTACTACACGATGGAGCGCGACGAGGTGGGGGCGCGTCGCGTCGATCCCTACCACCTGCTGTTCCAGGGCGGACAGTTCTACCTGCTCGGCCGCGCGCACGAGCGCCAGGCGGTGCGCGTCTTTCGACTCTCCCGCATCCGTGGCAAGGTCTCCTACGCGACCAAGGCCGAGCACGACTTCCGCCGGCCGGCGGACTTCGACCCCCGCGCATATGCCAACCGCGCCGACTGGCAGCTCGGCGAGGAGCGGGGCGTCGCCGAGGTGCTCGTCTCCGAGCGGATCGCCTGGCAGGTCGAGCGCCACTTCGCCCGCTACGGGGAGATTCGCCCGGTCGACTCAGACCGTCTTTTCCTCACCGGCTACTCGAGCCCGCGCGGGCTGATCTCGTGGGTGCTCGGTTTGGGGGCGCACGCCCATCTCGAAGGTCCCGAGGAGTTGATCGCGGAGCTCCACCGGCGCTTGGAGCTACTCGAGGAGCGTCATGGGGAGACGCCACCGGGCGAGGGGGCAAAGGTCTCCGCCGGCGTCGCGCGTGGAGCGAGCGCGAGCGAGCGGGCCTCGGCAGGGGCCCGGGGACGCAAGGGCGCGTCCTCCACCCCGGCCGGCGGTGACGGCGAGGGCGCCCTGTCGAGTCGTGCCGAGGCCGCGATCCGCCCCGAGCGCTTCGCCCGCCTGGTGACGCTCGCGAGCATCCTGATCCGCGCCGGCCGCGCGGGGGAACGCGTGAAGATGGCCGAGCTGCGTGAGCGGCTGAAGCTCTCTGAGGAGGAGCTGCGCGAGGACGTGAACGTGCTGAACGTCGTCAACTTCGGCGGCGGCTCCTATGTGCTGTATGCGGAGATCCGCGAGGAGGAGGAAGAGATCGAAGTTGATCCCGAGCCCTACAGCGACAACTTCGACCGTCCCGCCCGGCTGCTGCCGGTTGAGGCCAAGGCGCTGATCGCGGCAATCGACCTGATCGGCGAGCACATCCCCGAGGGCTCGCTCACCTCGGCCCGCGAGAAGATCGTCGCGGCGCTCGGCGAGGACCCGATGGAGCAGGGCCTGCAGGTCGCCCACGCCGGCGGCGACGACTCCGGCGTCGCGCGCCTGGTCTCCAGCGCGATCGTCGAGCGACGGCTGATCGAGCTCGAGTACTACAAGGAGAACGAGGACCAGATCTCGCTGCGCAAGGTCGAGCCCTACGCGCTGACGAACGGCCGCGAGGGCTGGTATGTCGCTTCATTCGATCCCGAGCGCGACGGCATGCGCCATTTCCGTCTCGACCGGATCAAGCGTGCGACCGTCACCGAGGAGACGTTCGAGCCTCGCCCCGAGGTCGATCCGGCCGCGGAGGTCGACGGCTGGTTGCGCACCGGCGAGGTCGAGGCATCACGCACCGCCCGCGTGTGGGTCTCCCCCGAGCGCGCCCGCTGGGCGCGTGAGGCCAGACGCGTCGTCGAGGAGCGAGCCGACGGCGCCGTGGTCGTCGAGCTGTCCTTCGCCGGCGCCGACTGGCTCGTGCGCGAGATCCTCAAGGAAGCCGGTGACGCGGCCGTGCTCGAGCCGCAGGACGCACGCCTGGCCGTCCGCGCGGCGGCCGCCCGCCTGCGCGAGGCTCATGCCACCTCAGGGGGACGTCAGCGAGCCGTGGCCGTAGCTCGGTGAGCCGCCGCGAGCAGATCAAGATGAGCGACGCGGAGGTCGCCTCTTTCCTCGCCGAAGAGCGGACCGTGACCTGCGCGACGGGCGGTCCGCGGGGATGGCCGCACCTGATGCCACTTTGGTATGTGCTCCGGGAGCCGTCCTCGGATGCGCCGCATGGCTCTGCCGCGTCAATCCAGGTGATCGCGCCGCCGGGGCCGCGGATTTGGGCGTGGACATATGGGTCCTCGCAGAAGGTGCGCAACATCGAGCGCGACCCGCGCGCGACGTTGCAGGTCGAGGCCGGCGAGCGCTACCAGGACCTGCGCGGGGTGATGCTCGAGTGCGACGTGATCGTCCATCGGGACACCGAGAAGATCGCCGCGCTGGGCAAGGAGATATTTGCCCGCTATGCCTCCCCGCGCGGCGAGCCCGCGGTGACGGAGCTCGCGGTCGACACGATGGTCGCCGCGCAGGCGCAGAAGCGCGTGGCGCTCGAGTTCGTCGAGCTGCGCCGGGCGACGTGGGATCACCGCAAGCTCGGCGGGGCCTACTGACGACCGGTTCAGCCGGCATCCCGCGCTCGTCGAACCCCGTTGGCAGCGCGAAAAGCCTGGCAGAGAGAGACATTTGCCGCACCCGGGGATACCTGTAAAGGCGCATTCGCACTGTCCCGCGCGCGGATCTCAAGAACACGCGTGCCGTTGGTTACGCTCGGCGCACGATGGACTCAAAGCTCGATCTCGACATCGGGGTGGTCGAATCGTGCCGGCAGGCCGCCGCGCAGATCGCCGACCGGATCGCCCGCGAAACGGCCGGTAAGACGACCGTGTCGGTCGAGCGGACGGTCACCCGCTTCCTCGGCGTAGACGGGATCAACGCGCTCGATATTCCCCTGCCCAACGTGCTAGTCGATCACGTGCGCGACGGTGGTGGTCTGGGCCGTGGTGTGGCCTACTGGCTGGGCAACGCGATGATCCAAACCGGGCGATCAGCGATGGGGCTCGCCGAGGCGGTGAGCGCGGAGGAGCTGGACCTATGCGGCCTGCCGCAGGCTGAGGAGGGCTCGATCCGCGAGCTCGTCGCGCGCGAGTGCGAGCGGCGTATGGGCGAGGTCTCCCGCCGCAGGGACGAGCGACTGGAGATGCGCGAGCGGCTGGGCGACGGCACGCCGCCGCTGCGCTACATGCTGACCGCCACCGGAAACGTCTACGAGGACGTGGTCCACTCGGTGGCGGTGGCGGAGGCCGGCGGGGACGTCGTGTCGATGACCCGCTCGACGGCGCAGAGCCTGCTCGAGTACGTGCCCTACGGACCGACCACCGAGGGCTACGGCGGCACGTTCGCCACGCAGGAGAACTTCCGCATCGTGCGCGAGGCACTGGACGAGTGGTGCGAGCGCAACGGACGCTACGTGCGCCTGTCGAGCTTCTGCTCGGGGCTGTGCATGAGCGAGTTCGCCACGCTCGGCGCGATGGAGGGTCTCGACAACATGGTCAACGACGCGCTGTACGGGATCCTCTACCGCGACATCAACCCGATCCGCACGCTGATCGACCAGCGCGTCTCGCGCATGATCAACGGCTACTTCGGAATCGTCATCAACACCGGCGAGGACAACTACCTGCGTACGGCAGAGGCCCTGAAGGCTGCTCCGTCGGTGACCGCCTCGCAGTTCATCAACCACCGGCTCGCGCTCGACTCGGGCTTGGCGGACGAGCAGATCGCGCTCGGCGACGCCTTCGAGATCGATCCGCCGACGACCAACGGTCTGCTCTACGAGTGGGCCCAGGCGCAGCTCACGCGCGAGCTGTTCCCCAACTGTCCGGTGAAGTTCATGCCGCCGACGAGACACATGGACGGGAACCTCTATCGCACGCACGCCTGCGACACGCTCTTCAACCTGATCACGATCGCCACTGGTCAGGGGATCCAGACGGCCGGAGTGCCGACCGAGGGCGTCTTCACCCCACTCCTGCACGACCGCGTCGTCGGCCTTGAGTGCGTGGACTACGTCTTCAACTACGCGCGCGACATCGGCGATGAGATCGCGTTCAAGCCCGGGGGAATCATTCAGTCGCGCGCACGCGAAGTGCTGAGCCAGGCGCATGACCTGCTCGAGCGGATCGCCGACGTGGGCATGTTCACGGCGATCGAAGACGGCACCTTCGGCGACGTGCGCCGTCGCACCGACGAGGGTCGCGGGATCGAGGGGATCGTCGAGGTCGAGGACGGCTACTTCAACCCGACCGTCGAGCTGATGCAAGGAGCGGGTGTCGCCTGATGCTCGGGATCGTCAACGAGCCGTCAAGGTCGAAGCGGGGGCGGGAGTCGCATGGTCATGTCTGAGGCGAGCCGGCCGGCCACGCCCGAGATCGATCTGACCAAGGTCAGGCCCTACGGCGACCACCTCGAGGACGGAATCATGCAGCTGAGCTTCACTCTGCCGGTCCCCCATGGGCAGGCCGCGCGCAAGGCTGCGCTGGAGCTTGCCGGCAGGCTCGACCTCGACCGGCCTGAGGTCGTCCACCACCAGCGCCTGCTCGACGGCTACACACACTTCGTCGTCTACGCGCACTGCCGCCACACGGTCGACTACACTGCCCAGCAGGTCGACGAGCTCGACCTGGAGTACATGGGCGAAGACGAGATCGAGGCCTACGCCGAAGAGCACGTCGGGCGCCCAATCGTCGTCGTCGGAGCGTGCACGGGCTCCGACACGCACAGCGTGGGAATCGACGCGATGCTCGACCTCAAGGGCTTCCACGGCAACCGCGGCCTCGAAGGCTACCGCGCGTTCGACGCGCACAACCTCGGCAGCCAAGTCCCCAACAGTGTGCTCGTGGCCAAGGCGATCGAGCTGGACGCCGATGCGATCCTCGTCTCCCAGACCGTTACCCAGCAGAACCTCCACATCCAGAACCTGACCGAGCTGGTCGAGATTCTCGAGGCCGAGGGTGCTCGCCGGCGAACGATTCTCGCGTGCGGCGGCTCGCGCGTCTCCAACGAGCTCGCCAAGGAGCTCGGCTTCGACGCCGGCTTCTCGCGAGGCACCTACCCGCACCACCTGGCGAGCTTCCTCGTGCGCGAGCTCGCCGCTCGCCTGGAGCGCGACCGGATCGCGGTGCGATGACCGTCGCCGGTCCGACCCCACCGGAGGAGCACTTGCCGCCGCCGCTCGATGCGCCGGCGCCATCCTTCCCGGAGGCGGCGATCGCGGTGGAGGAGGCCGGGGCGAACGGGGCGAACGGTGGACGCACCGCAGAGGCGGAGACCGTCGGCGCGGACGAACGGCGCGCGAAGATGGAGCGTCTGCGCACCGCGGGGTCGGACCCCTACCCCTACCTGCAGAAGCGCGTCCCGCGGACGTGGATCGCGGACATCGGCAAGGCCCACGATCCAACCCGTCTGGCGCCGGGCGAGCACCCCGGACTGACATACCGTCTCTGCGGGCGGCTGATCGCGCGCCGGGGTCATTCAAAGACGGCCTTCTTCGACGTGCGCGACCAGTCCGGCTCGATGCAGGTCGTGGCGCGCCGGGAGGCGATGGGCGAGGACTACGAGCGCATGCTCGACCTCGACATCGGCGACATCGTCAGTGTCGAGGGCAACGTCTACGTCACCCAGCGCCGCCAGTTGACGCTCGGCGTGAGCGAGTGCACGCTGCTGGCCAAGGCTCTGCGGCCGCCGCCGGATCGTCACCATGGGATGGAGGATCTCGGAAGCCGCTACCGCTACCGCGAGCTCGACCTGCTCGCGAACGAGAAGACGCGGGAGATGTTCTTCAAACGCACGCACGTGATCGAGGCGATCCACGAGGTCCTGCGTGAGAAAGGCTTCACGCAGGTCGAGACGCCGATGCTGCAGACGCTCGCCGGAGGCGCCTCCTCGCGCCCGTTCACCACCCATCACAACGCGTTGGACGTCGACGTCCATCTGAGGATCTCCGTCGAGCTGTACCTGAATCGCTGCATCGTCGGCGGACTGGAGAACGTCTACGACCTCGGCCGGGCCTTCCGCAACGAGGGCATCTCCCATCGCCACAGCCCGGAATTCACGATCCTCGAGTGCATGATGAGCTATGCCGACTACCTGGACGTCGCGGTGTGGTGTGAAGAGCTGGCCGAGACCGTCGCGCTGCGCACGCTCGGCACGACCAAGGTCGAGCAGTACGACGGCCGCGTGATCGACCTCGCCAAACCATGGAAGCGCATCACTTTGCGCGAGGCGATCGAGGAGGCGGTGGGAATCGACTATCTGCAGGCGAGCAGGGAGGAGTTGATCGAGGTCCTCAGCGATGCCGTCGATCCCGAGCAGTCGTGGGCCAAGCTCGCGGAAGCCGTCTACAACAAGCACGTCGAGCCGAACCTTCTGCAGCCCACCCACGTGTTCGACTTCCCGCTGGATCTCTTCCCGATCTGCAAGCGCCACTCGCGCGACCCCCGCCTGGCCGAGCACTTCGACACGGTGATCCGCGGCATGGAGGTGCTCTCAGGGGATACCGAGCTCAACGATCCCCTCGACCAGTGGGACCGCTTCGTCAAACAGCGTCAACAGCGTCCCGGCGACGACGGCGACCAACCCCATCCCCACGACGAGGGGTACGTGCGGGCGCTGGAATACGGCATGGCGCCCACGACCGGCGGAGGGCTCGGCGTCGACAGGCTGCTGATGGTGCTTGCCGGAGTGGAGTCGATCCGCGAAGTCGTGCCGTTCCCCACGTTGCGCGAGCGTCGGTGAGGGACCTCGAGACCCGCCTGGCGGCGCGTACGCTGCAGTTGGTCGACATTGCCTCGGAGTCCGCCGGAGAGGCGAGCATCGTCGCGCATGTCCTCGACGTCCTCCAGCGGGGCGGGGTTCCCGTCCGCGACGCCGGCGACACGTGCGTGCTGGCCGGGGCGACGGCCCGCTCCGAGCGCCGCCCGTTCGTGCTGCTCGCCGGCCATCTCGACACCGTCCCCGCTCAAGGCAACTGCCCCGGCAGACGGACCCGTGAGCACGTCGAGGGGCTCGGGGCGAGCGACATGAAGGGCGGCGTGGCGGTGATGCTCGAGCTCGCGCTCGCCGAAGCGTCGAGTGCGCTCGCGGGGCATCAGAATGCGATCGACGTCGGCTACGTGCTGTTTGGACGCGAGGAGCTCCCCGCTGCCGAGGGCGCCCTCGGCCCTCTGCTCGCGCGCGAGGCCGGCCTGCGCGACGCCGACCTCGCGATCATGTTGGAGCCGACCGCCAACACCGTGCAGGCGGGCTGTCTGGGCAACCTCGACGCCGCCTGGACGTTTGCCGGGCGCGCCGGACACTCGGCCCGCCCGTGGCTGGCCGAGAACGCGATCGACCGCGCCGTCACGGGAATTCAGGCGCTTCACGCGATCGGGCCGTCTCCGTGCACGGTCGCCGGGCTGGACTTCACCCAAGTCGTCTCGGTCACGACGCTGCACGCCGGAATCGCGCGCAACGTGATTCCCGGCACGGCCGGCGCGAACGTCAACTTCCGCTACTCCCCCGACATCACCGCCGAGCGCGCCGAGCGGACACTGCGCGGCTGGTGTGAGCCGTATGGGGAGATCGAGGTGCTGAGCAACTCTCCCGGCGCTCGCCCGCCGCGCGAGAATCGCTTCCTGGATCTCCTGATCGCGGCCAGCGGGCATTCGGTCGAAGCCAAGCAGGCGTGGACGCCGGTGGCCGAGCTCGCCGCCGCGGGAGTGGAGGCGGTCAACTTCGGGCCCGGCGACCCCGCGTTCGCACACCGTTCCGATGAGCGCGTCACGATCGAGGCGCTGGTGCGCGCCCAGCGCATCTTGGAGTCCGTCCTGTGCGCCTGAATCCACACGTCGAGGAGGCTCCCGGCTACCCGTTCCTGCGCGTGGCCGATGCTCGTCGCGCCGTGCAGGCGAGGGGCGTCGAGGTCGTCGACCTGAGCTTGGGGCAGCCGACCGAGCCGGCCCCCCCGGCGGTCCGCGACGTGCTGGCGCGGGCGGCCGCCAGCGTGTCGCTCGGCGAGTACCCCTCGACCGCGGGACTCCCCGAGCTGCGCGAGGCGATCGCCGCGTGGGTCGCTCGGCGCTTCGGAGTCACGCTCGACCCCGCCCGGGAAGTGCTGCCGACGCTTGGGGCGAAGGAGCCGATCGCCGCGCTCGCGCGCCTGTTCGCCCGGCCGGGTGACACGATCGCGGTCGCCTCTCCCGCGTATCCCGTCCCCGAGCGCAGCGCCCGCGCCGCCGGCCTGCCGGTCGCCATCCAGGTTCTCTCGGCCGAGACCCGCTGGCTGCCAGACCCCGACGCCGTGCCTTGGGGGCAGGCCGCGATCGTGTGGGTCACCAACCCCCACAATCCCACCGGCGCGGTGCTGCCGCGCGCCCTGCTCGAGGAGCTCGCCCGTCGCTGCCGGCAGAGCGGGGCGATCCTGGCGGTCGACGAGACCTACTCCGAGCTCTGGTTCGACGGCGAGCCGTCCGCCTCCGGTCTCGAGCTGGACGATCGCAGCGGCGTGATCGTCTTCAACTCCCTGTCCAAGCGCTCCGGACTCGCCGGCCTGCGCTCGGGCTTCATCGCGGGCGACCCGGAGATAGTGAGCCGGATCAGGCGTCACCGCAGCGACGTCGGCACCACTCCCCAGGCGTTCGTCCAGCTCGCGTCGGTCGCGGCATGGAACGACGAGGACCACGTGATCGAGGCACGCGCTCGATATGCCGGCAAGCGGGAGGTGCTAGTCGCCGCCGCTCGGCGCGCCGGCCTCGAGCATGTCGGCGGCCCGGCCGGCATCTTTCTGTGGCTGCGCGTTCCCGACGGCGACGACGTGCGCATGTTCTCGCTGCTCCTAGACCGTTCGGTATTGACCGTGCCCGGCTCCTACCTCGGTCCCGGTGGCGAGGGTCACCTGCGCGCGGCGCTGACGCCCTCCCGCGAGCGGATCATGCGAGCCTCGGAGCTACTCGGCGCCACGGCTTTGTCGTTGGGCGGCAGCCATGTCGGTTGATTTGCCGTCGCGGCCCGAATGACTATCGCCGTCAGCTCAACTGGAAGGCTCGCCCGGGTGCGGTGGGGCTCCAGCGTCGACGGAGCCCCACCACGCGGGCTATTCGCCGACAACCACGGCGACGGCGGCTCGCCCGTTTTCATCCAGGAGCAGGACTACGAACAGCGACAGTTCGTTGCCCACGTATTCAGTGACGAATTTGCACGTTTCTTTTGCGGCGTATTTTCCTTCGCAAAGTTTGATTTCGGCTGGTAGGTAATTGAAAGCTTTGTCTGGATCGTCCTCTTCGAGGAACGATGTTTCAGCTGCTTTCACGGCTTTGATCGTGATCGTGCTTTTTTCGTTTTTTTTGATCACCCTTGGAGACGCGGTCATCTTGAAGTTGCTCGCTTTGGCCACCTTGGTCGCGCCGATGCCTTTTTCGGTGATTTTGGTTTTGCTGACGCCGAGCGCTTCGCCCGTGCCTCCGCTCGAGCAGGTCGATTTTTCAGATTTTCCTTCGAGTTCAGCTTCGACCAGACCTTCTTTTTCGTTGTTTGTCATTTTGGCGCTCGTTGCGCCTTCGCATGTGTCTGTCGCGACTTTGCCGCAGAGGATCTTCCACCCGGGAGATTTCGTGGCGGTTTTGACTTTGTTCCTGATTTCGGTTTCGCCAGCTTCGCCCAGTTCCATTTTCCATGGCAGGTTGACCGCTTCCATCGAAGGTTCGGCACATGTGCCTTTGATGACGCTGCAGCTTTTCGCTTTGACTTCTTTCACTTCACCCACCGATGCGTTTTCCACGCTGCCGATCGCTTCGGTGCTCGTGGTCGAGCACTGAACCGTGAGGCCCGTTTTCGTATCGGCCAGTTTCAGCGTGCCTTCCGAGGCTGCGGTCTGAGCCTTGATGCTCGCTTCGATCCAATCGAATTTTTTGGCGGCCCCTTTCGTCGAGCATTTGCTGTCTTCAAATCGGCCGTTTTTGAATTCTTTGCATCCCTGCCATACCGGTGGTTCGGCCAGTGCGGTCGCTGCCGCAAAGGCAAAGAGGACGGTCGCCGTGGCAAGCCCCAGCGCCGTCTTGATAAGCAACACTTCAGACACCCCCTCGTTTTAATTTTGAACTTGATCGTTTGAAAGCTGTCAGTGCGCACTCCCTACAACGTCGCCCCGTGGTCGCGCACGAGCTCGTTCAGCTTGACCTTGTCGTGGCGCTCGCCGTCGGCCAGGCGCTTGATCACGAGCACGCAGGGAAGTCCGAACTCCCCGCCGGGGAAGCCGCGCGTGCGGGTGGCGCCGATCGCGACGCTCCAGTCGGGAATGCGACCCCGGGAGAGCTCCTCCCCAGTGGCCGCGTCGATCACGGGAATCGTCGGGGAGAGGATGACACCGGCGCCGACCACCGCTCCCCGTCCCACGCGGGCGCCTTCGATCAGCATGCAGCGACTGCCGATGAACGCGTCACTCTCGACGATCACCGGATCGGCCTGCAGCGGCTCGAGCACCCCGCCCACGCCGACGCCACCCGAGAGGTGCACGCCGTCGCCGATCTGCGCGCACGAGCCGACCGTGGCCCAGGTGTCGACGAGGGTGCCGCGGCCGACGTAGGCGCCGACGTTGACGAAGCTCGGCATCAGGATCGCGCCCGGCGCGAGATGGGAGCCGAAGCGCGCGTAGGCTCCGGGCACGACGCGGACGCCCGGGCAGCCGCGCTTGGGGGGCAGGCGGTCTGAGAACACCATCGGACCCGCCTCGGTGCGCTCCAGCGGGCAGACGCGGAACAGCATCACGATCGCCCGCTTGAGCCACTCGTGCACCGTCACCTCCCCACCGGAGCCGATCTCGGCGACGCGCACGCGCCCGCAGTCGAGCAGCTCCATCGCCCTCAGCACGGTCTCCCTGGCGGCCGGGTCGCGGTCGTCGAGCTCCTCGCGACACCCCCACAGCTCGTCGATCTGGTCTTTGAGCAGCTCCAAGCCGCCGAAGTCCGCGACGGTGGCGAGGCTCACCATCGTCAGTGCACCTGTGCCGGCGTCCGCGTGGCCGATCCGTTGCGGTCGGCCTCCGAGGCGGCTGAGCGGGCGCGACCGCGCTCTGAGCCGATCGATCTGCCGTGATCGAGGCTCGTCACGGCGGCGCGCTCGAGCTCCCTCTCCCGCACCGGCGCGAGCACATCGGACTCGAATTGGAGCGTGGCGAAATAGTCGCGCCTGACCTCCTCCGCTCGGCGAATCAACTCGACGCTTCCGTCGGTGCGCAGCAGCAGCTCCTGCGGACGCAGGCGGCCGTTGTAGTTGAAGCCCATCGCGAGGCTGTGCGCGCCCGTGTCATGGATCAGCAGGAGGTCGCCCTCGTGCAGCTCCGGGAGCTCGCGCTGGATCGCGAACTTGTCGTTGTTCTCGCACAGCGATCCCACCACGTCGATGCGCTCCGGTGGACGCTCGCCGAGGTCGCCGCACAGCGTCAGGTGGTGGTAGGCCTCGGCATAGAGCGCGGGGCGCATCAGCGCCGCGATGCCGGCGTCCACGCCCGCGTACTCCCGCCACTTGCTCATCCGGTTGATGACGCGAGTGACGAGCACCCCGTGTGGACCCGTGAGGAAGCGGCCCGCCTCGAGCAGCAGCTTGGGGCGGCGGCCGGTCCGCTCGGCGTGCGCGTCGAGGAGCCGTCCGGCACCATGCCCCAAAGCCTCGACGTCGAAGCTCGAGTCGGTGGGCCGGTAGGGAATCCCCAGACCCCCGCCGGCGTTGATGAACTCGAGCGAGATCCCGAGCGTCCGGTGCAGCTGCTGCTCGATTGCCAGCAGCATCGCGATCGTCGCCAGCAGCGGCTCGACTGTCAGCACATTGGAGGCGATCATCGCGTGCAGCCCGAAGCGCTCGCTGCCGAGCTCGCGCGCCTGTGCGAACGCGTCCTGCAGCTGGTCGCGACGCAATCCGAACTTGGCTTCCAGCGGCGACCCGATCAAGCGATCACCGACGCGCTCCGGTCCCGGGTTGAAGCGAAACGACACAACGTCCGGTGGGCTCGGGAGCTTGGCGATCAGCGAGATGTCGTCGACGTTGACGATCGCCCCGAGCGCGAGCGCCGCCGCGAACTCCTCGCGGGTGGTGTTGTTCGAGGTGAAGAACACCTCCTCCCCGCCCGCCCCGCAGTCCTCGGCGAGCTCGAGCTCGGCGATCGAGCTGCACTCCATGCCCAAGCCATGCTCGCGCAGGATGCGCAGGATCGTGAGGTTCGGCAGCGCCTTGACGGCGTAGTACTCGTGAAACGGCTGTCCCGCGAAGGCGGCGAGGAGGCGCTCGGCGCTCGCCAGGATCCCGCGCTCGTTGTAAATGTGAAACGGCGTCCCGAAGTGCTCTGCGATCGCGGGAAGATCCGGCTCCAGCCGCTCCTTGAACTGGTGACTCATCGGCATCTCACACCCCCGGCTTGATCTTCGCCCCGGACCCCCGTTACTCGGTGCGTTGCGCGGTGATGATCGCGCGAGTGCGCAATCCCGACAGAGGCCGCCGGTAGGTGACCGACGCCGTGGAGACCCGCGAGAACCCGGCCCGCTTCAGTTCGTCCGCGATCCAATGATCTGAGAGCCAGTAGAAGCCCGGCACGTTCGAGGACTGCTGGACGGCCGCGTCGGTTTTGGGAGCGTCGTTGGAGATCACGACCGTCCCGCTGGGCGCCTTCAACCAGCCGTGGAACAGGCGCAACGCCACATGGGCGCCGTCGTGGCCGTCGTGCAGGTGGCCCAGCAGGCCGTCCGCGTAAATCACGTCCCAGTAGTCCGGCTGAGCGTCCCACGTATAGAGGTTGTGGTGAATCGCCGGGACCCCGGCCTTGCGCGCGAGCTCGACCGCCTCGCTGAGCGCGTCCACGGCAAGCACCGGATAGCCTTCGCGGCCGAGCACACGCTCCACGAACGCGTTGCCCGAGCCGAGGCTGAGCAGCAGGTTTTTACGGTCGCGATTCAGCGCGTTTCGCAGGTGCTCGAGAATCCACCAGCGGTAGGTCGGCGAGCAGATCGAGGGGGTCGTCGAGTCGCCCCTGGCGATTCCATGCTCCCATTCGTCGAACAGGCTCTGCTCCTCGCTGCCGGTCAGGTAAAAGGAGCGCAGGTCGTTCTCCAGCGCGTTGGGGTCCGCCATCGAGGTCTCGTAGTTGGATGTCGGATCCATCGCGGCCATCACCCGTTCAGCTCGGGCGCTCGCACCAGCCCGAGGGCTATCAGTCCACTGCAGAGCAGCGATCGCATGATCCGTCCGATCGACGGGTCGGTCTCCCTGTCGAGGTACCAGGCGCTGAGGCGCACCAGAAAGCGGGCCAGCACCGCGACGTCGAGGCTCTTGATGGCACCGTCCAGTCGCGGGCGCTGCAGCTGCAGCTGCGCCACGATCGAGCGATAGTCCTCGTCCTCCGGATGCGGCAACGGTCCGACGTCGTTCTCCGGATCCCATGCCTTCATCCACGCCCGCGCCAGCGTCCAGCCCGTGTTGACGTCTTTGTCGAGCACGCGCTCGGGGGTGATCGCCAGGGGCTCGTCGAGCGGATGTCCGAGGCACATGCCCATCAGCACGATCGCCGCCAGATCCTGCCCCGCGCACGACGGCCGCTCCTCGTTTGCCAGCGCGCGCAGCTCCTCGTGCGCCATCAGCATGTCCAGCAGGTCGTCGATCAGCAGCGTGCTCTCTCCGCCCGGGCCGACGTCGCGGTCGGTGATCACCTCGGCGTGCAGCACAGCCCGCGGGTAGACCTTCGCGCCGGGAGCCAGTCCGCGCAGGATCTCGTCGAGATTGTCGCGGCGTTCCTCGCTCGTGAGACGGATCAGCGTCACGTCGGTCATCTCGGTCATCAGCGAGCGCCAGATCGTCAACGCGCGCAGGTCCTTGGTCGGGAAGCCGTCGCGGCCGATCAGCGGCAGGCGCAGACGTCCGTCGGTTTCGGTCTCGAACACGAGTGGCCCTCCCGGCGAGCCGTCGATCACCCCCTGCGCGAGCGCCAAGCGCACGAGTGGCTCGATCCGCGGGATGTACTGCGAGTCGAAGATCGTCCGCTCGAAGCGCACCCCGAGCCGCGCGAGAGTCTCGTTCTGTCCGCTCACCGCCCAGTCGCGCACCGTCTGCCACAGGTCACGAACCTCGCGGTCGCCGTTCGCCAGCCGCGCGAGCAGCGAGTCCGCGAGATCGCCGTCCTCGTGCGGCTCGTGCGCGTGGAGCGCGTGCAGACGACCGACGAAGCGGTCGCTCTTCTCCCCCGCCGTGGCGGGGTCCTGCTCCTCTCCGTGACGGAGATAACCGGCCATCGCCTCGCCCATGTCGCGTCCGGCGTCCGCGATCTGCGTCTGGCGTGCCACGCGCGCGCCGGCGGCTTCCAGCATGCCGGCCAGCGCGTGCCCGAGCGCGATGTTGCGCAGGTAACCGGCGTGCAGCGCCGTCGTCGGGCTGGGGTCGCAGAAGTCGACGATGTACGGCGCGTCCTTCAGCAGCTCACCCGTCGCCGGGGGAGAACGCCTGAGCGCGGGGCGACCGATCGGCTCCTCGGTGGTCGAGTCCACGAGCCGCGGCGGTGGCGACTTGACGAACAGCTCAGGCGGCGCGACGTCGGTGGCGAGCGCTCGCGCATCCGTGTGGCCGAGGTTGGATGCGACTGGTGGATTTGTGCGCGCTGGCGTCATTGAAGTCGATTCGGCGGGGACGGGTGCGGGCATCATGGGCGATTGCTCTCGAGGCTGCAAGAAAATCTCGAGAGGCAACCGTTTTCACCGAACGTCTCTGTTATCTGAACCGCATTTATCCCCGCACCTGGCATTTCTCTGGAAATGGAGAATCAGGGCGGGAGCTGAGAAACACGAGTGGAGTTGTGCCCGCTGTCCGTCACACGTCAGGCGGTTGCGCCCTCCGCGTCGATAGTCTCCCGCCGCGATGGGACCGCTCAAGGGACTGATCCTCTCCGGTGGCAAGGGCACGCGCCTGCGTCCGATCACGCATACGAGCGCGAAGCAGCTCGTGCCGGTGGCGAACAAGCCGGTGTTGTTCTACGGGATCGAGGCGATGGCGGAAGCGGGAGTCGAGGAGATCGGGATCGTGATCGCACCGGAGACGGGCAGCGAGATCGAAGCGGCGGCCGGTGACGGTTCGCGCTTCGGGGTGCGCATCGAGTACGTGCTCCAGGACGAGCCGCTGGGGCTCGCGCACGCGGTGCTCACCGCCGAGCCCTTCCTCGGCGAGGACCCGTTCGTGATGTATCTCGGCGACAACCTGCTGCAGGGCGGGATCTCCGACCTGGTCGCCGCCTTCCGCGAGCACGAGCCCGACGCGCTGATCTTGCTCACGCCGGTTCCCGATCCCGAGAACTACGGCGTCGCCGAGCTCTCCTCCGCGGCCCCCGGCGAGGTTGGTCGAGTCGTGCGCCTGGTCGAGAAGCCCGCCGAGCCGGCGACCGACCTGGCGCTCGTCGGCGTGTACATGTTCACCGCGCGGATCCACGACGCCGCTCGCGCGATCGAGCCCTCCGCGCGCGGGGAGCTCGAGATCACCGACGCGATCCAGCACCTCGTCGACGGGGGCATGCGCGTGGAGCCCCACGTGGTGCGCGGTTGGTGGAAGGACACGGGGCGCCTGGAGGACATGCTCGAGGCAAACCGCCTGATCCTCGACAACCTCCGCGAGCGCGTCGAAGGGGAGCTGATCGACTCCCAAATCGACGGGCGCGTCGTGATCGAGCCGGGCGCGCGCCTGGAACGCACGACCGTTCGCGGGCCGGCGATCGTCGGCGCCGATGCGCGTCTCAGCGACTGTTACATAGGTCCCTACACGGCGATCGGCGAGCGGTGCGTGGTCTCCGGCGCCGAGGTCGAGCACTCGATCCTGCTCGCCGGCTCCTCGGTCTGCGATCTCGACGGACGGATGGAGTCCTCGCTGCTGGGGCGCAACGTGACCGTGCGTCGTGGCGATCGCCAGCCGCGCGCGTACCGCTTCATGGTCGGGGACAACTCCGACATCTCGATCCTGTGAAGCGCGTCCGATGCGGCTGCTGATAACCGGCGCCGCGGGTATGCTCGGCCGCGACGTCGCGCGCGCGGGCGAGCGCGCAGGACACGGGCTGATGCCCTTGACGCGCGCCGATCTCGACGTGACCGATCCCGTCGCCGTGACGAGGGCCTTCGAGGGCGTCCGGCCCGGCGCGGTGATCAACTGTGCGGCCTGGACGGACGTCGACGGCGCCGAGACCCATCGTGACGAGGCGCTCGCAGCGAACGCCACGGCTGCCGGCATCCTCGCGCGCACGGCGGCGGACATCGGCGTGCCGCTCGTGCACGTCTCCACCGACTACGTGTTCGACGGAACCCCACCGCTCGACGCCGATGGTCAGCCGAGGCCGTACGTCGAGACCGATCCGACCGGCCCGCGCTCTGTCTACGGCGAGACGAAGCTCGCCGGTGAGCGTGAGGTTCTCGCCGCCTCTGCCCGCCACGCGGTCGTGCGCAGCTCGTGGCTGTTCGGCGTGGACGGCGCCAACTTCGTCCAGACGATGCTCCGGCTCGCCGGCGAGCGCGAGTCCGTCCAGGTCGTAGACGATCAGGTCGGCTGTCCCACCTGGACAGGTCACCTGGCCCCGGCGCTGGTCGGGCTGATCGAGCGCGAGGTCGGGGGCCTCGTCCACCTCGCCGGCGCCGGTCACGTCTCCTGGAACGGCTTTGCCCGGGAGGTCTTCCGCCAGGCCGAGGTCGACTGCCGGGTCGAGCCCGCCACGACGGCGCAGATGGCGCGGCCCGCTCCCCGACCAGCCTGGTCGGCGCTCGCGTCCGAGCGCGAGGACGCTCTGATCCCGTTGCCACCGTGGCAGGACGGCCTCGCCGGCTATCTCGCCGCCCGTTCGGGAATCGCCCGGCGATGAGCGGGCGAGCGCGAGCGGGGCGGGTGGATGGAATGATGCGGCTATGAACGTGACACCCCGACCGCTCCCCCGATGAAGCTCCTCGTCTGCGGCGGCGCCGGGTTCATCGGCTCGACCTTCACGCGCCTGCGCCTGCGCGAGCAGGGCGACGAGGTGACGGTGCTCGACAAGCTCACATATGCCGGACGCGAGGAGAACTTGAAGGACGTCGCCGAGCTCCCGGCGTTCCGCTTCCTGCGCGGCGCGATCGAGGACGGCGAGGCCGTCGCCGCTGCGCTCGACGCGAGCGGCGCCGAGGCGATCGTGAACTTTGCGGCCGAGACTCACGTCGACCGCTCGATCTCAGAGCCCGACGTGTTCGTGCGGACCCACGCGCTCGGCACGCACGTGCTGTTGGAGGCCGCGCGCGCGAGAGGCCTGCGCTATGTGCAGGTCTCGACCGACGAGGTCTACGGGTCGATCGCGGAGGGGTCCTTCACCGAGGAGTCCCCGCTGCGCCCTTCCTCGCCCTACTCGGCTACGAAGACCGGAGCGGACCTGCTCGTGCAGAGCTACTTCCACACCTACGGCCTGCCGGCCGTCGTCTGCCGCGGGTCGAACAACTACGGCCCCAACCAGTACCCCGAGAAGCTGATCCCGCTGATGATCCTGAATGCGATCCACGGCGATCCCCTGCCGGTATACGGCGACGGCATGCAGGTGCGCAACTGGATTCACTCCACGGACTTCGCCCGGGCGATCGGCCACGTGCTCGAGCACGGGACTCCCGGTGAGGTGTACAACGCCGGCGGACCCGAGGAGTGCGCCAACATGACCGTCGTCGAGCGCATCGTCGAGCTGACCGATGCGGAGGAGTCTCAGATCGAGTACGTCACCGACCGCCCCGGACACGACCGCCGCTACTCGCTTTCCTCAGAGAAGGTGCGCGCGCTCGGCTGGGAGCCGCGCGTGCGCTTCGGCGACGGCCTGCGCCAGACCGTCGAGTGGTATCGCGAGAACGCCTGGTGGTGGGAGCCGATCCGCTCGGGCGCCTACCGTGAGTACTACGAGCGCCAATACGGCAAGGCGCTGAGCTGAGCTCAGATCAGCTCTGGCCGGAGAGCTTCCACTTGCCGCCCTCCTTCACCAGCGTGACCTTGCCGATGCGGTTCTTGCCGGCGTAGATGCTCTTGACGGTCGCGATGGCGGTCGAGCCGTTCACCTGGATCGCGCCGACCGTCGCTTCGAAGTTGTCGATCTCCGCAAGCTGACTTTTCAGCACCTCTTTGCAGCCGCCCTTGGCGGTGCCTAGGCGCGTGACCACTGCGCTCGAGAGGTCGTTGGCGCAGATCTTCTGCTCGTCGCCCGCCGTAGCGTCGCTCTGCAGCTGTGAGATCGCTTGGGCGACCGCATGGCTCTCACCCTTGAAGGCGGTTGTCGAAACCGTGTTGCCGCACGCCGCGACGCCCACCGCGAGCAGCGGCGCGCAGAGGAACGTCAGGGCGTGCTTGACCGGCGCCGTCATCGATCCGCAAGGCTATATGACGGACTGCGGGGCTCGTCGAGGAACGCCTGCGGAACTCAGTTCTGCTCGTCGTCGCGGCGATACCCGAGGCGGGCGGAGACGCGGTCGGCGGTCGAGATGAGATGTGGGCCGAGCGCGTCGACGAGCTCCTCGAGCGAGATCATCGAGCTGTGCGCAGCCATGTTCACCGCGGCGACCACTTCCCTGGCCTCGTTGCGCACGGGCGCCGAGATCGAGTACAGCTCGGGAGCGAGCTCTTCGTCGTTGACGGCGAACCCGGCGTCGAGCACCTGGTCGAGCTCCTCGCGCAGCGCTTTCTTTGAGGTGATCGTGTTCGGTCCGCGCTTCGAGAGCTTCATCGTCGCGATCAGATCGCGCTGCTCGTCCTCGGGCAGGTTCGCCAGGAGGAGCTTGCCCATCGACGTGCAGTACGCGGGCAGTCGCGAACCGGGGTGCAGGTCGAGGTCGATCTTGCTCTGTCCGCGACGAAAGCTGCGGGCCCTGTCGACGTAGAGGATGTCCGTGCCGTCGAGGACCGCGAGGTTCACGGTGTAAGACGACCGCTGGCGCAACTCCTCGAGATAGGGGTGGGCGTGCTCGCGCAGGCCGGTTGAGTTCATCGCCGACATCCCGAGGTCGGTGACGCGCAACCCCAGCCGATACTTACGCGACGCTCCCTGCTCCAGGTATCCGAGTGCGACGAGGGTGATCACATAGCGATGCGTCGTCGAGCGGCTCATGCCCAGGTCGTCGGCGATGTCAGCGATGCCGAGCACCGGACGCTCCGGGGTGAAGCATCCAAGGATCGCAAGACCGCGCTCGAGCGACTGCGAATAGCGCGGTTCGCGCAAGCTGGGAACCGACCACGCCGGGTCAGGCGCGGTTTTTGAAGCTTTAGAAGGGTTCAAACTTGTTCTAGGCATCTTCACTGGTTCCTGTTCTTGTCCTGGCGACTCTTCCCGGGTTGGGAAATTCCATGTCCTCGTGAAGATCATACTTAGCAGCCGCGACAATCGCAATCATAAACATTGATTTTTCAATAAGGATAGGCGGAATCATGCCTATTTATGTCTCTAGCCATGGGCTTTTCTCACTAGGTGGACTTTTGGCGACGAAGTGTGTCGCGGCGAGGGTGTGCTGCTCAGCAGTCAAGGGGCTCACCAGAGCCATGAAGTCCACTGGATGGGACGTGATAATCATGCGAGCTACCCAAGATATTCGGGTGACCGCACCGTCCGGCCTACCGTCCGCCTATTTTAAAAGGAGCCTACGTGTGTCCCAGGCGCGCGTCGAGAACGCTCCGAGCAAGCTCCTCGTTGCCTGTGAAGCGAAGCTTCTCGTAGTTGCATTCCGGCCCGAGCGCGGCGATCCACGCATCGGCGTTGCCGGTCACGCAGGCCGAGGGGGCGTGGTCCGGTCGGTCGGCCGCCTGAAGGTGGCCGCGCTCGATCTGGAACACGTGCCTGATCGCCTGTCCGCGGTTGTCGATGACCGTCTCGAGAGTGCCATCGGGCAGAGCGGTCTCTTCTTCCAGCAGCACCGGCAGAAGGCGCAGCAGGGCGCTGACGTCGACCTGCTCCCCCCGTCGAGGCTCCGACCACACGTGGCGCATCCCCCAGCGCGCGAGTGCCGCGGCGATCGGCAGCAGCTCGCGCCCAGACTCGGTCAGCTCGAGCTCTACGCGTGGCGGCATCTCTCGGAAGCGGGTGCGGGTAAGCAGCCCGAGGGCAACCATCTGCTGCAGATAGCGATCGAGCACGCCAGTGCTGATGCCGGGCAGCCTGCTCCGCAGGCGGGTGAGGCGAACGGCTCCCGGCGCCAGCTGCAGGGCGATCGCCAACGTCCAGTGGTCGCCGGTTGCGATCAGGCCGCGGGCGAGGGGTGTCCATTGACGGTGGGCGGGACTGCGCGGTACAGCCGTCGTTCGACTGTGCTGCACCTCGCGTTCCGCGCCGCTCAGGGGTATTTGCGCATATGGCCGTGGTCCTCGCCGGGTCTGCGGACGCCGCACCGAATTCGGGGCCGTGCGGTCTTGGTGACGGGTCTCTCCCTGCACGGCTCCATATTAGTTCTGCCTATTTTGCTTCACAAGCTAATCGGCCGTATGTTTCCAATGCGTTCGTGGGCTCCTCGGGTGTCTCCCACTCAACTCCCTCGTCACCTGCTCGCTTCTCCCGATTCTCCAGTCATGGTCGGCGAGGTGTCCTCTCTGTATGCAGTCGAAAGAGGTGACTGATAACAATGAGGTTAATATCAGTGTTGCAATATCGGCGTTGGCAATGGCGGGGATGATATTCATTCACTATATTACGCAGCGTCATCCGGGTGTCGATCAGGTCGCTGCCGATGAAACCGCCAAGAGGCCCGACGCACGGTCTTCGTAGAACGCATGTCCACCTGAGACCGACGGAGTTCGACGAGCTCCCCGCATACCCCCCCGGGGGCGCCGGGCAGGAGGCAAAAGTGCGGGCTCCCGCGGGGGGAGGCCGTCGTCGAGCACCCGCTCGGTTGGTCGAGGCTACGGTCGGCATCTGCCGCGCCCGAAGACGAAGAGCGGCCGATTTGGGTGCACGGACCGACTCTTGGGTGAGAAACACTACTCGCCAAATCACGTGAATGGAATTAGAGTTCTCAAGCGAATACTCGTGCTCCGACCGTGGATCGCGGAGGAGCTGCGAGCACCCAACTTGGGCGTCGCGCACCCTCTCCAGTGGCGCCCAGGAGAGAGATCAGTGCGTTCCTCGACGCTCGGTCTCCGCGGGCGCCGTTGCCAGGGACGGCGCGGCGTCCGTGAAGGCCAGACGCCCGCCGCAGTCGCCTTCTGTGCGCCTCTCTCTCGGCTCGTTCGCGTCTCCTCCCGGTAGGCAAAGTCGGCGGGGCGAAGGTCCCAAGCCCCCGCTAGCCTCAGTCCGTGCCTTTGTCCAGCTTCACACCGCGCGTGCGCGAGTGGTTCGAATCGGCATTTGCCGCACCTACTCCGGCGCAGTCTCAGGCGTGGCCCGCGATCGCGCGGGGGGAGCACGTGCTGCTGTCGGCTCCCACCGGGTCGGGCAAGACACTGGCGGCGTTCCTGTGGGCGCTCGATCGGCTGAGCGTCGACGCCGGTGCGGGACTGCCTGAGCGACGGTCCACGCGCGTGGTGTACGTGAGTCCGCTGAAGGCCCTCGCGTACGACATCGAGCGCAACCTGCGTGCTCCCCTGCGTGGAATTGGCGCGGACGAGGTGCGCGTGGGCATCCGCACCGGCGACACACCGCAGCGTGAGCGGGCGGCGATGGTGCGCCGGCCGCCGGACATCCTGATCACGACGCCCGAGTCGCTGTACCTGATTCTCACCTCTCCTCGCGCGCGCGAGATGCTAAGCGACGTGGAGGCCGTGATCGTCGACGAGATCCACGCGGTCGCTCACTCCAAGCGCGGCTCCCACCTGGCGCTGACGCTCGAGCGCCTGGAGGAGCAGGCGCGCTTGGGCCGCTCATCGGCGACCGATCGAAGATCGGCCAGCGCCGGCCCGGTCGCGGTCCAGCGGATCGGCTTGAGCGCGACCCAAAATCCGCTCGAGGAGATCGGCCGCTACCTCGTCGGCCCCCACCGCGAGGTGACGGTCGTCGACGTGGACGTGCGCAAGGAGCTCGACCTTCGGATCGAGGTGCCGGTCGAGTCGATGGCCGAGCCCGGCAACGGGCCGGGCGACGCCGAGCGGGCCCCGCTCGAGCCGGTCCCGGGTGGCGAGGCGACGCGTGCGTCGATCTGGCCGGCGATCTATCCGGAGCTGCTGAAGCTCGTCAACGAGCACCGCTCGACGATCGTGTTCGTCAACAATCGTCGCTCGGCCGAGCGGGTCGCGCTGCGCCTGAACGAGCTCGCCGCGCGTCAGCGGGCCGAGGAGCCGGACCGGGGCTCGGTCGCGCCGCGCGAGATCGCGCGGGCGCACCATGGCTCGCTCGCCCGCGAGGAGCGCACGAAAGTCGAGGAGCTGCTGAAGGCCGGCGAGCTTCCCTGCCTCGTCGCCACCTCCTCGCTCGAGCTCGGCATCGACATGGGCGCCGTCGACCTCGTCCTGCAGATCGAGTCGCCGAAGTCCGTCGCCCGGGGTCTTCAGCGGATCGGCCGCGCCGGCCACGGCGTCGGCGAGGTCAGCCAGGGGCGGATCTTCCCCAAGTTCCGCGGCGATCTGCTCGAGTGCACCGTGGTCGTCCGCCGCATGCACGAAGGCAAGATCGAGCCGACTGTGGTCCCGCGCAACGCGCTTGACGTCCTCGCCCAGCAGATCGTCGCCATCGCCGCCTCAGCCGAGCCGGCGCAAGCGACCGGGCCGTCGCCGACCGGCCCATCGAAAAAATCGTTGGGCCGGGACTCGGACGGCGACGAGTCGACTGCCACCGGCGGTGAGATCTCGGTCGACTGGCTGCACGCGCTCGTCACGCGCACGCACTCGTATTCAGAGCTCTCCCGCGAGCTGCTCGAGAACGTGCTCGACATGCTCGACGGGCGCTACCCGTCGAAGGAGTTCGGCGAGCTGCGCGCGCGCATCGTCTGGGATCGTGTGGCCGGCACGATCCGGGCCCGCCGGGGGTCGCGCCAGCTTGCGGTCGCCAACGCCGGCACGATTCCCGACCGCGGCCTGTACGCGGTTACCCTGCCCGATGGCCGCCGCGTCGGCGAGTTGGACGAGGAGATGGTCTACGAGGCGCGTCCCGGCCAGGCCTTCCTGCTCGGCGCCTCCACGTGGCGGATCGAGGAAATCGGCCGCGACCGCGTGATCGTCACGCCCGCGCCTGGCGCGCCCGGGGCGGTGCCGTTCTGGAAGGGCGACTCCGTCGGACGTCCCCGCGAGCTCGGCGAAGCGATCGGCGCGTTCTCGCGCTGGGCCGTCGATCAGGACGCCGAGACGCTCGAGCGCGACTACGCCCTCGATCCGCGTGCTGCGCGCAACCTGCTCGACTACCTGCGCGAGCAGCAGGCTGCCACGCGCGTGCTCCCGAGCGAGCGCACGCTCGTCGTCGAGCGCTTCCGCGACGAGATTGGCGACTGGCGGCTGTGCATCCTCTCCCCGTACGGCGGCCGCGTGCACGCCGCCTGGGCGCTGGCCCTGTCCGCGCGCATCCGCGAGCGCTTCGATCTCGAGTCCGACGCGATCTCCTCCGATGACGGCATCGTCCTGCATCTCCCCGACCTCGACGCCGGGGAGGTCGAGTCCCTGCCGTCGGCCGCTGACCTCGTGCTGATCGAGCCCGAGGACGTCGAGCAGGCCGTCACCGCAGAGCTCGGCGGCTCGGCGCTGTTCGGCGCGCGCTTCCGCGAGAACGCCGGCCGGGCTCTGCTGATCCCCCGCGCCTACCCCGGCAAACGCACGCCGCTGTGGCAGCAGCGGCTGAAGGCGCAGAATCTGCTCGAGGTCGCCAAGCGCTACGCCGACTTCCCGATCGTGCTCGAGACCTACCGCGAGTGCCTGCGCGACGTGCTCGACGTGCCCGGCCTCGAAGCGCTCCTGCGCGGCCTGCATAGTCGCGAGATCTCGCTCGTCGAGGTCGAGACTCAAACCGCCTCGCCGTTCGCGTCGTCGCTGCTGTTCGACTACGTCGCCTCGTACATGTACGAGGGGGACACGCCCAACGCCGAGCGCCGCGCCGCCGCACTGTCGCTCGACCGTGACCTGCTCCGCGAGCTGCTCGGCCAGGAGGAGCTCCGCGAGCTGATCGACCCGGCCGCGCTCACTCGCGTCGAAGACGACCTGCAGCACCGCTCGGAGATCACTCGCGCGACCGGCCGCGACGCGCTTCACGACGTGCTCCGCCACGTCGGTGACCTCACCGTCGGGGAGGTCGCAGAACGCGTCTTTCCGGGGATCGACCCGGGACCGATGCTGCGCGAGCTCGAACGCGAGCGGCGCGCGATACGCCTACGCGTCGGCGGTGAGGAGCGCTACGTGGCGGCCGACGAGGCCGGCCTCTACCGCGACGCGCTCGGCGCCGTCCCGCCCGGCGGCCTGCCCGAGGCGTTCCTCGCGGACGTGCCCGACGCTCTGCGCGCGCTGCTCGCGCGCTACGCACGCACGCACGGGCCGTTCACGACCGAGGAGGTCCACGCCCGCTACCGGCTCGACGCCGCCGCGGTCCTGCGCGAGCTCGAGCGCGCCGGGGAGATCGTGCGCGGCGAGCTGCGCCCGCTCGCCTCGACACCTCCGCTCCCGAGCTCCCCCGACGGCCGGTCTCCCGCGCGGCCCGCTTCCCGCGGGAACGAGCGTGAGTGGTGCGACGTCGAGGTCCTGCGTCGCCTTAGGCGGGCCTCGCTGGCCGCCCTGCGCAAAGAGATCGAGCCCGCCGACGCTCGGGCCCTGGCGGCCTTCCTGCCCTCCTGGCAGGGCGTGGATCGTCACTCCTCCGCCGGCGCGGGCATCGATCGCCTGCGCGAGGTGCTCGTGCCGCTCCAGGGGCTCGCCCTACCAGCGGAGATCTGGGAGCGCGATGTGCTGCCGCGACGAACCGGCGCCTACTCCCAGGCGTGGCTCGACGGCCTCTGTGCGAGTGGCGAGGTCGTATGGGTCGGCGCGGGCGCCCTCGGGCGAAGCTCCGGGCGCGTGGCTCTGTACTTCCGTGAGGACGCGTCCGTGATCGGGCCGCCCTCGGCGGCGCGCTGGTCCGGCGCCGTGAAATTCCTCGAGGCGAGCGAGCATCAGCTTTTGCGCGAGCGGCTCGCGCGAGGACCGTGCTTCTTCACCGACCTGCTCGCCGAGCTCGACGTGCCTGCCCAGGCGCTGAGCGAGGCGCTGTGGGACCTCGTGTGGGCCGGCGAGGCGACCAACGACGCGTGGGCTCCCCTGCGCGCCCCCCACCTGACGCTCGCGCGGGGGGTACGGACGCCGCGTGGTGAAGCGTCCGGCCTGCGCCCTCGCTCCGCTCGCTCGCTCGCCGGCCGGTCGCGCTTCGGCACGCGGCGCACCGGCGCGCAGGCGCAGGTTCAGGGCCGCTGGTCGCTCACGGCAGGCCTCTTCGCCGAGCCAAGCGAGACGAGCTCGGCGTTCTCTCCATCCTCGCCGCCGTCCGGGCCGGCTCGCTCTTCGCAGCCTTCTCCGTCGCGTGCGCACGTGACGGAGAAGGGTTCCCCGTCGACTCCACCGCCTTCGCCCGAGCGCCGGCGCGCGCTCGCCGAGCTCCTGCTCGAGCGCTACGGGATCGTCACCCGCGAGCAGGTTCTCGCCGAGGGGATCCGCGGCGGCTTCGCGATGCTCTACGACTCCTTCTCCCAGTTGGAGACACTCGGGGTTTGTCGCCGGGGTTATTTCATCGAGGGCATGGGCGGCGCGCAGTTCGCGCTGCCCGGCGCCGTCGAGCGCCTGCGCGCCGGGCGACCTTCGGGTGGTCGGCAACGCGGTTCCGATCGCGGTGAGGGAGGCGCAGAGGGGCTCGCCGGGGGACTGCTCGACGAGGGACTTATTCGCGCGCCCACTCGCGCGCCCGCGTCCGCGCGCGCGAAGAGGTCGGTGTTGGTGATCGCCGCCGCCGATCCCGCCCAGCCCTACGGCGCCGCGCTTGAGTGGCCGCGACGCGAGGGCCACGACGGTCGGCGTCCCGCGCGTGTGGGCGGCGCCCACGTGGTGCTGGTCGACGACGCGCCGGTCCTCTACCTCGAGCGCGGCGGGCGTGGCCTGGTGACGCTCGTCGATTCGCCGCGCGGGAGTGCGACCGGTGGCGGCCACACTCCCCCTCGTGATGGCGAGCCGGTGATCGAAGCGCTCGCGGCGCTGGCCGACGCGGTGCGCGCCGGACGCATCGGCAGACTTGCCCTGGAGAGGATCGACGGTGAGCCGGCGATCGCCTCAGAGCTCGCCCACACGCTGATCGAGCTCGGCTTTCACTCCGGTCCGCGCAAGCTCACGCTCAGCGCCTGACGCGGCGAGCCGCGGCGAAAAACGCGCGAGTACTCACAGCTTTCCCGGGACCCCGATGCTCGCGCTCTCGCGTAGGCCGATTGGCGCTCGGCGCGGACAATCGGAGCGGGTCTTTATGGCCGTTTTGGAAAACGCGGCTGTTGGAATCCACTTGTCCGTCGGACGTTTGGATGGCTAGGAAACGAGGCTAGAAACATCCGATCTGTACTGCTATTAAAAACTTGCATTCCGCTCTATCGTTGTCTATATTCTCGAACCGTGGGGATGAGCGGAACCAAACGGGACCAGACTCCGCTGTATCGGAGATTGCCCCACGGTCCGCACGGCATGCAGCGAGACGAGGTGGCCCGTCACCAGCGCGCCCGCCTCTACGGGGCGATGATCGAGGCGATCTCCCTGCGCGGCTATGGCTCGACAACAGTTGCCCATGTGATCGGGCTGGCGGGCGTCTCGCGGCGCGCCTTCTACGAGCAGTTCTCCAACAAGGAAGAGTGCTTCCTCGCGACCTACGACATCGCCGTGGCGCGCACACGGAAACTGGCGATGGATGCGTGGGCGGGGGAGCGCGGGTGGGCCAACCGGCTGCACGCCTCCTGCAAGGCGATGCTCGACGACGCTGCCGAGTCCCCGAAGGGCCCACGCCTGGTGTTGGTGGACTCGCTTGGGATCGGTCCGAAGGGTCGGGAACGACTGCAGCTCGCCTGTATGACCTTCGAGCGTCTCGTGCACGCGGGCTTCAAGGCAGCGCCCGACGGCACCCGGCTGCCGCCCCTGATGACGCGCACGATCGTCGGGGGTGCGCGCCATGTCATGTTCACGCGCCTGCGTAATGGACGCGAGAAAGAGCTGCTCACGCTGACCGACGAGCTGCTCGACTGGGTCGAGTCCTACCGCTCTCCGGTAGCGGGGAGGTTGAGCTCGCTGGGACTGACTCAGCCGCCCCACGTCCCGCCCACGCCGGCCGCCTTCCTGTCGAACGAGGACAAGCGCTCGCGCGTGCTCGGATCGGTCGTCCACCTCACGCTCGACGAAGGCTATGCCGGGCTGACCGATCCTCAGATCGCCCAGTTCGCGGGCATCTCGACCGAGGCTTTCCACAAGCAGTTCGCCAACAAGGAGGAATGCTTCCTGACCGTCCTCGACGAATTCGTCCAGGAAGCGCTCTGCTCGGTGCGCACCGCGATGGCGAGAGCCACCTCCTGGCCGGAGGCCGTGTACCTGGCGATGGACGCGTTCGTCGAATACTTCGTCGCTCACCAGGCGCTGCTGCGGATGGCGTTCATCGACGTGTTCGAAGTCGGCCCCGGGATGATCGACCGCATGACCAAGTCGATCGAGGACTTCATCGAGCTCGTGCTCCAGTCAGCCCCCGCCCCGCGTCGTGGACCCGCCCTGGCGGCGGAAGCGGTCACTGGCGCGATCTGGGGAATCGTCTCGAGCTACGCCGCCAACGATCGCCTGCGCTACCTGCCGTGCCTGGTCGACCATCTGTCCTTCGTCATCCTCGCCCCCTACCTTGGGCCGAAGACAGCCATAGAGGGCCTCGAAGAAGCCCACAAGCGCCCCCACCTGACCCTCGTGACCTGAGAATCACCCGCGTAACCGGGACAGCCGGCCCGTAACGGGGACAGCCGGCCCGTACTAGGACAGACGGCTCGTAACGGGGACAGCCGGCCCGGAAGGCCGGCAATGTAACCGCCGTGGCGGCCGGAGCGGTCACAAATCTGACTCAAGCTAGCGGAGGCCGGCTCGGCCAGGAGGCAGGATGCCGTTTACTTGCGAAGCATGACGCGCACCCAGGCAACCCTAACCCGCCGCCCGCTGCGAGTAGGCCACAAGGGAGCCGCGCATATCGAGCCAGGCAACACGCTCGCGAGCTTCGACGCGGCGCTGCGTCACGGTGTCGACATGATCGAGCTCGACGTGCTCGGTGAGCATGCCGACGGCAGCGGCCGCCTGCTGGTGGCCCACGACTACGAGGACATGCGCTCGCGCACGCCCTTGACCTTCGAGCAGGCTCTCGAGCACCTCTCGAGCGGTCTGTTCGCGGAGATCGAGCTGGACGTCGACGTGAAGCTGCCGGGCTATGAGCTGCGCGTGCTGGAGACCCTGCGCGCCTTCGATCTCGTCCCGCGCACGCTGATCAGCGGCATGTTTCCGACCGGCCTCGCCCTGATCCGAGCCGCCGAGCCGGCACTGCGCCTCGGCTGGTCGGTGCCGCGCGTGCGACGCGACTACACGACGGACATGCTCACGGCGATCCCCGCCCTGGCGATGCTCACCGGCTATCGAGCCACGCTCCCCCGCCGCGTCCGCACGGCCCTGCGGGAAGGACGCTTCGACGCGATCATGGCCCACTGGCGCGTGGTCACCCCTGGACTCGTACGGGCCGTCGCCGAAGGCGGAGGCAAGCTCTACGTGTGGACCGTCGATGACGTCGCGACGATCGCCAAGCTGACGAGGCTGGGCGTCGACGGGATCATCACCAACGACCCGCGCCTGTTTCAGTCGGCCCTCCCGCCGGCTCTCAGCCGATGACGCAGATGGCCGTGCTGAAGTTCGCCGGGTCGGCGCCGGCGAGGCTTTCGTGCCCGGAGCTCGTCACCCGTGAGACCGAATGCAAGACACGCACGCCCTTGCGCCATTGGAAGCTCACGACCCCTCGCAGCGTCGACGCCGGTTTGCCGGCGACGGGGACGAGCTGGAAGCTGCGCCCGGCCTGGCGCGCGGCCTTGGCCGCGCCGACCGTCACGAAACCCGAGTCCGCGCCGTGCGCGAGGTCGACCCACCGCTTGCTCGTCGCGTCCTGATACTGCAGGCGAAAGCGCATGTACATCGTGTCGCGGGGAAAGCCGTCGCCGGGCATCGAGCCGCGGATGCCGACCGTGTTCGGCTGATCGGAGGGGTTGCACACGTCGATCGTCGCCCACAGCTGGCGCGATTGGAAGAGTGAATGGCTAGTGGCGCTCGCCGCCGCGGCGGGCTTCGCAAGCGCTGTTAGCGCTGTTAGCGCTGTGAGCGCGAGCATGCTCGAGAGCGCGGGGAACGCCACCTGGAGAGCGGGCGGCCTCGATGAACGCATGCCTTTGACGATACCGCCGTCGGAGGATCGAGAGCGCCGGTGGAGGCCGTGTGATATTCCCTGCTCGATGGCGGCGATGCGCTCATCGGAGGTGGTCGAGCTGCTCGCACGCGTCCCCGTGTTCGCGACGCTCGTGCAGGACGACCTCGTGCGAATCTCAGAGCTCGCCGTGCCGCGCGCGTTCGAGCCGGGCCAGGTGGTGTTTCGCGAGGGCGACTCCAGCGACACCTGCTACGTCGTTCGCTCCGGTCGCGCGCGCGCGATGCGCGAGCACCGCGACGGGCGCACGATCACGCTGGCCACGTTCGGCGAGGGTGACATCTTTGGCGAGCTCGCGATGTTCGAGGACGAGCGCCGCTCGGCCACCGTGGAAGCGATCGAGCCGACGAGCGTGGTCGCCGTGCTCGGTGGCGACATGCGCCGGCTGATGAGCGAGCATCCGGAGATCTCCACGCGCCTGGTGATCGCTCTGGGCAGGCGTCTGCGCGAAACCAATGAGCGTCTCTCGCGCCAGTCCTTTCAGACGGTCCAGAGCCGCGTGGCCGTCGTGCTCGGCGAGCTGGTGGCGCAGGAGCTCGCCGAGCAGGACGCCGGCGATGGCGATGTGCTCGTCACCGCCACCCAGGCCGATCTCGCCCAACTCGCCGGCTCCTCGCGCGAGTCGGCCAGCCGCTTTCTGGCGGTGCTCGAGCGGGCTGGGGTGATCTCTCAAGGGCGGGGCCGGCTCGTGGTCCACGATCCGCAGGCGCTGAAGCAATATGTCTTCTAGCGGTCCCCGGCCTTCTCAGCGCGCGCCCGACGGCTCGCGCGGACGCCGCGGAGGAGGGGCGGAGCGGGAGATCTCGGCCGGTGGCGTGGTCGTGCGCGACGATCGTGTGGTCGTGATCGTCCCCACGCGTCGCGCGCCCAACGGCTCGCGCGTGCTCGCCCTGCCCAAGGGACACGTCGACCCCGGCGAGACTCCCCTGCAGGCGGCCGAGCGCGAGGTGCGCGAGGAGACAGGTATCACCGCCGAGCTCGAGCGGGACCTCGGCGAGGTGCGCTACTGGTACCGCCGGGAAGGTCGCACGATCTCGAAGGCGGTCTCCTTCTACCTGTTCCGCTACGTTCACGGCGACACCTCAGACCATGACGACGAGGTCGAGGAGGCTCGCTGGATGCCTCTGACGGAGGCCCAGACGGCGCTCAGCCACGCGGGTGAGCGGGAGATGGTCACGCGCGCTCTCGCGGCTTTGGAGGAAGCTCGGGCTAAAGACCGGTAGCCTGGCGGGCGTCATGCAGGTGCTGAACTTCTATTCGACGATCTTCGCCGACGAGCTGAAGCGGGGGCGCAAGACGGCCACGATCAGACTTGGAGACAAGTCCGGCAAGTACCGCAAGAACCAGGCCGTGCTCGTCACGATCGGCTACCAGTACTCCCCGAGGGAGAGGATCTTCGAAGCGGTGATCGACCAGGTCGAGGTGACGAAGGTTCGAGACCTGTCGCCGCGCGACATCAAGCACGACAACCCCGAGTTCCGCCGCCACGAGGAGCTGCTCCACTTCATGGAGCAGATATACGGGCGTTCGGTATCGATGGACGACACCGTCACGGTCGTCCGCTTCTCACAGATCCTCGACAAGCCCACGGGGATGACCGAGGCGATGAAGGGCTTCGGCGGCTCCCAGAATTAGTTGGCCTGAGCCCGGCGAAGGCCCGGAATCTCTGTA
Source organism: Solirubrobacteraceae bacterium (assembly GCA_036498245.1). GTDB lineage: Bacteria > Actinomycetota > Thermoleophilia > Solirubrobacterales > Solirubrobacteraceae > Palsa-744. The sequence goes on from DASXIB010000024.1 coordinate 72,077, forward strand.
TATTGAGCGTGCAGTTGGCACTCTCGCACGAGAGTGCCAAGGAAGAACCGGCTTCTCGGCCTGAGGATTTGGAGAAGCCGGTCGCATTTCTCGAGACGGAGGTTTTCAAGATGAAGCTCAAGCCCCTGGGCGATCGTTTGATCGTGCAGGCAATCGAGGAGGAGCAGACCACCGCGAGTGGCCTCGTCCTTCCCGACACTGCCAAGGAGAAGCCGCAGAAGGGCAAGGTCATCGCCGCCGGCGACGGCAAGCTCGACGATGACGGCAAGCGCATCCCGCTGGATGTAAAGAAGGGCGACGAGGTCCTCTACAGCAAGTACGGCGGGACCGAGATCAAGGTCGACGGGGAGGATCTGCTCGTGCTGCGCGAGTCCGACGTCCTCGCCCGCGTCGAGTCCTAAAGGAGATCTGAGAGAAATCATGGCTCACAAGGAACTGAAGTACAGCTCTGACGCACGCTCCGCCCTGGAGGCGGGCGTCGACGCCGTCGCCAACGCCGTCAAGGTCACGCTCGGCCCGAAGGGCCGCTACGTGGTGCTCGACAAGAAGTTCGGCGCTCCGACGATCACTAACGACGGTGTCACGATCGCCCGTGAGATCGAGGTCGAGGACGTGTTCGAGAACCAGGGCGCCCAGCTCGTGCGTGAGGTGGCCACCGCCACCAACGACGTCGCCGGCGACGGCACGACCACAGCGACCGTGCTCGCCCAGGCGATCGTTCGCCAAGGTCTGAAGAACGTAGCCGCCGGGGCCAACCCGCTGGCTCTGAAGCGCGGGATCGAGAAAGCGGTCGACCAGGTCGTCGCCAACATCGCCTCGCAGTCCAAGGAAGTCTCCGGCAAGGACCAGATCGCCCGCGTGGCGACGATCTCCGCCGGCGACGAGGACATCGGCGACGTGATCGCCGACGCGATCGACAAGGTCGGCAAGGACGGCGTGGTCAACGTCGAGGAGGGCCAGACGTTCGGCATGGACCTCGAGTTCACCGAGGGCATGCAGTTCGACAAGGGCTACATCTCGCCCTACATG
>DASXIB010000025.1:0-232967 GCA_036498245.1 Solirubrobacteraceae bacterium
GGATACGGTGTCCATCTGTGAGCCTCGTCACCGCCTCGATCCACATTCCCGCAACGCCTGAGCGCGTGTGGCAGATGGTCATGAACCCAGACTGCCTGTCGGAGTGGGTCACGATTCACCGCAAGCTCATTCACGCCGACGACGGCCCGCCACGTGTGGGCTATGCGATGGACCAGCAGATCCACGTTCGTGGGGTCAATCTCGAGGTGCACTGGCGTCTCGTCGAGTGCCTACCGTGCAAGCACGCGGTGTGGGAGGGTCGTGGCCCCGCCCGCTCGCGTGCTCATACCGAGTACATCTTGAGCTCAGAGGACGATGGCACTCGCTTTGCCTACCGCAACGAGTTCCGCCCCCCACTCGGACCGGTCGGAGCTATTGTCAGCCGAGCGCTCGTGGGAGGAATCCCCGAGCGAGAGGCCAAGCGAACACTCGATCGCCTCCGCGCTCACCTCGCTTCGACGAAGTAAGCCGATCGGGTTTCACGATCGGGGCCCGCAGGTCGCGAGTCTCGCAGACCAAACCGCAATATCGCTCCCACTCAAGTCCATAAAAAGTTCTGATAGAGATATCGTGTAAGGTGATCTCACGCGACGTGACTTATGTCGCGCCTACACTAGTGAAGAGGACTTAAAATCGTGACCGACTTTCTTGACGAGAAGCGCCGAGAGATCACAGATCGGCTGAATGAATTGGCGCCGCTGATAGACGAGTACCGTCGCCTCGAGTCCGCAGCTGCGGCACTGGACGGAGTGGGCGGTAGATCGAGCGGAGGATCGGCTTCCGCCGCCCCCGCGGGCGCCACTCGCCGGCGTGGGCCGGGACGTCCCCGCGGATCCTCGAATCGTAAAAAAACCGCCACATCCACGGCATCCCGCACCGCGAGTCCCGCAAGTCCCGCGAAAGCGACACGCAAAAAAGTCGGCCGGCCGCCCGGGCGCCGCGCCGGACGCCGTAAAGGCAGTGGCACCCGCGCAGCGGAGGCGCTCTCATTCGTACAGGGACAGCCGGGCATCACCATCCCCGAGTTGGCCGCGAAGATGGGCATCAAGCAGAACTACCTCTATCGGGTGCTCCCCGGCCTCGAGCAGGAAAACAAGGTTAAGAAGGACGGCCGAGGCTGGCATCCCGGTAGCTGAACGTCCGCCTTGCGCTACTACTCTCGCCAAAGGGCGCGGCATATGCCGCGCCCTTTGTGTGCAGCACGCCGGTCAGCTCGAGATCAAGCCCTGGCTCTGAACCGTGTCGCGCTCACCTGTCAGCTCGGCCACGGAGGCGTCGATCCGTCCACGTGAGAAGTCGTCGATCTCGAGGCCGTCGACGATCTTCCACTCACCGTCCGAGCATGTGCACGGGAAACCGCAGATGAGGCCCTCGGGAATTCCGTAAGACCCATCGGAGGCAACGCCCATCGACACCCAGTCCTCCGTGCCGGATACCCAGTCCCACATGTGATCGATCGCCGCACTGGCGGCCGAGGCCGCGCTCGAGGAGCCACGGGCCTCGATGATCGCCGCGCCCCGCTTACCGACCCTGGGGAGGAACTCGTTCTCGATCCACGCCTGGTCGTCGAGCACCTTCGCGGCCTGCTCGCCGCGCACCTCGGCGTGAAACAGGTCGGGGTACATCGTCGGCGAGTGATTGCCCCACACGCCCATCCGGGCGATGTCGCCCACCGGAGCCTCAACCTTCGCCGCGAGCTGGCCAATCGCCCGATTGTGGTCGAGACGCATCATCGACGTGAAGCGCTCGCTAGGAATGTCGGGAGCGTTGTTCATCGCGATCAGGCAATTCGTGTTCGCGGGATTGCCCACGACGAGCACTTTCACGCCGGCGTCCGCGCGATCGTTCAGCGCCTTACCTTGGACCGTAAAGATCTTGCCGTTCTCGCTCAGCAGCTCGGCGCGCTCCATGCCCTTTGTGCGCGGGCGCGAGCCGACCAGCAGAGCCACGTTCACACCGTCGAACGCGTCGTTGGGATTGTCGTGCAGGTCAAGCCCCGCGAGCAGGGGGAACGCACAGTCGACGAGCTCCATCGCCACGCCCTCGAGCGCCCCCATCGCGGGGGGAATCTCAAGCAGGCGCAGGTCAACCGGCTGATCTTTACCGAGCAGCTGGCCACTGGCGATGCGAAAGACAAGGCTGTAGCCGATCTGCCCGGCGGCGCCGGTCACGGTGACTCGTACGGGTTTACTCACTGATTCATCTCCTGGGTAAGGTTGTCGTCAATCGAGGAAAGGAACTCCTGCGTCGTCTGCCACGGCTGATCGGGACCGACGAGCTGGGCAAGATCCTTGGTCATCTTTCCGCTTTCGACGGTTTGCACGCACACGCGCTCGAGCGTCTCGGCGAAGCTGGTCACCTCGGGCGTGCCATCCATCCGCCCCCGCGCCGAGAGGCCGCGCGTCCATGCGAAGATCGAGGCGATCGGATTGGTGGACGTGGGCTTGCCCTGCTGGTGCTGGCGGTAGTGGCGAGTTACCGTGCCGTGCGCGGCCTCGGCCTCGACCGTCTTTCCGTCGGCGGTCATCAGCACGCTGGTCATCAACCCGAGCGAGCCGAAGCCTTGGGCGACCGTGTCCGACTGCACGTCGCCGTCGTAGTTCTTGCACGCCCACACGTACCCGCCCTCCCACTTCAGCGAGGCGGCGACCATGTCATCGATCAGGCGGTGTTCATAGGTGATCCCGGCGTTCTCGAAATCGGCCTTGAACTCGGCGTCGTAGATCTCCTGAAAGAGATCCTTGAAGCGCCCGTCGTAGCGCTTGAGGATCGTGTTCTTGGTCGACAGGTAAACCGGGTAGCCGCGCTCCAGTCCGTAGCGCATCGAGGCCCTGGCGAAGTCGCGGATCGAGGAGTCGAGATTGTACATCGCCATCGCGATGCCGCTGGAGGGAAAGTCGTACACGTCCAGCTCGATCGGCGCACCGCCGTCCTTGGGCGTGTAGGTGAGAGTCAGGCTGCCCTCTCCAGGAACAACGAGATCGGTCGCGCGGTACTGGTCGCCGAACGCGTGACGGCCGATCACGATCGGCTTGGTCCAGCTGGGCACGAGGCGAGGGATGTTCGAGATCACGATCGGCTCGCGGAAGATCACGCCGCCGAGGATGTTGCGAACCGTTCCGTTCGGCGAGCGGTACATCTCCTTCAACCCAAACTCCTCCACGCGCGCCTCGTCCGGGGTGATCGTGGCGCACTTGACGCCCACCCCGTAGCGTTTGATCGCTTCGGCCGCCTCGACCGTGATCCGGTCCTCCGTGGCGTCGCGATTCTCGATGCTGAGGTCGTAGCGCTCAAGGGCCACGTCGAGGTAGGGCAGGATCAACTGCTCCCTGATGAACGACCAGATGATCCTCGTCATCTCGTCGCCGTCGAGCTCGACGACGGGGTTTTGCACCTTGATCTTGGCCATGTCCGGGCCGCGATGCTATCCATCTCTGCTTCACTTCGTGGATGGCCACGATCTCCGAGACCGGGCGGGCGGGCGACGCGCCGTGGCGAACTCACTCGGTTTTCAATCAACCGCCTCCACTCGAGGGCGTGGATGTGTTCTCCAGCAACCTTCCGCTCCTAGAGGCGACCGAGCGCGAGGGCGCCGCGTGGGTGCGCGAGCGCGCCGCGGAGCTGGGCAAGTTCGTCGGCGGCATTCCACAGCAGTACTGGGGGCGGCTGGCGAACGAGAACAAGCCCATCCTGCGCACGCACGACCGGTACGGAAACCGGCTCGACGAGGTCGACTTCCACCCCGCCTGGCACAAGCTGATGAAGATGGGGGTCGAGCACGAGCTGCACTCGCTGCCGTGGACGAGCCAGGAGCCGTTCGCCCACACTGCCCGCGCAGCGCTGTACATGACCGCGATGCAGGCCGAGGCTGGGTTCTGCTGCCCGATCACGATGACGTTCGCGGTCGTTCCGGCCCTGCGCGCCCAGCCCGCGCTGGCGGCCGAGTGGGAGTCACTCGTGACTGCCACGACATATGACCCCCGTTCGATCCCAGCGAGCGACAAGGGCTCGGCGATCGCGGGAATGGCGATGACCGAGAAGCAGGGCGGCTCGGATGTGCGTGCCAACACCACCGTCGCGCGTCCGCTCAACGGCGGCGGGGCCGGAGGCGAGTATGAGATCACCGGCCACAAGTGGTTCTGCTCGGCGCCGATGTCGGACATCTTCCTCGTGCTCGCGCAGACGGACGACGGACTGTCCTGCTTCCTGTTGCCACGGATCCTCCCCGACGGGAGCCGCAACGCCTTTCACATCCAACGGCTGAAGGACAAGCTCGGCAACCACTCGAACGCCTCTTCTGAGATCGAGCTGCACGGCGCCTGGGCGCAGATGGTGGGCGAGCCCGGACGGGGCGTCCCGACGATCATCGAGATGGTCGGCCACACGCGCCTTGACTGCGTGATCGGCGCTGCCGCGGGCATGCGCGCGGGAGTGGTGAACGCCACCCACCACACCGCCCACCGCGAGGCCTTCGGCAGGACGCTGATCGACCAGCCGCTGATGAGGAACGTGCTCGCCGACCTGTGTCTGGAGTCCGAGGCGGCTACCGCCCTCGCCATGCGCCTGGCGCGCGCATACGACGAGGCTCACCTGGACGCCGAGGCGGGGCAGGATGGAACGGACGCACAGCTGTTCAAGCGCCTGGCGACCGCCGTGGGCAAGTACTGGACGTGCAAGCGCGCCCCCAACCACGCCTTCGAGGCGCTCGAGTGCCATGGCGGCAACGGCTACGTCGAGGAGTCCGGCATGCCCCGCCTCTACCGCGAGGCTCCGCTGGCGTCGATCTGGGAGGGCTCGGGCAACGTGATGAGCCTCGACGTGCTCCGCGCGCTCGTCCGCACGCCTCGCGCACTCGAGGTCTTCGTGGCAGAGCTCGAGCAGGCCCACGGCGCGAACGCGCACCTCGACACGGCGGTGGAGAAGCTGAAGGGGCGGTTCACTGCCGATCCAACCACGTTCGAGGAATCCGCGAGACGAATCGTCGAAGGCATGGCTCTGTGCCTGCAGGGCTCCTTGCTCGTACGCCACGCCCCGGCGGCCGTGGCCGACGCCTTCTGTGCGTCTCGCCTGAGCGGCGACGGTGGACTCGAGTACGGCACCCTGCCGGCGGGGACGGACTTCGAGAGCATCATCGCCCGCGGCCGCGTGCAGGCATAGCCCAGAGCGAATTCTCGGCCAGCGGGCAGATTTTCGCCCTCGCTCAGGTTCTTCACCCGCCGGTAACCCGCCGGTAACGCTCTCGCCACCGGACAGGCAAGAGAGTGACTCGCGTTCGATGCGCGACCGCGAGGCGCGAGGGAGACACCTAGCCGTCTCCCCTCCGCGGCGCCGACACCCACAGAGAGCAAAGGACTGTCCATGTCAGCATTTCCAGTCAGTCGCTGGTTCCGCCTGCTGGGCGCGACCGGCGCCGTCGGCCTGCTCACCGCGTTCGCGGTCGGGCAGGACGCCTCAGCCCACCGCCACGCCCGGGCGGCTCACCGGCACACTCGGGCGGCCCACCGGCATGCCCGGACCGCCCACCACGGACACCATCACCACCATCGACCTCCCCATCACCACGGCCCGCCGCCACCGCCGCCGCCACCGCCTCCGCCTCCGCCTCCGTCGCGGCAGGACCGCATCAAACACGTGCTGTTGCTGTCGATCGACGGGCTGCACCAGAGCGACCTCGATCGTTACGTGACTATGCACCCCTCCTCGGCGCTCGCCGCGCTGACGAACAACGGCGTCGAGTACACCCGCGCCCAGACCCCTGTGCCCTCGGACTCGTTCCCAGGGATGGTCGGCCAGGTGACCGGCGGCAACCCGGCGAGCACTGGCGTCTATTACGACGACAGCTACAACCACGCGCTGCTGCCCGCGGGCACGACGAATTGCGCCGGCGTGGCACCCGGTGTCGAGGTGACCTACTTCGAGCAGCTGGATAAGAACCAGCACTCACTCGACGCAGGCGAGGGACTGAGCGGCCTGCCCGACAGCATCCTGTCGATGACCGGCAACCCGCTCTCCTTGATCGACCCGACCCAGCTTCCGGTCGACCCGATCACCTGCCAGCCGGTCTACCCACACTCCTACCTGAAGGTCAACACGATCTTCGAAGTGGCTCGTGCCGCCGGCCTGCGGACCGCGTGGTCGGACAAGCACGCGGCCTACGACATCCTCAACGGGCCGTCCGGCACAGGCATCCAAGACCTGTTCACCCCGGAGATCAACAGTGAAGCGCCGACCGAAGGCTCAGGCCACGACTGGACCTCGGACAACGCGTTGACACAGCAGTACGACAGCTACAAGGTCCAGGCGGTCATCAACGAGATCGACGGCTATGACCACAGTGGCACGAACATCGTCGGCACCCCCGCGATCTTCGGGATGAACTTCCAGACGATCTCGACGGCCGAGAAGCTGCCGAGCTCAGGCGGACAGCCCGGCGGGTACCTCGCCGATGGCGTTACGCCCGGGCCGGTACTCAACCAGGCGCTCGACTACATCAACGCGAAGGTCGGCGAGCTGCAGACTGCTCTGCAGGCAGCCCACCTGGAGGACAGCACGGCGATCATCCTGTCGGCCAAGCACGGTCAGTCACCCGACACCCCCTCGGCGCTGACCCGCATACCCGACGGACCGATCGTCGAAGCCCTCAACACCGCCTGGCAGACCGAACATCCCACCGCCACGAAACCGCTGGTCGCCTTCTCGATCGACGACGACGGTGTGATGATGTGGCTGAACGACCGCTCGCAGGCGGCGGCAAACTTCGCCAAGCAGTTCCTGCTCGCGCACTCGGGCACGGGCAACGACGTCAACGGCAGCCCCAAGCCCTACACGAGCTCGGGGCTGGCGCAGGTCTACGCCGGCGAACAGGCTGCTGCATACTTCGGCGTCGCGCCAGGTGACCCGCGCGTGCCGGATCTGTTCGGGGTCGCCCAGTACGGGACGGTCTACACCGGCGGCCACGGAAAGATCGCCGAGCACGGCGGGGCCAACCCCCAGGATCGCGACGTGCCGCTGATCGTCTCGAGCGACTCTCTGCACAACGGTCACGAGGTCGTGACAAATCCCGTCGAGACCACCCAGATCGCACCGACGATCCTGAAGCTGCTCGGGCTCGACCCCGAGGCGCTGCAGGCTGTGCAGATCGAACAGACCCCCGTGCTGCCGAACGGCTAGCGCGGACCAGACGGGCGGCTCGCCTCCCCACGCGCTGGTATGGCGCGTGGGGGGGCACCGACCGTATGAGCATGTGCGGACCCAACGCGTGGCGGGCACGGGACGACGCAGACCGGCACGTGAGCGGCCTCCTGTGCGCCTACCATTGAGCAAATGGCCCCGCGCACGAACTTCCAGCTGGCCCGCGTCTTCGGAATCAGGATCGGCGTAAGCACGAGCTGGTTCTTCGTGCTGTTCTTCCTGATCTACTATCTCTCCGACTATTTCCACACGGTGCTCGGCGGCTCACGCACCACCGCCTATGCCGTGGCCGTGGCGGGCGCGCTCGGATACTTTGCCTCGCTCGTCCTGCACGAGCTTGGTCACGCACTGGTGGCGCGCCGGCAGGGCATCCCGATCGCCGGCATCGATCTGTGGTTCTTCGGCGGCCTGTCGAAGATGCGCCGCGAGCCTGAGACGGCGGGCCAGGAACTGAAGGTGGCGGCGGCGGGCCCGGCGGTGACGCTGGTCCTGTTCGTTCTCTGCGTGGTCGTGGGCACGGCCGTGGCGAGCACCGGCCGGTTTGCCGACGTGGCGCTCACGCGGCAGGGGTTCATCACGACCCCCGCGCTGGCGCTGATCGGCTGGCTGGGATTCATCAACGCCGTGCTGCTGGTGTTCAACCTCGTGCCCGCCTTCCCACTCGACGGCGGGCGAATCGCGCACGCGGCGATCTGGTGGCGCACGGGCGACCGCAACCGCGCGACGCGCTACACCGGTCGCGCCGGCCAGGGCTTCGCGCTCGTGCTCGGCGGCCTCGGGCTGCTGGGGTTCGCGAGCGGCCGCCCGTTCGGGCTGATCACGATGCTGCTCGCCTTCTTCCTCTACCAGGCGGCCAAGGCGGCCGTCGTGCAGGGCTCACTCGGACAGCGCATCCAGCACATCACCGTGGCCGACATCATGGACCGCCAGCCGGTGACGATTCCCGCGGGGCTAAGCCTGCTGGACGCCCAGGATCAGTTCTTCCTGCGCTACCGCTGGCCGTGGTTCGCGGTCGTAGACCCCGCCAACCACTTCCTCGGGGTCGTCCGCCAACAGCGGATCGATCGGGAGATCGCCGAGGGTCGTCCCGCGCTGCCGGTAGTGGATGTGCTTGAGCAGGACCTGTCGGTGCGGATCGCCGAAGAGGAGCCGCTCGAATCGCTGCTCGGCGCCGAGGGCCTCGGGCGGCTCGGGGCGATGGTGGCGGTCGACTCAGACGGCGTCCTACGGGGTGTCGTCACGCTCGCGCAGGTGCGCCGAGCGCTCCGTCCGGCGGCTTAGCCCGGCTGCGTCCGGGCGGTTAGCCCAGATCCGTCCAGCGGTCAGCCCGGCGACCGCACCGCGTGCTCGCGTGATCCGGGCCACCGGGCTGGGCGAAGGACCACGCCGGGCTCGCGGACGCCCGCGTTATAGAGTCCCGAACGAGGCGTCAAGCCTCCATTCTTCGCCTTTCCACCCGGATCACAGGGAGCCATGCCAGAACACGACGTCTTGATCATCGGGGCCGGTCTCGCCGGCCAACGCGCCGCCCTCGCCGCCGCCCAGGCTGGATCGAGCGTGGCGATCATGAGCAAGGTGCACCCGGTGCGCTCCCATTCGGTTGCCGCCGCCGGGGGCATCAACGCCGCGATCAACGTCGCCGACGACTGGCGCTCACACGCCTATGACACCGTCAAGGGCTCCGACTTCCTCGGCGATCAGGACGCGATCGAGATCATGTGCTCAGAGGCCCCCGAGGAGGTCATGCACCTCGAGCACATCGGTGTCACCTTCCACCGCAACGACACTGGTGAACTGGATCTGCGCGCCTTCGGCGGGGCTTCGACCAAGCGCACCGCCTATGTCGCCGACATCACCGGCCAGGCGATTTTGCATGTGCTCTACGAGCAGCTGATGAAGCACCACGAGACGGTCGACAGCTACGAGGAGTGGTTCACCACGTCGCTGCTGCAGGACGACCACGGCCGCTGCTGCGGCGTCGTGGCGCGCGACGTGCGCACCGGGCGTATGGAGACCTTCCATGCCAAGAACACGATCCTCGCCTGCGGCGGCGCCGGCCAGGTCTACCGTCCGACCACAAACGCACTGATCGTGACCGGCGACGGAATCGCCCAGGCCTATCGCCTCGGCGCGCCACTGATGGACATGGAGATGGTCCAGTATCACCCCACCACCCTCGTCGAGAACGGGCTGCTGATAACCGAGGGCGCACGCGGCGAGGGTGCAGTGCTGCTCAACTCCGAGGGCGAGCGGTTCATGGAGAAGTATGCGCCGAACAAGATGGAGCTGGCCTCGCGCGACGTCGTCTCGCGCGCCGAGCAGACCGAGATCCTCGAGGGGCGCGGCGTCGGCGCGGACGGCTCAGGCATTTACCTGGACATCACCAAGGTGCCGCGCAAGCGCACGCTGGAGGCGCTGCGGGAGATCGTGAACATCGGCAAGGACTTCGCCGGCGTCGACATCACGCGCGAGCCGATCATGATCCGCCCCGGCCAGCACTACATCATGGGCGGCGTGAAGACCGACGTCCATGGCGCAACCTCAATCGAGGGCCTCTACGCGGCCGGCGAGGTCGCCTGCGTATCCGTCCACGGCGGCAACCGGCTCGGCGCCAACTCGCTACTCGACACGCTGATCTTCGGCCGCCGCGCGGGCGAGCACGCGGCCGCGCGGGCCACGACGATGGCGATGCCGAAGACCTCCGAGACACAACTGCGCGAGGACGTGGCGATGATCGACGCGATCGTCGCCCGCGAGCGCACGGGCCGGCGCATCTCGGAGATCAAGGAGGAGCTCGGCGACACGATGAACCAGTACGTCGCCGTCTACCGCGACCAGGCGGGGCTCGAGCAGGCTCATGAGATCGTCAAGCGCCTACAGCAGGAGGCCGAGACCGCCTACATCGACGACCGCGGCACGGTCTTCAACCAGGACGTGCTCGGGGCGATCGAGCTCGGCTACATGCTCGACTGCGCCGAGGCGATCGTCGTCGCATCGATCGAGCGCAAGGAGTCGCGTGGCGCGCAGTTCCGCACGGATTTCCCCGAGCGCAACGACTCCGACTGGCTCAAGCACATCGACATCTCCCTGAACGGCGACGGACCGGAGGTCAGCTACTCGCCGATCACGATCACCCAGTGGCAGCCCGAGGAGAGGAAGTACTGATGGGTCCTCACGTCCCGCTCCCCCGCCCGAGTCGCCCCGCGGCCCGGCGTCCGTACACGATCGAGGAGGCCCGTCGCTGATGGCCGAGACGCACAAGCCGCCGGAGGAGTTCACGCTGAGGATGCGCCGGTATGACCCCGAGTCCGGCGAGGCGCCCTACTGGGACGAGCACACGATCGAGCTCGAGCCCCACCGCTCGGTGCTCGAGGGCATTCTTCAGGCAAAAGCCCGCTTCGACGGCTCGATCGGCATCCGCTGCTCCTGCCGCGCGGCGATCTGCGGCTCCTGCGGAGTGCGCATCAACGGCGAACCGGGGCTTGCCTGCCACACCCACCTCGATCACGCCCGCGCCTCAGCGCCCGACGGAGTGATCGAGATCGAGCCGATGGGCAACATGCCGGTGATCAAGGACCTGATCGTCGACATGGACGCGGTCCACTGGAAGAAGGTGCGCAGGGTCACGCCGTGGCTGATCGCCAAGCAGCCCGTCCCCGAGCGCGAGTACATCGTGCCGAAGGAGAGCATGGTCGACATCACCCAGTCGATGGCCTGCATCCAGTGCGGGGCGTGCGTCTCGGACTGCCTGGCGATGGAGGTCGACTCCGGCTTCGTCGGCCCCGCCGCGCTCGCAAAGGCCTATCGCTTCGTCGGCGACCCCCGCGACGACCAGCAGTTCGAGCGACTCAACGACCTCGCCCAGGACCCGCAGGGAATCTTCGACTGCACCCACTGCTTCAAGTGCGTGGAAGCCTGCCCCAAGGACGTCAACCCGATGGGCCAGATCATGCGCCTGCGGAGGATCGCTACGTCTGACCAGCACATCGTCGACCAGAACAACGGTGAGCGCCACGAGCAGGCGGTCACGACGCTCGTGCGCGGCTACGGCCTCCTGCACGAGGCCGAGCTGATCCCCCGCTCCTACGGCGGCTACTCGTGGTTCGCCAAGTTCACCCCCGCGGCCGGCAAGGAGCTCCTCTCCTCGCTGCCGGTCATCATCAAGGGCCTGATGCGGCGCAAGCTCAACCCGAAGATCGCGATTTTCGGGCACAAGATCCCAGACCGGGACCTGAAGAGCGTGCAGTCGATCTTCGACAAGATCGAGGGCCGAGAGGAGCGCTATGAGCTGAACCTGTACGTCTCAGGCGAGGACGAGGCGCCGACGCCGCCCGGCGATCCGGTCGCCTCCGGCGTGACCCATGAGCTCGGCGGGAAAGAGGCTTTGCCCTCTGGAGCCGAGCCGACGGATACGCCGGTCAAGATGAGAGAACCAAGGGAGGGATGAGTCAATGAAGGTCGCTTACTGGCCCGGCTGCGTGAGCCGCGGCTTCACCCCCGAGCTGCACGGCTCGATGGCTAAGGTCGCTCCCCTGCTCGATCTCGAGCTGGTCGAGCTCGACCGCGCCTGCTGCACCGGCGCGGGTGTGATCGCCGAGCACAACCAGGAGCTCGCGGACACCCTCAACGCGCGCACCTTCGCCCTCGCCCAGCAGGTCGAGGGGGCGGAGCTGATGATGAACATCTGCTCCACCTGCCAGGGCGCGCAGAGCGAGTGCCAGGAACGGCTCGACGCGAACGCCGAGTACCGCGGCTACGTCAACGAGACGCTCGCCGGCGAGGGACTCACCTATGAAAAGGATCCGGGCGGCGGCCCCTTTACCAACAAGAACTTCCTATGGCTGCTCGTCGAGGAGATCGGCCTTGAGAACCTCAGCTCACGCGTCAAGCGCCCGCTCACGAACCTCCGCGTCGGCCCGTTCTACGGCTGCTACATCGTCCGCCCCCGGCCCCGTCTCGGCATCGACGACGAGCACCCCCGCGACCACTATCTCCACCAGGTGATCGAGGCGCTCGGCGGCACCGTCATCGAGTACGCCGGCATGCGCAAGTGCTGCGGCTTCCCGATCGTCACGATGAACAAGGAAGCCTCCCTGAAGCAGGCCGGGCGCCACCTCGGCGACGCCGTCGATGCTGACGCGGACTGCCTCGTCACCCCCTGCCCGCTGTGCCACCTGAACCTCGACCTGCAACAGCCGCTCGCCGAGAAAACCGTCGGACGCGACTTGAACATGCCGATCCTCCATCTTCCCCAGCTCGTCGGCCTCGCCCTCGGCCTCGAACCGAAGGAGCTCGGCCTCGCCCGCCACGTCGTGAAGCCCACCTCGGTGATCGACTGGTCGACGTCGGTGGTCGGCGCGGCCGCGTAGATGCCTCGTCCGCGCCTCGGGCGCGGAGGAGCTCGAGTTCAGGCCTGCCAACGATGAGGATCCTCACCATCGTCGGCAACCGGCCACAGTTCATCAAGGCTGCGGCCGTGTCCGGCCCGTTGCGCGAGCGCCACGAGGAGATTCTCGTGCACACCGGACAGCACCACGACGACTCGCTCTCGGAGGTGTTCTTCACCGAGCTCGGGCTCTCGCGCCCTGACCGGGAGCTGCAGATCGCCGGAGGGACGAACGCGTCGCAGACCGCCCGCATGCTGGCCGCGCTCGAGCCGCTGCTGGCCGAGACCCAGCCCGACGCGGTGCTCGTCTACGGCGACACCAACTCGACGCTCGCCGGCGGCCTCGTCGCCGCCCAGGCGCGGGTTCCCGTCGTGCACGTCGAGGCCGGCATGCGCTCGTTCGACCGCGCGATGCCCGAGGAGCTCAACCGCGTGTTGACCGACCACCTGAGCGATCTGCTGCTGTGCGCATCTGACACGGCTGCAGCCAATCTCCGAGCGGAATCGATCTCCGACGGGGTGCAGGTCGTGGGAGACGTGATGGTCGACGTGGCCCTGCGCTGGCAGCCGGCCGCGAGAGCCGATCGGCGGATCCTGGCCGCCCACGCCCTCCAGACGGGAGCCTACGTGCTGCTCACCGCCCATCGCGCGGGCAACGTGGACGATCCCCGGCGCCTGCGCGCGCTGGTGGCGCTGCTCGAGGCACTGCCCGGGCCGATCCTGTTTCCGGTCCACCCCCGTACCCGTGCTCGCCTGCAGGCCGCCGGCCTATGGGAGAAGCTTGCCGGCGTGCGCGGGCTGCGCATGACCGAGCCACTCGGGTATGTCGAGTTCAGCGCGCTCGTCTGTCAGGCGCGGGTGGTGGTAACGGATTCCGGCGGCGTCCAGAAGGAGGCGTACCTTGCCGGGGTGCCCTGTGTGACGCTGCGAGCCTCCACCGAGTGGACAGAGACGGTGGAGGCCGGCTGGAACACGCTCGTCGACCTCAACCCGGCCGCCGCGCTCGCCGCCCTGGAGCGTGAGCCCCCCCGGGAACGGCCGCTTGAGATCTACGGCGATGGGCACGCCGGCGAGCGGTGCGTCGCGGCGATCGACGAGCTTGCGCGGGCATCGAAGGAGGGTCGATGACGTTCAAAACTCATTTGTTCGCGCGCACGCGCGCGCACGCGCGCGGCAAAGCACGAAAGAGCAACATACGATGACCGAGCAGAGCGAGCCGATACGCGTCGGCGTGGTCGGCCTCGGATACTGGGGCCCGAACCTCGCGCGCAACTTCGCCGCGATCTCCGGCTGTGAGCTCGCGTGGTTGTGCGACGCCTCCGCGGACGCGCGCGCGAAGCTGGCGCAGGCCTATCCCAGCGCCCGCACGACGAGCGACCTCGACGATCTGCTTGGCGATCCCGAACTCGACGCGGTCGTGCTGGCCACTCCTGTGCCGACACACTCAGAGCTTGCGATCCGAGTCGCGCAGGCGGGCAAGCACTGCTTCGTTGAGAAGCCGCTCGCCACCAGCGCCGTCGAGGCCGAACGGGCCGTCGCGGCTGCCGCGACGGCCGGAAAGATCCTGATGGTCGGCCACCTGCTCGAGTACCACCCCGCGGTCGATCGCCTGAAGGAGCTGATCGCCGGCGAGGAGCTGGGCGACCTCTACTACGTGTACGGCAACCGCCTGAACCTCGGCAAGCTGAGGTCAGACGAGAATGCGCTGTGGAGCCTCGGCGCCCACGACGTCTCGGTCGTGCTGCACTTGGTGGGCGAGGATCCGGTCGAGTGCATGGCCCATGGCGAGTCCTACGTGCGCGCGGGCGTGCAGGACGTAGTCTTCTGCTACCTGCGCTTCCCCTCAGGCGTGGTCGCGCACCTGCACCTCTCCTGGCTCGACCCTCACAAGGAGCGGCGACTGACGCTCGTCGGCGCGCGCCGCATGGCCACCTTCGACGACATGCTGATCGAGGGCAAGGTCACCGTGTACGACAAGGGCTTCGACGAGGACACGCGCTCGTGGGGGGAGTACATCGCGCGCGCCGGCGACACCTTCTCACCACGGATCGCCAACTCAGAGCCACTGCGCGTCGAGTGCGAGCACTTCGTCGAGTGCATCCGCACGGGCGCCACCCCGCGGTCGGACGGGCACAGCGGGGTGCGCGTCGTGCGCGTGCTCGAGCGACTGCAGCGGTCGCTCGATCAGTAGGTCAATCTGAGCGCGTCGCTACGCGGCGGAGGCGCGGCGGTCGATGCCTTCGAATTCTCCCTGGTGACCGCGTCTGCGGTCTTCGCGCAGCACGGGCCCCACCGATTTACCGACGCCACGTAGGACGAATGCGTCCCGAGTGGCGCTGTAGCGGAACAGCGGCCGGCCAAGGATGAGCCACTGCCTTGCTACGTACCGGCGCGGTCGTCCGACTGAGCGCAACACACGACTCCTTCCTTTTGCCAAGCGGCACGGAAGGTCCTAGGGACCCTCATTGTCCTGGAATCTCGGAGGTTATCCGTCTATATCTAGTACGAGCGCAAACGCCAAGTTCCGACGCGCATCCGAAATATTTATCTCGGAGCCACGACCGACGGGTCGTTCAGCGAACGAGAACGGGAGCGCTGTAGCTCGAGACGTGTGCGCCGTCTGAGATCTTCACGAGCGCGCGGTAGACGCCCGGGTGACGCACGCGAATGATGCGGCTGAAGGTCGAGACGGTGGGCGTGCCGGCTTTGACGACGGTGCCGCCCTCGTTGACGGACTTTCCCGGCGTGAGGAGCTGGAACCCGACCAGCGCGCCGGCCTCGGCGGGAGCGACGGTGCCATACAGCCGAGCGTACCCGCGGTGGCCGTGACGCCTGACCGCGCGGGCATGGAAGCCCACTCGCACCGCGACGTTCTCGAGCACGACCGAGCTGACCACCGATGGACCGCCGACCGTGACGACGCGCAGCTGGGCGTTTTGGAGCAGGCCCACGAACGGAAATGAGAACCCCCCGGCGGCGTTTGTCAGCTCGGGGTTGCCGACGGTCTTGAAGCCCGAAAGGTAGGGAAACGGGTTGGCCTGCAGGGCGATCACGTGGTTGGCGGAGCCGGTGCCGGTCAGGTTGCCCTCGACGAAGAACGGATCGCCGAAGATGACCGGATTGGGCACCCCGGCGATTTTCAGCGAGAGCGGCAGCTTCGCCGTGGAGAAGGTCCGGTCGGCTCCGAACACGGTGCCGGCGGGGCTGAGCGCGATCACCCGGTAGTGGTACACGGTGGCCGGCTGGAGGCCTGGGACCGTCTGGCTGACTTTGATCGTGATCGTCCCGTTGCCGGCAGGAGCCAGCGGCGTCTGCCCGCCGTAGGCCTTGGTCGTGCCGTACTGAAAGGCATAGCCGGTCGGCTGCCCATGGGCGTTGACGTAGCCGTACAGGATCACCGAGGAGAAGGTCGCGTTGGTCGCGCCGGCGGTGCTGACCGAGGGCGGACTCGCGGGCGCCGCGGCGCTGAGAGCCGGTGACACGAGCGCCCCGACGATCGCGGCGAGGGTCGCCAAGCCCTGCCAAGCCAAGCGGGGATGCCGAGTCTTCTCTTTCGTGCTTGCTTTCATGCCGATCAACATAACCCACACGTCGGTTTGAAGTTGCGCGAGGGTCGGCCGGTTTGAAGAGATGTGAGGGTCAGTCGCCGGTTTGAAGTCGCACGATCGGGTAATCAAACAGGTGTGACCGCAAGCGTCGAGGTTCCGCGCATAGGACTGCGCGGTGGTGCGGAGATACCCCAGCTGGGGTTCGGCGTGTTCCAGATCCCGCCGGAGGAGACGTTCGAGCCGGTAATGCGCGCACTGGACGCCGGCTATCGCCACATCGACACCGCGGCCGCGTATCGCAACGAGGCCGCCGTCGGTCAGACGATCCACGCCTCAGCCCTAGATCGAGAGGAAGTGTTCGTCACGACGAAGTGCTTCAACGACGACCAGGGGTACGAGCAGGCCCGGCGCGCGTTTCACACGAGCCTCGAGCGGCTGCAGCTCGAGCATCTCGACCTGTATTTGATCCATTGGCCGGTTCCGAAGCACGATCGCTACGTGGACACGTGGAGAGCCTTCATCGAGCTGCAGGCCGAGGGGCTGGTGCGGGCGATCGGCGTGTCGAACTTCCAGCCCGCGCACTTGGAGCGGTTGATCGAGGAGACCGGCGTGACGCCGGCGATCAACCAGATCGAGCTGCACCCGCGACTGCAACAGCCCGGCCTGCGCAGCGAGCACGAGGAGCTCGAGATCGTCACCGAGGCCTGGAGCCCGCTGGCTCAGGGACGAGTGCTCGACGATCCGGTGATCGTGGAGATCGCCGAGCGCCACGGCAAGACCCCGGGCCAGACCGTGATTCGCTGGCATCTGCAGCTCGGCAACGTGGTGATCCCGAAGTCGGTGACGCCGGAGCGGATAGAGCAGAACGTCGAAGTGTTCGACTTCCATCTCAGCGCCGAGGAGATGGCGGCGATCGAGGAGCTCGACGCAGGGGAACGTACGGGCCCTGACCCGGACACCTTCGTCAAGCCCTGAGGCCAGACTGTCAAGCCCTGAGGCCAGACCGCGCTCAGACCGACTCGACCACCGGCTCGCCCCGCCGCCCGATGAGCCGGCCCGTCCATTGGGGACGCCACCAATTCGCCTCGCCGAGCATGGCCACGGTCGCGGGCACGAGCAGACCGCGCACAACGGTGACGTCGAGCAGGATCGACAGGCCCATCCCGACGCCGAGCTCCTGGAATGGGATCAGGGGCGAGGCCGCGAACGCGAAGAACACGACGCTCATCGTGATCCCCGCGAGGGTGATCGAGCGAGAGCTTCCGATCAGCGCCCGCTTGAGGCTGTCCGTATTGCTGGCGCCCTCGCGGTGGTGCTCGCGCACACGTGAGAGCAGGAACACCTCGTAGTCAGTCGACAGCCCGAAGATCGTCGCGAACAGGAAGAGCGGAACGAAGTAGCCGATGTCCCCGGTTCCGCGGAAGAAGAAGGTCATCACGCCGAGCGCCGCCGAGACCGACAGAAGCGTCGTCAGCGCGGCCTTCAGCGCGATCAGCGGCGCGGCGAAGATGAGCGTCAGGACGAGGATCTCGGCGAGCAGCACCACGAGCACGACCAGCGGCGTGCGTTCGTTGATGCGCTGGATCAGGTCGAGCCCCACCGCGGTGGCGCCACCCACGACGGCACGCGGGCCGAACGCGCGGCGCAGCGACGAGCGCAGATTGCGGACGATCGTGTCTGCCTTCGGGCTGTCGGAGTACGCAGCGAGCGTGGCGGGGACGCGTACCCATCCTTGCCCTCCGGGCTCGGCCGGACCGACCTGCACGACACCCGGTTGAGCACCTACGACCTGCCTCAGCCTCGCCGGCGAGGTCTGAGCCAGGACGACGGCGGGAGTCCCGGAGCCCGGTCCGAAGCTGTCGGCGACCCGACCGGTTGCCACACGCACAGGGTCTGAGGGCGGCAGCACGCCGATCGACTTCAAAGTGATGTGCATACCGCCGATCGGGATCGACAGCACGACCATGACCGGCACGATGACCGCGACGACCACGACCCGCCGGCGCACCACGAAGTCGGCGAGCCTGCGCCAGAAGGCGCCGTTCTGAGCGGCGGTGACCGCCACCTTGATCGAAAAGCGATCGAGCCGCTCGCCGAGCAGCACGAGCGCGGCGGGGGTCAGCGTCAGCGCGGCGGCGACCGCGATCAGCGCCGCGCCGATCGCACCGGTGGCCAGCGAGGAGAAGACGCCGAGGCCCGTGACATACAGGCCGGCGAGCGCCGTGGCGACCGTCAAGCCAGAGACCGTGATCGCTCGACCGGTCGTCTGCAGCGCCTCGGTGATCGCCTGCTCGACCGTCACACCGTCGCGCGCCAACGCCTCGCGCACCCGCGTGACCATGAACAGAGAGAAGTCGATGCTCAAGCCGAGACCAAGGATCAGGACGGTGTCCTCGACGAACACGCTCAGCTGCACGATGTAGGTGAGGAGATAGAGAAAGCCGAAGGTCACGCCCACGCAGACGGCCGCGAGACCCAGGGGCATCAACGCCGCAGCCACCGAGAGAAACGCGACGAGCAGGATCACGAGCGTCACCGGGAAGGAGATCAGCGAGGAGGTCTGCAGGCTCTTCTTGGACTGCACCATGTAGCGCTCGTATACCGCTCCCTCACCGATCAGTTGCGCCTTGGAGGTGCTCAGGTGAGCGGCGGAGAGGGCCGATGCGGCGTCTGGCATGCGGGTCTGGGCGTAACCGAGATCGCCGGCGAACGCCACCGGGAAGAGGGCGGCGCGTCCATTCCTCGACAGCGCCGGCGAGCCGACCGTCTTTACGCCTCTCACGCCGCGTAGCGTGCGGGCCGCCAGCACGACATCAGGCGAGCTCACCGCCTGCGATCCGTGTGCCGCGAGGAGAGACAGATAGGCCTGCGGAGCCGGGGAGGCGCCAAACAGCCGGTCTTCCAGTGCGGCCGCTCGTTGGGATTGGGAGCCGGAAGCGTAATACCCGCCGTTCTGCACACGGTCGCCCAGGCGCGAGGCGCCGACGCCGCTGAG
Organism: Solirubrobacteraceae bacterium; assembly: GCA_036498245.1. GTDB lineage: Bacteria > Actinomycetota > Thermoleophilia > Solirubrobacterales > Solirubrobacteraceae > Palsa-744. Next base: position 19,121 of record DASXIB010000025.1, read on the forward strand.
CAGGAGCAGGACGACCCAGAACGCCACGATCTTGCGTGGGTGGCGCAGAACGAATCGAGCCAGTGTGCTCATCGGAGATAGAACGTCCGTGGCCCGGCATGTGTGAGATCGCGGCCAAGATCTGCGAGTGCATAGTCCATTACAATGCAATATGTATCTGACTGCACTTAGCCTGTCAAGGCGGTTGACCTGAAGATTTGCACCGCACTAGAATGTGGCAGATGCCACCTACCGCCTTGCGTCGCAAGCGAATGACCCGCGAGGAGAGCCGCGCGCGCACGCGCGAGCTGGTGTTGGACTCGGCCTCGGTGATCTTTCGCCGAGACGGCTTTCATCAGGCGTCGATCGACGAGATCGCCGAGGAGGCCGGCTTCTCGCGCGGCGCGGTGTACTCGAGCTTCGCCAACAAGGAGGAGTTCTTCCTGGCGCTGCACGACCGCGAGGCACAGCGGCGCGTGCAGCTGATCGCCGAGCGACTGGTAGAGGGTGGGACGCTGAAGGACGCCGCCCTGACGGCGGCACGGACCTTCTACGAGCGTCACCTAGCAGACCCCGAGTGGAGCCTGTTGATGGCGGAATTCGCCGTGCACGCCGCGCGCGACCCCGACGTGGCGCGCCGATTCCGCGAACAGGATCGCGGGGTCCGCGAGGCGAGCACACGATTGATCGTGGAGCTCTGCGCACATGACGGTGTGTCGTGCAGCGAGCGCGAGGCGAACGAGCTCGTGACGGCGATGATGGCGATCGGCTGTGGCGTCACCCTCGAGCAGCAGGTGGCACCGGAGACGATCGACGTGGGGCTGATGGAGGATCTCTACGTGGCGCTTGCCGAGCGGATCAGATCCGGGCGGCGTGCTGACGGACTATCGCCCAGGGTGTAGTCAGGGCCCAAGAGCGCCGATCGGGATGACGGCCACCCCGTCCTTGCGACGGTAGCCGTAGCCGGTTGCGACGATGACACCCAGCAGCGCCGGGGTCCCGCACCTTGCGGTGTCGATCCGCTCGGCGAATTTAGTGAGGCTTGCTGCGGCGTCGTCTATCTGTCCCTGGCCGAGCTTCACCTCGAATGCCATCCAGCGACCATCGGCCGTCTCGACGATCGCGTCGACCTCGAGACCACCGCTGTCCCGATACTGCAAGACCTGCGCGTCCGCTGACTGCGCATAGATGCGCAGGTCGCGTATGACGAGCGACTCGAACAGGAAGCCGAACAGGTTGAGATCTCGCAGCAGCCGCTCGGGCGTTGAGCGCAAAGCCGCCACCGCCAACGAGGGATCCACGAAGTGCCGCTTCGGCGCGGTGCGAAGCCGATACTTGGAGCGCAGGTGAGGCGCCCAAGCGGGCTGATCCTCGACGATCATCAACCGCTCCAGCGCGCCGAGGTATTCACGCACCGTTTCGTCCTTCAGTGGACCGTCCGCACCGCCGGTATCCGTGGCAAGCGTGGTCGCCGCGGCGTAAGTTGCGACATTGCGAGCGAGACTTCGGAGCAGCCGTGAGACGCGATTGGGGTCACGGCCGGTGTCGTCCATGCGCCGGATGTCGACGCGTGCGATCTCGTCCAGATAGTCGCGCACGGCAAGTAGAGCTATAGGCGCCTCGCGCGAGCGAAGGCCCGGCCATCCACCGCGGGCAACCTCTTCGGCGACGTCCGTCACGGTCAGTCGCGTGTCGCCGCTTGAACCTACCCTGCCTTGCAGCAACTCGACCATCGAGACCTCGCCTGTGCTCCGACCGACCTCGAAAAGGCTCATCGGGCGCATCCGCAGGCGGGTGATGCGTCCAGCGCCGGTATGTCGCGTGATGTCATCCGGAGGAACGGCAGAGCCAGTCAAAATGAATTGACCAGGCCTCGAGCGCTCGTCGATCGCCCTACGGACGTGATTCCAGATTGTCGGCTCGATCTGCCACTCGTCGAGAAGTCGGGGGATCGGACCATTCAGCACCAGCGCTGGATCGACCGCGATTGCCTGTCGCGCGTTGGCGTCCACGTCGAGCAGTACCTCGCTCGCGGCGATCTGCCGAGCCGAGGCGGTCTTGCCACATGCCTTGGGACCCTCGACTACGACCGCCCCTACGGACTTCAGGCTGGTCGCAAGCTCGTCGTCGACAATCCTTCGTTTATATTTAACGGGGAGAATGCAGAGAGTATAGCGGGGAGAATGCAGAGAGTATAGCGGGGAGATTGCAGAGCCTTTGGCGGGGAGATTGCAGACTACCGGGCGGGGAGATCGCAGCTCCATGCAGTAATGGTTCAGCTCAGCCGGCCATACATGACCGATGAGTTTGGCCGTGCTCGGCTGCCTTCGGGACATGGGGGCGCCCGTGGCATCCACGGGCGCCCCCATGAAGCCCGAAGGTGCGTCTACTTGACCAGGAAGCGCCCCTGCATCCACGGATGGATCGCGCACATGAAGGACAAGGTGGTTCCGGCAGGAGCGGTGACCTTGAACGTCACCTGACTGCCGTGTCCCTTGGGGCCGATGACGATCGAGTCGCCCGGCTTGTCGAAACCGGCCGCGCCGACGTTGACCAGTGGGATCGGCGGCGGACCCGACGGCGGCGCTGTGGGGTTCACGCCGTGCGATTTCGCGATTTCGCCACAGACGCTGCAGTTTTCGATCTGGTTGACCGTGCGCGGCAACTGCCCCGCCTTGACGATCGAGAGCGTGTGCTCATCGGCGGTGGCGTTCGTCAGCGTCACCGTCGCACCCGAGCGGACGGCGACCGTGCCGGCGAGAAAGTGCATGGTGTCCTTGATGTAGGCGTTTGGCTTGAACGATTCGCCGCCCTTGATGACGATCTTCGCCTTCGCCGGACCCTTGCCGGCGCCAAGAGCCGATCCGCCGAGGGCGAGCAATGCCACGCCGAGCACGGCAACTACAAGCGCACGCCGCGAGTTCGATAGATGCATAAATGCCTCCTGATAGTGCAGCGCCTGCGGCGGATGCACATGGTTGAATCCCCATAGGGACACGCGGATGCGATCCCTTCCCCACGCGGATGATAACGGGGCTCTCTACACGGGGTTCTGCGGCTGGCGCTGCAGGCGCAGCGACAACGAGCGCCGGCCGTCGCAAACCAGTCGACCGGGCCGACGGGCCTCACAGCGCGATACCGCTCGCGATCAGGGATGGCCGCCCGGTAGACCTGCGTGTCGGAGCAGACGCGCCATGTCGTAAAAGCCGGTCTGGAAGTCGGTCAGGCGTCCGGGCGACCCGCCGGCGGCGACCGGATCTTTGAACCGGGCCTCGGCCCAAGCCTCGCGCCATTGCACCATCTGACTGGCAAGAACGCTGTGGTCAGCAACCGGCCCGCGAGCAGGCGCGCCGGAGTCGCTGAGGAGATGCCCCAGGTGCTGCGCTGCGGCGACGCGAGCCGTGAGCGCCGGGATCTGTCCGCCGGTGTTGCAGAAGCGGGTGAGGATCGTCTTGAGGATCGAAGTATGATCGAAATGGAAATCCGCTCCGAGCAGCTCAGTTGACGATGACCCAGCGGCGACGAGCGGCGAGACGAGTAGTGCGGGCACGCGTACGCCGAGACGCTGGAATGCTCGATCGTCGTCCACCGCTGCCGGAGGCGATACATGGTCGTAGAAGCCGCCGTGCTCGTCATAGGTGATGATCAACAGCGTCTTTGCCCAGGTGGACGCTGAGCTCAGGGCGTGGTAGATCGTGAAGATCAGGTCCTGCCCGGCGATGACGTCGCTGGGCGGATGGTCGTCGTTAGAGTCCGGGCCGAGGACGCGGAGATCCTTGAAGCGCGGATCGATCCAGCTGACCTGTGGCAGCTTGCCTTCGGCGATGTCGTCGAGGAACGAGGGACCTTCCTCGGTGAGCTCGCCGACTGCGCGTTCCAGGGTGCTCAGCTTGCGGGAGTCCAGGAATGAGAAGCGATGGTGGTTGCTGAGCCGATATGCCGGGTCGACGGCTCGCAGCGTGGCGGGGTCGAATGAGTACCAGCGCCAGTCGACCTGGTGCTGGTCGAGATAGCGGGCGACGCTCGGCAGCGCGTAAAGCGGCGGCGATACGTCGTCGCGACTTCCCGCGGCGCGTCCGGCGATCGAGTACAAGCGGTTCGGCCAGGTCGCGCCCGGCACCGAACTGAACCACCGATCAACGACGCAGTACTCGGCAGCGAGATGGTCGTAGACGGGAAGGTCATCGGCGTTGTAGTACCCCATCACGAGACCGGGTTCCGGCGCTTGTACTTTGAGCTTCTCAGCGCGTTCTTTGGAGATGCGCGCGAAGTTGCTCACGAACCCCTGGCCGCCTCCGGCGAGTTGCTCATCGACGGAGCCGCCTGCGTGGTCGGGATCTTCGGCCTCGCCCTTGAACGCCGTCTGGTCGAGGTGATGGATCGGGTAGGGAGTGCCTTCGTAGGTGTTGAAATTGGCGGCCGGCCCCTTGAGGCCATCGATGTTGGGCCGGCCTTTCCCGCCCTGGTCGGGCGCCAGCGAGAGATATCCGAGCATGTGGTCGAAGGAGCGATTCTCGAGCATCACGACCACCACGTGCTCGATCTGCTCGAGGCGCGCCGCGATGGCGTCATTCGGCGCCGCGACGGTATCCGGCGGCGTGGCCGGGACAGGCGCGTCGACCACTTCGATCATCTGCCGCCACTTCGGCGGCAACAGATGGGCGAGATCGCGCAGGGCGGCTCGCTCGGCGTCTTTCAATAAATCGCTCATACCGCCCTCCAGCCAGGACAATTCGGGCCACCGGAAACAAGGGGAAGATTACAGCAACCGCTCATCCCCATCGCCGGTCGCCGAACGGTCGCTTCCGCCGATCAGAGCTCGGGTGAGCGCTCACCCGGCTTTGAACCGAGCCGCCTCGTCCGCCCCGCCGGTAGCGTCGCCGGGGCTGTAGGAGTGCGCGCCGGCGCCGGCGAGCTTGCCGCCGTCGACGATCAGGTACTCCTCGCGGATCGGCCTGTCGTCAAACCAGCACTCCAAGATCTCGCGCACGCCCGCGGCGTAGCGGGCCTGTGCGGAGAGGCTCGTGCCGGACGTGTGCGGCGTCATACCGTGATTGGGCATCGTGCGCCAGGGGTGGTCTTTCGGCGCCGGCTGGGGAAACCACACGTCACCCGCGTAGCCCGCAAGCTGCCCACTCACACACGCCTGCGCGACAGCCTCGCGATCGCAGATCTTTCCCCGCGCGGTGTTGATCAGGTAGGCGCCGCGCTTCATCTTGCCGATCAGCTCCGCGTCGAAGAGGTTCTCGGTCTCCGGGTGCAGCGGCGCGTTGATCGTCACCACGTCGCATGCGTTCACCAATGACTCGACGGTCGGATGGAACGTCACCCCCAGCTCCTGCTCGACCTCGGGCGTGAGACGGTGCCGGTCGGTGTAATGCAGGCCGACGTCGAACGGCTTAAGCCGGCGGAGCACCGCCGAGCCGATACGCCCCGCCGCGACAGTGCCAACCTGCATGCCCTCCAAGTCGTACTCGCGCGCGGCGCAGTCGGCGATGTTCCAGCCGCCATCGAGGACCCACTTGTAAGACGGGATGTAGTTGCGCACGAGCCCGAGGATCATCATCACGACGTGCTCTGCCACGCTGACGCTGTTGCAATAGGTCACCTCGGCGACCGTGATCTCGCGTTCGAAGACCGATCCCCCTCCGTCCTTGTCGGATGTGACGATCAGCTTGTGGCCACGCTCCTCGAGAAACCGCCGCAACCCAAGCTCGCCCGAGACGCTCCCCAACAGCTCGCCGGGGGTGAAGTCGATCCCCTGCGGCGTCGGCGTGCTCTGTCCGTCGGGATAACGATCGATCCGCGGAATGTCCTCCCGCGCGTACCTCGGAGGGTAGCCATCGATGGGATCTTCATAGAGCACGCACAGAACGTTGGCCATCGTCTCCACCCTTCCTCGGTTTCCTTGCCTGCTCGTCGCGCCTTCGCCCGCTTGAGCGCCAGCGCGCACATCATCGCTTTCTTGCACTGGGCGTCGCCGAGCGACCTCAATCAGCCGGGAGAACGAGCCGCGGAGGAGGAAGGGAAACGCGCTCCCAGCTCGTGCATCACCCGCGCGACCGCGCTCTCCACGGTCTCCCCGTCCGAGTGGAGCACGAGATCGGGCTGAGAGGGAGCCTCGTACGGCGCGCCGACGCCGGTTAGACCCGCAAGCTCACCGGCGCGGGCGCGAGCGTAGAGGCCCTTGGGGTCGCGTTGCTCGCAGACCTCCAAGGGGGCGTCCACGAAAACCTCGACGAAGTGCAGGTCATCGGCGGCGTGCAGCGCGGCCGCGGACTCACGGTCGCGCGCGTAGGGACTGACGAGGCTGACGAGGGCGATCGTTCCCGACTCCGCGAGCAGCTTCGCGACGTGAGCGGTGCGGCGGACGTTCTCGCTACGGTCCGCCTTGTCGAATCCGAGATCACCGTTGAGACCGTGCCGGAGGTTGTCACCGTCGAGCAGGAATGCCGGGCGTCCGTCGGCGATCAAGCGTTCCTCCACGGCGCTGGCGATCGTCGACTTGCCGGCGCCCGGCAGGCCTGTGAACCAGACCGTGGCCCCTACCCGTCCAAGCGATTCCCATCGGCGCTTGCGAGTGAGTCTCGTGCTCTGCCACCTCACGTCAGGACTGTGTCGGGTTGGAGGGGAGCCCACGCGGAAGATGGTCACACCTCAGAGCCCTCCGCGTGGAGAGGCCGTTCAGCCCTTGTTCGTCGTCACAGGCTCGTCAGCCGATGCGACAGAGCCGTTGGGCGAGGCAGCGGCGACAGATGCGACCGACCCAGCTCCAGGGGCGTAGTCGTAGGAGTAGCCGTAGGGAGCGTTTCGGCTCGACTTCAGACCATTGGCGACGACGCCCAGGAGGGGGGCGCCGGCACCGCTGAGGGTTTCGTGCAGGCGCATGGCGACGTCGCGGCGGTTGCGCCCGACGCGACCGACGATCACGACGCCGTCGACCTTGCGCAGGAGGGGGAAGGCGTCTGAGACGGCCGTCAGCGGCGGCGTGTCGATCACGACCAGATCGTAGGAGGCCTTGGCCTGCTCGAGCAGGTCCTCCATCGCGTGACTCTCGATCAGCTCGGCGGGGTTTGGCGGTAGCGCCGCGCCAGCGACGAGGACCTCAAGCGTGCGCCCCTGGGTCGCGTCGAGGGAGGGAGAGCCGAGATCGATCAGCTGGATCGCCTCGCTCAGCGACAGCGCGCCGATCAGCACGTCGAGCAGCCCCGGCCCGGACATGACGTCGAGCTGCTGGGCGATCGTAGGGCGGCGCAGATCCCCCTCGATCAGCAGCACCCGCGAGCCCATCCGAGCGGTGGCCGCCGCCAGGTGGCGGGCGACGGTCGTCTTGCCGTCGCCGGGGGCGGCGGAGGCGATCACGAGGGTGCGCAGCTCGCGATCGACGTTGAAGTAGCGCAGGTGGGCACGGATCAGCTGGAAGGCCTCGGCCTCACCCGGCGGCAGCGGTCCGCGCGCCTGCCCGCCACGCCGTGAGGTGCGCGAGAGCGCGGTGCTCTCGGGGATCACGCCGAGCAGTGGCAGCCCGTAGATCGCCTCGAGGTCCTTCGGCTCCCTGATCCTGCGGTCGAAGCGCTCGAACAGGAAAGCCACGCCGAGACCGAGCAGCAGACCGAGCACGGCGCCGAGAATCGTGTTCCGGAGGACCTTTGGCGACGAGGGCGAGGTGGGGACGGTGGCCGCCTGCGCGACCTGCACGTTGCCGTTGCGCAGTTCGGCGAGCGTGCCCAGCGATTGCGCGCGACTCTCCAGGGCGAGCCCCGCGGTTCCCGCGCGCTGCTGCGGGGAGAGAGCGGCGAGCTGCTTGTTGACGAGCGCCAGCGCAGAGGCGTAGTAGGCGTGGTTGCTGTTCTGCTGCTCCTTGACGAACTGGCTCGTGTATGTGTTGGCGATGCCGGCCGCAAGCAGCGGTGAGGTCGCTGTGGCGGCGACGTTGACGATGTTCGATTCTCCCTGCGCGCTCACGCTCACATCGGCGTGGACCTTGTCCTTGGTCAAGCCCTGACCAAGCAGCAGAGCGGTCTTTTCCGCCATGTCGCCCAGCTGGACGAGCTTGAGGTTGGTGTTCTGAAGAGCCAGTTGGTTGCTGGTGTTCGCTATCGGAAGACCGGCCACCTGCTGGCTGAGCTGATTGTTGCCGAAGACCAGCGACGCCGTTGCCGTGTACTTCTTGGTCTGGTGCTTGGAGAAGCCGTAGGCGGCGGCGGCCACCAGGACGAAGCAGAGCAGTATCCACAGCGCGCGGCGACGAAGGACCCCCAAAACCTGCTCGAGACTTAGATTTGTCTGTTCAGTATCCATTCAATCGCCTGACTCGCCGCATCCATGGGCATATGAACGTGAACCACACCGCCCGCTTACAGTCTGCTCCGGGATCATCGTAAGCTCGTGATAGTAGACCACGCGCCATTCCATGCACAAGGTCTACAAGATATCGAGCCACACCTCGACATGTCTGGACGCTCAACCGTTTGGTCTACGCGGTGACCCGGACGGCTTGCACCGAGCATCCGGTCTTCCTGGCACCAGATCCCGCCGCGCCCGCTGCGGGTTTGACAGCCAACCGTCGCGCAACAGGATCTGATGCCAGTAGCCGAGCGTAGGCTCAGCAGTGACGGTCGGGAACAGAACCGCCCCTTTGAGAAGTGGTGGACGCCGGAGATCAGGGCGCTAGCTGCTCCCAACAAACCCAGGCCATAAAAGGCATCTGCGCCTATAGAAGAACCCTGGCGGCGCGACTCCGAGCATCCGGCACCATGCCTTCGCCAGTCTGCCCGCCCGGCCAAGCCCTCGACAACCCTTTCTGAGGGCCGGACACCTTCGCTCTCGGCGAGCAGTGTCGCGACCTCCGGTGTGAACATCGGCTCTGCTCCCCAGTCCCCCGATCCTCGCCCTGGGTCCCCAATGCTCCTATGCTCGTCGCCCAGTCTACAAACACTTACATTGATTGGTCGAGTACTATTGAAGCACAAGTGCGTACTCAATGGACTCCTCGATCTGGGTTCGCATCGCGTCTACCCGCGCTAACAGGTCGACGCTTAGCTTACTTCGCATCGCTAACGTTCGCTCGAGTAGAAGAACGAGATCAGATGCATCTATCTCTTCGTAGGCTATCCCATACTCCGTCATCTCAAGTAGCTCAAGCGTCCCATAGCTCTTGGACCCCTCGTAAATTACATGTACCGATGGCACTCCAACCGTGGCTGCTAGAATAACCGAATGCAGACGTGCTCCAACTAGCACGTCCAAGCTAGAATATGTAGCTAGCAAGTCTTCAAGATTCAGATCGCCTTCAATAAATTCAATACGCGAGTGGATACCTATCCTCTCGGCTACTTCACGTGCAATGGGTAGATCATCGGAGACCTGGGGTATGAACACTACCGTTGTGCTCTCATCCTGCTCCAGAAAGTAGCGGAGCGCCTCGCTCAGAGCCAGCACGTATCGCTTGCGACCCTCGCGCAATCCGCACTTGGCAAATTGATGGAGTCGTACAGTAACTCCGATACGAAGCCCACCATCACTCGCCCGAATATCTGTTGTCATGCTAGATCTAACTGCGGTAGCAAATGCCACATCTGGCATCAGTCGAACGTTACCCGGTGCAACATGTAGTTCATCCCTCGCCTTCTTTAGAGATATTCTCTCCCGAACCCAAAGATGGATGCCCTTTCTAAGAACCATACGAGCAAGCCATCTAGCACCGGGGCTCTCCAGCTCGCCAATTGAAACACCCAGCATCTTTACTTCATGTCCAAGCGTTCTCGCTACGCGTATCGGATAGAGCATTCGCCAAAGAAAGACCAACTCTCGCCAACCACCCTGAGCATGTATATATGAGCCCCCCTTTGCCACAACTACATCGGCATTTGCGAGGACCTCGAAGAACCGGCGCGTAGTTTTCGGCATCATCCGAAATGCTCGCGGGCCCAAGGCACTCGCCATCCACAGAACAATCTCCGCTTGAACGAGTCGGAGTCCCCACTGCCACCCTGGACCATAAAAGTATCGTCTACTCGGAGCCGGAGTTCCAACCACCTCGCATCCTAGTGAGCGTGTGAGTCCGGTCTCGACTAGATCATCGAGACCTATATGCCCCAACTCAACCGAAACCGCAGTGATTTCTGCCTCAGGCCTTGCAGACTTCAGAAGGCTACTGAGAGCTGCAAATATCGCAAAATCTCCACGATTAGTATCCCGCGACATATGGGTGATTGCGATGTGCACTAGCTCTCCCGTGACCTGTTCTTTGACTTTTCATTACTCAAGAATCCACGAGTTTGCTCAGACTGATCGGCCGCCCCACTGGTTCCCCTAGTTCTTTCTACGCCAGTGTCGGAAGCAGCGCACGGCTCCTCTCGTACTCTGTTCCCTCGCCAAGCGTAAAAAGTACTAGACAAATAGCCGACCAAAAGGACCCAATCGGAAGCGACCATCGCCAGGGCCGCACCGGTGGCGCCATGTTTGGGTATCAGAAGCAAATCTAGACTCACCATGGTGCCGAGAGCAGCGACCGAGCTCCAAAGTCGAGAACGCTGGTAGCCTTGTGCCGTAACGAACGCCCCCAGGGTATATGCGGCACAACGTGCAAAGAACGCGATCGCCAATATCTCCATCACCGTCCTAAGCTCAGCCACTACACTGGGCGTATATCCGAACACCGGAACGATTACAGCGAATACCGCGGCCCCTGCGGCTGCAATAGCCGTGCCTACGACTGTCCCAAATATTGCGATCCGACGATATCTCACTGGGTTCTCGACAAAGCGCGGCAAAAGTGCCGACGCCATTGCCTGGACAGGCAGAGGAGCCGCATAATAAACACGCATAGCAAGGGCATACGCCGCCACCGTTCCCGCGGGTCCACCTACAACAAGGGCTGAAAGAAGAATCGTATCAAGCTGAGTCGACGCAACAGTAACCAAATTTTGCAAGCCATACGAATGTGTAGTCCTCCACCACATCGCGAGCTTCATCTTGCCCAGGCTCAATCGACTAGCGCGAGGTAGACTCAGGCACCGTCCCATCGCGCCCAAGGAGTACGCAGACGCGGCATACAAAAGTGGCTCTCCATGTGGAAGTAGGCCGACCCGATCGCCAATAAGTAATAGCAACAGCAAGCAGCTCTCACTTACCGCAAATACCGTGTCTCGCTCGTGCATCAAGTGTCCCCAAAAGACGCCCTGAGCCAACACGCTGATAGCAAGCGCTACACTCATCACCGTGATGGCAAAAAGCTCAAGCATCCCAAGCGCACCTGTCATCGCCGCTGCGATACCTCCCAGGATTGCAAGAATCGCTATAGGCAGTCGTGCCAAAACAAAGAATGATGCTGGTTGGCGCAAAGCGATTTGCCGAGTCATCCAAGTTCCGGTTCCAAAGTCCAGCACGAGACTGACGAATACAGCAATGGAGAATCCAAGCGCATATCGATCAAGCTCGGGGATTCCATAAGCTTTCCCCACGATCGCAAACGAGAGCGCCTGAGCAAACGTAGCTGTACCTCGCCCAAGCAAGGTCGAGACCGCATTTCCTCCTGTAGAACGAACACGAGAGCTAAACGCGGCCCTCACTTGGCTACGCCAGCTGCTGGAGGCACGCGCCGTCATGTATCTCTAGTGCTGATGAGCACCGAGACGGTTCCCCTCAACCAAGCCTTGTATAGCCGATGGACAGTCGACGCAAATGCGTATTGTCGCGGCCTCGCTCCCCAATACATGGAGTTCCAAGCATCGATCTCAAATTGACCACAACATACCCAGTCACCATGTGTTGTGCCGACCACGTCAGTCGTCTACACCGCTACGTAGCGGTACGCTGCTTTTCAGGAGCGAGGTACTATCACCGTCGAAACCCTTAAGCACCGGGCCAACCAGCAGAGCAATAGTCGTCACTGCAAACCAATCAAACAAATTTGGATCCCCCAGGGAATCAACTATCAGCACCGCCAAAGCACAGAGAAGAGCTAGCGCGATCGGCTCTTGGCCTACTGCGCCCCTACGAAAGCGACGATATGCCGCTATCCAGATAGCTACTAGCCCACCGATAAAACACAATAGGCCAATGCCACCGGTCTCCCCAAGTACACTAGGCCATGATGTATCAGAAATAAATAGAGGATACTGGCGGGAAAGACCCCAGATCCCACTCAAGCCATACTGGTCATAGACAGTGCTGTATGGGCTACCAGAAGTGTAGCTGGCATAGCGTCCAAAACCGACCCCGAATGGGAAATGACTTACAGCGATTTGACCGCTTACGTCATACAGAAGTCCGCGTGCTGTTGTCCCTGATGAGGTTGCAGAGTAGTTCGAAATCTGGTGAAAAAGAACGTCCCCCTCAAAGTTCAGAACTCCCAAGGTCAGGACAGCCGCCAAAATCAAAACGCCAGCCCTCTTTCGTCTCTGTCGTTGGCTGGGACACATAACGACGACAGCAATGGCCGTCCCTATATCCAAGACACCCTTGAGTCGAAGCGCCAAAGCGATGGCGATGGCGAATAGTACAACAGTTGCAAGTTCACGCGGATGTCGCTTGATCACATAGGACGCCAACGCGATTGCGAAAAACAAGCTCATGGCCAGACTGTACTCGCCCGGATTTGTAAAGATTGCTTGTATGGCGTCTGCACGATAAATACTGACGCCTTTCGTGGAAACATTAGTATGGAGTGCCGTCGCAACCCCGCCGTGTGTTACAAAATCTACTATGCCTAGTAGAGCCACGATGACACCTAGCCATTTAGCGACAGTAAAAAACCATCTAATGTTATTAGGTCGCCAGCTTATAGATAGGGCCAGAGCGATCAATATCCACATCTTAAGGCCCAACCACGAACCCTGTGCCGCCGTGCTTATATCTACGCCGCCCAGTATCGCCGACGATAGACCACATAGTGCTACACCCACGCCCGGAAGTATATAGCGTAGAGGGAATTGAATACTTCTTCCTGACAGTAGCTGCCAAAGAATAAAGCTCAAAAATAGAATGACCGCCACATCGTTTATTTGACGAAGCGCCGACCCAGTAGATGTAGTATATCCCACGATGGCCGACAACGGTGCTATCACCAACTGAAATGCCCAAAAGCCGATGAGAGTGCCTGCGGCATTACGTTGAAATGCCCAAAAAACTCCAACAACACAGACTATCGCCAAGGTTCCTGCGCCAACGAACAATCCGTACGTGCTAGAAATCGCCCAGCCCAAGAGCACGGTGACCCCTATCAAGACGATCAGCCCAAAATAACGCAAGTGTGTCGGATATCCCCCGCGACCATCACTAACGTCCCGACGCCGACCCGTCACCTCAGGCGACTGATAAAGAGCTTCTATTTGCACGGGAAGCCTAGTGTTCGATAATAATCGATCGTAGTCCTTGCAATGACATCAGTACTCAGACGCTCCGTATGCGCACGTCCATTAGAGCGCCGGCAAGGTCGGAGAACGTGGACCAGTGCATCAGCTAGCGCACTCGCATTTGCCTCGCATACTGTACAGTCCCCGACGCCCTCGATGAGCTCCCGCGTATCTCCTGCCGGAGTAGCAACTATCGGTAGATTACATGCGAGAGCCTCCTTGATCACGTTAGCTGATCCCTCGCTAACCGAGGTATGCAGTAGGCAATCTGCCGCAGCATAGTAGAGCGGCATCTGGCTTGGTGTGACGCGATGAGCTACTTGCAACTCGATCTCCTGCATCTGTGCGCTTGCCTGGACGACTGCTTGTTGCGCAAGCCAAAGCCTCTTCTCGGGAGCATCAGCGCGGCCAGCGAACAAGACGATCGCACTGTCGCGCGGCCAGCCTAGCTCAATACGCGCTTCATCGCGGTCACGGACACGAAATAGTTCACGATCGACGCCATCTGGAATAATCCTATTCTGCCTCCGTGCGGCCCGTACGAGAAGACTCTCCATCTCCGCCGACTTTGTTGTTGTCCCCGACATTAGAGCCGCATGTCGCCTCAAAACGAAGCTTCGGATCCAACACTTGAGCCTCAGTCGCAGATTGCCTCCGACTTGCGTTCCCAAGATATCTGTACCGAGATATGAAGCCACGACTGGTTGACCATGAAAGAACCGTGCGGCTAACGCCGTCTCCCCTCCGTGACAATGCACTAAGAGATAACGATCCGGATATGCAAAGGGCAATAGGAAGGCGGCGACGGCCCCCGCCATATAAGCCCACAGGGTCCTATAGCCGTGTATGAAAAGCACATCGCACGAAATACCCTCATTTCGGATGCCGTCGACTGTGTATTTAACAAAGGGTCCGTAATAAGGCTTCTCGCGGTGAGGCCAAAGGTTTGTGATCATTAGCAGGCGAGCATCTTTGTCGCGATGCTCGCAGGTGACGAGCCGTCTTTTCTCAAAATATCTAAGGATATGTAGCGCTCCTCGTTGGAGCGTCCCTTCCTGATAAGTTCTTTTTACCCTCATCGTGTGCCTTCTGATTCTCTTCCCGCTTGGAGATCGGCCATGAGACGAGCGACGATCTGCTTTGCCGCAGTACCATCTCCATAAGGGTTACGAGCGTTAGCCATCCGTGCATATACTGTGGGATTATGAATCAACTCCATGATCTGCTCTTCCACGACCGTTGGATCTGTGCCGGACAAGCGAGCACATCCCGCTGCGATACCCTCCGGTCGCTCAGTTGTGTCTCGCACTACCAGCACAGGCACATTGAGCGAAGGCGCCTCCTCTTGGACACCTCCGCTGTCGGTGACAATGAGATACGCGCTTTTCATCAATGAAATGAACTCTAGATAGTCTACTGGATCCACCACATGAATATGAGCTCTATTCTCTAGCTCAGGAAGCACCTGACTGCGAACAGCAGGGCTCAGATGCACCGGGAAAATTATTTCGATGTCTTGCTCTTCCGCGATCCGTGCAAACATGCGACTCAGCATTTGCTGCTGAACACCTTGGCTCTCTCGCCTATGTAACGTCACCAGTATCCTCCGCCGTTGAGTGGCGACGCCTTCCTGCATCGTTACACTATTGGCCAGCGTACCGTCTGCCACAGATAGTAGAGCGTCAATCACCGTGTTACCCGTAACCTCGGTTTGACCCCGTGGAACACCATCCTTAAGAAGTCTTGCCTGACTTGACTCTGTGGGACAAAAGTGCCACCGCGCCACTTGGCTCACCAGTCGACGGTTGATCTCCTCCGGAAATGGGCTATAGGGATTATCGGTTCGAAGCCCAGCCTCCACATGGCCGACTGGCACACGCTCGTAAAAGGCAGTCAACGCAGCGCAGAACGCAGTCGTGGTATCGCCCTGCACCAATACGGCGTCCGGCTCCAACCGTCTCATGAGGCTGCCCAAACCGCTAACGGCGCGGGCGGTCAACTCAGACAGTTCCTGATTGGGCTGCATGAGCTGTAGATCAATATCTACGGTCAGCCCAAAAGTCTCGAGCATTTGGTCCAGCATCTCACGATGCTGTGCAGTCGTAACGAGCGTTGTTTGAACATTCTCCGTCGACTCGAGTGCTGAGATAACCGGCGCCAGCTTTATTACCTCGGGACGTGTCCCGAAGCACACAACAACGTGAAACTTGGAACGTACGTGGATATCAGTGCCCATGATTGATCAGCCGCTAGCCATCCTGGCCTGATGGCCTTAGTCGGAGCACCCGGAGACAGGCCACTCTTAGTCTCCGACTATAGCTCTTTCCTATCGCCCACGCAGCATGGATGAGAAAGTGTGGATAGGTAGATACGTAACGCCTTCCATAGCGGAGCGGGTCATCCTTCAGTCGATATAGCCACTCTAACCCACTTACTTGGATCCATCGCGGTGCTCTGCGCTTGACTCCTGACAACACGTCAAGACCGCCGCCCACGGCTAAACTCAGCGGCACGCCAAGAGTGCCGCTGTGATCGTCAATCCAATACTCCTGTGCAGGTGAACCTAGCGCCACAATCAAGATGTGCGGGTTATAACGCTGGATTTGGTCTAATACCTCTGGTAAGGACTCTTTGTCAAAGTAGCCATGATGACGGTCGAGATCCAACGTAGGATGAAGCCTAATCGCTGCTTGTACTGAGGCCTCAGATACTTGGGAGGTCCCACCAAGGAAAAAGACTCGATAGCCCTGCTTCTCCGCAAGGTCGAGGGTCTCTATCATCAGGTCATATCCAGCTACACGTTCACGTAGACCCAATCCCAAAGCCCGTGACATCCACACAAGTGGCTGTCCATCAGCGCATACCAGATAGCTGTCAGTGATGATTTGCTTTAATCTGGGGATACGTCGTGCTGCCATCATAATTGCTACATTGACCGTTGCCACTTGAGATGGTATCGCCGCCTGAATCGCTCTATCACATTCGGCTACCGCCTCGACCATGGTTAGCCGATCAACCTTCACTCCGAGCAGATCTATCCGACCAGCC
Source organism: Solirubrobacteraceae bacterium (assembly GCA_036498245.1). Classification (GTDB taxonomy): domain Bacteria; phylum Actinomycetota; class Thermoleophilia; order Solirubrobacterales; family Solirubrobacteraceae; genus Palsa-744. Next base: position 35,506 of record DASXIB010000025.1, read on the forward strand.
TTGCGTGGCAAAGACTGAGTAAGATCCGCCCTGTAGGAGGCATGCTTTTTAGTCATGGCTTGATAGGGGCGTACCATTTCAAGACTACGCCCGAGCCCGTGTTCCGATTGGACGAGCCGGATTCCCTCCTACGACTGCAAAGGGCTCGACGTCACGGGTGACAACAGCGCCAGCGCCAATGATGGCGCCCTTTCCGATCTTGCGTCCAGGAAGTACAATCGCGCGCTCACCAATCCAGGCCCAGTCTTCAACAACTGGCAATGCTATTTCGGTATCTCCTTGTGCTCCAATCGGGCGGTCAATATCACTAAACCGATGGTTCTCCTTTAGGAACACCACGCCGGGAGCCACAATTACGTGGTCTCCAATTATGGCACCATACACCCGAGATCCCCTTCCTAGTCCGGAATCAGAACCGATTGAGATACAACTTCCGTCGGCAAGGAAAACTCCAGACTCTATATTAACTCGCTTGCCTGTTGATGCGAAAAGGCGCATACATATTAGCTCGCGTGTTTTGCGGTAGATTTGCCCGCCCGGAAAGTTTGAATCAGGCAGAAAATAGGCAAAACAATAATATAGGAGGAGAAATGCGTTTTTGCTCATTGCGCGTTCTCGTTTACTCTGCGGTAACAAGTTAGGACAGACGATGCTCGGGACAAACCCTGCTCGGGCTGCCCCAGACCTGATCGATCCGGGATTGCTGTGGCAGAATCCAAGCTTACGGCGCAGACTCTACTAGACAAGAAGCTGATCTCCCCATTCCCATGCGCATCCTCGTCACAGGCGCAACCTGCTTCATCGGCTCCACCCTCTGCCCACGGCTACTCGCTCGTGGGCCCACCGTCTCCACGCTCACCCGCTGCCCCAGCTTAGAGCCGCTCGGCACGGTCACGCAGCTGACCAATGCTTCTATGCGCACGAGGAGGGTTCACGTGCGTATTTCGGCCATGCGCGTGAAGCGCCGCGCGACATCGTGGGCCCGTTCGGCCAGCAGCCACCGATCATGCTCCACCTGAGCGCGCGGCGCAGCCGACTGAGAGTCGCCCAATGGCGGCGGAGGTAGATTCGCTCCTCTACCGGCACCGCGAGTCGATACGGACTGGTCCTCGTTCCCCGCGCCGCGCCGAGCGCCCATGGCCGCCGCAGGGCCCGCTCGTTGACCCTGCAGACTTACCGCAAGCTCCTGAAGTTCCGCGCTCATATGTCCAGTTTACGGTCTTTGTACGTCCAGATACTTGTGCCCGACGCACGAGCGACATCGTGATCCTCGCTGCTCGATACGCTGATCCGGTGACCTCCTCGGCGGAACCCTCTCGGGCCACGGACCAGCTTGCCCCAGATGCGGTTCGCGACCCGCTCGCTCGCCCCGACGCGGTGCTCGCGGCTCGCCGGCGCCCGATGTCCGAGCGCTTGGAGCTGGCGTTGAGCTGGAACGCGCTTGCCGCCGAGCTCCGCCGCGGCCTGCTCGCCGTCGACCGGCATCCAGACCCCGGCGCGTGACCGACCCCGGCATCTTCGACGCCCGCGAGCTCTTCAGAGCGCTTTCACACCACGACGTCGAGTACGTGACGATCGGCGGTATCGCGATCCAGGCGCACGGAGGACAGCGCCTGACGCAGGATCTCGATGTCGTTGTTGCGACATCCACCGACAACCTCGCACGACTGGCCGGTGCGCTGCTCGACCTCGACGCGCGAATTCTCGGTCCCGACGGCCAGCGCTCACAGTCGGTCCCGACCGCACCGCTCCTGGCCTCGAGCGATCAGTGGCATCTCATCACCACCCATGGGCCACTCGATCTTCTCACGCTGCCCGCCCATCTCGGAACCTTTGCCGACATGCGTGCCCGCGCCCACGAAGTCCTCCTGGACGAGCTCACGATTCCGATCGCCCACCGCGGCGATCTGCTGAAGATGAAGCGCGCGGCCGGCCGGCCGCAGGACCTCGCCGACGTCCGGCTGCTCGAATCGCTCGACGACGCTCCCTGAGGCCTGCCTTAAACCAGCGCATGTCGACCGGTCATCTCTGAGCACGCCGCTGGGGCCATCTGCAGCTTCCGACAATTACGCGGAAATAATTGGACAAACGCGCATGGTAGAGTGGACGTTTACGCAGCTTAGTTTGGACGTTTACGCCAGTTGACACTCGTGAGCGCTCTCTATCCCCGTTATCTCCGCCCCCTGCTGCTCGAAGCGCTGGCGGACACGCGGGTCGTGTTCGTCGCAGGGGCGCGTCAGGTCGGCAAGACGACACTGACCCGCGAAATCGCCGCCGGTGAGCACCCGATGACGATCCTGAGCCTTGACGAGGCGGCGACTCGCGGCGCGGCCTCCCGGGACCCGGCGGGCTTCTTGCAGCGCTTTCCGGTCCCGTCCTGATCGACGAGATCCAGCATGTGCCGGAGCTGCTGCTGGAGATCAAGAGCGTCGTTGACAGGGACACCAGGCCCGGACGGTTTCTCCTGACGGGCTCTGCCAACATCCTGACCTCGAAACGGGTCAGGGACGCACTCACTGGACGCATCGAGACGTTGAACCTTTGGCCGCTGGCCCAGAGCGAGATGCGAAGAGGCCAGATCAACCTCGTCGACGCGTTGTTCGCAGCTACGCCGCCGCATCTCAGCGGTTGCACGGTAGGCCGAGATGCCTTCACCTCGATCGTCGCCGCTGGAGGCTATCCAGAAGCTCTCATGCGCACCAGCCATCGGCGCGCGCGCTGGTTCGAGAGCTATATCGACAGCACTCTCGAGCTCGACCTGCGCGATATCTCGGATGCCATCAAGATCGAGGAGATGCCGAGACTGCTGGGACTGATCGCAGCCCAGGCAGCCAACCTCCTCTCCTATCGCAACATGGCAACACGCCTGAATCTGAGCCCCGAAACGGTGAAGGCCTACGTGGGACTCTTGGAACAGCTGTTTCTCGTCATAAGGCTCAAAGCATGGCGGCCTGGCCTCGGGGCACGAGAGGCGAGCACGCCAAAGATCTATCTCGCCGACGCGGGTCTGCTCGCGGCACTGCTCGGCGCCGACGAGGCGCGAATCGCACTCGACGACCAGCTCACCGGCAGAATCCTTGAGAACTTCGTCGCCATGGAGGTCCTCAAGCACCTCGGCTGGTCCACCAACCGCGCACGCCTCTACCACTACCAGCGCGACCGGGAAGACGTGGATCTCGTGTTGGAGCGAGCCGACGGCCGGATAGTCGCGATCGAGGTCAAGGCGCGCGCGACGATCGGCAGCCGGGACTACAGGTGGCTCGTCAAGCTCCGCGAACGTTACGGTCCCCGTTTCACGGCGGGCATCGTGGTCCATCCCCGAGAGCAGACAATCCCCTTGGGAGAGCGCCTCTGGGCAGTGCCCATCGCCGCCCTGTGGTCATGATCCTTCTCCCTCCGGCCAGACGCGAGCTCTTCTGGACGCCGCTCTGCATATTATCATGAATCGACCACGATATGGGTATATAATGACCAGACAGTGGACGATTGATTATGGACACCGTCGCGCGCGCCATCACTCCCCGCCTCCTCACGGCCCTCGGCGATACGCCCGCGGTGATGCTGGTCGGTCCCCGCCAAGCCGGGAAGAGCACCCTCGTGCAGAGCATCGCCGACGGTCCTCACCCGGCGCGCTACCTCAGCCTCGACGATCTGCGCACACTTGATGCCGCTCGCCACGATCCGGTCGGCTTGATCGAGAGCGCCGACGGGTCGCTCGTCATCGACGAGATCCAGCGGGCGCCCGAGTTGCTCCTCCCGATCAAGGCCACAATCGACCGCAATCGCCGCCCGGGGCGCTTCATCCTCACCGGATCCGCACAGGTGATGCTCCTGCCGAAGGTCTCAGAGTCACTCGCCGGGCGAGTCGAGGTACACACATTGTGGCCGTTCTCGCAGGCCGAGATCGAGGGCGTCGCCGGACGGATCGTCGAGCTGCTGCTCGACGGATCCTCACAACCGGAGCTCGCGCCGGCGAGCACCCGCGAGGATCTCATCGAGCGAATCCTGCGCGGCGGCTTCCCGGAGGCGGTCGCCCGTGAGGACGATCGTCGCGAGGAGTGGCTCGCCGCCTACCTCACCGCGATCGTGCAACGCGACCTGCGCGACCTTGCGAACATCGAGCGCCTCTCGGAGGTACCGGCGGTGCTCGCATCGCTTGCCTCGCGCGTACGCGCACCGCTGAACAAGACGGACGTGAGCAGTTCGGTAGGAATTCCGCGGACCTCGCTCGATCGGTATCTCACTCTGCTCGAGCACGTCTTCCTCGTCCGCCGCCTGCCGGCATATCACTCCAACCGCATCAAGCAGATCACCAAGGCGCCAAAGCTCCTGCTCTCCGACTCTGCCCTGCTGACGCATGTGCTGCGGATTGATCGGGGACGCCTCTACGACCGCGATTCGCCGCTTGGCGCCGTCGTTGAGGGCTTCGTCGGAATGGAGCTGACCAAGCAACTGTCAGCCGCGCCGAGGAGAGCGTCCCTTCTTCACATGCGCACCGCGGCAGGGGCCGAGGTCGACTTCGTCCTCGAGGGTGCCGACGGTCGCCTGACGGGCGTCGAGGTGAAGGCGTCCGCGACCGTACGCGGCGAGGACTTCAAGCACCTTGCAACCATGCGCGATCGGATCGGCGACGAGCGCTTTATCCGCGGCGTGGTCTTCTACCTGGGCGGCGAACGTCTTCCATTTGGCGAGCGGCTCGAAGCCTGGCCGCTCGCCACACTGTGGACGTAGGGCAGGCCTCGTGATCCATCCCAAGCAGCGACCTGTTCCCCACCGGCCAGCCGATCCCGGCCAGCCAGATGATCGGCCGAGGCGCCGACGTGCGTGAGATCGCCTCGACGCTCGCCGGCGGCTCGCCCGCGGCGAGCCCGTATACCCCAGCTGCCACGCGGAGCGGTCCGGCGTGCGCTCGAAGGGCTTCGCGACGCCGCGATCATCGAAAGCAGAGGCCGCGGCGACTGGAGGTTCTCAAGCCCTCTCCTGCGCCGCTATCTCGCCGGCATCGGCCTGTTCGAGTAGCCGATCGTCCCACCTCGGCGCATCATGCGCCGAGACCGGCGCATCGCAATTGCCTCCGACGTTTGCGTGCCTTTGCGCTTTCACCACCAAAAGGGGCCCGCGCGATCGCGGACCCCCGGGCTCGTCGAATGTCTGGTGCGGGCGCTCCTAGTGGTGATGTCCGTGGCCGCCATGACCACCGTCGCCGTGACCACCACCGCCACCACCCTGGTGTCCACCGCTGTGTCCACCATCGCCGCCACCGTGATGGCCGCCACCGCCGCCATGGTCACCGCCACCACCATGGTCGCCACCACCACCGTGATCGCCGCCACCGCCATGGTCGCCGCCGCCGCCGCCGTGACCGTGGCAGTCGCGATCCTCGTGATGATCGCCGTGCTCACACGGAGGGCGGTACTGGTGACGGCTGGCGCTTCCATCGCCGCCGCCGCCGAAGTTACCGCCGCCGGCCAGCGCCATCGCGCCGCCCGTGCCCAGGGCGAGGAATCCTGCTGTGACGAACGTCGTCAGGCGTGACCTCATGAAGAGTCCTTTGTGTCGTTGAGAGATGGTCCGACGCGCACCGCTCATCGCCCGCAGCTTCACTCGATCGAGTGCCAGCGGGTCCAACGTTGAACGCCCGTCGCGAAGCTCCTCAGCGACCCCTTGCAGGTCGTCTGGGAAAGAGTTGTCTGTGTCTTTGGGTGAGTGGCTCATGTCGCTGATACGTACGACCGGCCAGATTCCAGACGGAAGCTCGCTCGGCTGGACATAAGGCCGATACGCGCGTTGTGACGGGGATCGGCAACGACGCGTTCGAGCGGCTCTACGCCGAGCACGCCCAGGCGCTGTACGGGTTCCTCCGCTATCGCACCGACGACCCCACACTGGCCGAGGACCTGCTCGCGGACACCTACGAGCGCGTGCTCCGCGCCCGTCGGCGCTTCGACCCGCGCCGGGCGAGCGAGAAGACGTGGCTGTACGCGATCGCCCTCAACTGCCTCAACGACCACGCGCGGCGACGGGCCACCGAGAAGAGGGCGCTCGAGCGTGTCACCACGAGCCCCGACGCCGGGTCGATCGGCGAGTCCTGGGGGGTCGACGAAACGGACCTCCTCGATGAGATCGCAGACCGGGAGTTCGACGGCGGCGACCTGCTCAACCGGAGCCTTTCGCTCCTGCGCGGGCCAGAGCGCGAGGCGATCGCCCTGCGCTTCGGCGCCGACCTGTCGATCGCCGAGATCGCCAAGCTGACCGGCGAGCTGCCCGCGACGATCGAAGGTCGCGTCTATCGCGGGCTGGGCAAGCTCCGCGACGCGCTGGCCGAGGCACCGGCCGAGACTCTCGGCTGAAACCGGCTGGGGCGCTTTTTCAGGAGGGAACCGTCGAGAGGTCGTTGCTCGCGAGCGCAGCCGCTCTCAGAGCGCTTGCCCGGCCGATCCATGCACCGCGACTCGACGTCCGAAGGACCTTGGCCGCCTGCCTTGTGAGCGGCTCGAACGGGTTCATCCGCAACGCTTCCTCCGCCGCCCGCCTTGGGTCGACCCCGGCGGACGCCTGGGCGAGGGCGAGCGCGTAATGGGTCTCCCAGCTGCCCGGATCGCGGCTCACCGCCTTCTCCATCGCCGCGACCGCCTGCCCGTCATGGCCGCCTTCGAGAGCACAGAAGCCGACGATCTCATACGGCTCCGGCCGCATGTCGAGCCATCGGCTGGATGCTCTCGCGGCGGCCACGGCCCTCGTGCAACCAGACCCGTACAGCGCGCGCTCGGCGTCGTCCAGTCGGCGCTGTGAGCCGATGATCAAGACAGGCACCACGAGCGTGAGCAGTCCCAGCGCGACGAGAACCGCGCGGGCCGCCGCAGGCGGCCTCCAGCCGGGTCCGCGCCCCGCCCGCGGGCTCAGCGCGGCGCCGGCCGCGGCGAAGAACCCGAGCGTCACCACCGGCATCTCCCAATCCCAGTCCACCCCCGCTCTGAGCGCCCACACCACCGCCGCGGCGAGCAGCGCTCCGTAGATCAAACGACGCGTGCCGCGCGCGCGCGCGGCAAGTCCGACGAGGACTACAGCAACGACGACCAGCACCAACGCGAGCCCAACTATCCCCAGCTCCGCCATCGTCTGCAGGTACAGGCTGTGGGCGTTCACCGTATAGACGAACGCCGGGCGGTGGCGATCCCACAGGGTCTGATACATCGCCGCGCCGTACCCGTGCAGCGGCGAGGCGGAGAAGCCGTTCATCGCCACCCGCCACAGATCGGTGCGCCCGTCGTTGGACGGGTCAGTCAGGCGCGCCCGCAGGTCACCATGACTCGTGCTGGGGGCCGCCCCACTGATGAACCTGCTCCAGTCGTGCGCCACCGTCGCGGGCACGCCCAGCGCGAGGATCGCCGCCACGGCCGCGGCAGTCGCGCCCGCGAGCATCGTCCGTCTCGCCGTCCGTCCCAGCCGCGCCCGGCCCGAGCGGCGACCAAGGCGCGGATCCACGGCGACGGCCAGCAGCAGGCGCACGCCGGCGCACCCGGCGGCGCAGATCCCCGCCGCGAGCGCTACGCGATGGCCCTGCGCGACGGCGCCCGGCGTAGTCGGTTCGACCGTGTCCAGCAGGTTCGCGTGGTAGGCGACCGCCACCAGCGCCGCCGTGCCCGGCAGCGTCGCCACCGCACCGCTCACCAGCCCGCTGGAGCGGGTCGCCAGCACGTACACGACCAGGCCAGCGGCCCCCGCCACCATCGCCCCGCGGGAGAAGGTGAAGAACAGCGTCGCCGCCAACAGCGGCGTGACCGCCGCCGCGAGCACGCGCACAACGCGGGGCTCGTGCAGCGCGCTGGCGAGGTGGAAGGCGAGCACGATCCCCAGCGCGGCGAGCAGGCCGAGCGTGTTCCAGTAGGTGACCGGATAGCTCAGCCGCTGGTTCGCCACGTTCGGGGCGGTGTGCCACACGCCCGGCAGCACGCGGCTGGTCAGGCCCGCGAGGCACACGACGGACACGCCGACCAGGAGGCCTCCGATCAGCCACCGCAGGTCGCGGGCGCTCGCGCGGACGGTCCCGAACAACGCCAGCACCAGCAGATACAGCCACGCGCGGTCGAACTCCACGAGCGCCCGGCCGACCGCGTGCGACCACAGCGCCGAGGCGAGCGTCTCGAGCGCGTAGGACCCGGCCGCGACGATCGCCACGAGCGTGACCGGCGCGATTCCCGCGAATGGGTGTCGCGCGCGGATCACCCGCACGAGCAGGATCTGCGTCAGCACGACGACGAGGATCGCCGGCGTCGCGGGGAAGTAGCCGCCGGCGTTGAACCCCGTGAAGACGACCAGCGCGCCGGGCAGCAGCATCAGCGCTGTGATCGCCCGCCGCCCGCTCGTCCCGGCGGGCGCTTCGCTCTTCATCGCCTCCCTCGCCACCGGCGCCGCGGGCCGGTCCACCGCGTTTGCGCGCATGCCCCTGCTTCGGCTCGTCCGCGCCGACCATGGCGCCGATCGGCCGTGAGCGGACATTTGTCCCGCGCTCGTGTCCCGCGCTCGTCGTCCCGCGCGCGTAAGGACCCCACCGCGAATAGGCTTGGCGTCGTGGCGAGCGAAGCGGCGCAGATCACGGCCTCGCGGCGGGAGACGACCGAAGCGACGGCGAGCGGACGGGCGCCGCTCCAGAGCGCCGGCTTCGTCGCGCTCGTGCTGCTCGCGCCCGTCGTGCTCGTGTACCTGTCGTTCAACGCCGGCGGCTACTTCGCTAGCTCGAGCGGCTTCGCGACGGTGATCCTGGCCCAAGCGCTCGTGCTGCGCACGACGCTCGCCGAGCGCCCGTTCGAGGGATTCAGCCGCGCCTTGGCCGTGCCGCTCGTGGCGCTCACCCTGTACGCCGCCTTCCAGCTCGTCTCGGTGCTGTGGTCGCACGCCACCGCGCGTACCCTCGACAGCTTCGACCGCACGCTGCTCTACCTGCTCGCGCTGACGCTGTTCGGCTCGCTGCGCTTCACGCGCGAGCGGATCGCCTGGCTGCTCAGGGCGCTCGTCGCCGGCATCGCCGTCGTGTGCCTGATCGGGCTGGTTTCGCGCGTGCTCCCCCATGCCTGGCCGACCGCCAGCAGCTTCTTCTCCAGCCGGCTGAGCTACCCGCTCACATATTGGAACGCCGAGGGCATGCTCGCGACGCTGGGGCTGATCCTCGGCTTCCACATCACGGCCACCCGCGGCGAGCACTGGGCCGCGCGCGTGCTCGCGGCCGCGGTGCTGCCGGGGATCGCCGCGACGCTGTTGCTGACGTTCTCCCGCGGCGCGCTGGGGGTCGCCGCGCTCGGCTTGCTCGCCTACTGCCTGCTGACGCGCCTGCACACGCTGCCCGCGGCGCTACTCGCGGTCGCGCCGACGACCGCGATTGCCCTGCGCTCGGCGTGGGACGCGACACTCCTGGCGAGCACCCAGCCGACCAGCGCCCAGGCCGTCGCCCAGGGCAGGCACGTGGCGGTCGTCGTGGCGGCGTGCATGCTCGCGGCGGGGGCGCTGCGGGCGCTCCTGCTGGCGGCCGACCGCCCCCTGGGCGAGCTCTCCCTCGTGCGCACGCCGCCGCGGACGGCCGTGCGGGTCGGCGCCGGAGCAGCGGCGACGGCGATCGTCGTGGCGCTGGCGCTCGCGCTCGGAGCCGTGGGGTTCGCCACCCGCGAGTACCACAAATTCGTCAAGGCGAACCCGGCCCACACCGCCCAGACCCGCGACCGCCTCGGCGATCCGGCCAACAACGGGCGCCTCGAGCTATGGCAGGCGGCGCTGCGCATCTACCGCACGCAGAAGCTCAGGGGCACCGGCGCGGGCACCTACCAGCCGCAGTACTTCCGCTACCGCTCAGAACACCAGCTCGTGGCGGACGCCCACTCGCTCTACCTGCAGGGCCTGTCCGAGCTCGGCGTCGTCGGCTTCGCGCTGATCCTGCTCGTCGTCTTCGGCATGCTCGCCGGGCTCGCCGCGCGGATCCGCGGCCCCGATCGCGCGCTCTACGCGGCGCTGTTCGCGGCGACCCTCGCCTGGGCGGTACACCAGGCGTTCGACTGGGATTGGCAGATGCCGGCGGTCACGCTCGTGGTGTTCGTGCTCGCCGGCGCCGCCCTCGCCCGCCCCCGCGACGGCCGGGTCGGACTCTCCGGGCTGCCCGGCGGGCGCACGATCGTCGCGCTCGGCTGGCTCGTGCTGGCGATCGCGCCGCTGCTCGTGAGCACCTCTTACGCGCGCCTGCAGCGCGCCGGGGAAGAGCTCAAGCGCGAAGAATGCCCGCGCGCCCGCAGCGAGGCGATCTCCTCGTTGTCGCTGTCAGCCAAGCGCCCGCAGGCGTACGAGGTCGTCGGAATCTGCGACCTCGAGCAGGGCTTCGCCCAGAGCGCGGTCCCCGCGATGGCCAGAGCGACGGCGCTCGAACGGGACGACTGGGAAGGCTGGTACTGGCTCGCCGTCGCCCGCGCCGGCGCGGGCCTCGACCCACGACCGGCGATCGCCCGCGCAATCGTCCTCGACCCGCTGGAGAACGGCCTCGCGCATGCCCGCCTGGTGCTTCGCTCGAGCGATCCGCGCGCGTGGGAAAGCGCCGCCCCGCGCCTGCGCCGCGAAGCGCTGACCTCCGGCCAGTTCGCGATCACCAACCTCTGACGGCCCACCGCGCCACGCGTCAGTCGGATAAGGCGCGTCTCCTACGGCCACGACCGCCTCGAGACGGGCGATCGTGGACGTGGCCGAGCTCCGAATTATTTCGCCGCGGACTGTCGGAAAACTCGCAGACCGTTCGTATAGGGAGTCAAAGGCTTGCATTCCAACCATTCCAGGAGGCCAGGAGACGAATATGCCGCGCGAGAACGACGCACACAAGGATGAACTCGAAGGCGTCGCTCAGCGACTGCGCAGCGAGCGTCCCGAGGCCAGCCCGCTGGAGCTCGACAGGATCAAGACGACCGCGATGTCGCGTGCCAAGTCCGGCGCCCGGCGCGGGGCAGGCGCGCGTCGCCTGGCCACGGCCGGCCTGACCGTCGGCGTATTGGCGGCCGGTACCGGCGGCGTGCTCGCGGCCGGTGGCTCGAGCACTCCCCACACGAGCGCGGCGACCGCCCAGTACGGAAACACCTGCATAGCCGGCAATGGCGGCGGCGGCGGAGGCGGAGGCAACGGCGGCAGCGCCAACGGCGGCCGCGGCAGTGGAAGCGGCGGCAACGGCGATGACGGCGGCAGCGGTGGAAACGGCGGCGTCGGCGGTGCCGGCGGCACTGGTGGAAACGGCGGCAACGGTGGCAACGGCGGAAACGGTGGCAACGAAAACTGCAACACGAACAGCTTCAACACCACCAACATCACCAACACCACGAACATCACGAACAACTCCGCGCCCGTCACGATCACCCTCCCGGCGGCTCAGAGCGGCGTGAAAGGCTCGACGAGCACCAAAGCGAAAACCAGCCACATCAAAATCCACCTGCGCCTATCGCGTAGATCGCACCTGCGCAGGGTGACGCTGAAGGTCAACGGTAAAGTCGTCTCGGTCCTGAAGGGCAAAAAGGCCTCGACGAACATCAACCTGGTCAACCTCCCGTGCTCGAGCGCCGGCGCGGCGACGACCGTGACGATCGTCGCGGTGACCAGCCAGGGCAACACGGTCAGGGAGACTCACGTCTACCACGTGTGCTGAGGTCCGAGCGACGGCTGCCGGGGCAAGGGCGCCCCGGCAGCCCAAGCTGGACGAAAGGCTTTCGATGGCTCATGAACTGACACGACCGCCGGCGCGCGCGGTCACGCCGCGAGGCGGGAGAATGTCGCTGAGCATGCGACCCGACACCTTCGAGCGGCTATTCGAGGATCACGCCGAGCGGCTGTATTCGTTCCTGGCCTATCGCACGGGCAACCCCACGCTGGCCGAGGACCTGCTGTCGGAGACCTTCGAGCGGGTGTTGCGCTCGCGCCAGCGGTTCGATCCGCGGCGTGGGTCAGAGCGCCGGTGGCTGTACACGATCGCGTTGAATCTGCTGCGCGATCACGCCCGCCGGCGCACCTACGAAGAGCGCGCGCTGGCGCACGCGGGCGCGGGCGGCGGCGAGAAGCTCGATCCGGGACTCGCCGCAGTGGAGCATCGTGACGAGCTACACCGCGCGCTGGCGCAGCTGAACGACGACGAGCGCGAGGCGATCTCCCTGCGCTTCGGCGCCGATCTGAAGCTGCGCGACGTGGCGCACGTGCTCGGCGAGGGCGAGAGTGCGGTCGAGGGGCGGATCTACCGCGCCCTGCGCAAGCTGCGCGCCGAGCTCGACTGATCCTCACGACCCGCCGACACAGCAGCCTCTGACAGTCAGGTCGGTGCGGCGCGGTGCGGCGCCGGAGGGAAGGGTCTCGGGCGCTCCGGCTCCGGCGATCGAGCGATCGGCGAACACGATCACCCGGTAGCGCACGCGGGGCAGGCGGGGATAGCGCACGACGCAGGTCCACGGGTTGCCGAGCGCGCCGGGCGCCGCCGAGCGACAGCTCGCCGCGCGCGCCCGTCCGCCGAAGCCCGGGCGGGGATCGGCGGTGGTCAGGATCAGGCCGTCGAGCTGAGCCGCCCGCACCGGGACAACCGCCTGTTGCTGGGCGACGAACTGGGTGTCGCCTTCGCGGGCGCGCAACGCCAGCACGGACCCCGCGATGCCGGTCACGAGCACGAGGAGCACCAGCAGCCATGACCATCTCACGCGCGGCGTCTCAGGTTCGTGACGCGGGCCCTAACCATCCCCGGGGAGCATAGGGCGTCCATCGACCCGGCCGGTTACTCAGACGAGGGCCTGCGACGGCCGATGTCCACAGGGTGCGCGCTCGCAGCCACCTTCGCATCCTGCTTGCCACGGTCATGTTCGCCGTGTGCCCTGCCACCGCGGGAGCAACGGCGACCGCGAAGGGCGCGACTCGTCACTACCGCCACGCACGTGCCTGCCGGGTCACGCGCCCGCACCATGGACATCGGCGGACGATGTGCCACTCGGCCAGGCGTCCGACTCGAAGCACCCGTCACACGCACCGCTCGAGCTCCGGTCGCGGCCGTCTCGAGCGTGCGTCAAGGGTCAGGAGCGTGGCACGCGAAGCTGGACGCGGAAGAAGGAGGAGCGTGACGGTCGACGTGCCGAGCGCGCCGGCGATCGCGGAAGTCCTTGCGAGCCCCTGCCAGAACACCGAACTCACGCCGGAACCAGGCAACGTCGAATCGGTGCGTACGGCGATCCTGTGCCTGATCAACCAGACACGTGCGGGCGACGGCGAGCTTCCGCTGCAGCCCGACGCGGCGCTCGAGCAGGCGGCCCAGAGCCACAGCGAAAGGATGGTCGCCGAAGACTACTTCGAACATGTCGCGCCGGACGGGGAAACCCCGGCGAACCGGCTGCGGGCCGCCGGCTATCTGTCCAACCCGCAGGCGGGCTACACGATCGGCGAGAACATCGCTTGGGGGACTGGCTCGCTCGCCACTCCCCGCACGATCGTGGCCGCGTGGATCGCCTCACCCGAGCACCTGTCGAACATCCTCGACGCGCGCTATCGCGACACGGCGATCGGTGTCGCTCCCGCCGCGCCGTCGTCGTTCGGCGGGGGCCAGGCCGGGGCGACGTACACGCAGGAGTTCGGCGTGATCGACTGACGCAGGAGCCTGGCGTGGTCGATTGACACGGGGAGCTCTGTGTGATCGCCCGACGCCCGAGGCCGCTGGACGTTTATCCGATTGACTCAGCTCTTCGATGGCTCCCTGCACGGATCCGTCCGAAGGAAGGAATAGACCTGCGTCTGGCAAACAACAAAGATCACATGCTCCCGATCCTGCTCCCCATCGCCTGGCTCATAGTGGTGGCCCTGTTCATGGCCATCTGTCGCATGGCGGCCCGTGGCGACGCGCAACTTGCGTCCGCTGCCGCTCAGCCCGCACGCAGGATCAACGCGGGACTGATCGTCTGGGACGAGGAGCAAGCACCGGTGCGAGCTCACGCCAGACGGTCACGCCGCGCGCATCGGCGCCCCGGCGCACGCGGCGTCCGCACACACGGCGTGCGCTAGCGCGTCGCGGTGCGTCGCAGTCGGGAGAGCTACAGCCCGCGTCGGCCGACGACGTGGGGCACGGTGCGCAGGAGGATCTTGATGTCCGTCCACAGCGACCAGTTGGCGACGTAGAGGTAGTCGATCGCGACCATCTCCCGCAGGGGCACGCGGGCGGGGCCGAGGATCTGCCAGTGGCCGGTCATGCCGGGCATCAGCTCGAGGCGACGACGGTGCCAGCCCTCGACGCGGTCGTCCTCCTCGACTACCAGCGGGCGCGGGCCGACGAGGCTCATCTCACCCTTGACGATGTTCAAGAGCTGGGGCAGCTCGTCGAGGGCGCTCTTGCGCAGCAGCCGCCCGACGCGCGTGACGCGGGGGTCGTCGGCGATCTTGAACAGCCCCTCCTGCGCCTCGTTGCGATCGCGCAGCGAGTCCTTCATCGCGTCGGCATTGGGGATCATCGTGCGGAACTTGAGCATGTGGAAGCGCTCGCCGTGGCGCCCGACGCGCAGCTGGCGAAAGAAGATCGGGCCGCGACCGTCGAGCTTGATCGCGATCGCGCACAGGGCGAGCAGCGGAGAGACGGCGAGCAGGCCGAGCGACGCGCCGAGCAGGTCGAAGGCGCGCTTGACGACGCGCGAAGAGCGGCTCAGGTCGAAGCGGCGCACGCCCATCACGGTCATGCCGTGGAGATCGTCGAACTCGACCGAGGAGCCGACGACCTCGAGCATGCGGGGAAGCACGCTGACGCGCACGCCGACGGCCTTCAGCGTGCGGACGAGGTCGAGCATCTCGGACTCCCCGCCGCGGGGGGCGACGATCGCGCGGTGCACGTCGAGCTCGCAGGCGAGCTCGCGGATCTCGGACAGGCGGGGCGAAGAGAACGCATCGGTGGACCAGGGGGCGGCATTGTCGAGGTCGAGATGGGCGACCACCTTCGCCTTGACCCCACAGCGCCCGTCGAACTTCGCCCGGACCGTCGCCGCCAGCGCCTCTTCGCCGATGAACAGGCAGCGCTCCGTTGGGGCCATCGCCAGGGCGATGGCCCGGGCGAGCGTGCGGGCGAGCATCAGCAGACCGGCAAGGGCCAGCCACAGGAACAGCGCGGCGTGACGGTCGAGTTCGCCGGCGACGATCAGGCCACCGGTCAGCCAGGCGACGAGCGCGCACAGCGTGGCGAGTTGAAAGAGCTTGGGAGCCTCGTCGAGCGTCGTCTTGCGCAAGAGCGTCTCGTCGCGGTCATACAGGCCGAGTATCTTCGCGCCCACCAGCAGGATCGGCACGCCGGCGATGCTCGCCCAGGTCAGCTGGAGCGATCGCGACGACAGCGTCACGGTCAGGACGAACGCGCCGACGATCGCGACGACGTCCGCGATCAGCAGCATGCGACGGAACAGCGCATCCCGGCGCATGCTCGCCGCGGGGCCACGGGCCTCGGTGATCTGCTGAGGCGTCGAGCGGCGCCTGATCCCCGCGAGGCTGCGATCGCGATTCCAGAAACCGCGCTCGTCTACCCCCGTGCCGCTCAGCGAGGCCCGACCGCTGGCCTTGCTGTCGATACCCATCTCGCCACTCATAGCGCCTCCCCGCTTCCTTGCTCGGCTCCCCGCGAACGGGGAGAGCTACCGTGCTGACCCTGCAAACTACACAAACTTGGGCAACGATGGAGCTTCATCGCCACAGCTCATCCTCCGGAGGAGTCTGAACGCGATCTCCTCAAAACGCAAGGCCCACGTCTCGATTTCGCCTCTATGGAATGTGCCGCAGAATGGGTCATAGCCAGCTCCTCGTTGCTCGCTTGTGCAGTGATGACCCTCCCCCCTTCTCTGCGCCTCCCAGGCTAGGTGCTCGCGCGCGGCAAGTCGTTAGGAAGATGTAGAGAATTCAGTCGAAAATCTGTTGCGTCTAAAATCTGTTGCGTCTGCGAGCCGAAGCCATGCCCCGCCTGCAAGTCAGCGGCCGTGGGCCTCGAACGGATCCTCGACGGCGATCGTGTCGGGCCCGGACAGCTCGAAGGCGGCGTGCAGCGAGCGCGCCACCACGTCGACGCTGTCGCGAGGGATGACGCAGGAGATCTTGATCGGCGAGGTGGAGATCATCTCGATGTTCAACCCCTGGGCGGCGAGCACGGTGAAGACCTTCGCGGCGACCCCCGGGTGCGAGCGCATGCCGGCGCCGACGATCGAGACCTTGCCCATGTCGTCGTGGGCGATCAGCTCTGAGTACGCCTCGCCGGCGAGCGGCTCGAGCGCGGCGTGCGCCTCGCGCAGGTGCTCGCGCGGAACGGTGAACGAGATCTCGGCGAGCCCTCCCGCGGAGGCGGGCACGTTCTGGTCGATCATGTCCACGTCCACGCCGGCCCGCGCGAGCGCCTCGAAGATGCTCGCGGCCACTCCCGGGCGGTGATGGACGCCGATCAGCGTGATCATCGCCTCGGAGGTCGAGTGGGTGACGGCCGTGATGAGGGGCTTCTCTGCGTGGTCCACGTTCTCTCCTTCCGGGACGACCACGGTACCGGGCTCGTCGTCGAAGGACGAGCGGCAGTGGATGCGCACGCCGTGGTTGCGCGCGTACTCGACCGAGCGCAGCTGCAGCACGCCGGCGCCGGAGGCGGCCATCTCGAGCATCTCCTCGAAGGAGACCGTGGCGAGCTTGCGCGCGTCGGGGACGATCCGCGGGTCTGCGGAGTACACGCCGGAGACGTCGGTGTAGATTTCGCACACCTCCGCCCCCACGGCGGCGGCGAGGGCAACAGCGGTCGTGTCCGATCCGCCGCGGCCGAGCGTGGTGACGTCACTGGCCGTGGAGACGCCCTGAAAGCCGGCGACGAGCACGATCCGGTCCTCGTCGAGGGCGGTGAGGATGCGATCGGCGCGCACGTCGAGGATGCGAGCCTTCGTGTGCGACTCGTCGGTCACGATCCCCGCCTGCGAACCAGTCAGCGAGATCGCGCGATGGCCGAGGTCGTTGATCGCCATCGCGCACAGCGCGCAGGAGATCCGCTCGCCGGAGGACAGCAGCATGTCCATCTCGCGCGGGTCCGGATCGTCGGAGACCGACTCGGCCATCGCGATCAGCTCATCAGTGGTCTTGCCCCGTGCGGAGAGCACCGCCACCACGCGGGAACCGTGCTCGCGCTTGTCGACGATCCTGCGCGCGGCGCGCTTGATCCGCTCGGCGTCGGCGACGGAGGTGCCGCCGAACTTCATCACGACGATCTCAGACACGCTCGCAGAATAGATGGCCCTGCCGCATGCGGCAGGCCGACAGGGCCGCATGCGGCCCTGTCTCGGGCCCGCACATGTGCGGGCCCGCCGGTCGGCGCATGCGCCGACTCGGAACAGCGTCGGCCAATGGGTCGCACCCAGCCAGCTGTCCTTGAGACAAACGAGCGGAGAGCAGCTACATCGACCGCCGCCCGGCGAAGGCCTTGCCCAGCGTCACCTCGTCGGCGTACTCGAGGTCCGAGCCCACCGGCAGGCCGCTGGCCAGGCGCGTGACGGTGACCTGCGGTGCGCGGGCGCGAAGCTCCTCGGCGAGGTGCAGCGCGGTGGCTTCCCCCGTGGTGGTCGGGTTGGTCGCGAGCACGACCTCGCGCACGGCGACGTGCTCGGTCTCGGAATGTCTCCGATCGCCCGCCGCGCGAGCGAGCAGCTCTGAGATCTTCAGGTCCTCGGGGTCGATTCCGTCGATCGGCGACAGCGCCCCCCCGAGCACGTGGTAGACGCCTGAGTACTCGTGCGTGCGCTCCATCGGGATCACGTCGGAGGGCTCCTCGACGACGCAGATCAGCGCGTGATCGCGCCGCGCGTCCTGGCAGATGCGACAGCGCGATTCGTCGGTCAGGTTGAAGCACACCTCGCACAGGCCGATCCGCTCCTTGACCTCGCGGATCGCCTCGGCCAGCGCGGTCGCGTCCTCGCCGGAGGAGCGCAGGATGTGGAAGGCGAGGCGCTGGGCGGTGCGATTGCCGATGCCCGGCAGCTTCGACAGCTCGGTGACCAGCCGCTGGACGGGAGGGGCGTAGCTGCTCACTACAGGCCCGGCAGGCCGAGGCCGCCGAGACCGCCCATGTCGAGGCCGCCGGTGGCCCCGCCCATCTTGCGCTCGACGAGCTCCTGCGCCGAGCGGAGCGCCTCGTTGACGGCCGCGAGGACCATGTCGGCGAGCATCTCCACGTCCTCGGGGTCGACCGCGGCCGGATCGATCCGCACGGACTTGACCTCGAGGTCGCCGCCGACGCGCACCGTCACCATGCCTCCGCCGGCGGAGGCTTCGACGATCTCGCCCTTCAGTTCCTCCTGGGCGGCCTGCATGTCGGTCTGCATCTTCTGGACCTGCTGGAGCATCTGCTGCATGTTCGGCATCCGCGGCTGCTTGGGCATTGGTGGATCAACCGCCTTTCTCTTGACTGTGTGCGGGCTCGCGGGGACCCTCGCCGGGCCGCTCCTCGCCGGGCCGCTCCTCGCCGGGCAGCTCCTCGGCGTCGAGCTCGTCGATGAAGCGCCTCACCCACTCCTCCTCGGTCTGCGGTCCCTCGCGCGCGGGGCCTCCCTGCGCGTCGAGCTCTGCGCGCAGCTCATACGACAGCCGCCAGCGCCCCCCCGTGAGGTCGCGCAGGGCATTTCCCACGAGCACCCGGTTGGCCGGGTCCTCCGCCTTCTTCTTCAGGAATTGAGCGGTGGAGGCGAAGGCGACGGTCAGATCCTCCTCGGCCACGGCCACCGGCTGGGCCTCGGCGATCAGCGCCCCGAGCAGGGCGTTCTCGGCGCGAACGAGGTCGACGACGGCCGGCCACAGCGTGCGCAGGGAGTCGAGATCGCCGCCGACCGGCATCGCCGGGACTGCGCTTGCCGTGGTCGAGGCAGAGACCGCCGTATCCGACACGGGGGTCGGAATCGGCGCTTCTTGGATTTGCGGCGTGGCCGGCGCAGAGACCGCCGTATTCGGCGCGGAGGGCGGGACCACGGAGGGCGGGACCACCGTGTCGGGGGATTGAGGCGTGGCGGCGATCTCCACCTCGGCCGCGGAGGGTCGTCGGATTGCGTCGGCCGGATCGGGCTCGGGTGCCGGTGTCGCAAGCGCGGGCCCGTGTCGATCACTCGCGGGCACGTCGCCCTCTGCGACGACCGCCGAGACGGCGCCGCGGTCGCTCTCGAGCCGCTCGATCCGGTCGAGCAGGGCGCGCAGCGAGGAGTCGACCTGCGGCCGGGCGGCCTTCACGAGCGCGAGCTCCAGGCGCGTGCGCGGATCGGCGCCGGCGCGCACCGCCTCCATCGCGCCGCCGAGCAGCTCCAGCAGACGGACGACCGTCGCGTGGTCGACCCTCTCGGCTTGGCTCTTCAGCGCGGCGTCGGCCTCCGGCGTGAGCGACAGCTCGGCCGGCACCTCGCCGAGTGTCTGCACGACGAGCAGCTCGCGCGCGCGCACCTCGAGGTCGGAGGCGAAGGAAGCCGCGTCCCGCCCCTGCTCGACGCACTCCTCGAGCGCTTTCAATGCCCGCCGCGCGTCACCGGCGGCGACCGCCGAGACGGTCTCCTCGAGCAGCCGCGCGTCGGCCACACCCAACACCGCGAGTACGTCCTCGAGGAGGATCTCGTTGCCGCTGTAGGTGACGAGCTGCTCGAGCGTGCCGAGCGCGTCGCGGAAGCTGCCCGTCGCGGCGCGCGCCAACGCCGCGACCGCCGCGGGAGGGATCTCGATCGACTCGGCCGCCGCGGCCCGCCGCACGACGCTCGCGATCTGCTCGACCGTGGGACGGTGGAAGTCGAAGCGGTGGCAGCGGTCGACGACCGTCGCGGGGACCTTCTGCGCCTCTGTCGTGGCGAGCACGAAGACGGTGTTTGGCGGCGGCTCCTCGAGCGTCTTCAGGAACGCGTTCCAAGCAGCCGTCGAGAGCATGTGGGCCTCGTCGAGGATGTACACCTTGCGGCGGCCTGACACGGGCGCGTAGGCGACGCTGTCGCGCAGGTCGCGGATATCGTCGACCGAGTTGTTCGACGCCGCGTCCATCTCGATCACGTCGAGCGAGTTGGCGCGGGCGATGGACACGCACGAGTCGCACTCTCCACACGGCTCGATCGTCGGCCCACGCTCGCAGTTCAGGCACGAAGCGAGGATCTTCGCCATCGAGGTCTTCCCCGTTCCGCGCGAGCCGACGAACAGGTAGGCGTGGTGGACCTTCTCTCGTTCGACGGCATGCCGCAGCGTGCGCACCACCGGCTCCTGACCGACCACCTCGGCGAACGTGCGTGGGCGATGCCTGCGGTAGAGGGACCGCTGCTGCTCCTGTGGCTGCTGCTGCGAGGACACCTGTGGCTGAGTCTACCCACGGTCGCGGCCCCGTCCGAGCGGCGAGTCGGGGGCAGGCGCGAGGTCGCCGACCCATACCGTACCTGGCTGCGGCTGCCTCTCAGCGTGGTCGTGGCTGTCTACCCGAGAGGCCCTCAGCGGATAGCGTCCACACCCGTGAGAGAACCGGTCGAGCGCGTCGTCGAGCGCGTGGGCGCCCCGCTGGCGATCGCCGCGGGGGCCGTCGTCCTACGCCTCCTGGCCGGCGTCGGGTTCGCGAACTACGACACCCTCTACGCGCTCGCCTGGGGCGGACAGCTCTCGCGCGGACAGACGCCGGCGTACGGCGTCGCGATCGCCCCCACTCCGCACCCGCTGGTGGAGGCGCTCGGAGTGGTGCTCTCGCCGCTCGGCCCGAACGCGATCGAAGACGTGGCGGTGGCGCTCGGCTTCCTCGCGCTGTCGGCCTGCGGGTGGGTGCTCTACAGGCTCGGCTCAGAGTGGTTCGGACGCGCGGCGGGCGCCTTGGCCGCGCTGATCCTGCTCACGCGCGTGCCCGTCCTCTCCTATGGCGCGCGGGCGTACGTGGACATC
This sequence comes from Solirubrobacteraceae bacterium, assembly GCA_036498245.1. GTDB lineage: Bacteria > Actinomycetota > Thermoleophilia > Solirubrobacterales > Solirubrobacteraceae > Palsa-744. The sequence goes on from DASXIB010000025.1 coordinate 56,413, forward strand.
CCGTATCTGCTGTTCGTGCTCGCCGCACTGCTCGTCGAGTCCCGTCGCCGAGCGCATGGAAATCCTCCCGCCGGCGCGCCGGTGCTCGTCCTGCTCGCGCTCGCCGGACTGCTGCGCCCGGAGGCGTGGGCGTTCTCTGGGCTCTACTGGGTGTATGTGTGTGTTTATGAGTTGCGTCGCGCGCGGGCGCGCCCGCGCGCGCGGCCAAACCGTTCGACGAGCATGCGACTGGCGGCCCTCGCGCTGCTCACGGCCGCGGCGCCTCTGGCGTGGGTCGCAAGCGACTGGCTGATCACAGGGCATCCGCTGTGGTCGCTCACGAACACACGCCACACCGCCCACACGCTCGGCCGGATCACCGGAGCGGGCAACATTCCGCAGTACATCCCCAGACGGATCGGCGAGATCCTGCGTCCGCCCGTGCTCGCCGGCGCGGCACTCGGCGGAGCGTTGTCGCTGCTGTGGCTGCGCCGCCGGGCTCTCCTCGGAGCGACCGCAGGCGCGATCGCCGTGGTCGTGTTCGCCGTGTTCGCCGCGGCCGGGCTGCCGATCAACACGCGCTATGCCTTCCTCGCCTCAGCGATCCTGTGCGTCTTCTGCGGCGCCGGCGCGTTCGGCTGGACGCGCCTCGCGCGGGCAGATCCGCGGCGGCGCTGGTGGATGGCGGGCGGGGCGGTCGTACTGGGGGCCCTTGCGATCTCCGCCCCTGCCCAGTACCGCTCGGCGCACCGCGAGCTGGACAAACTGGCGCGTCAGCAGAGCATCCAGAACGACCTGCTCGCCCTCGTGCGCGAGCATGCGATCACGCTCCGGTGCGGACCGGTGGGCGTCCCCAACCATGCGCCCGTCCCATTGCTCGCGCTGCATCTGAAGACGAGCCCGGCAAACGTCGTGAGCGCCCAGAACGAACAGGTCTCGAGCGGGGTCTACGTCGACCCGGCGAGCATGGAAGTGGAAGAGGACTATGTCCTCGATCCCCTCGACCCCCATCTGCCGGTCACAGTGCCGCCGGGGTTCACCGAGACCCGTGCCAACCGCTCGTGGCTGATCTTCCAGCGGTGTTAGAGCCTGTCTCAAATGGACCGTGCACCCCACGTCGAGATTCCGGCCCCGGCCACCGATCGTCGCCCGCGACTCCGGCTCGGGTGTTTCCGCTGCGCCTGCCGGGGATCGCTTAAGGCTGCTTCCTTCCGGACCTGACCTGGTTCGCAAGCCGACACCGCGCGGGACCCGAACCATCGACGCCCCGAACGACGGAGCGACCGGAGCGAAACCCCTCGGAAGGGAATTCAGCCCCGCTAGAGCGGATTGCGGATACAGGGCACCGCTACCTCCCCGCCTAGCACGGTCCGCGCGTCATCCTAACGGAGCCGGACAGACGCACACAAACGCCTCCGATTCCGTTAGGCTGCCCGGCCGTGACCTACTCTAGATTCTTTTCCCTGCGCTCCCCCACCATCCTCGGCCTTGCGACGCTCGCCGTCGCCGTCCCGATCGCCGGCTGCGGCTCGAGCAGCTCCGGCGGCAGCACGATCGGCGTGAACAACGAGAACAGCGGCGACTCCAAGCTGGCGACTTCCGGCACCCCGGAACCCCCGGCGCCGAAAACACCCACGACCGGGCCGCTGTCGAAAGAACCGAAGGTCACGCCGCCCGCGGGCGCAGCGCCGAGCAAACTGGTGGTCAAAGACCTGATCACGGGAACCGGGGCCGAAGCGAAGGCCGGCGCGTCGGTGAGCGTCAACTACGTCGGGGTGCTCTTCCACGGCGGCAAAGAGTTCGACGCGTCGTGGAAGCGCAACGAACCATTCCCGTTCAAGCTCGGCGCCGGCCAGGTCATCCCGGGCTGGGACCAGGGCGTCGTGGGCATGCGCGTGGGCGGTAGACGCGAGCTGATCATCCCTGCCCCGCTCGCCTATGGGCCCAAAGGCTCAGGCTCGGCGATCCCGCCAAACGCGCCGCTCGTGTTCGTGATCGACCTGCTCTCCGCTTAGAAGCCTGCTGGGGCGCGCGACGATGCGCGTCGCCGTGCTGCTGACGATCGTGAGCGCCACGCTGATCGCGTCCGCGATCAGCGGCTGTGGGGAAACGGCGACGGGAACCTCGAGTCCGGCCGCGCTGCGACTGCAGCGCGAAGACCTGGTCGCCGTCACGCGCGCGCTGAGGCGTGCCGAGGGCTCGATCGGCCAGGAGGTCACGGCGGCGAGGACCGGCTGGGCGGTGGTCGCGGACGGACTCGCCGCGAGCATTCCCGCGAGCACCCTCCCCGCCGTCCGCACAGCGGCGCAAAAGGCACGCCAAGTGGTCGTTCCCACCCTGTTGACCGAAGAACGCGCACGCGAGCTGACCGGGCCAGGAGCGGGGATCGTGGGGCGGTTCCGCACCTTTGCCGGTCTCGCGACACGCGGCTGGGCGATGATCGCAGCGGCGATCGAAGGCATCGAGCAAGGCACGCCCACCGTCGCCGGCTTCCACCGCGCAAACGTGGCCTTGTACATAGACAGCGTGTACGACGGCCACTTCGAACTCTCAGAAATCGGCAAGAGCCTGCTCGCCGCCTACAGCAGCCTGGGCGGCGCCCCGGCGTTCGACGGCACGCTGACGGGGCAGGAAGTGGACGCGCTCGCCGACGCCTACTCTCCGGGCGCCGCCCGGCTGGAGCCGCACCCGGGCGTGGTGCTGGGGTCCTGACGCAAAGGCGCAAGTAGAGACGAGGGCCAATACACTCGACGTCGAGGGCGCGTAGCTCAGTGGGAGAGCGCTCGCTTCACACGCGAGAGGTCGCAGGTTCGAAACCCGCCGCGCCCATAACGGCTCCCTGATGTCATGCCTGCTACCATGACATCATGCGTCAGTTGACACTGCGAGTACCCGAAGAGCTCGCCGAGCGACTCAAGGGAGTAGCACGCGATCGCGAGGAGAGCGTCAACGGCTACGCCGTCAAGGTTCTCTCAGCCGCGGTCGACCCAGACCTCGCGAGCGATGAGATCACGGGCTTGAAGGAGCGCCTGGCCCGAGCCGGACTTCTGCTGACGCCCGAGCGCCTTCCGATGCGGCGTCCTTCTGCGCGAGCGCTTAGCCGTGCCCGCGCTGCCGCCGGGCGTGGCAGACCGCTGTCGGACTTCGTCACTGAGGGCCGCCGCTGAGCACCTTTGCCGACTCGTCGGCGCTCGTGAAGCTCTACGCCGACGAGCCCGGGCATCGGCCGATCCGCGCACTGCAGATGCTCGTCGTCTCGGCGATCGCTCGCGTGGAGGTGCCCTCCGCGCTGTGGCGCAAGTCCAGAACCGGCGAGCTCGAGGATGCGGCCGCCGACATTCTGGTCAGTGCGTTCGCGTTCGACTTTCACGGCAATCCCGACTCGGGCTCGCGTTTCACGATCGTCTCGCTGACCGAGCCGGTGCTCATCGCGGCCGCCCAAGAAGCGGCGCGCTACGCGCTGCGAGCATATGACGCGGTGCAGCTCGCGAGCGCGCTCGCGGTTCGCGAGACAGATCCACGCTGCAGCCACTTCGCCTGCTTCGACGCCGACTTGCGACGCGCCGCCAGCCGTGCGGGCTTCGTGCTAACACCAGAAACAGCGTGATCAGCAGCAACCGCAGCTCAGCCCACCGAGGCTCGACGCGCGCCCGCAAGGCCCTGATGGAAGCGGGCGCGAATTGATCGCAGGACGGTGCCGCCCAGACCGCGACACCCAGCGACACGAGCCCTGCACGTGCGCACAACGCCAGCACCTGCCCGAACAGCCCGCCCAGCGCCTGCTCATGCCGCGCCCTGAAACGAGCAATCGTGGCGTGATCAGGCGCCTGGTTAGCCGTGATCGCACGGAAACGCGATATCAACATGGCAACGGCGCTCGATCGCGCGAGAAGACCGCTCGTCAATCGCGTATGCGTACAACAGCAGCGCGACAATCATCTCCGGGTCAAACGCCGCGCGGCCATGCCCATCCGCCCCGGGAATGTGTGCTCCGCTGTTGCGGTTCCGTCCTCGAGCCATGAGCCGATGACGGCAATGTGCAGGGCCCTCCGCTCAGGGGGCTTGAGCGGGCGGCGCGTGCGCGTGAGACCTACGGAATCCGGAGATTGTGGACCGGGAACTCCTTCACGTCCGGCGGGTTGGGAAACCCACGGTCACCGAGTCCGTGCAGTCGCGGCATGAGTCGCTCGCCGACGAAGTTGTCGAAGGCCTGGCGCGACTCCCAGAAGTCGATCACGCCCCAGCCACCGTCGATCGGACCGGCCGAGTGGACAATCATGCCCTCGGGCGGGTCGCTGTCGATCTCTATGACGCCGTGCGCCGCGTCGTAGTTCTCCTGCGTTCCCCCGTCGAACCTGAGCCTGATGCCGACAGCCATTGCGGTTCCTCTCCTCGGATATGTCTGGCGAGTATATGGCCGTCAACAAGACAGGCCAGCTATCCAAGACAGGCCAGCTGGCCAAGACAGGCCAGCTATCCGACCCATCGCTACTGAACTGTGGCTCGCCGGGCCGCTGGTGGCCTTTCCGGCGCTGGATCAGCCGGCCGTTGCCTCTGTGCCTGCGCCGGTGACTTTCGTCAGCTCACGAAGCAGCCCGTCCATCCCGGCGATCTCATATGCCTCACGCTGTCGCCCGGCGCCCGCTCCGCGCTCCAGCATCGCCGGCAGTCGTTCGAGCTCCTCCAGGCAGTCCAGCTCGTGGGCGTGGCCGAACGCGAGCGACAGCGCGTGCTCGAGCAGTTCCCTGACCGGCCGCAGGCGACCGTCGGCGTCGGGTAGCCGCGCGTCGACGCCGAAGCGAGCCGCGCGGAAGGCGCCCTCCTCGAGCACCTCGACCGGCGGATCCGGCTGTGGCTCGGCCTCTGCGGCATGGCGAGCCAGGCAGTGCGTCAGGGCGACCAGCGCAGCGGTGTCCTCGAGGCACGCCTGGGCATCGAGCGCCCTGACCTCGACCGTGCCCAGCCGCGGATGCGGACGCAGCTTCCACCAGAACCACGTGTAGTCGGGCACGTCGGCTGCCCGCGCCAGCAACCGCGTGGCGGCGGAGAAGTCCGCGAAGTCACTCATCGCGCGCGGCACACCCGAGCGGGGCCAGCCACGTACCGTCACCTCCCGGGCGGAGGCCAGTCCGGTGTCGCGACCGTGGCGAAACGGGGAGTTGGCGGCCAGTGCCTGCAGCAGTGGCAGGTGGCGGCGCAAGCCGTTGAAGCTCCTGATCGCGGTCTCGGCGTCGGGCATTCCCACGTGGATGTGCAATCCCCCGACCGGTGTGGCAACGGCATCGCCGAGCAGGTCGCGGATACGCTCGTAGCGCTCCTTGTCGGTGATCTCCGCTTCGCCCTCGCCGGCCGAGGGATGCGTGCCCGAGCCCAACAGGCCCGCGCCCGTCGCGAGAACCGCACGGCGCAGGGCTCCGAGCACGCCGATCGCCTCGCCGACGCTATGGCAGACGTCGGTGATCAGCTCCACCTGGCAGGCGTGCAGCTCACGCTCGACTGTGCCGTCGACGGGACCGAGTCGTGCCTGCACCGCCGTCGACGCATTCGTCTGGCGCCCAGTGACCGGGTCGACGAGGAACAACTCCTCCTCGACGCCGAGCGAGAATGGATCGCCGGAGCCGAAGACGTGCTCCATCTCGTGATCCACGCTCACGTTCGAAGTCTACTGTCGCTCGATCAGCGCTTTTCCTGGAGCTCTTGCCCGCGCTTTTGGAGAAAAGTGCCGAGTGCGCCAGCCAGTGCTGCGATCACGGTGATTGCCCAAATCTCCATGAAGACGTCGAGTATGCGCCCACCCGCGGAGATCGGATTCTTGATCTGCGAGGAAACGGTAAGCAGTTGCGTCGTCGTCCAGAAGGCCGCGCTGCCGAAGGTGTCGATCTCCGTCTGCTGGGCATGGCGCTCGAGCAAGAAGGCCAGGATCGCGCAGAGCAGATCGATCCCGATCGTCGCCGAGACAATTGTCACCAAGTGGTCGCGGAGACGGCGATGGGTGTCCGTTGCGGCCCGCACAACGTCGTAGAGCTCTCGCACAGCGGAGCCAAGCACGCGATGTGGCATCTGATGACTATCGCCGTTACACCGGACACCCGCTGGGGAGGCCTGCCGATCTGGACGCCGGTCGCTAGTGCTTCCAGAGCCTTGGCGCTCCTCATACTCGAGCACCAGAGGTACTCTGGCGGAACTGGTAGAACCTCGACGTGGCCGGACGGCTGATCGAGCGGGTCGACGGATGGGCGGGCCAGGGGATCGAGGCCGCGATCCGCGCACATCACCGTCGCCGGCTGGCTCGCATCGGTCAGAGCGCACAGTTCGATCCGCCTGCCACCGGTGAGCTTTGGACCGCTGGAGACCCTCCCCCTCGCGAGGGATGTCAGCTCGAGGTGTTGGTCGACGGCACTCAGGCGCTCCCAGCGATCGCCGAGGCGATCGCTGGGGCGCGCTCGCACGTTCACATCGCCGGCTGGCATCTCACCCCCGACTTCGGACTGACACGCGACGATCGCGCGCTGCCGCTGCGCGAGCTGCTGGGCGAGATGGCCGAGCACGTCGATGTCCGTGTGCTGATGTGGGCTGGCGCGCCGGCGCCGGTATTCACCCCCGCGCGGGCTGAAGTGCGCAGAGCGCGAGCGGAGCTGATCCGCGGAACGCGGGTGAGATGTGCGCTCGACTCACACGAGCGGCCGATGCACTGCCACCACGAGAAGCTCGTGATCGTGGACGGGCAGGTGGCTTTCGTCGGCGGCATTGACCTGACATCGCTGGGTGGCGATCGGTTCGACTCGAGCGATCATCCGATGCGCGGCCGGCTCGGCTGGCACGACGCGGCGACCCGTGTGCGCGGCCCGGCGGTCGCCGACGTGGCGGCGCACTTCGCGTGTCGCTGGCGGGAAGCGGCAGGCGACGAGCTGGAGCTGACACCGCCGCCTGGCGCCGCCGGCGAGGTGAAGCTGCAGGTCGTCCGCACCGTGCCCGAGAAGATCTACGACTTCCTTTCGCGTGGTGACTTTCGGATCCTCGAGGCATACACCCGCGCGCTTCGCGCGGCTCAGAAGCTCGTCTACCTGGAGAGCCAGTTCCTGTGGACTCCACAGGTCGTGGACGTCCTCGCGGACAAGCTGCGCAACCCTCCGGCCGACGATTTCCGGGTGGTCGTAGTGCTGCCGGCCAAGCCCAACAACGGGGCCGACACGACCAGGGGACAGCTCGGCGTGCTCGTGGACGCCGACGACGACGGCGGCGGCAAGCGCTTTCTGGCCACGACGATCTCGGCGCGCAGTGGCGCCTTGATCGGACCGCTGTACGTGCACGCGAAGATCGGGATCGTCGACGATGCCTGGCTGACCGTCGGCTCGGCCAACCTCAACGAACATTCGTTTTTCAACGACACCGAGATGAACGTCGTCAGCTGTGACCCGACGCTCGCCCGCGACACCCGCCTGCGCCTGTGGGCCGAGCATCTGGAGCGCTCGATCGAGGAGGTGTCAGGCGACCCCACCCGCGTCGTGGACGAGCTGTGGCGCCCGGTCGCCGCCGAGCAGCTGGCGCGTCGTGAACGTGGCGAGCGGGCGACACACAGGCTGCAAGAGCTGCCCGGCGTCTCCCGCCGCTCGATGGCGTTGCTGGGGCCGCTGCAGGGCCTCCTCGTCGACGGGTGACTAAAAGATCTGCCGGTAGATCAGAAAGATGTTCAACGCGGCGATCACGGTGGCCAGCGAAAACGCCGCGATGGTCAGGACGCGGCGGTTGACGTTGTCGCCCATCACGTCTCGGCGACTTGTGAGCAGCACGAGCGGGATCAGCGCGAAGGGGATGCCGAACGAGAGCACTACCTGGCTGAGCACGAGGATGTCGGTGGGGCCGACGCCGAGGGCAAGCACGACGAGCGCCGGGAGCATCGTCACGAGGCGGCGTAGGAACAAGGGGATCTTCAACCCGACGAACCCCTGCATCACGACCTGTCCGGCGTAAGTTCCGACGCTCGAGGAGGAGGCGCCAGAGGCGAGCAGGGCAACGGCAAAGGCCAGCGCGGCGCCGCCGCCGACGAGCTGCGCGAAGCCCGCGTGTGCTTGCTCGATTGTGCTCACCCCCGTGTGTCCGGTCTGGTGGAAGAGCTTGGCCGCCACGGCCAGCATCGCCATGTTCACCAGGCCGGCCAGGCCGAGAGCGACGATCACGTCCAGGCGCGCGAAGCGCAGCACCTTCGCCCGCTCGTGCTTGTCGCGCACGGGCATGCGACCGTTGGTGAGCGCCGAGTGCAGGTAGATCACGTGCGGCATCACGGTCGCCCCGATGATCCCCACCGCGAGATACAGGCTTTCTTGTCCGGCCAGATGCGGCACCAATGCGCTCAGCGACTCGCGTGCGGAGGGGCCGATGCGGAGCGTCTCATAGAGAAAGCCGAGGAAGATGATCCCCAGTAGCGCGGTGATCGCCACCTCGAAACGGCGGTACCCGCGGCTCTGCAGCGCGAGCACCGCGAACGCGATCGCGGCCGCCATCAGGCCGGCCAGGAGCAGAGGCACGCCAAACAGCAGGTTCAACCCGAGCGCGGCCCCAACCAGCTCGGCGACGTCGGTCGCCATCGCCATCACCTCGGCCTGCACCCACATGCCCCGCGAGAGCACTCTCGGATAGCGGGCGCGGAACAGCTCGGGAAGGCTGGAGTCGGTGACGATCCCGAGCTTGGCCGACAGATACTGGACCAGCATCGCCATCAGGTTCGCGATCAGCACGACCCACAGCAGCAGGTAGCCGAACCGTGCACCACCTTGGATGTTCGTGGCGAAGTTGCCGGGGTCCACGTAGGCGATCGCCGCGACGAAGGCGGGGCCGAGCATTGTCAGGGTCGCCCGCAGACGGCCCTTGGCGAGCAGTGCTTCGAGCGGACTGGCGAGGGTCGGCAGCGCTGTCAGCGGTCCGTCCGGGACGAGGGCGTCGGGCACGGCGCCCGCTCCCGCGCCTTCGAGCGCAGGAGTGCGAGAAGTCGGCGGGGTCAAGTGGATGACTCCTTGTGGTCGAGCTGCACGCGCATCGCGCACGCGAGCTGGCCTCCAATCGCGTGCTCGTGGGCGCCCTCGGCGAAGCTGACGAGCAGCGGGCCGCCGAACGGCTGGCGCTCGGCCACGCGCAGGCGCGCGCCCGGAGAGATCCCATGGTCCGACAGGTACCTGAGCATCTCCGGGTCGGCGTCGGACACCCGCACGAACACACCGCGATCGCCCTCGTCGAGGCTGTCCAGGCTGCGTGTCTCGGGCTCGCTCAGCTCGAGCTCGGCGCTGGGGATCGGATCACCGTGGGGATCGATCGTCGGGTGACCAAGCTTGGCGGCGATCAGCCCCTCGAGCTCCTCGGAGAGGACGTGCTCGAGGACCTCAGCCTCTGCGTGCACACGATCCCAGGGCATCTCCAGGGCTTCGGCTAGGAACAGCTCCAGCAGGCGATGGTGGCGGACCACCTCGAGCGCCACCCTGCGTCCGTCGTCAGTCAGTCGCACCCCGCGATAGGGAAGGTAGGCGATCAACGCGAGCTCGTCGAGCTTCTTGAGCATCGCCGAGACGGACCCCGGCGTGATCGAGAGCCGCTCGGCCAGCGCGTTCGTCGACACCGGCTCGCCGGAGCGCGATTCGAGCGCGAAGATCGCCTTGCAGTAGTCCTCGACGGCCGTGGATCGAGCCTGCTCTACGGTGGACATAGAATTTATCTTATGGTATGCCAAATCTTTTTTCAAGGCATAGCTTTGCTGGGGAGGTGAGTTACTTTTCGAAAACTCGTACAACGATGGTCATACGGGTTCTAAAAAAGAGCACCACCCTCACGGAGAGTGCCCTCCCGTCACACCGACGGAGCCCGCCACACCAACGCCAAAAGCGAGCGCCGCGGCGGGGCGCACCGCGCGGAGGCAGTGCTTTAGGAAAAGATGCCCGCATGGATCACGACTACGAGTTGCAGACACACCGCGCCGAGGACCGCCACTGGTGGTACCGCGGCCGGCGGAGCGTGATCGAGCAGACGATCGCCCGAATCGGCCTACCACCCGCCGCGCGGATTCTGGATGCCGGGTGTGGAAGCGGCCGAAACATGGTCGAGCTCGCGCGCCATGGCACGGTGACGGGCATAGAGCTTTCCGAGACAAGCGTCGGCCTCGCCCGCGCACGCGATTCAGGCGAGGTGATCGAAGGCTCCGTGCTGGGGATGCCGTTCGACCCCGAGAGCTTCGACCTCGCCGTGTCGCTCGACGTGATCGAGCATCTCGAGGACGACCTCGACGCCCTGCGCGAGCTGCGCCGCGTGGTCGCGCCCGGCGGCTCACTGCTCGTGACGGTTCCCGCCTACCAGTGGCTGTGGAGCGGGCACGACGAGATCAACCACCACCATCGCCGCTACACGCGGCGTTCGCTGCTCGACGTCGCCCAGCAGGCCGGCTGGGAGTGCGCGCGCACTACCTACTTCAACTCGCTGCTGTTGCCGGCGGCGATCCTCCTGCGCGTGCTCGACCGATTCAGCACGAAGACGACCGAGTCGAGCCTCGACTTGTGGATTCCCCCAGAACCGTTCAACTGGCTGCTCGAGCGCCCACTCGCGCTCGAGGCGACGACGATCGGCCGGGGGGGACGCATCCCCGCGGGCCTCTCGCTGCTGGCCGTGTTTCGCTGAACCATCACACCTCGCGATCCGCCATCGCTACCGGAGGATGCATGCGGAAGGTCCAGGCGCGGTTGGCGACGAACGTGAGGACCGTCACGATCACCGTCGCGCACGCCTGGCCGATCAGTTCGTCCAAGCCCGTGCCGTCGACGAACAGGTACACGAGACCCAGATTCGCCAGCAGGCCAAGACCCTGTACCACCGTCCAGCGCACGGGCGTCAACGCGTCGCCGACGTGCTCGCGGAACGTCCACCGGCGGTTCAGCAGGAAGCCGTTGACGGCGCCCACGGTGTAGCCGATCGCCGAAGCCGCCACGTACCAGACGCCGACGCCCTTCACCAGCACCGTGTAGATCGCGAAGAACAGCAGCGTGTTCGACACACCGACGATTCCGAACTTCACGAACTGCACGATCGCCGGTGCGCTCAGCCGGCGGCCCGCTCCCGGTAGGCTCTCGGGTGACCGCCTGCGATATCCGATGCGACGCGGAGACATACGCCACAGGATGAACGATAGATTCATCGGGGGCTTAGGAAGCGCGTGAAGATGGAGGGTGCAGCATGCATCGATAGGCGCTTTCGGGAAGGTAACGACATGTCGGCAACACCATTTCTACGCACCCCCGCCCTGCTCAGCGTGGTGGCCCCCGTCTACAACGAGGAGGAGCTCGTCGAGCGGTTCGTCGCGCGCGCGTGTGCCGCCGTGGCCGACTTCCCGTTCGAGTTGGTCCTCGTCAACGACGGCTCGTCCGACCGGACGCCCGAGCTGCTTGACCGAATCGCCGCCGAGGACCCACGTGTGCGCGTCGTTCACCTGTCCCGCAACTTCGGCCACCAGGCGGCGCTCACCGCCGGCCTCGAGCATGCATGCGGCGATGTCGTCGCGATGATCGACGCAGACCTGCAAGACCCTCCCGAGTTGATCCCCGAGATGATCGCCCAGTGGAGTCAAGGCTCCGACGTCGTCTACGCGGTACGCAAGCAACGAGAGGGCGAGACCGCCTTCAAGCTCGCCACCGCCTCGTGGTTCTACAAGCTGTTCGACAAGCTCGCCCAGGTCGACCTCGAGCCCAACTCCGGCGACTTCCGTCTGCTCGACCGCCGCGCGCTCAACGCCCTGCTCGCGATGACCGAGCGCTCGCGCTTCCTCCGTGGCATGACCGTGTGGGTTGGTTTCACCCAGACCGCCGTTTCCTACGAGCGCGACGCGCGCCACGCCGGCGAGACGAAGTACACGCTGCGCAAGATGCTCCGTTTCTCGCTCGACGCGATCGCCTCCTTCTCCCACCTGCCGCTCCAGCTCGCCACCTACGCGGGCCTGCTCTCGGCGGGCGTGGCGTTCGTCGCGATCCCGATCGTCATCGCCCTACGTATCAGCGACTCCTACCTCCCAGGCTTTGGCTCGCTCACGATCGCGATCCTTCTGCTCGGCGGCATCCAGCTGATCGCGATCGGTGTGATCGGCGAGTACGTCGGACGCATCTACGACGAGGTCAAGCACAGGCCCCTCTACATCGTCCGCGACGAGCGCAACCGACCCACCCCGCCAGGTGACTCTGCGTCGGCGCCCTTCACGCGTGCCGGGCTCGCTGCCCGCGCCCCCGAGCCACAGGTCGCTTCTTCACCGCGTGCGCCCGCATCCCGGACGCACGAGAGCGTCGGCTGACACCGCTCCCCCGGCGTGCTTGCAGTGTTCCACTGCTGGATACCCCTCTCGATCGGAAAGGTCCGATGAACGCCCACCGCGTCACGCTCTCCCTGCTCGCCACCCCCGCCGTCGTCGCCGCGATGGCCATATCGGTTCCGGCCCTTGCGGGCACGGGTTCCAGTCCGGCGGCCCATCAGGCTCGCGCGCACACATGCACCGCCGTGATCGTCATCAGCCACCATCGGCGCATCCGCGCGTGCCTGCTGCGCGGACCACGTGGCTTCACCGGCTTTCCCGGCTCCCGCGGGGCGACTGGCAGCCGTGGGAAAACAGGCGCGACCGGTCGCACTGGAGCAACAGGCGCGACCGGCGCGACAGGACCCCAGGGACCGGCCGGCACGGCTCGCGCCTATGCGGTCGTCCAGCCAACCTCCCCGTCCGCGGCGAGCCTGATCGCTCCCGTCAACATCACCGGTGTCACCGAGCCCGCCCCCGGCGTCTACTGCGTAACTCCCGCCGCCGGCATCAGCCCGTCCTCCTATCCGCCGGTCGCCTCGCAGGAGATCAGCTACTCATCCGCGGGCGTTGGCGTGATCACGGTCAACGTGCAGCACCCGAATTGCCCGACGGGCTTCGAGGTGGACACGTATGCGACGACGAGCGCGGTGAAGACCGGAACCGCCACCGGGTTTGCATTCGTGATCGTGATCCCCTGAGCAAGGGATGCAATCGCTTTAAGCAAGGTCTCTGGTGCATCGACCGACACTCTGGCTGACGCTGGCCATGACGACGGCCCTCACCTGCGCCTTGACGCTGGCGGGGGTAGCGTCGATGGGGGTGGCCCGGGCAGAAGCCTGCCCGGGCGCCGACCCGTGCCCCTACGCCGCCGCCCACATCGTCGGCCAGCGGGCGGAGGGCGTCCTGCGCTACCCCGAGGCGGTCGCGGTGGACACGCAGGGCGACGTGTACGTCGCCGATCAGCTCAGCTACGTCGTGCAGAAGTTCTCCGCCGCCGGCGCATTCATCACCGAGTGGGGGTCCTACGGCGGCGGCCACGGCCAGTTCGGGCCGATCGGCGGCCTCGCCACGGACGTTGCCGGGAACGTATACGTGGTCGACTCCGCCCACAATCGGATCGAGAAGTTCGACTCCAATGGTGGCTTCATCAGCGCTTGGGGCCACACCGGCAGCGAACCGGGGCAGTTCTCGTTCGGCTCTTCCCAGGACCCAAGCAAGCCTCCCGGCGGCGGGATCGCGGTGACCGGCAACTACGTGTATGTGGCCGACTCCGGCAACAACCGCATCGAGCGCTTTGCCCTCGACGGCTCGGAAGCGACCGAATGGGGCACCTACGGCAGCGGCGCCGGCCAGTTCTCTTATCCCCGCGGCGTGGCCGCGAACGGCAGCGAGGTGCTAATCGCCGACGACGACAATCACCGGATCGAGAAATTCGACCCCAACGGCGTCTTCCAGAGCGCTGCGGGCACGCAGGGGACCGGTCCGGGCCAGTTCGGCTTTCCCTACGGCGTCTCCCTCGACGCCGCCGGCAACGTGTATGTGGCCGACGACATCAACCACCGGATCGTCAAGCTCAACCCCGAACTGGCCTACCTCAGCACGTGGGGCGCGTTCGGCTCGGCTCACGGCCAGCTCGCCTTTCCGCGCGCTTTGGCGAGCGACCCCGCCGGCGACACCTACGTGACGGACACAGCCAACGACCGGATCGAGGTGTACGACACGAACGGTGGCTACCTGCGCACGCTCGGTGTCACATCCCACAGCCTCAGCGTGCTGACCGCCCCACGGGGTGTCGCCGTCGATCCGACCGGCCGGCTGCTCGCCTCAGACAGTGTCCATGACCGCGTCGAGCTGTTCTCGCCGACCGGCGCGTTCGCCACCGCCTGGGGCACCGCCGGGGGACACGGTGCGGCGTTCAACGGCGCCGCCGGGATCGGCATCGACCCTCGCGGCCCCGTCTACGTGAGTGAGCCCGGCAGCGGACGGGTCGCGCGCCTGTGGGGGGACGGCACGTTCCTCTCGGAACTGGGCGGCCCGGCCGACCTCGGCGGCGCGGGCCTCGCCGCGCCGACCTCCGTGACGGTCGCGCCCGCCACAGGCGACGCCTACGTGGCCGACACCAACCACAATCGCGTGCTCGTCTACGGACCGGAGGGATCGCTACTCGCGCGGTGGGGGTCGGGCGGCGGCAACGGATCCTCCGGTGCGGGACAGGGCGAATTCGACCATCCGGCCGCCGTCGCCGTCGGTCAGGACGGCACCGTGTACGTCGCCGACCAAGGGAACAACCGTGTCGTCAAGCTCACCCCCGGGGGTACCGTGCTGAGCCAGTGGGGCTCCTTCGGCGGAGGAGATGGGCGCTTTCGGGGACCGACCGGCGTCGCCGTCGATGCGCGCGGCGTGTACGTGGTCGACAGCGGCGACAATCGTGTCGAGGTGTTCGACCTCGACGGGCGCTTTCTCGCGAAGTGGGGCTTTCGCGGCACGGAACCCGGCGAGTTCTCCCAGCCCAGCGCCATCGCCGTCGGCTGCGACGGGGCCGTGTACGTCGCCGACACCAACAACAACCGCATCGAGCGCTTCGACGCGCTCTCCCCAGCTGGAACCGCCGGCTGCCTGGCACCGGGGGCCTGGCCGCCCCCGCTCGACGTCGTCCCGGTGCTACGCGTGGGCCTGACCCGTCATGGGGGGGTGCTGGCCAGGCGCGCGCTCGCGATGACCGTCAGCTGTGAACGGGGATGCAAGGTGCTCGTCACCGCCACGCTGACGCCGCGCGCGGGTCGCCGACCGCACGCGGTCAAGCTGCTCGCCGCGGCGCGCGCGCTCCCATCTGCCCTCACCGGGCATGTGCGCCTGCGTGTCGCCCCAGGGGCACTGACCCGTCTGCGCCGCGCGCTCGGGCGACACGATGGGATGACCGCACGGGTGAGCATCGTCGCCGCGGGACCCACGGGACGGCGAACGACCGTCTACAGGACGTATACGGTCACCCGCTGAGCCCAGCCGACACCGGGGCCAGTCGAAACCGGCGCCAGGCGTGACTGGATGCGCCCGTCGTCGCGTCGAAACCGGCGCCGCGTATTTGGACGCGCCCGTTCGTTGCTGCGCGATAATGCGAGCGTGAGCGTAGAGCCGGAGCGCCAAGAGGAGCAAGAGCGGGAGCCGGACGCCCACGCGAGCATGGACCATCGTCGCGAGCGCATTCGCATCGAGACCGCGCGCCACCGCATCGAGGGAGATCTGACGCTCGCTCGCGATGGCTACCGCAGCCGTGTCTCAGACGTTCTCAACGCCTCCGAGCGCGACTTCCTCACGTTGACTCAGGTGACCGTCCAGCCGCTCGAGGGCGGCCCGCTGGAGCTACACCCATATCTGACCGTTGCCCGCGCGCACATCGTCTTCGCGGTCGCCTCCGCCGAGCCTGGGGATGAGAACCCCGACTGATGGTGCGAGGCTGACTGCCGACTGGGCCGACTGCTTTTAGACTCCTCGCGGGCGGCCGCGCCTGCAGGCGGCCAGTTTAAGCTTGCTCCTCCCCGGCTTGTTCCTCCCCGGCTTGTTCCTCCCCGGTTTGCTCCTCCCCGGCCAGCAGCTCCATCAACAGAGAGTCGTGCCAGTCGCCGCCCCCCACGTCGCGCTCTGACCGGCGCATCACGCCAACCGGCTTGAATCCGACCTTTTCGTAAGCCCTGACTGCGGCGGTGTTCTCTGTCGCCGGATCGATCGTGATGCGATGGTGGCCACGCTCGTCGATCAGCAGGCGAACTACGCGCCTGACGGCCTCGCTGCCGATGCCGCGGCCGTGCAGGGCGGGATCGAGGAACAGATCGATGCCCGCGTGACGGTACTTCGGCTCTTTCTCCTCGACATACTGGATCAGGCCCGCGATCGCGCCATCGACCTCGATTGTCAGCCGCGTCGACTCAGGCTCGTCCCACGGGAAGCTCTCCTCGGGCACGTCCCACCAGCGCATGACCTCAGGCGTCATGTGGATGCGCAACAGCTCGGCCTCGTCACCCTTCGAGAGCGGGCGAAGGGTCATCTCCGTGGCCGTGGACATACGCCAAACATATGCCACGACTTGACCAACCTCGGCAGATCCGCCGCTCAGCGGCCGATCCCGGCACGTTCGTAGTCGGCGGCCAGCTCGACCAGCCGGATATCCAGCGCCTTGGCGATCCGCCCAACGGTTTCCCAGCCGGGACTGTTGAGACCGCGTTCGATCCTGGATAGCGCCGAGACCGTTATGTCCGCCGCGAAGGCGAGCTGTTCCTGGGTGATACCTCGCTCTTCGCGGAGACGTTTCAAAAGGCCCGCTAGAACAGGATCTGCTGGCTCCGCCACATCGTAAACATCGCGCACTGCTAGGGCCAAAGTCCAGGGTTCCAAGTGCTGGGACTTGACGCCTTGTATAATCTCTTCCGTCGTCCGGTTCATCCCCACAGATGGGCCCGACAACGGGCGGAGCCGCTAACGATCCATACAACGCCCCGCCCGAGTACGCAGAGAGGTTCCCGGGGTCCTCATCCCCGGGAACCCTCTCTGCGGATCATCATCGACGAACGCCTCCAGAATCGGACACAACCTGCGTTCTCGGGCGTGTTCGACTACTCGCACTGTCTTGTCAGTACGAATCTATGGACCGCTCCCCCCTCTAAACCCAGTCCCGCAGTAAGGATTCGACAACAAGATCTATTCCTATAGACGGAGGGATTTGGGCGCAAGGCGGATAGCCAAAATACTTATGCCGGTGATCCTCCGGAACGCACCACCTGAAGCGAAGCCGTGTCAGACACACCAATCACTTCCAGGCACAAGACAATCTGCCAATGCAGACCACGCTCAGCCCTCGTCTGGCTGAGCCGCGTCGAGGTCGTCCAAGTCGACAAGGTCACGGGGACGCCCGGCAGTCCGCTTCATCATCCGAAGGCGCCAACGACGATGAAGCGAATATCCGCTTGGACGAGACGGACGAGAAGCTGGTCGAATGATGGCGCACTGCATAATGCGCGCTGTGTACCACGTGATCAACCGCCCATGTAGTTCAGTTCGCGCTACAACAAATTCTATGGCCGCTCAACATCCGCTCTCGCTGAGGCTCGGCCGCGAAGGGATCGACGCGCTCGAGGATCTCGCTCGCCGGCGTGGCGTGAGTCGCGCCGAGGCAGCACGTCAGGCAATCACGGAGACCGCCGAACGAGAGCGTCGCCGCACAGGACTCGCAGCCGAGGCCAGATCCCTCATGACAGACAAGAGATACGTTTGCGAAGCACAGGACGTCGTCAGCCTGATGGAGGAGATGCGTGGTCCGTGGTGATGTCCACGCGATCAAGCTTCCCGGCAAGCGCGGTCATGTCCAACAGGGCCGCCGCTATGCGGTGATTGTCCAGGCCGACGAACTCCTCGCGCTATCGACCGTAGTCATATGCCCTACCTCACGCTCAGCGTTTCCGGCCAGCTTCCACCCGGAGATCAAGCTGAACGGCCACGCAACGCAGGTCCTCTGCGAGATGATCGCCGCCGTTGACGCCCGCGCTCTCGGCGCCGAGTCGGCCACCTGACCCTCGATGAGCAGCGCTCCCTCGAGGAGGCGCTCCAGCTCGTACTCGAGCGATTTGAGCCAAGGACCGCTTAGGCGCTGGCCACCGCAACCGTCCACCCGCCGCAGCGTGCCGTCAGGCAGCTTTGGCTGAAGCTGCTCTGATCAGCGACCTGACCACCTCGCCCGGTCCGTCAGCGATACGTTGCAGTGCCATCGCATCGTCCCCCTCGAGCGCGAACTGCACAGTGAGTTGGCGCTCACGAGAAGGCTGAACCACCTGCACGACAGCAGGATCCAGCTCGCCGAACTCCTCATCGAAGTCCCCCGGCAAAAGGGTCTGGGTGATCGGGCTGACGCCGCTCTGGGCTACCGCGCCGGTTTCTGACGACCACATGGCGGTTCCAGATCATCTGCTCCGCTTCGACGACAGAGATTCCGCGAGCCCCGAGCTTGCCCAGAGCCGCCTCCGTAGCGAGCAACTGGTTGACGGCGTCGGCACCCGCTAAGCATGACCGACGCTTGGGACATCCCATCAGGCCAGAGTTCGAGCAATGACCTCATACAGGCCAAAAGCGGAGAGGGCGGGATTCGAACCCGCGATGGAGTTTAACCCCCATACTCGCTTAGCAGGCGAGTGCCTTCAGCCACTCGGCCACCTCTCCCTGGATCGGATGCCAGTGTAAAGGCTGTCCTTCCCGTCCGCCGCACAGGCCGTCCTCCTTGCGTCGCCGCCCTTCCCGTGCTGGCCCTGCTGGGTATGTTCGGGCAGCGCCCGAGCACCAGCTCGGCCAGCGGGCCGGCTGCGAGCTTAGCGTCACCGCCCCGACGCGCCTGCGCAGCGGGCTGATCTTCAAGTTCGCGTCAAGATGACCGCCGTCGGGGTTCATCCACTCCTGCTCACACTTACCCGGCCCTTTCTCCTTCATGCAACTTCCCCGAGATCCTCGACGCAAGGGCCTCGAGGAGCCATCACTCCGGCTCGGGCTCCTCGTCGCCGGGCCAGCGGCCGGTGAAACGGGCGAAGCCGTAGCGAGACCCATGGTCGACAAGTCCCTTCACGACGCGAAACACCGCGCCCTCGAGGCCCAAGGCGAGAGCCAGCTTGCCGAGGTGGACCCGCCGATTCTCAGGCTGTGGCGGCTCGCGATCGTCGATCGCTCCCCACAGTCGTTCGAAGGTCTTCTTGCCGATCAGGCCGGCGAGTAGGCCGGTGCCGATGCTGAAGGGTAGGAAGAGGAGCTTTGCCATGGGATGCCCTCGGCTCTAGCTCGGCTCGTCACGAGGATCGAGGAACGGCTCGCGCTCGGCGGGCGCTCCAGCCTCGATCTGACGTCCGCGCTCGATCTCCGCGTTAAGCTCCGCGCCGAGCAGAATCACGGTGTTCGATATCCACAGCCAGACGAGAAAGACGACTATGCCGCCGAGCGCACCGTATGTCTTGTTGTAGGAAGCGAAGCTCGCGACATAGAAGGCGAACGCAGCTGAGGCCACGATCCACAGGAGCACGGCGAGGATGCTCCCCGGACTAACCCAGCGAAAGCCGGGGTGGCGGATGTTCGGCGAGACCGCGTAGAGGATCGACAGCATCAGGCTGACGATTAGCACCAGCGCAGGCCACTTCGCGATGTCCCAGACCGTGACCGCGCTGTGCCCGAGGCCGATCAGGTCACCGACCTCCTTGGCGAGCCCTCCGGTCAGGACGACTGCGACCGCGCTCACGGTGAGCAGCACGACGGTCACCAACGTGACAGCGAGACGGAGCGGGATCGTCTTCCAGATCGGCCGGCCCTCCTCCACGTCCCATACGATGTTCGAGGCGCGCATGAACGCGGCGATGTAGCCCGAGGCCGACCACAGGCCGCCGGCCAGGCCGACGACGAACAGGATCCCGGCGGTGCCCTTGCTGCTCTGGATGTTCTTGATCGCGCTGGTGAATATTTCCTTGGCGGGTCCGGGCGCGAGCTTGCCGAGGTTTTCGATCAACGGCTGCGTGGCGGAGTGACCCACCAGCCCCAGGATCGAGATGAGCACGATCAGCATCGGGAAGATCGCGAGCACGCCGTAGTAGGTAAGAGCGGCGGCCAAATCGGTGAGGTTGTCGTCTTTGTACTCCCTGAACGTGCGCTTCAAGACGCCGGACCAGGCGTCCCGAGGCAAGTCGCGCAGGTGCTCTACAGCCTGGCGATCGCTCTCGTGTATGGGCGCTCGTCGATCGCTCTCGTGGGCAAGCTGGTGGGCTGTCCTCTGCACGGTTGGCCTATACCCGCAATGGCACAACGCCACACGAGACGCGCGCACACGGACGTCCGCGCACGGACGATCCGCACCACACCGCATCGGGTCGGGGATAATGAGCTCCCGATGGCCTCGAACCTCACTGAGCTCATCCTCGATCGGGCCCACAACGCCTCCATCGCGATGGACGAGCAAGGCATAGTGACCTATTGGAATCCCAGCGCCGAGCGCATGTTCGGCCTGTCGCGTGCGGATGCCGTCGGGCGTCCGGTCGCCGACCTGATCATTCCCGAGCGATTCCGCGCTGCGCACTTCGCCGGGCTGAGGCGGTTCCTGACGAGCGGGGTCGGCCCCGTGTTGGACCAGCGGATAGAGATGGCGGCGCTGAGGGCGGACGGGAGCGAGTTCCCGGTCGAGATGACGATTGCAGCGCTGAAGGACGACGCTCGCTGGCTCTTTCACGCCTTCATCCAGGACATAGCCGAGCGCAAGGGGGGCGAGAGCGAGCGCGAGCGGCTGGTGCAGGAGCTGCGCTTGGCGCTTCAGGGCAGCGAGCGGCGCTTCGATGCGATCGTGGGTTCGCTCAGCGATCCGGTGACGATCCGCGATCGTGACCATCGTTTCGTCTATGCCAACAGCGCGGCGATCGTCGACCTCGGATTCGAGACATGGGAGCAGCTGCGCGATACGCCCCCAGCGTCGATCATGAGCGACTATCTGGTGCACCGGGAGGACGGAGGCGAGATCACGATGGAGGACATACCCTCGGTCAGGATCCTGCGCGGTGAGCCGGCCGGACCGCTGTTGATCCGCACGGTCCACCGGCAAACGGGCGTGCAGCGCTGGAACCTGCTGAAGGCCGCCCCGCTGGTGGACGAGAAGGGTGATGTCGAGGCGACGATCACGATCATCGAGGACGTCACCGACCAGAAGCGCTCAGAGCTGCGAAACGCGTTTCTGGCGCAGGCGAGCGGATTGCTCGCCTCCTCTCTGGATTACGAGCAGACGCTTCGCAACGTGGCCGAGCTCGCGGTGCCCGACGTCGTTGACTGGTGCGCCGTCGATCTGGTCGATGACGACGGCGATACGAGGACGGTCGCCGTCGCGCACGTCGATCCCAACCGGCTCAGTCTCGCCGAAGAACTTCGTCGCTATGTGCCCGATCGACCCGACCCCGACCAGGGCATGGGTCTGGTTCTGCGTACCGGAGAGCCCCTGCTCTATCCCGAGATATCCGAAGAGATGCTTGCCGGCGCCGCGCGCGACGAGCGCCACCTAGAGCTGCTCCGTGCCGTCGGATTTCGCTCGGTGCTGATCGTGCCGATGAGGCTCGGCGAGAAGATCCTTGGCGCGATGACGCTCGTGAGCGCCGAGTCGGGACGAGTGCTCGATCAATTCGATCTGCACCTGGCGGAGCAGCTCGCCGCGCGGGCGGCGGTGGCGATCGAGAACTCGAGGCTCTACAGCGAGCGCTCCTCGATCGCCCGGACGCTGCAGCAGAGCCTGCTGCCAGAGCAACTGCCCGAGATACCGGGATACGAGCTTGCCAGCGTCTACCAGCCCGCCATCGAAACCAGCATGGTCGGCGGTGACTTCTACGACGTCTGGCCGCTCGACGACAGCTGGATGCTGATCATCGGAGACGTGACCGGGAAGGGCATCGAGGCCGCGGCGCTGACAGCGCTCGTCCGCCACACGATGAGAACCGCCTCTGAATTCGACTCGAGTCCCGCTCGAGTGCTGGCGTTCGTCGACGGCACGCTCAAGAAGCGCCCTGCTCTGTCGGTATGCACGGCGATGTGCTTGCGCCTCGAGGACGACGAGCTGACGCTTGCCGTGGGCGGCCACCCCCTGCCCCTGCACATCACCCCTGCGGGCGTCAGCGAAGTGGGCACGCACGGACCGCTGCTGGGAGGCTTCTCAGGTGCCCAGTGGCACGACGAGACGGTCACGCTGGAAAGCGGCAGCACCCTGGTGGCCTATACAGACGGAGTCACCGACGCGCGGGGCGACGGAGGCGGACGCTTCGGATTTGAGAGACTACGCGACATCCTCTCAGAGTTCGCGAGCAGGCCGGCCGCGAAGATCGTCGAGGGCATTACCCGCAGGCTCGACGAGTTTCAGGCCGGTATTCAGGCGGACGACACCGCGGCGATCGTGTTGCATCGACTCGGCCGTAGCGATCCGGTCGCCGCCGGCCACGAGCACCGCGACGCCCGAAGTTCAGCCACGACCACTACGTCAGCTACGATCACCACGCCGACAGCGGAAAAGCCATGGTAAGACCGACGCCATTTGAGATTACCGAGGAGACGCAGGGGGTAATCACTAAGTTGTCAGTCGCCGGTGAGCTCGACCTGGGTACAGCTCCCCTGCTTGCGCAACGGGTCGAGGAAAAGCTCGGCGAGGCACCCACCACCCTCACTCTGGACTTGAGCGAGCTTGCTTTCATGGACTCCTCGGGGTTGAGATTGATCATCGAGTTCGCCGACCGGGCTCAGCGAGAGGCGTGGAAGCTCACGCTCGTACCTTCTCGACACGAGGCGGCAAACACGGTGCTCCGAGTGACCGGCGCCGATGCCGCCCTCCCGTTCGACGATAGGTGATGCCAGTGATGGCAACCTCTGGCGAATCGAGAGAGCCAGAGAATACATCCCGCCTCCGAGAGAGCGCACCCAGCCTCCAGATCAGCCTCGCTCGAAATGCCGAAGCCCCGTCGCTTGCGCGGGCAGCCGTCGCTGGTTTCCTCGAGGAAACTCGGATGAGTCGGGCGAACAGGGCGACTGTCACCCTGCTCGTCTCAGAGCTCGTGTCAAATGCTGTTGTCCACTCTGACGCACCGCCCGAGAGCCATATCCTGCTCCGCGCCCATCTTCTGCAAGAAGATGGGGTGCACGTCGAGGTCATCGACCAAGGCAGCGGCTTTACCCCAATCGCTCGCGACCCCACTCGCCCCCATGGCGGCTACGGCCTGTACCTGGTGGACAAGCAGGTGGCGAATTGGGGCGTGGACCGGCAGGACGGTACACGCGTGTGGTTCGACCAGCTCCCGTGACGGCAAGACACGCTGGAGGTCGATCGTGGCGCGGGAGCCTCAGCCTGCGACGCAACGAGCCCGGCGACGCCTGAACGTAGATAGTCTGACGTGATCTCGAGGACGTACCGACTGGCCGCGGCCCCCCACGACCATGCCGCGAGGAGGGAACATGGACTTGACGTTCAGTGAGCCGGAGATTGCCTTCCGCGACGAGCTGCGCGCTTGGTTTGCCGAGAACGACCCTGGCTCTGAGCCGGACGGCGACGAAGATCGGCAATACGCTTGGCGACGGGACTTCCAGCGGCGCCTGGCTGACGGCGGCTGGGCCGCGGTGCACTGGCCGCGCGAGTATGGCGGCCGCGGGGCGACGCTGACCGAGTCGGCGATCTTCTTCGAGGAGCTCGGTCGCTCCGGCGCTCCGCTGCCTGCCAATGTGCTCGGTCTGCTGCTCGCCGGTCCGACGATCATGACGTGGGGTACAGAGCAGCAGAAGGACCGCTACCTGACACCGATCTTGACCGCTGATGAGATCTGGTGCCAGGGCTTCTCAGAGCCCGACGCCGGCTCGGACCTCGCCAGTCTGAAGACCCGCGCCGTGCAGGAGGGCGACGAGTGGGTCATCACCGGTCAGAAGGTCTGGACGAGCGCCGCGCAGTACTCGAAGTGGTGCATGCTCGTCGCACGAACCGATTCTGATGCTCCCAAGCACAAGGGGCTCACCTATTTCCTGATGGACATGGAGCAGTCGGGGGTGCAGATCCGGCCGCTGCGTCAGATCACCGGCGAGCCCGAGTTCAACGAGCTCTTCCTGGACGGTGCGCGGGTCCCGCACGAGAACGTGCTCGGTGGCACCGGCAACGGCTGGAAGGTCGCGCTCACGACGCTGATGAACGAGCGCGCCGGATTGGGGTTCTTCCTCCAGGTCCGCCTGCGCCAGTTGCTCGACCGCCTGATCGACGAGGCCGCCCGCGAGGGACTGCTCGAGGACCCGGTGGTCGCCGACCGCCTCGGGGAGCTGCATCTTCGCACGGAGATCGTGCGGCTGACGGCCTACCGGGGACTGACGGCAATCGAGAAGTACGGCCAGCCAGGTCCGGAGGGATCGCTGACCAAGTGGATGTGGTCGGACACCAACCAACGACTCACCCAGCTCGCCGTCGACCTAATCGGCCCTCGCGCGCTGCGGGCCGGCGATCCGTGGGCGTACGAGCTGCTGCGCGCGCGCGGCAACTCGATCGAGGGGGGAACGACGGAGGTACTCAAGAACATCGTCGCCGAGCGCGTGCTCGGCCTTCCCAAGTCGCGTTAGGCAGCCATGGATTTCGACCTCAGCCGGGATCAGAGGGAGATCAAGGATGTCGCCCGCGAGCTGCTGGCAGCGCGTTCGCCGTTCGCCAAGGTTCGTGAGGCGGCCGAGGCGGCCGAATACGACGCCGCGCTATGGAGCGAGCTCGTCGAGCTTGGTTGGCCGGGAATCGCCGTCGCCGAGGAGCACGGCGGACAGGGACTCGGCGCGGTCGAGTTGGCCGTCCTGGTCGAGGAGCTGGGGTACGCGTGCGCGGCTACGCCGTTTCTATCCACGGCCGCGGCCGCCGCAGTCATCCAGACCGCGGGCACGGAGGAGCAACGGTCCCGTTGGCTGCCCGGGCTCGCATCGGGTGAGCTGACTGCCGGGATCGGCACGCGTGACCTTGCAGCCGACGCGGTGGGCGCGGCGGTCGTCGTCGTGCTCGACGGCGACGAGGCGCGGTTGATCGAGTCGCCCGAGACCGACGCCGTCGTCTCGATCGACCCCACCCGGCGGTTCGCAACCGTGGCGGGAGAGGGGCAGCCCCTCGGCCCCGGCGCCGCCGAGCGTATCCGCGCAGCGGTGGCAGCGGAGGTCGTCGGAGTCTGCCAGCGAGCGCTTGACATGACACTCTCCTACGTCAAGGAGCGCAAGCAGTTCGGGGTCCCGGTCGGCTCCTTCCAGGCCGTCGCGCACCGGTGCGCGGAGATGCTGCTCCACACTGAGAGCGCCCGCTCGACCGCCTACTACGCCGCGTGGGCCGCCGGCGCCGATCCACAGCTCCTCCCCGAGGCGGCTGCGCTCGCGGCCGCCGCGGCGGGCGAAGGCGGACCGGCCGTCACCGCCGGCGCGATCCAGATGCACGGCGGCATCGGCTTCACCTGGGAGGCCGACGTGCACTGGCTGTTCAAGCGCGCGCAGCTCGACGCGGCGCTGCTGGGCGGGGTCAAGCGCCATCGCGCGGCCCTTGCTCGGCAGGCCGTTGCGAAGATCCGCCAGGGAGTGACCGGATAGTGACGCAGTAGCGGCGATCGTTGTACCGGCGATCGTTAACGGAGTACCGCAATCGTTATCCGTCAGTCAGCTCCCCAGTTCTTCTGACACGGACTGGAAGGTGGCCATCTGCTGAGCCAACGCTTCACCGGTGTAGGCGTCGACGACGCCGATGTCATCGACGATCGCAGCCGCACGGGCGACCAGTCGCCGGAAGGCATCGCTGGAGCGAACCTCGTCCAGTGCGGCGCGGGAGCCACGCAGCACGATGAATCCGGCGAGGCGCCCGCCGTGCGGCGCGATCAGTACAGGCTCAAAGCTGTCGATCCGGCCATCCTGTTGCAAGCTGCCGTAGTACGTAAGGGTTTCCTGGAAGACCTCCAGCGCCTTGAGCTCGCGGCCCCGAACGACGGGACCCCAGCTGAGGAACAATGCGTCGCCAGCCATGCTGAAATCCTCTCTGTTGGGATTTGGGAGAGCTAAGGCTACTCCGGCTCGGAAGGTCCGTCGAGATGACAACCGGCAAACCTCGGGTCGTCAGGAGGACTGTGTCGCCTGAAGGCCGTGCCTCAGCCACCCAGCGCCTCAGCCACCCAGCGGCGATGGCGGTATCCGTGTCTCGCCGTGTACCTCCGGTATGCCCATCGCGACCTCGTCCAGAAAGCACCACGACCATGTCTCGCCGGGCTCGAGCGAGTGGATTACCGGATGACCGCTCGACCGACTGTGGGCGGTGGCGTGGCGGTTGGGCGAGTCGTCGCAGCAGCCGACGTGACCGCACTCCAGGCAGATGCGCAGGTGCAGCCAGGAGTCGCCGCTCAGCAGGCAGTCCTCGCAGCCGTCGACGGACTCGGGGAGCTGTGTGATCAGGATGTGGTCCAGGTGCGTGCAAGCGGGCATGGGGGCCTCCGGTCAGGTTTGGGTGAAGGGGAGCCGCACGCGGAAGATGGTGCAGCCGGGTCGGGCATCGAGGGTCAGCGAGCCGTCGTGACGGTCGACGACGATCCGCCGCGCGGTGGCCAGGCCGAGGCCCGTGCCATGTCCCACGTCCTTCGTCGTGAAGAACGGGTCGAAGATCCGGCCGGCGAGCTCGTCGGGCACGCCAGGGCCGTCGTCGGCGATCTCGACCACGGCGCAGTCGCCGTCTGATCGCGTCGCGATCGTGATCGTCCCCCGCTCGCCCAGCGCGTCGATCGCGTTGTCGAGCAGGTTCGTCCACACCTGGTTGAGCTCGGATCCGCGGACGGTGAGTCTCGGCAGCGCACGGTCGTAGTCGCGCACGACGGCGATCGCGGTGTGCTTGAGCTTGTACCCGAGCACCGTGAGCGTGGTCTCGAGGCCTTCGTGCAGGTCGATCTCCACCAGACCCCCGCGGTCCATGTAGGCATAGGACTTCACGGCGCCCACGAGCGCCGACATGCGCTCGGTGGACTCGCCCAGCTCGGCGGCCAACCGGCCGGCGGTCAGGGTCGCGGCGACCCATCGCAGCGCGGCGTCCGTCGCCGGTCCCGCCAACTCGGCGAGGCGATCCAGCCAGCGCTGGTCCACGCCCGCCGACGCCAACGGCTCGGCGAGTCGCCACGGCTCCTCGACGCCCAGCGCCTGCATGCGCGCGAGCAGCTCCTCCTCGGCGTCTGAGGCGTCCAGCGCGTCGAGCGCCGTCGCCGACGCAGCTTGAGCCATCGCCTGCCGTTGCAGCCGTACGAGTTGCTCGGCGCCGTCCCGCTCGACCCCGGCCTCGACGAACGACTCAAGCGTCGAGCCGATCGCGTCGAGCGCCTCGGTGAGCTGGACGGCAGCGCGACGCGCGGCGGCGGCAGGGTTGTTGAGCTCGTGCGCGAGACCCGCGGCCATCGTGCCCAGCGAGGCGAGACGCTCGCGATTCTGCTCGACTTCGGTGACGCGGCTCATCACGGGGGCGACCTGCCGCATCACCCGCTGATGAATCGACGGCTGAGCGAACGCCAGGCGCTTGAAGTCGTCGGCCGCGACGACCGCGACCCGGCAGTCGGTCTCGGCCTGCATGCGCACCCCGAGCGAACCACCCGTCAGCACGGCGATCGCCCCCATCCACGTGGGCGCCACGTGATGGCCAACCGGCTCGCTTCGTCCCTGGGCGAGAATAAAGGCCTGCGCTCGGCCGGCGAGCAGGAGCTGCAGACCCGCTGGCCCCTCGCCCTGCTCGGCGATGACCTCACCGGGACCGACGTCGTGAGCGTGGGCGAACGGGATCCACTCGGCGAGCTCGGCGTCGTCGAGACTGTCGAACAGATCGACGCCGCGAAGCTCCGCAAGCGTGACCGATGCGTCGCTCATAGGGCAATTTCTGTGTTCTCTGAGCTGTTTCTCATGCCTCCACCAGATACTCGTGGATCAGCGACACGGCCATCGAGCCCTCGCCCACCGCGCTGGCGACGCGCTTGATGGACCGCGCACGCACGTCGCCGGCGACGAACACACCGGGGACCGTTGTCTCAAGTACGTAGGGCTCGCGCCGCAGCGGCCAGCCGTCGGCCTGCGCGTCACGCCCAGCCAGGATGAAGCCGCGCTCGTCACGGGCCACCACGCCCTCCAGCCAGTCGGTGCGGGGAGAGGCGCCGATGAACACGAAGCAGGCGTCGGCCTCCAGCGTCTCCTCGCCATCGGGACCTTGGATGCGCAACCGCCGCAAACGGCCTGCCTCGCCCTCCGCGGCGATAGCCGAGCTGCCCGTGCGCACCTCGATGTTGGGCCGGGCCGCGACCTGCTCGATCAGATAGTGCGACATCGACCGCTCGAGCGAGGACCCGCGGACAAGCATCGTCACCCGGGCGGCGTAGCCGCCGAAGTAGACGGCCGCCTGGCCGGCGGAGTTCGCGCCACCGATGACAACGACGTGCTGGTCGGCGCACGCCCGTGCCTCGGTCATCGCGGCCCCGTAGTAGACGCCCGCGCCGGTGAGCTCGGGGAAGCCGGGCGTGTCGAGCTGGCGGTAGGAGACGCCAGAGGCGACGAGCACGCAGCTCGCGCTCAGCACGCCACCACCACTCAACTCCACCAGGCGCGCGGCGCCCTCCGCGCGCAGGCCGACCGCCTCCTGGACCGTCAGCAGCTCGGCGCCCAGGCGCCGCGCCTGGTCGGTCGCACGGCGTGCCAGGTCCGAGCCGCTCAAGCCGGCCGGGAACCCGAGGTAGTTCTCGATGCGGCTCGATTGGCCAGCCTGGCCGCCGGGCGCCTCTCGCTCGACCATGACGGTCTTCAGGCCCTCGGAGGCGCCGTAGACCGCGGCCGCCAGTCCCGCCGGGCCACCACCGACGACCACGAGGTCGTAATGGTCCTGCGCGGGGGTGCCGGTGACGCCGAGGCGCTCCGCCAGCTCCAGAATCGTCGGACGCTCGAGCACCGTGCCATCCTCGAGCAAAGCCACCGGCAGACGATCGGCATCCACGCCCGCTACTCGCAACAGCTCACGCGCCTCACCGTCACGCTCCACGTCCAGCCACCGTGCCGGCACACGGTTGCGAACCAAGAAGTCACGCAGGTCATGCGACTCCCTGGAGAATCGGTGGCCCACCACGCGCACACCGCCGGACTCGAGCGCCGCCCCCGCCTCCCAGGTGGTAAGCAGATCCTCGACGACCGGAAAGAGCTGCTCCTCGGGGGGATCCCAGGGCTTGAGGAGGTAATAGTCCAGCGCCACCTCGTTGATCGCGGCGATCGCCGCCTCGGTGTCGGCGTAGGCGGTCAACAGCACTCGCTTGGCGTCGGGGACGAGCTTGCGGGCCTCGACCAAATACTCCGTGCCCGGCATGCCCGGCATCCGCTGGTCTGCGATCAGCATCGCGACCGGGTCGCCGCGCGTACGCAGCTCACGCACGAGATTGAGAGCCTCAGCCCCCGAGGTGGCACGCAACACCCGGAAGCGCTCACCAAAGCCTCGGCGCAAGTCGCGAGCGACCGCCGCAAGGACTGCCGGCTCGTCGTCGACGGCCACGATCGCGGGACGACGCTCCGGCGACTTGGACGGCTGGCTGACGGCCACGGCTGAAGGCTCGGCTCGGTCAGGCATCTCCCGGAGAGCCTAGGCGACCGGAGGCGCTCAGAGCGACCGCAACGTCGGCAGCAGCTCGCGGCCGGCCCAGGCGATGAAATCGCTCTGTGTGTCGGCGCCGATCTGCACGAGCGCGACCTCGGTGAAGCCGGCGTCGATGAACGGCTTGATCTTGCTCACGTGCTCTTCGACATCGGGCCCGCAGGCGAGCTGCTCGGCCACCTGCTCCTCGGTGACGAACTGAGTGGCGCCCTCGAAAGAGTCCGGGTTAGGGAGATCTGCGTTCACCTTCCAGCCGAGCCCGAACCAGCGGAACTGCTCGTGAGCGCGCTTGACCGCGACGTCCCTGTCGCTGTCGTAGGCGATTGCGACCTGTCCGACGCGAGGCTTGTCCCGGCCGCCGGCGGCATCGAACATCTCGCCCAGCTCGCCCTTTGGCTCGGTGGCGATCATCAGGTCGGCCTTCGACCCTGCCAAGCGGCAGGAGTCCTCTCCGGAGACGGCCACCCCAACGGGCACGCGCTCGTCGGGCAGGTCCCAGAGCTTGGCCGACTCCACGTCGAAGTGCTTGCCACGGAAGTTGACCGTGCCCTCGCCGTCGAACAGTGCGGAGATCACGTCGATGGCCTCGGAGAGCATCTCGTGACGCATTCCGACCGAGGGCCAGCGCTCACCGACGACGTGCTCGTTCAGGTTCTCACCGGCGCCCAGGCCGAGCCGGAAGCGGTTGCCGGAAAGAATCTGCATGGTCGCCGCCTTCTGCGCTACCACTGCCGGGTGATAACGGATGATCGGACAGGTGACGTAGGTCATCAGCGGGATCCGCTCGGTCGCCTGGGCGGCCGCGCCGAGCACCGACCAGGCGTACGGTGAATGTCCCTGCGCGGAGAGCCAGGGTTGGTAGTGGTCTGAGATGACCGAGAAGTCGAAGCCCGCCTCCTCCGCCAGGCGCACGTCACCTACGAGTTGGTCGGGTGGTGACTGCTCGCACATCATCGTGTAGCCGAAGTCCGTCATGTCGGGAACCTACCCACCGTGAGACGCACGCAATCCCCCACCTTTCTCAGAGCGTCTTGCAAGCAGCAGTTCGGCATCGCCGAGCCTGCCGACGGGCTTGATGTGCCTGCAGCGCCTCAAGGCGTGAAGCTCCGGACCGCCGTCAGTGAGTTGAAACGGCAGTGGTGAGAGTCCTGCCGCCACCCACCCCGATCGTGAGCATCGTGGCGAGGGAGAGGGAGAGGGACGGCAAAGAGGGTCAACTAGCCTTCCTGACTCGCGTGGCAGGGTGGCAGAGCGGTTCTCGTTCCATCTGAAGTCTCGGAACTGACCCTAGTCGACTATTGGCTCGGCGCAGAGATGACGGTCCTCGCGCAATCGCCTGTCTTGCAGTGCGCAGAGGATTGGGAGCACGCGTGAGGCGCTGACCGGCGTAATCCGCTCATTTGTGGCCGCTTAACGGTCGCGTCACCCCTCCGAGGCAGAATGCCTGAGATGCCGCCTGGGGCGACATAAGTTCTATTCTCGAGCGCGCCATTCGCGTCTAGTGCGCCGTAGTGCGGCGGCCCGGCGCGACGATTGCTCTGAGCTCTGGGATTGTGAGTGGCTCGCCCCGGCGACTGTGGACGATCCGGTGACAGGGTGAGCACAGGATCGCGAAGTCGCGGCGGGGATTGAGGAGGCGTTGTCCTTCGCCAAGCGTAGCGAACGGCACCTTGTGGTGAGCGTCCACGCAGCGCTTGCCGATCTCGCCATACATCGCGAAATAATCACGGTCACATCCTTGGCATTGATAGCCCTGCTCGCGCTTTGCCTCCTTTGCCGCCCTAGTGTTACGACCCTCGTACCGCGTGTGCCAGCGCAGACGTCTTTCCTCCTCTAGCGGAGCGCCTCGCCCCTCTGTCCGTTGGGTTCCTTCTGTGATCCGGTCGATCCTTTCGGTCAGGCGTGAGTACAGCGAGAGCATCCGCTGGAGGTCCTCGGCGAGAACGGCGTCGTCCGGGATATTTCCAGCTCCGTAGGTGATGGCCGCGACGTTGCCAGCCTCGTAGCCCGGTGTGAGCGGTGGGCGTCCGCCGCCTAGGCCCACCGGGCCGAGATGCAGTCCGTCTTGGGCGCGAAGGCCTAGCAGGGAGACATACTCGCTGGCTTTTGCTTCGAGCGCGTCTTTATAACGTCGGCGTTCAGTATTGAACACAGCCGTGGTTCCTTGGTTCAGCGATAGGTGAACAGCGGTGCCGTCTGCTCTGAACAAGTAGACGAGGTAGTGCCCGCGCGTGGCCGTGTCAGTGACGCTCAGATCGAAGACTGCCACCCACGGCGTCTCCGCCCAGTTTCCGGCGCCTGCGCTTCCCTTGGTCTTGTAGGAGACCTCGTCACCGACGCAAAGTGCAACCTCATCACGTAGCGGGCCAGTGAACAGATCGAAAAGCGGCTCGCCGCGACTGGCTGTCGGCGCCTGCCTCGGCTCAGCAATTACCGTTAGTGCGCGCGAAATAACCGCCCTCAGGTTCCCAGTCGGGCGAAGGCGTAGTCGCATCGGTTTGACGAGCGGGACTACGGACGGATCGGTCGCGAGCAGCGCGCCGACGAACGAGGTCCACCGATGCCCGAGCGTCTCGGGGTTCAGCCGCAGTTGGCCCTCGGCGTTGAGCTGATCGGCTGCCCGCTGAATGAGAGTCAGCGGCACGGGTGCACCGGCCGCGTCGGCCGTCTCTTCGGTGCGGACGAGAACGGCGCCCTCAGTCACATCGAGCACACTGTTAGGGAGGTTCTTATCGAGCGTGTAAAGCGTCCGTCCGATGGCGGCCCGAGCAAGCACTTCGGCATCGATGCGAGGCGTAGACATGCTCCCGCGCGAGTCTAACGGTTGGGCTTGTCGCATTACAGCGCGCCGTAGCTTACTAACGGGCTTGCGCAGCCAGAAACCGGAGCCGTCTGAGGCTCGAAAAACGGAGGGGGAGGTGTGTGGTTGCAGTACATAGAGGGCTGATGTCTCGGGGAGATGCTGGACACCTATGAAGGGTGGCTGGTATGGGGTGGCGCGGTATGTCACGAGGTGCTTTGGGCGTCATCACCCTCGACGGGCAGCTCCTACGCCAGCTCACGCTCGATCCTATCCGCACCTACCAGCCCATCACGATCACCTAAACTGTCCAGCATCTCCCGAAACATGTGTCCAGCATGTCCCGAGACCACAACAAAACGGGGCTAACGGCACGACTCTCGAAACATGATCCCGCGTGGGATCGCATCCTCGCGCTACATGCGATGCGGTGTCGGGGGGTGCTCTAAGTACAGAGCCGTAGCGGCGTGCACTCTGCGAGCCTGTCGAAGTCGGCGTCGGCGTGCAAGATGGGCGCGCCCGTGCGCACGCAGGGCGCTGCGTTCAGGCAGTCAAGCGTCTTACGGATCGTCACCCCCGCGCGACGGGCGTGACGATACAGCTCAGCCGCCAAAGCGAAGTCGTCCAGACCATCGAGACGCAGCACTGGAAATACCTTCAGGTGACCTTCGACAAGGCGCGCTTCTCTCTCAGTGCGAAAGCCCTGGAGGATCTCGGTAACACGACGTCGGTGAGCGCGATCGGCTCTCCTCCCTCGATCAGTTCGACGCAGCGTATCGCCTACCTGACCGGGAAACTGATCGAGGAACTACGCGCTCAGCGTGGGGTCAGCCGGAGAATTGGAATCACCCGACCGAACTTGGCGGCCCGCTCTCGATATATCGCAGACGCCCCATGAACGCGATCTGCAAGCGCCCAAAGCCGCTCCTGCGAGGCGGGGTCCTCGACGACTTCGACCCGGTAGGGCTCGGCTTCGAAGATCACGTCTGGGTCGGCGACTGCATTCTGGTACCAGAACGGATGGTCGGGCAGCCCCGCCTTGGAAGGCGTGACTATGACTCTGTTGCCGTCGTGGAAGTAGACGACCGCCCGACGGTGGCGGCTGCCGTTACGGGGGTTCCTCGTATCGAGGACACCGACCGGGACTGGGAGCAGTCCGGCAAAGCGACCACCGGTGAGACGCATCAGGATCGGCACCACCCTCCAAGTGGTGAGTTGATAGAGCAGAGAGCTCTCTATCGAAACCATGGCTCGCGTGTTCACCAAGCGTGCGATCGCCCGGCTAGGCAGGCTCTGGGGTTCATCGGGGTCGACGTAAGGCAGGGTGCGCTGGTATGGCACAGGGATCCTCCGATCGGTTCGCCGAGGATCGCCGCGCGTGGCGATCTGGCTTTGAGCTAATGGCGTCTCGGCATAGTGGATCGAGGGTCCTGGTCGATCAGCAAGAAAGGATACACGACGTTCCCGGGATCAGAGCGTATCCAAAGACTCCATGCGAGAAGTATGCGCGAATATCGCGAGCGCGTACGATCCGCCGTCGGATGGAGAATGCTGCCGAGTGAGATCCAAGCGCCTGACCCGTGAGCAGCGAAGGCAGGTAACCCGCGAGGAGCTGCTGACCTCCGCACGCGAGGTGTTTGAAGAACATGGCTTCGCGGGCAGCGCGATCGAGGAGATCGCCGAACGAGCCGGGTTCACGCGCAAGGCGGTGTACTCGAATTTCTCCACCAAGGCCGAGCTTCTGCTGGAGATCGTCGATCGCCAGCTGTGGACGCACGTGGAATGGGTGGAATCGCTGCTCGGCCAGGGTTCAGCGGAGCGCCAGGCCCTTGACCTCGGTTCGACTTTCAGCTCGTTCTTTGGTGAGGAACGGGCGTGGGAGCAGCTCTTTCACGAATTCTGCATCGTCGCCGCACGGGATGAGGATCTGGGCGCGCGCTTCCGAGCGCGGCTTCGCGAAGCAAAGGAAGCGCTAACGAGGCTAGTCGAGAAGCAGACGCAAGACGCAGGGGTCAGCCCAAACCTGCCCGTAGGACGGCTGGTGCTCGGAATCTTCGCGTTGATGATGGGGATTGCGCTGGAAAAGCTGATCGACCCCGAAAGGATCGACGACGCCCTCTTCGGCGAGATGCTCGCGCTGATCGTGACGGGCGCCCTTCGCGAGGAGGAGTGACCGAACTCTTCGCCAGGAATGCTTCTCGAGTGCTCCAGCCGCGAGAACGAGACGGCATAACCGCAACGGGTTCCGGTTGGCCTACGACGAGCCGCCGTGAATCGGACTGAAAGCCGATCCCGGCCGTGCCCGATCCTTGATGACGACATAACGGTTCGGCTCGACGGCCGAGATTCCACGAGCTCCGAGCTTGTCCCGAGCGGCCTCCGTGGCGAGCAACTGATTGACGGCATCGGGCACCCTCAAGGAGGGTCGACGCTTGGGACACGTCGGCGGAGCAGTTTCGAACAAGGCCCTTACCAGCCCAAACGGAGGGGGAGGGATTCGAACCCTCGTCGGAGGGATTACCCCCGAAACAGTTTTCAAGACTGCCGCATTCAACCGCTCTGCCACCCCTCCGGGTACAGGCGACACTCCAAGGCTAGTCCATCAGGCACTCGGGCAGCACAGACGCAACCCCTCAACCCTAGTTTTCGCGAGGACTGGTGCGAGTTGTGGCGCGAGCAGCCAACTTTCCGCTCTACAGAGCCAAATGTTAACGGTCTTAAAAACCGCCAGGCGGCCAATCCCCGTCTCGGGTGGGGAGTGTCCGATTACGGTGGGTGTGCCACGCGGTGCGAGCACCGGGAGTGAAGTGGACGCTGGCCGCTTGCACGCGGGATGGGCCTGACGGTGTGGCCACGGCGTCCGTGTCGGTCGCGGCGGCGGTGATGACGAACATCAGGAAGGCCGTCAGGACGACCTCATAGGCCAGGGCAGTCCCGTTGCCGACGTTCGGGAGCGTTGCGCCGAGGTGCGCGGGCTTGCCCCCCACGCGGCGAGGAGCAGCACAGCCGCCGTAGTCGCCCCGATGAGCTGTCCAGCGATGTAGGCCAGCGCGTCGCGCAGCGGGAAATGTCGAGCGAGTGTGAACGCGATTGTGACGCTCGGGTTGTAGTGCGCGCCGGAGAGATGTCCGCCCGCATAGATCATCACCATGATCACGAGCCCGACACGAGGCTTATGCCTACGCCGCCGATCGAGCCGGCATGCGTTGTGTTGGTGATGATCGCTCCGCACCCAGCAGTCACGAGCGCGAAGGTGCCAATCGCCTCCATGAACGCGCGGCGTAGGAGGTTCGGACGCCCCATCAGAGGTGCCCCTCGGTGGTGGACTCCTCGCTGCTCACGGGTCGATCGTATTACATCGACATACGTGATTCTTATTGATATAAGTAGATTGATGCCCGTCGATCTGGAGCTTGCCCCCAAGCAGAAGCGAGCCGTCGGTGAGCGCTGCTGCGAGCCAGTCGTCTATCCCGACGTGGCGCGTGACCCCGCGCTGCGCATGGCCGAGGTCGCAAAGGCCCTTGGCGACCCGATCCGGCTGCAGCTCGTGGACGTCTTGCGCAAGCACGCGGGGAAGGTGTGCGTCTGCGAGTTGGTGCCGCTGTTCGACATCTCCCAGCCGACGCTCTCCCACCATCTGAAGAAGCTCCGCGACGTCGGGATCGTGGACTCTGAGCGTCAGGGCTTGTGGGCCTACTACTACGTGATTCCCGACGCGCTCAAGGAGCTGTCCGCTTGGCTGAGTGCGTAGAGAAGAAAAAGTAGGACGCCAAGCATGCTCATGCTTGGCGTCCGTTTATTCCATGAAAGTGAGGGGGTCGTGGTCAATACACGCTGCCTCGACGACCGCCGCCGAAGAACACCAGGAGCGCCAGCAGCGCGATCAGAAACAACAGCGGATTGACTGCGATCCCTCCTGCAAGAGCGATCACGAGTAGCAACACTGCTAGAGCAACAAGCATCATTCGTCTCCTTTTCGCGTGGGTCTCATTTTCCCCGAGAGGGCCCCTTACGACACCTCCCGAGGTGGAACAGGTTCAATTTGGGGCGCTCGTTGATTCAGTTGGAGCTGAGCGCTCGTTGATTCAGTTCAGTTGGAGCGCTCGTCGATGGCCAAAGCCTCATCCTGGCCGCTGTCACTCACATCCGGGTCGATTGTGCGCGCCTGATCGTGCCGCGCGCGCGCCTGCTCGGTCATCTGCTCAGCCTCGACCGCGCGTCGCTCCGCGGCGGCATGACCCTGCCGAGCTTGGGCCGCACGTTCCTCGGCTTCCGCTTGGGCACGCTTGGCCTCAGCTGCCTGTTCGTCGGCTGACGCACGAGCGCTTTCAGCCTGGATCGAGCGACTTCTAGCCTGCTCTCGAAGCTCTCCCGCCTGCTCGCGACGCCGATCCTTGCGCCCACGACTCACTGCACGGGCGAGGATGGCGATGAGCAGCAGGACCACGACAGCGCCCACAGCAACTGCGACAATCGTTCCGGTGCTCACAATGCCTCCCTGTAGTTTCCATCCGTGCTCCTGAATTACCCCGTCAGCTCGGCAGGGAAACGTCCCCCGATCCGATGCCCGCACAAACCCGTCGAGACTCGACAGCGAATCGAGCAGCTCCCCGAGGCTCCCCGAGGCGAAGTGGCGCAACGCCGGCGAGCGTCTGAGAGGTCCTGACCCATGCGCCTGGTGAGCTTCCACACCGATGATGGACTGGCCGCGGCGGTGCAGGTCGGGGACGACCTGGTGCCGGCCTCCGCTTTGAATGCGCCCGCAGCCACAGTCCGAGGCCTGTTGGAGGCCCTCGACGCGGCCGCCCTGCGCGAGCTGGGGGAACGCGCCGAGGAGTCGAGCGAGCGCATCGCGCTTGCCGACACGGCCCTGTGTGCGCCGATCGCCGACCCTCAGAAGATCGTCTGCCTGGGTCTCAACTATCGCGACCACGCGGAAGAGACCAAGCAGGACATCCCCGCGGCCCCGATGTGGTTTGCGAAGTTCGCGAACTCGCTGATCGGCAGCGGAGCGGACATTGTCCTGCCGGCCGCACACGCGGAGTACGTCGATTACGAGGCCGAGCTGGCCTTGGTCGTCGGGCGAGCCGCGAAGAACGTCGACGCTGAGCACGCGCTTTCCCACATCGCCGGAGCGATGCCCTTCAACGACGTGAGCGCCCGTGACCTGCAGCTTCAAAACCCGCTGTGGACGAGCGGCAAGGCGCTCGACGCGTTCGCCCCCTGCGGCCCGGCGCTGGTGACGTTGGATGAGATCGACGACCTGCGTGCGCTCACGCTGCGCACCACGATCAACGGCGAGGTGCTGCAAGAAGGGACGACGGCCAACCTGATCTTCGGCCCGGCCGAGGTGGTGGCGTGGCTCTCGCGCACGATGACCCTGCTGCCGGGCGACATCATCGCCACGGGAACGCCGGCGGGCGTCGGCGTCGCGCAGGGACGCTTCCTGCGCGGTGGTGACATCGTCGAGGTCGAGATCGACGGGCTCGGCAAGCTCGTCAACCCCGTTCGCGACGAATGAGCGGTTCGCTCACCCGACTTGCGGACGAGGCTTACCGCGAGACCACACCCGAGCTCCGCAAGACCCGCCCACCCGCGTCGAGCGCCTGCACCCTCACATAAGGCGCCGGCACGGAGGCAGGCAGCGCGATCGCCGTCTCAAAGCCGCCGCGCGCGACCTGGGCCACGGGCTGAAGGCTCGCCGCGGTGGGGCCGGCCAACACTCTCCAGGCAGCCACGAGCGTCGCCCCGTTCCAGCTCGCGTAGGCGATTCGCGCGCCTGACCCGGCGGACGTCACCGTCAGCGCCGGCGCATGGACGGGAGTGCCGGTCCAGGGCGAGCGGAAGGCCCGATAGGACTGGGTGTGCGAGGGAAAGTGCGCGTCGAACAGCATTTGGCCGGCGGCGTCGAACTCCGAGAAGTCCGGAACCTGTCCCCAGCCGAGGAACCAGTCCCCGTTCGCGAGCGCCTGCATGTTCCCCTGGCTGTCGGCCACGATCCGCGGGGTGTGGACGAGCTGGCTGGTTAAGGTCGCCGTCTTGCGCTGCGGGTCGAGGCTCAGCACGATGCCACGCGACTGGCCGTGGACGGCGGGCGACGAGCCGTTGTCGAAGAGGCTGATCGATCCATTCGCCAGCTCGCGCGGATCGTGCTGCCACGCGGTGGACGCACCCGGACCGAGCGCGAAGCTGCTGCGCTTGCCGCCCAAGCGCCAGACGATCTGACCGCTGCGGTGGTCGAGGTCGTATGAAGCCCATGTGTTGCGCGCCGAGATCAGCAGACTGCCGTCGCGGTCGAGGTTGATCGAGTTGATGTGAAAGAAGTCGAACGGCAGACTCCTCGTGGCTTTGGCCGCGGCTTCATAGGACTCACTCAGCCCGACGTGGTCGAGGCTCGTCCATTGGAGCTTCACCAGACCGGTCTTCACGTCGATCTCCTGAAGCACGCCGTCGGTAACGGCGTCGTCGTGCGCGCCGCCGATCGCGGACAGATCGCAGAGGATCGGCTCGTAGGCGGTGATCAGCGCGGTCCCTGTGGGAGTGAGCTGAAACTCGTGCAGGTCCGCCTGCTGACCGTTGCCGGCCTTCACATGCGCGATTTCCCTGTACGTGCCGTCTGCGACCACGCCTTCGCCGAGGCCGAAGCCGTGCACGGAGATGTCGCCCTGCCACCAGGTCAACACCGGCTCTCCCCTGTATTCCTGCACCTGCAGGTTGGTGGCGAAGGTGTACGTCGGCAGCGGCTTGAACCACACCAGGCCGCCACTCTGGTCGAGGATCATCGGACCGGCCTGGCCCGGGCCCGAGTACGGCGCGACGAGCTCGTACCCGGGCGCCGCGGCGGGCGATTGCGCGGTGACGGTGATCGTCGGCGGGAGCAGGTCGGGACGCGAGTGAAAGCTCTGGATTTCCGTCGCGGCGCCGTGGTGGATCACCTCCGGTGTGTTGGTGATCGAGTCCTCCACAGCGATCGCAAACCGGTCGACGAGCGTCCGCACGTGGGTGCCCGAGTGCAGCTGGATGCGCGCGGTGACCCGCTCGCCTTCCACGAACGGACTGGCCGGCAGGAAGCTGGCGCCGTCGCCCTGCGAATAGGCCTCCAAGCGTCCGGCGTGAGCGCCGCTGCGAGAACCGACCACGCCGATGGCGCGCAACTCGCGCGCGGGGACTCCCAGAAGGCTGATCTGCGTCCGCGGCGAGGAGTCGCGGCTGCCCGGCAGCGGAGAGACCGTCACCGCTCCGCCGAGCACGGCGGAAGTGTCGAGCGCAGCCGGCGTGCACGTCGGGGCAGAGCTCGAGGAGCTCGCCCCGGCGCTCGCCGTCGTCGTGCCCGCGGCGAGACCCGAGGCGAAGCAGAGACAGGCGCCGAGGAAAATCGTCAACGGCACCGCGGGCCTGGCACCTCTGATCGACTTTTTTCGAACCTGTCTAACCATTGTCATACCGGTTCGCAAAAAGTAACCCCACCCCACGCCCAGTACCCCACCTCATGCCTTGAACGGGCGCGAGGTGCCGATCACAGTGCCGCTGCCGTCGAGCGCCTGCACGGACCAATAGGCATAGACGCCGGGGAAGGTCACAGAGCTCTCGAAGCCGCTGTCGGGCATGCTCGCCCGCGGGCTCAGCGTGCTCGGAGTTGTGCCCGCGAGCACCCGCCAGGATGCGATCCCGCTAGCCCCATTCCAGCTCGCGAAGACGGCTGTCGAGTCGCCGGTCGCGAGCACCCGCGCGGCGCCGGCCGGCGGCGACTGGGGACGCCCGGTCCAAGGGAAGCGGAAGGCGCGGTAAGAGGACACGCCCGGCGGTAGATGTGCGTCGAACAGCAGTCCGCCGGCGGGGTCGAGCTCGCTAACGCTGGGTACCGCGCCCCAGCCAACGAGGATGTTCTCGTCGGCCAGACGCTGCGCATTGCCCTGGCTGTCCGCCAGCAGCGGACTGCCGGGATGCGAATAGGCGCGCATGAGACGCACGGCTCGCCGGCGAGGGTCGATCGCGAAGCGCACCGCGCGCGACTGCGAGTGGACCTTCGGGTTGGAGCCGTTGTCGAACGCGGTGATCGTTCCGTCGGACTGTAACCGCGCGTCGTGCTGCCAGGCGGTGGCTGCACCGGAGGGGATGTGAAAGCTGCTGTTCGTGCCGCCCAGGCGCCAGGCGATCGCGCCCGAGCCGCGATCGAGCTGGTAGATGGTCCAGGTGCTGCGCGAGGAGACCAGCAGGTTCCCGTCCGGCTCAGGATCGACCGAGTTCAGGTGAAACCAGTCCCACGGCATCGGCTTGCTCGGCACGGGGACGTGGGACTCGCTCACTGGGACATGATCGAGGCTGTGCCATTCCCAGCGAACCAGGCCGCTCTTGATGTCGAGTGCCTGCACGGCCGTGTCGACGATCGCACCGTTGCGCGCGCCGCCGACAGAGGAGAGATCGCAGCGCATCAGGTTGTATACCGTAATGTAGGCGACGTCGTGCGAGTCAAGCTGGAAGTCGTGTAGGTCCGCCTGAAAGCCGTTGCCGGCGCGAACCGTAGCGAGCGTCCGGTAGCCGGAGTCCATCACGACGTCCTCGCCTTCGCCGAACCCCAGCGCAAGCACCTTGCCACGCCACCAGGTCAACGCGTTCTCGCCGTGGTAGCGCTGAACGCTGAGATTCTCCGCGGTGACGCCACGAGGCAGATCCTGGAACCACACCAGCCGCCCCTGGGGCGTGAAGATCAGCGGGCCGTCCTGTCCGGGGCCGGGACCCACGGTCATCATCACTTCGCCCGCGACAGGATCTCGATCCGGGGTCGACACGGCGAACGTCGGCGGATGCAGTTCAGGCTCTGAGACGAAGCTCTGATAGGCGGAAGGGGAGGCGGGCGGATCGGGAAACGTCGGTATTCCGGCCGTGGGATAGGGAGTCTCCACGCGAAAGCGAAAGCCGACCGAGCGCTCTGAGCCGGGCTCCCCGAGCAGCGCCCGCACCGACACGCGCTCGCCGCTCGCAAACGGCCGCGCCGGCACGAAGCTGGCGCCGTCTCCCTGTGAGTAGGCGACGAGCCGCCCACGGTGATGGCCGCTGCGAGCGCCCTCTACCGAGAGATCGCGGATGCGTGTCGGCGGGATGCCGAGGAAGCTGACCTGCGTGTTCGGCCCGGCCGTATCGGTTTCCGGCGCGGGCGAGACATCGACCCCGGCTCCCGCCAGCATCGCGTCGTGATCGAGGGTCGTGGGCAGACACGCAGGCGAGACGCCGCTCGGCGGGATCGCCGGCCGAGCGCCCGAGAAGCTCCCCGCGCCGAGTACGACC
Source organism: Solirubrobacteraceae bacterium (assembly GCA_036498245.1). Classification (GTDB taxonomy): domain Bacteria; phylum Actinomycetota; class Thermoleophilia; order Solirubrobacterales; family Solirubrobacteraceae; genus Palsa-744. The sequence goes on from DASXIB010000025.1 coordinate 97,957, forward strand.
GCCACCACGATCCAGACGAGGACCGTGCTGAGGAGGACGATGAAGCCGCTTCTTCGCATGCGGCACCATCCTTATCAACTTCGGAGCAGCCAGTCCCTAGCGTGGACCTCTTGCCTGGGCGAGAACGGCCACGCGGCCTTCGTGGCGAAACTCAGCGAGCATCCAGACATTGGAGCTGGCGCCGTAGTGGCCGGGGCCGTTTTGCCGCAAGGACCTCAGATCCTCGCGACGAGCCAGGGACGCTCGCATGCATAGCCGCCTGGGTAGGACGGCGGCACGTCGTTTGACGAGCGCGCGATAGCCGGCCGGCCTGTAGATGCAGGGATATCCGCGTAACCAACGCGCTTTACCTGTGGATCTCATTTGCTAAAATCCCTCTTGTCTCATTCGGTGTCGGGGCACTCTTAACCACGGTGCTCCGACACCGGTCTTATTCACGCAACGCACACCTCCGACGCCGGGGCGCGTCTCCGCCTGCGCGCCACCGACGCCGGTACTGCTGTCTCATTCGGTGCCCTGGCTACCGCCAATGTGCTCCGGCACCGGTCTTGCGTCTACCTCAGCACCTGGTTCAGGTCGCTTGGTAAACACGGCTGTAGATCCAACCACGTCGTCTGCTCCGTGTCAAGCCGACGGATGGGTTTGTCCTTGTTTGCTGAGGATCACAGGCATACGGCCTCTTCATTCCACTACTATTCACCTAATTCCGAGGATTTGACGTCGGACTTATAAACACGGTCGGTGGCTGATACCCCACGGCTTACACAGGGTTCGACGCCGGGACGCAACCGTCGCGGGTGCGCCAAAGCGACCGCCGCGCTCGGGAAACTCCCGATCGACAGGGCCATTCGGCTAACGTCTTGCCGGTGACGAGGAGCCGCGCATCCGCGAGCCATTCTGTAAACACCGAGTCACCAAGGGGTCTTAAGAGCACCCAGCGCGAGCGGCTGCTGGTCGGCATGACCGAGGTTGCGGTGCAGGAGGGATACGCCGCCGCAAGCGTTGCACGCGTGATCGCACGCGCCGGGGTTTCACGGCCGACCTTCTACGAGTACTTCACAGACAGGGAGGATTGCTTCCTGTCCACCCACCGCGCGCTCGCCTCCGATCTCCTCGATCGCGTTCGTCTCACTGTCCGAGAAGGGGAGGCCAGGCGAGCTGTCCAGGGGGCGGTCACTGCGATCGTGGATCTCGCCTCCTCAGAGCCCGACACGGCCCGCTTTCTGATGCAAGAGGCGATGGCCGCGGGAGCCGGCGCCCGGGACGAAAGGGACCGAACGATCGCGACGATCGCCGCAATCGTCGAAGATGCCCGTGCCGAGGCGCCACCGGACACCCCCACGCCCGACCTATCCGTGAGCGCGCTCGTCGGCGGGGTATACCGGTTGCTGTCGGTGCGCCTGCGGCGTGGCGAACGTGACCTGGAGCAACTGCTCGGCGACCTCGAACGGTGGCTTGAGACCTACGAGCAGCCCACCCGCGAGCATCGATGGCGCACGCCGAAGGAGGCAGCGGCAAGGCAACCAATCGGAGCGCCGGACCCCTCAGAGCCGATTTGGCTTGCCCCTCCGCCCCTCCCCCGCAGCCGCAGTGGAGTCTCGGATGGAGAGATAAGTCAGAACCAGCGCGAGCGGATCATGTTCGCCGCGGTGCAGATCGCCTACGAGCAGGGTTACGCCAAGACGACGATCGCCGACATCACCGCCACCGCCCGGCTGGACCGGCGAGTCTTCTACCAGCACTTCCGCGACAAGCAGGAGGCCTTCCTGTGCGCGTTGGAAAAGGCCGTTCAGCAGGCGATCGCCGTCGCGGCCAGCGGCTTCTTCAGCGCGCCCGCCTGGCCCGACCGTGTGTGGGAGGCGGGAAACGCCTTGACGCGATTTCTCGCCAACAACATCGTCCTCACCCACGTCGGGTTCATCGAGTCCTATGCGATCGGACCCGGCGCATTGCGCCGCTTCGAGGACCTGCGTACGGCCTTCACGATCTTCCTCCAGGAGGGTTATCAGCACCAGCGCGACATGACCGCGCCGGCGAGCGCGCCGAGCATGGAAGCGATTGCCGCCACGATCTTCGAGATCGCCTACCAGGAGACTCGCCGCGGCCACGCCGCGGAGATGCCGCGCCAACTGCCCAATGTCGCCCACCTGTGCCTTGCTCCGTTCATCGGAGCGGAGGCTTCGAATCGGTTCATCGATGTGAAGACCGGTGTGAAAGCCTCCTGATCCACCCGGCTCGACGGTTATCGGTCGGCCTGCCCGTCGCTCTCTAACCCGGCGAGGCGGCGCTCGAGCTCTGAGCGCTCGACCGTGTTGGAGCTCAGCTCGATCGCACGACCATAGGCCGCTTCGGCACCACGGCGATCGCCCGCTCGGCGCAGCAGCTCGGCGCGCGCGGCGTGAAGCGGCTGGTAGCGAGCCAGAGCGCCGTCGGAGCGCAGCGACTCGAGCAGCGCGAGGGCCGCCGCTGGGCCCTGCGCAAAACTGATGGCCACCGCGCGATTGAGCTCGACGACGGGCGACGGCGAGAACTTCGCGAGGGTCTCATAGAGCGCGGCGATCCCGGTCCAGTCCGTCTCGGCCGGCGTGTCGGCCTCGACGTGTAGAGCCGCGATCGCCGCCTGCACCTGGTAGGGACCGGGCCGGCGCAGACGCAGAGCCTGCTCCAGCGTGCGCAGACCTTCGCGGATGCGTCCCCGATCCCACAACAGACGGTCCTGCGCGTCGAGCGCCACGTAGCGACCGCGCTCGTCGACTCGCGCGGCCCGGCGCGCGTCGTGCAGCAGCATCAGCGCGAGCAGACCGCACGTCTCTGCGTCATCGGGCATCAATCGCGCCAGCAGGCGGCCGAGGCGGATCGCCTCGGTGCAGAGCTCTCCGCGCACGATACGATCGCCCGCCGCGGCAGCGTAGCCCTCATTGAAGATCAAGTAGACGACCGACAGCACGCCGGAGGACCGATCGGGCAGAGCCTCGTCAGGCGGCACCCGATAGGGAATGCCCGCGGTGGCAATCTTGCGCTTGGCGCGAACCAGCCGCTGGGCCATCGTCGCCTCGCCGACCAGAAAGGCGCGGGCGATCTCGGCGGTCGACAGTCCGCCGAGCGTGCGCAGCGTGAGCGCCACGCGAGCCTCGAGCGAGAGCGCCGGATGACAGCACGTGAACATCAGTCGCAGCCGGTCGTCGACCACCGCGCTGGGCTCGTCCTCGTCCTGCGATTGATCGGCGGTGGAAAAGCGCTCGGCCAACTCGCGCAGCCGCTCCATGCGGTCGGCGAGCGTGCGGTCGCGGCGCAGCCGGTCGATCGCCCGGCGGCGGGCGGTGACCGTGATCCAGGCAGCCGGCTTGGCGGGCACTCCGTCGCGCGGCCAGCTCGCCACCGCGGCCGCGAACGCATCCTGCAGCGCGTCCTCGGCGAGCTGAAAGTCGCCGACGTGGCGGATCAGCGTCGCGAGCACCGCCGGCCCCTCCTCGCGGAAGGCCTGCTCGGCGGCGGCGGCCGGATCTCCTGAGCCCGGCCGCCGTGCGCCGGGAGAGCTCACGCCTGGTCGTACTCCACCAGCGGGCGCACCTCGATCGATCCGTAGTGCGCGGCGGGCACGCGGGCGGCCTGGGCGAGCGCGGTGTCGAGGTCCGGACAGTCGAGCAGGTAGTAGCCGGCCAGGAACTCCTTCGTCTCGGCGAACGGGCCGTCGGTGAGCTTCGTCTCGCCCTCGCGCACGCGCACGGTCGTCGCCGCGTCGGGACGGTGCAGCTGATCGCCGGCGACGAACAGGCCGGCGTCCTTGAGGCTCTGCGTGTACTCGTTCCAGCGGGGCATCTCCGCGGCCATCTCCTCGGGGGTGGCATCCGACTGCGAGGGGGCGTAGATGAGCTGCATGTACCTCGGCATTGGCTGTCTCCTTGAATGGGTGCGATGGCCGATCACAATTGCCGGCCTCATCAATACGACGAACGGATCCGAGCCAAATCGACACTCCGAAGTTGGGGGACTCGCTGGCCAACCAGCTCCGGCAACTCGGAGGGAATGCCGTGGGTTTCATCGGCGGAGGTCGATATCGCCACGGGCAACCGGTCGAGACAGTCGGACACGATCGCCTCGGCGCCGTACAAGTCCTGATTTCTGGGATCGGGACGTTACGTGCCGGGGAGGCGGCGTTGCAGCACCATACGTGCGCCGCGGTTTGGCACGTAGGTGACAAACCGACGTCGCGGGCGCTCAGGCTTCTGCTCCGGTGCAGCGAGCTCGCATCGTTCGAGGATCCGCCGGAGGACTATCTTCATCTCATACGTGGCAAACGCAGCGCCCAAGCAGCGACGGATGCCTCCGCCGAAGGGCACCCAACCGTAGGCGTCGGCACGCTTGGCCTGGAAGCGCTCGGGGCGGAAGACCTCCGGTTCGGGGTACACGGCAGGGTTGTTGTGGGTGAGGATGATCGACGTGCCGAGGTAAGCCCCGGCAGGGACCGTGTAGGCACCGACGGTGAACGACTGTGAGAGACGGCGCATGGCATAGCTGACGACCGGCCGCGAGCGCATGCTCTCCTTGATCACGCACTCCAGGTACTGCTCGTCGTCCTCGGCAAGTGTGGCGCGCAGCCGCGTGAGCACCCGCGGGTTTCGCAGCAGACGCTCGAATGTCCACGCCAGAGCGGTGGCGGTCGTCTCGTGGCCGGCGAGCAGGAGCGTCACGAGCTGATCGCGCAGCTCGGTGTCGGTCATGTGCTCACCGTGCCCGTCGGTCGCCTGCAGCAGCATCGAAAGCACGTCGTCGCGCTCGGCGAGACGTGGGTCGGCGCGCTTGCGGGCCATCTCGTCGAAGAGGATCGCGTCGACCGCGTCGCGCGTGGCCGTGAACCGTCGCCAGGGACTGCCTGGTCCGAGGTCGCGCTGCAGCTGGGGCACCACCAGGGCGATCGAGCCGAGCAGGCCCGGGATCAGACGTTCGAGCTCGGTCATGCGCGCGGCGTCTTCGATACCGAAGATCGCCCGCAGGATCACCCTCAGGGTGATCCTCTGCATCGAGGTGTGAGCCGGGAATGCGCTGCCCACCGACCAGCTGTCGACCTCCGCGTCGGTGATCTCCCTCATCAGATCGCCGTAGGCGCCGATGCGCTCACCGTGAAAGGAGGGCAACATCAGCTTGCGCCGGTGCAGATGCCGGTCTCCGTCGAGCAGTAGCACCGACTCCGGACCGGTGACATCCTCAAGGAAGCCGTTCCCCTCACCCGCGCGAACCACATCCGAGTCGGCGGTGAAGATCCGCTTTATCTCCACGGGGTCGCAGACCACGACGAGCAGGTCGTCAAACGGCCATGAGTTCAACGTGAAGACGTCGCCATAACGGCGGCGACAGCGCTCAAGCAGGCGATGCTCCGCCAGCAGCCAGGGCACGCCGAGCACGTGTCGCGGCAGGCGGGGCCCGGGCGGCGCGCCCGTGCCGTCGCGCCGGTACCACCGCGTCGGGATCAAAGCCTGCTGGACATGCTGGGTGACGCTCATATGCATCCTTTCGCTCTCGCTGCCAGACCGTCGAGGATGAGTGAGAGGATCTGCCCGAACAGCTCTTCGGAGACGACCTCCGGCTCGGTCAACTGCTCGATCGACAGGCCGTCGGCGAGGGCTATCACCGCGGTCGCGATCTCCTCGGCGCCGACCGCCGGCTTCGCGCCGAGGGCCGCTACGCGAGCCTCGAACGCACGCGCGAGGCCCGCTCGAAGCATGACATTGCGTTCGACGTACTTCTCCCGCAGGTGGGGGTCGCGTGCCGCCATCGCCGAGTACTCGTGAAACAGCAGCACCAGATCGCGCTCCTGCTCGAGCACCGCCGCGAGGCCGCGGCTCACCTGTTTCTCCATCGTCTGATCGGCGGGCGCCGCCTCGGTCATCTCGAACAGGGCACGTATGGGTGCATCGATGCGCTCGTCCAGCAGCGCGAAGAACAGCCCCTCCTTACTGGAGAAGTTCCAGTACAGGGCGCCCTTGGAGAAGCCGGCCTCGGCGGCGATCTCGTTGATCGACGCGTCGCTGTAGCCACGCGTGGCGAACACCCGCGCCGCCGCGTCGAGGATCTGCTCGCGTGAGCTTCCCAACTCTGCTGTCCCGGCCTTCACGCCCGCTTGCCGGTGATCTAGCTTTGCGGTCATACAAGGAACATACCGGATGGTCGGTATGATGTACAGCAACACTTGGCGATGGAAAGACCGACCGAGGCAGGGGGACATGCTACACAAGAGTGCTACCATCCTGCGATGGCCTCTCGTCACCCCCGTCTGGGCGTCGAACGCGACCCCGATGTGGCGCGCGCGCTCATCCTCACCGAGCCGCTGCTCGACCCTGCCGAGACACGCTCAGCGGCAGCACAGATCCGTGCGCTCACCCTGCGCGGTGCACAGGCCGTTCTCGCCAATGGCGACTCGCGATCCCAGCTACGAGGACACCTGGCCGAGTGCTACGGGGCGAGGCTCAGCAAGGGAAGCCTGCTGGAATTGGACCCCCCGCCGGGCCCGCCAGACTCCACAGGCGCCACGCCGGCCTCTGATGCGCTGAGGTGGGTTCGCGGCGAGTGAACGCCGCCTACCTGGACGCCTCCGCGCTGGTCAAGTTGTTCAAGGCAGAGCGTGAGACAGACGCCTTTCGGGCGGCGCTTGGCGACTGGCCTGTGCAGGTCGCGAGCGAGCTGATCCGCGTCGAGGCCGTGTGCACGGCAAGGCGTCTCGGCGGCGAAGACGTCCTGGCGCGCGCAAAGGCAGCGGTCGAGCGGATCGATCTAGTCCCACTGACGCCTGAGATCATCGAGCTCGCCACCAACGCCCACACCCCTCCGCTACGGGCGATGGACGCTATCCATCTCGCCACAGCGCTCACCATGCGCGAGGACCTCGGGGCGGTGTTCGTCTACGACAGCGACCTGCACGCCGCCGCTCGGACCCACCAACTCAACCCTCTCGCACCACGATGAGCCCGCCGAGGAACGCCTGGGATCGGACGGACTCCGAATCCAGGTTCACCGAACAGTTGCCGACCGACCGGAGGGGCGGTCTCTAGCTACTTGCCCCCCAGGCGCACGGGCATCGTCTTCAGCTGGTTGAGGAACACCGATCGCACTATCGTCGGGTCGCCCGCCAGCTCCATGTGGGGGTAGCGCTCGAGCGTCTCCTCGATCAGGATGCGCAACTCCAGCCGGGCGAGCGCCGTGCCGAGGCAGAAGTGCCTGCCGCCCGCGCCAAAGGCCTGGTGCTCTGTCGTGCGCCTCACGTCGAACTGGTCCGGGTCCTCGTGGCGTGCCTCGTCGCGGTTGGACGAGACGTACCACATCACCACCTTCTCGCCCTCTTTGATCTTCTGCCCGTGCAACTCCGTGTCGCATGTGGCGGTGCGGCGGAAGTGCGCGAACGCGGGGAACATCCGCAGCGACTCCTCGACCACGTTTGGCACGAGCGAGGGATCCTCGAGCACGAGCCGACGCTGGTCGGGGTTTTCGATCAGCGCGCGCATGCCGCTGCAGTAGGTCGCCTTGGTGCTGTCGTTCCCCGCCGCCATGAGCAGGAAGAAGCCCATCACGATCTCATGCTCCTCCAGACGCTCTCCATCTACCTCCGCGTGTACGAGCACGCTCGTCAGATCCTCGGTCGGGTTCTCCCGCCGCTCGGCGATCAGCCGCTGGCAGCGCGCGAACACCTCGGCCACGCCCTTTTCGATGCCCTCTTGAATGCCGTGCGGATTGAGGTCCGGGTCTCCCGCGGCGAGCATCGAGTTCATCAACCGCGCCCAGTGCTCGTCGTCCTTCGGCGGTATGCCCATGAAGCTGCCGATCACCCGCGAGACGACCGGCTGCGCGACGTCGTTGACCAGGTCGCACGTCTCGCGACCCTCAAGACGATCGAGCACGTCATGCGTGATCGCCCGGATCGCGTCCTCGTGCGCGGCGATCCGCTTCGGCGTAAAGCCCGCCTGGAACAGCGCCTTCACGCGATCGTGCTTGGGCGGGTCCATTCCGATGAACATCGCCCGCGCGAGCTCGATCGGAAAGCCCACGTTAGCCGCCGTCACGCCCCCCAATTCAGAGGAGTACGTCTGCCAATCGCGGCTCACCGCGTGGACGTCGTCCGCCGTCGTGACAGACCAGTACCCCGCCTCCTCCGGGAACTCCGTGATGCGCGAGGTCCAGTGGACGGGACACTGCTTGCGCATGCGCGCGAACAGCTCGTGCGGCACGCCATCCTGCCACACCTCTTCCTCGGTGACGAGCACATCTTGCAAATCGTTGCCAACCGACGTACTCATCCTGACCTCCTGGTCGCTTGGCGGCCTAGCTTAACCGAAGTTCCTGGCCGGCTGGCCAACAATCTCAGCCAGTCTGGCTGGAGATAGGCGTAGAGGCCGTCGCCGACTTCCTGCAGCCCGACCTCATACGCCCGCCCCATCAGCGATGCCCCATCTCAGCCGTTCGAGGCGACCGCTTCCAGCTCGGCGAGGTCGCGGATCTGGCCCAGCCGGATGCTGTTGCCGGAGGGGTCGCGGAAGCCGGAGTCGATCCCGTACGGACGCTCCTCCGGAGGTTCGTGGAACTCGACGCCGCGGGCCTTCAGTTCTTCGTAGGTCTTCTGGCAGTCGTCGGTCGTGAGGAACACCGTTCCCGCGAACCCCTTCGCCATCAGGCTCTCGACCTGCTCGGTGGTCTCCTGGTCCATGATCGGCGGACCGGGGACCGCCATCAGCACGATCGACACATCCGGCTGACCAGGGGGCGAGACCGCCAGCCAGCGGAAGTCCCCCAGCTCGGGCAGCGTGACGTCGGCGGCTATCTCCATGCCGACCTTCTCTGTGTAGAAGGCCAACGCCTCCTCCTGGTCCTGGACCCACAGTTGGGCGTTTGTGATTTTGAACATCGGGTTCTCCTTTCAACAGGGGACGATGCAGTCAAGCTAGACCGGTTGCTCGCTCCTGTCTTCTCGAAAAGTGCGCTTCTGCGGGCGGCCGTAGGCCCGCACGATGCAGCCTGGAACCAGCGCCATATCGGCGGCCGTCGGGAAGCGCTGGCGGTAGGCCGCCGGAGACAGCCCAAACGTGCGCGTGAAGCTGGTCGTGAACGAGCCGAGACTCGTCAGGCCGACGGACAGGCAGATGTCGGAGATCGAGCGGTCCGTGCTCCGCAGCAGCGCGGCGGCTCGCTCCAAGCGCCGGGTCAGCAGGTAGGCGTAGGGCGATTCCCCGAACGCCCGCCGGAACTCGCGGCTGAAGTGCGCCTTTGAGAGCCCCGCTGCGGCGGCCATCTCCTCGACCCCCAACGGCTCGGCGTAGCGAGCGTCCGCGAGATCCCTTGCGCGCAGCAGGTGGCGGGCGGGGGGAGCGAAGGCCATCGCGCCAGTATTGCGCTCGGCGCGTTCTCCGGCGCCCGGTGCGCCCTCCGGCGCTCGTTACAGTGGCCGCGATGTTCGACCTCGACGGCTATCTCTCCCGGATCGGCCTGGGCGGACGACCCTCGCTGGCGGACGTTCACATTGCTCACGCCACCACGATCCCCTTCGAGGGCTTCGACTCGTACATGGGCATCGCCCCTCGGCTGGGTGCCGAGGAGCTAGTCGAGAAGCTCGTCCACCGGCGCCGGGGCGGCTACTGCTACGAGCAGAACCTGCTGCTGAAAGCTGCCCTCGAAGCCCTCGGCTACCAGGTCGATCCTTACCTGGCCCGCGTCATGATCGGGCTCGCCCCGGGGGCGATCAGGCCGCCCACTCACCTGTTGCTGCGCATTCGCGGTGGTCCCGAGGCCGGTGGCTCCGAGGCCGGTGGCGGAGAGAGCGGCACCGACGGCGTGGCTGAGGAGCGCGGCTGGCACGCCGATGTCGGCTTCGGCAGCGGCACGCTGCTCGAGCCGCTACCGTGGGGGCCGGGGGAAGAAAAGCACGAGCAGTCCGGCTGGCGCTTTCGCGTGGTTGAGCGTTCCCCACAGTGGGTCCTGCAGACCGTCAATGACGGCGAGTGGACCGACATCTACGGCTTCCTGCCCGTCCCCGTCCCGCACGTGGACATCGAGATGAGCAATTGGTGGACGGCGACCCATCCGGAATCGTCCTTCGTGACCGGGTTCCTCGCGACCCGCCACTGGCGCGACGGCAGGCGCCTGATACTGAGCGATTGGGGTGAGCTGACCATGATCGAGCGGACCGCAGCTGAGACCGTCTCGACGCCGGTGAACCGCGAGCAGGTGCCGCGGCTGCTGGCCGAGCGTCTGGAGCTGCCCGGCTTCGAGCTCGACGCGGCCGGGCGCGTGACCCGCCCGCGGCTAGGCTGAAGCGATCGCCGGCGGCGATCGCCGGAGTCCGCTTCGACGCGCCTTCCGCCGCGCGGACGAACGCGCTGCTACGTTGAAAGTGTGAAAGTGCTCGCGGAAGGAATGAATCACAGTGAAGTCCAGGATGTACGCAGCGCAGAGAAGCAGCGGCTCGTAGACCCCGGCGTCGAGCGCGCGACGGAACTCGTCGTGGAGGCCCTGCATCGCTATGGGTGTCAGAGCGGCGGCGGAGACGGGCTTGAAGCGCACAGAAGACCTACGACCAAGCCGACGCGGGGAGTCGAACCCCGGACCCCTCGCTTACGAAGCGAGTGCTCTGGCCATCTGAGCTACGTCGGCGCGGCTCCGAATGCTAGCGCCGTCGTCGAGTCTTCGGGGGCGACTCGGCATACCGTACGGCGATAGCCAGGACGCCTAACCCATCTAGCGGGCCTTGGGACGTTCAGCCGTGACCAAAGCGCTCCATGTTGCCGCTTCGGCGACGATTCTTGCAGTGACCAGCCTGCGCTAGTTCTACTGGCGAAGCTGTTCGCTGAGAGTAATTGCGAGGCGCTCGCGCATCCTCACCCTCGGGTGAGATTCTCGCAGGAGGCTGGTCAAGCTGTCGATTAAAGCTGCGCTCGGCCCGCGCTTCAGCAGACAACACCAATCGATTCGTTCGAGAGCAGCTGAAGCAGCGCGGCGTGTGGGGTTTCCTTAGGTCGTACGCGGGCGGTCGTATCGAGCAGGCCATTGTCGAGGATCAGACACGGTTCCTTGCCGATTGCCAGCTTGCCTCGGTGGGGGACTGTGATCTCCCACGCCTCGACCCGCAGGCGCGTGGGAGCCTCTGGTGGGCCGCTGGCGAGATAGCCGGCGGACAGCAGTGCTGGGTGTTGATGGTGGTCAGCGGGCAGCGCGACAAGAGCCTCGGCCGGGTATCCACAGAGCGCGCCGCGGGGGCAGGGGTTTTTGCCGCTTGCGGCGACATCGACGGGTGCGCCCGGGCGGAGTGCCAGCGTACGCAGATGCCGCTCGATCGCCGCGTCAGGGTCTTTTACTCGTGGTGGCTTGGGTAGGAAGGGAATGCGGAGACGCGGAGCGTTGCCGTCGCTGTGGCCGCTGGGATAGATGAGGAGCGGAAGGAGCTGGCCTCTCGTAGGCTCTCGGAATGCTGCTGCGACCAGTTGGCCGTGGCCGACCGCGAACTCGCATTGGCTGGTGGTTCCCGGGCCGATGCAGGAAACGCTCCAGGACCCGCTGCCGGCACGAGGGGCCTCGGCGAAGAGTTCCTTGAGTCGTTCGTGGGTGTAGCGGTAGTAGCGCAGTTCGTCTGCTCCAGGGCAGGCGCTGCTATCTACGATCAGGGTGAACAGCTGTCCTTCGCGGAGATCTTTGTAGGACGAGGCGATTCCCTTCTGGCAAGGTTCCAACGTTCCCTCGATGTCTTTGACCTGTGCGGCGGTCGAGGGTGGCACCGTCCATTCCAGGTGCTGCCCGACGAACACCGTTGCTGCCGCTACCGCGATGGTGAAGAGTGCCAGCCCGACTGTCACGAGGTTCACCTTCAGCGAGCTCGCGGTTGCGGCCTTGCGCTCCCAAGACACGCTTGCCTGCCAGTCGACGTTCGGTTCGAGCGGGAAGATTGAGCTGACCGGCGTGTGGGTTGAGGTCTGTCCGTGCCCGGCGAAACGTGTCTGCTCCTCTGCGGTCAGCTCGTCGGCGAGATGGATGCCGCGAGTGCGCGCCAGCAATCTTCGGCCTGTTCGAGCCGCATCCGCAGTCTCGGCGTTTGCGGCGCTGTTGGCGAGGGTTTCCAGCCTGTCCTGATTCAGGGTGGCGAGCAACCGCACGTCCGGGAGGTTCAGCGAGGGAGCGTCCGTGTCTTCGGTAGCGTCTCTCCAGAAGGTGACGCGCTCCCACAGGCTGCGCCACGTACTCGGAGCGGCCCTGACGAGGCCAGGGCGCTGAAAGCGGTCGAGCTGGTCGAGGTCAAGCTCCGGTAGGAAGCGCTCTAGGTCATCGAGCCAAAGGACGGCGCCATCTGCATTTTTGACGACGCGGAACAGGGCATCTCGATTTAGGTCTGAGATCATCGCGCTGAGCCCGGCAGCGTTCTCGGGGACCAGCAGAACGTAACGTGGATACTCGGCTAGGCACTGCAGCGCGGTGCGCGTCTTCCCGCATCCCCGCGGGCCAACGACTACTACCGAACCGACCTCTCTGAAAGTGTCGGCCAGCTCTTTGTCGATGTCGCGCTCGATGTACTGCCCGAGGGTGTCGCCGTGAGGATTCACGCCGAGATCCTGGGCGTTTGGCTCCCCGATAAGTTGTGGCGTGAAGCTGGCCATGCCGCTGTCAAGCGCCGCGACCTGTTCGGCGCGCGTGTTGTTGGCGGCACGGCTTTCTCGGATCTGGTTGAGGAGAACCCCTAGAGCGCCCACCGTGACGCTGACAAACGCCTGAACCTCCAGTCGTAGATCAAATACCGCGAGCTGCTTTTCAACCAGCTCGAGCAAGAGATAGAAAGCACCCGCGCCGAGGAAGCCAAAGGTCAACCGGCTACGCACCGGATGTTCGTTACTCATGGCGCCACGGCGCGAGCTCGGGCGCGATCATTCAGAGCTGAGCCGATCTAGACAGGACGGGCCGATGAGTTCGTTGAGACCGTGAGCGAGTGCTGAGCGTCGCTGCGCGTTCTTGTCGTGAGCGATCATTCCAATGGTGAGGTTCGGCGATTCTTCGCTGGCCTTGAAGTCGCTCACTATTCGCTTGTCGAGCGCGATCACGCTCGTCAAGTAGTGCTCATAGGTGCGCAGCCTCTCACGGAGCGTGGTGAGGGCGGCCTGTGTTTCCGCGTCGTGTCCTTTCGGCAGGCGCGGCGCGAGCAGTTCTCGGCCGAATCTTGGCAGTCTGGTCAACTCCTTCTTAAGTACATTGACCTGGGCCGTCGGGTTGGCGGCGTCGGCCGCTGTGGGCAAGCGGCCGAGGTGTCCGCACGCGACCTGCACGGCACGAGTGACGCCCAGCAGTGGCGGCTCGCTTTGGGTTTCGCCCCCGGGTGCTGTTCCTGTGCGAGTAGGCGGCTTATGAATCGAACTTTCGACACGCTCGGCCGGCACCTGAGGGTGGGGCGACCCACCACAGCCGGCGATCGCCAAGCATAAGGTCAAAACTAGCGCCGCTCGGCTCAATTGGCCTACAGGCGATTGCAGACGGGGTCGTGAGCAACTGATCCCGCGTTCTTTTCGCGCACATACTCGTCTCTTCGCTTGCTCGCATTTGTGCTGCATGTGGAACTCTGCGGGCTATCGTATGCGCTGGGACCACACTTTACGAGTGAAATGCTCTACCAGCTGAGTTACGTCGGCGCGATCCCCGATCGTATCGCCGTCGTGGGCTCGCCGAGCGCCTGCAGCGCCTCGAGCAGCGACTCGCCGTGCTTCTCGCAGAATCCCGGCCCGATCCCCCACACCTCGAGCAACTCCTCGATGCCCGTCGGGCGGGCGCGCAGGATCTCCTCGAGCACCGCATTCGACACCACCCTAAAGGCCGGCAGTCCCTCCGCGCGATCCATTCGCCACGCCCGCATCCGCTCCCACTCCTGCTCGTCCACCGGCTCCCGCTCCTGCTCCCGCTCCGCCTGTCCCTGGCCGAGCCGTGGCGTGCCCGAGGACGACGAGCCGCTCGAGCCACCACGAGAGGCGGATATCTGCTGTCCACTCGAGGACCCGCGGCCCGCGTGCGCAACGCTGCCTCCTCGCGCCCGACGCGGCGCCTCAGGCCGCGCCTGCACCGCCCGCTCGAGCGCCGGGTCCGGGTCGCACACATCGCAGCACCTCCCGCTCGGCCTGCCCTCTTGCGCGTCGCCGAAGTGGTCGAGGATCTGCCGCCTCCTGCACCGCTCGCCGCCCGCCATGTAGCGCTCGATCGAGCGGTACGCCTCCCAGCCGCGGTCCTTCGCCGCTTTGATCGCCGCGTAGGCCTTGCGCGGGCTGCCCTTGCCCGTCAGCCCGACGAGCAGGCCGTCGCGGCCGCCGGGCTCCAACTCGACCGCTCCCGCGCGCTCGGCGATCGACAGCAGGATCCGCTGGCGCTCGTCGAGCTCGCCGTGGCCGATCGCCACCCGCTCACGCTCGCCTTCGGCCCGGTGGCGCAGGCTGCCGACGTACCGCTTGACGTCTTCCACCGTCGTCTGGCGCTCGGTGTTGAACCTGATCAGCCTGCCCAGGTCCATCCTCGCCGCCAGCAGCAGCGCCCGCGCCGGCTCGCCGTCGCGCCCGCCCCTGCCGGCCTCCTGGTAGTAGGCCTCGAGGCTCGTCGGCAGCGCCCAGTGGGCGACCGTGCGCACGTTCGCCTTGTCGACGCCCATGCCGAAGGCGTTCGTCGCCACGACCACCTCCGCGCGGCCCTCCATGAACGCCGACTGGCTGTCGCGCCTGTCCTGCGGGCTCATGCCCGCGTGGTAGGCCACCGTCGCGATACCCCTTTCAGCGATCAGCTCGGCGACCTCGTCGGTGTCCTTGCGCGTCCCGCAGTACACGATCGCCGGCCTGCCCCGCGGGTCGTCGAGCACGTGCGCGAGCGCCGCCCGCTTGCGCGCCACCGCGCCCTTTCCCTCGAGGCTGACCACGTCGAACGTCAGGTTCGGCCGGTCAAAGCCGGAGCGCACCGACACCCACTCGCGCAAGCCCAGCCGCTCGGCGATCTCCTGCGCGACCCGTGGCGTCGCCGTCGCCGTCGCCGCCATCACCGCCGGCCTGCCGCACGAGGCGATCGCGTCGTGCAGGCGCAGGTAGTCAGGGCGGAAGTCGTGCCCCCACTCGGCCACGCAATGGGCCTCGTCGACGACGAACAGCGCGACCTTCCTGCACTCGAGCGCCTCGCGGAAGGCACGCGAGGCGAACCGCTCCGGCGCGGCCAGCACGAGCTGCGTATCCCCCCCGCCGATCTCCCTCAACGCCTGCGCGTTGTGTCCCTCCTCCATCCCCGAGGCGAGCATCGTCGCGCGCACGCCCGCGTCCTTCAGCCGCTGCCACTGGTCGGCCATCAGCGCGATCAGCGGGCTGACGACGACGACCAGCCCGTCTCCCGTCAGCGCGGGCAGCTGATAGCAGAGCGACTTGCCCCCTCCGGTCGGCATCACCACGAGGCTGTCGCGCCCGTCGAGGGCGGCCTGCACGGCCTCGCGCTGGCCCGGCCTGAACGCCTCCAGGCCGAACCGCTCGAGCAGCGCCTCAGGCGTCGGAGCGCTCTCCGCGGTCTTGGGAATCGTCGCCGTCTGCATTCCCAAGAAAGCTACTTCCCGCTGCGGCCGGTTCCCCTCCCCTACTTCCGCTGCGCCTCCTCTACTTCCCGCTGCGGCCGATTCTCCTCTCCCACACCACGCGGGCGCCCCCGGCCGGGACCAGCGTGATCGCCCGCCGCCGGTTCCACTCGCCCCCTCGCCGTCTGCGTCCGCTCGCAGGCGCGCGAGGCTCGAGCTCGCTCAGCATCGTCCGCAGCATCAGCTTCATCTCCAGCAGCGCGAACGACGCGCCGATGCAGCGACGGATGCCGCCGCCGAAGGGGATCCACGAGAACGTCTCAGGCGCGTTCTCCAAGAATCGCTCCGGCCGGAACGCCTCCGGGTCGCCGTACACGCGCGCGTTGCGATTCGTCATGTAGATCGACGGCGCCACGCGCGCGCCCTTCGGCAGCAGATGCTCGCCCACCTGCATGTCCTCCTGCAGCACCCGGACGACGAGCGGCACCACGGGCCTCACCCTGAGCGTCTCGTTGACGACCGCCTGCATGTACTCCTCGCCTTCGTCCGCGTCGATCTCCGCGAGCAGTCGCCGCAGCTTCTGCGGATGCCTGACGAGCCGCTCGATCGCCCACGCCACGGACGTCGCCGTCGTCTCATGGCCGGCCAGCAGTAGCGTCACGAGCTCGTCTCTCAGCTCCTCGTCGGTCATCGGCTCGCCGTCCTCGTCCCGCGCTTGCATCAGCAGCGAGAGGATGTCCTTGCGCTCGGCCAGGTCCGCCTCGCCGCGGCGGCGCGCGAGCTCCTCGTAGATCACCTCGTCGAGCCGGTCGAGGCCTCGCCCCATCGCTCCCCCCGGGCGCTCGAGGCTCGGCTTGCGCAGGGCGAACACGAGCGTCGAGACCCTCTGGGTCGGTTCGAGCAGCTCGCCGATCGCCCGCTTCAGCGGGTCCGTCCGGCCGACCTCCACGCCGAACACCGCCCGCAGGATCACCTCGAGCGTGATTGCCCGCGTGCGCTCGTGCAGCTTCATCGGCACACCCACCGGCCAGCTCGCCATGTCCCGCCTGGTCGCGTCGACGATCACGTCCTCGTACTCGCGCATCCGCTCGCCGTGGAAGGGCGGCAGCAGGAGCTTGCGCTGGCGCATGTGCTCGCGGCCCGTTTGCACGATCACCGAGCTCCTGCCCAGGATCGAGGCGATCGGCGAGGCCCCCGCCGCCGAGGGCACGAGCTCGGGGGGCGCGGTGAACACCGTCTTCACCGCCTCCGGGTCGCCGACCATCACGAGCTTTCGCCCGCTCGGCGCGAAGGTGATCGTGAACGTGTCTCCCAGCCGCCGCCTGCAGCGATCCATCACCCACGTCGGCGCCACCGCCCACGCCAGCGTCACGAGCGTCGCCGGAGTCCTCGGGCCGGGCGGCAATCGCTCGGCGGGAACCTCGGGGACGAGGAAGGGTGTCGCGGGCGCTGTCGTCGTGGCCATCCGACCCAAGCCTACCGCCCGTGCGCCGGATCCCACCGTCTGCCGGTGCGGGGACGGTTCTTCAGGCGGTGCTCGACGAGCGCCGCCACGACGAGCGTGTGTGCGCGCTCGATCGCCTCCGGGGAGAGCGTCTCCGCGCGCCGCTCCAGATATCCCCGCAGCATCCTGGCCGGGATCACGCGCACGCCCTTGCGCCTGGTCAGCGGCTTGTCGACCCACGCGCGACTGAAGACGATCAACGGCTCCACCCGCTCCCCGGTCACCCGCTCGATCGCCTTTCTCTGTGCCTGCGCCTGACTCAGCGTCGCGCCGTGCACCCGCCCCACGCGCACCGGCCCGGGATGGCTCTTGGTCTCGACCGTGAACACCCCCGCCGGGCCGATCAGGATGTGATCCACGTTGCCCCGTCCGAGGCTCGCGTCGTGGATCACTCGCCAGGTCTCCCCGGCAAGCTCGTCCAGCACGCCTCCCACCTGCTCCTCGCCCTGCGCGCCGCGATCGTGGCGATCGACGAGCGGCAGCACGTACCGCGAGATCACGAACATGCTCGCCAGCAGGGCGATCTCCGAGATCAGGAACCTGAGGTCCCTGAGACCGAACGCACGTCCCAGCAGCGCTGTCGCCACCCCCAGCGCACCGAGCGTCACCAGCGTGCGCATGCGCAGGCGCCGTACGGTCGCGCGCGCGTGCTGACCGGCCGAGCGTCGAGTGGGGTCGTGGCCAAAGAAGTACATCTCTCTCCTCATCTCGCGTTCTCTCTCTCTACATCTCATCGGCCTCCCCGAGCTCGCGCCTTAGCGCCGTGTCCGACCGGGCTCGCGGGTCTTGTGCGACCGGGCTTGCCCTGTCTCCGACGCGCCCGCGTCTGTTCATATCTCCCGATCTACTTTGCAATGTCTCCGATCCAATTTGCGCTAAATCCGGGAATTTTCCCCGGAGACCCGTGGAGACTCGCCGGATCTTCTAAAGCCCCCCTGGCCGCCGGCCGAAGCCGGGACTAGCGTGATCCGCCCCCGTCAAGCCGGGGACCGCGCGCAGATCTCCCCTCGAGCACGGACGCTTGACATGGCACCCGACCCCAACCTTTCTCCTTCTTCCCCTCAATCTGACGTCTGTTCCCCTCCATCTGACGTCTGCCTACTGCTGCGCGCGCACGCCGAGCAGCGCTGGCTGAGCAACGAGGTGCTGCCCGTCCTGCGCGAGCTCGAGCAGAGCGACTCGCTCGCCGAAGAGCAGCTCGGAGCCGCCCTGGCTTACCTGGAGGTGATCTGGATCGAGGCCTCCCGTCGCGCGGCCGAGACCGACGCGACCTTCGCCGAGCTCGAGGCCGCGTGCGCCGCGCCCCGTCGGGCTCACCAGGACACGGCCAAGGCCCTGTCCGCCAAGGCCCGCCGCTACCACGCCTCGGTGCGCACCCTCCGCGAGGCGATGGGCCAGCACGTCTCCCGTCTCATCACCACCCCCACCGACGCCTTCACCTACGACCACGCGAGCTAGAGGGTCTCGCGCCGGGCGTCTCGCGCCGGCGCCTGAACATCGTTCGCGGTTCGCGCCGGGCGCCTGAACGCCGGCCGGTCAGGCGGCCCGTCGACGCGACGGCAGGTGCGGCGCGCGCAGCCGATGGTGAGGCCCGCGGGGAATCGCGTTCACGGCCTGCACGATCTCCCGCCGACCGGCGTCGTCGAGCTGCGGCGAGCGGGCCGCCAGCCACGAGCGCAGGTCGCGCCCGTGCACGAACGCGATCCGGCTGGACTCGGCCACGCGCTGGGGAAACTCGCACCACAGCACGACCACCGGGTGTACCTCCGGGCCACGCCCGGTCCGCGTGCGGATCTCCCGGTGCAGCGACCGCGCGGCGTCGAGCGCGTGCCGGTTGATCGCCACGCCCGGCCTTTCCGCCCGATTGTCGCCCCCCCGCCGCAGCCACAGCACGCCGTCGCGCACGCGCGCGCCGCCCGGCTCGGGGAAGCGCGAGGCGATCGCGAACACGCCGCCCGGACCCACCACCACGTGATCCAGGCCGTGCTTGGGATCGACGTCCGTCAGCACAGTCCACTCGCGCTCGCTCAGGCCCTTGAGCAGGTCATCCGTGCGCTTGGCCGCCTCGTCGTCGCGATTCGCTCGCTGCTGGGATCCGTCCGTCTTCCTACGCCTCATCGATCTCCTTTCAACCGAGATTACATACGCTCCGGCGGATACCACCCCGATTCGACCTCCAGTCCCACTCGACCCACTCCGACGGCACGCTCACAGCGGCCGAGGTCGTGGAGCGAGCTGGCCAGGCGGGGGTGGAGCTGCTCGCGCTCACCGACCACGATACGGTCGACGGCGTTTCCGAGGCGCTCCGAGCCGGGCAGCGCCACGGCGTGCGCGTGATACCGGCGATCGAGATCTCCGCGCTCGATCTTTCCTCGGCCGGGCAGCCCTCCACGGGAGACGGACGGGAACTGCACATCCTCGGCTATCTCATCGACCATACGTCACGCGCGCTGAGTGAGCGCCTGCAGGAGTTCCTGGCCGACCGTGAGCAGCGCACGATGCGCATGGCCGGCGCCCTGCGCGAGCTCGGCCTGGAGCTGGACGAACGCGCGCTGCTCGCTCGCCGTGCAGCCGGCCGGCCGATCGGCCGCCCTCATCTGGCCGAGGCCGTACTCGCCTGTCCCGCCAACGCCCCGCGCCTACGAGCCGAGCAGATCGACGACATCGGCTCGCTGATCAGGGCCTACCTGATCGACGGGCGCCCGGCCTTTCGCACACGCGCAACGCCCACAGTCGCGGAGGCCGTCGCGGCGATCCACGACGGCGGCGGCGTGGCCATCTGGGCACACCCCTTCTGGGACATCGCCGAGCCCGCCGAGGTGCTGGCCAACGTCGAGCGCCTGTGCTCGCTCTCGAGCGATGGTGGCGCGAAGGCCTCGATCGACGGCGTGGAGGCCTTTTACATCACCCACACCCGCGAGCAGACCGAGCTGTTGGTCGACCGCTGTGCGGAGCTCGGCCTCTTGACCACCGGCTCAGCCGACTTCCACGGGCCCGAGAATCGCCTGTTCTCGCGCTTCCTCGCGTTCGACACGTACGGCCTCGAGCCGAACCTCGGGCCGATCGCCGCCTAACGACATCCCCTGCGCTGACGCGGGTCAGGCGTGTTCGCGGGCAAGCAGCGCTTCCAGCCTGTACGCGCACGCCTCCAGGGCGAGCTCTTCGGAGACGTTCGACTGCAGCCTCAGCCTCGTGTCTGCGACCAGCTCTATTCCCTCTCCCATCTTTGCCCCGTCACGAGCACGAGCGTCGTTCTCCAGCTCGGCGCGCCGGTCCACCGCGTGGATCAGCTCCACAGCTCCTTCGCACACGCATAGCACGTCCCTGAGCCACAGTTCGGCCAAGCGCAGGGCGAGATCCAGCGTGAGCGTTCGCGCGCGCCGCTCGGCCCGCCGCCGGGCCTCGAGCGCTTCCCGCTCGTAGCGTTTGCGATCCTTGCTCGCCACCAGCTCGAGCTCGCGCTCCAAGCGCTCGCTCGCCCGTTCGCCGGCGCTCGCTCCGGCGGCCTTGACGACATCGAGCAGTCCGACCCAGGGGCGATCGTCCGTGACGCCGTCCAGCGCGGAGCGCACGAACCGCTCGGCGCTCGCGCGCAGTGCGCCGCCCTCCTCGCCGACCAGCCGCGCCGCCAAGCGCGCGTCGCCGAGCGCGAGTCGCGCGCACGCCTCAGCTCGCTCGGGCTCCGAGCCCTCCAGTCCGGCCGCGATCCGCGCAGATGGCAGCGGATCGAAGCGCACGTGCTGACAGCGCGAGGAGATCGTCGCAAGCACATCCTCGCACCGGTCGGTCAGGAGCAGCAGGTGCACGAACGAGGCCGGCTCCTCGAGCGTCTTTAGCATTCTGTTCGCCGCCTGGTCGTTCATCGCGTGCGCCGCCTCGATCACGAACACGCGGCGCGAGGATTCGAACGGCGTGCGCGCGGCCGCGGCCACGACCGCCTGCTCGATGTCGCCGACGAGCATTTCCTGGGCGCCGCTCGGCGTCACCCACGTCAGATCGGGATGCGCCCCGCGGGCGATCCGCTCCACGACCGCGTCCGGGTCGCGCGCGCCGTCGCGGAGCAGCGCCGCGGCAAAGGCGCGCGCGACCGTCCGCTTGCCGGTGCCGGGCGGCCCGTGAAAGAGATAGGCATGCGAAGGGCTGCCCTGCGGTGGAAGCGCTGGGGCGAGCACCGCGCGGGCGTGCGGATGGGCGTCGAGACCGGGAAGGGCGTGCTCGGGAATGACATGCTCGGGAGCGCCGTTCCCGGGAACGGCGTGCTCGCCGTCAGGGGCGTGCTCGGAACCGGCGGACGCGAACGCGATGGGCATATCAGCCATCCTAGACTTCGCCCTGGGACGGAACGCTCGGGAGGTCTATACCGTCTCGCCGGTGGCCCGCGGCAGACTGGTGACGATCGAGGGCATCGACGGAGCGGGCAAGTCGACGCTCGCCGAGTCCCTCGCCCATGAGATCGCCCTGCGCGGCATGACGGTCGAGCTGCTGCGGGAGCCGGGCGGCGTCGTCGTGTCCGAGCGGCTGCGCGAGCTCGTCAAGGACGCAACGCTCGAGATCGACGCTCGCACCGAGACGCTGCTGTATGCGGCGGCGCGCGCGCAACTGGTGCACGAGCGCCTGAATCCGCTGCTGGCCGGAGGGACCCTCGTGCTGCTCGATCGATTCGTGGACTCCTCGCTCGTCTACCAGGGCGCCGGGCGCGGCATGGGCATCGAGCAGGTTCGGGCCGTCAACCTGTTCGCCACCGCCGGCCTCACGCCCGATCGCACCTTGCTGCTGAGCATCGCGCCCGCCGCCGGGCACGCGCGCCAGCAGCTCCGGGGAGGAGCGCCGGACCGACTGGAGCGGGAGGGCGAGGACTTCTTCGCGACGATCGCCGCCGCCTACGAGGAGCTCGCGCTGGAGCAGCCCGATCGCATTCGCCCGATCGACGCGACTCAGTCGCGCGAGCGCGTGCTGCACGAGGCGCTCCGCGCGATCGAGGATCTGCTCGTGATTCCCTCGCCCCCTCCCGCGCAGCGCCCGCGGAGCTAGCATGGGTGAGGTGATCGTCCACCTCCGCGGTCCGGAGCCGAGTCGACTCAGACTTGCCACGCGCGCGGTCGCGCTCGCGCTCGCGGGTGTGCTCGCCGTGCTGGTCCTGCCTCCGTCCGCACACGCGGCCTCGAGCACGCCTGCCACCAAGGGTACCGGGGGGAGCCCGGCCCTCGGCCGCACGAGCACGACGCCGGTCCGCACCCGCACGAGCTCCACGCCGACCTTCCCGATCCCCGCTACGGCCAAGCCCCAACCGAGCACGGGCACGCCTGCCACGGGCACGTCGAGCGCAGGTTCGCCCACCACGACCTACGTGCCCGAAGGCGCCCCGGCAACCACCTCGCCGAACACCGCGACAGGAGCCACGACGATACCCACGGTCGCCGCTCCCTCGGCAATCGCTCCACTCAAAAAAAATACTGTTCGCGCGCCCGCGAGCGCCCGCGCGCGGCAAAGGCGATCGCGCACACTCTCACCGGCGGCGATCGCGATCGCCGTGGTGGCCGCCCTGCTCGTGCTGGCGTGCTCGGCCTGGGGCCTCGCGCGACGTCGAGCGTTCGAGCCGCACTGGGCGCTGTCTCTGCGTCACGCGCTGGCCGAGGCCGGTCTACGCAGCTCGTTGACGTGGTCCGAATTCGTCGACTGGGCGCGCATCGGCCGCTAGGACGTCCCGCGCTCGCGACGCCTCGGCCCGGTTGCCCTTGACCGGTCGATCGAAGACCGGAGCTTCTAAAATAAGAGGTGATCTCGTGCGTTTTCCGTCCGGCTCGAGCGGGACGATGCTCGGCCCCGACAAACAGCTTCGAGTGGGCGTCAGCGACGCCGGCGCGCAGAGGAAGGAAGGCCGATGAACCCAGTCCCGCACCCCACCATCGCCCAGGAGACAGCGCCGGGAGCCGCGCTGGCGATAGAGCGCTTCTTCACCTCGCCCGGCAAGCACCCCTTTGACGCGGTCGAGTGGGAGCTGCGCGACGCGCGCATCGGCCACGGCGATCGCATCGCCTTCGAGCAGAAGGACGTCGAGTTTCCCAAGAGCTGGTCCCAGAACGCCACGAACATCGTGGCCCAGAAGTACTTTCGCGGACAGATCGGCAATCCGGCGCGCGAGCGCTCGGTCAAGCAGATGATCGGCCGCGTGGCCGGCACGATCGCCGGCTGGGGACGCGAGCGGGGCTACTTCTCAAGCGACGAGGACGGGGACGCCTTCGAGGACGAGCTCACGCACATCCTGCTGCACCAGATGGCCGCGTTCAACTCGCCGGTGTGGTTCAACGTCGGCTTCGAGGAGAGCCCTCAGTGCTCGGCGTGCTTCATCCTCTCCGTCGACGACACGATGGAGTCGATCCTCGACTGGAACACCAAGGAGGGGATGATCTTCCGCGGCGGCTCGGGGTCGGGCATCAACCTGTCGAACATCCGCAGCTCGGCCGAGCCGCTGGCGAAGGGCGGCACCGCCTCGGGTCCGGTGTCGTTCATGCGCGGCGCCGACTCCTGGGCGGGGACGATCAAGTCCGGCGGCAAGACGCGGCGCGCCGCGAAGATGGTCGTGCTGAACGTCGACCATCCCGACATCCGCGACTTCATCTGGTGCAAGGCCAAAGAGGAGGACAAGGCCGCGGCGCTGCGCGACGCGGGCTTCGACATGTCGATCGACGGCGACGGCTTCCACTCGATCCAGTACCAGAACGCGAACAACTCCGTGCGCGTGACCGACGAGTTCATGCGGGCCGTCGAAGAGGACGGCGATTGGCGGCTGCTCGCCCGCCAAACCGGCGAGCCGGTGGGCGAGCCGATCCCCGCGCGCGAGCTGATGCGCGAGATCTCAGAGGCCGCCTGGCGCTGCGCGGACCCGGGCATGCAGTACGACACGACGATCAACCGGTGGCACACCTCCCCGAACAGCGGCCGCATCAACGCGTCGAACCCGTGCAGCGAGTACATGCACGTGGACAACTCCGCCTGCAACCTCGCGTCGCTGAACCTGATGAAGTTCCGCCGCCCCGACGGCACCCTCGACGTCGAGTCATTCGAGCGGGCGGTCGACGTGATGCTGCTCGCCCAGGAGATCGTCGTCGGCCCGTCGAGCTATCCGACCGAGGAGATCGCCGTCAACGCGCGCGCCTTCCGCCAGCTGGGGCTCGGCTACGCGAACCTCGGCGCCTACCTGATGAGCAACGGGATGCCGTATGACTCCGACGGCGGACGCGACACGGCGGCCGCGATCACCGCGCTGATGACCGGCAGGGCCTACCGGCGTTCGGCCCTCATCGCCGCGGCGCTCGGCCCCTACGAGCACTACGAGGAGAACCGCGAGCCGCACAACCACGTGATGCGCATGCACCGTGACGCGTCATATGAGATCCCCGAGACCGGCTGCGCCGACGAGGGCCTGCTCGCCGCCGCACGGCGCTCGTGGGAGGAGGCCGTGGAGCTGGGCGAGCACTTCGGCTACCGCAACGCACAGGCCACCGTGCTCGCGCCCACGGGCACAATCTCGTTCCTGATGGACTGCGACACGACGGGCGTCGAGCCCGACTTCTCGCTCGTGAAGTTCAAGGAGCTCGTCGGCGGCGGGCAGATGACGATCGTCAACCGCACGGTGCCGCTGGCGCTGCAGACGCTCGGCTACTCAGAGCCGGAGGTCGAGCAGATCGAGGCCCACCTTGCCGAGCACGGGACGATCCTCGGCGCCCCCGGGCTGAACGAGGAGCACCTGGCGGTGTTCGACGTCGCCGTGGGCGAGCGCGCGATCTCGCACATGGGCCACCTGAAGATGATGGGGGCCGTCCAGCCCTTCATCTCCGGGGCGATCTCAAAGACGGTGAACTTGCCCGTGCACGCGACGGTCGAGGACATCGCCGACGCCTACACGCAGGCATGGCGGCTGGGGATCAAGGCGCTGGCGATCTACCGCGACGGCTCGAAGACCGCTCAGGCGCTTCGCACCGATGCCCAGAAGGACACAGAGACGGTTACAGCGCCCGACGTCGACGCGATCGTCGAGCAGGCCGTGAGCAAGGCGCTCGCGCAGGCCGGCCCGCGGCGCAAGCGGATGCCGCGCGAGCGCCAGTCGCTCACGCACAAGTTCTCGATCGGCGGCCACGAGGGGTACATCACGGCCGGGATGTACGACGACGGCAGCGTCGGGGAGATCTTCCTCACGGACATCGGCAAGGAGGGCTCGACGCTGCGGGGGATGATGAACACGTTCGCCACCGCCATCTCCATCGCGCTGCAGTACGGCGTGCCACTCGAGACCCTCGTGCAGAAGTTCTGTTACATGCGGTTCGACCCCGAGGGGATCACCGGCAACCCGGAGATCCCCTTCGCGAAGTCGATGCCCGACTACATCATGCGCTGGCTCGCCTCGCGCTTCCTCGACGTCGACGCCCAAGAGGAGCTCGGCATCCTCACGAGCGACGTACGCGCGCGCAAGATGGCCCAGGAGACCGCCCAGTCGGTCATGGCCTCCGACACCGCCGGACCGGATGCAGGCGAGGAGGCCAACGGCGCGCCGAAGGCTTCCGGCGCGGGATCCGGCCCAACGGCAGCGGCGGCGTCCTTTACGGACTCCCCACCCGTGGTCCCGGCGCGACTGCAGGGGCTGGACCTCGGCCCGGCGTGCAGCCAGTGCGGAGGCATGATGCAGCGCACCGGCTCCTGCTACACCTGTTCTAGCTGCGGCAACAACACCGGCTGCGGCTGAGGCGCGTGGCTGACGTCGCCCCGCCCTCGCCGCAGGCTCCGGTCGGGGGTGGGTGCCTGTGCGGGGCGGTTCGCTATGAGATCACCCAGCCGTTGACGCTCGCGCGCTACTGCCACTGCACGCACTGCCAGCGACGTACCGGCACCACCTTCTCAGCCAACGGCCTTGTGCCGCGGGCCGGCTTTCGACTGTTGAGCGGGGAGGAGCAGGTGCGCTCCTACCAGCCTCCCACCGGTGTGCCGAAGCTGTTCTGTGCCATCTGCGGCTCGGCCCTGTTCAGCGGCGATCCCTCCTCTGACGAGCAGGTCGTCATACGACTGGGAACGCTCGATCGCGACCCTGGTATCCACCCGCAGTATCGCCAGTTCGTGGACTCGGCGGTGTCTTGGGAGCCGATTCCCGACGACGGTCTCAAGCGGTTCCCGCGATCTCATCACGAGTAGACCCGCTACCCACGAGTAGACCTCTACCCAAGATCGGTCGCCACGCCCGTGGCGACGGCCAGCATCCCGCCGGCGGCGACGCTCGCGACCATCCTGGCCTGGGCCACGCGGACCCTCTCGCCCAATCGGGCGGCGCGCTCGCGCAGCCACGTGAGCGAGCGTGGTTTGCCACACTGCTCGCGCCAGCCCTCGAGCACGCTCTCCAGCTGCTCGCGATCCTCGACCGTGGCAAGCACCTCGACCTGGCCGCCGCCGTGCTCGGCAGGCCCGAGACGGACGAGATACAGCTCACCGGTATCGGCTATCCAGGCAGCGCGATGGAGAGGACTGTCCGGGTCCTCGCGCCACCACAGGCCGACGTCGAGCTCGCGCGAATGAATGCGGCGGGGATCGCCGGTGTAGAAGTTCGAGAGGGAGCGATAGCACGGGGGTGAGGACTGCCGTCGCGTGAGATCGGTTCGTGTCATACGGCACCACCAGCTTTCGTGGAGGAGGGGTCTCTGGAGCAAGCCTGCCCCAAGTCCCTAAACCACGGGTTACGAAGTGGTAAGGATCTACCCAGAGGTCACCGGCCCCCCACGGGCCGGTGACACCGGGCTGGCACGCGAATGGATCGCGCGAGGACGAACCTAGTTGAGGCGCTTCTTCAGCGCGCTTGCCGCGGAGAACTTCGCCGCCTTGCTGGCCGCGATGTTGATCGTCTCGCCGGTAGACGGGTTGCGTCCCTGGCGGGCGGCCCGCTGGCTGACGCTGAACTTGCCAAAGCCGGCAAGCGCGACCTCACCCCCGCCGGCCAACTCGTCTGAGACAAGGTCGATCGTCGTCTCCAGCACCTGGCGGGCCTGGCTGGCCGCCAGTCCAGTGCGCTCCGCAACCCGATCAGCTAGCTCGTTCTTGGTCATGGCACTCCCTTCTCGAGTGTCGTTCTACCGAGCAGGCTAACCGAGGAGAAGGACGATCACACGGACAATCGCCCAATTCGCGGGCTATGACCACCTTTTGGAGGCCGGCTTTGGCCGCCTCGA
This sequence comes from Solirubrobacteraceae bacterium, assembly GCA_036498245.1. Taxonomy (GTDB): domain Bacteria; phylum Actinomycetota; class Thermoleophilia; order Solirubrobacterales; family Solirubrobacteraceae; genus Palsa-744. The sequence goes on from DASXIB010000025.1 coordinate 125,207, forward strand.
GAGCGGATTCAGACGGATGCTCGCGCCGCGGGCGCCACCCTGCGCTCCTGCACCGGAGCCGGATGTGACCGCGGAGGACCGGCCGCGCAGGCCGCCCACAGGGCCGCCAGCCAAGACAGGCAGGCCAGCCCGACGTGCACCCACACCAGCCCCGTGGGCAGGTGGGTCTTGTACTGGTCGAGGCCGACCGCACCCTGGAGCGCCAGCAAGACGCAGAGGAGGGTGAGCGACCGGCGCACGACGGGATCGGCTCCATGCCGCCGCGCAAGCCACCAGGCGGCGAGCGCGAGGAGGCCGAACGCGAACGCGATCTCGCCGTGGCGATGGATCACGAAGTCCATCGTCCCGCGCCCGTTGAAGCTCAGGCGGTTGATCTTCTGACCGGGCGAGCCGCCCGCGTGGGGGCCCGCGGCCGTGGCGGCGGTGCCCGCGAAGATCGTCAGCGCACCGAGCACGACGAGCGCACGGACAGACCACACGAGCGCGCGATCGGTCGGCTGCCGGTCGACCGCCTGCTCGTGCTCGCGCGGCTCGTGCGAGGCCCGCCAGGCGAGCGCAGCCGCGGCCACGAGGATCAGCATGGAGAGCGCGAAATGGCCCATCACCCAGCCGTAGTCGAGCGCGCCGCGCACGGTGAACCCGCCGAGCACGGCCTGCCCGACGACGCCCAGTGGAAGCAGCGCGCCCAACCACGCGAGGTCGCGCCGATACGGGCGGCGGCGAACGGCGAGCAGCCACGCGGCGCCGGCGGCGATCGAGACCGGTCCGGTGATCACGCGGTTCGAGAACTCGATCACCGCGTGGGTGTTCAGCGGCGGGTAGGCATGTCCGTAGCACTTCGGCCAGTCCGGACAGCCGAGCCCCGACCCGGTCAGCCTGACCGCGGCGCCGCTGAGCACGATCAGCGTGAGCGCGCCCAGGGCGGCATAAGCCACGAGCACGTACTGCCGGGGGGTGACCGTGTAGCCGTTGGTGCGCTCGCGCAGGCGCTCTAGACGGGGGCGCATTGCCTGTAGTTTGGCAAGTCGCCGCGGATCGTTCGAAGATCAGGCGCAGGCTGCTCGAGGGGTTCGTCGAGACCATGCGGGCGCGCCTTGAGAGCGAGCTGCACGCGGCATGGCTCTTTGGCTCGCGCGCGCGGGGAGAGAAGCCTTCGCGGGACTCGGACGTGGACGTGCTGGTACTTGTCGAGGACGCGTCATGGGATGGCAGGATGCTCGTTCTTCCTCGCCGAGGTAGACCGCGACAAGATCGCTCTGTTCGGCTGAGCGAGTTCACTCAGCCCGGGTACACGAACGGCAGCTCGTCTGAGACCTCGCTCAGCCGTGGTGCTTCGGCGTCGCGCTCTGAGACGATCAGCTCATCGACGGGCAGCGGCCACTCGATCGCCACGTCCGGGTCATCCCAGGCGATGCCGCGCTCGGCGGCGGGATCGTAGTAGGCGGTCTGCTTGTACAGCACGTCCGCGACGTCGCTGAGCACGCAGAAGCCGTGGGCGAAGCCGACGGGGATGTAGAGCACGCACATGGTCTCGCCGTCGAGCTCGACCCCTTCCCATCGCCCGTATGTGGGCGAGCCTCGGCGCAGGTCCACCGCGACGTCGAAGATCCGCCCGCGGGCGCAGCGCACGAGCTTCGCCACGCCAGGGCCGATGTGGAAGTGCATGCCCCGCACCACACCCCGGCGCGAGCGCGAGTGGTTGTCCTGGACGAAGTCGTCCTCCGGGGGGATGCCCGCATCGGCGTGCCACTCGCGGCGGTAGGTCTCGGTGAAGAAGCCCCGCTCGTCGCCGTGGATCGCCGGCTCGACGATGGTGAGATCGACGAGAGCGGTAGGGCGAACGCGCATGAGGCCAGAGGGTAGCCGCCCGCCATGCGCCATGACCCTATCGCAACACTTTCATGATAATCTTCATGATCATGAGGAGCGCTAAAATAACGCGGGGAGGACAGATCTCGATTCCTTCGAGCATCCGTCGGCGGTGGGCCACCTCCACACTTACCCTCGAGGATCTCGGCGATAGGATCGTGCTCACGCCTGCTCCCGACGATCCGATCGGTGCCGCGCGAGGAGCGCTGGTCGGAGAGCTGTCGATGAGCAGCGGGCAGCTGCGGACCGCCGCGCGTGAATCCGAGGCGGTGGCCGAACGCCACCGGCGCGCGGCAAAGTGAGTGTCCTGCTGGACGCCTTTGCGCTGATCGCGCTGCTGGCGGAGGAGCCGGCGGCGGACGAGGTGGAGGCCCTCTTGCGGCGAGGCGAAGCGGCGATCACCGCGGTCAACCTGGCCGAGGCGCTCGACGTGCTGCAGCGCCTCCAAGGGATTACACGGGAGCGCCTCGAGGCGGTGACGATCCCGCTGGTGAGGGAACGGATGACGTTCATCGCGATCGACGAGCAGATGGCGCGTGACGCGGCCGACATCCGCGCACGCCGCTACCACCGCACCCGCGCGCCTCTCTCGCTCGCGGACTGCATCCTTCTAGCCGCCACAGGAGATTCCGATGCACTCGCCACAGCCGATAAGCCCCTGATCCGCGCCGCCGAAGCAGAGAACGTGCAGGTCAGGACGCTGCCGCGCTGAGCACTCGGCTTGGCCAAGATCACGGGCTCGAGGACGGTGAAAGTGGTGGGAAGCGGTTGCATGGGGCCAGAGGGCAGCCGCCGGTCGACTCGATAGACCGGACCTCTGGGTTTGTGCGAAAGCGGTACCAAGCGCCGTGCGAAAACGGTACTAATGAGCGTGCGAAAGCGGTACTCTACCTACGTGACTTCCTCAGATTATGTTCCTCGTCTGGCTGATGCCCGGCTGGAGGCACTCTTCGCCGAGCTGCCCGCGCTGCTGATCTCTGGTCCTCGTGCGACCGGGAAGACAACTACAGCGCGTCGCTTGGCCGTGAGCTGACACTCGAGCACGAGGCCGACGCGCCGCCGTGCGTCATGGTCCGGGTCAACCTCAAGTGCGCGCTGAGCATCCCCGCGTTCATCTCCTGCGTCAACGACGCGCTCAAGGAGCACCCTGAGCAATCCGTGCGCCGGGCCGCAGAGCGCGAGCTCGAGGTGCTCGAACGGGAGATCGGCTTCGACCTGAAGATCCTCAAGGGCACGGTGCGCCGCGGGGCGCGTCAGGCCGCGGAAGCTGCCGAGATGCTCCACGCCCAGCTTCGAGCGCTTCCCCGATTGGCCGACCATGTCGTCGTCTGCTTCGATGAGTTCCAGCGCTTGAATCGCTGTCCGGGAGAGCCACTGGCGATCATCGGATCGGCTTTGGTCGGTCCGGGTGTGGGGAACGTCTCTCTGCTGCTCACCGGTCCGACCAGAGAGTACCTGGAGATGATGCTCAACAACAGTCGTGAGCCCCTCTTCAACCAAGCCTTCAAGGCTCACCTACCGGCGATCGGGCGGACTGCCTTCCACGAGTTTCTGGCCTTTCAGTTCGAGGCGACCGGGCGGGCGATCGACGAGCGAGCGCTCGACCATCTGCTGGCTCTCAGCGAGGCGCACCCAGCAGCTGGCCTGGGCGACCTGGAGACAGGGCGGTCGCCGAATACTCGACGTCTCGGCCGTGCAGGCCGCTTTCGCAGAGCTCCTCGACGACCAGCAGGCAGACTTTGCGGTGATGGAGGAAACACTGGCAAACGGCGAGGTCGAGGCCACCGAATGCAAGGCGCTGTACCTGCTGGCAGATCACCCCGAGCAGGGACTGACCAGCACCGCGCTCGCCACCCGTTACGGCCTCGGAGCCCACACGACCGCCAAGAAGGCGATGCCCCGACTCTCGCGTCGAGGTCTCGTCGAACGGGCCGACGGTGACCGCTGGAAGATCATCGATCCCTTCCTGGCCGAGTGGCTGCGGCGAAACTCACCGTTTGGCGAGTAGCGATCCTCGCACGACACGACCTGCGCGCATGCGAGGAGCCGATTCCGCTGCAAGGTGTCGACCCCGCGCTCTTGAATGTGCAAGAAGCCACGTCGGCGGCGCACTTGGAGTCACGCTTGGAAGAGATCCACCATCGGCTTCCACAAAAGGATTGATCAGATCTAGGTACGGCGCTGAAGCAGGCCGTTGGGATGACAGGTCATGCCGTAGAACTCCAAGTCCCGTCGAGCAACGAAGTCACCGCCCGCCGGACCGGCCAGCCAGTCGGCCACCGCCGGCAGTACACCCCGAGGCCAGCTCTGTTCCAAGCGCATCGCCTCGACGTCAACGCAACCGTCCTCGACCACGAAGAAGCCGCCGGGTGAGACAAATCGCGCAAAGCCAGTCAGAGCGGCCATCGTCGTGTCATAGACATGAGCTGAATCCTCCACCACGAAGCAGCGCGCCGAGTCGGGGAGAAGCTCGGCTATGCGGGCGGGCAAGCTCTCGTCGCGCACATCTCCCGATACGAGGGAGACATTCTCCTCCCAACCCCTATCGGCCCGATCCAGATACGGACGTGCGTGCTCGGCTTGGACATCGATCGTGACGACACGAAACTCGGAGATCGCGCCGTAGCAGGCCAGCGTGCGCAGACGGTCGCGGAACCACAGAGCGCTCGCTCCACAATGCGAGCCGATCTCGATCACGGCGTTTGGCCGATCGGCCCAGAGAAGATGCTCATAGACGCGCAAGTCCTCCGGGAACTTCGAGAGCGGCACGCCCGCGTAACTGTCCTGTGTGTGATTGGCAACGCGCTCCAGCCAATAGTTGCGCATCGAATCCGTGAGCCGCTCCTCGATTGGCGCCTTCGTCAGGCGCACCATTCGCTCGAGCTCAGCCTTGAGACTTGGCGCGTGCGCGCCGGTCATGGCAGATGCTTCTCGTCGAGGACTTGCTCGGGCTGGCCCTCAAGCCACGCGATCAGAACGGCGCGGTCGCCTAGAACGTATTGCCGATTTTGCCCCTCCGTGGGCTGAGCTATCTCGAGCTCGGTGAAGCCTGCTACCTCAGCGGCCTGCATCAGGGCCGTGCGGTTGGGGATCAGGGAAATCACACCCCTGCGGAGGCGAGCAGGTTGCTCTCGTGACCAGCCTCGAAGCGCGCAGCGAAACTTGCCGAAGTTTCCTTATATTGATCGCTTGCGCCCCAGCCGTGGACAACAGGGTCGTTTTGCCTGGTTAATTGAGACTCGATTGCACACACGTTCTTCGTGAGCGCATGGGCTATGCGTATCGCCCCAATCGGATCCTCGAGATGATAGATGAGCCCCAAGCACAGGACCACGTCAAAGCTCCCAAACTCTGAGGCATCCAGACTGAAGATGTCGGCGCAACGCAATTGCAAGCGCTCCGGCGAGATTCCGAAGTGATCGCGCAGAAGCTCTGCACGGTGTATCAACCGAGGCCTGATATCGACGCCAACCACCCGGGAGGCGCCCCATTCGAGCATGCGATGCGAAAACCATCCCTCGTTGCGCGCCAGATCGAGAACCGTGGCAGAGGATCCCGTCGCCGCCAACGCCTCTCGCACCGGTGCTTCCATCAATCAAGTCTCGTTTGATGGATCTCAGGAAGCTCGGGATGGCCCACGGGCGTCGTGACTCCATCCTCGAGCTCCCACGCATACATCCACGGGGGCGACTGCGCGATCTCCGCCGCGAGATTGGCATCCATCCGTGGTTTGTCGCGACGCCCTATACCTGTCTGCGATTTTCCGAAGAGCCTCATGCAGACATGATATAGGTCGCCCATCGCTCGTAGACGTCGCAGCTCGCGAACATCGACCGCCCTGCCTGTGGCGACACGACACTCCCACGTGGACCATGTAAAAAGTGTTTTGTGTTCTTGGGTATCTATGTCACGGGTGACGCGGACAGCTCCTCGTCATGTCCCAGCAAAGTCTGTCCCGACGTCCTGCGAGCCGACCGCCCCCGCATCAGACTTGCAGCCAGCAACACTCTCACCACGTACCATACACCCGCCATCACACCGGCGCTTGAATCGCCGTGCCTACGAGGCGACATCTGAATTGGATGCTCGACGACCCGCGCGCCATGGTAGCCGGCCGCGATCAGCGCCTCGACCGTATCGCCCAGGTACTCGACGGGATAGTCGGCGGCGAAATAGCCGAGCAACGGCGCTCGGATCACTCGAAAGCCCGAGGTCGCATCGGTGATCTGCGCGCGCACCGATCTACTTGCCCGCCACGCGAGCACACGCATGGCAAATCGTCTACCGTGCGCCACGGGATAGCGATGCTCGGTGGTAATAAAACGAGATCCAATGACCATGTCCGCGTCACTTGACACCATCCTTTTGAGCATCGCGGGAATATCGTTGGGGTTGTGCTGTCCATCGCCGTCGACCTGCACGACGGTGGAATAGCCCTTCGCGACCGCGTAGCGAAAGCCACAGCGCAGGGCCCCTCCCACGCCAAGGTTGAGGGGTAGGCGAAGCACCGTGGCTCCGGCCGATCTCGCGGTTTGGGCGGTCATGTCGGTAGAGCCATCGTCGACGACGCAGACCACGTATCCGAGCGAGCGAGCCATGCTGACGACCTGACTCACACTTCGTGCCTCGTTGAGAGCGGGAATGATCACCAACGGATTCGGTGACACCTCAGCATTGTTGCTTCCAGTCATCCTGATTCCTTATGGGCAACAGTCTGGCTATCTTTTGTTGCTTCACCCCGAGTCTCGAGCCCTCGCACCCTCTCCTCAACCAGAGCACAATGCTCGGCCAGATCTTGAATTGCGTTATGCAGACCTGAAAGCGATATCGACAACTGCAGGCAAAGCAATCCAAGGAATGTGATAAAGACGCCCAGCGAAAAACCCGTGGGAGTAAACCCCAGCTTGCGTGCCTGGCCCGAGAGCAGAACAAGCAGCGGGGCACCCGCGATGCCGCCCAGCGACACGGTGATCCAGCCCAAGCCGTATCGAATCGACAACAGGCGCTTGCGCACCAGCACGACCGTCGAAATGAGCAGCATAAGCGCACCCGACTCGATGAGGACGGCCTGAGTGCTCACTGTTCGATGGACTGTAGCGGTTCGTGAACCTCGCTGAGACCGCTGCGACGTCAAGCCGGCGCGCCATCCAATCCCGGCAAGCATTGCATAGACTCTGCCGATGCTCCAGGGACGCGCATGCACGGTGTGCGGCGATCGACTCCACATTCGCATAGCTCGATGGTCGGCGCGCTGCGATACTTGCGGCTCGTGGGAGTCGGATCTTCCCGTTGGGGGGCCAGAGCTCGACTCCCAGGCTCGCATAGCAGGGCTCGAGCCCCTGCGACGCCAGAACTTTCAGGTTATCCTGAATGAGTTGAACAGTCTGCGACCATTGCGAGGAGCGCACGTCCTCGATATAGGTTCAGCCTATGGGTGGTTCTTGGAGGCGGCCGCCGGCATGGGGTCGGTGCCGATCGGGATCGAGCCGGATGCACAAGTGGCGTCTCACTCGACGCTAGATGTGCGAGTCGGTCTTTTCCCAGACGTGCTATCCAAAGACGAGAAGTTCGACGTTATCGCTTTCAATGATGTACTGGAGCACCTGCCTGACTCGGCCAAAGCAGTAGCGATTTGTTATGATCATTTGCGTCCAGGCGGGCTGCTGAGCATCAATATCCCGACCGCCAATGGTGTAGCATTTCGAATTGCATGCAAGCTCGCCCGCATTGGTATCCGCGGTCCATATTTACGCCTATGGCAGTTTGGTCTTCCCAGTCCACATCTGCATTATTTCACCACGTCAGCATTGACGAGGCTGATCAGAGAGCGTGGCTTCAGGGTCGTTAGGATGCGTGAGCTCTCAGCTTTGACGAGGGAGGGTCTCTGGCAGCGCACGCGTATGATCGATCGTCCTGGCGTCTCGAGCGCCATTGCGTTTGCAGGCATGTACGCGACGGCGGGCCTCCTGAATCGCCCAGGGCTGAGCGATATCCTTCATGTGATAGCCGAACGTCCGGCATCGGTTTAACTCTCGATGGAGGCATTTGCGTCAGAGTCCAGTTTGTTGCGCAGGGTACCCTCGCCTCGTCTTCTGGCCTTCAGCGCGGGCACAATCGGCGCAGTCTTGCTTGTGGCGCAGTTGCTGTCGGGCTGGCATATCCTGCACTCCAGCAGCTTCTTCACAGCTGAGCTGGCCCGTAAGTACGTATGGCTCAACGCCGCAGCGGTGGCGCTCATCGCTCTCGTAGCCATCGCCGCGCCGGGGCGCTGGCGATGGCTTGCGGTGGGAGCGCCCTGCGCCCTGCTGTTGGCAGTTCTTACGATGACCGCCATTCCTGGCGGACAGCTTACGGCCATGCTCAGCGCAATCTTGACGATGGCCGCAGCGTGGGAGGTGGGAGAGCGGCTGTTGCACCGCTTGGGCGCTTCCGATCTGGCGGGTCTCGCGCTAGTGGCGTGGCTCGTAGGGATCGGCCCGCTGAGTCTGTTTACGAGCCTGCTGGGACGGATCTCTCTCCTCCGCTGGTGGACGGGAGGACTTGTCATCATCGCTCTGGGAACCCTGGGGACCGTACGACTGCTGACCCGGATCTACGCGCGGCGCAGCGTGCTCCTGCACGAGATAGGCCATTCCTCCCTTAGTCTCGCGGGCGCCGGCCTGCTGCTGGTGATATTCGCCTGGACGGCGATCTACACGGCGGCACCCGAGATTCAGTTCGACTCGCTCTACGCGAAGGAATATTTGCCTCAACTGTGGGCTCAGACTGGTCACATCGGCTCGCTTGCATCACACGTCCAGCTCGAGGTCACCGGCTGGTTTCAAACACTCGCCGTTTACGGACATCTTCTGGGAGGGGACGCCGTCGGCCGCTACATGCAGCTGCTTGGCCTCATGTTCACGGCGATCGCAGTCTGGTGGTGGGGACGTCGTCACGGCGCGCTTGGACCTCTTGCGGCAGTTGCGGTCGCCGTCACGCCACACCTCTTCTGGCAAGCGAGCACCGCCGATGACGATCTTCTGCTCGCCGCTTGTGGCCTTGCGATGTGCTTTGCAGTGGTCGAGACAATCCGCCGGGACCCTGGCGATCGAATACGAAGCACTGCCTTTGCGCTGGGCTTGATGGCGGGATCCGGACCGTCGCTGAAGCTGCACCTGATCCCGCTCTTTGCGATGCTCGCGCTCACCTGGATCTGCGCAGGCCGAGCTTCGCGCACCATCAGATCTCGGCTCGGCTTCGCCTCACTAGGTGCCGCTGTTACAAGCCTCCCACCACTGGTGCTCCGCTGGATCGACAGCGGGAATCCGGTACTGCCCGCTTACAATAATATTTTCCACAGTAGATATTGGCTGCCGGTCAACGAGAAGGCCAACTTTCCATTCTGGCAGCACCCCGGCCTATTTGGACCCGTCAAGGCTATCTGGACCTCGGTCCTCAACCCAAGCCTACTCGTGGAGGACGCCCCACCGGGAGCGTTTGGGATGCTAATTGGAGCGGTCGTCTTCGCGCTGCTGTTTGGTTGGGCCGGCCGTGAACGCTCACGAGCCAATTTTGCGGTATGGCTTGCGTTGCTACCGGCTCTTGTCTATTGGTGGGTGGATCTACGCTATCTCCGCTATCTGCTGCCGATTAGCTTCGTGGCGGTCGCGCTGATGTTGATGGTGCTCGGCGACGTACGCCCGCGGAAGAACATGCAGCGAATCGGAGTTCTCGGCGTTGCTCTCGCGGCAATCGCATCCTTTCCGGTGACCATCGGCCAATTCTGGAATGTGCCGACTCACAAGCCACCGATCTATGCGGCGATCGGCCGCTGGAACGCGTCGAGCTACGAGCAAGCGGCGTTTCCCGGACGCCTTGCGATGCTCGCCTTCAACCGCCTTTCACCACCAGGCTCCCTGATGGCCACTGATTCATTTCAGCGCGCGTGGATGACGGGCGGGCGCGACCTCGACAGTCTCCACTACGAGGTCATTCCCCGTCTCGAGCGGCACGGCCCATTGCCCACGAACGGTAACCAAGCGTTTGTCGATCTACGGGCGATCGGGGTCGGCTGGGTCCTCGTTACCGAAGCCTCCCGTTTGCTCAACCAGAGCGAATATCTATCTCAGGTACTGACGCTCCATGGCAAGATCGAATTCAGCGCACTCGGCTGGGATCTGTACCGACTGGTCGACAAACCTCCCACTCCCGTCCCGGTCTCCGAATGCGATCGGGCTCGCGTCGGGGTTCCAGCTTGCTGGGGAGGATCGCGAAGCGCAAGCGGCGACCTCACGACCGGCGTGATCAGGACGGTTCCCGTGTGCTCTGGACAAATACTCGCCGTCAGCCTCACTCAGGCAGGCGGCAACTCATCGCCAATGCTCATACAGTTCGTGGGAGGAGACCCGCACGACAGCCCTCAGACCGGCTATTCGCATGCCGGCTCAGCTCAATACATCTACGCCACGGTGCCGAGCGGAGCAATGGCCGCAAACGTGACGGTGAGCCCGATCGAAGGTGCGGAGATCACCGCGGCAAGCATCGGCACGCTCGGACCTAGCTGTCACTCCGAGCCCGACCGATCGACACCTCCGCGCTAGCGTCCGCCCCCTCACACACGAGGCTTGTTCACACGCGTGGCTTGCGCAGCGCGACGACTCCATCCCAGACGGTCATAGCCTCGATAGCAAAAGCGTTGCCGACGGCGTCCGGCTGCGCCCACCGGACGGTCCCGCTCGCGGTGTGGTCGATCAGGCGCTTGACGACGCCGACGATTCCGAGGTCGTGACTGGGCATTGGCACCGGAATCGTGGCTCCCACCCGCATAATGGCGGCAGAGCTATCGAGATGCGCCTCCTCCAGAGGCGCATCCAGTCGTCCCCGTCGTGCCAGTCGGGCAGATAGCCGGTTCCCCAGTCCTCAATGCAAATACAGCCCGCCGGGGCGAAGGTGCTCGGAGTAGAGGGCCTGGAGTGAGCGAGCCGTCGTGATACCAATATGGGAGGCGTCGTCGACGATCACCTCGAAGCCGCCTGGCGCGTGCTCCTCGCGCAGGCGCCGCGTGAGGTCCACGTCGGTCTGATCGCCGCAGACGATATGCACACGCCGTCCGAGGTCGAGGTCAGGAGGAAGCAGATCGACGCCGACGACCGTGGCTCGGGGGAAGGCGTCTCGCCACTTTCCAACGAGTGCCCGCCGCATACGCCGAGCTCGAGCAGGGTGAACGACCGTCGTCGCAGATGTGCAAGCAACTGTTCATAGATCGCGAGATACGGTGTCGGCTTTACAGCGTTATCCGCCGGGCGTGTCGTCGGCAGCCTCAGCCATCCTGACGCGGTGCTCGACGCATCGAAATACCTCTCACAAGGTGGCGGCGTGGTCGGGGGCAATCGCGCGTATCTTGGTGGTCGCTGAGGACATCCAGAACATCCTGCCGCGTTCGATCGAGGTTCAGCTCGACCAGTTGCGGGTTGGAATCGTAGTAGTCGAAGAATGCCCTCACGGCCTGCGGGCCGTCGTATGTTATCCCGCGTATCCTGAACTGCGTACCGTCGGCCTCGGATCTCGAGCCGAACCGCAGCTCCAGCGCACGCACGTGGTTGGCGTGCAGCGGATAGAAGGTCGATCCGAGCACCTCGCTCGGTATCTGCCGGTGATCCACGCGTCCGGACACGCCGACAAGCTCCGTGATCTGCTGTGCCATAGAGCCGAGCAGCGCGTTCGCCGGATGATTCATGGTGAAGAACAGCAGACGGTCCCGAAACTCGGAGGCGATGAGCGAAGCCACCTCGACGTCGCAATCCTTGCCCCGTATCTCGAGCTCTGCTGTTGCGCTCGCCGCCCATGCCCGCGCGCCGGAGGGAAGCTCTGGATCCTCCAATAACCGGCACGTGCCGGTCACATCGAGTCCCGAGTGGTACGCCGTTAGGATCGACTGATCGTGATAGTCGAACGGCCCGTCGAGGACCGGCTGCCCGGTCGCGTCTCGCATGTAAAAAAGATCGGGAAAGTACCCGGCCCAGTACACGCTGGGCCAGCGCACGACGTTCGAGGTGGTGGCGATCCCGCGTAGGGTCTCGGTGCCCAGGCCGATGCCGTCGCGATAGCCGTCGTCCACGCGCTGGGGGATCACGACCGCCGCGCCGGCGACGGCTCGGTGCAACTCCGCCACCATCCCCTCCGGTATCTCGTGCACCGCGGGAAAGCTGACGAACTCAAACCGGTCCGTGAACTCGCGGTTGGTGGCAAGCATCATCTCCAAGGCCTTGGCCTGACAGTTTCCGACGACGACGACACGCTCCATGGCACGGTGAGACTACCGGGCGCGACGACCGAGTCGCGTTGACGCCGCACCCTCCAGTGGTCGCCGACGCAGCCTCGCCTTGGCTCCCAGGATGTCGCGGCGAGGTGCGATGTCATTTTGCGACGCTGTATCGTGGCGAGCGGCCGACTGCAGCAAGCACACGAATGCAGCGGCACACGCGCCGGCCACAGGCGCGAATGCCGGATCAGGGGCGGAGAGCAGGCTTGCCTGTGCGAACAGTCATCGTTCACTATCACATCTTCAAGAACGCCGGGTCATCCGTCGATCGACTTCTTGGCTCGTCGTTCGGCGACGGATGGGCCTCGCTGGAGGGAGCTACGCCCACTTCGCTCCTGCGCCCCGACGATCTCTCGACGTTTGTGAAAGACCGGCCGGAGATCCTTGCTGTTTCATCTCATCTGCTACGCCCACCCGCTCCCGCCGGGTTGCGAGTGCTGGCGATGGTCCTAGTTCGCCACCCTCTGGATCGCGCATATTCGGTATACAGTCACCTCAGACGAATTCAGAGCGATCTCGAGAGCTTCGAAGTGGCACAGCGGAGCGACTTTCCCCAATTCGTCGAATGGTGTCTGAAGCATAAGTCTCGCGGCGGCGTGGTGATCTGCGACTACCAAGTGATCCACCTGTCCGAGGCCTCTTTTCGTAACGGTCACATATATAACGCGACCGCCACCGAGGAGGATTTTGACGAGGCGATCGACTACCTCTCAGGAATCTCCTGCCTCGGCACCGTCGACCGCTTCGACGAAGTGAGTCAGAGGCTGCGCACGGTCGCGCTGGAGCACGGCCTGAGCATCGCGAGCACGACGGCGGTCGAGAACGTGACGGAGGGTCGTCCTCAGGCTCTCGAGCAGCGCCTCGCCCTGGCAATCGCGCAATTGGGGAATGACCTGCACCGGCGCTTCTCGACGGAGAACGCGCTCGACTACAGGCTCTACGACTGGGCGTGCCGGCAACGGTCATAGCCGAGACAGGCCGCGCATGGGCCGACGCACGATCCGAGCCACACGCAGCGCTGTGCGCGAGCCTCAGCGCTCAAACTGTCGCACGGACACCTAAAGACACCCGGCGCTCGCCGGCGACTGAGTCTCGCTCGGCGAGAGCGCCTCGCTCAAACGCTGGTCGAGAATCTCGAGCGAGCACCTCTCGGCCACCAGTTCCTGCCCACCGCGAGACAGCGACTGCCAGAGCGCGTCATCCTCGATCACCCGCATGATCCGCTCCGCGATCGCCTCCGCGTCTTCTCCGATCAGCATCTGCACGTTGTCCTGCGCGTCCAAGCCCTCCGCGCCGACCGGAGTCGTGACAACCGGCAGTCCCGCCGCCAGGCCCTGCGTGACCTTGCCCTTCACACCAGCGCCGAAGCGGACCGGCGCCGCCATTACCCGCGCGGAATCGAGCAGCGGCGTGAGATCTGCGACCCACCCCGCGACGTCGACCCTCGAGCCCGCCAGTTCCCGTACCTGTTGGGGTGCTCCGGAGCCGGCAAGCGTGACCGGCGTCTGCGGCATGCGCGCCCACACCAGCGGCATCACCTCACGCACCAGATAGGTGACCGCGTCGACATTCGGCGGATGCTCGAACCCTCCCACGAACAGCACGCCCCTGCGGCCTTTCGCCGGGGCGACGTGCTTGGCGATCTCGTGAATGGTCGGGATCACCATCACCCGCGCGTCGGGAACGTGGCTCACGATCTGAGCGCGCTCCTCGTCGGTGACGGTAACCGTGACGTCGCTCGCGCGCACCATCGCGAGCTCGAGCTCACGCAGCGCCGCGGCCTTTGGCCCTTGAGGCGGGATCGTGCCGTTTCCTTCAGCGAGCTCGGTCCTGCCGAGCGCGAACCGGCGCGTCTCACGCACCCAGTGCAGATCAACGGTGTCGTAGATCGTCACGGCCGAGGGAGCGACCTCGCGCACCGAATCGAGCCAGCGACTCGCCGTGTGGGGACGCGAGAGGATCACCGCGGAGAGGTTCGGCCCGATCTCGGCGAGCTTCGCCGTCATGTCGACCGGCCCGTAGACGACCTCGACTCCGAGTCGCTGAAGCTCTCGCGTGTATGGCTGTATCGGGGCGAAGTTGTCGGGCAGAAACGTAATGCCGCAACCCTGGCGCAACAGCGAGCGGATCATCTCGAACATGCGCAGCGATCCCGCGTCCCTGTCCCACATCGGCATGCGATAGTCGATGATCAGAACATGCTGGCCGTGACGGCGGTTGGCGGCGATATAGGTCCGCTCGGCTCCCGGTCGCAGATGATCCTCCTCGAGGACCGAGCGCCACTTCTCCACGAACTTCCGCCGGTTCACCTCCTGAAAGCGCTTATGGCCCGACTTGGGGTCGGTCCCCGCCGTCGATCCCTCGGCATGGACGACGACCGCGGCCGGTTCGTACAGGACCCGCCAGCCGCGACTGCGCGCCTCGAAGCAGAGATCGGCGTCCTCGTAGTACATCGGCTCATAGCGCTGGTCGAAGCCCTCAACGTCCTGCCACAGCTGCGCGCTCACCAGCAGCGCTGCGGCCGAGCCGTAGTCGATCTGCCGCCGGTACTCGTACTGATATCCGCTCGGGGCTTGACCCCTGCCGTAGTTGACGCCGGTCCCGTCGCTCCAGAGAATGCTTCCAGCCTCGCTCAATGACCCATCTGGGGCGACGAACTTGGGGGCCACCACACCGGTTGACGCCGTTTCCTCAGCGCAATCGATCAGCGCGGAAAGCCAGCCGGAGGTCACCTCGATGTCGTTGTTGCACAACACGAGCCATCGACCGCGCGCCATCGTCGCCCCGCGATTCACGCTGCGCAGATAGCCGTAGTTCCGATCGTTGGAGAGAACTCGCGCGCCTTTGACCAGCTCGAGAAGCTGTTTCGTCTCCGCATCCGCGGTGTCGTCGATCAGAATCACCTCATAGCCGACCTGCTCGGTGTTGTCGCGGATCGTCTCGAGGGCACGACGCGTGAGCTCGGCGCGGGAATAGAGCGGAATAATGAGCGACGCCGTGGGCTTCTCGAAGACGGGGAGGTTGATGGGCTCGCCGATCGGCTCGCTGTCCTGCACCTCCAAGGCCGGCGCGGGCGGTGCGTCGCGGCGACTCGTAAGCCGGCCACCGAGCCGTAGGGAGAAGCTCAGAATCCGCGCGAGAGGAGAGGATTCGCCGCCGATCACAGAGAAGAGGCGTCCCCGCGTGCGCTGGAACAGTTGCCACGTCACAGAGGCCTCGACGCGACGAGTGAGGCGCTGAGCATCGACCAGCTGATTGTGCAGATGGCCCAAGGAGGTCTCTGCATCCCGCAGACGAGCTCGCGTCGCCACGATCTCCTGCTGGCGATGCTCGACGTACTCGTCGCGCTGGGCCAGCTCGCCGTCCCGCTTGGCCAGCTCATCCATATGTCGCTTAAGCTCCACTTGACGGGCGAGATGCTCCGTATCGATCGCGCCAGCAGCGGCTCGCTCTCGCTCAAGCGCCTCGTCACGCTCCGTCGCGATCGAACTTGCAAGACGCTGCCCCTCCCATTCCTTGACATGCACCAGCTCGAGCCCACAGTCACCCAGGGTCGAGTCGGTCGGGGCCTCCGGCAACTGGCTATTCGACGCCAACGCTACGAGGTACAGACCCACCGGCTCACCGGCAAGGCGCCACTCGTCACCGGCGCGCTCGATGAAGAAGTCCTCGTGCCGCGAGTTCGCGCCGGGACCTGGGCGATCGAGCGCACCGAGATGAGAGCCGGTGATCGCGTGCTGACCCCACACGGCTACCTGCCCGAACGATCCTTCGAGCAGGCTCGAGAACTCCTCGTAAGTCAACTCTCGCCGATGAAAGGGGTTGTTCTGACCGGTGGCTTCGCTGTACATCCGCCGGTCCGGGGTCGACACGATCAACACGCCGTCCTTCGAGAGCACTCGCCCCACCTCGGACAGCATCTGCTCCTGCTCCTCGAGGTGCTCGATGACCTCGAATGCGACCACGGCATCAAACGACCCGTCCTCGAAAGCGGAAAGGTCGAGAGCGCTTCCCAGCACAAACGAGACGTCTGGAGTGGACCAGTTCAGTTGAGCATGCTCGACGGTGCGCTCGTCGATGTCGAGTCCCACGACTTCGCTCGCGCGATCAGCCAGGATCGAGGACCCAAAGCCCTCGCCGCTACCCAGGTCGAGCACGCGGCGGCCCGCCACCACCTTGGCGGCCCACAGGTAGCGATGCAGATGCTCGTAGGCAACCTGCACGTCCGGCGTCCACGGCACGCAGCGCTCGCCCGTCCACTCGATCAAGCGGGGAGCTCCGGCCCGCCGACGCAGGCTCACGATCGCAGCCTCACGATCCACGCCTCACGAGCGCAGCCTCGATTGCCCCGTCACGACGTGCGATCGGCGCCGAAAGCGGGCTCGCGATGCTGCTGGAAAGAGCGCAGGTTGGCGACCCATCGGTCTAGTTCCTACCACACCGTTCCGTCCTACCCCGTTCCCCGCCGGGGCGGCGCGCCCGCGTGCGAGCTCGCGGTCGAGCTCGGGTTCTGGAGGAAACCTCCGGTGACGCTCGCAACAAGCGCCCTCATCGTCCGCGCCGCAACCGGGTAGCAGCCGCCGGGCGGCCGGTACCCTTCCCGCATGCCTCAACCGCGGAGCAGCGCCCCGCCGCCGATCGTAGCCGACGCGGTCAGCAAGACCTTCCGCGTGCCCGAGGAGCGCTCGCACACGCTCAAGGAGCGGGCGCTGCACCCGCTGCGCCGGAGCGGCCACGAGACCTTCCACGCGCTGAGCGACATCTCCTTCGACGTGCGCCGCGGGGAGTTCTTCGGGATCGCCGGTCGCAACGGCAGCGGCAAGAGCACGCTGCTGAAGTGCCTGGCCGGCATCTACGGCGTCGACCACGGACGGATCTGGGTCGACGGACGCCTGTCGACGTTCATCGAGCTCGGCGTCGGCTTCAACCAGGACCTGGCAGCGCGCGACAACGTAGTGCTCAACGGGATCATGCTGGGACTCTCCCCGCGCGAGGCACGGGCGCGCTACGACGAGGTGATCGACTTCGCCGAACTGCGCGAGTTCGAGGAGCTGAAGCTGAAGAACTACTCCTCCGGGATGCACGTGCGGCTCGCCTTCTCCGTGGCGATCCAGGTCGACGCCGAGATCCTCCTGATCGACGAGGTCCTGGCGGTCGGCGACGCGGCCTTCCAGCAGAAGTGCTTCGACGTCTTCAACGGCATGCGCGACGAAGGCCGCACGATCGTGTTCGTCACCCACGACATGGGCTCGCTCAACCGCTTCTGCCACCGCGCGATGCTGCTCGAGCGAGGCTCCGTCGTCCATATCGGCGAGCCCCACGAGGTGGCCGATCGCTACCTGGAGATCAACTTCGGGCGCGACCCCGCGGCTGCCGGGGGCGCAGCCACGGTCGAGGGACGTGGCGGGGACGGCGACGCGCGCATCGTCGAAGCCTGGATCGAGGACGAGCACGGCGAACGTCCCCCCTCGCTGCCCCAGGGTCGGCATATCACGATCAGGGCGCTCGTCAAGTTCATGGTCGACGTCGAGGATCCCGTCGCCGGCGTGTACGTGCTCAACGAAGAGCACGTCGCGATCCTCGTCGCCACGACCGCCCGCGAGAACGAGCGCAGCGGCAGCTTCCGCGCGGGCGAGGAGGTGGTGTTCTCGTTCTCCTTCGCCAACGTGCTCGCTCCAGGCCGCTATAGCCCGCTGTTCACGCTCGCCCACCGCGGCACAGGCTTGGACCTGATGGACCGCTTCGAGGGCGCCTTCTCGTTCGTCGTCACCGGCCCGGAGGCGACCGGCGGATTGATCGACGTCCCCGTCGAGGTGAGCGTCGCCCGCCACACCGCGCCGGTCCCTTCCCAGGTGCGAGCTTGAGCTCACAGGCCCTCCCCGGCGAGAGCCCTGCCCGTCCGATTGCCTACGAGGGCCTCGGCCGTCCGATCAGGGGGCCGCGGGCGCTGACCGACGACTGGTCGCGCTTCTGGCACCTGACGTACAACATCGCCCGCAACGAGTTCAAGCTGCGCTTCTTCGGGTCGATCCTCGGCTACCTGTGGCAACTCGTGCGACCGCTGCTCCTGTTTGCGGTCCTGTATGTGTTCTTCACCAAGGTCGCCCTCGTCAACAAGCAGCACGGACCCGGCCAGGAGCACTACGGCGCGCAGCTGCTCGCCTCGATCGTGCTGTTCACGTTCTTCGCCGAAGCCACCAGCGGCGCCGTGCGGAGCGTCGTGGACCGCGAGAACCTCGTGCGGAAGATCCAGTTCCCGCGACTGGTCATCCCCCTCTCGGTCGTGCTGCTCGCACTGTTCAACCTCGCGCTCAACCTGATCGTGGTGCTCGGCTTCGCCCTCGGCGAAGGAGTGCAGCCGATGCTGAGCTGGCTCGAGCTTCCCTTGATCGTGGGGATGCTGGCGATCCTGGCCACGGGCGTGGCGATGCTGCTCTCAGCCCTGTTCGTGAGCTTCCGCGACATCCAGCCGATCTGGGACGTGGTCAGCCAGATCCTGTTCTACGCCTCGCCGGTGATCATCTCGGTCGAGACCGTCAAGCTGAAGCTCGGTTCCACGCTGCTGCACCTCTACATGCTCAATCCCTTGGCGGTGGCCTTTCAGCAGTTCCGCCACGCCGTGATCACCCACGGCACGCTCAGCGTCGACCAGGTCACCGGCGTGTGGACGCCGATCGGGGCGTTGGCGATCGTGCTCGCCGTCTTTGCCCTCGGCTTCTGGGTGTTCAACCGCTCGGCGCCGCTGGTCGCCGAGAACCTTTAGCCCGGAGAGCCTGCCGCCTCGCACCCCGAGCCATGATCTCCCTCCGGCACCGGCTGGGCGTCGCCGTCGAGCGGTGGGCTGATGATCAGTCCACGGCAAGACTGAGTTGATCCGTGGCGAGCTCGAATGGGTCGCTCGTCTCCCTCGGCGAGCGGCTCGATCGGATGCGCTTACGCTCTGCGAGCAGAATCGGCTCCGCGACGTAGTGGCGGCCTCGTGTCTGACCGACTGGCTTCAGCAACCTGGCGTCTACCAGTGCTCGAAGGTCGCGACTTGCCGTCTGGCCGGAAATCGTTTCGCCCGCGGTTATCTCCATGATCACCTTGTAGGCGCTGTGGGTCAGGCGCAAGCCATAGGCGGCCTCGGCCAGGGCGCCTATGGTGCGCTCGGGAAGACCGTGCCCCATGGCGATCTCTGTGCAAGCCTCGTATAGACGCTCTGTCTCTTGGACGCGCCTGATCTGGGTTCTCGCTTGGTGGTAGTGCGCGCCAAGGCAATACCTGAGCCACGGGCGCGCGTCGTTCTCCGGCTGCCAGTGACCCTGGCCGACTTCACCCAGTACCTCGTAGTAGCTCTCGGTGTTGCGCCCCAGATACTCCTCGATGCTCGAGAAGACAGGTGCCCTGATCTCCTCACGGGCGAGGATCAGCGTCTGGAGGGCGCGTGCCATACGACCATCGCCATCCCTGAACGGATGCACCATGACAAGGTTGAGATGAACCATTGCCGCGCGGACGAGGACGTGTGCGTCGCTGTCTTCCAACTCTGCGATCATCGCGCCAATCAGGTCAGGCACCCGGTCGAAGGGCGGTCCTTCGTAGGTCTGCTCGCCCGTGGACTCCCGGACGACGTAGATCTCGCCAGGGCGCCAGCGTCCAGGGTTCTTGTCCAGCCGATGCTTCAGCATCATGAAGTGCAGCGATTTGAGAAGTCCAGCGTCCACCTCGGCGGCTGGGTCTTGAGCAATCTGAAGCACATAGGTCATGGCATCGCGGTAGCCGGCGAGCGCCAAGCGCGTTTCCTCGTCGGCGGTCAGCGTGGGCTCGTCGTCGACCGCGGCGATCACGTCGTCCAGGCTGGCGTCATAGCCCTCGATGCTGTTGGAGCCTTGAACGGCCCGCGCGAAAGACATGCGGCGCAGCGTGCCGTACCAGCGACGTGGCTCAGGATTGACGTAGTTCCGCAGCTGGTCGCGGAGGTCGTCGATCATCCCAAGCACCTTGATCTCGATCGGCTGCGGTTTTGGGGTCCGGTACACGGAGATCATGATAAAAAGATTCTATCATCCTGTCTCCAGTAATGTCAGAATATATCTATCATTACTTTGGGAACGGCTCGAACACGATGGTCGGCGTGACCGGCTGGGCGACCGCGAGCAACTCACGACGGACGGTCTCACCCGCTGCTCAACCGCTGCCGGGCTGACGGTCGGACATAGCCGCCGCCTGCTCCGGTGAGCGTGGCAACCGCGGCTGCGCTCCGGGCGAGCGTGCCAGGCGGGCGGCCTTGACTCGCAGGCCGGCGGTGGCGGTCCGCAGCAGCCGCTCGGGCGTGGCCATGCGCTCGTGGCGTCCGACGAACCGCCGCGGCTTGGTCGCGATCATGTTCATCGACGTCCCTCCCCACACCTGGTTCAGCCAGGCCAGGTAGGGCCGCCGGGCGAGACCGCTGCGGCGTAGGCCGAAGCCCAGCTTCCTGGCCTGGGCCCCGAGCCATGACGTCCCCTCCGCCGGCGTCAGCTCGGCGTCGCCGAAGAACGCGCGGTAGTGGGGCTCTGTGACCTCGGTGAAGAACCCCGCTCGCGTCGCCTCCCAGCGGTAGCGCGCCGCCCAGTGGGCGTGCTCGTAGCCCTCGAACTGCTCCACCCCCTCGTCGTGCACGCCGTCGGGGTCGCGCAGTGTCTTCAACGTCTCGTTGACCATCAACAGCCGCCCGCCGGGGCGCAGGACGCGGAAGATCTCCGCGAACGTGCGGCGCAGGCCGGCCGGGTCGTTGTGGTGGAGCACCTGGCAGCAGTACACGTAGTCGACGCTGCTCGACGCCAGCGGAATAGCGTCCATCGAGCCGAGGATCCGCTCGAAGAAGACCCGCCCGTCGTCGATGAACCAGTCGGCCGTGTACAGCCCCTGCAGCTCGACCGTGGCGATGTCCAGCGCGATCGCCTCGAGACCCCGCTCGGCGAAGTGATTCGACGCCCAGCACGTGTTCGAGCCGACGTCCACGATGCTCTGGCCGGCCTGGAAGGGAACGGTCGTGAGCAGCTGGTGCATCGAGCGCGCCTGCACGTACCAGTAGCCGTGCTGGAGATTCGGCAGGCTGCGCACCCGCTCGCGATCCCAACCCTCCAGGCGCATCTGCTCGGCGAAGCGCTCGAGGCCGGCGGCCTCGTCGAGCACATGCCGGGGCGGCTCGTGCAACAGCTCCGGCACCCCCCGGCGCACGGGGAACTCCGCCCCGCAGGCCGAGCACCGCAGCGTGCCCTCGCGCACCTCGTGCTCGTCGCTCGCCTGAGCTTGCAGCGCGAGCGTGTGCTCGCGCCGGCAGGCCGCACAGCGCAGCCGCTCGGCGAGCTCAGCCTTCACGATCGCACCCGGCGGCCCTCATGGCCTCTCACCGAACGGGGAGTTCCGTCTCAGCCACTCGGCCAGGAAGGGATCGATGATCTTCCACTGCTCTCCCCCGGTGCGCTCGACCAGCCCTCGTCGTTCGAGACGGGGCATCGCCTTCTTGGCCGTTGTGTGGGCTCCGAGACCATAGCGAGTGGCAAGGGCGGTGCTGGTCAGTCCCTGGTCGGGATGATCGGCCAGCAGATAGAGAGCCTTGCGTTCGGTGGCCTCAGCTTCTTCTCCGTTGGCGAGCGTTTCCTCGACCACCGCAAAGTCCGCTTGCTGGTCATCCATGAGCTCCTCGAAGGCTCGCTGCACGGCGGAGACGTCCAGGGGACGTCGGCCACCCTGCCTCCAGGTCGCCCACGCCAGCTGCTGAGTGCGCTTCGGATGCGCTTCGCTGAGAGCCAGCAGATAGTCGAGCGCCCGCTCCGCCGCGCTCCGCCCGGTGGCGTCGAACTGAAACTCCAAGAACTCTTGGAACTCGGTCCGGCCGATCGAAGGCAGACGGGCCTTGAAGGCTTGGTTGAAGAGGGGCTCACGACTGTTGTTGAGCATCATCTCCAGGTACTCTCGGATCGAGCCGGTGAGCAGCAGGGAGATGTTGCCCACACCTGGCCCGACCAACGCCGATCCGAGGATCGCCAGCGGCTCTCCCGGACACCTGTTCAGACGCTGAAACTCATCGAAGCAGACCACCACGTGGTCAGCCAGGCGGGGGAGCGCACGAAGTTGGGCATGGAGCATCTCGGCGGCCTCCTCGGCCGGCCGAGCCCCCTTGCGCACCGTGCCCTTGATCACCTTCAGGTCGAAGCCGATCTCCCGCTCGAGCACCTCGAGCTCGCGGGCGGCGGCCCGGCGCACCGCTTGCATGGGGTGATCCTTCAGCGCGTCGTTGACGCAGGAGATGAACGCGGGGATGCTCAGCGCACGCTTGAGGTTGACTCGGATCATCGTGTAAGGCGGCGCGTCGAGCTCGTGCTCAAATGCCAGCTCGCGGTCGAGCGCGGTGAGAAATGTGGACTTGCCGGTGTCGCGCGCCCCGAAGATCGCCACGTTTGTCTGGGCCTTGAGCATCAAGGCGACATCGCGAGCAAAGTCGTCCATTCCGACTATCTTCGTCGGGTCGTCCAGTGGGCGATCCCAAACGAACGGGTTCAGAGCCATGGCCCTTATGATAGCCGACCAGGCTAGTGAAAGCTAGCCTGTTGGACTAGTAGAAATAGCCTTATGGACTAGTCTGGAATAGTCTGTCAGGCTAGTCCACTTTCGATACGACCTCGCTTGTGAGCTCGACACGGCTGCCCACCGCCACGCCCTCCAGGAACTTCTCCAGCGCGTCGATCCGCCTGTCCCAGGCGTACTCTCCCGCGGTTTCGATCCCCGCGCGGCCGAGTCGCTCGCGCAGCGCGGGCTCGGCAAGCAGCCTCGCGAGCGCCTCGCTCACCGCGCCCGGCTCGGCTTCAGGCATCAGGCAGTTCTCCCCGTCCACGCAGAAGTCGCGGTTGCCGTGCGCGTCGGTGCACACGACCGCCCCGCCGGTGGCCATCGCCTCCAACGGCGGCAGCGCGAAGCCCTCGTGGGTGGAGGTCTGCACGAACACCGTCGCTTCGTTGAACAGCTCGTTGACCCGCTCGTCGCTCGGCGCCTGCACGTGGCGCATCCCCGCCTCGCTCGCCAGCTCCGGCTCGATCCCGAACAGGGTCAGCTCCGGACGAGAGGCAGTCCCTGAACCATCGCCGAGCGCCCGCCACGCATCCACCGTCAGTGGCAGGTTCTTCAACGGGTTCGACCGCCCCAGCGCGAGCACCATGTCCGTGCGCCGCTCCACCTCCGCGAGCGGCCGGAACGTGTCGAGGTCGATCCCCGGCGGGATCAGCTCGGCGTCGAGTCCCAGCTCGCGCAGCCGCTCGCGGTTCCACGAGGAGATCGTCATGTAGCGGAACTCCGGCCGGTAGGAGTCGAGCACGGCGTGCCTGACCGACTCGTCGTCGGGGTAGTAGGAGGTCTCGATGTCCTGCACGAAGTACACGGGGATGCCTCTCAGCACGCTGGCCCGCCACACCGGCGCGGCCGTGTTCCACCAGGTCGCCACCTTGATCGCGTCCACGTCCGCGAGCGCGTCGACCAGTTCGTCGTAGAACTCGAAGCTGTGCACGGGCGCGCGCAGCTCGAACCAGTCGGGGGGCTTGCCGAGCGTGTACAGCGCCACCTCGTGACCGCGCTCGAGCAGCCGGTTCAAGTGCTCGAAGATGTCCCGGTGCCCGCCGCCGATTCCTGTGCCCTCGGTCACGTACACGACGCGCAGCCCGCCACTCTCCGCGCGCACCTCGCGCGCGTCGAAGAAGTCCCCCCAGCGCTCCCAGAACACGCGCTGGGAGACCCGCTCGCGCTCGCCCACGTCCGTCCCGCGCGTGACCGACTCGTGGTGGTAGAGGCTCGCCGCGGGGAAGTACATCACCCGCATCCCCGCCCGCCACGCGCGCAGGCACCAGTCGACGTCCTCATAAGCCATCGGATAGGCCTCCTCGAGCAGCCCCACGCGCTCGATCAGCTCGCGCCTGACGTACATGCACGCCCCCGTCACCGCCAACACTGGACCGGGCATTCCGGCCGGACCCCAGTCCTCGGGCTTGAACCGGTAGCGGTGGTCGAACCACTCCGGCGCGCCGCGGTTGCGTGCGGTGCCGGCGAACTGGATTCGCCCGTCGGGGTACAACAGCCGACCGCCGACGATCCCTACGTCCCGCTCCTGCGAGGCCGCGTACTGCAGTCCCGCCAGCCAGCCGGGCCGGGCCTCCATGTCGGAGTTGAGCACGACCACGTCCCGCTCGGAATCGGTCAACCTCAGGGCACGATTGACGTTCGCCGCGAACCCCTCGTTCTCAGCCCCCTCGACGACCTCGATCCCCGCGATCCGCCTCAGCGCCGCCACGTGCTCGGGACCGCTGGCGTCGTCGGCGACGACGATCCGCGCCATCCCTTTGGGCACCGTCCTCTCGATGCTCTCGACCAGCGTCCGCACCAGCTCCGAGTCACGGTAGCTGGGGATCACCACGTCGACCGGCCGTCCATGCGTGCGATACCACGCCACCGCCCGGCGGTAGGCGTCGTTGCTCGTATGCGAGCGCAGCCGCAGGTAGCGCTTCAACGGCGTCAGCCGCAACGGCAGCGTGACCACCCGGAACAGCAGCGTGCGCCAGCCGAGGTAGTGGTAGGTGAGGTAGATCCTCCTGCGCACGCCCGCGAGCGGCCCTCTGAACTCGCCGTCGAGAGCGGTCGTGGCGATCGAGTCCGCCCGCACGATCGGCGGCCGTACTCGCCCGGGGTGCTTCTCAGCGGTCACGGAGTGGGATCTTGCCTGGTTTGCGCGATCGACCGCGAAGATCCCGGTCCAAGGGGCTCGAAGCTCGCGCGGCCCTCGAGGGAGAGTCGGCGGCGTGCCACGGAGGGAAGCCTGTCAGACCTGGCGCCCAGGAGCGCGCCTACGAGGCGCACGGCATGGTGACGGGCGACTACCGCGAGCGTCGCTCGGCGTCGCGCCGGCGAGGCGTTCTCACGGATCAACTCGCGCCTTGCGTAACCCAACGCACCTCGAAGCTGCCCCCGTAGATATGCCGGAGCTGCCGGCTCGCGCCAGCCGTACACCTCGCGCAGCCCCCGCCACTCGTCGAAGCAGCGGCACAGCTGCTCATGAGTCGAGTATTCGTGCGAGTGCAGCACGCCCGCCTCCGGCACGAACGCCTTGCCGTAGCCCGCCCTCAGCATGTCGATCGCCAGCACCCTGTCCTCCGCGTAGGGGACCTCCCGGAAGGGGACCCTCGACCAAGCCTCCTTTGAGAGGCAGGCGTTCGCGTCCGTGAAGAACCCTCGCCTGCCGATCAGCTCCACCGCCGGGAGGCTGCCGCGCTCGCCCTCCTCCAAGCGCTCGACGCGAGGCCGCCCGTCGGGCGCGAGCGACCCGAACCACGCCTCCAATTCCCACCGGACCGCCGCCGGCGCGTCCGGGCGGGGGATGTACGGCCCGTAGACGATCCCCACGCCCTCTTCCAGCTCGAACCCTCCGAGCAACCGCTCGAGCCAACGCTCGTCCGCGGGCTCTGAGTCCTGGGTCAGGAGCGCCACGTGCGCACCCGTCGACTCTCCCACCAGCAGGTTGCGGGTACCACCGTGGTTGAACTCACGGGGGTCGATCTCGATCACCCGTGCCCCGCTCGCCCGGGCGACCGCCACCGACCCGTCGGTCGAGCCAGAGTCGCACACGAGCAGCTCGTGATCGACCGTCTGCCTGCCAACCGCCGCGAGCGTCCGCTCCAGCAGCGCGCCGCCGTTCCGCACGGGGATCGCGACCGTCGCTCGCCGGTCGTCGCTCACGCGTAATACCGCGCGATCGTGATCGCCTGGGCGAACAGGTCGTGGCCGATGGCCAGCACCACGATCCCGACGCCCAGGACCGGGCCCCACCGCCGTCCGCCGAAGCGCACCGCCAGCGCCACGATCGCCCCGTACAGGCACAACAGCGGCAACAGGTAGCGAGCCTGCTCGAACACCCCGCTGCCCAGGATCAGGTACCGGTAGGACTCGACCCCGATCTCCACGCACAGCCCGAGTACCGCGAGCGAGTAGACGGCGAGCTCGTCCAGGCGCCCCCTCAACGCCTCCCGTCCGCGCGCGAGCTCCGCGACGGCGAGCGCCACCACGAGCGCCGAGACCGCGAGAGCCACGCGGTAGACCCAGGCGGGAAAGTCGTAGTCCAGCCAGCCGAAGCGCCCGACGAATCCCTTGAACCAGGTCTCCCACAGCGGGAAGTAGCCGAACTGGGGGCGCAACCACAGCCGCGGCAGGAACAGCTGCCATACGTGGCTGACCTCTTCGTGGAAGTTGAACTTACGCCCGGCCGCCGCCGGCACGCCGCCGACCCCTCCCGGGATCGCGCTTCTCGCCCACACGAAGTGGTTGAGGATCACATACAACACCCACGGCGCCAAGGACAGACCGAGCGCCCACCCAGCGCCACGCAGGGCAGTCCGCCTGTCGAGCGTCAACCCAGCTCCCCGCGTGGCGACCCGCCGGTCGTCCCTTCCCGCGCCACCCCCCGCCGTGACCGGCTGCCCGACCGGCCCCCCAAGCAGCCCCCCGACCGGCCACGCGCGCCTGAGGAGCAACGCCACGCCCACCGCCACCGCCGGCACGAAGCCCAGCAACGTGAGCTTCGAGATCAGGCCCGCGCCGAGGAAGCCGCCGATCAGCGCTCCGTTCGCGGGGGTGAGACCGCGACGGAAGGCCCTCGCCAGCGCCCACAACACGCCCGCGGCGGTGAGATAGAGCAGGTCGTCGTTGTTCACCCCGCTCGACATGAAGCCGAACATCGGCTGAAAGGCGGCCACGAGCGCACCCGCCGGCCACGCCCAGCGACTGCCCGGCAACAGCTCCCGCAGGAACAGGAACACGAGCAGCACGGTCACCGCCCCCATCAGCGCCGAGAGCAGCCGCATCGCGGCCAGTTTGTCGAGGACCTTGCCACCCGCGAGCTTGTAGGGGACTGCCTGCAGCGCGTAGTAGAGCGGCGGATTGCTGGTGGCCGTGAGCGCGTCACCGCTGCCCCGCGCGCTGAGCTTCTGCTTCGCGATCGCGTCGATTACCTGCTGCTGGACCTGGGTGTCCGGCGACGGATTAGCCCGGTGCCCCTCGATGCCATAGGTGAGCAGCGCCCCCAGCATCTGGTCCTCTCGGGGCGAGAACGGACCCTCGACGGCAGCGTGACGTGGAAGTGTGCCCCGTTCCGCGACCTGCTGCACGTAGGCGTAATGGGCATTCTCGTCGGGAACCTGGAACGGCGGCAGGATCAGCGACCAGGCCACGCCGTTGGCGAGCGCCACCAGCGCGCACGCCCACGCCACCGCCGGGATCCTCCCCGTCAAGCGCCTCATCGGCTCGAATCCTCCCGCCAGGCGCCTCACCGGCTCGAATCCTCCCGCACGACCGTCCTCGCGGCGAGCGCGACCGCCAGCAGCATCAGCACGAGCGCTCCGGCCGCCGCCCAGTGGCGAACCAGGTCTGACTTGGCGAGCGAGAAGCGGTGGGCGATCGCCGGGGCGAGCCGCAACCACGACTCCCGCCCCGGCCTCAGGTATTCGATCCGCAGCCGCCCGCCGAACGGCTTGCCGGCGAGTTCGATCAGAAAGCCCGGGTCGGGGACCGACCCTCCGAGCGCCACCGGGCCGGGGCCGAGGTTTCGCACGCACACGATCCCGCTGGAGAGCGTGTCAACCACGCGCGCGACCGAGATCCTCACAGAGCCCCCCCGCCAGCCGGGGCGCAGAGTCCCCGTGCTGACAGGCACGCCGTTGGGCGCGAGGATGCTCACCGCCAGCCCCGGCCCGGGCGGGCCGCCGGGAGGGACGTCGAGCTTCAACCCGCCCGTGTCACCCGGCACCAGCTCTCCCCCCTCGCACAGCTTCTGTCCGGAGCCGAGCGGGATCACATAGCCCGACTCGATCGTGAGGTTCGTCCCCGACCGTCTCTGCTCACTCTGTGAGAGCACCACGATCGCCGCCACCACGATCGCCGCCAGCCCGACGACCAGCACGAGCCGCGCCCCTCTGAGCCGTGTGGCTCTCACACCGCACGGGCCGCTCCCGTTGGCCACGCTCATGCTCGCGCGAGCTCCACCCAGTCGGCCCGGGTTCCACACAACGTCCTCCACCCGGCCGTCGGCAAGGTCCGCAACCGCTCCGGCTGTTCCCGTTGGAGCGCCGCCGCGCCGATGATCCCCACGCCCCAGTCGCCGGGCGCGAAGTGGCGGTGGCCCGCCGCCTTGACCACCCGCATGCGATGACGCCCCGGGGTCAGCTCGAGCGTGGTCGCCCGCAACCACTGGCCGGGGGTATTCGACCCCGACACCGACCCCACCGTCCGCCCATCGACCTGCACTTCGATCGGACGCGGAAAATCGCCCTGCACCCACGCCCCGTAGCGGGCGTTCCCCGCCACCGTCAGCACGCCGCTCGCGTGACCTGAGGTATTGGGGATGATCGCCCCGCTCTGGCCCGGCACGATGCCCCAGCCGTAGGAGCGGTCGCGCGAGTAGAGAGGTTCGAACCACGCGAGCTCCGGCGGTATCGCGACGATCAGCTCCGATCCCGTCGGAGCATGCGCGACCAGCCGTCTCAGCGCCGGACACGCGACCGTGGCCGACGGGGAATACAGCCGCTGCTCGGGCAGGTGACCGATCACTCGCGGATGCCCCTCCCGACGCCAGCCCAGGTAGTAGCCGTTTTGATACTCGAGCCGATAGTTCGCCGGCGGACGGCTCGCCGCGGGCGAGCGTCGAGTGACGATGATCGGATAGCTCTCGACGAACGACAACAGCTCTTCGTCGAGGTCGAAGTAATGGCCGTAGAAGAACGCCGGCCTGCGCAGCTGGACCTGATGCGGGGTGAGGGTCTCGAAGGGGACGCTGATACGGGCGGCTCGGCCGAAGTACTTGGCGTACTCCTCGAACTCGTTCCACAGCACGAGACCTTCCCCCCTGAAGTGGTCCCCGGTCTGCTGGATCGCCGCGATCCGCGTCGTCGGCGCAACTCGATCGTGGCTGTAAGCGAGCAGGTCGGACGCCCAGATCGCCACCGCCAGCGCCCCTCCGCAGAGGAGCGCGAGCGGAGCCAGCCGTCCCCGCGACGCCGCCAGGCCGGTCAACGCCACCAGAACCACCGCCGGGCCGGCGATCGCCAGGAGCTTGCCCTGCCCGTACGGGCTCACCCGGGGATAGACGACCAGCAGCACCAGACCCATCACCCCGGCGATCAACAGCGGACCGGGCTCGCGCCGCCACAGCGTCCACCCCAGACCGACCACGGCCAGCACGAGGATCGCCACGGTCGCGATCACCGTGATCGTCGCCGCCGGCTCGGGGATCACCGGCAGCCGGTATTCCCCCGCCAACCACACACCGTTGACCTGGCTGAGCGGCAGCGCCCGCAACAGCTGCCCGATCTGGGTCGCCCCGACCCCCGTCGCACCCTGACTGGTCTGGGCGACTTTGAAGAACGTCTGCAGGGTGCTCAGCGAGGGAATCGCAAGCACCGCAGTCAGTCCTCCCCCGACGACGACCGGACCCATCCACCGCCGGCCCGGACGCGTCCGGTGTACCACGAGGACGCCCACGCCTACAAACAGGACGAAAGCCCCGAGGAAGGGGCCCGCGACGGCGTTGTACATCGCCAGCGCGGCCGCCGCCGGGACCGCCACGAGGACAGCCCCCACATACGGCCTGTCGCTCAACTCGATCGCCTCCCGTCCGAGTGCCACGATCGCACACAAGGTCGCGAGCAGGCCGATCTCCTTGATTCCCCCCTGCAGCGCGTACTGATAGGTCAAGTTCGCCGAGATCGCCACGAATCCGACCAGCGCGGCGCGACGAGCGCCGAGCAGGCGCGAGCCGATCGTCGACAGGGCCACTCCCGCGGTGGCCGCGAGACCCGCTATGTAACCCTGGTAGAGGACGGCGACCGGCGTGTTCGTGAGACCGCTGTAGGTCCCCAACTGCGACTGCGATCCGAGCGGATACCCGGCGCCGAGATAGGAGCTCAGAAACTCTCGTTCGCTCGTCTCGGGGATGTTGCCGAGCGTCGTGCCGAACCCCTTC
Organism: Solirubrobacteraceae bacterium; assembly: GCA_036498245.1. Classification (GTDB taxonomy): domain Bacteria; phylum Actinomycetota; class Thermoleophilia; order Solirubrobacterales; family Solirubrobacteraceae; genus Palsa-744. The sequence continues at coordinate 155,392 of DASXIB010000025.1, forward strand.
ACGTGCTCGGCCAGGAGCATCTCGAACGAAGAGTCGTTGACGAAGTCATACCCCGACCACGTCCAGTGGCCGTACGCGATCACCGGCAGCATGTAGAGGATGTAGGCCGCCAGGCCCGCCACCCCCGCCCAACCCGGGTTCAGGCGCGCGAGCAGCCCGTCGCGGGCGAACGCGAAGCCCGCCAGCGTCACCACCACCAACAGCACGAACGCCGGCACGTCCCCGGCGCCGAGGGCGTACCCAGGGAAGATCAGGACGAGCGACACGCACAATCCCAGCGGCAGCAGCAGCGCGTTGGCAAGACGCACGCGCAGGACCCGCTCGAGCGCAAGGCCACAGCCGAGGCTGCTCGCCCACATCACCACGAGCACGCCGATCACGGCCATCAGGTCGTAACGCACGGCGTCTACTGAGAGCCTCAGGAGTTGCGGCGCAGACCGAGAATCGACAGCAGGAAGGAGGAGAAGAAGATCTGCGTGCCGACGATCATCAGCGCGGCGGCGAACAGCGCGAGCTGTTCATACGCGAGCTTGCCGAAGCCGTTCGAGATCCAGCTTCCGAGCACGATCCCGCCCATCGCGACGCCCGCCAGCACGAACGTCCCGCCCAGCAGCAGCCCATGCTCGAGGCGAAAGCGCGCGCGCATCCTGTCGAACCACGGGTCCTTCTCGCCCATGAAGTAGGTGCCGTAGGCGTGCGCGCACAGCCCAAGCGCGAGCACCTGCGTGCCGACGACCATCAGCAGCGCTCCGCCGATCAGCGTGTGCAGTCCCCATGCACGCCCGAACAGGTCGAGACCCCCGGCGACCGTGCACATCAGCAGCAGGCCGAGCCCCGCCAGCAACAGCCCCGGCAGGACGAACAGGTGGGTCGGGCTGTGCACCAACAGGAAGCGCAGGTGCCGCCAGCCGTCGCGGAAGCTCGACAGCTTGCTCTCGCCCCCCCGCGGGTGGTACTCGATCGGGAACTCCGCGATCTTCAACTGCTCCTTGCTCGCGCGGATCACCATCTCCGAGGCGAACTCCATGCCCGTCGTGCGCAAGTCCAGACGCGGCAGCACGTCGCGGCGCAACGCCCGCATGCCGCAGTGTGCATCCTTGATGCCGGTGCGGAAGAACAGGTTCAACAGGCCCGTGAGGATCGGGTTGCCGACGTACCTGTGCAGCCACGGCATCGCCCCTGGATGGATGTTGTCCATGCGATCGCCGATCACCATCTCGGCGCCGTCCTCGAGCGCCGCGACGAAGCGGGGAATGTCGTTGAAGTCGTACGTCAGGTCGGCGTCGGCCATCACGATGTACTTGCCCCGCGCCGCCGCAAAGCCCGCCAGGTAGGCGCTGCCATAGCCGCGCCGGCGTTCCACCACCACCCGCGCGCCGGCCTCCCCGGCCAGCCGCGCCGAGTCGTCCTCGGAGTTGTTGTCGGCGACCACCACCTCGCCGAGCGCGCCCATCCGCTCGATCGCCTCCCGCGCGGCGGTCACGCATCGCTCGATGTTCTCCGCCTCGTTCAGGCACGGGATCACCACCGACACGAGCGGCGCGTGCCGATCCTCTACGTCCGCCAGGGCGGGGGGCCTTGTCTGGGCGACTGTGCTCATAGGTAAGCCATATTCGGCGGGTCGATCACCCGGACGGGCCGAGCCATGCGGTTATAACGCGCGCCGGGGTCGAAAGTGGCGGAATAGCAGCGTCTGCGGAGGGACGATCGTATCGAACGCCCCGGCGCCGACACGGCTCCTGTAAAGATGGGCCGCACCCCGTGCGACCGCCCGCACGGCAACCGCAGGCCCCGGAGGGGCCCAACTCAAAATCCCCGCCCATGCGCATCTGCATCGTCTATGACTGCCTCTACCCGCACACCGTCGGCGGCGCCGAGCGCTGGTATCGCAACCTCGCCGAACGCCTCGCGGCCGAGGGACACGAGGTCACCTACCTCACGCTGCGCCAGTGGGAGCGCGGCGAGCACGCGGACGTGGACGGCGTGCGCGTGGTGAGCGCCGGCCCTCGCATGGCCCTCTACACGGCCGACGGGCGGCGCCGGATCCTGCCACCGCTCGTGTTCGGCCTCGGCGTGCTCCTGCACCTGCTGCGCCACAGTCGCCGCTACGAGGTCGTCCACACGTGCGCCTTCCCCTACTTCTCGCTGCTCGCCGCCGCGCTCGTGCGGCCACTGCGTGGCTATGACCTGGCGGTCGACTGGTTCGAGGTCTGGAGCCGCGCCTACTGGCTCGACTACCTCGGCGGCGCGGGCGGGCGGATCGGCGCGCTCGTCCAGCGCCTGTGCGCGCTCGTTCCCCAGCGGGCCTTCTGCTTCTCCGAGCTGCATGCCGCGCGCCTGCGCGAAGAGGGGCTGCGCGGTGAGGTGACCGTCCTGCGCGGGCTGTACTCCGAGCCGGTCGAGCCGGTCGAGGCCGCCGAGGTCGAGGCCGGCGCCGTCGAGGCCGCCGACGCCGGGTCGCGCGGCGATCCGACGGTCCTGTTCGCCGCCCGTCTGATCCCCGAGAAGCAGGTCACGCTCGGCGTCGCCGCCGTAGCGCTCGCCGCTCGGCGCATCGACGGACTGCGAGGGGAGTTCCTCGGCGACGGTCCCGAGCGCGCTGCCCTTCACGCCGCGATCGCCGAGCACGGGCTCGACGGCGTCGTCTCCGCGCCCGGCTTCGCCCCCACCGAGACGGTCGACCGGGAGATGCGCCGCGCGCTGTGCATGCTGCTGCCCTCCCGTCGCGAGGGCTACGGCATGGTCGTCGTCGAGGCCGCCGCCCGCGGCACGCCGAGCGTCGTCGTCGCGGGCGAGGACAACGCCGCGACCGAGCTCGTCGTCGAGGGCGTCAACGGCATGATCGCCCCTCGCTCCGACCCACAGGTCGTGGCCGCGGCGATCGTCCGCGTGCACGAGGCCGGACAGTCGCTTCGTGAGAGCACCGCCCGCTGGTACGCCGAGCATGCCGACGAGCTGTCGCTCGAGTCCTCTTTGCGTGCGGTGCTCTCGATCTACTCATCGAGCGCGCGCGCGTAGCTGTCGAGCGTCATCCGCGCCGTGCGCTCCCACGTGAACTTCTCGACCTGAGCCAGGCCCAGCACGCGCAGGCGCTCGCATAGCCCGTCATCGCTCAGGAGTCGCTCGATGGCACCTGCGATCTCGGCGATCTTCGTCGGGTCGAACAGCAACGCGGCATCACCCGCCACCTCCGGCAGCGACGATGCGTTCGAGCATGCGACCGGCACCCCACGCGCCATCGCCTCGAGCACCGGCAGCCCGAAGCCCTCGTACAGCGACGGGAACACGAACGCGCGTGCGAGCGCCCACAGCCCCTCGAGCTCCGCGGCCGAGACCCACGCCGGGAAGCGCACGTCGCCTTCCACCCCGCGTTCCCTCGCGCGCGCGCGCAGCTCTTGCTCGTGGGCAGTGGGATATCCAGGCAGCACGAGCACCGGGCGCCGGTGGGGTTGGATCTGCGCTAGCGCCCCGACCAGCGCGAGCAGGTTCTTGTGCGGGCGCTTCGCCGACAGGCCGAGCACGAGCGGGCGCTCGCCGAGGTCGAACCGAGCGCGCGTCTCTCCCGCCGGCAGCGGCTGCTCGCGCGCACGCGCGCCCAGGCCGAGCGGCACGACGTCGATCTTCCCCGCGCGCCCCCCGACCAGCTCGACCAGGTCCTCGCGCGTGCTGAGCGAATCGGCGATCACCCTGTGCGAGCGACGCACCGCCTGCGGCACGAGCACCCTCATCCCCTTGTCGCGCAAGCCCGCGTGCGCCTTCGGAAAGCGCGCGTAGATCAGGTCGTGCACCGTCACCACCCTGCGAAAGCGCCCGCGCAGCGGAGCGGTCGAGGCGAGGCTGTGCACCAGGTCCGCTCCCGCGCGCGCGGCCAGCCGCGGCAAGAGCACCTGCTCGCCGAGCACCCACTGCACGCGGTTGCTCGCGCTCACCGGCACCGTCACCGCGGGGATCAGCTCCCCCCACGGGCCGCCCGCCGCGGCCGCCTCGCGGTTGACGAACGCGGTGAAGCGCATCTCCGGGGGCGCCTCGGCGAGCAGCGCGGGGATCAGCTCGCGCGCGTACACCTCCATCCCACCGGTCTCCCCCGGGACGAGGAACACGAGGTTCAAGCCGACGTGGCGGGGAGTGCGCAAGGCCACGAGGGTAACGGTCGGTCGACGAGGGCAGCGGTCGGTTCAGGAACTACGATGGCGCGTCATGTCCGGCCAGATCGACGTCGTCATCGTCGCCTTCAACCGCTTCGACCTGACCGCCAGCTGCCTGCGGCACCTGAGCGCGCAGACCGTGGCGCACCGCGTCACCGTAGTCGACAACGGCAGCACCGACGACACGCGCGAGCGCCTGCGCTCCGACTGGCCGCTCGTGTCGGTCCTCGACCTGCCCGAGAACCGCGGCTTCGCCGAGGCATGCAACTACGGTGTGCGCAGCTGCGACCACGACGTCGTCGTGCTGCTCAATAACGACGTCGACTGCCGCCCGGACTTTCTCCAGCGACTCACCGCGCCCCTGCTCGCCGACGACGGCGTCGGCTCAGTCGCGGCGCTGATGCTGCAACCCGGCGAACACCAGATCGACAGCCTCGGCATGTGCGCCGACGTCACCCTTGCCGGCTTTCCCCGGCTGCAAGGGCTACCGGCGGCTCGGGCGACCGACACGGCCCCCGTCCTGGCCGGGCCTGCCGGCACGGCTGCCGCCTACCGGCGTGCCGCCTGGAATCAGGTCGGTGGCCTGGACGAAGCGATGTTCGCCTACATGGAGGACTTCGACCTCACCCTGCGCTTGCGCGCGGCGGGCTGGCGCACGGCGGCCGCCCCCGACGCTGTAGGCGTACACCTCGGGTCGGCCACTCACCGCCATCGCTCGGCCTGGCAGCGTCGTCACAGCGCCTTCGGGCGCGGCTACCTGCTCCGTCGCTACGGACTCTTGCGCGGACCCCGCGCTCCGCGCACCCTGCTCACCGAGGCGATCGTCGTAGCGGGCGACCTCGTCTTCTCGCACGACCTGGTCGCCCTGCGCGGACGCCTAACCGGCTGGAAGGCGGCCCGGGGTCGCGCGCGGCTGCCGCGCCCTCCAGCCGACGCGATCGATTCGACGATCGCCTTCGGCGACTCGCTCGCGCTGCGGCGGGGGATCTACGGGCGCCGCGCGGCCTGAGCCGCGGTCAAGTCCCGCTCCTGCCACCAACGCACCGCGTCGGCCAACCCGTCGGACATCGTCCAGCGGGGACGAAAGCCGACCTCGTCGTTCAGCCGAGCGACGTCTGCCACCAGCAACGGCGGGTCTCCGGGCCGATCCGGCACCGCTCCGAGGCGGACCAGCTCGGGCCGTCCGACCAGACGGGCGAGCCGTTCGACCGTCTCGGCCACGGCCACAGCCTCGCCGGAGGCGATGTTGACCGGCCCCACGACGCGACTGTCCAACAACGCGACCAGCGCGCCGGCGACGTCGTCGACGTGCAGGAAGTCACGCCTCTGCCTACCTGTCGTGGTCGGCACGAGCTCACCGGCCAGGAGCGCGCGGATCACAGATGGCACCAGGCGTCCCGCAGGCTCTCGGGGTCCGTAGGGGAAGAACAGCCGACCCCACGCGAACTCGAATTCCGCTCGCGCGGCGTATGCGCCGGCGAGCCGCCGAAGCGCGTCCTTGGCGACGCCGTACAGCGTGCTCGGGGCCAGCGGCGAGCTCGTCTCCGCGAGAGGCTCCTGCGCCGAGGACCAGTCGTACTCGGCGCAACTGCCAAGCATGACCGCGCGCCGGCCGCCCCCTCGCGCGAAGGCCCGTAGCAACGACAGGCTGCGCTCGACCCAGAGCACGTTCTCCGGCGCGTCCCAGAACATGCCGTGCTCGACATACCAGGCCAGGTGCACGAGCTGCTCGGGAGCCACGTCGTCGATCAGCGCGCCGACCGCCTCGGCGTCACCGAGATCGAGCCGGTGCCACCGTACCCCGGCGACCTCCACAGGCGTGGCGCGCGTCGAGACCGCATGCACCTCCCGGCCCGTCCGTGCCAGCTCCCTGAGCACCGGAAGACCGACGAAACCGCTCGCACCGGTGACGATCACGGCGGTCATCGCCCGCGGCCCAAGCGCTCGCCCGCGCCGATCCACCGGGCGCCTTCCACGCAGCCGCGAACGCCGATGCGAGCTGACATGATCAGCGCCACCTTCGCCCCGTCCGCTCGAGATCGGCCGACTCCAAGCCATGAAGATATCGGTGCTGCTTCCCACGCGCGACCGCCTGGCGCTTCTGCGCTACGCCGTCGAGAGCGTCCTGCGCCTGCACGACGAGAACTGCGAGCTGGTCATCTCCGACAACGACTCCTCCGAAGACATCGCCGGCTACGCGGCCTCCCTGGAGAATCCCAACGTCGTCTACGTGCGCACACCGCAACTGCTGCCCGTCACCGAGAATTGGAACAACGCCCTGGAACACGCGAGCGGCGACTACATGATCATGCTGGGTGACGACGACGCCCTGATGGACAGCTACTTCTCCGCCACCAGGCAACTGATCGCGGACTTCCACCAGCCCGAGGTCATCTACCACAGCGCCCTCTGCTACGCCTACCCCGGAGTCATACCCGAACACCCACAGGGCTATCTGCGCTCGGAGGGATACGCGCGCTTCCTGCACGGCGCGGCGCAGCCGTATCGCCTGGCCGCCGCGCATGCGCACTCGCTTGTCCGGGGAGCGATGGACTTCCGCCTGCGCTACGGCTTCAACATGCAGTTCGCGACCTTCAGCCGCGGAATCGTGGAGGAGCTTGCCGGCGAGGGACCGTTCTTCCGCTCGCCGTTCCCCGACTACTACGCGATGAACCACCTGTTCATGCGAGCTCGCTCGATAGTCGTCGAGCCGCGTCCTCTGGTCGTCATCGGCGTCTCGCCACGCTCCTACGGCTTCTTCCACAACAACCAGCGCGAGAGCGAAGGCCGATCGTTCTTGGAGGGCGACCGCGCGCCCGCCACTACGGCCGTCGCCCAGACAGACCTGCTGCCGGGCACCAACATCAACGACGGCTGGCTGCGGGCCATGGAAGAGCTGCACCGTCAATTGGGCTCGCCGGCCGACCTGACCGTCGGCGGCCGTCGCTATCGCAGGCTGCAGATACTCCACGTCTACCACGGCCATCACCTGAGCGGGGCCATCCCCCGCTCGGCCATGGACGAGCTCGCACGCGGCCTCTCCGCCTCCGAGCGTCTTCTCTACGGCCTCGTCTTCACCTCACTCGGTCTTCTCGCCCGCCTGCTGCCGGCCCGGGCCCGCCGCTACCTGGACGTCGCGGTCGCGATGAGCCCGCGCCAGTTTCCCTGGTGGGACCCGGTCCAAGACCCGTCCCACTACGGGAACATCATCGAGGTAGTCGAGCGGGTGGAGGACCGCGATCCCCGCGACTGGCAGGCACAGCGGGGCTCACGCCTGCGTGCCGGAATACTCCGCCGGCTCCTCCCCGGCTGAGAACCTCAGCTCGCGGGGGCGAGATCCGGATCGGCGCGCGATCCCCACGCGAAGCCGGACAGCAGGCGCCGCCGCCCGGCGTCGCCGCGCGCGTAGGCGAGCGTCTGGTTGTCCTCCACCAGCAGACCCTCCTGACCCCCCTGCCACAGCGTACGGCTGCGGTCCCACCGCTCAGGCTCGTAGAGCGCACCGGCACGATCGACCACGACCGTGCGCAGCCCGAGCCTCTGGACCTGCTTGGTGATGCTGGCGCGACCGCTCTCCAGGACGTAGGCGTCTATCTTGCTGCGAATCTCGCGCAGGCGCAGAGCTCCGAGCGTGGCGTGCGAGACCATGAACGCATTCGTACGCAGGTGATCGGCCGGAAAGGACTCGAAGCCCAGGAGCTGCTCGGGCAACTGAACGAGCGCCCGCAGGCGCACGCGCAGCGACTCAGCGGTGGGTCGCTCGGCCATCCCGGATCGTTCGAGCTCGATCGCCAAGAATTGCTCTCGGGCCATGCGCACTGGTGGGAGCACTCCGCGATAGGCGCTCGGCAGATGCGCCGAGTAGGCCATCCAGGACGGGATGCTCGCCCATGAGCCCGTCGCGCCCGCCAAGCCGACGCCGGGCTGACGAAGCGCGGCCGTGAGTTTGGCCAGCCAACCGTCGACGAGCGGCCGGCCGAAGGAGTTGACGAAGCAGTAGCACCCACGTCGCAGCAGCCCGGCGGCACCGAAGTAGACGCCAAGGTCCAAACCCTCGTCGGGGAAGAAGAGCGGCTGCGGATCGAGGTCGGAAAGCTCGTCGAGATACGGCCTCGCCGCGGCCGGCGAGGGAAACCCCTTCATCGCCAGCACCAGGTCGTGCTCGATCCCCGGTGGATGCCGACGCAGGGACTCCGCGAACGCCCGCAATACGGGCAGGCCGTTGGCCGCGCGCACGAGATGCACCAGACACGGGGGAGCGGAGGCGGTATCCACCCCCCGCTCCTCGCACGCGGCGATGCCGCCGGCCTCGGTCACGCCCGCACGACGGCGCGGGAGCGAGAGCCTCATGCCGATCCTGGAAGCTCGCGTACGACACGGGCCGGGGCGCCGACGACAACGGTCCGCGGCGGCACGTCCGAGCCCACCACACTGTTGGCGCCCACGACGGCCCCCGCGCCCACGGTGACGCCGGGGAGGATCACCACGTTCTGACCCAACCACGCCCCGTCGCCGATCTCCACCGGCATGACCTTCTCGAGCTCCTGTTCGTATACCGGCACACCGGCGAGCCCGACGCCGTGGGTGTGATCGGCCACGTACACGTTGCGCCCGAGCAGCACCGCGCGACCCAGGCGAACCCGCTCCGCCGCGGATAGTACGCACAGGCCCGACATCCGCGTGCCGTCACCGATTTCCAGACGCGCATGCTCGTCCGCGGTGTGAAACCACGATCCAGCCCCCACGTGCACGCGCTCTCCGATCACGATGCGTTTCGGGCCGTACACCTCGATTGGGGGAACCAGGCGTGTCCCCTCGCCACAGCTCAGGAACGAGCGAGCCACCATCGTCGAGAAGATCCTGGCATGCAGCTCCCGCCACAGGTTGTACGCACCGAGCATCATCGTCGCGATCCGATCCGCCCTCACCCTACCGTTCGGCCGGCGCGCGGCGGCCACATCAGCGTCGCCACCGCAGCCACGCCGGTAGCGCCTCGTACAGCTCCGGCGGAGGCGCGTCGAGCACCAGCAGGACGAGCCAGTAGACGATCGTGGAGAGAATCACGCGCACGAGCACCGGGAGACCAGTGGCGAGCGCCGGACTCGCGCCCGGCAGCGCCGCCACCGCCGCGCGCGGGAGCACCCTGAGCCTCGGCACGAGATGGGGGCGTCCCCGGAACAGCAGCAACCCGCTGGCGATCGCCGACACGACCTCCGTGGCGGCGATCCCGATCGCCGCTCCCTGCGCTCCGTCGAGCGCGACCAGCGTCGCCACGACGGCCGCGACCAGGGCGAGCATCGACAGGTTGAAGACCAGGATCAACCGGTGCAGGCGGAGACTGAGCATGCCGTAGCCCCAGACGGCGCTGACGAAGGTCGCCCCGACCGCGATCCCCTGCACCGCCAGGACGGGTGTCGCCGGCAAAAAGCGCGCGCCGCCGATCACTTCGATCACAAAATCCGCCCCGATCGCGAGCGACAGTGCCATCCAAACGCCCACCAGCAGCGAAACCTCGAACACACGCGAGAGCGCATAGCCGAGGCGCGCGGGATCGTCACGGGCGGCCCGGGCGAAGATCGGGAAGGCCGCACCCACTAGCAATCCCGGGATCACGAACAGAACTTCCACCGCCCGGTAGGAGACGCTGAAGTAGCCAAGCTCTCGAGCCCCGGCGATCAGCGAGACGAGCACGATCGCCACACGAAAGTACAGCGTGCCGGCCGCCACCGCGACCGAGTAGGTGAACACCGGGCCCAGCAACACCTTCCACTCCCGCACGCGAAAGGTCGGGACGAGTGGGACGTCGCCACGCACCAGCAGGACGGTTGGGACGAGCACCACCGCGGCGGCGATGCCCACGGTCGCCAAGAAGGGGACGAACTGCGCCCCGATCGCCACGAACGCGATGATCAGCAGCGACGTGAGCAGCTGGCGTGCCAGGTCGAGCAGCGACACCCAGCCGAGGCGCAGGGCCGCCATAAGCGGAACCTCGAGCGTCACCTGGGTGTTCTGCAGGAGCACCCCGACTCCCGCGACGAGCACTCCGAGCGCGAGCACGCGCCCGTAGACCAGGAAGGCGAACGCGGTGATCAGCATCACCCCCAGCGTCGTGAGCACGAGACGGATGCCGAGGAGATTGGCGGCGAGGCGCGCGCGCGCCTCGCCCTCGAGCACAGCCAGCTCACGAATGCCCACAGCGGTGAGGCCCAGGTCGGTAAAGCCCGTCACGACGGCGCTCAGCGACAGCGCCGTCGTATAGCGGCCCGTGCCGACGACGCCGAGATGGCGGAAGAGCAGTGCGGCCGCGGCCACGCTGAGGAGAGATCCGGCGAGGAACGAGGCAAGGCGCATCGCTCCTCCCCGCACCGCGGCGGTCCCCGCCTCAGACGTCGAGAGCAGATCCTCGGGGCGGATCGAGTCCTCCCGAGGCGGAACGGGGTCGTGTGCTCCCCTCGCGCTCTGGCGCCCGCTCGTGGGGGGCCAGCTCACGGGGGGCCCGGCGAGTAATCGCCGTAAGCGCGATCGCGCTCGGAGATCGTGCGCTCTCCCTCGACCTCCGGCCATACGATCGCGAATGCCGGGTCGTCGAAACGCACCCCTCGCGCCGCCTCGGGCACGTAAGGATGGCCCATCTGGTAGAGCACCTCGCACTTGTCGGTGAGCGTCTGAAAGCCGTGCGCGACCCCGGCCGGGATGTAGAAGGCGCAACCGTTCTCCGCGCTCAGCTCGACCCCGTGCCAGCCGCGGTGAGTCTGAGAGCCGGCACGCAGGTCGACCGCGACGTCGAAGATCGCGCCGCGTACGCAGCGCACGAGCTTCGACTCGCCGTGGGGCTCCGCCTGGTAGTGCATCCCCCGCAGGGTTCCCCGTCGAGCGTTGAACGACGCGTTGCACTGCACGACCTCGGGATTCAGCCCGCGCGCGCGAAACTCATCCGCGTCGAACGTGCGCGCGAACCAGCCGCGCTCATCGGCGATCCTGTCCGGTTCGATCATCCACGCGCCGGCGAGCGGCGTCTGGACGAACCGCATCAGCCGCTCCCGCTGGCAGGGTCCCGACGCAGGTCCTCGCGGCGCCCTGGACCGTGAGCTGGGCGGGAGCGTGTCACGAGAGCAGCGTCAGCTCCGGCGTGCGCGCGGCGAACCGACCGCCCCACTCGCGGATGTAGCCGAGCTGCTCGACGATCTCATCCTTGAGGTTCCAGGGGAGGATCATGACGACGTCGGGCTTGTCTTGGAGGATCGCCTCCGGCGAGCGGATCGGGATGTGGCTGCCCGGCAGGAAGTGTCCCTGCTTATGCGGGTTCAGGTCATACGTGCAATCTATGAAGTCCCGGCGGACGCCGCAGTAGTTGAGCAGCGTGTTGCCCTTGGCCGGTGCGCCGTAGCCGACGACGGTGAGGCCCTGTTCCTTCAGGTCGATCAGGAAGCCCAGGATCTGGCGCTTGTCCTGCTCGACCCGGCGGCCGTAGCCGAGGTAGGTGTCCAGACGCTCATACCCTGCTGCGCGCTCGCGCTCGCGCAGCTCTCCCGCCGCCTCGCTGTCGGGCTTCTCCGCGTCGTCTGCGTGGCATCCGTAGATTCGCAGCGAGCCACCGTGGGTGGGCAGCTCCTCGACGTCGAACAGCCGCAGGCCGTGGGCATCGAACACGCGCCCGACGGTGAGGAAGGAGAAGTAGGAGAAGTGCTCGTGGTAGATCGTGTCCCACTGGTTGTCCTCGACAAGGCGCATCAGATGGGGGAACTCCATCGTGATCACGCCACCCGGCTTGAGCAAAATCTTCATGCCCGCGACGAAGTCGTTGAGGTCCGGCACGTGCGCGAGCACGTTGTTGCCCAGCAGCAAATCGGCTGCCGACTCGCCCGCCAGCGAGCGCGCCGTCTCCGCTCCGAAGAACTCCACGAGCGTGGGGATGCCTTTCTGCAGCGCCACCCTGGCGACGTTGGCCGCAGGCTCGATCCCGAGCACGGGGATCTGCCGATCGTGGAAGAACTGCAGCAGGTAGCCGTCGTTGGAGGCGATCTCCACGACGTGGCTGCTCGCGTCGAGGCCGAGCCGGTCGATCATCTGCGTGGTGTAGTCGCGGCTGTGCTCGAGCCAGCTGGAGGAGTACGAGGAGAAGTAGGCATAGTCGGAGAAGATCTGCTCGGGGGTCTCAAACTCCTCCAGCTGCACGAGGAAGCACTTCTCGCAGACCAGCGCGCGCAGCGGATAGAACGGCTCCATCCCGTTGACTTGCTCGGGCGGCAGGTAGGAGTTGGCGAGCGGCGAGGTACCGAGGTCGGCGAACACCGCCTCGACCGGCGCGGCGCAGAAGCGGCAGGCGGTCTGGGTCATGGCAAGGAGAGAGCCTTGGCTTCGGTCATGGCGGAGCTGGAAGCAGCGGCCCGGGCATGGCGAAAAGTGGGGGTGGAGATCTCGATCATGGCGACGCGGGAGCGTATTGGAATGTCTCGATCTGCCCCAGCGTGAGCGCGCGCATGTCCGCGCCCGCGTCGAGCTCCCGATACCACGTGACGGTCGCCTCGAGCGCGGCGTCCAACCCGATTAGCGGCCGCCAGCCCAGGCGCGCTCGCGCACGTGAAGAGTCGAGCTTCAGGTAGCGCGCCTCGTGCGGGTGCGGGCCGTCGTCGAGCGTCCAGCCGAGACCCTGCGGCCACAGCTCGGCGATCCGCTCCACGAGCCGCCCGACCGGTCGCGCGTCCTCCTCGGGCGGCCCGAAGTTCCAGCCCTGCGCGTGCTCGGGCGACGCCCACAGCGCCTGAGCCAGCAGCAGGTAGCCGCTGAGCGGGTTGATCACATGCTGCCACGGACGGATCGAGTTGGGGTTGCGCACGCGCACCTGCTCGCCCGCCAGCGCTGCTCGCATGACATCCGGCACGAGGCGATCCTCGCCCCAGTCTCCCCCGCCGATCACGTTGCCGGCACGGGCGGAGGCGAGCCGAGCCAGATGGCCGGCGTCCTGAGCATCGCCATCGCCCGCTCCGGGCGGCCGCGCGGCGGAGAAGAAGGAGCGGCGGAAGGCGTCCGTCACCAGCTCCGCGCAGCCCTTCGAGCTCGAGTAGGGATCGAAGCCCCCCATCGGCTCGTGCTCACGATAGCCCCACTCCCACTCGCGGTTCTCATAGCACTTGTCAGATGTCACATTGACGACCGCCTGCACGCCGCCTCCGTGCAGGCGCACGGCGTCGAGCAGGTTGACAGTGCCCATGACGTTCGTCTCGTATGTTCGACGCGGCTCGTCGAACGACGGACGGACAAGCGACTGCGCCGCCATGTGGATCACCACCTCCGGGGCCGCCGACGCAACGGCGGCCGCGAGCGCGTCGGCGTCGCGCACGTCCCCATCGATGCCCTCCATGCCCTCGCCGACACGCGCCAGCTCATACAGCGACGGCCGTGTGGGCACGTCGACGGAGAAGCCCGTCACACGCGCGCCGAGCGACTGCAGCCACAAGGCCAGCCACGCGCCCTTAAAGCCCGTGTGGCCGGTCAGCAGCACGCGGCGATCACGCCAGAAGCCGGGGTCTACCGCGCCGCGGGAAGCCGGCGCGGCGGAGGGATCAGCACCGTGAGCGCCGGCGCGGGGAGAACCGGTCGTGCTCATGCCCAGGCCCGCCAAGGAGCCTGCCCCGAGTCCCACAGCTCCTCGAGGTGGTGGCGGTCGCGCAGCGTGTCCATCGCCTGCCAGAACCCCTCGTGGCGGTAGGAAGCCATCTGACCCTCACGCGCCAGCCGGCGCATCGGCTCCTGCTCCCACACGATGTGATCGCCATCGAGATAGTCGGCGATCTGCGGCGAGAGCACGAAGAAGCCGCCGTTCGTCCAACCGCCGTCGCCGCGCGGCTTCTCCTCGAAGCTCCGCACACGCTCGCCGTCGACGTCGAGCGCGCCGAAGCGCCCCGGCGGCTGCACCGCGGTCACGGTCGCCAGCGTCCCCTGTTCGCGGTGGAACGCGACCAGCGCCGTTACGTCCACGTCGGCGAGACCGTCGCCGTAGGTGAAGCAGAAATCCTCCTCGCCGACGTACGGGAGCACGCGACGTAGGCGGCCTCCCGTCATCGACTGCTCACCGGTGTCCACGAGCGTAACCCGCCACGGCTCGGTCGCCGAGCGATGGATCTCCATGCCCCCCTTGGCCAGGTCGAACGACACGTCGCACGTGTGCAGGTAGTAGTTGGCGAAGAACTCCTTGATCAGATACCCCTTGTAGCCGAGGCAGATCACGAAATCCTCGATCCCGTGCGCGGCGTAGATCTTCATGATGTGCCAGAGGATCGGCTTGCCGCCGATCTCCACCATCGGCTTCGGACGCACGGCGGTCTCCTCGCTCAGTCGCGAGCCGAAGCCACCGGCCAGGATCACCGCCTTCACAGCGGCGCAGGTTAGTGGACGGGGTCGCGGACCTCGGTGGCCGGCGCCGCAGCGGACGGGTCGCAGACCTCGGTGGCGTCGACCCGGCGGCCGCCCGCGGGGGGCGTCAGTGCTCGCGCACGCCCACGACGTTCGACGCGCCCGTGGCGAAGGGGTAGTCGGCCTCCGAGTTCGACATGGCGCGGAAGCTGTAGCTCGCGGGACCGGGAAACTTGAAGCGGTAGGAGGAGCGAAAGCGGCCACGGCGGTCCGTTGTGATCACCTTGAACTCGATCCACCCGCTGCCCGGGGACCGAGCCTCGAGGACGAGTTGCTTGCCCCCTGGAGGGATCGGGCCGCCGAGCAGCCGCCCGTGGAAGAAGATGCTCTCGCCTACGCTCGTCGTGTGCGGAGAGACGCTCAGCGCGATACCCGCCCGCACGGTGAGCGAAAGCGTGCGTGTGGCCACCGGCAACGGATCGCCCACGTGGCTGCGGTAGGCGATCCGCAGCGAGCTGGAGGAGATGCCGCGTGGCGGCTGTACGGTGAAGCTACCGTCCGATCCGGTCCGCGGGGCCGCGATCGGCACCGGTCTCGCGCCGGCGTCAGGCGGGGTAGCGGTCACATCGATAAGCGCGCCCGCAATCGGCCTGCCGGCCGGATCGTTCAGCCGGCCAAGAATCGCCGGAGGATGTCCGTAGCCTGTCATCGCGCGGATTTTCGCTGTGCTCTTCCACCGTGCCGTCAACGTCGCTTGCTCAGACGCGTTCATGCCGTTCACCGCTCCGCGCGACACGACGATCGCAGCCACTGGATTGGCCACCGTGATCTGGCGGTCGAGCACGGGCGCGGCATTGCCCGCCGCGTCGATCACGCTCACCACGAGGTGGTGGGCGCCGTTGCTGAGCGCGGTCGTGTCGAAGGGAACGTCCGCGCTCACCGACGCAGGGCAGGGCTGGGTGTAGAGGAACGCCGCCAGCCCGTCCGCCGTCTCACCGGCGTCCTGACACCGGCCGCCGTTCTTGTTCGGCACCGTCGCCTGCACGACCCGCCCGTCGACGGCGAACACCGCCTCGTACACCCCGGCGCCGGAGTCGGCCGCGGTGAAGGCGATGTCGCTCGTCCCCCTCACGGCAGCCGCGCTCGCCAATTCCCCGCTCACGTTACCGGCCGTCGGCTGGCCGCTCTCTTCGACCACCAGGTCTGCCGCGTACAGGTAGACGACGGCTGCGTAGCCGTTTGCGTCACCTATTCCGCCCTGGCAAGAACCCGTGGTCCCCAAACACGCCGAGCTCAAATATAGATGAGGCCCAAGGTGAACGCCTGACACCACTAAACGATTTATCGATGAGCGTGGTTCGGCAGTCCTTCCTTGAACAACGGTGCATCCTGAGGCATAAACACATTCGTCAAAAACATCTGTTTCGGTTGGACCCGCCAGCCAGAACTCATAGGTAGAGGTACTAGTTGTTCCACCTTCCGCATCTCCCGCACGAAACAACGTCGCTCCTGCAAGCGTCGCCCCAGGAGGGGCGCTGAATGCCCAAGTTGCCCGATCCGTGTTGACAGGATGCGGTGCCCCGTCTCCAAGCGCCGCGATCAGCGCCCCGCCACGCCCGCACGTGTCTTCGGTGTAGTCAAACGACACCGCTCCGGTCTTCGTCCCGCTCCACCCATCCGTCGGAGCGCTGTGGCCGGAGGGAGTCCGGCACGTGTACACGTGGTAGCGCCCGGCCCATGCGCTCGGCGCGAACGCCAGCCCGACCACACACGCCACGAGCGCTCCTGTCAGTGCCTTGCCAGCCATCTCACCCTATGTCGCATCAATCCGTCCGTAGACCCCCCGGCAAATAATGCCGTCTGAGCGCCACGCCCGCACTCAGACGGAGAATCGCACCGGCAGCTCCGCCAGGCCGTAGATGCCGGTGATGCTTTCGTACACCGGCTCACCGTCGAGTCGCAGGTCGGGCATGCGCGGCGCGAGGAAGGCCAGCGCCTCCTCGAGCTCCGCGCGGGCGAGGTTGGCGCCGAGGCAGTAGTGCACGCCGGCCCCGAACGTGAGCGCGCGGGCACGCCCGCGATCGGCGGTGATGTCGAACCGGTCCGCGTCGGCATCCGTCGCGCACACACCCGCCCCCGCGCGAGCGGTCCCGTCGTCGAGCTCCCGGTTGCCCGTGAACGCACACACCATCACGATCGTCCCCTCTGGAAACGTCACGCCGCGAAAGCTGATCTCCTCCGTGAGGATCCTCGCGGTGAACGGCGTGATCGGCTCGTATCGGAGCGCCTCCTCCACGGCCTGCCCCGCCAGCGACGGGTCCTCCGCGAGCGCGCGCCACTGCTCGGGGTGCTGGGCCAGCAGCCTGACCGCGTGCGCGAGTTGACTCTGGCTCGTGTCCACCGCGCCGACGAGCACGTTGAACACGAGGTTGATGCACTCGACGTCGCTCAGCCTCCCGCTCTCGCCGTGCTCCTCGGCCTCGATCAGGATCGAGATCAGGTCGTCCCTGGGATCCGCCCGCCGCGCCTCCAGGAGAGCCTGGGCGTAGGCGTAGAACTCCTCCACGGCACGCTCGATCCCCGCGCGCTCGCTCGCCATGCTCGCCGCGTCGAACTGCCGCTGGATCCAATTCGACCAGTGGTGGAGCTTCGGCGCATCCTCGATCGGCGCGCCCATCACGTGGGCAATCACTTGAGACGGGTAAGGCTTCGCGAACGCCTCCACGAAATCGCATCTGCCCGCCTCACTGATGTCAGCGAACAGCTCGGCTAGAAACATTCGCATCGCCGGGCGGTAGCGCTCGACGGCGCGCGGTGACAACGCGGGATTAACCAGGCTGCGCAACCGCGTGTGATCCGGACCGTTCACGTGCAGGATGTTTCGCTTCATCTGCTCGTACAACGGTCCCTCCGTAACGCCAAAGATCTCGGCGATCTTCATCCCCGGGAACGTCGCCGAGCGGGAGCGCAGGAAGAACTCGGCCGACTCCCTGTCCAACACGATGTAGCCGAACGGACCGCTCGCCAGCCAGCCGGCGGAGTCGGCCTCTGTGGCCCCGCCCCGGCCGTCGCCAGGCGAGGGTGCGGACCCGCTGTCTCGGGCCGGCCCCGCACTTTCGCGCAGCTCGGCCATCGCCGCATGGAAGCGCTCGCCGCGCAGCGCGGGATCGGTGTAGTCGAAGACGGGGAGCTGCAAGGCGTCGACCAACGTCATCGACGACGACGCTATCAGCGGGCGCCCGTCGGCTGCCCGCCAGCATCCTGTCGGCTTCCTTGCCGCGTCCCCGTAGTTGCGTCCGTGCCGTCTTTCTTTGCTCTACCTTCGCTCCGCCGGTCACTCACCCACAAGCGTCGGTATCGGCGGGCTATCCCGCACCGCTCGTTATCCACCACCACTCATCGGACAACGTCAGCTTTCGTTCAGCGTCCATACCAGCGACGTCTCCCACCGCCGATGCCGCCCGCAGGCGCACCGCCGACGAAGAAGCCGATCAGCCACAGGATGATCGCGATCACCAGCACGTACCACAGCACGTGCACGGCAAAGCCGAGACCCCCCAGAATGGCCAGGATGAGTACGAGCGCGACAAGTGCGACCATGTTCGTTCCTCCTTCGTCCCTTGCCTCGCGCGTGATTGCGCGCGGCACGTGCCGAAGGATTACCCGCTCCGGCCGTCCCCGAACCGTCGCCGTTGGTTGGTCGGTTACTTCTTGCCGCTCACCGCCTGCTTGAGCGTGGCGCCCGCGGAGAACTTTGGCGCCTTGGACGCTTTGATTTTCACGCGCTCGCCGGTACGCGGGTTTACGCCCTGGCGCGCCGCCCGTTTGACCACCGAGAACTTGCCGAAGCCGGTGATGATCACCTCGTCGCCTTTTTTCAACGTCTTCGTGACCGTGCCCAAGAGTGACTCGATCGCCCGTGTGGACTCCGTCTTCGAGAGGCCGCTGTCGGCCGCGACCGCCTCGATCAGCTGGGACTTGTTCATGAACCGCTTCCTTTCAAATAGGTGACCTACCGAGCGCGCAGGGTAGCGTGCGCGCCGGAAAGACGGCTTGCTTGTGCGAGATCGACAACGCACCGGTACTTCTCAAGGACCGTTCAGCACGCGGTGGAGCTGGTCGCTCATCAGCCCCAGACCGGCCTCCATGTCAACCGAGGGATGCCCTAGCGCGACCCTGGCCCGCTCTCCCGCGAGCGCCGTGTTAGGAGGCAGAGGCAGGCTCGGGTCTTCGCCTGAGGCCTCGAGTAAACCGGCCAGGCTGCCCTCGTGCACGAGCTCGGGATCGCCGTGGAAGGCCAGCGCGAGCGCCCGCAGGTACTCGCGCCGGTGGACCGAGTCCGGGCCGGCGGTGTGGATGATGCCCTCCCGTCGCTGAGCGAGCAGCTCGCACAGGCGTTGCGCGTAGTCCCACGCGTAGGTCGGCGAGCGATAGACGTCCTTGGGCGCCGGCAGCGGCTTGCCCGCTAAGAGCAGCCTCACGAGCCGCAGGGCCGCGCCAGAGCGCTCCCACACGTGCCATGCCAAGCGGCCCCCGCCGGCCCCCTCACGACGGCCACTACCCCCGGCGCCTACAACCTTCGACCGCTCTCCGCGCAGGCCGCGAGCGGGTTTCGACAGATTGACCCCATACACGTCGCCCATCCGCGTGATCAGCCCGGGCACGTTCGAGTCGCACACGAGCTCCTCCGCCGCGAGGTGCGCGCGACCATACGCATTCACCGGTTCCGGCAGATCTGTCTCGTCCCACCGCCGCCCGCTCGATCGCAACCCGCTGAACACCCAGTCGCACGACACAAGCACGTGTCGCGCGCGCACGATCCGCGCCGCCGCGAGCGTGTGCTCGACCCCGTGCACGAACAGCTCCGAGAGACGAGCGTCGCGCTCGAACCGACCCGCCCGGCCATCGCCGGCGACATGCACGATCACGTCTGGCTCGAACGCGCTCGCCACGGCCACGCCGGCCGAACGCTCGGAGAGGTCTAGTCCGGTCACGCTCGCCCCGAAGATCTCCACCGGCTCGCTGCGCCAGGTGCCGAGCACCTCCCAGTTCTGCTGTGCCGCCGCGACCGCGATGTTCGAGCCGACCAGACCGCTGGCGCCGATGACAAGGATGCGCATGCCCCGTCAGGGTCCCCGCGCACGTGTCCGATGTCAAGGGGAGGATTCCACTAAATCGAACTCTTCTTTTAATCGCCAGATTCGGATTCTTGCGGTAGGCCCTCGGCGGGGCAAGCGCGTGAGTCGCCGCGGGCGCGCGGACGTGCTCTCAGGCGCGAGGATGTGGTCTCAGCTTCCCGCTCGCGGCACGAAGCGGTTGGTCCCGTACCGCGCCGGGCTCACCGGCGAGCGGATCAGGTGGTTCTCGACCATCCATTCCGACAACGCCGCGAGATTGTGTGGCTGCAGCGTCCCGAACGGCACCCGACCGCCCGCGAACAACGGCAGATAGGCATCGAGCGAGGCATGGGTGAGCCCGGGCGCGAGCGATGGATTCATGCTCAAGAGCTCTCTCAGGCTGCGCACCGGCTCGGCGATCGTGTCCTCGTACCCGTGCACCGTCGCCGCGACGAAGCTCGCCACGAGCGCGGGATCGGCGGCGATCAGCCTGCGTGTCGTGAAGGCGACAAGACCCGGATAGGCGGGGCCGCCGTTTTCGTCCAGACGAAAGGCGACGATCGGGTGCCCGGCGGCCTGCAACCGCACGCCGTCGTCAGGGACGAACCCCGTGAACGCCGCCAGCTTGCCCGCGAGCAGCCCCTGCGCTCCGTCGAAGCCACTCGTCACGACCCGCACCTTGCCGGGATCGCCGCCGGCATGACGCACCTCGGTGTCGAGCACCGCGACATCCGAGGGCACCCCCGTGACCCCGACCGTCCGTCCCTGCAGTTGCGCGGGCGAGCGCAGCCCTGAAGAGGCGAGCCCGATCAGCCCTCCCAACGGGCGCTGGGCGATCGCCATCACCGCCTCGCCGTCGCCACCACGGGCGATTTGCGCGGCCACGTCGCTGCCGTCGGCCAAGCCGAAGTCGGCCCTGCCCGAGTCGATCAGCGCCAGCGTCTCGGCGGTTGCGCTCGGCTGGATCACCTTCAGGTCGATGTTCGCCCGCCGGTAGTAGCCGGCGCCGAGCGCACGGTAGATGCCCGCGTGCACCGCGTTCGGCACGAAGTCAAGGACCAGCGTCGCCTTCGTCATCCGCGCGAGTTTTCCGGCGCCGGTCGAGGCTTCCCTTGAGGATCTCGAGCTCCCGCCGCACCCGGCGAGCGAGAGCAGTGCGAGCAACGCCAGCGCGATCGCTGCCGGGGACAACATGGTGCTCGCCGCATTGGCCGCGCGCGCGCGTCGCGCACGCGCGCGACGCAACCCGCGGAGCCTGTGCAGCCCCCCGGAGGAACGGTGCGGGCCGGTAGGATCTCGGGCAGTCATGGCAGTCAGCGCAACCCCTCCCTCGCAGGGGAGCAAGTCGAGCTTCCGGACCCTATCCGGTGAGCCGGTACGCGAGGTCTACACCCCAGAGGACCTGCCCGCAGGGATCGGCGGCGCCGAGGATCCGATCGGCCGTCCGGGTGAGTACCCGTTCACGCGCGGGATCCACGAGTCGATGTACCGCGGCCGGCTGTGGACGATGCGCCAGTTCGCCGGGTTCGGCACCAGCGAGGAGACGAACGAGCGCTTCCACTACCTGCTCGACCACGGCCAAACGGGACTGTCGACGGCGTTCGACATGCCCTCGCTGATGGGGCACGACTCAGACCACGCGCGCAGCCTCGGGGAGGTCGGTCGCGAGGGCGTGGCGGTGGACACGCTCGACGACATGCAGACGCTGTTCTCCGGGATCGACCTCGGCGAGGTGTCGGTGTCGATGACGATCAACGCGCCCGCGGCGATCATGCTCGCGTTCTACGTGGCCGCCGCGGAGTCGGGCACCGCCGAGCACGGACCGGTGCCGCCCGAGCGCCTGTCCGGCACGATTCAGGCGGACATCTTGAAGGAGTACATCGCGCAGAAGGAGTGGTGCTTCCCAGTCGACCCCGCGATGCGCCTGTGCGGCGACATGATCGAGTGGTGCACGCGCCACATGCCGCGCTGGCACCCGATCTCGATCTCCGGCTATCACATCCGCGAGGCCGGAGCCACAGCCCAGCAGGAGCTCGCGTTCACGCTCAAGGACGGACTCACATACGTCGAGCAGGCGATCGCGAGAGGCCTCGACGTGGACGAGTTCGCGCCTCGGTTGTCGTTCTTCTTCAATGCCCAGATCGACTTCTTCGAGGAGATCGCCAAGTACCGGGCCGCCCGGCGGATCTGGGCGCGGGAGCTCAGGGAGAGGTTCGGCGCCAAGGATCCTCGCTCATGGCAGATGCGCTTCCACGCCCAGACCGCGGGCGTCAGCCTGACCGCCCAGCAGCCGCTCAACAACATCATGCGCACGACGATCGAGGCGCTCGCGGGTGTGCTCGGGGGGACCCAGTCGCTGCACACGAACAGCTACGACGAGGCGCTCGCGTTGCCGACCGAGGATGCTGTGCGGATTGCGCTGCGCACGCAGCAGGTGATCGCACATGAATCGGGCGTGACGAACACCGTCGACCCGCTCGGGGGCAGCTATTTCGTAGAGGCGCTCACCGACGAGATGGAACGGCGGGCGTATGAGTACTTCACGAAGATCGACGAGCTCGGCGGGATGGTGGAGGCGGTCAAGCGCAACTACCCCCAACGGGAGATCGCCGACGCCGCGTTCACCCTCCAACAGGAGATCGACGCGGGCGAGCGCGTCGTCGTGGGCGTCAACCGCTACATGCTCGAGGACGAGCAGCCGATCCCCACGCTGCGCGTCGACCCGGCGCTCGAGCGCAAGCAGCTCGGTCGCCTCCAGGCCGCGCGAGCCGGTCGCGACGGAGCCGCCGTCGAGCGCGCGCTGGCGAGCCTGCGCGCCGACGCGGCCGAGGAGGACCGCAACCTGATGGATCCGCTGCTCGAGTGTGCCCGCGCGCACGCCTCGGAGGGCGAGATCGTGGAGTCGCTGCAACAGGTGTTTGGCGACTACACCGAGACCCCTGTCTTCTAGACCCTTCGTAATTTCTTACAGAAGGTCCCTTCGCAACTTCTTACGGGGCCATCGTGTAGTGAGGTTAGGATCGGCGAGGCTCGACTGTTGAAATCCGTCCTTGGAGGCTTGATGAACCACCGCTGTAAGCGCCTGGCAGCACTATCTCTCCTGTTGGTTCTCGGCATCTGTACGTTCGCGTCGGCCGCGTCGGCCGCGACCGTGACGATCTCTCCACTCGCGGGGTCCTCGGCGGCGATGCCCGGTACGCAGATCAGCTTCCTCGGCGCCTCGGCCAAGTCGCTCGGCGCGATCACCGTCGTCGGCTCGGTCAGCGGAAAGCACAGTGGCCATCTGCGCTCCTACTCTTCAGCCACGGGCGCGAGCTTCATCCCGAACAAGCCGTTCGCCGCCGGAGAGCGGGTGACGGTCCATGCACGCCTCAGCGTCTCCAAGCGGACTCGCTCCGTGTCTACGAACTTCACCGTCGCCCAAGTGGGGACGGTGCCCGCGACTGAGTTCCCGTCCGCCCCGGGTACCCCGGCCGACATCCAGAACTTCCAGTCGCGCCCAGACCTGCACCCGCCGACCGTGACGGTTCGCCAGGCCGCCACCACGGGAGCCGCACCGGGCTACGTGCTCGCCGCCCCGGCGCTCGGACCCGGCCAGCCTGGTCCGATGATGTTCGACAACGCCGGCAACCTCGTGTGGTTCCGCTCGCTGCCCGCCGGGCAGGACGCGACTGACTTCCGCACCCAGACCTACCGCGGCAAGACCGCCCTGACGTGGTGGCAGGGACGCACGCTCCAGTTCGGCTTCGGCCTCGGCGAGGACGTGATCGCGAACGCCAACTACAAGACGGTGGCGGTCGTGCGAGCCGGCAACGGCCTACAGGCCGACGAGCACGAGTTCACGATCACACCCGAGGGATCCGCCTACGTCCTCGCCTACAGCCCGCTCCAGACGAGCCTCGCCTCGGCCGGCGGTCCCGCAAGCGGGCTGGCGCTCGACGGCGTGATCCAGCGGATCGACATCCACACGGGGCTGGTCATGTGGGAGTGGCACAGCATCGGCCACGTGGACGTCTCGGAGTCCTATTCGAAACTGCCGGGCCTGGCGACGAACGCGTACGACTACTTTCACATCAACTCGGTCGAAGCGCTCAAAGAAGGGAACTTCCTGATCTCCGCGCGCAACACGTGGGGCCTGTATGAGCTGAGCGGCCGCACCGGCGCGGTGATCTGGCGGCTCGGCGGCAAGAAGAGCACCTTCGCGCTCGGCGCGGGCGTGCCGTTCTCCTTCCAGCACGACGCGCAGGTGCTTCCCAATGGGGAGATCAGCCTGTACGACGACGAGGGCGCGCCGACGGTCAAACCACCGTCGCGCGGAGAGATCGTCAAGCTCGACACGAAGGCCAAGACGGCCACGCTCGCAGGCCAGCTCGTGCGCACGTCCGGACCGTTGATCACCGGTAGCCAGGGCAACCTGCAATCGCTGCCCGGCGGCGGCTGGATGGTCGGCTGGGGCGGGCTGCCGAACCTGACCGAATTCAACGCAGCGGGGCAGATCGTCTTCGACGCCCAGCTCCCCCGGGGCGAGAACAGCTATCGCATCTACCGCGAGCCATGGAGTGGGCAGCCAAGCGAACCGCCGGCGATCGCGGCCCGGACCACCGGCTCTGCGACGGCCGTGTACGCGAGCTGGAACGGGGCCACGACGGTTGCTTCCTGGCAGCTCTTGACAGGGTCGAGCGCCTCCCAGTTGAACCCCGTTTCGACGACGCCCAAGAGCGGCTTTGAGACCGCGATCCCAGCCCCGACGGCGCCCTTCGTCGAGGTGCGCGCGCTGAGCGCGTCAGGCAAGGTGCTGGGGACCTCGAAAGCGGTTCAGCCGACAAGCGGGTGAGTCGCCGGTGGCTCACAGCGACGGTCGCCTGCGGTGTGCTGATCGCAGCGACCGTCGTCGGCGTGCTCGCGCTCGGGTCCCAGCGGATCGTCGCCGAGCAGGCCTCATTCCACTTGGGCGCCGCCGGACGCTGTGTGCCGGCGGCCCTGAACGGCTCGGCCGTGCTGCCGGGGACGACGCTGGCCGTCTCGCCGCTGCCCAACTCCTACGACGCCTCCCCCGCCACACAGATCAGCCTGCTCGGTGCGCCGCGGGGAACGCTCGACTCAGTCGTCGCACGTGGCTCTGAGACCGGTGCCCATGCGGGGCGCCTGATCGCCTACTCCCAGGGCGATGGCGCCAGCTTCGTGCCGGCAAAGCCGTTCCGCTCGGGCGAGGTCGTGACCGTGAGCGGCAAGCTCACGGCCGCGGACTCGTCATCCGCCGCGCACGCGTTTGGCTTCCGCTTCGTCGTCGCGCGGCAGGATTCACTGAAGTACGTGCCGCCGGGACGGCCGCCCAAGGCTCACCCCGGCGTACTGCAGCGCTTCGCCTCGCGGACGGATCTGCAGCCGCCGGCGGTCGTGGTGACGACGAGCTCGCCCAACGCGGCGCCCGGGTATGTGTTCGCGGCTCCCTACTCCGGCCCCGGCCCGAGCGGACCGATGATCTTCGACCAGAGCGGCAACCTGGTGTGGTTCGATCCCCTGCCGTTCGGCACGGCGGCGACCAACCTGCAGGTGCAAGAGGAGGGCGGCAAGCCCGTGCTGACCTGGTGGCAGGGCTACATACCGCCGCAGGGCTTCGGCGAAGGCGAAGAGGTGATCACCGACGCCTCCTACCGTCAGCTCGGGCGCGTCCATGCCGGGAACGGTCACAAGATGGACCTCCACGACTTCCATCTGATGCCGAACGGCACGGCCGTGACGACCGTATTCGATCCGATCGACTGCGACCTCTCAAGCGTTGGGGGTCCGCACGACGGTGCCGTGACCGACGGTGTGATCCAGGAAATCGATCTCAAGACCGGCCTCGTACGCAGCGAGTGGCACGCGCTCGACCACGTCGGCCTCGGCGACTCGCACAGCTCGCCCGCGAAGGCGAGCGCGGAATGGCCGTTCGACTACTTCCACGTCAACTCGATCGTCCGACTCGCCGACGGGACGACGCTGATCTCGGCGCGCAACACGTGGGCGCTGTATGAGCTCAGCACTCAGACCGGGCAAATCCAGACGCGGATCGGCGGTCCGCACAGCGACGTCAAGCTCGCGGCCGGCGCGGAGACGGCCTTCCAGCACGACGCAGAGGCGCTGCCAAACGGCACGATCAGCATCTTCGACAACGGCGGCGTCCCGAACGTACACCGGCAGTCGCGCGGCATGATCGTCTCGCTCGACCCGGACGCAAAGACCGACACCGTGCTCGCGCAGTACGAGCACCCGACCGCGCTGTCCTCGGGCAGTCAGGGCAACATGCAGAGCCTGACCAACGGCGACTTCTTCGTCGGCTGGGGCTCGGAGCCCTACTTCTCGGAGTTCGCCGGCACGGGCCAACTCCTGTTCGACGCCCACCTGCATGGCCCTTATCAGTCCTACCGCGCCTACCGCTTCCCCTGGACCGGGGCGCCCGGCGGGCGCCCGGCGATCGCGGCGAGGACGGCGAGCGCAAGCTCCCCGGTGACGGTGTACGCGAGCTGGAACGGAGACACTCAAACCGCGAGCTGGCGCGTGCTGGCGGGAGCATCGACGAAAGGACTCGCCCCGGTGGCCGGCGCCACCCGCGCAGGCTTCGAGACGGCCGTTGCCACTCCCGGTCCCGAGCGATACGTAGCCGTCCAGGCGCTCGACGCCTCTGGCGCGGTGCTCGGCGTCTCACCGACGATCAAGGGCTGAACGCCGGGCCCGAGACTCCAATACGATCTTTTGAGGTTGACTGACAAGCGCTGTTTGATACCCTGACTTGAC
This sequence comes from Solirubrobacteraceae bacterium, assembly GCA_036498245.1. Taxonomy (GTDB): domain Bacteria; phylum Actinomycetota; class Thermoleophilia; order Solirubrobacterales; family Solirubrobacteraceae; genus Palsa-744. The sequence continues at coordinate 181,784 of DASXIB010000025.1, forward strand.
TTGATGTCAACTGGAGGTTTGCGAGCCATGACGGTGAGCGGAGCCGGCCCCAAGAAGCCAAAGGCCAGAGCCCAGACGGCGGCCACGAATGGAGGCCGCGGGGCACCGGGCAAACCCCCCGCGCAGGGAAGATCCAAAGCTCGCTATCAGCGCCTGCCCACCGGGGCGCATGGATTGGATCCCGAGGAGGTCCAGCGCGACCAGCGCGAACGGCTGCAGACGGCGATGATCGAGTTGATCGCCCGGCACGGCTATGGTGCCGTGCGAATCCTCGACCTGACGAAGCTCGCGCGCGTCTCGCGACCGACCTTCTACAGCCTGTACACGGACAAGGAAGAGCTGTTCCTCGGCGCGTACGACGAGATCGCCGGACGCACGGCGAAAGTGGTCATGAAGGCCTACGTCGGAGAGGGGTCCCCAGGCGAGCGGATGCGCAGGGCGATGCGCGCGTTCGCCGAGCTCGCCGCGGCCGAGCCCGAGACCGTCTCGCTGCTCGTCCTCGGGGCCTTCGGCGCGGGAGCAAACGCGCTCAAGCGCCGGAACAGCACGCTCGAAGCGCTCGAGCGAAACATTCTCGCCGGTCGTTCCGCAAGCGATCGCGAGGGCGCTTCGCGATCGAAGACCGCCACCGTCGATCTCACCGTGAAGGCGATCCTCGGAGGCATCCGCGAGGTGACGGCGGCGCGGCTGCGCAAAGATCGCGCGAGCGAACTGCCCGGCCTGTCCGACGAGCTCGTCGTATGGGCGTCCTCCTACCCGCCCAAGCTCCCTGCCGGGCTGGCTTCCGGCGCTCGCCCGTCGAGACGACGTCGAGCCGGGAGCGAGGAGACCGTCGAGCTCGCCTCCGAGCGAGCGCAGCGCGCCGAGGGGCGCCTGCCGAGCGGACGGCATGACCTGTCGCGGCAGTTCATCGTCAAAAGCCAGCGCGAACGGATCGTGGACGCAACCGCGGCGATCGTGGCGAGGAAGGGTCTCGCCGGATTGACGATCCCCGAGATCGCCAGGCGCGCGAACGTCTCACACCAGACGTTCTACGAGATGTACCCGAGCAAGCACGACGCCTTCCTCGGGGCCCAGAAGGTCGGGCTGCACCAGGCGCTGCTCGTCACCGTCGAGGCCTACGACGAACACAAGGACGACTGGCCGCGAGCTGTCGCGGCCGGGTTGCGTGCGCTGATCGACTACCTCTCGGCGGAGCCCGCGCACGCCCACCTGACGCTCGTCGACACATTCGGCGCAAGCCCCGAGGCGATCGAGATTCGCGACGCCGCGCTACATGCATTCGCCGCCTATCTCACTCCCGGCTACGAGTGGGCGGCAAAGAGGAACGTGGAGGTCCCGGTGATCGCCGCCGAGGCGATCGCCGGAGGCATCTGGCAGGTGCTGCACCACTACATCGAGAACGAACGCATCTCAGAGCTCCCTGACGCGGCGCCGCAGATCGTCTACTTTGCGCTCACGCCCTTCTTGGGCGCCAAGGAGGCCGCGAAAGCGGCCAAGCGCGCACCGGCCGCCAGGCGGTAGGGCCGCTCAGCCGCCCTGCAGCAGATCCGCTCAGTCGCTCGCCGGGGGTGAGGAGAGCGCGTAGGCGGCCTTGCCTTCGCGCTTGGTGCGCGTGACCGTCCGTTCCTTCAGCAGCCGTCGGAGATTGCCGCGGATGTTCGCCCCGGTCATGGCCGTGACGACGACCAGCTCACCGACCGTGTGCGAGCCGTGCTCGAGCGCGGCGACGATCGCCTGTTGTGCGGCGCCGCGCGCAGCGCGCTCCTGTTTCGGCGAGGCCGCCGTGTCGCCGGACATCTCGTCCTCGGGCCCCTCCGCGGGTGTCGGGGAGGACGCCGCTCGACGGAACGCTCCGGCAGCAGAGCCGCGAGGCCGGCCACGGCGAGGAGACGGGAAAGACGGGAAGGGGGAAGCCGAATCGGACACCATCGCACTCGACTCCGGCGAGGCAGCGCCCGGCCGGGGAGAGGTCACGCTCGGTCCCGAGGCGCTCGGTCCCAGTCTCGACGGCTCGCCGCCGGCGTCGGCCAGCGCGTCGACGGCCGCAAGCAGCCGCTCGTACTCGGACACCAGTGGACGCAGCTCGCTGAGGCGCGTGTCGATTTCGGCTCGCATCGTCGTCAACAGATCAGAGGCCATCGAAAATCCTTCGGTCAAGGTTGTCTAGGTCAGAGCCGCGCCGTGCAGACCGCTGGCGGCACCCACATGCGTTTCTATCAGTTCCGCGGCGCGCGACTTACCACACGTGCAGCGTCGCCTCGTCGGGAAGCCTCAGCGGCGGCCCGAAGCTGACGCGCAGGCAAGCACCTCCGCCAGGCGCGTTCCCGGCCTCGGCATAGCCGCTGTGGGCTTCAGCGGCCTGACGCACGATCGCCAGACCCAATCCCGATCCAGGCAGCTTGCGGGCCTCCTCGGCGCGGTAGAAGCGCTCGAACACGTTCGGCAGATCGCCCCGTGCGAAGCCCGGCCCGTGGTCGCGCACGGTGAGGACTCCATCGTGCAGGGCGACCTCGACGAGAGCGCCCGGCGGACTCCACTTGCGTGCGTTCTCGAGCACGTTCGACACGGCACGGCTCACCCGATCGGGCTCGCCCCTGATGATCGTCGGCTCGAGCTCGAGCTGGAAGCGCAGCTCGCCGCGCCGGCGAGTGCGCTCGACCGCCTCGCGAACGATCTCGTCCAGGCTCACGTCGTCCGGGGTGCCCTCTCCACGCACCCCGCGGGCGAGCTCGACCACATCGCTGACCAGCGCCGTCAGCTCGTCGAGCTCGTCGAGGATGTCGCGGCGGAGAGCCTCTTGGTCGGCCGGCGTCAGACGGTGTGAGTCCTCGAGCGTCTGGATGTTCGCGCGCAACGAGGCGAGCGGCGTGCGCAACTCGTGGCCTGCGTCGGCGACCAGATGGCGCCGAGCCTCAACCGAGTGCTCGAGCGCATCGAGCGTCGCATTGAAGCTGCCCGCCAGCCGCGCGAGCTCGTCGCGGCCCTCGACCTCAAGCCGCTGCGACAGATCGAGGTCGCCCGCGAGCGTCTCGGTCCGGCGCGTGAAGCGGGCGATCGGGGCAAGCGCCGTCCGCGCGACAAGCGCGCCGAGCCCGGCGGCAATGAGGATGCCGAGCACGCCCACGACGAGGAGAATCAGCAGGATCCGACCGAGCTCGTGATCGACCTCACCCAGCGGCCGAGCGATCAGGACGGCGCCGCGACCGCCGATGCCGCTCGTCAATACCCGCAAGTGGGTGCCCTTGACGGTCCTGTCGCTGATGACTTGCCCGCTGCCTCGCCGCGCGATTGCCTTGTCGGCAGCGCTGGGGCCGATCGCCGGCGAGGTGCCTTGGCCGGCGGGGATCTCGATTTTCGCGCGGGAGGAGATGAATTGCACATAGCCAGAGGCGCCCCCGAACCTCGCCGGCTGGATCGCACGTGGGAGCCCGTTGCGCAGTCGATACGCGGCGATCGCGGACGGGACTCGTCCTCCCCGAGATGGCACGGTGCCAAAAAAGACCGGCGGAGGAGTCAGCGTCGCCGCACCGGGCGCCTTGGCCCCGGGTTGAGCGGTGGGTGGAATCGAGACGAGCAGCTTCGCGCGCTGACGCAGCGACTGGTCGATCTGTCCGCGCAGATCGGAGCGCACAGCGAGATACAGGCCAATCGCAGCAGCGAGCACAGCGAGCGCTACCGCGACACTCGCAACCGCGGCGATGCGCACGCGCAGGCTCATGGCTCGCGCGGGCTCATGGCTCGCGTAGGACGTAGCCGACGCCACGAACGGTGTGGATCAGCTGGCGCGCGCCCGCGTCCTCGAGCTTGCGGCGCAGGTAGCCGACGTACACACGCAGGGCATTCGACGCAGCGCCGAAGTCATAGCCCCACACGCGGTCGTAGATCAGGCTGTGGGAGAGCACGCGGCGGGGATTGCGCATCAGGAGCTCGAGCAGCAGGTACTCGGTGCGCGTCAGCTCGGCGAGCTCCTCGCCGACGACGGCGCCGTGCCTGGCGCTGTCGAGTCGCAGCTCGGCGAAGCGGAGCGAGTCGGACTCCTCCGCGACGCTCGTGCGACGCATCAGCGCGCGCAGCCGCGCCTTGAGCTCGTCGACGTCGAACGGCTTGGTCAGGTAGTCGTCCGCGCCGGCGTCGAGACCCTCGATCCGGTCGCTGATCGCCTCGCGCGCCGTGAGCATCAGGATCGGCACGCGGTTGCCGAGACGGCGCAGGCGACGGCACACCTCCAGGCCGTCGATGTCGGGCATGCCGATGTCGAGCACGACCGCGTCGGGGACGGCCTCGGCGACCAACTCGATCGCCGCTACGCCGCCGTCGGCCGCCTGCGTCTCATATCCAGCCAGCGTGAGCACGCGGCGCAGGGCGTCGCGAACCGCGCGGTCGTCGTCGATCACGAGAACTCTCACGAACCGATTGTGACCTACCGGGTGCGCGCGGGGAGACACTCATACGTTCGTCTTACGAGACCCTTATCGCAACGTTCGCGGCGCACGCGAACCTCTGGGGCTCGACGCCTCGCGGGTAGAGATCGCCCTGCAATCTCATCGACCTGCTGGGCGAGCGAACCGCTCGCCAACCCGCAGAACCGAGGAAAGCAAGTGTCCAGACGCGCCGACCGACCATGGCTCAACTACCTGCTGAGCCTGGCGTGCGTCGGGGCGATCGTCGTGGCGTACTTCTCGGTGGGCCGGGCATCCTCGACGGCCTCGACGGGCATCGTCGTGACGGCCACACGCGGCGTGGTCCAGTCGACGGTGTCGGGCAGCGGCACGATCGAAGCCGCGAGCCAGTTCGACCTCGGCTTCGCCACGAGCGGGGTGGTCACGCACGTGTATGTGAAGCAAGGAGACGAAGTGGCGCAGGGCGAGCTGCTTGCGACGCTCGACCCGCGGAGCGTCGAAGTGACGGTGGAACAGGCGAAGGCGACCCTTCAAGCGGCCGAGGCGACGCTCGCGCAGGAGGAAGAAAACGCGGGAGAAACGTCGAACGGCTCCCCCTCCGCCCCGGTGACCACGCAAGCCGGCAAGACGGCGGCGGCCTCTTCGTCCAGCGGCGGATCGACGACGAGCGCGAAAAAACAGAGCGCGGCCACGCGCGAAGCGAACCTCGCGTCCGCGCAAGCGGCCGTGAAGAGCGACCGTCTGAGCGTGGAGAGCGACGAACAGGCGGTGCAGGCCACCAAGCTGTACGCGCCGCACGATGGGACGATCGTCTCGCTGTCAGGGGAAGCGGGGGAGACTGTGTCCGCGAGCGGCACGACGAAGGTCTCGGCCGCGTCCGCCTCGAGCGGATCCGGCGGAACCTCGACCGGCAGCTCATCCGGAACGGGGACGAGCACGGGGCGCACCGGCGCCACGAGCGCGGCCGCCGGCTCCTCGGGCGGCAGCTCCTCGACCGGCTCGTCGAGCTCCGGCTCATTCGCCGTGCTCAGCGACCTCACCGCGATGCAGCTCGTCGTCCCCCTCAGCGAGTCGGAAATCGGCAGCGTGAAGCAGGGCCAGACGGCGACGGTCACCGTGGAAGCGCTGAAAGGCCGAAAGCTCGCGGCACATGTGGCTCAGGTGGCCACCCTTGCGACGACGAGCAGCGGCGTGGTCAGCTACGACGTCAGCTTCCAGCTCGACCAGCTGATGGGCGGCCTGAAGCCGGGGATGAGCGCCTCCGCCGAAGTGGTCGTGAAGCAGGGCGAAGGCGTGAGCGTTCCAACCGCGGCGATCTCCGGAGGGGTGGTCACGGTCGTGCGCGGGGACAAGCGCGTGAGCCAACCGGTGACGACCGGGCTGGCGGGCAACAGCTCGACGCTGATCCTCGACGGGCTGAAGGCCGGCGAACAAGTCGTGCTGCCGGTCGCGAGCACCACAAGCAGCGGCCTCGGCAGCCGACTGGGCGGCCGAGGCGGCGCACTGGGCGGAGGTCTCGGCGGCGGAGCCGCACTGGGCGGTGGCGCCTTCAGGGTCGGCGGCGGAGGCGCGCCGGGCGGATGAGGCGCGCTGTGATCGATGTGCGAGACGTCAGCAAGACGTACACGCTCGGAGAGATCCGGGTGCGGGCGTTGCGGCACGTCTCGCTGCGGATCGAGCGTGGCGACTTCGTGGCGGTCATGGGCAGCTCGGGAAGCGGCAAGAGCACGCTGATGAACATCCTTGGGTGCCTGGATGTGCCCAGCAAGGGCGTGTATGAGATCGACGGGGTGGACGCGAGCAGCCTCGACGAGGACGAGCTCTCGGACCTGCGCAACCGCAAGATCGGGTTCGTGTTTCAGAGCTTCAACCTCGTCCCGCGCACCGCCGCCGTGGCGAACGTGGAGCTGCCGCTCGCATATGCGGGCATCGGTCGTCCCGAGCGCCGCCGCCGCGCCGAGCTCGCGTTGACGGCCGTGGGAATGGGCGACCGAGCCCACCATCAGCCCTCAGAGCTGTCCGGCGGCCAGCAACAGCGGGTGGCGGTGGCCAGGGCGATCGTCACGAACCCCAGCCTGATCCTGGCCGACGAGCCCACGGGAAACCTCGACTCGCGCTCGACCGAGAGCGTCATGAGGATCTTCGCGCGCCTGAATGAGGAAGGCCGCACGGTGGTCCTGATCACACACGAGCCAGACGTAGCGGAGATGGCGAAGCGGATCGTCACGCTGAGCGACGGACGGGTCGTCGAAGACCGGCGGGAACGCGGCCTGCACGACCCCGCTCCCGCGGCGCGCGGCCAGAAGTCGGCGCACGCACGGCTGGTCAGTCCAGCCACCGTCGGGAGCCGGACATGATCGGAGTCGAGACGCTGCGGATCGCGTGGGGCGGGATCGCCGCCAACAAGCTCCGCTCCGGGCTGACGATCCTCGGCATGACGATCGGCGTCGCGTCGGTGATCGTGCTGATCGCCGTCGGCAACGGCTCGTCAAAATCGGTGCAGGAACGCATCCAGAGTCTCGGCACGAACGTGCTGCTGGTCCTCTCGGGGGGCGCCCGCGGCGGCTCGCGCGTGAGCCGCTCGGGCACGATCTCGCTCACCAAGCAGGACGCGAGCGCGCTCCAGGGCAGCCTCGCCCCCGACGTGAAGAGCGCCTCTCCGGTCGTGAACGCGAGCGGCGTGACGCTGGTCTACAACGGCACGAGCTATCAGCCGTCGACGTTCCTCGGCACCACACCGTCGTATCTGCCGGCGCACAACTACAAGCTCCGGGAAGGTGCCTCCTTCACGAACGCGAGCGTGAGCGGGCGAAAGCGCGTGGCGGTGATCGGACAGACCGTCGTCGAAGAGCTCTTCTCGAGACAGAGTGCGGTGGGAAAGACGGTGAAGATGAACGGGGTCAACTTCGAAGTCGTCGGTGTGCTCGCCGCCAAGGGGTCCAACGGGGCATCGAACCAGGACGAAGTCGTGGTCGCCCCGATCACGACCGTCGAAGACTCGCTGACCGGCTACGGCAACCTCGGTTCGATCACCGTCGAGGCCGAGTCCCAGTCCCGCCTAAACGCCGCCGAAGCGGAGGTCACGCGGATCCTCGACGAACGCCACAAGGTCGCCAATACATCCGAACCGGGCTTTCAGGTCATCAACCAGGGCTCGCTGCTGGAAACGTCGAGCTCGACCGGCAGCGTCTTCACCACCCTGCTCGGCGAGGTCGCGGCGATCTCGCTGCTGGTGGGGGGTATCGGAGTGATGAACATCATGCTCGTGAGCGTCACCGAGCGTACGCGGGAGATCGGCATTCGCAAGGCGATCGGCGCCCGTCGCAGCGACATCCTCACCCAGTTCCTGACCGAGGCCGTGCTCGTGTCGCTGTTCGGCGGATTGACGGGCGTGCTCGTGGGAGTGGTGGGCAGCCAGTTCCAGATCGCCGGCGTCCACCCGGCGATCGCCACCTACTCGATCTTCCTCGCCTTCGGCGCCGCCGTGCTGGCGGGCCTGTTCTTCGGCACCTATCCGGCCGCCCGCGCCGCGACATTGCGACCGATCGAAGCGCTGCGCTTTGAGTGATCCACCCACCAACGAGGAGCACGCGATGTCAAGCGAGCAAGTGACGCCCGCGCAACCCGCAACGCCCGCGACCGTCGCGGTGTCCACGACAGCTGAGACAGGCGTGAGCGACTATGAGTCGATGGAAGACGACGATTGGGCGGAGGAGCCAGAGGAGTTGCTCCCACGCCGCCCGCGTCGACGCTTGCTTGCGCCGGCGCCGGTGGCGCTGGGCGCGATCCTGATGCTCGCATGCGGATTCATCGGCGGGGTGGAGGTGGAGAAGGGCCAATCGAGCTCGAGCGGTGGGCGGCTCGGATCTTTCGCCGGCAGCGGGCTTGCCGGCCGCGCCTCGAGCGCCGTCCGCGGTTCCGGCTCTGCGCGGAGCGGAGGATCGGCGAGCGGCCTCGGGGGCTTCGCCGCGGGCGCGGGGGGACCGACGGGTGCGGGCGGTGGAGTCACCGCCGGTGAAGTCTCGTTCGTTCGCGGGAACACGTTCTATGTAGCCAACGGTCAGGGAAGCACCGTCAAGGTCACAGCCGCGGCCGGATCGAAGATCACGAAGACCGTCTCTGCGAATGTGCGCGACATACATCCAGGCGAAACGATCGTCGTGCGCGGCAGCCAGGCCCAATCGGGCGGCATCGACGCGAACTCGATCAGCATCGGGGGAGGGATCGGCGCACTGTTCGGCTCAGGAGCAGGTCGCGGGACCGGGTTGCGGGCAGGCGGCAGCGGATCAGGTTCGGGCGGTGGATCCAGATCAGCCGGCGGATCCGGCTCGAGCGGCGGCCCCGCTCTCTTTGGAGGAAATTAACCGAGCTCGGCCAAGATTCGCAAGCCGGCTCAGATCGAATCTCATCAGCGACAATCAGCCACCACAAAGGAGACGCATGTCCGATACAGACTTCGAGCGGCGAAAGCCGACAACCGTAGCCACACGGATCCCGCTGGCCGCCGCGGTCGCGGTCGCCTGCATCGGACTCGCCGCCTGCGGCTCCTCGAAGAGCTCGTCGAGCACCGCCGCCAGGACAGCCGCGTCGACCAGCGCCGCGGGTGCACCGGGGACCCCGGGTCCACCCGGAAAGGCCGGTACTCCGGGCACTCCCGGTGGCCGGTTCGCCGCGCTGCGCGAATGCCTGCAGAAGAGCGGCATCACGCTTCCGCAACGTGCCCCTGGCGCGGCCAGTCTGCAGCCCCCGAAGGGCGTCTCTCGCGCGCAGTATGCAGCCGCGCTGAAAAAGTGTGCCGGCACACTGTTCAAAGGCAGGCGATCGCCGAACGGTTCTGGTCGGCTCCAGGCATTGACGAAATTCGCGGCGTGCATGCGCCAGAGCGGCGTGAACGTCCAGGCGCCGAACACTTCCGGCAAAGGCCCGATCTTCAGCGCCAAAGGCCTCGACACGAACAGCGCTCAGTTCAAGAGCGCTTTTGCCAAGTGCCGGGCCGCCCTGATCAGCAACATCGGCCGCGGGATCGCCGGAACCGGGTGAATCGCCGTAGCGGTCTTCACGCTGCCACGCGAAGGTAGGCGAGCACGGCGAGCACCCTGCGGTGGTCGTCGTCGCACGCCGGCAGGTCGAGCTTGGCGAAGATGTTGGTGATGTGCTTCTCGACCGCGCCGGGGGTGACGACGAGACTCTCGGCGATCGCCGTGTTCGACCGTCCCTCGGCCATCAGCTCGAGCACCTCGCGCTCGCGCGAGGTGAGGCTGGTCAACGCGTCGCGCGAGCCTTCGCGGGGAACGAGCAGCTGTGTGACTACCTGACGATCGAGCACCGTACCGCCTGCGGCGACCCGCTCGAGGGCGTCCAGAAACGCCCTCACGTCGCCGATCCGCTCCTTTAGCAGGTAGCCGATCCCCGCGGTGTTCTCACCGATCAGCTCGCTGGCGTAGGCCGTCTCGACGTACTGGGAAAGGACGAGGACCCCCAGCTTCGGCTGGCGGCGGCGTGCCTCGATAGCGGCGCGCAGCCCCTCATCGCTGAACGTGGGCGGCAGGCGCACGTCGACGATCGCGAGGTCCGGCTCGTGCCCGGCGATCGCCCGCAACAGTCCAGGCCCGTCTTCGACCTGAGCCACGACCTCGATCTCGTTCTCACGCAGCAGCGCCACCAGACCTTCGCGCAACAACGCGAGGTCCTCGGCGATCACCACCCGCACAGGAGCCTGACCTCGACGACCTCTATCCGCATGGAAGGCTGCCCTGGACGATCTTCATCCGCATGGAAGCCTGACCTCGACGACCGTTCCCCGGCCGGGAGGACTCTCGACGCTCAGGTCGCCGTCGAGCGCCTCCACGCGGGCGCGCAGTCCGGCGAGCCCCGATCCGCCGGTGTCGGCGCCGCCGCGACCGTCGTCGCCGATGCGGACGACGAGGGCCCGGCGATCGTCGTCGACGGTGACCCAGCTGCGTTGCGCCTCGGCGTGCTTGGCGGTGTTTGTCAACGCCTCGGCGATCACGAAGTAGGCGGCGCTCTCGACCGCCGGCGCGTGGCTTCGAAGCGCGTCGAAGCGGATCGTCGTGTCGAGGCCATAGCGGGAGGCGAGCGACTCCACGGCCGCGGCCAGTCCGCGGTCGGCGAGCAGCGGCGGCACGATCCCGCGCGCGAGATCGCGCAGCTCGGCGATCGCCTGGCGGGCCTCGTTCTGGGCGTCATGGATCAGCCTCCTTGCCTCCGGTCGATCCTCGACCCGCAGCTCCGCCCGCCCCAGTTGGAGCGTCAAAGCGACCAGCCGCGCCTGTGCCCCATCGTGCAGATCGCGCTCGATCCGGCGCAGCTCGGCGGCCTGGGCGTCGAGCGCCTCCCGGCGGGTGCGGGTGAGTAGGTCGATCCTCGCCCTCAGCGCCCGCCGTCCGTAGGCCACGAGCACGCGATCGTGGAGCGCGATCAGCGAGTAGGCGCTCCCCGCCGTGACCAGGCCGAACAGTCCCCACGCCGGCCAGAACGCGGTGGCTCCCGCCAGCAACCAGGTCAGCAGCCACGTCACCACCAGGATCACGGCGGCAACGCTCACGAGTGCCCACACACAGGCCACGCGACGCACCGCTCCCGGCGGATGGCGCCAGGCCCATGCGGCCGTGTAGTCGAGCAGCACCGGCACGAGCAGGCCGAGCCAGGCCCACGCCGGCCAGAAGTATCCCTGCCCGCTCAACGCCCAGATCCCCACCAGCAGCACGGCGATCAGAGCGGCCAAGCGCCGCTCCAGTGAGCGCGCATACTCGCCCAGCGACAGGCCGGCGGCCAGCGCCGGCATCCATCGTCGCGTGGACGCACGAGGCAGTGAGGACGGCAGGTTCGCCGAGATCTGAGCACGGTCGCCCATCTCGAGCAATCGTCTCATGCCATGCCGGTCGGCGCGAATCTTTATCCGGCGAGCGCCTTTGAGGCCTGCCGCTCTGGACTCACCCGCTGCACGTCCCATACCAGCCCGGCGCGCTCCAGTCCCGAGATCACGATGCCCGAGAGGTCGACCTCGCCCCGGCCCAGGCCGTGGAAGGCGGAGGTGGGAAACGCGTGGTGGTTGTTGTGCCACGCCTCGCCGAACGACAGCGGCGCCAGCCACAGGAGGTTGTGCGACTCATCATCGGTGTCGAACCGCCGGGTGCCGAAGAAGTGACAAAGCGAGTTGATGCTGTAGGTGACGTGATGGAGCAGCAGGATCCGCACCGCGCCTCCCCACAGCATCGCCTCGAGGCCGGCGTGAACCGTGCCGCCGATCAGCACTCCCAGCCCGAACGGAATCGCGAGCCCGACCAGCGACCACAGCACGAACGTCTCATCGACGAAGCTGATCACGGGGTCGGCCAGTAGGTCGGGCGCGAAGCGCTCGCGAGATCCCCGCTGAGTGTGCTCGAACAGCCACCCCACGTGCGCGTGGGCCAGCCCGCGCAACGCTCCTCGCCAGCCGCCGCCGTGGTCGACGTGGGGGCTGTGGGGATCGCCCGGACGATCGGTGTACGCGTGATGCTTGCGATGGTCGGCGACCCACGAGATCACCGGGCCCTCGATCGACATCGTGCCGAGGACGCCCAGCAGCCCTCGCATCCAGGCGGAGGTCTTGAAGCTGCGATGAGTGAACAGGCGGTGAAAGCCGACCGTCACCCCCAACCCCACGGGGACGTACATGAGCGCGAAGATCACGATGTCCCGCCAGTGCAACTCGTGGTTCCACGCCTGCCATCCGGCGAGTACGAGCAGCAGCGGCGGCACGACGGTTATCAACCCCGTCACGCCCCGATCGAGGTTTTCCAGGATCGGAACCTGGATCTCCTCGGGCGACGGGCCCTCGGGGGCTCGTGGATCGGCAGACGGATCCGGAGTGGTCGGATCGAGAGGGATCGACGCCGGAGGGGGAGCGGTTGGATTCGCGGGCATCGACGAATCCGCCTCGGGTTCTGCAACAGCTCCCGGCACGATGTTCATGTGCCAAAGCTTGATCGGGGAAAGCCGGATTTTCACTGCGGCCGACCACCCAAGACCCTGGTGCACGCCCCCGAAGCAGACGGGGGGATAACCCCCGTCCGGTGTGTGGCGGAAGACGCCACCGCTACTGTTGGCAGGCCACCGCTACTGTTGGCTGGGGAGATCGCGAGCACGTCCTGACCCAATTCCCAGCCGCCAAACATCTGACGCTGCACGGACACCGGGTCGCCTACCGCCAGGCCGGGAGCGGACCGGTCGTGATGTTGGTTCACGGGATCACCTCTAACTCGGCCACGTGGGGACGGGTGATGCCCTACCTGGCTCGCCACTTCACGGTGATCGCCCCGGATCTGATCGGTCACGGGGAATCCGCGAAGCCCAAGGGCGACTACTCGCTCGGCGCCCACGCCAGTGGAGTTCGGGACCTGCTCGTCGCGCTCGGCCACGACCGCGCAACCTTCGTCGGCCATTCTCTCGGCGGCGGGATCGCGATGACCGTCGCCTACCAGTTCCCGGAGCGCTGCGAGCGGCTCGTGCTGGTCGACAGCGGCGGTCTCGGTCGTGAGGTCAACCTGCTGCTGCGAGCTGCCACGCTACCCGGCTCAGAGCTCGTCCTGCCGCTCTTGGCGGCGACCCGGCTGCTCGATGCCGCTCGATTCGCCGGTGGCGTGCTCAACCGCCTCGGACTGCGCGCCGGCACGGACGTCGAGGAGATCGCCCGCGGTCACGCCACGCTGATCGACCGTGAGGCGCGCGCCGCCTTCGTCCACACCCTTCGCGCGGTCGTCGACCCCGGAGGTCAACGAATCGACGCTTCGGACCGACTCTACCTGGCCAAGCACATCCCCTTCCTGTTGATCTGGGGAGAGCGCGACTCGATCATTCCCGTAAGCCACGGCCATGCCGCACACGCCCAGGTGCCGGGCAGTCGCCTGGAGATCTTTCCCAACGCCGGACACTTCCCCCAGCTCGACGAGCCGCAGCGCTTCCTCGACGTGCTCACCGACTTCGTCGAGACGACCGAGCCCGCGGTGCTCGACCCTGACGACTGGCGCAAGCTGCTATGCGACCAGGTGCCTGTCAAGCGTTAGGCCCGCTCAGCTCGCCCGAACGTCCAGCACGATCTTGCCGGTTGCTCGGCGCTCGTCGATCGTCTTGAGGGCGTCTCCGGCGCGCTCCAGCGAAAAGCTCTCGCCGACGATCGGCCTCACGGTTCCCTCGTCGACCATACGATTCACGGCGGCGCCGATCTCTCGGTTGATGGCGGGCTTACCCATCACGTAGGCGCCCCACCCGGCGCCGACGACCTCTGTATTGCCCAGCAGCAGACGGTTCACCCTGACCTCTGGGATCGATCCGCCGGTGAACCCTACGACGACGAGCCTGCCGTCCTCGCGTAGCGAGCGCAGGCTGTCGGTGAATCGGTCACCACCGACCGGATCGAGGACGAGGTCGACGCCACCGGAAGAGATCTCTCTCACCTCGTCCTTCCACGGTCCGTCCGAACGCACGACCCGATCCGCGCCCGCCCGTTCCGCGACCGCCTGCTTACGATCGCTCGAGACGACCGCGATCGTCTTTGCCCCGATGCCCCTTGCAACCTGCAGCGCTGCCGTGCCCACTCCGCCGGCCGCCCCATGCACGAGCACGGTCTCTCCCTGCTTCAAACGCCCGCGCAGCACGAGCGCGAAGTAGGCCGTGTGATAGTTGAGTATCAGGCCCGCTCCCTGAGCGAAGTCGAGCGCGTCGGGGAGAGCAAAGGTGAGGAACTCGGGCGCGACGGCCGTCTCGGCGAAACCGCCGAGTCCGCAGAACGCGGCCACGCGGTCGCCAGCCTTCACCTTCGCATCCGCAGGTGCGCTTCGCACAACGCCGGCGACCTCGCCGCCGGGCACAAACGGCAGCGGCGGTTTCAGTTGATACTCGCCACGCGTTTGCAGCAACTCGGGAAAGGAGACGCCAGCCACGTGGACGTCGATTACGACGCCCCGGCCGGGGGTAAGCATGTGGGATGCCTCCGGCTCGGGACACTCCACCAGCTCGAGCGCGCTGTCGGGACCCGTCAGGGCGATGATCTGGACGGCTTTCATCGCCTCGCGCCGATTCCCACGTCAGTTCTCATTTGCGCAGCGCCGATCCTTTGCCGGGTCAGCCGCCGAGCACGCGCGCCAGCTTGAAGGACAGTTTCTTCTTGCACGTCGAGCCGTCGGTGAGCTTTGCCTCGACGTTGCCGGAGAGACTTGCCCGCTTCGCGCTTGCGATCTGCAGCGTGGCGGCGATGTTCGCCGACTTCACGTTCGCCTGAACGCTGGTACCGGACGCCTGGACCGTGGCGTTGCCCGAGAAGGAGACCGACCCTCCGACCTTGCCCGTCCGCTTGGTCTTGACGCTCAGGGTCACTCCCAAGGCCTTTGCGCACACGGCGGTGCCGGGGATCGTCAGCGCACCGGGGTAGACGCGCGGAGTGCTGGTCGCCAGGGCGGCAAACACGTTGCTCTTGAAGTCCGCGTACCCGGTCCCGTTCAGCTTGCAGCCCGCTGACTCGCTGCCGAGCTTGCAGCCGCTGGCGACCGCGACCGGTTGCGCGCTCGCGGCGAGACTGAAGGTGCTCAGAGCGGCGATCAGCGCCGTGCTCGAGCCGGCCAGGATCTTCGTCTTCGTCATTCTCAGCTCCTTGCCCGAGGGGCGTGAGGGTGTCAGGAGAGGCCTGTCGTGGGGAAATCTGCTGTGCGGCGGCCGAGTCTATACCGAGCGGCGCGCCGTAATCGAGACACAAGGGTTCAGGTACGTTCCTCGCGGGTACCCCTTAGCTCAGCCGTACGAAGCCCTACGTGCAAAAGATCAGGGAGTGGGGGCGAACACACCCGAAAGATCATGGAGCGGGAGATCGCACCCGCACGAACAGTCAATCAATCAGTCGTATGTCCCGCGAGTGAGAGGAAGTCATGGCCGAGCTATCCGTTGGCGACACGAAGTTGGTCCAGTATCTCAATGAGGCTTACGGCACCGAGAAGCGCCTGGAGACCGCCTTGGAAGCGCACATCGCGATGACCGCTCGCGCGCCGTACAAGAAGCGCCTGAAGGAGCATCTCTCGGAGACCAAGCGCCACGGACGGGATGTCAAGCGGCGCATCAAGCAGCTGGGTGGCACAGCCGAGACGTTCTCGGCACCGGGACCGGAGCCGGTCCTCGGAGCGGCCCGTATCGCACTCGGCGGCGCGCAGAAGGCAGTGGCGCTGGCCCAGGGTCCGCTGCACGCGCTGCGAGGAACGGGCGAGGAGGAGAAGCAGCTGAAGAACGCCAAGACCGAGTACGCCTCGGAGGCCGAGGAGATCGCCACATATACGGCGATCGTCACCCTTGCCGAGGCGCTGGGGGACAGAGAGACTCAGCGCCTGGCGCGCGCGATCCTGCGCGAGGAGGAGCGTATGCGGACATTCCTCGAGCGCGAGATCCCCCGCCTGACGCGGGCTGTCGCCAAAGCAGAGATCCCCGCTGCCCAGCGCAAGACGTCCGTAAAAGCGAGCGCCGCGAGGAAAGCGACCGGGCGGGGTAAAGCCGTCGGTCGTGCAAAAGCAACTGGTCGGGGTAAAGCAACCGGGCGTGCGAAAGCCTCTGGTCGTGCGAAAACACCCGGTCGGGCAAAAGCGAAAACCGGCGGTCGTGCGAAAGGCGGCGCGGGAAATCGCGCAACCAAAGCGTCCGTGCGCTGAGACAATCAGCGAGCGGGGAGTCGGCGCGCGTCGCGCGCACCGAAGGGCCGTGTCGTCCGGCAGATCGTCGGCACGCTCGATTCGTCGGTGAACACCGGCGCCATGACGCTGCCGCTGGCCAGCGAATGGGGATGACCGAGCAGGTGGCCCATCTCGTGGACCACCGTCAGACAGAACATGTTCCAGTCGCTCTCCATCGCGGCGCGTGTCGGCCATTGCCAGTGCGCGAGGGAGACCGTGCAGTGAGTGTATGTGGAGGCGGGCGCAGCGGGGTTGTTCGGTCCGAGCGAAGAGTCGAACGTCACCCAGCCGTCGGTGTTGGGGTCCAGGCCGGGGACAAGCGACTGGTCGGCGTGGACGGCGACCTGACCGCCACAGGGCACGGCGCCCCAGTAGCGGACGGCGACGGACCTGGCAAGCCCAACGGGGTCACGGCTCGCGAGCCTGCCGTGAGCTCTAGCTCGGTGAGCCTCCGCCGAGACCGGCAGCAGAAGGGACGTGGCGAGCGTCAGTGTCAACAGCAGTCGAGCCATGCTCGAATACTGAAGTGGAGCACCGACCTTTTCGTCCTCCCGGCGGGGTGATCTTGGAGTGATCCACGGGGGAGATAGGGGTGAGACCGGACTCACCCTTTCATTCGTTTCTGCCGATGAGCCCGTGTGCGCTCGCGTCGCGCCCGACCCATGCCGCCGCAAACCCCAACCACCGTCCTGATCGGCCACTTCGATGATCTCCTCGCCAGAGGACTGCGCGAGCTGATCGAGAGCGATCCGAGCCTCACGATCGCCGCGACCGACGTGGAGCACAGGCGACTCCCCGTCGTCCTGCGTGCCCATCGCCCGGCCGTGGCGATCCTCGACGCCGGCGCCCTGACCAGGCCGGCGGAAGTACGGGATCTCAGCGGCCGACATCCGGCGACTCGACTGGTGCTGCTCGCTGACGACCCCTCGATGGTCGAGTGCGCCCAGCTGCTCGCGTTCGGTGCGAGCGCTTGCCTCGGCAGAGACACCCAGTCGCGCGACGTGCTCAACGCGGTCCACCTGGCCTCGCGCGGGCTTCAGGTGACTCCGCGAGCAGAGTCCGCGTCGGGCGACCGAGCGATCGCCGGGCGGCACCTGCTGACGCCGCGCGAGGCCGACGTGCTTCCCCTGCTCCAGCAGGGGCGCTCCAACGCTCAGATAGCCCTCATCCTGCACGTGAGCGTGGAGACGGTGCGCACCCACGCACGCAACATCTACCGCAAGCTCGGCGTCTCCTCACGCCGCGAGCTGACCGCCCCGTCAACCTCCGCGTCAGCGGAGGGCGCGGAGCAGGAGCCCGACTCGGCGGTACGCACACCAAGGCGTCGGACGATCAGCTCTTCGGCACGCACTCGGCGCGGACACGGCCTGCGACGCGACTGACGACGCGACTGACTATCCCGCGGCGATCATCGTCACTCCGGCGATCGCCAGCACGATCCCTGCGGCCTGCCACGAGCGCACACGCTCTCCCAGCAGGCTCACGCCGAGACCGATCGTCACGAGCGGATAGAGATTGCCGAGCACCGAGGCGACCGTCAGTGGCCCCCGCTGGAGCGCGGACGTGAGGAACGTGTCGGCGCCCCCCAACGCGATGCCTCCGGCGATCGCCGGCCGACGGGCCGACGCGAGCTCTTTCATGGCCCCACGACGGATCGCGAGCGGGGCGATCATCGCCGCCGCGACCGCAAGGTTTCCGACGGTCGGCCACAGCCCGGCGCTCCGATGTGTGTGGCCGACGCATACGAAGTAGACGCCAAAGCCCACACCGCACATGACCGACACGAGGACCTGCCTGACGTTCGACCACTGCTCGGCTTGGTCGGTCTCGCCGGGCTCGTAGGCGACAAGCGGGATCGCGACGAGCGCGCAGAGGATCCCGCCCGTCGCGAGCGCCGAGAGGGGGTCGCCCTCCGCGATCCCCACCACCGCCGGCAGCAGGGCGGTCACCGCAGCCGACACCGGCACGACGATGCTGATGCGTCCGCGCGCGATGGCCGTGAAGAACGCCACATACGCGGCGCTGGTCGCCAGCCCGCTCACCGCGCCCAAGCCGGCGTCGTGAACCGTCAGGCCGCTCGCGCCGAGCACCACGGCGATCGGCGTGAGGGTCGCCAGCGCGGCGAGCTGCAGCACGACGGTGACGGCAAGCGGGCTGCCGACACGGCTTGCCGTGCCGCCGAGGAAATCCGAGATCCCGATGAACACGGAGGCGGCGAGGGCGAACAGGACGGTCATCGGCGCTCCACGATTGCACCGACGCCTACGACATGAGCGCGACCTGCCCCCCCGAGGTGTCTACGACATGAGCGCGACCTGCCGGTCGAGGTGCCTACGACGTCAGCGTGACCTGCCCGTAGACGAAGAACTCGGACGTCGTCTCGACGGTCGCCGTCCAACCGATCTGTGCTAGCCGGCGTTGCAGGTCGGCGGACTCGTAGAAGCGCTTCACGATCTGAAACTCGCGACCGTCGGCGAGCCGTCGGAGCATCGTCTGCTCGTCGCTGTCCGGAAGCTCGTGGTCGACCGCGGACGCGAGATCGTGACGCGAGCTGTCGAGGAAGAACGCCCGACCCGCCGGCGCCAGCGCGCGCTCGACTTTCTCCCAGAAGGCCGCAAAGCGCTCCTCGGGCACATGTGAGAGCCAGAAGCTGAAGAAGCACACGTCGTAGGTCCTGTCCGGCTCCCAGGCGAAGAGATCGGCCTCGACGTAGGCGACTCGCGGATCGCCCACACGCGCGCGGTTGATCTCAAGCATCTCCGGAGAGGCATCGACGGCCGTCACGCCGCGCGCGTGGGCCACCAGCTTGCGGGTCCACAGGCCAGTGCCACAGGCGAGCTCCAGCACGTCTCCCATCGGGGCTAGCCGGGCGACGACGGACTCCACCTCCGCCACGTCGGCGAACCAGCGGGCGTTCGCCTCCGGTCCATGGTCGTAGCGCCCACGACGAAACCACCAATCGTCGTACTCGCCTGCCCGCTCGCGGTAGTAGTGGGCCTGCTCGCCCAACAGGCTCTCAATATCGCTCATTCCTAGATTATAATCACAATCTGAGTTGGTGTGATAATCCAAGCGTGGACGAAGTCAAAAGACGCAGTCGCGCCGAGAAGCAGGCCCAGACCCGTACGGAGCTGATCGAGGCGGCTACGCGCGTGTTCGCGCACCGCGGTTACCAGGTCGCGACTGTGGAGGAGATCGCTGAGACGGCCGGCTACTCCCACGGCGCGGTGTACTCCAACTTCGCCGGCAAGGAGGAGCTTTTCCTCGCTGTCTTTGAGCGGTACATGGCTCAACGTGTGCAGGAGGTCGCGAGCGCGACCGAGACCGAGGGCTCCTTCGTCGAGCGCTCCCGCGCGGCTGCCGACCAGTGGATGCAGCGCTTCACAGAGGACCGCGCGACCTTCCTGCTGCACCTGGAGTTCATGATCCACGCGGCGCGCAATCCCCATCTCAGCAAGCAGCTCGGCGAGCGCATGTCCGCCCTGCGCCTGGAGATCGAGCGCTATCTGACAGAGCGCGAGGAGACGGCTCAGACCCCGCTGCCGCTGCCGGCGGCCGACCTCGCGCTGATCCTGCGCGCGCTCGGGATCGGCCTGGCGGTCGAGGCGCTGAACGCGCCCGGCGCGATCGACACGCACCTCTATGGAGATTTCGTCGCGCTGATGGCGGGACTGCTCGAAGCGAATGATCCAGATCGCGCTGCCACCGGTCAACCTTCGGCGGCGGCCCGTTCACTGTCGAAGGATGTGCGCGGGATGTAACGAGAGGCGAGCATCGCGGTCTGGGTTAGCAACGCCACGGTCGTGGCGAGCGCGAAGCTCCCAGCCACGCCCAGTCCGCGCAGGGAGATCGCGAGCGTGAAGCAGAACAGGGCGAACGAGCCGAAGCCCACCAGCATCCCGCGCAGCAGTCGCACGGTCTCTCGCGCGCCGTGCTGCGCATGGGTGAATGTCGCAAGCACCGTCGTGATCACCGGGAACGGCGCGAGCAGGCCGCTCAGCCGCGGACCAAGCCATCCCGCCGCCGCGGTCAATGCCAGCACCAATACCAGCGCGCACGTCGCCCGCAGCGGGAGGTCCCACGACGGCGGGGAGATGGGCGCGCGGGCTTCGCCGCGGGGGCGTGGAAGCAGAAGGAGACCGAGGGCGAACGCCGTGCAGGCGAGGGTCAGCGCGATACCCGCCGACACCGCCGCTGCGCTAAAGATCGCCGTTCCCAGCGCGAACGCCAGCCACCCGGCGAGCACGCAGAGGATCCACCTCGCCCGTCCCGCCAACCGCCCATAGACGACCACGAACCCCGTCAGCGATACCAGCCCCAACAGAGTCCCGCCGGCGGCACGCGCCGCGAAGTCCGCCCCGTGCACGAGCGCGTAGACGAGCAGGATCGGTCCGGCCACCACCGGCAGGCCACCGACGACCCCGCCCACGCGCGGCCCGAAGCGCCGCGCGGCGAGCGACGCCCCCACGACGAACACGGGAGCAAGCAGCGCCTTGACCGCGAACACGACCACTGAAATCAGTCGCCGGCGACGTCGGAGGGCGAGCCCGCGGTGAGCCCGAGCGCGACGACCGCCGCCACGTAGAGAACGGCCTGTACGCGCGCGACGGCGCCGACGGCGTCATCAGGTGGCAGCAGCTCGGGATGGTGAAGCGGCCGAGTCTCGAACCCCACGGCCCCGTCGAGTCCGACGAAGCCCATCGCCAGAGGCGCGTCGAGAGCGCCGAAGAAGGCGAAGTCGTCAGAGCCGCACGAGCGCCACTCGGGCGAGGGCGACAGGTCGGCGCCGTGGAGCAGCTCTCGCGCAACGGCGACGATCGAGGGGTCGTTCTCGAGCGCCGGCTCGCCGGCGGTCAGCTCGATGCTCCCGCTGCACCCATGGGCCGCAGCGACTCCCACCACCACCTCCTCGACCATCCGTCGCAAGGACAGGCGATCCTCCGGCCGGTGCGCGCGCAGGGTGGCACGAGCGCGCGCGTGAGCAGGAATCACGTTTTCCGCGACCCCCGCCTCGAGCACGCCGACCGTCAGCACGGCCGGCGCGAGCGGATCGATCCGCCGTCCGATCCGGGCGTGGAGCGCAACGACGATCTGCGAGATCGCGAGGATCGGATCGAGCCCACGGTGGGGATAGGCGGCGTGCGAGGGCTCTCCTTCGACCGTTATCTCGACGGAGTCGCACGACGCGTTGACCGTGCCCGGGTCGAGTGCGACGGCCCCCCATGGCAGTTCCGGATGCACGTGTGCAGCGACGATCGCGGCCGGTTCGAGCTTCGCCATCATCGGCCGGAGGAGCTCTGCTCCGGAGGGATAGTCCTCCTCGCTCGGTTGGAAGACCGCCGCGAGCGAAGCGGGCAGCGCGTCGCCAAGCATGTGTGCCGCGCGCGCGAGCGCGACCAGAGCGGCCATGTGGACGTCGTGGCCGCACGCGTGCATCACCTCACCGGTGGCTTTGAAGGGGGCGACCGTGCGCTCCCGCAGCGGGAGGCCGTCGAGCTCCGCGCGCACCGCCACGGCGGCGCCACGCGGCGATCCGACGCGGGCGATCCGCCCAGTGCCGGCGACCGTGTCACAGGGGACCGGCAGCTCTTCGGCGACGGCCGCCGACGTTCGCTGCTCGTGATGCGCAAGCTCGGGCTGGGCGTGCAGCCGGTGGCGCAGGGCGACAGCGAGCGGGAGCTCCCGCTCGATGCCCGCGAGCAGGCGCGTCAGGAGGGTGTCAGTAGATGGCGGCATAGCGCCGGCACAGCTCGCCGATGTCCGATTCCGCGGCCGCCTCGATCTCGGCGCGCTTGACGCCGACGTAGGCCTCATGCAGCAGTGGCTTCATCCAGGCCCGGGCGGTGTCGTCCCGGGCGAGCGCCCGCAACGAGTCCTCGAGCGACGCCGGCAGCGCGCCGACTCCGTAGCGCTCGGCCTCTGCCGCCTCGAGCTGTGCGGGATCGCGGTCGAGGATCGGCGGCGCCGGCAGGCCAGCGCGCACCCCGTCGAGTCCCGCGCGGACGATCGCCCCGAGCGCCAGATAGGGATTCGCGGTCGCGTCGGCGGCCCGATACTCGAGGCGCAGCTGACCCGCCGGGTCGCCGCCGCCGAGCGTGACGAGCGGCGGGATGCGCAAGAGCGCTTCGCGGTTGCGCAGCCCCAGGCAGACGGCTCCGGCGCTCCAGCGATGGGGCTGAAGACGCATGGCCGAGATAGGGCTGGGAGCGCTCAACGCGCTCAACGCTCCCGCGTGAAGCAGGATCCCAGCCGCGAAGCGCTCGCCGAGCTCGCTCAGGCAGGCCGGGCGCGTCGAGTCGTAGAGCACGGGGCTCCCGGCGTGGTCGAGCAGGCTGAGATGGATGTGCACGCCGTTGCCCGCCTGCGCGGGGTCCAGCAAGGGCGTGAAACTCGCGCGCATCTCACACCGGCGGGCGACCTCGCGCACGACCTCCTTCAGCACGACGCTGCGATCCGCCGCCGCCACCCCCTCGGCGGCCTGGACAGGGATCTCGAACTGGTGCGGCGCATACTCTGAGAAGAAGCGCTCAGGCTGCACGCCCGCTTCGATCAGCGCGCCCACCACCCGCGGTCCGAAGGGGCCGGCTTGCCGCTGCCCCTCCAGTGAGAACGGCAGCTCCGGCGGCGCGTCGATCAGCAGCTGGAACTCGTGCTCGAAGCTCGCCTGCAGACTCAGGCCGAGCTCGTCCTCGAGCTCATCCAAGGCTGCACGCAGGAAGTGTCGCGGACAGCACTCCCACGGTCGCCCGTCCGTCTCGACGATGTCGCACAGCACGAGCTCCAGCGCCTCTCCACCGGAGTCGGCCTCGACGCGAGCGCGGGTGTCGATGTCTCCCAGCAGGCGCAGGTCGCCGATCGAGCCGAATGGGTTGGGCTCCGCGAGAGGACCGAGCGGCGTGAGCGAGTGGTTGGCCGGGACCCAGCCGACGCCGGCCTCGACGCTCCTCCCGAGCTCGGATGCCGGCAGCGATCGTCCTCGCACGATCGAGCCGAGATCACAGCAGACGAGCGTGACCAGATCGGTTGCGCTCACCTTGACGTCGCTTGCGTGACCGTGCCGTTGTCCCAGATGCCCTCGACCAGGCCGAGTGAGCCGGCGGCCGTCCGCACGGGCGGCGCGTCGCCGGCGAAGACGATCGCGAGCATTCCCCCCTCTGGCATATCCCGCCGCTCGATCGCCGCGGCGAGGCACTCCTGTGGCTGCAGGTGCACGCCCCCGTCGCCCAGCGACGGATAGGTGTCGGCCACGCCATACAGGCTACCGCCGGGACCCCGCACACGCCCGATCACGCAGGCGAAGTGCCCGACGTCCCAATCCGGCGGCGGGCCGGCAAGCTCGCCGTCGAGCAGATAGTCGAGCAGTTGATTCGCGCGCGCGTGTCCTCCCCAGAGATGGTGGGATGCGAAGTTGGCGACGAGCGTGGCCGGACGCTCGAGCGCTGCCAGTGCCTCGAACAGTCCGTCGAGCGTGCTCGCCGTCCACGGTCCGGTGTAGGGAATCGCCACGAGCCGTCCGCCGGAGACGGTCTCGACGGCGGCGACCAATCCTGCTGCCGTCGTGCCGGATGTTGCCGCGTCCTCTACGACGGGAAGCGAAAGTCGGTAGTCGCGCCGACCGACCTCGTCAAACGGCAGGATCATCGGATCGGTGAACCGCGAGACGATGCTTCCGGCGGCGAGCGCCACGGCGTCCTGATCGACCGGCTCGCCGTCACGGTCCTCGATGCCGGCGGCGCGCAGGGCAAGAGCGCCGCAGAACGCCCCGCACAGGTCGTCTCTCTGCGGCAGCTCGCGGGCGTGTGCCGCCAGGAGTACCCGCGCACCCGGGAGGAGCGTCATGACGATCGACGTCGAGGCCGGCATAGAGCCAATATACGGCCGCGTCGAGCCGGGGTGAGGGCCGCCTCGAGCCGGGGGAAGCTACTGCTGCTGCTCGGTGGGCCTGACGAGGATCTCGTTGATCGCGACGTGCCGCGGGCGGGTGACGATGTAGAGGATCGCGTCGGCGATGTCCTTCGCCTCGAGCCGCTCCATGTCGGCGAAGCGCTTCTTCAGGCCGTCGAGGATCTCGGGCCGGTTGTGTCCCGAGAGCTCTGTGTCGACGGCTCCCGGCTCGACGAGCGAGACGCGCAGGTGCCGGGTGGTGACCTCTTGTCGGAGCGACTCGCTGAAAGCGCCCACCGCGTGCTTGGTCGCGTTGTAAACGCCACTGCCGACGCGAGCCTGGCGCCCCGCGACGGAGCTGATGTTCACCAAGTCGGCGACTCCTCCCTCCCGCTCGGCCGCCTCGAGCAGGTGCGGGACAGCCGCCTTGGTGCAATAGAGCAGGCCGAGGATGTTGATCTCGACCATCCGCGCCCACTCCTCGACCGGGGCGTCGAGAACCGGCCCGAGCAGCATCACCCCAGCGTTGTTGACGAGGATGTCGAGGCCCCCGAGCTCGTCGACCGCGCGCTGGACGACGGACTCGGCCGCTGAGCGCTCGGTGATGTCTGACTCGAGCGCCACGGCCGTACCCCCGGAGGCGCGGATCTCTCCGGCGAGCTCCTCGAGACGATCGACACGACGAGCGACGAGCGCAACGGCAACTCCCTGCGCCGCGAGCGCTCGCGCAGTGGCCGCACCGATGCCGCTCGAAGCGCCCGTCACGAGCGCGATGCGTCCGTCGAGGCTCCTGCTCATCACGAGCTCCTGCTGATCGCCACGAGCTCACACTAGCGGGCGACGGGCGGCATCCGGACCTCCTCTGGAAAGTTCTATAAGTAGGTCCAGCACTCCTCCTCCTCTCCTTCTCCCTCTCCCCCCGCCGACCCTTTCGCCCGCCGACCCTTCGCCCGCTATGACCCTCGATACACCTCGCGCCAAGAACTTTGCCCTGATGCTGCTGGCGATGACGCAGTTCGTGATCGTGATCGACGCGTCGATCGTCAACGTCGCACTGCCGTCGATCGGGCAGGCGCTGCACTTCTCCCACGTGGATCTGTCGTGGGTCG
The DNA here is from genome assembly GCA_036498245.1 of Solirubrobacteraceae bacterium. Taxonomy (GTDB): domain Bacteria; phylum Actinomycetota; class Thermoleophilia; order Solirubrobacterales; family Solirubrobacteraceae; genus Palsa-744. Next base: position 206,888 of record DASXIB010000025.1, read on the forward strand.
TGAACGCCTACACGCTCACCTTTGGTGGCTTCCTGCTGCTAGGCGGTCGACTCGCCGACCTGTTCGGCCGGCGGCGCATGTTCATAGCCGGTCTCCTGCTGTTTTCGCTCGCCTCGCTGGCGGGTGGTCTCGCGCAATCGGAGCCGTGGCTGATCGGCGCCCGCGCGGTGCAGGGCCTCGGCGCCGCGATCGTCTCTCCGGCGGCGCTGTCGATCATCACGACGACGTTCGCGGAAGGCTCCGAGCGCAACCGCGCGCTCGGCGTGTGGGGCGCCGTGGCCGGCGCCGGCGGCGCCGCGGGCGTATTGCTCGGCGGCGTCCTCACGAGCGAGCTCAGCTGGCGCTGGGTGCTGTTCGTCAACGTGCCGATCGCGATCGTGTGCGCGCTGCTCGCGCCGCGCCTGATCCGCGAGAGTCGCGCCGAGGACGGCAGTCGCACCTTCGACCTGCCGGGCGCGATCACCGTGACCGCCGGCCTGGCGCTGCTCGTCTATGCGCTCGTCGACGCCGTCAACGTCGGTTGGGGCTCGACCGCGACGCTTACGAAGATCGGCGGCGCGGTGGTGCTGCTCGTCGTTTTCCTTGCGATCGAGAGTCGGCGGCGGGCACCGCTGATGCCGTTCTCGATCTTCCGCTTGCGCACGCTCCGCGGCGCCGACATCGTCGCGCTGCTCGTCGGCATGTCGCTGTTCTCGATGTTCTTCTTCATCTCGCTGTACATGCAGGAAGTGCTGCATTTCTCGGCCCTGAGGGCGGGCCTCTCCTACCTGCCGCTCGCCGTCGGCATCATCGTCTCCGCCGGCGGCGCCTCGGTCGCCGTCACGCGCTTCGGTTTCAAGCCGGTGCTGTTCGTGGGGCTGCTGTTCATCGCCGCCGGCCTGCTGTGGTTCTCACGCGTGCACACGCCGGGAGGGACGTTCTCAGGCGATGTGCTCGGACCGTCCCTGCTCGCGGCGATCGGCCTCGGGCTGTCGTTCGTTCCCGTGACGATCGCGGCGATGACGGGGACCCGCCCCCACGAGGCCGGGCTCGCCTCAGGCCTCGTCAACACCGCACAGCAGGTTGGTGGAGCGCTCGGGCTGGCGATCCTTGCGACGATCGCCAACAGCCGCACCAAGAGCGTGCTGGGCACAGGTCACCACGATCAGGCGATCGCGTTGACAAAGGGCTTCGACCGCGCCTTCCTGGTCGGCGCCGGCTTCGCCCTGATCGGCGCCGTGCTGACACTCGTGCTGATCTCCTCGCGCGACAGTCGCGAGCACTCGCAGGCGGCGCGCGGCGCGGAAAACCTCGCCCCGGCGACGAGCTGAACCACGGAGCGCTCGCTGCAACCGAAGCGCTCGCTGCATACTGAGCTATGACCGGCGCTCAACTCAGCTTGGTCGCATCGGTGTCTTTGGCCTCGGCGGTCGAGGCCGTCGAGGCCCTCACGATCGTGCTGGCGGTCGGCACAACCCGACGCTGGTCCTCCACGCTGCTCGGGGTCGCCGTCGGCGCATCGATCCTGGCCGTTCTCACTGCCATAGCCGGGCCGGCGCTCGTCTTGCTACCGATCGCGGTCTTGCGATTGGTCGTCGGCGCGCTGCTGCTGCTGTTCGGGCTGCAGTGGCTGCGAAAGGCGATCTTGCGAGCCGCGGGTGTGCTGGCAGTGCATGACGAGATGGCCGCGTTCGCGCGTGAGTCTCGCTCCGCGCAGTCAGCCTCACTCCCCCCAACCAGGTTCGACGGCTATTCGTTCGCGGTCGCGTTGAAAGGTGTGCTGCTCGAGGGCATGGAGGTCGTCTTCATCGTCCTCACGTTCGGCGCGAATCAGCATCGCGTCGGTCTCGCCGCGCTCGCCGCGCTCGCCACGGTCCTGGTCGTCGTGCTCCTCGGCCTGGCCGCTCGCGCACCTCTGGCGCGCGTGCCCGAGAACGCGATGAAGTTCACCGTCGGCGTCCTGCTCGCGTCATTTGGGACGTTCTGGGGCGTGGAGGGTGCAGGAGCCAGCTGGCCCGGAGGCGAGGCCGCGTTGCCTCTGCTCGTGCTCGTGATCGGCGCAAGCTCGCTCGCGATGGTCGGCGATCTTCGTCGCCGACGCGGTGCCGGCTTGTTGGAAGCGACATGAGGTTGATCGCGACCTTTCTTCGATCGCTGTGGGAGTTCGTCGTCGGCGACGACTGGCGGACGGCGCTTGGCGTCGTCGCGTCGCTCGCGGCGACTGCGCTGCTCGCCACGTCTGACATGGCAGCCTGGTGGATCGTGCCGATCGCCGCGCTGGCGCTGCTCCGATCGTCGCTGTTGCGCCGGGTGCGCGCACTTTCGAAGTAGGGACCTCGCGCCGTCGAACCTATGGCACGGTCAGCGTGAATCGTCCGACTGTGTGCTGGATGGTGCCTCCTGCTTCTTCGAGGTTGCCTGGCCCGGTCTGGTCTTGGTAGATGACTTCACCGCTGATGAGGCCCGGATGCAGACCACGGAGCAACCCGCTGCCCATGCGTGTCGTCTCGCTTTGGCCGGCGGCGGGAAACGCGGGGTTGGGTTTCGTGAACGTGTGCACCTGCGGCGGTTGCCCCGTTTCGTGCCATTGGACGGTGTAAGAGCTGTGCGCCTTGTCGATGGCCACCCTGGAGGTGAACCGAAGGATCGCTTCGTATCCGCCGTGCGGTCGATGGATCAGGCGTACGTGTACCGGTGAGGCGACCTGCGCGGCGCTCGGCGCCGGCATTCTTGGAGGCACCCAGCCGACGGGAACCTTCAGTTCGGGGGTGCAGGCGTCTTTGCCGCCGATCCAGCTGCGCGCGGTGAGATGACAGGTGGCGCCGTTGCGATAGTGCAGTTCGGTGATCGGCCCATCAACGGGTATGACGTCCTGGGTGCCGCCGGCGTTGAAGTTGAACAGCTGCGTGGGCGAGGCCTTGGTGACGAGGAGGTAGGCTCCCTCCGGCCCGGTGGTCGGCTGGGTGTGTGTGTGACCGTCGAGGGCGTAGGTGATGCTCTTGGCGGCGGGACCGAGCAGGCCGTAGTAGAGGTTGCGCTCCTCAGCTTGAGAACAGACGGGGTAGGGCTTGCGCTTGCCGTCTTCAGCAAAGCGTTCATAGGCGCCCGCCGTGCGCGGGACGCATCCTTTGTCGGCGTAGTTGCCTCTCCATGCGCTGGCCGGGATATCACCGACGACGGCGTTCAGGAACACGCGGTCGTTGCCGTCGAGCAGCGTGCACGCGCGCTCGGCGCCGAACGTGTCGAGCGCGAATTCGTGGAACAGCCCATCGTCGTGGAAGGCGCTGTCTCGGCCGATCGCGCCGAGCTTCCCGTCGAGCAGCCGCCCGACCTGGACGCAGCCTTCCCCGCGCTTGGTGCTGAGCACGCGCATGCTCCAAGGCGGACCACCGGCCGGGTCGGGGGTCGAGATCGCCAGCAGACGTGCCGTGCCCTTGACGATCCCGCCACCTCTCAGCGCGTAAAAGGATGACTCGTGCGGTTCCGCAGGCGCGCCGATCCGAATCACGCCACCCGCCGCGAGCGCTCCCGCGGTCACCACGAGCATCGCGACAAGCACGACCGCGGCGGTGCGTCGGTGCCCGCGCCGCAGCCAAGGCGGCCGAGTCCTGCGCCTGGCGCGAACCGCGCCTCGCAGCTGGTTCTCGAGCTCGTCGAACACGTCGTTCACGCTTCCTCCCTCAGGTTGGCGCGCAGTTGCTTCAGGCCGCGGTGCACGCGTTGACGGACGAGCTGCTCCGAGCACTGCAGACGCGCGGCGATCTCGCCGTATCCCTGCTCCTCGACCAGGCGGCCGAGCAAGGACGCGCGCGTGGCCTCAGGCAGCTCTTCGAGGGCGCGCTGAAGGCCACTCTCGCCACTGCCTGCACGCTCCTCCACGCGCGCCAGGGCAGCGTCGTCCAGGGCGATCGGCTCCATCCCCAGGCGTCGTCGCGCCGCATCCGCGACCCGCTCGCGGCGCAGGCTCTCGCGCAGCTTGTTGCGAGCGATACCGAACAGCCACGCCACCGCAGGGGCATCGCCGTTGTACGCGCCCGCGCTCACGACGACAGCCGCGAACGTCTCAGCCGTCAGATCGAACGCGAGCTCGCGATCCCCGACGCGTCGCCGAAAAAAGGCCACGACCCCGTCCAGATGCTCTCGATAGAACGTCGAGAACGCCTCGTCATCGCCCGCGGCGATGCGGGGCAGCAGACTCGCTTCGTCTGATGGCAAGGGCAGCATCACCCCTATCGTTGCGCGAAGGGCCCTCCGTGTGACACGGATCGGAGCAGACCTCCGATGCGTTCAACCTTTGAACGTGGAGGGGCCGAAGTCGCCGAAGGGCTCGTCGCGCTCGTGGACGGCCTGCTTGAAGCCGGCGCGTGCGGCCCGCTGTTGGAACGCGTAGCCCTCCTCGGTGTGGCGAGCGATGCCGTCGAAAACCGTGCCCAGAACCTGGGTCTGGTGCAGGCCCTGGGCGTACATGGACTGGTTGATCAGCAGCTTCATCATCTGAAGCTGGTTCAACGGGTTGTGCGCGATACGCTCGAGCAGGATCTCGGTGCGCTCGTCGAGGTCGGCTGCGGCGGGTGCCTCGATCGCGAGGCCCCACTCGAGCGCCTCGGTGCCCGATAGACAGTCACCGGTGAACAGCAGACGCTTAGCCCGCTGCGGGCCCAACCGGTAAGCCCACATCGAGGTCGTCGGCGTGCCCCAGACTCGGGCGGGCGGATAGCCGATCTTCGCATCGGCGGCGATCATCAGCAAGTCGCTGCACAGCGCCATGTCGGTGCCGCCCGCGACGCAGAAGCCGTGCACCTTGCAGACCACCGGCTTTGAGCAGTGAAAAAGCGACATGAACGCGCGGACGTTGCGCCCCATCATTCCGTAGTCAACCATCGGATCCCACACGCCCGACGGGTCATGGTTGGCGGCCATGACCATCGGATCAAGCGGCGAGCCCGGCGGCGGGGGGAGATCCTCATCGCCCATGCGTCCCCCGCGCTCGGCAGACTCGACGAGGTCATAGCCACCACAGAACCCCTTGCCGTTGCCCGCCAAGAGAAGCACATGCACGGCCGGGTCGAGATCCGCACGCTCGACACAACGCTCGAGCTCACTCACCAGACCCAGGGTGATCCCGTTCCCCCGCTCCGGCCTGTTCAGGGTGATCCGGGCGACGCGCCCTGACACCGCGTAGGTCATCGTCTCAATACCGGCCACGACACGGGCACTGTACCTCGACATCCTGTTGGCCGTTGCGCGTGCGCGCAAGCGAGGTACTGTGGCTGGATGTCCGATCCCCATCCGCATACCCAGCTCATCCGCGACTTCCACGATCGCCAGAATCGCTTCTACATCGGCGGCGATCAGGAGCCGGTACGCGCGATGCTCGCCAAAGACGTGGTCTGGCACGTGCCTGGTCGCAGCGCGATCGCAGGTGAGCATCGAGGCCGGGATGAGGTGTTACGTCACTTCGCCAGGAGACGCAAGCTGGCCGAGGCGACGTTTCGGATAAGCATACGCGGCGTGCTCGCGGATGATGAGCGCACGGTGATCCTCGCCAGAGGGGAAGTCGAGCATGGCGATGAGACCTTCGCCTGGGGAACCGTCGGGATCTTTCGCATCGCTGAAGACAGGATCGCCGAGTGCTGGGTCGTTCCCCATGACCAGGGCGCCTTCGATCAGATCTGGTCCTCGTCCAAACGCCTAGGTGGCGTGCCTACGGACGCGGAGAGACGATGAGGGGACATCTGTGCCGACAGCTAAGACACCTCAACCGCCTCGAGAGCCGCGACCCCGGGCAGTTCAGCTCCCATCAGCCAGGTCAGCATGGCTCCACCTCCAGTGCATATGTGGATGGACTCACTCGCTGCTTTGAAGGTCGACTTGATGGCCGCCACCGTGTCGCCGCCGCCAATCACGGCATGTCCCGAGAACCGGCCTAGAGCTTCGGCAAGCCCGAGCGTTCCCTTCTGGTAGGCGGGCTTCTCGAAGTAGCCGGCCGGACCGTTCCAGACCACCAGCCGAGAGGACAGGATGGCGTCGGCGAGCGAGCTCAGGGTAGCCGGCCCTATATCCAGCGCGCGAGCATTCGGTGGGACCGAGGCGCTTGTGAAATCTACGAGACTGTCGCCGTCATCAGCACTTACCACCGAATCGACGGGAAGCAGGAGCGGCTTCCCAAGCTCCGCCGCATAGTCGAGAACAGCACGGCAAGCTTCAACGTCGTCCCTGAGAGAGGTGTCCGGCGCATCGATCCCACGAGTGTCACCGGTGAGGGTCGCCCCTACGTCTATTCCGCTGGCAAGTAGGAAGTAGTAAGCAAGCTTTCCCACGACAGCGACTCTGTCGACCTGGCTCAGCAGGTTCTTGACGACAAACAGCTTCCCGTCTTTCCCAGAAACCTTCGCGCCACCTATGATCGAAAGCACTGGCCGGAACTCCGGGCTGTTCATGAGTTCCAACTCGCGAAGTTCTCCCTCCAAGAGAAGCCCGGCACATCGCTCTGGCGCGGCTAGCGCAGCCGCCACCATAGACGCATGGGCACGGTGGCAGTTACCGAATGCATCATTGACATAGACGTCTGTGCCCCGGACGAGCGCTCGGCCAAAATCAGGATCGTTGCTGTTCTCCTCGGCGTAGTAGCGAACGTTCTCGAGCAGGAGAATCTCTCCCGCATCGAGCGCGCCTACCCTGGTGTCGCGTTCTGCGCCCACGCAGTCATCGACGAACTGGACCTCCGCTTGCAAGACCTTGCTCAGCGGGTCAACAAGCTGGCGCAGCGACTTCGATGGATCGCGCTTGCCCCAGGGTCTGCCCATATGTGAGCAGATGACCAGCGGGCAACCTTGCGCTCGGAGCATCTCTATCGTCGGGCGCGACGCCTCGATGCGTGTGCAGTCGGGCACGCCGGCATCGTTCATCGCCACGTTCAACTCGCAGCGTAGGAATACGGTCTTCTCCGCGAGGTCTGTATTCGCCAGTGTCTTCATTTCCGTGGGCTGCCACCAATCTCAAAGGGTCAAAGTCGTTCGTTGATTCATGTGTAGGGCTAAACCGGCGGGCCAGTTTGGCCGGCGGCAGTCCCGGTGCAGGTTGCCGCCTGATCGCCGCGCGTCGGCCCGTAGACGATGCTCGGGCTGCCGGAAGAGGGGCCCATGTTGGGTGCCGGGTTGTTCTCGTCGCACTTCGCCGGGCCGTAGATCCGATTTGATCCGATGTCGTACTCGTTGACGAATGGCGAGCCAGGGGGGAGCGGTGGCTCGGTGTTCTCGGCGAACGTCATCGGACCGTAGATCCTGTTGCGGATGATTCCGGCCCAGATGCCGTCGTAGCCGGTCTCACCGACAGAGCCGAGGATCTGGTTGTCCTCGAGGTCGTTGAAGTTTGCGCCCGGCCCCGCCAAGGCGTTGAGAATCGCGTTTTCCCCGCCACCTCCGACCAAGCTCACCGGACCGCCGATCCGGGTGTTGTGGATCTGCACGGTGGAGGCGTCGTGAGCCCTGACTGGACCCCGGATGGCGCTCACGATCGGCTGGCCGGGCGACTCGACACCGATGATGAGCGCAGCGTGGCTGCCCACGCTCGCCGGGCCGTCGATCTCGATTGGCGCCGTGTTGTTCACGTTACCCAGCACCGCGTTGGAGCCAACGTCCACCGGGCCCCGGACCGTGAGGCTGCCGCCCATGACCGCCAGAGCGGCGCTATCTTCGAGTTTCATCGGCCCTAGGATCGTGACGGGGCCGTTGACCGAGCAAAACGATCCGGATGGCATCGATACCGAGAGGTAAGAGCCTCCGGGAATGGTCTCAGGCGCGTTGGGTGTCCCGCTGCATACGAACCTGCTGGGGGGGCTCGCCAGCACGGGTGTCGCCGCTAGCGCCGCCGTCAAGGCGGCCGTGAGGAATACCGCCGGTAGCTTGCTCTTCAACCTCATGTCCGCACTCCTTCCCGGTTTACCGCGACGTGAGGTCCTCTACGACTGAGCCCGGCGCCACGACTGTGTCTAGGTCAGTTCGGCCCGGTCGGGGATGTTAGCCGAACGACTGTTCTCGGCGAGTTGCTCGCCGCCCTGCATCTCGGCCCCGGGGGCGCAGGGCACGGCTACTTGCGTCGGGACCGTCCTCAGGCACAGCCAGCTCTCAAAAGCACACTATTCACGGCTTGCTTATATTAGCTGTAGCTGATATGATGAGTTTATGCACGCATTCGAGATCCTCGGCGACCCGGTGCGCCGACGCATCGTTGAGCTCCTTGCTGACGGCGAGGGCGAGCACCCCGCGGGTGAGGTCGGCGGGGTGATCCAGCGCGAGTTCGGAATCTCCCAGCCGGCCGTCTCGCAACACCTCCGTGTGCTGCGCGAGAACGGCTTTGCGACAGTGCGCAAAGCCGGCGCACGGCGCCTTTACACGGTCGACGCCGCACCGCTGCAGCAAATCGATCAGTGGCTCGGGCCGTACCGACGCTTCTGGAACCAGCGGCTCGATGCGCTCGACGTCGAGGTGGCGCGCGGCAAGCGCGCACGACGAGCACCCTCATCTACCCCCGACACAGAAAGTGACACGGCATGACGACCGACATGACTTACCAAGAGCCTGATCCCCAGCTGCAACGCCGTACGATCCCCGCCGGCGAGGCACGGGTCGCGGTGTTCACGCGTACCTACGCGACGACAGTCGAGGATCTATGGGACGCCTGCACGAACCCGGAGCGGCTGCGCCGCTGGTACGTGCCCGTCACCGGCGAACTGCGCGTCGGTGGCGACTTTCAGCAGGTGAACATGGGATCGGGCACGATCCTTGAGTGCGACGCACCACAGCTGCTCAAGCTCTCGCTCGGCGGCGGCGCGGACGAGATCGAGTTGCGCTTGTCAGGAGGGCCCGAAGAGGGAACCACGACACTCGAGCTGCAGCACGCCACAACACTCGATTCACACAACATCGGCGGGCAAAGCTACGACGCGATCTTCTGCATGGGCGGCGGCTACTACCCTCGCCTGCGAGCACTCGATCAACACCTCCGCGGCACCCTCCCTGATGACTATGACAGCACCGCGTTCCACCTCAATCCCGATATGCGCTCCACCATCGAGCGGGGGAGCGCCGCGATGGCCGCCCTGCTCGAGGCCGACGCTGAAGACTGATCGCTCAGGCCGGCTGGACGACCAACAGCGAGTGGCCGTCGGGATCGCGGAACCAGAACATCGGCGGGACGGGATCGCCCATGCGCATGATCTCGGCATCGACATCCACCCCGCGCGAGCGCAGCTCGGCGTGAGTGGCATCCACGTCGTCGGTGGTCAAACTGATGCCGGTTTCGCGCGCCTCGGCCTTACCGTCGGGCGGCGGGGCCAGGGCACGAGAACTCATCGGTGCGCTCAGAGCTTATGTGCTCTGACAGCCGTTCCGTAGGCGCAGATCTCGGTCCAGGTGGTTCCCAGCTCGGAAGTATCGAAGCGGACCAGCGACTTCAGCGAAGCGCCGATCTGCGAGCCAAGGTTGCGAGAGCGGACGGTCAGCAGGCCTTGAGACCCGGGGCTTACTTCTTCTTGGCTGCCCGTTGAGCGCGCGCTGCGGAGTTGGCCGCCACCGCGGCGCGGATGAGTTGCTTGAAGGCAGCTTCGTTGATGTGCTCCCCTTCGCGGATGTCGATCGCACGCCGCGTGTTCCCCTCCAAGCTGGAGTTGAAGAGTTTCTTCGGGTCTTTGATGGAGGCTCCGCGAAAGAAGGTGAGCTTCACGACCTGCTTGTACGACTCCCCTGTGCAGACACCGCCGTCATGGGACCAGACGGGGGTTCCGGGGGATTTTGGCTTCTCCCATTTCCACTCCTCCTGGATGTCGGGGTCGGCATCGTGGACGAGCTGACGGACATGGGCGAGGGTCTCTCCTCTCCAATCCCCCAGCTCTTGAATCCGCTTGGTGATATTCGCTGAAGCGGCCTCGTCATTCGGACGACTTGTCGGCTTCATGTTCTCCCCGATCCCCTTCGTTTCGCCAGCCGGCCCTATGCCGGCACGGGGAGCATAGCCTGGAGGACGTAGCACGAAGAATCACCAGGCCCAAGGCGATGAGTTCTATGTGGCGCGCCGGTCTTAACGTGTAGGAGCGTAGGAAGGCAGCCGCCCGACGATCGACGACTGCCGCGCAAATGTGACGAATGCCTAGGGAGGTAACGATGCCCAACCATAAGATTGGCACCCGCGAGGAATGGCAGGCGGCCCGTGATGAGCTTGCGAAGCTCGAGGCTGAGCACACCAAGCTCGGCCAGAAGGCAACCGAGCAGCGGCGCCAGCTTCCGTGGGTTCCGGTGGAGAAGGAGTACCAGTTCGACACCGAGGACGGGAAGAAGACGCTCGCCGAGCTCTTTGACGGGCGCTCGCAGTTGCTCGCCTACAACATCATGTTCGGGCCCGACTACGAGCTCGGCGCTTGCCCCGGGTGTTCGAACTTGGGGGATGAGCTCGACGCTACGCGCGTGCATCTAAATCACCGCGACGTGACGCTGATTTGCTTCTCGCGCGCGCCGATCGATCGGCTGATCGCCTACAAGGAACGGATGGGTTGGCAGTTCCCCTACGTCTCGACCTACGAAACCGAGTTCCCGTTCGACTTCGGGCTGGCCCTAACGCCCGAGCAGGCGCAAAAGATCCCCGAGGTCAAGACGATGATCGACAACCCTCCCGAGTGGCTCGAGGAGTGGGGACGACAGGTCGGAGCCAAGCTCGAGGACGGCCTGCGCGAGGGCCCGAGCTTCATCGCCTTCGCGCGCGAGAACGGGATCGTGTACCACACCTACACAGTCATGGCGCCCGACCGGTTCGTCGCGCCGTACAACTCGTTCCTGCTCGAGCGAACGCCGAAGGATGCGCCGCAGGAGCCCCGCGCGTGGCGCAAGGACGAATACCCGGACTGATCGCATAGCAGGCACCGATGTGCCACGATCGTGTTCCCTCTTGTCCGCCAAAGGAGAACCATGCCCGATTACGCACCCGGAACCCCGTCCTGGGTCGAACTTTCCTCACCAGACACCGATGCCGCCGCGGCGTTCTATGGCGAGCTGATGGGTTGGAGCGCGACGGAGGCGGGAGGAGCCGAGACCGGCGGGTATCGCATGTTCCAGCAGGACGGTAAGAGCGTAGGTGGTCTGATGGGCCACATGCAGGAGGGTCAGCCCACCGCATGGGCGACCTATGTGAGCGTCGCCGACGCCGAGGAAGCCGCGGCTAAGGTCCGGGCGGCTGGTGGCACCGTGATGCTCGAGCCGATGGATGTGATGGACATCGGACGGATGGCGTTCTTCGCCGATCCCACCGGCGCCGTGTTCGGCGTCTGGCAGCCGAAGACCTTCACCGGCGCTGACCTTGTCAACGAGCCCAACTCGCTCTGCTGGAACGAGGTGCTTACCCGTGACGCCGAGGCAGATAAGGCGTTTTACCCAGCTGTCTTCGGCTGGGTGGCGGGTCGTCCGTCGTTCGAGGGGGCGCCCGACACCTACACGGTCTGGGAGCTCGACGGGAAGCCCGTCGGCGGGATGATGCAGATGACCGAGGACTTCTTCCCGGCCGAGGTGCCGCCGCATTGGAGCGTGTGCTTCGCGGTCGCCGACTGCGATGGCATCGTCGCGAAGGCACGCGCGCTCGGCGCGACCGTCATGGCCGAGCCCATGGATATGCCGATCGGACGCTTCGCCGGCTTGCTCGATCCTCAGGGAGCCTCCTTCACGGTGATGCAGCCAGCGCAACCCACGTGACCAGACGCCACAAGCCCAGTGCGGGCAAGCCTGACCGGAGCTAGTTGCCTGGGTGGCGTGCGACTTGCGCGAGGGAGCTGTGACCGTTTTGGTGCTCGAAGGCGATCGGGCCTGAGCCAGTGAGGACCTTGGCCATCGCGATCTCCGCCTCATCGTACTCGAAGCCGCCCGGGATCTTGACCTGGATCGAGTAGTCGCCCTCCTCGCCGATCGGGTGGATCGGCTCGGTGATGGTCTCGAGGGCGCCGTCGACGACGCAGCGTGCCCGGCGAGCCTCGACGTCGATCGCGATGTCGATGTCGGCGATCACGGGATCGTGGAATGTGTCGATGATTTCGGCGAGGATGCCGTAGAAGGTGCCGCCGTTCTGGCCGGAGAGAATTGCCCCCATTGCCTCCATTTGCTCGGGTGACATCGAGGCGTCGAGGATCGGCTGGCCCGCGCCATGACCTTCGTGCAGAGCGCCCGGCCACCAGTACTTGAATGCCCACTTGACGCCGTCGAGGTTGACGTCGTCGAAATAGCCCTGCTCGACGATCATCGCCGCCATCCCCTCGCAGTTGCCGTGCGTCGGGTCGGCATTGAAATCGCAGGGACAGCCGGGGTCGCAGTTGCAGTTCTTCATGTACGGACCCTCGAGACGCCAGTCGGCCATGGCGCTGCCTCCTCGATCGGAATGGTTGCTGCGTCGAGCCTATTCCGTTACGGTCGATCGTGCAATGGCATCCGCCGTGCAGGATCCGGCCGCGCAACACCCGACAGCGCGGTTTCAAGCCGGCATTCTCATGTCGGTGCTCGGGCTGGCCGTCCTCGCGTGGCTTTTGACGCACGAACGCATGCTCGGCATGGACGCCGGACCCGGGACCGATCCTGGGAGTCTCGGCTTCTACGTCGTGTCGTGGGTAGTGATGATGAGCGCGATGATGTTTCCTTCGATCGTCCCGATGGTGTTGACGTTCGCGTTCGTCCAGCGCCGCCGACGTGATCGCGGGTCGATCGAGCGCGCCGTCTCCTCGTGGGTGTTCGTAGGCGGATATCTCCTGACGTGGACGGCGTTCGGGTTGGTGGCGTACGGTCTCTATGTCGGCGTGCGCTCGCTCTCGATCCCCGAGCTGTCGTGGCATCAAGGCGGGCCCTATCTTGCCGGAGGCGTGCTGCTAGCGGCTGGGGTCTACCAGCTCACACCTATCAAGGACGCCTGCCTGCGCCGCTGCCGCGGGCCGCTTGACTTCGTGCTCACCCACTGGCGTGACGGCCCCGCGGGAGCACTCCGCATGGGCGTCGTGCACGGCGCGTGGTGCGTCGGCTGCTGCTGGGCGTTGATGGCCGCGCTGTTCGCCCTCGGGGTGATGAGCCTGACCTGGATGCTCGCCATCGCCGGGCTGATCGCAGTCGAGAAGCTGCTGCCTTGGCGAGAGCTCGCCAACCGCCTGGTCACCATCACACTGGTCGTGCTTGCATTGGGTGTCTCGTTCGCGCCGCGGCACGTCCCGGGTCTTACACTGCCCGACTCCCCTCAAGCCAAAGCGGCAATGCACACGATGTCCGGGATGCACTCCCGCGGGAGAGTCATGCCGAGGAATGAAATGGCGCCGATGAAGCGGAAATAGGCGATAGATCCCGCGGACCGCATCTGAGGTATGGGCGGCCCGGGTATAGGCACCTTGGGAGAAACGAGACATCATGAGAGTCATGGCTGAACATAGGATCGGGACGCGCGAGGAATACGACGCCGCGCGGGAGGAACTGCTGAAGCGGGAGAAGAAGCTCACACGAGCCGGCGACGAGCTCGCCAGGGCGCGGCGCGAGCTGCCCTGGGTGCCGATCGAGCAGGAGTACAGCTTCGACACCAAGGAGGGCACGAAGACCCTCGCCGATCTCTTCGACGGCCGCTCCCAGCTGCTCGTCTACCACTTCATGTTCGGCCCGCCCTACGAGGCCGGCTGCCCGGTCTGCTCCTCGATCGCGGACACGCTCGATCCCCAGGTCGTGCACCTGAAGGCCAGGGACACCACTCTGCTGCTCGCCTCCCGCGCGCCGCTCGAACGTCTCCTCGCCTTCAGGGAACGGATGGGCTGGAGCATCGACTGGGTCTCCAGCGGCGGCAGCGACTTCAACCGCGACCTCGGCTTCCTGCGCACCGAGGAGGAGCTGAAGCCGTTCCTGGCGGGCGAGATCCCGCCAACGGTCGAGCAAAATGCGCGCATGTGCGGGACGAACGCCGCGGGGTACGTCTCCGAGGGGCCGGGCCTGAGCCTGTACGCGCTATCGGATGGGACCGTCTACCGGACCTACGTGACGACCGCCCGCGGCCTCGAGCCCGCAATGGCCTACTACGGCCTGCTGGACCGGACGCCGAAGGGACGCGACGAGAGCGCCACGGAGCCGTTGTGGGTGCGCCGGCACGACGAGTACGCATAGGTAGGCTCGCCTGGCGTGAGCAAGCTGATGGCTCCCGCGGTGTCGCCGCCGAGCGCAGCGAGGAGCGACGAACCTCTCGGATTGGGCCGCCCTTGGCGTGCCCAAGACGCCCTGCTCGGCGGGGCGAGGGTCCACGTGTTTGCTCACGTGGACCCTCGCTCCATGCCCCCGTTCGAAGGGCGCCGCGGCCTATGCCTTGAGTTCGGTTTCCTTGGCGGTGCGGAACGTGGCGGTTGCCTGCAGGCCGGTCTGCTTGAATTCCCCACCGTTTATGTTGCTGTAGAGAATCGCGGTGGGCGTGCCTTCAAAGCCTTCGGGGATCTGCCGGCCGTTGTGCTGCGCCAGCGTGACCGTGAAGGTCTTCGTCTTGGTGTTGATGGGCGTGATCTTTCCCACGACGGCGCGCTGGATCTTGATGTTCTGCACTCCGCCGCAGGTGAAAGTGGCGAAGGTGAGCGGCACGGGCGGCGGGAAGCCGGTCCCTTCGTAGTTGAAGACGAGCCCGACTTCCTTGGTGGCCTTTACGATGTACACGGGAGCGATGGGCAGCGCGGTGGTCTTGATTTCTCCCGCCACGGCCCCGGTGCTGGTGCACGTCCCGGCGGCGGCGCTGCTGCATTCTTTGAAGCTGCCGACGCTCACGGTGGCGGCTGTTGAACTGGTGATTTCGCCGCGAATGTTGTAACTTTGGCAAGTCACGCGGAGTGTGAGGGGCACGTTTTCAAACGTCGCTGCCCCGCCGCTCATTTCGAACGCGTTGGGGAATGTTCCAGTGAATTCGGGCAGCGCGGCCGAGGCGGACGCTACCGCGATGGCGCTGAGCGCAGACACCAGCGCGAGCGCCAACCCCAACCTGCTCGCGCGACGGTTTCTGAGTGATGATCTCATCGATCCTGCCTTTCCTTTGTCTCGTTCGACACCAGAGTTCCCACGCAAACTTGCAGAGGGACTTGATGCTGGTTTTGCTGCACACGAACACGACCTAGAGTCGCGCACGAGCGTACGCTTGAAAGCCCTGCCCGACCTACCCCTTCTTACGCGTAACCTTGCGCCCTGGCTTCTTCTGCCGGGCGCTCTTCTTCCGCTTCGCTTTGGCGCAGCCGGTGACCTTGATGGGCGTGCTGGTGTGGACGACGGCGCCGTTCTGCCCGAGGAACGCGGTGGGCATCGAGAGCTTGCTCTTACAGAGATTCCCGTTGGCCGCGAGCGCCGAGAACTTGCCCTGCGGCAGCTTCAGTTCGAAGCTGCCGACGGGGACGTCGGGCACGGTCTTGAAGGTACTGCTGGTGATCCCTGTGGAGCTGATGAACGTGGTGCCCACGAGGTCCACGGTGACGCCATAGCCCTGCAGCACGATCACGAGGCTCGGGAAGGCTTCCCCGCCGTGCGAGACGAAATACGCAGGGCCTTCCAGGGGCACCGGGATCACGGGCGTGATCGCCTTGGCGTGCCCGATCAACGAAGCCGCGGGACAGCCGGCGGGATTGGCGGCGAACTGCGCTGCCGTACAGGCCTTCTGCAGCGTGGTCAGCCTGGAGGGCAGCTGCTTCGGCAAATCCACCTTTACGCGGCTGATGTTCGCGTCAAACGGCCCGGCTGGATAGGTGAGCTTCACGGCGAGACTCGCGCCGTTGGCCCTGCTGGTCTTGCCCGTCGTGGTGGCGGTCAGCTTGGGCTTGAAAGCGAGGGTCGCGCAATTGGTGACCTGCAGGGGCACCGAGAGCGTCCTGGAGGCGCCTTCGCTGCTGTTGATCGTCCCGGTGATCGCGAGCGGTTGGCAGTTGGTCGGATTGAACGTGAACCCGGCCCGGTCGATGTTGACGTTCACGTGCTTGATCTGCAGCGGAATCCCGTCGAGGATGCTCGGGATCGCATACGGACCTGAGTCGTCCGTGGTGATCGTCAACGCCGAGGTGGAGCGATCGACGTCGATCTTGGCGCGGACCACGACGGAGCCGAGGTCGAATGGCCCGGCCTTCGCGGGATTGACGATCGAGAGGCCGAAGGGCGCACCCCGGTATGGCCCGGTGATGAAGACCTGCCCGCCGGTCACGCTGTAGGGGTCTCCGCCGAGGCCGACGCTGACGGTGGTGTGCCCGATTAGACTCTCGGACCCGCAGGTCCCGGCGTTGGCCTGCGCTTCGCCGCAGAGCTTGACGCTGGAGAGCGTGCCGAGCAGGCCGGGGGGCATGTGCAGCGTGAGCGACCGCAGGTTCTGCTGGCCATCGTCGCGGCTGAAGGTTGTGACGAAGGGACTGAACCCACCGGCCTGGATGCTCGTGGTCCCCGCCGTGAGCGAGGGCGCGAAGGGCAACGGATTGGCGCAGGGGCTTCCGTTCGGTCCCGAGACGATCTGAAATTCCGAAGACGATTCGGTGGTGGGGTTTTCCGACCAGGGCGTGAAGGTGCCGGTCGTGGTGTAGCCGCCACATGCGGCGGGTGTCCCCAGCGGCGCGCGATCGCCACCGAAGAAGTGCAGTTCGACGTCTTCGAAAGGCAGCTCGGGCAGGAACTGGGCCTCCGCGACACCCGCGAAGTGGGGGTCGTGCTGGAACACGGGGTCCCCTTCGAAGTGGGCGGTGAGCTGCCCGGTCACGGGATTCTCCAGCACTTCCCCGGCGGCCTTGGCGCGAATCCCAGAGACGGGATCTTCGGCATAGATATACAACGCGACCAGTGACCCGAAGGGGTTCGCGTTCTGGCTCGCCAGATAGGCGGCGCCTTCGAGCGCGTTGGCCAGCAGGGGCGTCTTGATCTTGACGGTTGCGACCTTCGAGGCTTCCGGGCAGCTCGGCGCGGCCGGGGACTGCAGGCCGATCTGATCCTGCGAGCAAGCCTGCAACCCGTCGGCGGCCGCGGGGTTGAGCACGACCCCGGCCGGCAAGGTCACGGACAGCCCCTTGACCGATGACTCCGCCAAGCCAGCGGAGTTCAGGCTGGGGTCCTGCGGGACGTGCTCGTCGACGGTCAACCCGGTCGGGGTGCTCCCGGCGCGCCCATCGGGCGTGACCTTGATGCTGGGCGAGAAGGGCAGCTGGTTACAACCGTCCATCCCCGAGACGCGCCCGAGGTTGTCGCGGAAGGTGTAGTCGAAGGGTGGCGTGAATACGCCGGCTTCCTGCCAGGAATCGCCTTCGACGGTCGTGTGCACGGGACCGGTACATGCGGTCGGCAAAGTCAAGAGCGGCGGCGGGGATTCCTGGCCGAAGACCGCACACGGCGCCGAGCCTTCCGTCGGCTTGAGGCAGTTCCAGCCCCGGGCGGCGTCGTGACGGGGATCGCCGGGCACACCCCAGAACGTCACGCGGCTGGAGACGAACCCCGAGATCTGTGTGATGTTGTCGATGCTCACGGTGACGCCGTAGTCACCACCGGTGCGCAGCGAGGTGTCCAGAAAGACCGATACTCCCGCGACATCGAAGCCAAAGCGCGCAGGCTCGCCCACCGTGGGCACGAGCGCGAACAGGGGCACTTCGATCGTCTCCACCGGCTCGGCGTTGCCCACCGGGAAAGTCGCCGTCACTGACGCGACACCGACAACCGTGTTATCGGCGCAGTTGTTCTGCCCGTCTTCCGCCGCCCCGAGAAACTTGACCAGCGGACACTGTGGGAAGGGAGTGGGGTTGCCGATCAAACCCGGTGGGAGATTGACGTGGAGGTCCTTCACCCCGGCGGGCGGCGTGCGCGGATCGGCCCCCTGGTTCAGTCCGACCATCGTCGTCAGCTGAAAGGGGTGCGAGCCGGCCTGCGTGTCCGGCGAGCCATCGGCGTTTTCGGCGAGCATTTCGTACTGTTCGATGCCAAATCGGGCGGGCGTGCCATCGACCCGGATGGGCCTGTCAATCGCGGTACTGAGCGCACCCCCACCCGAAATGCTCACGTGGTTGGTTCCCCCGGACTGCGCGTTCGCGGCGACGCTGACATTGATGAACAGGGCCACGTGACTGTATGCAAGCGGGGAAAGGGCGACGATTTCTGCGGGAAAGGCGCACGTAACTTCACTCGCCACCACAGCACAGAAGCCGCTCAGAAGCGAAGCGATTTCCGGTGCGACGGGCAGCCCAACGTCGACACTCTGGGCGGTGAGCCCAGCGGGCAGCTTGTCCGTGAGCACGACGCTCGAATGCAGGCCGGCGTCACCCAGATCCTCCGCTATCACCGATATCTTGCCTTCCCCGCCGGGCGGCAGATCAGCGGGCAGGGACCCTGAATTCAGATGCCACCATGGCGTGCACGAGCCACACTGCACTTCAGCAGCCGCCGGTGTGCCACCGATCAGCACACCGAGCCCCACGCTGCCGGCCACGATGGCGGCAACCCGCCTGATGTGCTTGAGCTTGTCTTTGGTCATGTCTGTCTCCCTTGGCTTTCTCAGTGCCCGGCCTTGGCGGACAAGCTCTTGCGGACTTGTGACGAAGACGACGACGCCCGCTTCGCCCGATAGCTCTTTCTCGCCTGACGCTCACACGTCAAACGCTTGCGGGCTGGCTTCTTGCGACACGCTCTCAGTGCCCGTGCGAGCTTCTGCGCCCGCGACAGGGACTTGACCCCAACCTGGCGCGGCGGCGCGGCGCCGATGTTCCCCGCGCCGGAGAACGTCGCGCTCGCGGGGGCCCCAAAGATCGCGGGCTGGGGCGTCGCCGCGGGCCTGCAGGCGTCGCCGGTCGAACAGGGCGCTGGCACCGACGCCACTCCCGGCGCACACGGCACGGCCGCCACGCATTCATGCGCGTCATATAGATCCAGGCTCGTGTCGCGATCACGCGCGGAAAGCTGGGAGAGCGTGAGGAAGAACACGTCGCCGCCGCTTTCGCTGGCGTCCATGAACGCCGATTCTTCACCGGAGCTCCCGGCCGAGATCAACGCCACGCATCCACCCATTTCAGCGCTGAACACATCGCTTGCGCTCTGCCCATAGCCGGGCGGCTGGCAGCTCCCGACCCCGGCGGGCTCGAACTCATACACATCCTCGGCGCCGTTCCCATCGGCCGGGACCAGGGCGTCGGAGCTGTTGAAGAACAGGCGGCCGGCATCAGACAGATACCGCGACTGGTACACGGCCGAGTTGAGATCCTTCGGAGACCACGCCGGAACGCTGCCGGCCAACCAGCGGTCGATCCAAAGTGACTTCGTATAGCTCACGAGCCGTTCCTCATAGGCTTCGGTCTTGAAGATCCCGCGCGGCCGAGCGCCGGTTGGATTGCATGAGGCGCACACCAGTCGTCGCGATCGCGCGTTGTACTGGAACACCTCCTCGTCGGGCAGGCCGCTGTTGATGTCGCGATTTTCGTATCCAGTCAGACTTCGCTGCGACATGAACGCGAGGTACTGCCCGCTGGGAGACACTCGCGAGCTCATCGTCCTGAGCTGACGGCTCTCAGGTCCGTCGCCCCAGCTAGGGTGGTCGGCGCCGGAGAGCGCCGCGATGAATACCGGTTCCCCCCATGACTGGGTTGCCTGGTCGTAGTGAGCCACGTAGAGGCTGCAGGTCGCGCGAGCAACTTCAGTGGCGTGTTCGCAGGCTCCATTTCGGGCGGCGTGCTGGGCGCCATCGCCGAGCACGCCGTTGGCCACGAAATAGACCGCGGACCCGTCTTCGCTGGCGCCGATCACCCCTCGCACATCGGCGCTCTCGCCGGCGTTCCGGTCCGCGCTCAGATCGGTGAGCCTGCCCGCCAGTGGCTGGTCCTTGGGGCTGGTGACTTCGAACTCGTAGAGGTCTGCCTTCTCGTTCTGGCCTTCAGCGACCGCGGTCGAGTCCGCGGTGAGACGCTGGGGGCTCGTGAAGAACACGCGCGAGCCGTCACTGCTTGCGGTGTTGTAGATCGTCTTGACAAAACTGGTTGGTTCGGGCGCGCCCTGGGCGGCATCGATCTGGACTGTTTCCTGCCGTGAGGTGTCGCGTAGATAGAGGCGGGGACTGCTGCTGTTCAGGTCTTGCCAGATGACCCGCGTGCCGTCATCTGAGACCGCGTGTCTGACGTTATCGTCGTGATTTCCAAGCGTCGCCGACGCCGGTCCACGGGTTCCTGGCAACACGCTGACGAGCTGGAGCCGTCCCGCCGTCCACTCATAGAGACCCCCGCCATTTTCCAGCGTCGGCGTTTCGGTAAGCCTTACCCTGGACTGGAAGACCACGTGTCGAAGGTCCGGGGAGGCCGCGCTGAATTTGAGCGTTGCCGCGCTTTCGCCAAAGGCTGTGCCCGGCGCCACGTTCGCCTTGGTGACAAGCGGCAGGTATTCGCCGCCGGCCTGACGCAGGTAGAGTGTCTGTTCCTGCGTTTCTTCCGGAGACTGCTTGGGCGACAGCGGCATGCCGCCTGGCGGTTCGAGGAGTCCGAGCGACAGGTCAGGAGCGAAGAGCTTGTACTCGGAGATCCTGCCCACCTGCAATTCAGTCACGCTCGGGTCGTTTGGGGTGCTCAGATCCACCGATTGCCAGGAGCCGGGGCTCTCGCGGCTGGAGAGCACCTGCGCGTTTTCGGGGGAACGGTTGCCTGCCGGATTGGCGACGAATGGCGAGGTCGCCGGGAAGGTGATCGCGCTGCCGTCGGCGGCGGCCTGGATGTCGGTTCCCCATTCAGCGCCGATGGCGATGGGACGCGCGCCGTGCTTGTCCGCTGGGGTGACCATTTCCCAGGCGCGGCCGTCGGACAACCTGAATTCCGCGCCCTGCTGCTGGGTGGTGAAGGTCTGATCCGCCCCTTCGGCGCTCCCCAGCGCGTTGGTGGCGATCACACGGTAGTGGTAGACGACGCCAGGCGTCAGACCCTGGAGGTGGACGCTGACGCTCTGCGGTTCAAAGCCCCCGCCGATGTCGCGCCCCGGCGCGGCCGGCAGTTCGGTGCAGGCGGATGGACTGGAGGCGCAGCTCGCGGCTCCGTACTGAAAGTAGTAGGTCGTGTCGGGACCGGCCGGCTTGATCTGCGCGCCGAGCGTCGCGCTCGTGGCGCTCACAAGCGAGCGGTCCTCGCGTTCGATCGCGGGATGCGATTCGGGTTCCAAAACGAAGACGTCGACCTTGTCGGTGCTCGCGTCGGCGACGTAGACGCGGTTGCTGCTGGAGTTGACCGCGATGCTGCTGAGTTCTGTGAGACCTGTGGCGCCGAACTCCTCCAGCAGCGAGCCAGAGGAGCTGAACCGCGCAACCGAACCGGTGCCGGCGGCGTCGGAGATGTAGACGTCGTTGCTCGGTACGTCGACTGCGACGCCAACAGCCTGAGCCTGGTCTTCTGCTTCGACCAGGCTGTCGAAGTGTTCCTTGAGCCTGCGCCCGGAGCTGTCGAGCTTGGCGATCTGTGGACCGCCGATCGCGACGTAGAGGTTGGCGTTGGAGTCCACCGCCAACCCCGGCCTCGGACCGCGTGCCAGGTGGACGGGGTGACTGGCTATGAATTCATTGGCGAGCGCCGAGGTGAAGCTGTTGATCGCTCGTTCTTCTGAGCCCTGCCACAACCAGAGGGTCCCGCTCGCGTCCACGGCGAGCCCCTCGATTTCGCCGAAGCCGCCTGCTGGAGTTTCTGTGATCTGCCCGATGTATTCCCCGGTGGCGCTGAACTTGTCGATCGCCGCATGGCCGGCGTCACCGACGTAGACGTCGCCGAACGACGGACTGCCCGGATCGTTGTCGACAGCGATGCTGGTGGGTTGTGAGAACTTGCCGGTGGGCGCGGCGGCCGCTTCCACGAGCACGTTCGAGCCGCTGCCGTCGAACTGGCCTTCATAGCTGCCGGTGGCGCTGAAGTACTCGACTCGGTTGTTCCCGGTGTCGAGCAGGTACACGCTCCCCGAGCTTTCGTTCACGGCGAGCGCGCTGGGAGCGGAGAGCTGTCCGTTGCCGGAACCTGGGCTGCCAAAGGAGCTGCTGAACACGTGCCCCCGCACGGCAAGCGCGGGCGCGCTGCACAGCAGCAGCCCACCCAGCGCCAGCAGGCTGGCAAGCGCGCAGAGCGACGCGTGATTAGTCGAAGTCAGCCTGCGAGCAATCATGTGATGTTCCCTTGGTCGACACTGCGATTTGCTTGAATCCGCACCACCTGCTCAAAGCCCTGAATTCGGGCCCCAAGCGCCGTGAGACGCCACCTGTTCGGCTCGCCACTGGGCTGCCCGGGGCTGAGGTTCTCGATTAACCCCAGGCCCTCCAGGCGCGCCAGGAGCTTCGAGATCTGCCCCTGGTCGCCGACCCCGGCGGTATCGGCGACCTGACGATTGCTGGCCCCGGGGCGCTCCTCGATCGCGGCGAGCACAAGCAACGTTCGATGGGTGATCCGGATGCGCAAATCACCGAGGTCACCCGGGCGCCCAGGACCCGCGCACTGCACGGCGGGCAGCTCTGGGGCGGGCCGCGCGAGCTCGCGCTGGGCGGCGACGGGTCCGAGATAGGGCAGCACGATCAGACCCATGAGGGGGCCCAGCAGCTCCACCATCGAGCCCGAGGGCTCGGTCAGCAAGCGCGTATGAATCACACCCAACACGGCCCCGACAACACCCTCACCGGTGAGCTCCGGGAGCTCGCGCGCGGTCTTTGCCGCCACGCCGCTCTGCTGCAGCACACGGCTGAGCTCGGCCAGGACCTCGGCGCGACGCTGCTGCACGCGAGGGCCGGCCTTCAAGACATCCACGACCAACAACGCGCGCACACCGGGCTCGCGATCGAACAGCAACAGCAGCCCCAGCAGCCCCGCGCGAACCTGTGCGGACCAACCACGCTCAGCGGCCCATCCGGCGAGCATCGCCTCGCGCGCGGACGACACGGCATCGTCAAAGGCAGCGAGGAAGCAGTCTTCGCGATCCCTGAAGAGGTCGTAGAAGGTACGCCGCGAAACCCCGGCGCCGTGAGTGATCCGCGAGACCGACATCTCGCCATAGCCGACTTCGGAGATCACGCGCATGGCGCTGCTCAGCATCCGCGAGCGCTGGGTGGCGGAGACCAACACGTCCCCGCGCCGCGAAAGCACCGACCCTGAGGACACGCCCCGGCGGCGTCCACCCGAGACACCCGCGGCATTTACCATGAGCAGCCCCTGCCCACGACGGGGGCGCCGGCACGAGCGCTGCCAGAACTGCGGTTAGTGCCTAGAAGATCCCGGCAAGAGAGAGAGAGAGAGAGAGAGATGTGTCAGCAGCGCTGACGCATCTACCTACGAGCCCTCTCGGGCAAGCAACGATCCCCACCACATCTGTCCCCAATGGACTCACGCGAAAACAACCCCTCATGATCCGATCCGGCCCTCTCCCACAAATCCCCTGCTAAGCGCTTACGTCGATCCCAAGAGACCAACCCAAACCCGATTCTATGTTGTCCAGCACCCCACGATGAGATACCAACGACCTCTAGATTCAAGCACATCTCCAGCTTCTCGTCAAGCCCCCAACCATGCCCGCTCCTCCTACAGCATACAACACGAACGGGTCTGCGCTACCTAAAAAGTGCTGGAAAATCGCTCAGATACAAGAGATTCGCAGGCTCCCGCTCTGCTCAGAACACACCCGATCCATCCGAGTGCAATGACCCACGAGAACCCAAACCAAACACACCAGGCACACGCAGTTGCCCTGATGTCAGACATTTAGAGCCCTACGAACCAACCCCGCCGAGCGCCTACTCGACATGCCAACGAGACCGGAGACCACAGATGGGCATGCTGCGCCCTGTGGGCTATAGGCTGGTCGCTGCCTTTGCTCCTTGGCGGCGAGCAAGCTGTCGCGGTGGCCGGCTTTCGCATCGGTGACAGCCTGGCGTGGGGCAACTACGTACTTAGGTTGCACGTACTTAGGTTGCGGTCGGCCGACGAAGCCCCTCGAAGCGTGGGCCAGAGAGCCCGCCGGCTCCCGCACCGTTGACTATAGGTTTCACACGGATGACTGTTGAGATCAGACCTGTCACAACCCGACGCGAACTGGACGCGTTCATCAAGCTGCCGTGGCGGCTCTATCGTAACGAGCCCAACTGGGTGGCGCCGCTCCTGATGGAGCTGAAGAAGCGGCTGGACCAGAAGAAGAACCCCTTCTTCAAGCACGCGGAGGCCCAGTACTTCCTGGCCTGGCGCGATGGACGGGCGGTGGGGCGCATCAGCGCCCATATCGACAGGAACTTCAACGAGTTTCAAGGCAACGCCTGGGGACTGTTCGGTTGGTTTGAGTGTGAGGACGACCCCGAGGCGGCCCGCGCGCTGCTGGACACTGCCGAGGCGTGGCTGCGCGAACGGGGCCGCGACCGCATGGTCGGCCCAATGGACTTCACGACCAACGATGAGATCGGGCTGCTGATCGAGGGGCACGAGGGCGGATTCAATCGGTCGCCGCAACGGCTTTTGTTTGAGGTGATCGTAGATGAGTGTCGAGTGCTTCGGCGGGTGTGCGCCAGCCGAGGGTCTTGCGTGGCCTGCTGTTGAGCGTGGCGGCGACGGCTTCGAGTTCCTCGGCGGTGTGCCTGGCGAGGTTTGTTCCTCTGGGGAAATATTGGCGGAGAAGACCGTTGGTGTTCTCGTTCGTCCCTCGTTGCCAGGGGCTTTGGGGGTCACAGAAATAAATGTGAAGTCCGGTAGCAATCTTCAGCTGTGCGTGTTGTGACATCTCGGCTCCCTGGTCCCAGGTGAGCGATCGGCGTAGCTGCTCGGGCAGTATCGTGATCTGCTTTGTGATCGCGTCACGGACCGCTTCGGCACCGCGACCGGCAAGCGGCGGACCGTGCTTGGTTCTTGGACCACCATGACCGAGCATCGGCGGTAGGTGAAGCAGCATCGTGAACCGCGTAGTGCGCTCCACCAGCGTCCCGATCGCGGTGCGGTCCGCGCCGAGGATGAGGTCGCCCTCCCAGTGGCCAGGAACCGCGCGATCGTCGGCCTCAGGGGAACGCTCGCTGATCATGATCTGCTCGGTGACGAAGCTCTTGCCGCGCCCACGAACACGTGCTCTGGGGATCCGCAATGCTCTGCCGCTGCGCAAACATGCCGTGAGTTCACGTCGTAGCGCGCCGCGGCCCTGCACGTAGAGCGCCTGGTAGATCGCCTCGTGCGAGATCCGCATCGACTCATCATCGGGGAAATCGACCTTCAACCGGGCAGAGATCTGCTCTGGGCTCCACGCCGTTACCCACCTGCGATCCCGGCGTTGCGGCTTGCCCCGTCCCTTCCAAGCCGCTGCTTTGGGCCCCGGTACCGCTGTCCCGTCCGGCCGGCGAACCTGCCCGGAGAGTCGCTCCTGCACGTACTCTCGGAGTCGATCGTTGGTGGCGAGCATCGCAGTCTTCGGGCGGCGCGCAGCCAGCTCCGACTTCCATTGCGCTACCGACGCGCGATAGTCGAGCTCCCCGCCGCGAGTGGCAGCGTTGCGGCGCAGCTCCCGCGAAATCGTCGACGGAGAACGCCCCAACCTGCGGGCGATCTCTCGGACTCCGGTGCCCTGCGCCTTGAGCATCGCGATCGCCTCGCGCTCCTGGAACGACAGGTACCGGCCCGATACTGGGTCCAGCATGAATGTTGGCATCCCACCACGTTCTCTGAACCACCGGCCGCCAGCCGCCGAAGACACACCGACAGCCACCGCCGCATCCGCACTGGTCAAGCCCCCAGCGATCCCCTGCCAGAACGACCGCTCGAGCTCCCGGCGAAGCATCGGATGCCCCAACGACTTCATCGGCGCCCTGCCCGTCAACCCTTTCATCCAACCCGCTCGCCTGCCCATACACACCTCCACGATCAAGGTGTTGCGAGGACCAGTTGAGTCCAACCGAGTATCCGCCGATCATCCTCTGTCCCTGGCACCACCCCTACTACCAGCGCATCTTCGAGCAGGACATCGGCATGACCAAGGCGATGGACCTGTACATGTGGAGCCTGTACGTGGAGGAGCGCGAGAAGGTCCACCCTGCGATCTGGGAAGCGGCGGACAAGCTCGAGTCCGAGCACGGGATTGTCTGCCGCAACTTCCGCAAGAAGGACCTG